>OZ242373.1:0-1687333 GCA_965209065.1 Alphaproteobacteria bacterium
CCATCTAAATGCTTCGCGTTCGCAGCGGCTTGTCTGGCTTTTGGAGGAGCTTGAAGCTCCTTATGAGATTGCTCACTATCAGCGCGACTCTAAAACCAACCTCGCGCCGCCTTCGCTTTTAGGGATTCACCCGATGGGCAAATCGCCGATTTTGGAGGACGCCGGCAAAGTGATTGCCGAAACCGGCGCCATAGCTGAGTATTTGCTAATAAAGCATGACACTCAATATAAACTTCACCCTGCGCCTAACGCTGAAAATTTGGGTCAGTATTTAGAGTGGCTTCACGCCGCTGAGGGCGCGCCCTTTCTCCCTAATCTATTCGGGTTTTATCTGCGGCGCATCGGGGACACCGATTCTCCCTTAGCGCAAATGATGAGAGCGGAAAGTCAAAAGAGCAACGACCACATTGAAAACCACTTAAAGCAGAATGCTTATTTTGCGGGAGAGTTATTTAGTGCGGCAGATTGTTTAATGGGGTTTAATATCCAAAACCTGAAGTTAGCGGGGGAATTAGAATCCCGTCCATCGACGGGTGCTTGGTTAGAGAAAGTTTGCGCGCGCCCTGCTTATAAGCAGATGTTGTCTGTCGGCATTTAGTTCTACTCAGATTTGAGCAACCGCCTTGTTTTTTCATAAAGATTCATTATACTGCGGGTAAGAGGAAAACCTAAATGGCACAACAAGATAATACCATCAGAGAGCTTGTAAATAAAATCAAGCGAAATGAAATTAGATTGCCTGAAATGCAACGCCAGTATGTTTGGAGAAAAACGCGTGTTCGTGATCTTTTAGATTCGCTTTATCGAAATTATCCGTCAGGGTTTATTTTAACATGGGAAACGGGTGATAATGTAGCTACGCGTAATTTTGCAATAGAGCAAGATAAGCCTGCGGGACATAATTTTCAACTTCTTTTAGATGGGCAGCAACGTCTAACTTCTTTATCAGCCATTTTAAATGGTGAACTAGTTTCTGTGCGAGGACGCAAGAATCCGATTGATATTCTTTTTAATTTGGAACACCCAGAAATAGTGGAAAGTGTAATAGAAGCTGATGAAGATGATATAGAAAATGATAACAATACAGATGATGAAAACGATATAGAGGAAACTGAACTCGCAGATGCTTCAGAGGATGAGCTTTTAAAGCAATTTAACGAGATGACTTTTGTTGTTCATAATAAGAAGCTTGCTGCATTACCGCATTGGGTGTCTGTTACGGATGTTTTTAAAAAGCCCGGCAATGAAAAATTTTTGAAGCAAGCCGGCGTGAAAAATTTTGACGATTCACGTTATAATAAATATAGTGACCGACTAAACCGATTACGTAAAATTGAAAATTACTCATATAGGGTCCATATCCTTGAACGAGAAAAATCTTATGAGGAAGTTACAGAAATCTTTGTCCGTATAAATTCGCTAGGGGTGAAACTTAGAAGTTCTGATCTCGCGTTAGCACATATAACAGCTAAATGGCGTGGCTCTTTAGAATTATTTCAAAAATTTGAAAAAGAGTGTAAGGGCAGAGGGTTTGATTTAGATTTGTCTATTCATCTTAAAAATCTTGTTTCCTTTGCAACACATCAATCTAAGTTTCATATAGTTAGGAGTCTTAGCAAAAAGAAACTTGAGGAAAACTGGAAAGAACAGCAGAAAGGTATGAATTTTGCTTTGAATTTTATTCAGAGCAATGTAGGCATTGATAAACTTGTTCTTTTATCATCGCCTTTTATTATTATTTCGATTGCAGCTTATGCACATAAAAGAAATTATGAGTTGTCATCTAAAGAAGAGCGTGCTCTTCGTCATTGGACACTATTAGCTAATGCCAAAGGTAGATATTCACGCGGCTCATCTGAGACACTTCTTGATGAAGATTTGAATGCTGTATGGGGCAGGAAAGATGTTCCTGCTCTTTTACAGAATCTAAATAGGCAAGTTGGTAGGCTGGAGATTGAATCTACAGATATTGAAGGTAGAAATCAGCGGAGCGCTTATTTTAAGACTATGTTTTTAGCTTTTAAGGCAAATGGTGCTAAAGATTGGGGTTCACAACTTGCTATTTCTTTGAAGCATAAAGGGGCAAGTCACGCTCTCGAATTTCATCATATTTTTCCTAGAAAAATACTTGAAGGTAGTAAAATTCCAAAAGAAAAAATTAATGATATTGCTAATTTGTGCTTTATTAGTGCTAAGACTAATAAACAGATTAGGGATAGAGAGCCCATTAATTATTTTCCTGATTTTATTAAAGAATGCGGCGAAGATGAAATAGCTAAACAAGCCATTCCAACGAACAGAAAACTTTGGCAGGTTGATAGATTTGATGACTTTTTAGAAGAGCGTCGGAGGCTCATAGTTGAATGCTTAAATGAATTTCTTAATTCTAAGATATAAAATTAAAGGAATTATATAAAAACCTTGTCTCACTTGTATCCCAGCTGTATCCCACGTGCTTTGCCCGCAGCGCTCCCCCAAAAATTCCCCATAAAACTGGTACAGCCGAGGGGAATTGAACCTCTGACCTCCTGATCCACAATCAGGCGCTCTAACCAACTGAGCTACGGCTGCTCCCCGCTTATCCTAGAGGCTTTTTTAATCCTTTTCTAGATAATATCCCACTTGACAAACCCGCTCATTCGCGGTATTGATAATGATAATCATTCGCAAGTAAAAGGAAAAAACGATGGGAAAACATTCCAACAAAGCGACCAACATCAACCGCCATCATTTTACTTTGTGGCTTATGTATGGTGGCGCGGCTCTGCTGGGGCTTATTGTTATTTTTCTCGCAAGCCGCACCCTTGCCGAGCAAGACCAAAACCAGGAGCAGCAAAGTGAAAATGTGGTGAATGTTTATTCTTATCGCCAGCCTTTTTTAATCGAGCCGCTCTTCAGGACGTTCGAAAAAGAGACGGGCATTGTCGTGAATGTGCTGTTTGCCAAAAAAGGATTGATAGAGCGTATTGCTTTAGAGGGGCGCACCACGCCTGCCGACCTTCTTCTCACGACCGATATAGGGCAAATGTTTCAGGCTGCCGAAAGTATCGGCGCTGTTTTTTCGTCTAATACGTTGCGGCGCAATATTCCGCGTCAGTTTAGGGATTCTCAAAATAAGTGGTTTGCTTTAACGAAAAGGGCGCGTGTTTTCTTTGTGCGCAAAGATGATGATGAGTTTGACGACCTATCTTACGAGGCATTAGGCAGCCCAGAGCTCGATGGCAAGGTGTGTATGCGAGATGGGCAACACCCTTATAACATCGCGCTCATTGCTGCTTACATAGAGCACCATGGCGATGAGAAAACAAAAAGTTGGTTGGAAGGATTAAAGAACAACCTCGCGCGCCGCCCGGCAGGAAATGACCGCCTCCAAATCAAAGGCGTTTATTCGGGGGAGTGCGACATCGCTTTAGCCAACACTTATTATATGGGAAAAATGCTGACGAATAATAAAAAACGAGAACAGCAGAAATGGGCGCGCGCGGTGCGTATTATTTTTCCTCGTTTTGATGTGGAGGGCGGCGGCACCCACATGAATTTTTCAGGAATGGTGCTGGTGCGGTTTGCGCGCAATAAGGAGAACGCTCGGCGATTGATGGAGTTTTTGTCTAGCAGAAAGGCGCAGGAAATTTACGCTAAAGATAATTTTGAGTTTCCGATTCATCGAGGCGTTGCGCCTTCTTCTCTTGTGCGGAGTTGGGGGCTTCCGCGTGATGACAAACTAACGCCGCGTCAAATTGCGACTCATCGTGGCGAGGCGAGCCTTCTCGTTGATGACACCGCGCTAAATGATTAAAGAGAGTTGTTATTATTCGGCAAGTAGATAGCGCGCAAGTATGGTCGGGGCTGGTTGCCTTGATAACGGCGGCTTGTCTTTGTGTGCCGCTTGCGGCGATTTTCTTTTTAGGCGCGGGCGTGATAGAGGTGGCAGAACCCGCTGAAAACCAACAATTTTTAAGCTCTTTCGGCACGCTTTTCAAGCTCAGCGCGACCACCCTGGGGTTGATGATGGGCGTGGGCGCGGGCGTGTTAGTGCTTGGGGCGATACCAGCGTGGTTGATTGCTTCTTTTCAATTTAAGGGTCGGTCAATTTTGGCGGTTTTGTTGGTGCTGCCTTTGGCTTTGCCGACTTATATTTCTGCTTATGTTTATGTTGAGCTTTTAAGTTATAGCGGCATTGTGCAAACGACTTTACGGGAATTGTTTGCGTGGCAGGGTGCGAGTGATTATTACTTTCCTTCTATTTATTCTTTGGGGGGAGCGATTATTATTTTATCTTTGGGGCTTTATCCTTATATTTATATTGCTTCTTTGGGTATTTTCATTCGGCGGACATCTTCTTTGATGAAGGCGGGTCGCGTTTTGGGGTTGGGTGAGTTTGCTAGTTTTTTCAAGGTTGCTTTACCTTTGGCGCGACCTACTTTGTTTGCGGTTTTGATGCTTGTTTTTATGGAGTGCTTAAATGATATTGGTGTTGTTGAGTATTTGGGAGTTCGAACATTAACATTAGGGTTATACGATACGTGGTTGAACAGGGGTAGTTTATCGGGTGCGACGCAGATTGCTTTATGGGTGATGGCTTTCGCTTTTATTTTAATTATGCTAGAGCGTCTTGCGCGTGCGCAGCAACGTTATACGCCACCGCCCTCTGCTTTAGACAGGGGCGCGAAGCTTTCTTTGCGCAAGCAGGTTTTATTGATGGGTCTTTGCTTGCTACCCCCGGCGCTTGGTTTTATTGTGCCGATGGTTTTTTTAGGGTGGGTTTCTTTTGAGAACGCGGGTGATACTTTCGTGTTTGATATGTTAAAGTTTTGGACTTACGCGCGCTATTCTTTAACCTTAGCGATTAGCAGCACGGTTATTATTATTGCGGGGGGTTTAATGCTGGCTTATGCCTCGCGTGTTGCGGCGAGTCGTCCGCTTACTTATTTTTCGCAGTTATCGGTGATGGGTTATGCTTTACCGGGTGCTGTGCTGGGGTTAGGTATTATTTTAGTTATCGCGCAGGTTCAGCCGAGTGTTCCAAACATTTTTTTATCGGGATATAAAATTTTGCTCTTTGCTTATTTCGTGCGTTTTCTAGCTCTGCCTTTTAACGTGATTGGCGCGGCGCTAGAGCGTGTTGAGCCGCAGTTAGATAAAGCGGCGCGTTCGCTTGGTTTGAAGCTATCGGAGATTTTTGGGCGGGTTCATTTGCCGCTTATTCGCCCGGCGATATGGGGGGCGTTTGTTTTTGTCTTTGTGGAGACGATGCGTGAGCTTCCCTTAACCTTGATGATACGCACCTTTAATTTTGAGACGCTGGCTACACATATTTATTCTCTAGCTTCTCTGGGATTATTGGAGGAGGTGGCTTTAGCGGCATTTATTTTAGGACTTTTGGGACTTTTGCCCACTTTTTTCTGGGCGCGTGCTTTGGGTCAAGGGGCTAGAAATCGCGGATTTTTTTAGCAATAAAAGAGAGGCCACGCCCGGAATCGAACCGAGGTAGACGGATTTGCAATCCGCTGCGTAACCACTCCGCCACGTGGCCGCTCTTGCTATCCTTAACACGAGCTAGCTATAAAATGCTATAGGTTATATATCTACCAAAGAAAGGATAAATAATGTCTGAAGCGGCATCGGAAATTTCGGCGTTGGACAATATCTCGAAGGCGCGGCTCAACATGATAGAAAATCAGGTGAGGGCTGGGGGTATGACCAATCGTAAAGTATTGGCGGCGATGGCGCGGCTGCCGCGCGAGAATTTCGTCAAGACGCCAGAGGGTGCGCTTGCCTATGCTGAGGTAGATGCCAAATTAGATAATATAAAGTTAGATAATAATAGTAGCGATAGGTTTTTATTAAGCCCTCCCTTGTTGGCGCGTTTGATTGACGCGGCGGGCATTCACGATGGCGACTTGGTGTTAGATATTGGTTGTGCGAATGGATATTCCACAGCGATTTTGTCTGATTTGGTTGGTATCGGCACGGTGGTTGGTCTTGAAAGTGACGAAGGATTAGCCGCGCGGGCGAGTCAGCAATTAGAAATTCTAGGAAAAAACAATGTTGTTATTGTGCGCGGGAGTTTGATTGAGGGCTATCCACAGCAAGGACCTTATGATGTTATTATCTTAAACGGGGCGAGTGCGATAACGCCAAAAATGTTAGAATCTATTTTTATTCCGCAGTTAAGAATGAATGGTCGTTTTGTTGGCGTTTATGATGATGGGGGTGATATCAAGGGTGTTGCGTGGCGTTGGACGAAGACCGAGCAAGGTGTGCGTTATGAGGCGCTTTTTGATGCGCGCACGGCTATTTTGCCTAGTTTTGACGCGCTTGCCGTGCCTTTCCGTTTTCCGGGCATTGAGGTAAAAAACCCTTCTCTTAATATCCAGCAGAGTCTATTATCGGACAAACCGCCAAAACAAAAACAAGAGCAAACCCAAGAACAAACCCAGGAGCAAAAATGGAACGAAGAAGAGTCAAAAGAAATTTCCGCAAAAAGCTCACGCTCCACTTCCGTAGAATCAAGGGAATCCAGTTCAGCTGGTTCACACGTCGGAACGACCCAAACGGAAGAAAGTCCTCCAAAAAATTCCCCAAAAAATTCCGAAGAAATTACCGAAGCCTTGTCCGTTCGCGAAACAGGAGGATCCTCAAGTCTCTCGACAGGGGGGGGCGACAAGAACAAGCAGCCAATGCTAAAGCAAAAACTTTCCGCGCTCGCGCAGAGAGGAGAATCCGTTTTAAGCGCAAGCTTACAAAAGACCAAAGCCTACGGAGCTTCATCGTTGAAAAATTTATCCGCCTTAGGAAAAGTAGCGGAAGTTTCCAAAAGCATTTTAACGAAACAGGCACTCTCCGCCAAAGTCTCAGAGCAAGACGCGCAAGGCGCGCAAAAGGCTTTTCGGTCGGTAGCCGACGCGCCCAGCTCGCCCGCCACGCCAAACGCCGACTCAAAAACGTTAAGCAAAACATCAGAGAAAACCTCGCCGCCACCAGAAGAAAAGAAGCGCCCCATGTTCAATCTGTTCGCACGCGGCTCGCTTACAAAAAGCGCGGCGGCAGTGCCAGAGCCCAAGCCCTCAGTATCCAAGACAAGCTCACCCAAGAAGCCTATAAAAAAAATGGGCGAACTTATGGCTCAAACAAGCGGAAGCGCTTTAGAGCCGCCCTCACCACGCTTAGCCAAAGAAACAGCTACCATGCCGCAAGGCTCACCATCAAAAAGCGCCGCGCAAAAGAAGCCGACAAACAAAAGGACGAAGGAATCAAATCAAGCAGCCCATCAGGCAATCGGAGACGACCCGAAAAGCGCGCCTGAAGCGAATAATCAGCAAATAAAAATGGGGCAAAAGACGGGGCAAAAAAAGGATAAAGAATGAAGTGGGTTATAAAGCAGGAGGGTTATTCTTTTGTAATATCTCTTGTCGTTTTTACTTTTTTGTTTGTTTTTCCTGCGCGCGCGGTTGCCGAGACGTTAAGGGAGACCTTGCTATCGGCTTGGACTGAGAACCCGCAGTTGCTTGCGGCGCGACAGGGATATTTCTCGGCGGGCACGGATGTGCAAGCGGCTTTCTCCGAGTGGCTTCCGCAAGCCAACTTACAATTAGAGTATGGTTTGAATCAATCGCACAACACGCTCAACCGCCCCAATATGGACGGGGAGACTAGAACGGATAGCACCACCAATCCGTGGAGCGGTAGCATTATTGTCAATCAAAATATATTTAGAGGCGGGCAGATTATCGCGAATGTTTCTTCTAGCCGTTCGAACGAGGCAGCAGCTTTAGGTGATTTGCTCGCGCTGGAGCAAAATATATTATTGTCGGCGGTTTCTGCCTATCATAATTTATTGCGTGATAGGGCGATAGTGCGTTTGAATCGCAGCAATGTTTCTATTCTCAAGAAGAGGTTGGCGGAGACGCGCAACCGCTTTCGCGTTGGCGAGGGCACGCGCACGCTTATCGCTTTTGCCGAGGCGCGCGTGAGTGCCGCCCAAACGCAGCTTGCGGCTTCGGAAGCGCAGCTGGTGGCATCTCAAAGTGCTTACGAGCGCATTATCGGGCGCGCGCCTTCGGGCAAATTAGGTTTTTCTTCACTGCCGCGCTTGCCTAAAAGTTTGGCAGAGGCGAAACAATCGGCGCAAAAAAACCACCCTGAGCTTGCCGCGGCGCGCCAACGTTATAAGGTTGCGAGCACGGCAAAAATTGCCGCTTATGGTTTGTTTCTGCCGCAGATTTCGGTGGAAGGCATTTACACGCAAGGACAAGAGCTGAGCGAGCAAACCAAAGGCAGCACTAATTTATCTATTCGCGGCAAATTTTCTATGCCTCTTTATAGCGGCGGCAGAAATTTCGCGACCGTGCGCAAAGCGGCTTATGAGGCAGAGCGCGCGCGATTTATTTTCTTAAACCAGAGGCGTCAAATTGATGAAGCAGCGGCGAATGCGTGGCAGGGTTTAATCACGGCGCGTGCGCAAATTCGTTCAAGCAAGCAGCAGGTGAATGCCAATCGCATTGCCTTGAATGGCATTCGCCAGCAGCAATCGTTAGGCACGAGCACTTTTTTAGATTCGCTTGATGCCGAGCAAGATTATCTTAACGCGCAGGTTGCTTTAGAAACCGCAAAGCGTGATGAGCAAGTCGCGGCTTATAGTTTGCTCGCGACCAGTGGCAGGCTCACGGGCAAGCAAATTGGGTTGAGAGAAAGACAGCCAAATGAAAAACACCTAAAGAGAAAACAATAATGGTGGAAGAAGACAACAACCCAACAGCAAGTGGCGAAAGCCTAGACGAAGTCTTATCCACCATTCGCGAGACGGTCAATGCCTATGTAGAAAAGGGCGAGGGCATGGGCGATGATTCCTCTCCGCTCGCCCTTGCCTTGAGAGAGCTACGCGGCGAAATTGGTCGCTTACAAAACAAGCTCGCTTTGAGCGCAGACAGCCCTCTACTAACGCCCGAACATTTAGAAAAACTGATAACCCAGCTCGCGCGTCCTATGTTGGAGCTCATTTTGCAAAGCTGGGTTGATAAAAACCTCCCCGCACTTGCCGAGCAAGTTATCCGCGAGGAAATAGAGAAAATATCGCGAGAAATAAGAAGGTAATATGACTACGCCCGCGCCCAAACTCGATAAGACTTACTCCCCTGACGAATTTGAAGCAACCATCTACCAGCAATGGCAGAGCGCGGGTGCTTTCGCGCCTAAGGGTCAGGGCACGCCCTATACTATTATGATGCCGCCGCCGAATGTAACGGGCAAGCTGCACATGGGGCATGCGCTGAACATGACTCTCCAAGATATTATGATTCGCTATAAGCGCATGAAGGGCTTTGATGTTTTCTGGCAGGCAGGCACCGACCACGCGGGCATTGCCACGCAAGCGGTTGTCGAGCGTGAGCTTGCGCGCACGAGCAACCAAACGCGGCAGGAAATAGGACGCGCGGCTTTTGAGAAAAAGGTCTGGCAATGGAAAGAGCGTTCGGGCGGAGAAATTGTCAATCAGCTGAAGAGGTTAGGGGCTTCGTGCGACTGGTCGCGCGCGCGCTTCACGCTAGACGAGGGAATGAACGAAGCAGTGCGTTATGCTTTTGTCAAACTTTACGAGGAGGGCAAAATCTATCGCGCCGAGCGGCTTGTTAATTGGGACGTCAAATTGAAAACGGCTATTTCTGATTTAGAGGTTATCTCGCGCGAGGTCAAGGGTTCGCTGTGGCATTTACGCTATCCGTTAGAGGAAGGTAGCGGTGATATTGCCAGTGATATTGCTAGTGATATTATTGTGGCGACCACCAGACCAGAAACAATGCTCGGCGATGTTGCGGTTGCGGTTCATCCTAATGATGAGCGTTATCGGCATTTGATTGGCAAGAAGGTGCGCTTGCCTTTAACCGACCGCGCGATACCTATCATTGCCGATGAGTATGCCGACCCGAAGCAGGGTTCGGGCGCGGTAAAAATAACGCCAGCGCATGACTTCAACGACTTTGAAGTTGGTGCGCGTCACCATTTAGAGCCTATCAACATTTTAGATGAAAGCGGCAAGCTACTAGACACTGCTGCTGTGCCTGAGTCTTATCGCGGGTTGTCGCGCGAAAAAGCGAGGGCGGCTATTGTCGCGGCGTTAGAAAAAATAAATCTGCTGGAGAAAATAGAAACGATAAATCATTCTGTTCCTTATGGCGACCGCTCGAACGAAATTATAGAGCCCTATCTTACCAAGCAGTGGTTTGTGGATACGACTGCGCTGGCGGCTGAGGCGTTAAACGTGGTTGAGCGCGGGGAGACTTCGTTCGTGCCGAGCTATTGGCAAAAAACTTATTTTGAGTGGCTCACGCATATTCAGCCTTGGTGCATTTCGCGCCAATTATGGTGGGGGCATCGTATTCCTGCTTGGTTTGATGAGGAGGGCAATTTTTATGTCGCGATGAGTGAAGCGCAGGCTCAAGCTCAAGCGGGCGCGGGCAAAACGCTGACGCAAGATGAAGATGTTCTTGATACGTGGTTTTCGTCTGCGCTGTGGCCTTTTTCGACATTAGGCTGGAGGGGAGGCGAGAAAAGCGCAACGGCAGAGCTTGAGCGTTATTTTCCAACGCAGTTATTGATTACCGGGCTTGATATTATTTTCTTTTGGGTTGCGCGGATGATGATGATGTCTAGTTATTTTATGGGCAAGCCGCCCTTTAGCGATATTTACATTCACGCGCTGGTGCGCGATGAAAAGGGGCAAAAGATGACGAAGTCGAAGGGCAATGTTGTCGACCCTCTAGAGCTGATGGATAGGTATGGAGCTGACGCGCTCCGTTTTACGATGGCGGCGATGGCGGCGCAGGGGCAGGATATAAAATTATCGACCCCGCGCATAGAGGGCTATCGTAATTTTGCGACTAAAATTTGGAACGCCGCGCGCTTTTGTGAAATGAACGAAGCGGTTTATGATGCGCGCTTTGATATTACAACCACGCAAGACAAAATCAATCAATGGATTGTGAGCGAGCTATGTGGAATGAAAAAGGGGGTTGATGACTATTTAGAAAAATATGAATTTAATCACGCGGCGGATAGGGCTTATCATTTTGTCTGGGGTGATTTTTGCGACTGGTATTTAGAGTTGGCTAAAATCAATTTAGCCGATGAGTCCAAACGCGCGGAGACGCAAAAGGTCATCGCTTTTGTGTTGAGGGAAATTTTAATCGTGCTGCACCCCTTTATGCCCTTCATCACCGAGCAGTTGTGGCAAGAGCAGACGCTCTTAATTGAAACCAAAGACAAAACTTTTGCCGCACCTTTTGCCCTAGATGGTGAGGTGTCCGCGCTTATTCAGGCGATAGAAAGCATAAGGAGCTGTCGCGCTTCGCTTAATGTGCCGCCGTCGGCGGAGATAGAATTATTTTTCGCCAACGATAGGGATAAAGCCGCGCTCGCGCCCTATCAGGAGCATTTAATGAAACGCGCGCGCGTTCGCTTTTGCGACACGCCGCCGCCAGCTTCGGCGATTGCGCTTTCTGTCAGCGCGGAGCGAACTTTATACTTGGATTTAGGCACTAGCATCGATAGAGAGGCAGAAAAAAAACGATTACAAGAACAAATCGCCAAACGCACAAAAGAAATAGAAAAGCTAGGGAAAAAATTAAACAATAAAGAATTCACTGCCAAAGCACCTAGCGAAGTGGTGGCGGAAAACCAAACGCGCTTGGCAGAGCAAGAGCGCTCGCTAGATAAAGCGCACGCCGCGCTTAAACAGCTATCCTAAAACTAAAGACTATGCTATACTTGCGCTGATGAATAAAAAAATAGATAAAAAACGCTTGCCCTCGCGCCACGTGACCGAAGGCGCGGATAGAGCGCCCCATCGCTCTTATTATTACGCGATGGGCTTGAGCGAAGAGGAAATCGCGCAGCCTTTCGTGGGCGTGGTGTCTTGCTGGAACGAGGCGGCGCCGTGCAATATCGCTCTTATGCGTCAAGCGCAAGCGGTGAAGCAGGGGGTCAATGCGGCGCACGGCACGCCGCGCGAGTTCTGCACGATTACCGTAACCGATGGTATCGCGATGGGGCATGAGGGAATGAAGTCTTCGCTGGTGAGCCGAGAGGTTATTGCTGATTCCGTTGAGCTTACGATGCGCGGTCATTGTTATGATGCGCTGGTGGGTCTTGCGGGGTGCGACAAATCCCTGCCGGGGCTGATGATGGCGATGGTGCGTTTGAATGTGCCGTCTGTTTTCATTTATGGCGGCTCTATTCTGCCGGGTCGTTGGCAGGGTCGGGACGTTACGGTGCTCGATGTGTTTGAGGCGGTTGGCGAACACGCGGCGGGCAAGATGAGCGCGCGCGACCTCCACGCGTTAGAGAGGATTGCCTGTCCGGGTGCTGGCGCTTGCGGCGGGCAATTCACTGCCAACACGATGGCGTGTGTTTCTGAGGCGATGGGTTTGGCTTTGCCCTTGTCGTCTTCTGCGCCTGCGCCTTATGAGAGCCGTGATGAATACGCGCGCGCGAGCGGCGATGCGGTGATGCGCTTGCTGGCGGATAATATCCGTCCGCGCGATATTGTAACGCGCAAGGCGTTAGAGAATGCGGCTGCTGTTGTTGCGGCTACGGGCGGCAGCACGAATGGCGCGCTTCATCTGCCGGCGATTGCGCACGAGGCGGGCATAGATTTTGACATCTTTGCCTGCGCGGAGGTTTTCAAGCGCACGCCTTACATCGCGGACTTAAAGCCGGGCGGTAATTACGTTGCGAAGGATATGTATGAGGCGGGTGGTATGCCGGTTTTGATGAAAGTGTTGTTGGAGGGTGGCTATCTGCACGGCGACTGCTTAACGGTTAGCGGTAAAACCATAGAGGAGAATCTCGCTGACGTTGAATTCAACAAGGAGCAAAAAGTTATTTATCCGCTTTCGAATCCGTTAAACGACACGGGCGGGTTGGTTGTGCTGAAGGGCAACCTTGCGCCTGAGGGGGCTATTGTCAAGACGGCGGGAATGAGCGCGCTTCACTTCAAGGGTCGGGCGCGTTGTTTTGACTGCGAGGAAGATGCGTTTAAGGCGGTTCTCGGCGGCAAGTATAAAGAGGGAGATGTGATTGTCATTCGTTATGAGGGACCGCGTGGCGGGCCGGGTATGCGCGAGATGTTATCGACGACTTCGGCTTTGTCGGGTCAGGGAATGGGAGGCAAGATAGCGTTAATCACGGACGGGCGTTTTTCGGGAGCGACGCGCGGTTTTTGCGTTGGACACGTGGGACCGGAGGCGGCTTTAGGCGGACCGATTGCTTTGCTAGAAGACGGAGATATGATTACGCTTGACGCGGAGGCGGGTATTATTGATGTGTCGGTTGATGAGGGGGAGCTTGCGAAGCGCAAGGGTTTGTGGCGTCCGCGCGAGACGATACATAGTTCGGGTGTTTTATGGAAATACGCGCAGCAGGTTGGAGCTGCGCGCACGGGAGCGACGACTCACACGGGCGGAGCGGGCGAGACCCGCGCCTTCGCTGATGTTTAATATAGTTCTAAAAAAATGTTTTTAAAAATACTGCCCAGTAGGGAAAAATAATCACTCTATTGATGAGAGCTGCAATAAGAAACAGTAGGGGGGTCGCCAATAAAAAGATTTTAATTTTTCTAAAGCGCACATTTTCTGCTTTCCATAAAAATATGACAAGTAACCCCATAGCTATAATAGATAAATCAATAGCATAATAATAAACCGCTAAAATATATGCTATTGATGATAAGGATTTAATAATTGGAGGCAAATTTAAAATTATAAAAAAAAGACAACCGTAGAATAATAATAAAGGATTCTTAATTGAATTAGATAAAGTTTTTATAGTTAATAAAGATAAAAGAATAAGCCCTGAAAAAAAGAAAATAAAAGAAACTTCATTAAAAACTTGCGTGAACAAAAAAGGCGCCGCCCTCCAAAGTCCCAATGCCCTCCAGGTCACTTCACTCAAGAAATGAATAAAGCTAACCGGTTCAGCTTTCATTATACTAGATATATTAAGTCCCGTTATAAGACTTGTAGGAATAAAAAAAAGCAAAATAAAAATGGGTAACGAAAAAGAGACCCATTTTCTTTGAAACTCAGGGTCTTGTCCGAAATTGCGCCACCATTTAACCAAGTTATCTATCGGATTTCTCCTTTGTTCGAATTAGTGCCTGAATAATAGCAGTGCGACCACAAGAACGCAATTTAATCATCTAGCTCAATCCAAACGGGGACGTGGTCGGAGGGCTTTTCTAACGCCCTTTGCTCGCTGTCAATCACGCAAGCGCTCAGGCAATCCGCCGCTTGCGGCGAAAGCAAAAAATGATCAATGCGAATGCCATGGTTCTTTTGCCACGCCCCGCGCTGATAATCCCAGAAAGTATAATTGCCCGCATTCCCTAACTTTGCCGCAACGGCATCGGTCCAGCCGCTCCACAGAAATTGCCGCCACAAGGCGCGGACTTCGGGCTGATAAAGCGCATCTCCCAGCCAGCCCTTTTCGTCCCACACATCGTTTTTAGTTGGAATGATGTTGAAGTCGCCGGCAATCACGACCTTCCTTTCTTGCGCCAGAAGCCCGCGCGCATGGGCAAGCAACTGCTCAAGCCACTTTATTTTATAATTGAACTTATCGCCCTTGTCGCTCCCCTCGTTAATGGGGTTGCCATTGGGCGCGTAAATTCCGATAAAGTGAATGTCGCCGAGCAGCACCTCAATGAAGCGCGCCTGCTCGGGTTCTATCTTGGGCGCTTTCGGCAGGCTTCTCGCGAGGCATTGGACCGCCTGCTTACTAATCACGGCGACTCCGTTGTAAGCCTTCTGCCCGACAATCTCCACCGCAAAGCCGGCGTCGGTTATTTCGGTTAGGGGAAAATCTTTTTCTTGGCACTTAATCTCTTGGAGGCAGAGCAGGTCGGGTTGGTTCGCCTCAAGCCACGCGAGCAGCAAAGGTAAGCGCGTGCGAACCGAATTGACATTCCAGCTGGCAACCCTCATCTAACCGACGGAAAAAGACGAGCCACATCCACAGCCCGAAATCGCATTAGGATTATTCACCTTGAAATAAGAGCCGATGGGTTCTTCAACAAAATCGACCTCCGCGCCCTTCAGCAAATTGACAGACATGGGGTCAATCACCATCATCGCGCCTTCCTTTTCAATGACGAGGTCGTCTTTGTTTTTATCCGCCTCGAGTGAGAACTCTTCAAGAGAGAACTCATACTGGAAGCCCGCGCACCCGCCACCTGCCACCGCAAGACGCAAGACTTTATCCTTTTTATCTTTTTGAGCGGCAATGAGAGCAAGCACACGTTTCGCCGCGCTTGCGCTAAGCTGGATGGGTTTCTCTTGGTTCATTTTTGAGGCATCATTTTCTGTTTCATAGGTATAGTATAGCGAAATGACGGAAAATATATACAGCCATTATCAAAAAGAGTTGGCGGCGAGTTTATCGAAGCAAGGCTATGACAGGCAGGCGCAGGCGGGCATCAGCCTTTCGCCGCCGCGCGAGAAGGCGCACGGCGATATGGCGACCAACGCGGCTTTCATTTTAGGCAAGGCGCTGGGGGAATCGCCGAAGGCGGTGGCGCAAAAGCTGGTGGGGTTTCTCGCGCAGTTAGAGGGCGTTGAAAAGGTGGAGGTGGCGGGTGCGGCTTTCATCAATTTATTTCTCAAGGCGGAGGTTTGGCATAGGCAGGTCAAAGCGATATTAGAGCAGGGCGCGGGATATGGCAAAAGCTCTATCGGCGCGGGGCAGAGGGTAAATATAGAGTTTGTTTCCGCCAACCCGACGGGTCCTTTACACATAGGGCATGCGCGCGGCGCTATTTTCGGCGATGTGCTTGCGGCTTTGATGGAGAACGCTGGTTATGCGGTGGAGCGTGAATACTATGTCAATGACGAGGGGGTGCAGATAGATATTTTGGCGCGCTCTTTATTATTGCGAATGGAGGGCAAGGAAATCCCGCAAGGGCAAGACCTTTACCCCGGCGAATATCTTAAGGACATCGCGGCAGGCATAAACAAGGATATTTTAGCCTGCGCGCCTGAAGAGCGTGACCAAAAATTGAGAGCGGTGGCGATTGAAAAAATGATGGCACTTGTTAAAGAAGAACTGGCGCGGCTCAATATCCGCCACGACAATTTTTTTTATGAAAGCACTTTACATAAGGAAGGGTTGCTTGAAAAAGTGTTTAATAGCTTAAAAGAAGAGGGGTTAGTTTATGAAGGGATTTTGCCGCCCCCTAAAGGCAAGGAGGACGAACACTGGGAGGCAGAGGAGCAATGGCTCTTTCGCTCTAGCCAATTTGGCGATGATGGCGACCGCACGATGAAAAAGGCAGACGGCACTTGGACTTATTTCGCTGGCGATGTTGCTTACCATTACGATAAGGTTAAACGCGGCTATAATATTTTGATAAATGTTTTCGGCTCGGACCATAGCGGTTATGTCAAGCGGTTAAGCTCTATTGTTGAAGCGCTTTCTCAAAGTAAAGTGCGCTTGAGTGTTTGCTTGATGCATTTGGTAAGAATTGTTCGCAAGGGGAAGGCGGAGTATATGTCAAAACGCGCGGGCAATTTTTTAGGATTAAGCAACTTGCTTGATGAAATTGGCGCGGACGCTTTGCGCTTTATTATGCTAACGCGCAAAAACGAAGCTCCGTTAGACATTGATATTGAATTATTAAAAGAGCAAACAAATGATAATCCTGTTTTTTATGTTCAATATGCGCATGCGCGGTGCTGCTCGGTTTTGCGCGAGGCGGGAGAGGAGGCTCAATTTGGCGCGCCCTCTTTAGAGACACTGGCTAACCTTCAACAACCTAGCGAGCTCGCTTTGATTAAAACGTTAAGCCTCTATCCCAATGAGGTAGCCCTCGCGGCACTTGATAAAACGCCTCATCGCTTAGCCTTTTATCTCCAAGAGCTTGCGGCGGCTTTCCACACCCTTTGGAATCAGGGCAAGGAGAATAGGGACTTGAAATTTATCGCTCCAGAGCCTAGAATGAGGGAAGCTAGATTATGCTTAGTTCAAGCGACTAAGCAGGTTCTAAGTAATGGGCTGAACCTAATGGGGATAGAGCCCATAGAAGAACTTTAATTAAAGGAGCTTTGATGATGCGTGATTATTATCATCCGCAGCCCTATCCGCCGATGGCGCCTTATTTGGCGGAGTCTCCTAGTTTTTATGCGCGCCCTCGCTTTCACCCGAACGCCTACCGCCGCCGCTTGCGCGATTTCTTAGGGCAGCTGGTTGGTTTTGTTATTGTTGGGTTGGCGCTCGCGACTTTGTTTTTGAATAGCCCGAATGAATATATTACAGATGTAGATATTCCCGCCGAAGTTATTACGCCGAAGCCGCTCGGCGAGTTGTGGAATAGAAAGGCCGACACTAGCCAGCAGGAAAGGGAATCTGTTTCTCCAACACCCGAAATGGATAAACCCCCCGCCCCAGTATCATCGTCCCCGCCCGCACCCGTGCAGGCACCCGTGCCTGTTAAGGCTAAAGGGTTGAACGGCTCTCAGGTTAAAGGCACTTATGTTGTCCAGCTCTTTGCCGCACCAAGCCAAACGCGCGCCAAAGATTATTACTATGAGATAAAAGGGACAAATGAAAATTTATTTCGCCCGCTTCGCCCTGGCATTCAGCGCGCGCGCGTAAGGGGTCGCGGTTTATTTCACAGGCTTTATGTTTTTCCTTTTGAGGATAGAGCAGCCGCGCAGGAATTTTGTGAAACATTAAGACAGAGAAATAGAGACTGCTTTGTCAAAAGGCGCTGAGGCGCGTAGCGCTGAGACGCGTAGCACTGAGACGCGTAGCACTAAGACGCGTAGCACTAGAGCGCCGCGCGCTGAGGCGCGTAACGCTAAGTCGCCCGCACCACTTGTTCTTGGGTGTGCGGCATTGGTTTTAACCGAAGCGGAAAAAGTTCTTTTTACCCAAGCTCAACCCGCAGGGTTTATTTTATTTCAGCGCAACTGCGATAACCCAAAACAAGTTCAAGCCTTAATAGCGGAGCTAAAGTCTTTGTGCGCACACCCCGCGCTCATTTTAATTGACCAAGAGGGCGGGAAGGTAGCAAGGCTTCGCCCACCGCACTGGCAAACCCATTCGCCTGCTTGCGATTACGGCACGCTTTATCAGCAAGACGAAGCTGCCGCCTGCCAAGCGACTTATGAAGGCGCGCAAAAAATAGGCAAGGAGCTTCAGTCATTGGGTATCAATGTAAATTGCTTTCCCGTGTTGGATATTCCCACGAAGCAAGCGGACTCGGTAATTGGCACGCGCGCTTACGGCAATGATGCAAAGCAAGTAGCCGACCTTGCGGCGGCGGCTTGTGGTGGGTTGAAGTCTGCCGGTGTTTTGCCGATGTTAAAACACATACCGGGTCATGGCAGAGCAGAGCAAGACTCTCATTTTGCTTTGCCGTTGGTTGATGCAAGCGCGGACACTTTAACCAAAACGGATTTTTATCCCTTTCACCATCTCAAGGACGAGCTGCTGGCGATGACGGCTCATATTGTGTATAAGGCTTTTGACGAGGCTCTTCCGGCAACTTTTTCAAAACGAATCATTAACGAAATTGTGCGCACGCAGATTGGGTTTCGCGGTCTTTTGCTAAGCGATGATATAGGCATGGAGGCTTTGGGGGGCGCGTTGAGTAGCACTTTACCCGAGCGTGTCAGCAAAGCTCTAGCGGCGGGCTGTGATATTGTGCTACACTGCTCGGGCAAGTTCGATGAAATGGCGGAGATAGCCAAGAGGCTGCCCGCTATGACAGACCAAGCCACTGCACGCTGGCAGAAAGTTTTAGAGTGGCTTGAGGAGCAATGAGTATGGAAGAAGATAACATTATAGAAAATTTTGAACTCTCCTCAGACGAAGCGCAAACGGAGGGCAATTTTGTTGTCTCGCTAGATGCTTTTGAGGGACCTTTAGACCTGCTTCTCTTTTTGGCGGTCAAGCAGAAGATAGACATTGCTAAAATGGATATTTTGGCACTTGCCGAGCAGTATATTCAATTTATAGAGCGTCATTGTAAAGAGCATTTGGAGGAAGCGGCGAGTTATCTGGTGATGGCGGCTTATTTGGCTTACCTAAAGTCGCGCGTTCTCTTACCGCGCGATGAGGAAGACGACCAAGAGCTCGATGCCGAAACGCAAGCCGAGATTCTCGCGTGGCGCATCAAAAGGCTTGACGCGATGAGACGCACGAGTGCTCGGCTGATGGCGCGTTCGCGGTTGGGCATAGATGTTTTAGCGCGCGGCGCACCTGAGGGCATAAGGCTTATCAAGTCGCCTATTTGGCAAGACAATCTACTTGATTTGGTGAAAGCCTATGCCACGCAAAAGCTACGTGGGCAAGCCGACAAGGCGTATAAAATAGAACGCCAACCGGTTTTAACCATAGAGGAAGCCTATAAAGTTTTGTCAAAGCGGCTTAGCCTCAACATTGAATGGCAGGCGTTAGAGCGTTGGCTTCCTGCGGTTAGCCATGCGTCAAGGCGCTCTACTTTGGCGAGCGCTTTTGCCGCAATGCTGATAATGGCAAAAGACGGACTGGTAGAGCTCAAACAGACAACGCCTTTCGCGCCCATTTACCTGCGCCCCAAAAGCCACGAGGCGGAAACGCAAAGACAAAAAACCCAAGCCGCTTAAACCAATATGAAACAAGAACTCCGCATTTTAGAAGCTGTTTTATTCGCCGCGCTCGAACCTTTAGACGAGGCGAGTCTCAAGGCGCACTTGCCTGAAGGGTCGGAGGTTAAGAAATTATTAGAAGAGCTCAAAGTGCTTTATGCTGAAAGAGGCGTTCATTTAGCACAAAGAGGCGGGCGATGGCTTTTTCACACGGCGGAGGATTTGAGTCAAATTCTAGCGCAATTTAAGGAAACCCCGCGCCGTTTAAGCAAGGCGGCGTTAGAGGTGCTGGCGATAATCGCTTATCACCAAAACATCACGCGCGCCGAAATTGAAGAAGTAAGGGGTGTGAGTTTATCGTCTGGCACGTTAGATATTTTAATGGAAATAGGTTGGGTAAAAATTAGCGGCAAGCGTGATGTCTTAGGTCACCCCACTATCTATAGCACTACGGAAGCTTTTCTCCAGCACTTTGGGTTAGACACGATAAAATCTCTGCCGGATTTGGAAGAGTTAAAGGGCGCGGGCTTGTTAGAAAAAATTCCCCCCCAGCTACGGGGCAAAGAGCTACAAGACAAAGAGCTACGGGGAGAAGAGCCACCCAATTTGCCAAGTTTAGAGGAGCAAAGGGGTGGATAAGACACCCACTTCTTTTTTACAATTAAAGCACATAGCCAAAAAATATGAAGACCGCGCTGTGCTGTCGGACATTAATTTTGAGCTTAACGAACACGAAATCATTTGTTTGCTTGGCGCGTCGGGCAGCGGCAAAACAACGACCTTACAAATCATCGCGGGGTTAGAGCGTTCCGATAAAGGTGAAGTGTGGGTGGAAGGGCAGATGCTATCTAGCGACACTCAATTTGTGCCGCCCGAAAAACGCCGCATTGGTTTTGTGTTTCAAGATAAGGCTTTGTTTCCTCACTTGACGGTTGGGCGTAATGTTAATTTTGGTATTCGCGGGTTAATGCGTCCGCAACGGCAGGCGCGTGCTTTGGCAGAGCTCAAAAGGCTTGGTATGGAATCTTATATTGATTTTTATCCTCACCAGCTTTCGGGCGGGGAGAGTCAAAAGGTTGCGTTGGCGCGCGCGCTTGCTACCGACCCGAAGATTTTACTTTTAGACGAGCCTTTCGCCAGCCTCGACAAGCAGTGGCGCGAGAGTTTGCGCGAGGAAATCGTCGAGCTATTGCGCGAGCGTGGTTGCTCTTGTGTTTTCGTCACCCACGACCCTGAGGAGGCTTGCTATATTGCCGATAGCATTGTTCTTATCGACAAGGGCAAGATAGAGCAGCAAGGCACGCCCGATGGTCTTTATCACAAGCCGACTTCTTTGAGGGCGGCGCAGTTCTTTGGCAAGCTCAACACTTTTGAGGCGGAAGTTGTTCAAGGGGCGGTGCGCGTGGGGGAGGATTTCATTCTCCCGCTTGTAGAAAAGGAGGCAGAAATGGAGGGAGCGGAGCGTCCGCATTTCAGCGAAGGGCAGAAAGTGCTCGTTGCCTTTCGCCCAGAGGCGCTTTCACCGCGCCCGCCTGCCGCCACCGCCGCCGCCGCGGCTAACACTATTATGCTTGAGGTTCAGCCGCTCCAGAGGCGGTTTCTAGGCAAAATGACCGAATGGACGCTTCTGTGGCGCGGTGCGTCTGTGGGCGAGCGCAAGCTCACCGCGCAAACGAGCGGCTCCACGAGCGACTCCACGGGGGCGCAAGACAATAAATTTTATTTAGACCCTAAAGCGGTTCATCTATTTCGTGTATAATCAATTATAAAGGAGAAACCTATGAGTTTAAGCTGGATACAAATAGCGGTTGTGGCACTTTTGGTGGTATTGCTTTTCGGGCGCGGGAAGATAGCCTCTTTGATGAGCGAGCTCGCGCAGGGCATTAAAAGTTTTCGCAAGGGTCTAGACGTGAAAGATGCGGAAGTCATCGAGCGCGAGGAAAAAGAGACTGATAAAGCGCAGGATAAGTAGTTGCTTGATTTGGGCTTCTTAGAAGTTTTACTTATTATCGTAGTGGCTTTGGTGGTTTTGGGACCGAAGGAGTTATCGCGCGCGGCTTTTATGCTGGGTAATTTTGTTCGAATGGCGCGCTCTACGTTTGGTGATGCGCGTGCTGCTTTTGAGGATATGGCGGAGCAGCTAGAAAGCGATAGTCAGCCGAGCGATGATAAAAATAATATAGAGGGAAGCGAGCAAAATAAAAATTCCCTTAAAGATAATGAGTAAAAAAAAAGAAGCAGAATCGTTAGAGCAAGGGCGTTTGCCTTTGGTTTCACATTTGGTGGAGTTGCGCCGGCGTTTGGCGTGGAGTTTGGTTTCTTTAGCGCTTTGCTTTGTTTTGAGTTTTAGCTTCGCCGAAAGAATTTTTGACTTTTTGCTTTTGCCTTATGAAACCGCCACTGGAGATGGTGAGGTGCGCCTTATTTATACCGCGCCGCAAGAGTTTTTTTTCACGCAGTTGAAAATTGCTTTATTTGTCGGTTTTATTTTAGCCTTTCCGTTCATTGCATTTCAGCTTTATCGTTTTATTGCGCCCGGTCTTTATAAGAATGAACGCTCGGCATTTTTACCCTTTTTGTTTGCCGCACCTTTATTATTTTTATTGGGTGTAGCACTGGTTTATTTTGGCATTATGCCTTTGGCGTTGAGCTTTTTTCTATCGATGGAGCAAGCCAACGAAGTGCGCATTATAGAAATGCTACCGCGCGTCAGTGAATACTTAGATCTCGTGATGGTTTTGAGCTTTGCTTTTGGTTTATGTTTCCAACTGCCAGTGGTGATAGCCTTGCTGGCGCGCGCAGGCTTGGTTTCGGTGGCGAGCTTACGCAAGGCGCGACCCTATGCGGTGGTGGGAATTTTCGC
Organism: Alphaproteobacteria bacterium; assembly: GCA_965209065.1. GTDB lineage: Bacteria > Pseudomonadota > Alphaproteobacteria > JAPOUT01 > CBDBUR01. The sequence continues at coordinate 22,483 of OZ242373.1, forward strand.
GCTTGCGGCGGTTCTCACGCCGCCTGATATTATCAGTCAAGTTGGTTTGGCAGTGCCGACACTTTTGCTCTATGAACTTGCGCTCATCGCTGCTAGAATGATGGAGAAAAAGAGAGAAGCCAATGATTAAACGTATTTTACTTGTCAATGATGACGGCATTGATGCCGAAGGGTTAGCGGTTGGGCGGCGTATTGCGCAAAGCCTGTGCGATGATGTGTGGGTGGTCGCGCCCAATCGCGAGCGTTCGGGTTCGGGTTGTTCTCTTTCTTTCCAAGACCCGATAAGGCTAGAGCAGCGCGATGAACAAACCTTCTCCATCGATGGCACGCCGGTCGATTGCGTGATGGTGGCACTCCACCATCTTATGATAGACAAAAAGCCTGACCTTATTATTTCGGGGGTTAATCACGGACAAAACATTGCGGAAGATTTAATTTATTCTGGCACGGTTTCAGGTGCGATGCAGGGCTTAATCGCCGATTGCTTCTCTGTTGCCTTAAGCCAAGCCTTCGGTATGAGCGGCAAGCCTCAGCTACAATGGGAGACCGCCGAGCATTACGCGCCTAAAATTATTAAAACGATGGTAGAAACGCAAACCAAAGGAGCGTTCAACATCAATTTTCCCGACCGCACCATAGGCGATGTGGAAGGCGTTGCGATGACTCATCAAGGCAGGCGCGAATTTCCGCTGTTGAGAATGATTGCGCGCACCGACCCGCGCAACCGCCCCTATTATTGGATGGGGTTTAACCGCCATCTCTTTGTGCCTGAGGAAGGCTCTGATATTCACGCTGTTTATGGGGGTAAAATATCCATCACGCCGCTCCAGCTCAATTGGACGGACAGCAAAAAGCTCGCGCACCTCAATAGTGCCTTCGCTTCACAATTGACCCAAAACCTAGAGAGTGATATAGTCCAAAACCAAAAGGAGACAATTTATAAATGAAAATTCTCAGTCTAGCTTTGTTGTTGTTCGCAACTTCTTTATTCGCAACCCCGGCCTTTGCGCAAGAAGGCTCGGCGTTTGGTAATTTTGGGGTGTTTTTCCCGCTGGTTATCTTAATTGCTATTTTTTACTTTTTTATCATTCGCCCGCAAAACAAGCGGCTGAAAACGCATCGCGATATGGTGGCGGGGCTTCGGCGAGGCGATACCGTGATAACGTCAGGCGGCATTGTCGGTAAAATTCACCGCGTCATTGACGACAACGAATGCCTGATAGAAATCGCCGATAATGTGCGCGTCAAGGTGGTGAAGACGACTATTAGTAGCAAGCAGGGAGATGATGCTCCGCCTTCGGCAAACGGGACGGCGCAACCGAAATAAAATGATTCACTTTGAAATATGGAAACAAGGCTTGATATTAGTCATTCTTGTGGTGGGGTTTTTGTTAGCCATGCCGAATGTTTGGTCGTCGGGAATGCGCTCGGCGTTGCAGGACTACTGGCCTAGCGAGGGACTTCATTTAGGATTGGATTTGCGCGGCGGCTCGCACCTTTTGCTCGAGGTTGATGTCAAGGCGGCGCACAAAGAAAGACTCGAAGCCCTACGTGGCGAAGTGCGCACCACCTTACGCAAAGAAGGCATAGGCTATCGCAATCTGCGCTCCACAGCGGCTGGCGTGCGCCTAGAGTTGCGCGACAACAAGCAAGCGCAAAAGGCGCGAGAAGTTTTACAGGCTATCACCGGGTTTTCGGGAAGCGACTTGCTTTCTGCTTTCACGCAGAGTCAGGGCGCTTTGCTGGTAGAGATAAATGCGCAGGGGCAAACGCTCATCACGCCGAACGAGGAGGCGCGGCGTGCGCAAAATTTGCTTGCCCTCACGCAATCGATAGAGGTGATACGCCGCCGTGTCGATGAGCTCGGCACAACCGAGCCAACCATTCAGCGACAAGGCGATGAGCGCATTCTCGTTCAAGTGCCGGGGCTTGATGACCCTGATAGGTTGAAGAAGCTAATCGGGCAAACGGCGAAATTATATTTTAAGCTCGTTTCGCGGCGCAGTGCTGAGCCGAACAGAGCGCCGGCCGGCACCGAGCGTCTGCCGATGGCAGACGACCCGAGTCAGTCGGTGCTTTTAGAGCGCCGTGCTATTTTGAGTGGCGACAACTTAATTGACGCGCAACCTGCTTTTGAGCAATTCACCAACCGCCCGATAGTTATCTTCCAGCTAGATACGGCGGGGGCAAGAAAATTTGGTGATATTACCACCAATAATGTTGGCAGACCTTTCGCGATTATTTTGGATAATAAAGTCATCTCATCGCCGGTGATTAACGAGCCGATATTAGGCGGGCGCGCGCAGATAAGCGGTTCTTTCACCACGAAGGAGGCGAATGATTTAGCTATTTTATTACGTGCGGGTGCTTTGCCTGCGCCCTTGTATATTTTAGAGGAGCGCACGGTGGGACCGGAGCTTGGGGCGGATTCTATTCGCGCGGGTTCGTGGGCGGCAGTGATTGGACTTATGGCGGTGGTGATTTTTATTATTGTGGTTTATGGTCTGTTTGGTGTTTTTGCCAATATCGCTTTGTTTGTTAATTTGGTTTTGATTGTTGGCGTTCTGTCTTTGCTTCAAGCGACACTAACGCTGCCGGGCATTGCGGGCATTGTGCTTACGATAGGTATGGCGGTTGATGCGAATGTGCTAATTTTTGAGCGTATCCGCGAGGAAATAGGCAATGGCAAAACGCCGATTAGCGCGATTGACGCAGGCTATCGCCGCGCGCTCGGCACGATTGCTGATGCCAACATCACGACTTTTATCGCTGCGGCGGTCCTGTTCTTTATTGGTTCGGGTCCTGTGCGTGGCTTTGCGATAACGCTCGGCATTGGTATCATCAGCTCCGTTTGGACAGCTTTTATTCTAACGCGCTATCTAACTTACTTATGGATTAAGCTGCGCCGACCGCAAACCCTTCCGCTACGCACGATTACACCGATGATGTTGGAGGGCGCAAAATAATGAAAACGCTCAATTTGATTCCGTCAGGTATAAGAACGCCGATATGTCAATATCGTTATGTTTTTTACGCGCTGTCCGCCTTTTTGATGGCGGCGAGCATCGTGTTATTTTTCACGCGCGGGTTAAACTATGGCATAGACTTCAGCGGCGGCACGCTCATTGAGCTATCGGCGAAAGAAGACATCAATTTGGCAGACCTGCGCGGCACATTGAACCGACTCAATCTTGGCGATGTTCAAGTGCAGCATTTCGGTTCGCCGAAGGAAGTTCTCATAAGAGTGGAGGGCAGTGCTTCAAGTCAAGACGGCACGGCGGCGCGCGAAGAAGCGAGTATCCAAAAAATTCGTGGGGCGCTCAAGGGGCAATATCAATTTCGCCGTGTGGAGGCGGTTGGACCAAAAATAAGCGGCGAGCTGATTTTTGCCGGCGTGCTGGCTGTTTTGATTGCCGTCGGGCTTGTGCTGGTTTATATTTGGATAAGGTTTGAATGGCAATTTTCGCTTGGCGCGGTGTTGGCTTTGCTTCACGATGTTGTGTTAACCATCGGCGTTTTTTCTCTGCTCCATTTTGAGTTCAACCTTTCGATTATCGCGGCACTGCTAACGATTGTGGGTTATTCGCTGAACGATACGGTTGTCGTCTATGACCGCGCGCGCGAGAACTTGCGTAAATATCGCAAAATGGAGCTAGATAATCTGCTGGATTTATCGATTGCGCAAACCCTGTCGCGCACGATTATGACCTCGCTAACCACGCTTTTAGCCTTGCTCTCGCTTTATTTCTTTGGCGGCGAGGTGCTAAAGGGTTTTGCCTTCGCGATGATTTGGGGTATAATAACGGGAACTTATTCATCTATCTTTATTGCTTCGCCCTTGCTGCTGATTACAAAAGTGAAACGCGACTGGCAAGCAACAAAATAAGGAGGACAGAGATGGAAAATGAAACGAAAGACTTTGAGAACCAAAACAAATGGGGCGAGGTGATGAGCACGCAAGACCATCTCAACACCTATAAGAGCTTCCTGCGTGTTTGCGTGGCTGTGGTAGCGGTGAGCGTTCTTGTGCTTGTCTTTATGGCTGCCTTTTTAACCTAACAGAGTCGAGCGAAATGAAACTTGCCGCAATAGTTCAACCCGAAGATAGACGCACCGCGCTTGTGCCAGAGCTTGCGCCCAAATTTGCTGCTTTAGGCTTTCAGCTTGCCGCGCAACGCGGGGTCGGGCTTCAAGCTGGCTTTGCCGATGAGGAATATGAAAAGCAAGGCGTTGCTTTAGAAGATGACGACAAACTTCTACAAGATGCTGATATTGTTTTAACCACCACGCCGCCCTCTGCTGCGCTGATTGCTAAAATGAAGAAGGGCGCAGGGGTTGCGGGCATGTTAAATCCTTATGGGGATAAAAGTTTTTTGGATAATTATGCGCAAGCGGGGGTATCGGCTTTTTCTTTGGAGCTTATGCCGCGCATTACGCGTGCGCAATCAATGGATATTTTGTCCTCGCAGTCTAATTTGGCGGGTTATAAAGCGGTGATAGATGGCGTGCAGTTGTTTGAGCGCGCGCTGCCAATGATGATGACGGCGGCAGGCACGATTGCCCCAGCGCGTGTTTTTGTGATGGGTGTTGGTGTTGCTGGGCTTCAAGCGATTGCGACAGCAAAGCGTTTAGGGGCGATAGTTTCGGCAACCGATGTGCGCCCTGCGGTTAAAGAGCAGGTGGAAAGTCTCGGTGGTTCTTTTGTGATGGTGGAAGACGAAGAGACGCAAGAAGCAGAAACGTCTGGTGGTTATGCGAAAGAGATGAGCGCTGATTATCAGCGCCGCCAGCAAGCCTTGATTGAGGAGACCATTAAAACCCAAGATATTGTTATCTGCACGGCGCTTATTCCGGGCAGACCTGCGCCAAAACTTATCAGCGCGGAGATGGTGCGCTCGATGAAAGCCGGCGCGGTCATTGTAGATATTGCTGCGGTTCAAGGCGGCAACTGCGAACTCACCCAAGACGGCAAAGTCGTCACGGAGGGTTTTGTTAAAATCGCCGGCTGGAGCAACCTCGCCGCCGCCCTTGCTAAAGATGCTTCCACGCTCTATTCGCGCAACTTGCTCAACTTCATTACTTTAATGGTGGATAAAGAAACCCAAGCAGTTAAAATAGACTGGGACGATGAAATTTTCGCCAAAACAGCCCTCGTGAAAGAGGGTGCGCTGGTTGAAAGGGAGGGTTAAATGTTCGGAGTAGATTCAGTCATTTTGCTATTGAGCATTTTCGTGTTGGCTATTTTTATTGGCTATTACGTTGTGTGGTCGGTAACGCCTGCGCTGCATACGCCTTTGATGTCGGTTACCAACGCCATTTCCTCTGTGATAGCGGTTTCCGCGCTTATCGCGCTCGGCGCGGGTGGAGAGGGAACGTCGCAACTCTTTTCACGCATTTTTGGCTTTGTTGCTTTGATGCTTGCTTTTGTCAATATCTTTGGCGGGTTTTTGGTAACGCAAAGAATGCTTAGTATGTATCGCAAAAAAGATAAAGAGGATAAATCGTGATGGCGTGGCTTTCATCGCTAACCTTGCCACCGAATGTGGTGGCACTTTTATATTTAGCCTCCGCCGTGCTGTTTATTTTAGCCTTGCGCGGCTTGAGCTCGCCCGAAAGCTCGCGGCGCGGCAATACGTTCGGCATTATCGGTATGGTGCTTGCTTTAGGCACGACCTTGTTTTTATTAGAAGTGCGCGATGGCTTGGTTTGGGGGCTAATAGCCCTTGCTTTGGTGATTGGCGGCGGGATAGGTATATTGATAGCGCGGGTTATACCGATGACCGCGATGCCTCAGCTCGTTGCGGCTTTTCACTCTCTGGTCGGTTTGAGCGCAGTGCTGGTTGCTTTTGCCGCGTGGTTTTCTCCCGAAGCCTTTGCGATTGGCGTGAAAAACAACATTGCGTCTTTAAGTCTGCTGGAGCTTTCTTTGGGGCTTGCGATAGGCGCGGTTACTTTTTCTGGCTCTGTGATTGCTTTTGCCAAACTTCAGGGAATTATGTCGGGCGCGCCGATTATGTTGCCCGCGCGTCATCTTATCAATTTGGCTTTGGGTATTTTTATTGTTGTCGCCATCGCTTTGATGAGCCTTGACGGACAATATCAAACGGACGAGCTTTTATACGCGCTTGCGGGTGCTGCATTTCTGCTGGGCTTTTTGCTGATTATTCCTATTGGCGGAGCTGATATGCCGGTTGTTATTTCTATGTTGAATTCCTATTCGGGCTGGGCGGCGGCGGGTATTGGTTTTACGCTTTCCAATATGGCTTTGATTATTACTGGCGCTTTGGTTGGTTCTTCGGGTGCTATTTTGTCTTACATTATGTGCCGTGCGATGAATCGCTCTTTTATCAGTGTTATCTTAGGCGGCTTTGGCGCTGATAGTAGTGCCGCGAGTGCGACTGCTGATGACAGACCAGTTAAGCAAGGCAGTGCCGATGACGCGGCTTTCATTATGAAAAACGCCAGCCATGTTATTATTGTGCCGGGTTATGGTATGGCGGTTGCTCAAGCCCAGCATGCGCTCAAAGAGATGACCGACTTGCTAAAGAAAAACCAAGTCAAAATATCTTACGCTATTCACCCGGTTGCGGGCAGGATGCCGGGACATATGAATGTGCTGCTCGCGGAGGCGAACGTGCCTTATGACGAGGTGTTTGAGCTAGAAGATATTAACTCTGCCTTTCGCCAAGCGGATGTTGCTTTTGTGATAGGGGCGAATGATGTTACCAATCCCGCCGCGCGTGATGATTCCTCTAGCCCTATTTATGGCATGCCGGTTTTAGATGTGGATAAGGCTTCTACGGTTTTATTTGTTAAACGCTCGATGGCGGCGGGCTATGCGGGCATTGGCAACGAGCTTTTCTACCGCGATAACACGATGATGTTGTTTGATGATGCTAAAAAGATGGTAGAAGGTATAAATAAATCGCTTTAAGAGTTAGCGAATAATGAACCCTTTACCGGTAATCCCTTCACGTAGTGCGCGTTTGCGCGCGAGCTTATTGGCGCGTCTGATTGCTTCGCTTCGTTCGCGTGCGCGTTTTTCGGCGGGTTTTTCGTAGTGTCCGCGTAGTTTTATCTCGCGGAAAATGCCCTCGCGGTGCATTTTCCGTTTCAGCACCTTGAGTGCTTGCTCTACATTATTATTGCGCACGCTAACGCCAACTGACATAAGAATCCTTCGGTTGATTTACCCTTTTGTAGCACTTTTTGTTTTCATTGTCTATATGATATAATGTTTTATGGAAGAAATAAGGCAAAAGCTATTGGCGCGCGCGCTCGAGAGCCTAGAGGGAGGGAGCTGGGCGCAGCTTAGCCTCGACAATTTAGCAAAAAGCGCCGAAGTAGCACCCGCGGAGGCTAAATTATGCTTTGAGCGTGGCATTTTGGATATCGTGCTTTATCATCTGCGGCAGGGAGATGAGGCATTAAAAAAGCCTGAGGGGCAAAAAATAAGAGAAAAAATAGCTGAGCTCATTTGGCAAAGAGTGCGCACCAGCAACAGGGAGCGGACGCAAAAGACCGCGCAGTTTTTGAGCCTGCCGATACATTTAGCCTCCGCGTCTAAAGCGCTTTGGCGCACGACCGATGCCATCTGGCAACAAGCCGAAGCGCAAGGCTCTGCCGATTTTAGCTATTACACAAAACGCGCGAGTCTTGCCGCGCTTTATTCTCAAGTGCTTTTATTTTACCTATCACCGCAAGGCAAGGAAGACGAGGCGGTGAAAAAATTTATCGCCGATAAAATAGATTTATTATTAAAAACGATGAAAGCGTTAGGAGGGTTTGTTCAAGGCGCAGAGAAAAAACCTAATCGAGAATCTGCGTGATATGACCCATCTTGCGTCCGTCTCGCGCTTCGCCCTTATCGTAAAGATGAATAAAAGTATTGGGTTCGTTTTGCCACGCGCGCCAGTCGTCCGCGCCGATAAGATTTATCATTCTACTTTTTTTAATCGGCAAAGGAGAGGCAAGGGGCATAGAGCTTATCGCGCGTAGGTGTTGAGTGAATTGACTATGCGCCGTTCCTTCAATCGTCCAGTGGTAAGAATTATGAACGCGCGGGGCTAACTCATTCACGCATAGGGCTTCGCCCACCTTAAAGGTTTCCACCGCCAGCACACCGACATAATCTAACTGCTCGGCAACGGTGCGCACCAGCGCGAGCCCTTCTTCTTTCAACGCAGGGCTTATAATAGCAGGCGCATGGGCTTCGCGCAAAATGCCATCGCGGTGAAAGGTTTCAACGGGAGGATAAAACATAATCTCGCCTTGGGGTGAGCGCGCGCAGACAAAGGCAATCTCCTTGTCAAAAATTTCTTGTGATTCAATAATGACGCCGCCATTATGCGCGGTGCTTAATGTTTCAATAGCTTGCGGAAGGTCTTGCGGGGTGCGCGCAACCCTCTGCCCCTTGCCGTCATAGCCAAACCGCCGCGTTTTCACAATCACTGGAAAAGACATCGCCGCAGGAAGCGGGTTATTATCCGTCCATTTTGCCGTCCGAATGCCAAGCGCGTTAAGAAAAGTCTTTTCTTCTTTTCTATCTTGGGTTATGGCAAGGGCTTGCGGCGAAGGAAAAAAGCCTTCAGGCTTCAGCTTGTGTAAAAAGGTGGCACTTTCAAGCGGGATATTCTCAAACTCAAAGGTGATGATGTCATTTTCTTGGGCGAATTTTTCTAACGCGGCTTTGTCTTCATAAGCGGCTAGGGTATGCTTGTCGGCGACTTCAAGCGCGCAAGCGGTTTTTTCGGGGCAGAAAATATGCGTGGTGAGGTTTAAGTCGCGCGCCGCAAAAGCAAGCATCCGTCCAAGCTGTCCGCCACCGAGAATGCCAATCCGCTTTTGCCCCGCCATTGTTCGTCTCTATTTGGGGCTAAGCGGCACAGAATCGGTTTGCTTTTTCAACCACAGCTCCAACCTTTGCGCGAGTGCCTTATCAGAAGTGGCAAGCACTTTAGCCGCCAGCAAAGCCGCGTTGGCAGCTCCGTTGATAGCAAGCGTGCCAACCGGAACCCCTTTCGGCATTTGCGCGATAGATAGAAGGCTATCTAACCCCGAAAGCGATTTGCTTTCAATCGGAACGCCAAAAACCGGTAAGGGAGAAAGGGCTGCCAACATACCGGGTAAATGGGCAGCACCGCCTGCGCCGGCAATAATAATTTTAACGCCATTTGCTTTGGCTTCTTTGGCGAAGGTATAAAGTCTATCGGGGGTTCGGTGCGCGGAAACGATATGCACCGAGTGCGAGATTTTGAGTTTTTGTAAAATGCTCGCCGCTTCTTTCATCACCTGCCAGTCCGATTGCGAACCCATCACAATTTTCACTTCTTGAGTAGGGCGTGCTTTAGCCATTTTCCTCTAGCGTTCCATCGGTTAGGTTGTTCTCGTTATCATTTGCCATTTCTGTTTCTTGCTCCTGCTCTATTTCTTGCTCCAGTTCTTGTTCTGGTGCTTGCCCCGATTCCTGTTCTGGTTCTTGCTCCTGCATTTGTTTTTCGGCGCGTCTTTCGGCGCGTTTTTTTGCTTTTTCGCGGCTTTCTAAACGGCGTGCGCCTAGCTGCACGGCTTCATCGAGTGCTTTTTGCGAGCAAAGCCCTAAAGAAACAGGATCAACTGGTTTAATGCTTGGAGCATTCCAGTGGGTTCGGTCGCGCACGGTTGAAATGGTTGATTTTGTTGTGCCAATCAGTTTGCTTACTTGCCCGTCGCTAATTTCGGGGTGATTTCTAAGCAGCCACGCGATTGCGTCAGGTCTATCGCGGCGGCGGCTCACGGGAGTGTAGCGTGGTTGCCTGCGTTTCTTTTCGTTATTATTGACTGCCTGCTCATCTAGCTCCAATTTTGTATTGGAATCTTTTTGGCATCGCTCGATAATTTCAAGCGTGAGCTGCCCGCTTGCTATGGGGTCGAACCCTTTGACGCCGTAAGCCACGTCCTCGTTGGCGATGCCTTCCACCTCTAGTTTGTGGAGGCCGCAAAAATCAGCAATCTGTTCAAAGGTGAGGCTTGTGTTATCAATAAGCCAGACAGCGGTCGCGGTTGGCATCAGAGGTTTGTTCATTCTTCCGTCTTATTTTTTTTACTGCCGATGTTAAACTGCTGGTAGCGTCTATTAAATTTGCTGAGCTGTCCGCTGCGGTCAATCAGATGTTGTCCGCCGCCGGTCCAAGCAGGGTGGACTTTCGGGTCAATATCGAGCACAAGCTCCGCGCCCGCCTTGCCGTAGGTGGAGCGTGTCGTCAATTTCGTTTTGTCGGTTAGCACGATGCTTATCTCGTGATAATCGGGGTGGAGGTCTTTTTTCATAATCGTAAATCTTGGCGAAGCCATAAAAACAGGCTAGAACTATATGGGGTCTTTATAAAACAAAAGGCAGAATAATGCAAGTAGTAAATTGGGAAGGGTTGAGGTCGAAAGCGCCACATTATCGCGCTATTTTGTGCGATATTTGGGGTGTCGTGCATAATGGCGTGCGCGCTCATCAAGATGCACTGGTGGCTTTGCGCCGCTATCGCGCGCAGGGCGGGCGTGTGCTGTTGATAAGCAATGCGCCGCGACCTGCCGCAAGCGTCCAGAGGCAGTTGGAAAATATGGGCGTGGAGGAAAATTGCTACGATGCTATTCTCACTTCGGGCGATTTAACCAAAAGCATACTAGAAGAAGAGAGCTTCGGTCATTACTGCTACCACTTAGGACCCGAACGCGATTTAGGGTTGTTTGAAAACGGCAAAACGGAAAGGGTTGGCTTGTCCGAAGCGCAGTTTATTCTCTGCACGGGGCTGGAAGATGATTTAACGCAAAGGGCGGAAGATTATCAGCCCTTGCTAGAGATAGCGTTTGGGCGTGGGCTTAAAATGGTTTGCGCCAACCCCGATATTATCGTCGAGCGCGATGGCAAGATTATTCCGTGCGCGGGTGCTGTGGCGCAACTTTACGAGAGGCTCGGCGGGGAGGTTATTCATTTTGGCAAACCCCACGCGCCCATTTACGATAGAGCGGTCGCGCACCTCCAGCAGAAAACAGATGGGGTGCTTGGCTCTAAAAACATTCTCGCGATTGGCGACGGGCTCTTAACCGATATTCAAGGCGCTATCACACAAGGATTTGATAGCCTCTTTATTTTGGGCGGCATCGCTACAGATATAGGCAAGGATAGCCAAGCGGTGCAAGCCTTCTGCCAGCAAAGAGGGATTTATCCGACCGCTTTTATGTCGAGCCTCTATTGGTAGAGGGCTTGTCAAAAATTTCCAAAAGGGGTATAGTCAAGCCACGATGACAAGAAAATGCGAACTAACCGGTGTCGGACCAATGAGCGGCAATAATGTCAGCCACGCGCAGAATAAAACGCGGCGGCGCTTTCTGCCGAATCTTAATCAGGTTTCCCTATTGAGCGATGGGCTCGGTAGGAACTTGAGATTAAAAGTGAGTGCCGCTGCTTTACGCTCGGTGGAACATCAAGGCGGCATTGATAGATTTTTGCTAAAAGCCGATGATGGCAAGCTGTCTAAAAAAGCTTTGAGCTATAAAAAATTACTCGTAAAAAATAATGGATGACATAAAAAAACTTACTTTGCCATTTATTTTTATGGTTGGTGCTTTTTTGGGTGCTAATTATTTTGTTCAATTTCCTTTTCAACCTTTCGGCTTGAAGGAATACGCCACGTGGGGCACTTTTGCCTATCCCATCACTTTTCTTGTTAATGATTTAACCAATCGCTTTTACGGCACGCGGCAAACAACCAAACTTATTTTGGTTAGCTTTCTTGCTGGCTTGATAATTGTTGCGCTTACTATTGATTTGCGTCTTGCCCTTGCCTCTGCGGTGGCTTTTCTGGTAGCACAGCAGCTAGACAATAAAATATTCGATAGCTTACGCGGAGGCGTATGGTGGCGCGCGCCAGTTATTTCTAGCCTTATCGCCAGCTTTATTGATACATGGGTTTTTTATGGCATTGCTTTTTATGGAGTCAGCGAAAGTGCTGATTATTTTGGTTTGACCTTGCCCTTGTGGGTCGGCTGGTCGGTTGGCGATTTAGCCTTTAAGTTAGCTTTGGCGTTGCTGCTCCTGCTTCCCTATCGAGCTTTTTTGCTTCTGACTTTATCGCGTCAAAACGCCGCCGCGCCCTAACCGCCGCGCGCGGATGGTCGCTTTGCCAGCTGGCGTTGCGGTCAAAGAGCGCGACAAACTCACTAATCATCGCATCGCCCAGTTGCTCGGCATCTAAAATGGTAACCGCGCGTTTATAATAGCGGGTCACATCATGCCCGATACCAATAGCAAGCAGCTCAATAGGAGAGTGCGATTCAATTTCGCCAATGACCGCGCGCAAGTGCTTCTCTAAATAGTTAGAGTTGTTCGCCGAAAGCGTGGCGTCATCAACCGGCGCGCCATCGGAGATAACCATTAGAATTTTACGCTCCTCACTGCGCACGAGCAACCGCTGGTGCGCCCACAAAAGCGCTTCGCCATCTATGTTTTCTTTCAACAGCCCTTCGCGCATCATCAAGCCTAAATTGCGCCGCGCGCGCCGCCATGGGGTGTCGGCGCTTTTATAAATAATGTGGTAGATGTCATTGAGCCTGCCGGGGTTGAGCGGTCGGTCAGCCTTGAGCCATGCTTCGCGCGCTTGCCCGCCCTTCCATTTTTTGGTGGTAAAGCCGAGTATCTCCACCTTCACGCCGCAGCGCTCTAGTGTGCGGGCGAAAATATCTGCGCACAAAGCCGCAACCGTGATAGGACGCCCGCGCATAGAGCCGGAATTATCCAACAATAAAGTAACGACCGTGTCGCGCAATTCTGTTTCGCGCGTTTGGCGATAAGTCAAAGGGGAGAGCGGCGAGGTAATCACGCGCGATAAACGCGATGGGTCAAGCCAGCCTTCGTCTAAATCATACTCCCAGTCAAAAGAATGGCGTGCCATCAAATGGCGTTGCAAGCGATTGGCAAGTCGCGCCACAAGTCCGTGTAAGCTGTTGAGTTGCTTGTCTAATGTTTGCCTTAACCGCTGCAGTTCTTCCACTGGAGCTAAATTTTCGGCATAGGCAATTTCGTCAAAGGCTTGGGTGAAAATCTTATACGCTACTATTTTTTGCGCATAGCTACTTTCGGTGGGAATAAAAACTGGTTGCTCGCCGTCATCCATTTCGCCTTCAATATCATCTTGGTCGGCATTTTGCGCTTCCATCTGCTCCTCGCCTTCGCTGAGCTCATCGTCGCTTTCCTCCATATCGGCTTGCGCCGAGTCGGCGGAAGCATCGCCATCGTCTTGTTCTTGTTGCGTCTCTTGCTCCTCATCTTGGCTTAATTCTTCTTCATTATTTTGCTCGGCATTTTCGGGCGCCGCTTCGGTAAGCCCTAGCTCTTTTAGTAGCTGCTGTATTTTCTTAGCAAAGGTGGCTTGGTTGGTTTGAGTCTCATTGAGTTGGTCGAGAATGGGACCCACTTGTTTTTCTAACCGCGCGCGCCACAGCTGTAAAACCGGGCTGCTCAGCTTCATGTTGTTTAGCTTTTCCCACAGCACCGCGCCGAGCGCTTCGGCAGAGAGCGCGTCATTATTTTCGGGCGGGGTGAGGTCTGCCGCCTTTTTCTGCCACGCGGCGTTGAGATTATGTCTCGCGCCGTCTAAAAGATTAGCCCCGCAGGCTTCTACGCGCACTTGCTCGGCGCAGTCGAACAGCGCGCGCGCGTCTGTTTCTGACGGCGTTAGTTTATTGTGAGTTTTGGCGTTATGAAATACAAAACGGAAGGCTTGTCCATCGGCGAGTCCGCGCATTTCGGCGCGATTCTTCTCGTTTTTTTGTCCTTGCGGTTTGGGAAGAAAAACAATATTGCCCGACACCCGAGGCTGATGACCGAACAAGACTTCAATATCATCATTATCGGCGATGGCGCGAATGGTTCTAATGAGGGTTTGCTCGGTTGTTTCTTCGGGGGTTTTGTTTTTGTTTTTGCTCATGGCGTTAGGCGCTAGCGCTATGGGTGGTGAGCTCCTCTGTAAAACAGCGTTGATAGAATTCGCTAACGGTTTGTCGTTCCATTTCGTCGCACTTGTTGAGGAAGGTGAGCTTAAAGGCAAGTTGGATGTCGTTAAAAATTTCAGCGTTCTCCGCCCACGTAATGACCGTGCGCGGACTCATCACGGTGGATAAGTCGCCGTTAATGAAAGCATTGCGCGTCAAGGTAGCGATTTGAATCATCGCGCGAATGGTTTTTTCGTCAAAGTTTTTTACCTTCGCGATGATAATTTTATATTCCTCGTCTTGCGGCAGGTAGTTGAGCGCGGCGACAATGTTCCACCTATCCATTTGCCCTTGATTGAGTTGCTGGACTCCGTGATATAAACCATTAGCATCACCGAGCCCAATGGTGTTGGCGGTAGCGAACATACGAAAAAATTTATGGGGCGACAAAACTCTATTTTGGTCAAGCAAAGTAAATTTACCCGAAACTTCTAGCACGCGTTGAATCACAAACATCACATCGGGGCGACCAGCATCATATTCGTCAAAGACAAGCGCGCAGGGATTTTGTATCGCCCACGGCAAAATGCCTTCACGGAATTCGGTAATTTGTTTGCCGTCCTTAATCACAATGGCATCCTTGCCGATTAAATCCATACGCGAGATATGCCCGTCTAAATTAATGCGGATACAGGGCCAGTTTAAGCGCGCGGCAGTTTGCTCTATATGAGTGCTCTTGCCGGTGCCGTGATAACCTTGTAGCAAAACGCGGCGGTTATGTTGAAACCCTGCCAATAAAGCGAGCAGGGTATCCTTATCAAAACAATAATCGGGGTCAACCGCCGGCACATATTCGTTGGAGCTAGAGAAAGCATCGACTTCCATATCTATATCCACGCCAAACGCCTGCCGCACCGACACTTTCATATCGGGCGCGTTGAGTTCGCTTATTGCAGCGCCATTCATCATTTTATTTTCCATTTACAGCCAGCCTTTTTTTCAATTCTTTGTAGGATTGTATCACAGCCGAGAGCTGCTGCTCGTATTTTCTCTCGCCGCCGTTGAGGTCGGGGTGGTATTTTTTGACGAGCATCTTAAAGCGGCTTTTGATTTCGTTAGTGCTCGCGTTTTCCTCAAGCCCCAATATATCTAGTGCTTTATGCGCGCCAGCGGGTCTTTTATAGGCTTGTGACTCTTTTTGCTTTTTATCAAAAAACTGGAAGTAGTCGCGTAGATGGGTGCGCGCGGCAAGGCGCGGTCCTCGCCCTCCGAGCCGCCAGGTCGGGCGGTGACCGATATCAAGCGATTGAATAAAATTGAGAACCTCCTCCGCGCTCATATTTGCGAAGTAGTCGTAAGACTGGTTGTAAGGCACGACGTGAGTTTTACAAAAGCGATGCCATTGTAGCGGCATGTGATGGGGGTGATTTTGTTGCGGCACTTTAGGTGCGCGATGGGTTGCCATTTGCGAACAGCCCGCGTGGCAGCAAATAACATTACTTTCATTTGGGCTAGAATATTTTTGTTTTGGTTTAGCCCTTAACATATTAAAATAGATAGAATCTAATTTCATCAAGGCTATTTTATAGATATTCTCACTTTATGACAAGTCCCACCTCTAATAATGTTTCCCCCCGCAAAGCGGAATTGGAACGGCTTTTATCTGCGCTTGAGCCGCGCCTTATCGAATTGCACGATATGTCGGCAAGCCATAAGAACCACGTGGAAGGCGGAGGCAAGGAAACACATTTTCGTTTGCTTATTGTTGCTGAGCGATTTATAAATTTATCTTCTCTTGAACGGCAGAGACTCATTCACCGATGTTTAGGCACAGCGTGGCGCGAGGGGTTGCACGCGCTTGAAATAAAAGCGCAAACGCCAAATGAATATAATCGTCAGGTTAAAAAAACTAACTGAGTTTTTTCAATTTCATTCGTGTAATTTTTTGCCCGTCACGCGCGACGATATCGACATGAACGCCGTGGAGGCTGAAGTTATCACCGCGGTTGGGAATTTCGCCCGCCTCCTTAATGACAAGCCCGGCAAGCGTTGAGGTATCGGGGTTATCAGGCAGCTTCCAGCTTAACGCCCGATTGAGTGCGCGAATAGGAATCGCCCCATCCACCACAACCGAGCCATCGCGATTTTTTTGTAAAACTTCTCGGCTGATGTCGTGTTCGTCTTCGATTTCACCAACGATTTCCTCTAAAATATCTTCTAGCGTAACAAACCCCATCAGCTCGCCATATTCATCGACCACTAAAGCGCAATGGTTCTTGCCTTGTAAGAAAGCATTGAGCTGCGCGCGCAAAGAGGTTTTATGTAAAACAAACCAAGGGTCGCGCACACAATTACTTAATTTCACCGCGTCAAAATCGCCACCTGCTTCAATCACCGCGCTTAACACATCTTTCGTATGCAAAATGCCGATGATGTTTTCTTGGTGTCCGCGCCACAAAGGAATCCTCGTGTGCGCGCCATAAAGAATTTCTTGAATTAACGCGCGCGTAGGCAGGTCGGCGTTCGCCATCACAATTTGCGTGCGGTGAATCATCACGTGCGCGATATCCACCTCATCTAAATCTAAAATGCTATCGAGCATATCCTTATCGTCTTTGACGACCGCGCCTTCTATGTGGTGTAGGTCAATCGCGCCGCGTAGCTCTTCGCGCGCGGCTTCGCTGCTGTCCTCGTTTTCGGCGCGCTGGCGCATCGGAGCAACGAGCTTGGCAATCGCCACCTGTGCGCCGAGCCCTAGCGTGCCAAAGGTCAATAAAGTCATCTTGGCAAAGTGAGCTAAAAATAGCAGCGCACTATCAGGGCGAATGAGCGCTAAGGTTTTTGGCAAAAGCTCCGAGAACATCACGATGAGTATCGTCATAATGATAGTCGCGTAAGCGATACCGGCTTCGCCAAAAAAGTCTAAAAATATGGCGGTGGCAAGGACGGAGGCGAGAATATTGACTAAGTTATTTCCGAGCAAAATAGCGGCAATGAGCTGCTCGCGGCGTTCGATGAGCCACTCGGCCATGTCGGCGCGCCCGTGAATAAGCCCCGCTTTTTGATGAATCCGTGCGCGACTAGCGCCGGTAATTGCCGTCTCGGAAGCCGAAAACAACCCGGACAAAACAAGCAAAAAGGGAATTGACGCAATTTCTATTATCATCACGGTGGAAAATTCGACATTTTCAAACCACGTTTGCGCCGAGTTCAACATTTCTTCCGTGCTTGTTATTGCGATAGAAACAATTTCCATTAGGATGCCACTTTCAACTGATTAGCCTGCGCGGTTAAAAAATTAGTTAGCTGCGCTAAAGAGCTTTTATCATAAATAAAACTCTTGCCGATAGCGCGCGCTAAGATGAGAACCATCGCGCCTTGTTTTGCTTTTTTATCTTGTTTCATCACATCAAGCATTTTTTCGACAGCGTGTGCCTCGCCGAGCAAAGAGGTTTGAGTTGGCAATCCAACACTAAGCAAATGCGTATGAAGTCGCTTTGCCTCGCCTGCTTCCATCAAGCCTAAAGCAACCGAGAACCGCGCGGCAAGCACCATACCCATAGCCACCGCCTCGCCGTGATATATTTTATAATTGGAAAGGCTTTCGAGCGCATGTCCAAAGGTGTGTCCAAAGTTTAGCAAGGCGCGCGCCCCTTGTTCTTTTTCGTCTGCGCTGACAAGGGCAGCTTTGGCTTGGCATGATTTTTCAATCGCATAGAGAAGTGCCTCTGGTTGTTTCGCTACTACTTTCTGACCATTTTTCTCTAGCCACGAAAAGAAAGGAGCATCGCCTATCATACCATATTTGACAATTTCAGCATAGCCACATAGAAATTCGCGTTGCGGCAGGGTCGCGGTAAGCGTGGAATCGATTAGCACAAGGCAGGGCGGATAAAAAGTGCCAAGCAAATTTTTACCATAAGGGCTATTGATAGCGGTTTTGCCACCGATAGCGGAATCGGTTTGTGCCAGCAGGGTTGTGGGAATATGGCAACAGCGAACGCCGCGTTTGACTAAATTAGCAGCGAGTGCGGCAATATCTCCAATGGCGCCACCGCCAAAAGACAAAATCATATCATCGCGCTCTATGTGGCTGGCGAGCAGTTGATTACATATTTTTTCTAGGCAGGTGAAATTTTTTACTTCCTCGCCCTTGCCGGCGTTTATGATGAGCGCTTCTAGCCCTGCGGCTTTGAGTGTCGCGTCAAGTTTTGCGCCAAGGGCTTCAAGCGCATGGCTATCGGCAATGACCGCCACGCGCGCGCGTTTTAGCAAAGGGCGGAGGCATTCGCCGAGTTGCGACAAAATATCCGCACCGATGATTATTTGGTAGGGGACGTCTTTTTCTGTCTGAACGGTAATGGTTGTTGTTTTATTCACTTTATGTTTTATGTATTTCTCGCGAGAGCCTATCTATAATTTTTTGTATGGTTTCTTCTATATTATTTTTTGTTTCAACGGCGATGTCAGCTTTTTCATAAAAGGGCTCGCGTGTTTTTAGAAGATTTTCTAAGTATTCTTTTTTATTTTTGCCAGTCAGCAGTGGAGCGGGCAGTGAAGCGAGCAGCGGGCGGTTTTCATCTTTGCTCAGGCGATTAAGAAGCGTATCAATTTCCGCCTTGAGCCAAATGGTAATAGCCTTTGCTTTACAAAGTTTTCTGATTTCATCATCAACGAAAGCGCCGCCCCCTAAAGAAATAACCGCGCGTTCATTCTGGTCGAGGAGTTTTTTGACCGCCGCCACTTCCATTTTGCGAAAAGCCCCTTCGCCATATTGAGCGAAAATCTCTTGAATCGATAGCCCCTGTTCTTTTTCGATGAAGGAGTCGCAATCGACCCACGGGCGGTCGAGTTTTTGGCTCAAGGCTTTGCCGATGGTGCTTTTGCCAGCGCCCATCATACCAACCATAAGGATTGGCTTGCGCTCGCCCGCCGCAAGCGGTTGCTCTAAATTTTCTCTTAAAAGGGGCATAGGGTAAGTTTGGATAGAATTGGCTTTTCTGTCAAGCTTTCATTCTTTACCCTTTTTTCATCAAATTGAGTAAAGTAGAGTTTAGATGTTGAGATTTATCAAAATAGTTCTTATAACGACCATCGCCCTGCTTGTTTTAGGGGTGGTCTTATTTCAAGCGATGGACGCGCCGCAGCGCACAGAAAGTAAAGTGATACCGAATGAACGTTTGCGCCGCTAGAAATTTATTTTTGATAAGCTGTTTGCCAAGCTTTTTGTGGATATTTTTATTTGTCGGCTCGGTTCAAGCTGCGCCTAAGAACACGTTACCGCCGGGCTTTCACTCCACGCCGCTAGAGCAACCGCAAGTGGAAGAGCCGCCGCCGTCCCCGTCTTCGCCCCCGTCATCATCATCGCCCCCGTCATCGTCTGAAGATAAAAGCGGCTTGAAGCAAACGCCGCAGCTTCCTGATATTAACACGCCGCTCGGTTTTGACGAAAGCACGCGCCAGCCCCTTCTCAACGAGGAAGTTTTATTGCCTTCCATTGTAGGACTTCTTCACGGCAAGGCAGGGTTAGGCGAAGGCATCTGGCTAGAGGGTGGAGAAGAGGCATTGCAAAAATTATTAAACGACTGGCAGGTGAAACCGCGCGCGCGTCCGGCTGCACGACTTGCGCGGCGATTTCTTCTCACGCATGCGCAAACGCCTTCGGGTATGGATAAATATACGTTTCTGTCTATGCGATTAAAGAAGCTCTATGCTTTAGGCGACCTGCGCTCCATAGAGCGTTTTTTTGAACTTTATCCGGTGCTCACCTCGCGCGCGGAGTTTAGACTGCTCTATCAAAAGATAACTTTCGTTAAACACGCGAACAGCCCGCGCGGCATGCGTGATGGCTGCGCTTTGTGGCAAGCGATGCGAACCGATGATACCATCACCGAAGAAATCGCCTTACAAATAGAGGCTTTGTGTTTAGGGGTTCTCGGTCAATCGGGGGAGGGGCTAACGAAGGCAGAGCGTTTGAGCGACACCACGCAAGCGCCGAACGAATTTTTCCTTTTGTTGGCGCGGCTGCTCGGTAGAGGCGTGGAGCAAAAGGCAGTTTATACACCAGCGCAAATTAATAGTTTATTGTGGTCGCTCTATAAAGCGAACGGCACAAGGCCGCGTTCTATTTCTGTGAATAAGATAGAGTCTGTCCTGCTACCGGTGATGGCGCAAGATGAGAGCTTGCCTTATGGTTGGCGATTAGCTCTTACCCAAAAGGGAATTCTTGGCGGCATTATTTCGCCTCTGCGCTTACAGACTTTTTATAAGCGTGCGCGCAGTTTGTCGGGCGACTTTGAGCCACCCTTACCATTTAACCGCGGCGGACAAGAAAACAAAGCGGAAGTAAGGCGCATTTCTAACATTCTATCCAACGCGCCCACCCGAGCGGCTTATATGGCATCGCTTTATGCTTGGGGTCGCGACATCGCTAACTTGCGCCCTTCGGCGGGCTATCGCCGTATTGATGGTATGGCGGCGGCACTTCTGCTTAACAAGGAAGATAGCCTAAAGGTTTGGTTCGGCGCGTCAAAAAGCGCAACGCCAAAAAGCGTAACAAATGAGCCTCTGCCCATTCAAGCGATGAGAGCGATTATGTTATATAAGGTGCGCAATATGCATCGAGGCATTTCGCCGCAGGCGGTGCAGCGGTGGCGAGCGAACTTGAACGTGCTTATCAAAATAGCGGCGGCGGAGTTTTTCAATAAGAGCAGCTCAGGCTTGCCCGACAGCGATGACACACCCGAAGGCGATGCGATTGTCGAGCGCATTTCGGACAAGAACCGCACGGAAGTTTTATTGCGCGTGCTTGCGGGGTTTGATAATGCGGCATTGGTGCGCGACCCGTCATTTTTGCGCGCGGCGGTGCAGGGCTTACGCGCGGTGGGGTTGAACCAAGAGGCGTGGCAAGTGATGATGGATAGTTTTTTAATTGAATCGTGGGGCGTGTAGATGAAAGCCCTTCACCCTCTAATAGATAATTTTTTAGAAATGATGAGCGTGGAGAAGGGCGCGGCGCTTAACACGCTTGAGGCATATAAGAGAGATTTAAGTGCCTTTCAGGCTTTCTTGGAGGGTAGGGTAGATATTGGCAAGGCACAAAGCGCGGACATTAAACGCTGGCTAAGCCAAGCGCATGCGCCAAGCACGCAAGCGCGAAAATTATCGGCGTTGAGGAGTTTTTATAAATTTTTACTGCTAGAGAATATTCGCAAAGATGACCCAAGCACACAATTAGATATTCCTAAACAAGGACGCCACTTGCCAAAAGTGATAAGCGAGGCGGAAGTCAGCGCCTTGCTTGACTATGCTGAGAACCTTGAAGCGAAAACCGAGGCGGAACAATATAAGAAGGCGCGTTTTAATTGTATGTTGGAGATATTATACGCGACCGGGTTGAGAATATCAGAATTGGTTGGTTTAACGTTAGAATCCATTGCTGACGACAAGCAATTTTTATTGGTGTGCGGTAAGGGCAATAAAGAACGCCTTGTGCCTCTTTCCTCTAAAGCAATAGAGAAATTGACTTTATGGTTAGGGCAGCGTCAAAATAAGAAGCAACCCTCTCATTTAAGCTGGCTTTTTCCTTCGCGCTCGGGTCATATCACGCGCCATCGTTTCGCGCAGTTATTGAAGCAAGCGGCGCACGGCGCGGGGTTGAACGAGAATAAAATTAGCCCGCACATTTTGCGTCATGCGTTTGCCAGCCATTTACTTTCGGGCGGCGCGCCCTTGCGCGCGGTGCAGCAGATGCTCGGCCATGCTGATATTTCCACGACTCAAATCTATACGCACGTTATGGAAGAGCGGCTTAAAAAAATTGTGGAAGAAAAGCATCCACTAAATCTTACGGGCTAAATTTTACTGGCTAAATTTTATTGGAAAAATCAAGCACCTCGCGTGTAAAGAGTTCGGGCTGCTCCATTGCGGCGAAGTGCCCACCCTTATCGTGGGCTTGCCAGTGCGTTACATTATAACCGACCTCCACCATACGGCGCGGTGGAAAAGGAATAAACTCCGCAGGAAAAAGAGCAATGCCAGTCGGCACGTCTACTTTTTTATTCGGCGGCATGGTTGCCATGCCTTCTTCTAGCGCACCGCGATAAAACCACGTTGAAGTGCCGAAGGTTTTTGTCATCAAGTAAATCATTACATTGCTAAGCAGCTGGTCTTTGCTAAAGGCATTTTCGATAGAGTCGTTGGGTTTCGCACCGCGTTTGTCTGACCAGCGGTGAAACTTTTCCACAATCCACGCGCACACGCCAACTGGAGAATCCATCATCGCATAAGAAAGCGTTTGCGGCTTCGTCATCTGTAAGCGCAAGTAAGCACTTTCTAACTCCATCATTATTTGCGCTTGTCCTTCCCACGCTTTTTCTTCGTCCGTTTCGGCTTTAGCTTCGGGGGAGCGCAAGCCATACATATTAAGATGAATCGCCGCACAGCCGCCGCCGCCGCCGCCCGCCGCCTTGCTATGGTTTAAGCCGAGATAGCCACTCACGACCGAGCCCCAATCGCCACCTTGCGCGATATAGCTATCATAACCCAAAGCCTCGCGCATCAACTTATCCCACAGGGCGGCGGTGGTGGCGGGACCTATCGGCGCTTTCGGTTTGGCAGACCAAGCATATCCCGGCAAGGAAGGAGCAACCACATCAAAGCCTGCCGCGCGCAGGGGTTCAATGACCTTGATAAACTCCAAAACCGAACCCGGCCAGCCGTGCGTGAGCAACAAAGGCTTTTGTGCCTTGCTTGCCTTGTCTGCTTTGGCGTGAATAAAATGAATATCCAGTCCATCTATCGGCGCGGTAAAGTGTTCAAAGCGGTTAAGCTCCGCGAGTGTTTTGTGCCAGTCATAATGGTTGAGCCAGTAGTCGCAAAGCTCTTTCATATAAGTTTCATCGGTGCCATAAATCCACCTATCGCCGCCTTCGGCGATGGCGGGCATATCGTGCCATTCATAAGCAGCAACTTTATTTTTTATCTGCTGGAGCAGGGTGTCATCGCTTGGAAGCGTGAAAGGTTTAGCGTTCATTTTTTCTCCTATTTTGTTTATTTATTTTCCATGGCAATGTTTATACTTTTTGCCTGAGCCGCAAAAGCATGGTGCATTTCTTGGAATTTTATCTGATTTTATAGCTGCGGGGTTTTCTATAACTTGCGCGTCCATTGCGCCCACTGCTCCTGCCGCGCCGACTAATTCCAACGGAGATTGGGTGAGGTCTTGGTGGTGCATTTCCATTTCAGGTAAAGGCTCTTCTGGTAAATCTTCCATTAAGCCTTCTGGCGATTCAGATTCTGCTTTTAGTTCAAGCAACATCATTTGCTGGGTAACATTTTTTCTTAGCTCATAAAGAAAACTTTCGAAGAGTTCAAAGCTTTCGCTTTTATATTCATTGAGTGGGTCGCGTTGTCCGAAGCCGCGCAAGCCGACAATTTGTCGTAAGTATTCTAATTTTTGTAAGTGTTCGCGCCACAGGTTGTCGAGGGTTCTTAACAAGATAGCTTTTTCGATTTGCGGCAGCACGTCTGCGGGTATGGCTTCAAATTTTTCCTGCATACGTTTGTCGGTTGCTTCGCTAATTCTCTGGTGAATTGTTTCCTCACTAATGCCTTCTTCCTTGCGCCATTCGGCGAAGGGCAGGTCTAAACCAAGTAGCTCGCTACAATTTTTTTCAAGTCCATCTATATCCCACTCCTCTACCCACGCCTTTTCGGGAATGTGCGTATTGATAAGCTCGTCAATGACTTCAGCGCGCATCGTGTGAATGGTATCGGAGACGTTTTCACTTTCAATGATAGAAGCGCGTTGCGAAAAAACAACCGAGCGTTGGTCGTTCATCACATTATCAAATTTCAGCAGGTTTTTTCTTAGGTCAAAATTGCGTCCTTCCACCTTTTTTTGCGCCTTTTCCAGCGCCTTATTGACCCAAGGGTGAATGATAGCTTCGCCTTCTTGAAGCCCTAGCTTTTGTAAAACGCCGCCCATTTTCTCTGAGCCGAAGATGCGCATCAGGTCATCTTCAAGCGAGAGGTAAAATTTAGAACCGCCGGGGTCGCCTTGCCTGCCCGAGCGTCCGCGTAGCTGATTATCGATACGCCTGCTTTCGTGCCGCTCTGTGCCAAGCACGAAAAGCCCGCCGGCATCGATGACTTGCTGGTGCTTTTCATCTATGGGTTCAATCGTGCCGCCGAGTTTAATATCGGTGCCGCGTCCTGCCATATTGGTGGCGATGGTGACGGCACCGGGCGCGCCGGCGTCAGCGATAATCTGCGCTTCCTGTTCGTGGTAGCGCGCGTTGAGCACATTATGAGGAATGGACTGCTGCTTGAGGAGGTCGGACAAAACTTCCGACTTATGAATAGAAACCGTGCCAACCAGCACAGGTTGTTTGCGTTGATGGCAGTCGCTAATTTTTTCAATAATCGCGGTGTGTTTTTCTTGTTGCGTGAGATAGACCTCATCGTCATCGTCGGCGCGTTTGACGGGCAGGTTGGTAGGAATAGCAATAACATCGAGTCCGTAAATATCTAAAAACTCGTTGCGCTCGGTCATTGCGGTGCCGGTCATACCGCTCAGCTTGTCGTAGAGGCGAAAGTAATTTTGGAAAGTAATGGAAGCAAGGGTTTGGTTTTCATCTTCTATATGGACATTCTCTTTTGCTTCGAGGGCTTGGTGGAGTCCATCGGAGTATCGTCTGCCTGCCATCATACGCCCGGTGAATTCGTCGATGATGACAACCTTATTGTCGCGCACGATATAATCGCGGTCGCGCTGGAACAGGCGATGGGCGCGCAAGCCCTGATTAATATGGTGAAGCGCGCCAACATTCTCAGGGTCGTAAAGAGAAGGGCTCTCCATCAAGCCGGCGTGGTGTAGTAGCTCCTCCACATGAACGTTGCCGGCTTCGCTTAAAGTAACAGAGCGTTGTTTTTCGTCAATTTCATAATCGTCTTCATTAAGCTTGGGGATAATTTTATCAATTTTAACATAAAGGTCGGTCTTGTCTTCCACCGGTCCCGAAATGATTAAGGGTGTGCGGGCTTCATCAATTAAAATGGAATCGACTTCATCAACAATCGCGAAGTGATGCCCGCGCTGCACCATAGTTTCTTTAGCGAATTTCATATTATCGCGCAGGTAATCAAAGCCGAATTCATTATTCGTGCCGTAAGTGATGTCGGCTTGATAGGCTTTTTGTCGCGCATCGTCATCTTTATCGTTGGTTATCGCATCGACACGCAAGCCGAGAAACTCGAAAATCTGTCCCATCCATTCGCTATCGCGACTTGCCAAGTAATCATTAACGGTGATGATATGGACGCTCTTACCGCCCAAAGCGTTCAAGACCGCAGGCAGAACAGCGGCAAGGGTTTTACCTTCGCCGGTTTTCATCTCAGCGATATCGCCATGGTGAAGCACGATACCGCCAATCAGCTGCACATCAAAGGGGCGTTGGCTCAACACGCGCCATGCCGCCTCGCGCGTGGTCGCGAACACTTCGGGCAAGAGAGCGTCAAGTTTCTTACCCTTGAGCGCTTCTTGTTTCGCATCCGCGATTTTTTGCTTTAGAGCATCGTCGCTTAGGGGCTTTATCGTTTCTTCTAGGCTATTGATTTGATTAACGAGAGGCTGAATTTTTTTCAGAACCTTTTGATTATCGTTGCCAAAGCCAAAGATATTAGGAAAGTTCAACATAGGGGGTAGCTTATCACATATTTTTATTAACGGCGCGCGCGAGGGAGACCCGTCCGCTTCCGCGCTTGAGCGGTTGAGGCTGGGAAGCGTGAGGTTTCCAACCAATCAGCCAAGCGAAATGGAACTGCGCGGTGAGTTTTTTATCCTCATCGGAGAATTTTTTTTGATAGATAGCGCGCGTGCGGTCGAGCACATCGCGGCGCAAGAAGGGAGGGGGCGTGCTGAAATGCTGGGTTTGCGCGCTTGCCTTGAGGTCGTTTAAGAGTTGTTCGAAACGCTCATAGCGAATGGTGAGGGAGGACAGGTCCGCCACCGGCAGGGCAAACCCGACACGCAGCAATAAGTTGCCTAGCGTTTGCACATCGGCGAGGGGCAAGGTGCGCCGCGCGGCACCTTGTTTAATTTCGAGCTCGGCTTCAAACAGGGCAGCCTTGAGCTCCGACAGGCTATCGGGCGCGAACAGGCACGTTAGCATCAAGCCATCGGGCTTGAGCGCGCCGAGCATATTCTTTAGCACTAAAGGCACTTGATTGGCGTGGTGAAGCGTTAGCAGGTTGATAATTAAATCAAAGCTATTTTCCTTGAGGGGCAAGGCTTCATCATCACTAATGAAGGCGGGTGTGCGGGTCAAGGCACTTTTTGCCCTATCGGTGTAGAGCCACTGCTGGACTTTTGCTTTATCGGCTAGAGGTTTTTGCGGGCTCGCGCCAATCAGCAAAGCCCGCGCGAAGTTGCGTTGCACCAAAGCGAGTCTCTGCCTTGCCTCCTGCGCGGCAAGCTCTAGCAGGAAGCTGTGGGGCTTTATTCTCTGGCGTCTTAGCCGTCCTTGTGTGCGGTTGAATATTTGTTGCTCTAAACGCATAATGGTCTTATGTGGCTAACAGATTATACAAGACCTTTCGCCAAAAAGCTAGCCAAAAATTTAGAGGGTGTGCTTCTGCCGCCTATTTGTCTATTGTGCGGCGCGCATAAAGTGGAGCGGCATTATAATTTATGCACGTCTTGCTGGCAGAGAGCGCGGTTTATCAGCAAGCCCTATTGCGCGATAACCGGCGTGCCGTTTTCGTTTGAGTGGGAGGAAGGGACGATAAGTCGCCGTGCGCAACTTTCTCCTCCGTCTTACGACTACGCGCGCGCTGTTTTACGTTATGAGGGTGTTTTCGCGCGCCCGTTAATTTTGCGCTTGAAGTATGGCGATAGACCGGAGCTTGCTTCGGCTCTTGCGGGGTGGCTTGCGCGCGCGGCGGGCGATATTATTATTGACTGCGATTTTCTAGTGCCGGTGCCGCTCCATTGGTATCGGTTGTGGCAACGGCGTTTCAACCAAGCGGCAGAGCTCGCGCGTGCCTTGAGTCTTTTAACGCACAAGCCTTATGGCGCAGACGTGCTACAGCGCACGCGTTATACCAAACCGCAAATTGGTCTTAGCCGTGGGGATAGAAAGCGCAATATGCGTAATGCCTTTGTGGTGAAGAAGAAATGGCGGCATAAAATAAAAGGCAAGCATCTTATTTTGATTGATGATGTTTTCACTACGGGTGCGACGATGGAAAGCTGTGTCAAGGCGCTGCGCCGTGCGGGTGCGCGGCGTGTGGATATTGCTGTGCTCGCGCGGGTTGTCCATGAAGAGGAGATGCTCGTTTAAGTTTCTTTTCTGCCTGCCATAAAATAATTGATGCGCGCATTGTGCGACAAAAAGAAATTGCTGGTGAGTGGATTAAACAAAGCCCCTTGTGTTGTAATAGAGCCAATGCCTGCTTGTTCGAGGTGGGCTTGTAATTCTTGCGGTCGCACGAATTTGCTAAAGGCGTGTGTGCCTTTGGGTAGCTTTTGTAAAATATATTCAGCGCCTAGAATAGCGACTAAAAAAGATTCGGGCGTTCGGTTGAGGGTCGAGAGAAAGAACCACCCGCCTTTTTTTATTTTAGCGGCAGCGGCAGCGATAAAGCGCGCGCAGTCTGGCACATGCTCAACAATTTCCATCGCCAAGACGACATCAAAATTTGTTTCTTTAACGTCCTCTAGCTTTTGGCAGCGGTAATCGATGGCAAGGGCTTCTTGTTGCGCGTGGGCTTTGGCGATTTCGATGGTCTCGCTGCTTGCGTCAATGGCGGTGAGCTGCGCGCCGAGCCGCGCCAAAGGCTCAGCGACCAGTCCGCCGCCGCAGCCTATATCCAAAACCTTGAGTCCTTGAATAGCTCCGTTTGCGGTAAGCTGGGTGGTGATAAATTCAAGCCGCGCCTTATTCAGCTGGTGGAGGGGCGCAAAACTTGCCTCTTGGTCCCACCATTCGTCTGCTTTGTCGGAGAATTTGCGGACTTCATCGCTAGAGATATTATTCATGCTTGCGCCTCGTAAAATGAATGATTAAGAATAACATAAAGGAAAGCAAGATGAAACCGATATGCGTGATGAAATTTGGCGGCAGCTCGCTTGCCGACCGCGAATGTATGGAGCGCGCCGCGCAATTTATTGCCGCGCGTCATCGAGACTATGCGGTTGTGTGTGTTGTCTCGGCGATGGGCAAAGAAACCGACAGGCTCGCGCAGTGGGTCGGCGAGCAAAGAGGCGCAGAGGCTGACGTTTTGTTCGCGAGCGGCGAGCAAATAAGCGCGGCTTTGCTGGCGCTTGTTTTACAAAAGAATTCCACCAAGGCGCGTAGCTTTATGGGCTGGCAGGTGCCGATTTTGACAAACAGCAATTACAACAAGGCGAGCATAGAGCATATAGAGGAGACTCATCTGCTGGCGTGCTTGGCGGAGGGGCAGGTTGCGGTTGTCGCGGGTTTTCAGGGAGTTGATGAGAGCGGGCGCATCACCACGCTCGGCAGGGGCGGCTCTGACACAAGCGCGGTTGCTTTAGCGGTTGCGCTCAAGGCGGAGTGCTGTCAAATTTATACCGATGTGGAAGGCGTTTTTACTGCCGACCCACAAATTGTTGATAGGGCGCATTGTTTGCCTAGCCTAACCTACGAGGAAATGGTAGAGTTGTCTTCACTAGGAGCTAGAGTTTTACAAACGCGTTCGGTTGCGCTTGCGGCACGCCACAAGATGAAGGTGGAGGTGCTACCTTCTTATAAGCAGGGGCAAGGCACTAGCATTAGCGCGGAGAATGGAAGCAGGAACAAAAAAATGGAACAACAACAAGTGAGTGGTATCGCGCATAGCGAAGCGGAGGCGAAAATCACGCTTAGCGAGTTATCGGATAAGCCGGGCATTGCCGCGCGTATTTTTGCGCCCTTGTCGCAAGCGGGCATTTTGATTGATATGATAGTGCAGACTTCTTCGCTTCATAGCGGCAGCACCGATATTACTTTCACGCTCGCCGAGGGGGACTTGGCGCAAGCGCTCGATGTCCTAAAGCAGGAGCAGCAGAACATCGGCTATAAAGAAATAGCGGGGGATAAAAATGTTGCGAAGGTATCTGTTGTGGGTGTGGGTATGCGCTCGGTAGCGGGCATAGCTGATGTGATGTTCGCCACGCTTGCGCAAGAGGGGATAAACATTCAAGCCATTTCGACATCGGAAATAAAGATAAGTGTTCTGGTTGAAGTCGCGCAGATGGCGCAGGCGGTGCGCGCTTTACACGCTGCTTATGGGCTAGATAGATGAGCGGGCAAGTAGAGACTTATGCGTGGCGCAAGATTCCGCGCCGTATCAGTCGCGCGGTGATGGTGGGAGATGTGCAAGTGGGCGGCGATGCGCCGATAAGCGTCCAGTCTATGACGAACACGCCTACCGAAGACGCGCAAGCAACTTTAGCGCAAGTCAAGGCTTTGGAGGCGGCAGGCGCGGATATCGTGCGCATTTCTTGTCCCACACAAGAATCCACCAGCAGCTTAAAAGAAATTATCGGCGCAAGCAGCGTTCCAATTATTGCCGACATTCACTTTCACTATCAACGGGCGATAGAAGCGGCTGCCGCGGGAGCTGCCTGTTTAAGAATTAATCCCGGCAACATAGGCTCTCAACAAAAAGTGCGAGAGGTTGTCGCGGCGGCGCGCACGCACAACTGCTCTATTAGGATAGGCGTCAATGGCGGTTCGCTAGAGCGCGCGTTGTTAGAAAAGTATGGCTCGCCCACACCTGAGGCAATGGTTGAAAGCGCGCTGAACCACATCAGCATTTTAGAGGCGTTGGATTTTCATAATTATAAAGTGAGCGTCAAAGCCTCGGATTTATTTTTAACCATCGCCGCTTACCGCCAGCTTGCGGCGCAAACCGATTGCCCGCTCCATCTTGGCATCACCGAAGCGGGCGGCGCGCATAGCGGCACGATAAAATCGTCTATTGGGCTAGGCATTTTGTTAAGCGAGGGTATCGGCGATACGATAAGAATATCCCTTGCGGCTGACCCGGTTTTAGAGATTAAGGCGGGTTTTGAGATTCTCAAAAGTTTGGGCTTGCGTCATCGCGGGGTTAGTATCATCGCGTGTCCTTCGTGCGCGCGGCAAGGCTTTGACGTGATAGCCACCACGCGCGCGCTAGAGGAACGCCTCGCCCACATTGCCGAGCCTATCACGCTTTCTCTTATTGGTTGCGTGGTGAATGGACCGGGCGAAGCCGCGCAGGCTGATATTGGCTTCACTGGCGGCGGTGCGGGCGCGGGTATGGTTTATGTCAAGGGTCAAATGGTAGAAAAGCTACCCCACAAGCAGATGGTGGATTACTTAGTAGAGCTCGTGGAGAGCAAAGCTGAAGAAATGCGCGGTTAAAATGTTTTCGGCAGAACAGCTAGAAGCCATCAAGGCGCAGATGGGCGCGTTAGAAGAAAAAATGAACGCGCTTTCGCCTTCGGCAAAGGAGTATGGCGCGGTTGCGCGCGAGTGTGCTATCTGGCAGCCGGTGGCGCAAGCCGCCGTAGCACTCGACCAAGCGCGCAAGGAGTTAAGCGCGCTTGACGAGCTTATTGGCGGAGAGGATAAAGAAATGGCAGAGCTTGCCACCGAAGACCGCGCGCGTGCCGAGCAAGCCCTAGAGGCGCAAGAGCAAAAGTTGGTGGAATTAATTCAAGCGCGCGATGAAGCGCAAGAGGGCGATGCGCTCATTTTAGAAATTCGTGCTGGCACGGGAGGCGATGAGGCGGCTTTATTCGGCGGCGATTTATTTCGTATGTATCAGCGCTACTGCACGCAGCAAGGGTGGAAGAGCGAAATTTTATCTTTGGTGGATGCAGAGCTTGGCGGCGTGAAGGAAGTGATTATGGCAATTAAGGGTTCGGGCTGTGTTGCGAAGTTAAAGTATGAAGCGGGGGTTCATCGGGTGCAGCGGGTGCCAGTAACGGAATCGAGCGGACGGATTCACACCTCTGCGGCAACCGTTGCCATTTTACCTGAGCCAGAAGAATATGAGTTAGACATTTCTCCGAGTGACATAAGAGTTGATGTATTTCGCGCGCGCGGACCCGGCGGGCAATCGGTCAATACGACAGATAGTGCGGTGCGCATCACGCATTTGCCAACAGGTCTTGTTGTAAGCCAGCAGGATGAAAAGTCGCAGCACAAAAACCGCGCGAAAGCGATGAAAGTCTTACGCGCGCGGCTTTATGAGCAAGAGCAGAGCAAGCGCGAAGCCGAACGTGCCTCTGCGCGTAAAACGCAAGTCGGTTCGGGCGATAGATCGCAACGCATTAGAACGTATAATTTTCCGCAAGGCAGAATAACCGACCACCGCATTGGTTTAACGCTTCACGCGTTAGAAAAAATTTTAGACAGCGGCGAGCTGAACCTTCTTGTCGAGCCTTTGATAGAAAATCAAAGGCAAGAAAAATTAGAAAATTTTAGTGTGTCCGAATGAATTTACAAAAAGAAATTCTTTTACCGGCGATAGAAAAATTAAAGCAAGCGAATAAGCAGGCAGCATCATTGGACGCGCGCTTATTATTGAGCCACGCGCTTGATTGTTCGCTGGAAGTTTTGCTTGATGGCAACCTTGACCTTCCGCGCACCGACTTAAAGAGGTTTGATAGCTATATTGCGCGCCGTTTAAGCGGCGAGCCTGTTTCGCGCATCATCGGCAAGCGCGATTTCTGGCAAAACACGTTTATGTTAGAGCCAGAAGTCTTCGACCCGCGCCCCGAAACCGAGCTGATGGTAGAGGTCGCGTTAAGCAATCAGCAAGACAAGCAACGCATTTTAGATTTAGGCACAGGCACGGGCTGTATTATTTTATCTATTTTGGCGGCGCGTGAAGGGTTTCGTGGAATTGGGGTGGATATTTCTCCCCTTGCGGTCAATTTAGCGCGTAAGAACGCGCGCGCGCTGAGCCTGTCGAGCCGTGTTCATTTTATGTGTATCGATTGGCGTTGGGGTTTTAGCGGCAATTTTGACATCGTCACTTGCAACCCGCCTTATATTGAGGACAGGGAAATCGCCACCCTTGCCGCCGAGGTGAAGGATTTCGACCCGCCCCAAGCCCTATCGGGTGGTGCGGACGGCTTAGAAGCTTACCGCGAGCTTGCCACTCTCGCTCCTAAACTATTAAAAAAGGGCGGCACGCTCTTGCTTGAGCTAGGGCAGGGGCAAGCCCAAGAGGTTGCCGCCTTGTTTTCTCAAAGCCATTGGCAGCCCAAAACCTATAGCGACTTGAACCAGATTACTCGCATTTTGGAGCTTGTTAAATTGACATAAACCTTTATAATGCTTTTATGAAACAACATTACGACCAGAGAAATCAGCAAAAGCGGCGTCATAATAATCGCCCGCCTAATCGGGGTCGGGGGCAGAATTTAACCAACCGCGCGTTAGATAGCAACGGACCCGACATCAAAATTCGCGGCACGGCGGAGCATATTTGTAAAAAGTATCAAAGCCTCGGGCGCGACTCGCAGCTTTCGGGCAATCGCGTGCGTGCTGAGAATTATCTCCAGCATGCCGACCATTATTATCGCGTTATGCTTGCCACCCAAGCGCAACAGCGCCAGCATCAGCAAAGACAGCAAGAGGCTGCCCCGCCTCACCCAGGAGAGGATAGGGGAGAGGATAGGGGAAATGATAGGGGACAAGATAATAGGCAGGATAGAGGACAAGATAATAGACAAGATAGGCCCATCACGAGCGAACAAGTAGAGGGTGCCGCCCCCGCACATGAAGATGCCGCACCCGCACCCGCCCCCGCACATGAAGATGCCGCACCTCAAGGTGCTGAAGCAGTTAAAGACGAAGCGTAAATAAAAAAGTTAGCGTTTAGCGCGCTTAGCGACGCACATAAATTGTCGCTTGAACAATGGCTTTAAGACGCTCGATGATAGAAAATTCATCATCAATGAAATCAGTGTCTATCCACCATTCCTCCACTTCCTTCATAATGCGTCCTATCATTTCACCTTCAGGCACGCCGGCGGCTTTTACCATTCTGCCGGTGAGTGGAAAGGTAGGTTTCTCCCAGCTATCGGCTAAAGCGAGCAGCGCGCGCCAGCCAACATCATTAGAGCGGTTTTCATCTTTCGCCCAGTTGAGCCAAACTTTATCGCTAAAAGTTTCAACGCCTAGCAGGTATAATAATTTTCTTACTTCGCGAATGGATAGGTAGCTTTTCATCGCGATAGTATCGGGCGCAAAGATTTTTTCTAGCCGCTCGGTTTGCGCGTTAGAAAGTTTAAGTCTTTTGGCGTCCGCGCTTATTTCTTCATGTGTATCGTAAAAACTAGCGAGCAATCTTATCGGGTCGGGCGTGATAAAGTTAGAGTGGGTTAATTGATGCATAGACTCAAACAGCTTCGTGCCGTGCGCGTTTGGCAAAACGAGAGACAAAATGCCGGCAGCCGCCATCAAGCGTAAGGCTTCGGGCGCGCGCTCGGCAGCTAAGAGGCGCAGAAGCTCATCGCGCACGCGCTCGGCAGATAGCTGCTGTAAGCCGGTTTTCTTTTCGCTACACGCCTCAAGCCCCTGCCTATCTACTTCGCCTGAAGCAATAAGTGCAAAGAACCGAAAGAAGCGCAAAATGCGCAAAAAATCTTCTTCAATGCGTTGGTGCGGGTCGCCGATAAAGCGCACGAGTCTTTTTTCTAAATCGGCGCGTCCGTTAAGAGGGTCATAAAGCGTGCCCTTGTCGTCAGCATAAAGGGCATTGATGGTGAAATCGCGGCGTTTGGCGTCCTCTTGCCAGTCTTTAGTGAAAGCAACTTCGGCGTGTCTGCCATCGGTTTTGACATCGACGCGCAAGGTCGTTATTTCAAAGTGGCGTCCGTCAATCACGCAACCGACCGTGCCGTGCGCTAACCCAATAGGAATTGGCTTTAAGCCCGCTTTCTCCAGCAGCGTGATAACGTGCTCGGCGGAGACATCAATGGCAATATCAATTTCGCGATTTTCATCAACCTGCCCGAGCAGGCTATCGCGCACGCATCCGCCGACAAACCGCGCGACCGCCCCTTCTTTCATCAAGGCAGCCATCAGCTTTTGCGTGGCAGGTGCGGTCAGCCAGCTTTCTTTAGCGATATTTTCCTGTAGCCCCATTTTTTTATTCCTCGCTAAACACTCTATCATGAAAAGAGCGCAAGATATTAGCGGTCGCGCCCCAAATCTGAAAGCCTTCCCAATGGACGGCATAGTAATCCCACGTTTTGCCTTGCCATTCGCGTTGGTGATATTGGTAATTGTTGAAGTCCATAAGAAAGCTCAAGGGCGCGGAGAAAATGTCCGCCACTTCGTGCGGGTTGGCTTGAAAGGTCGCGGTGCTTTCAACGAAGCCGACAATAGGCACCATCGGCTGCCCCTGCCCCGAGCGATGAGCGGGCAGCACCCCCGACACTTCAACATCATCAGGGTTGAGTCCGATTTCTTCTTGCGCCTCGCGCAGCGCGGTGGCGATGAGGTTTTCATCACTTGTCTCCCAGTGTCCGCCGGGAAAAGAAACCTGCCCGGCGTGAGAAGAGAGGTGGTCGGCGCGGCGAGTGAGAACAATATGCGGTTCATCTTTTTCTATGATAGGCACAAGCACCGCTGCCGCCGCGCGTTCGTAATCGAAGCCGTGCGGGCTAGGCAGAGTATTCTTTTCTAACTGAGAGATTATTTTTTCTCGATAGTGTTTCATTTTGTTATTAGGCTGCTATTGGAAAAAATGTTTGATTTGACCACACGCCAAATTGTTCTTTGCCTTGAGGGGATTCATAGCCGCCGAGTTCGACGAGGTCATAAAAAACCGAGCGGACGATGCGCGCCTCTAAATTGCCGCGAATATGAATATAAGGTGTTGGTTCTTTTGTTTTTTCATCAACGATAAAGCGTAAGGGATGTTCCTGTCCTGCCATCGCCATATCATCAACATTGGTGCGAAAGTAGAGCTTTTGATTTTTGCCTTTATTTTGGACCTGCATTTCTACCGCTAGAAAAGGCACGTCCTCTACATCGACTGGCACTTTTTCAACCGGCGTTACCATATAGTAGATGCCGTCGTCATCGCGGCGCAAGATGGTAGAGAAGAGCCGCACCATCTTCTGCCTGCCAATCGGCGAGCCTTGATAGAACCAAACGCCATCGCGTTTTATTTTCATACCAATATCGCCGCAGTTGGGCGGGTTCCACTTTTCCACCGGCGGCAGACCTTTGGAGCTGTCAATACTTTGGACTGCTTTGACAATATCCATTTACTTGCCTATCATCACGGATTCATAACCGCAGAATTTAGTTGCTGGCTTGGTGGGAGCGACAACATTGCCGGCGAGATTTTTCTCCGCGCCCTCCACCAGCGGACGCACTAAAACGCGGGCGTAATCTACTGGCGCGGGAAATTGAATATCGCCCACGAAAGACTTAAACCCAACGCGGCTGTAATAATCCAAATCGCCGACAAGCACAACCAAGCGATGACCTAATTTCTTTGCTTCAAGGCAGCTATGCTCGATGAGCGCTTGCGCCGCGCCCTGCCCGCGAAACTCGGCATTAACCGCGATGGGTCCCAGCAGGAGGGCTTGCGCCTCGCCGATAAGAACAGGCCAAAAGCGCACCGAGCCAGCGAGGACATCGCCCTCCCCCTTAACAGCAACAAAAGAAAGCCCCGCGACCGGCGCGCGCCCTTCGCGCAGGCGATAGGCGGATTTCACAAACCGCCCTGCCCCGAAAGAGCGCTCAAGTAATTCGGCGATACCTATCGCGTCTTGAGAACGCTCAGCTCTAATGTTCCAAGTGGCACTCATAAAGCGATGATAGCATAGGTTCGCTTAAATTTTATGGCTTGAATTTATGTTCTGCCTTGATATAATTTAAGAAAGGCGATTTAACAAAGGGGGAAATTATGGGTGTTTTAGACGGCAAAGTAGTTTTAGTAACGGGCGGTGCGCGCGGGATTGGCAAAGAGAGCGCTCTGCTTGCGGCGCGTGAGGGCGCGCGTGTTCTGGTGAATGATTTAGGCGGCGGCGTTGCCGGCGGCGATAGCGGTGATGCTGCGCCTGCCGAAGAGGTTGTCAATGAAATTCGTAGCAAAGGCGGAGAAGCAGCCGCCAATTCCGATAGCATCGCGGAGCTTGCGGGCGCTAAAAAAATGTTTGAGCAAGCGATGGACACTTTCGGCGGGCTTCACGCGGTTATTAGTCCTGCGGGTATTTTGCGCGACAAGATGTTTCACAAAATGGACGAGGCAGATTGGGATGCGGTGATTAGCGTTCATCTCAAGGGTGCGTTCAACATTTGCCGCGCGACCGTCGAGCATTTTCGCACACAAGAGGAAGGCAGTTATGTTTTATTCACTTCCACGTCGGGCATTATTGGCAACATTGGCCAAGCGAATTACGCTGCGGCGAAAATGGGTGTGGCGGGTTTGTCGCGCATTTTGGCGATGGAGGGCGCGATGAAAAATGTGCGCTCTAACGTGATTGCCCCGTTCGCATGGACGCGCATGATAGCCACCATTCCGGTTAAAGATGAGGCGCAAGCGAAAAGAATGGAGCGCAGCAAGCAGATGACGCGCGCTGACCAAGTGGCTCAAGTTGCCTGTGCTTTATCGGCGCCGACCTGTTCGCTAAGCGGGCAGATACTTGTCGCGCGCGGCAATGAAGTTGTGGCGATGAGCCAACCGCGCCCGCTACAAAACGCATCGCGCATAGAAGGCTGGACATGCGAGAGCTTGCTTTCGCACGGCTTTCCTGCTATTAACGGCACTGCGCCGGGGTTAGAGCATACCGGACAAGTCTTTACTTGGGAAGCTGTTTAGGGGACGCTATTTAGCGCCGCTATTTAGAGAAAGTTCTAGTTAATGCCGCAATCACCGATTGATATAAAAGGAGCAGTGCCCCAGCCTTGTCCTAAATTGTCTTTTTGCTACGAGCCTTTCACGCCCGAGCTAGAGCATACCGGCTACACGGTGCAGATTGATAGCCCGACACCAAACCATCTAAAAATGGACGAGGCATTTTACGACCTCATTCAATTTCATTTTCACGAGCCAAGCGAGCATTATATTGAAGGCAAGCGATTTGCTTTAGAGATTCATTTTGTGCATAAACATCGCGATGACAGCTCGCTGGCGGTGGTGGGCGTGATGGTTAGCGAGGGTGCGCCCAATGCTTTACTAGAGGAAATGAGCGCGCATTTACCCAAGCAGCAAGGAGAAAAAACAAAATTAGCGCAAGCTATCAAGCCTTTAGACCTCATGCCACCAAGTTTAGAGCATTATCGGTTGATGGGCTCGCTCACGACCGAGCCTTATTTGGAGGGCGTGCTCTGGCTGATTATGACCCAGCCGATAACCGCTTCCAAAAAACAAATTGATGATTTTCATCAAGTATTACACAACAACGCGCGCGCCTTGCAGCCGCATAAGAATCGTGATATATTTATCTGTAGTGGAGGGCGCTCATGATAACGACAGAAGACTACCGCAAACTTGACGGACTCGGTTTAGCTCAAGCGATAAAGGAGAAAAAACTTTCAGCGCAAGAGGCTTTAGAGTGCGCGTTCAATCTTGCCGACAAGCTCAACCCAAAGCTCAATGCTATTGTGATGCGCCATGACGAAATGGCAAAAGCGCAAGCGCAACAAAACCCGCAAGGTGCTTTTGGCGGCGTTCCTTTTTTATTGAAAAATCTTTATGCGTCCTTGAAAGGCACAAGCTCCGACGGCTCGTGCGCGGTTTTACAAGGCAAAAAAGACGACCATAATTCTTTGCTTGTGGAGCAGTTCCAAAAAGCCGGCTTGGTGATTTTCGGCAAAACCAACACGCCCGAATTCGGCTTAACCGGCACGACCGAGCCGCGCCTTTATGGCAAGACGCATAATCCGTGGGGGGAGGGGCTTTCTCCTGCCGGCTCGAGCGGCGGCGCGGGCGCGGCGGTGGCGGCGGGCATTGTGCCTCTTGCGCATGCAAGCGATGGCGGCGGCTCTATTAGAATGCCCGCCTCGGCGAATGGCTTGGTCGGGCTAAAGCCCTCGCGCGGACGCGTGAGCTACGCCCCCGATAAGGGCGAAGGCTGGGGCGGTATGAGTTGTAATGGGCTTGTCTCGCGTTCGGTTAGGGATTCGGCGGCAGGGCTAGACGCCATTTCAGCCGCAGGGGCGGGCGAGCCTTATGTCGCACCTCAACCTGAGACGAGCTTTTTACAAAGCCTGCAAGCACCTTTGCGTCCATTGCGTATCGCGGTCAATTGGACAAGACCTGACGGAGCAAAGCCCAGCGAAAAAATGATAGAGCACACGCAAAAGACGGCAAAACTTTGCGAAACTTTAGGTCATCAGGTAGAGGAGGCGCGCCCTGCCTATAGCCCGCAAGAAGCGGGGTTAGCGCAAATGACGATTATCAGCTCAAACGTAGCAACGACTCTCAATGAAATTGGCGCAAGCGAGCAAGATGTAGAGCGCGCCACATGGCGCATGGCGCAGTTCGGCAAAAAATATACGGCGGAGAATTATATTAGAGCGATAAGTTATATTCATTCTTTGGGGCGTGCTCTGGGAGATTTTCACCAGTCTTATGATGTTTATCTCTGCCCGGTTTTTGCGGTAGAGAGCTATCAGCTTGGCGAGTTGGATATGATGAGTGAGGATGTCGATGCTTATAACGCGGCGCATGTAAGGACGATGCCTTTCACCAGTCTCGCGAATATGACGGGGCAACCTGCGATGAGCCTGCCGCTGTGCTGGAGCGAAGCAGGCACACCTGTTGGTATGATGTTTAGCGCGGCGTTCGGCGCGGAGGCTTTGCTTCTCCAGCTTGCAGCACAGCTAGAGGAAGCCGCCCCATGGCACAGCAAATATGAAGACTTGTGGGCGCGGCTTTAAGCCCTTTTGCTTTTGGCAAGGAGCAATAGGGGTTGAAATTGAAAAAATAATCCCCATCTAAATAGTATGGAGATGAAACCTGAAAGTTTTACCGAGCGCGCGCAAGCGGTTCTATCTAAAGCGCAAGGGCTCACGCAAGAAAACAAAAACCAAACGCTCGCACCCGCTCATTTAGGGCTTGCCCTGCTCGCCGAAGACGATGGGCTGTTGGAAAAAATAATCACAGAAGCAGGCGGTTCGCTTGATAGCGTTCGGCAGGTTTTAACGCAAGCGCTTAACAAACTCCCCAAAGCCTATAGTGCTGAAAGCAGTAGCGCGACAAACATTTATATTTCCCCCGAAGCAAGTCGCGTTTTAGAGAAAGCAAAAAACCATGCGGTCAAACGTGGCAGTCAATTTATCGCGGTTGATAATTTATTATTCGCGCTCAACGAGAGCCTGCCGTTAGGGTTGGAGTCGGCGCGGCTTGGCGCGGCGATAGAGAAGCATGCGCGTGCGGCGTCTAGTCCCAATGCGGAGGCGACCCAAAACGCACTCGATAAATGGACACGCGATTTAACCCAAGCATCGCGCGAGGGCAAGCTAGACCCGGTGATTGGCAGAGAAGAAGAAATTCGCCGCACCATTCAAGTCCTGTCAAGGCGCACGAAGAATAATCCTGTGCTGATTGGCGCGCCCGGTGTTGGCAAAACCGCCATCGCCGAAGGCTTAGCGCAAAGAATCATCAACCAAGATGTGCCTGAAAGTTTAAACAATAAAAGAATTCTCGCTTTGGATATGGGCGCTTTAATTGCGGGGGCTAAATATCGCGGTGAGTTTGAAGAGCGGCTCAAAGCCTTGTTGAAAGAGGTGGCGGACTCGGGCGATGTCGTTTTATTTATTGATGAGCTTCATACGCTTGTCGGCGCGGGCAGAGCCGATGGCGCGATGGACGCTTCTAATCTGCTAAAGCCTGAGCTTGCGCGCGGCACGCTTCATTGCGTGGGCGCTACCACGCTGGACGAATACCGCAAGTATATTGAAAAAGATGCGGCACTCGCGCGCCGCTTTCAGCCGGTTCATATCAGCGAGCCCAATGTGGAAGAGAGCATCTCTATTTTAAGAGGGCTCAAGGAAAAATACGAACTTCACCACGGCGTGCGCATTAGCGATGAGGCGGTTGTTGCTGCCGTGCAGTTGTCGCACCGCTATATCAACGATAGATTTCTGCCCGACAAAGCCATTGACTTAATGGACGAAGCTTCTTCGCGGTTAAGAATGGTGCTTGATTCCAAACCGGAGGAGTTAGAAAATCTCGATAGGCGCATTGTTCAGTTGAAAATAGAGCGCGAGGCTTTAACGCGCGAAACCCACGAGGCGTCCAAAAAACGGCTGGCTGATTTAGAAGAAGAGCTCAAAAAGTTAGAGGAAGATTCGCAAGCGCAGACAAAAGAGTGGGAAAAAACAAGAGCCGAAATGCAAAGCCAAAGAGATATAAAGCAAGAGCTAGAAAAAGCGCGGGTGGAATTGGAAAGCGCGCAACGCGAAGCAAATTACGAGCTTGCGGGCAAATTAGCCCATAGCACGCTGCCTGAATTAGAAAAAAAGCTAGAAGCGCGGGCGCAAACCCAAAAGAGCGAAGAGGTATCAAGCGATGATATTGCCTCGGTTGTTGCGCGCTGGAGTGGCATTCCGGTTGAAAAAATGCTGGCGAGCGAACAAGAAAAACTTATCAATATGGAAGAGCGTTTATCCAAGCGTGTTATCGGGCAAGACGAGGCGATTAAAACTTTATCGGCTGCCGTGCGCCGCGCGCGCGCTGGACTGCAAGACCCTGCGCGTCCTATGGGTTCGTTTTTGTTTTTGGGGCAAACCGGCATCGGCAAAACCGAGCTTGCGAAGGCTCTCGCGCAGTTTCTTTTTGATGACGAGCAGGCCATGTGCCGCATTGATATGTCAGAATATATGGAGAAGCATTCGGTTGCGCGTTTAATCGGCGCGCCGCCGGGCTATGTTGGCTATGAGGAGGGCGGAATGCTTACAGAGAAGGTGCGCCGCCGTCCCTATCAGGTCATTCTGCTTGACGAGGTAGAGAAGGCGCATGCCGATGTTTTTAACATTTTGCTTCAAGTGTTAGACGACGGCAGGCTCACCGATAGTCAGGGGCATGAAGTTGATTTTAAGAATACGATTATTTTAATGACATCTAATCTGGGCTCTAATGATGATAGCAAAGAAAAAAAGCTAGAAGCCGCGCGCGTTTTCTTTCGCCCCGAGTTTCTTAATCGGTTAGATGATATTGTTGTTTTCAATGCGCTCAAGCTAGAAGATGTTGCGAAAATTGTTGATATTCAATTAAACCGCTTGCGCCAGCGTTTGTTGGAGCGCGATATTAAAATCGCCCTTAATGAGGGGGCTAAAACCTGGCTTGCGGCAAAAGGCTTTGACCCGGTTTATGGTGCGCGCCCGCTCAAAAGAGTTATCCAAACGGCAATAGAAAACCCCCTAGCCGACAGGATATTGAAAGGCGAAATCGCCGATGGCGCAAGGCTCACCATTGACGAGAAGGATAATCAAATTACTTTAAGCACCGCTTAATGTTTGGCTGATGCTATTCGCCGCGAGGCTGGCGAATACCAAAATCCCTAAAGAACGATTAGAGTGAAAAACCCGAAACGCAGAGGTGTTACGCGCAGAAATGCTATCCTTTTCGTTTAGCGTTTTTATCTGCCACGCAAAATGGAGTGCTACACAAAACATACCGACATAAAAGGCAAGGCTCGCGGAAGTCCAAAGCCCGAAAAGAATAAAAAATCCAAACGCCAAAGCATAAAGCACCGCAAGCGCAACTTTCACCCTATCGCCAAACAAAATCGCGCTAGATTTTAAGCCCACAAGCAAGTCGTCTTCCTTGTCTTGTAAAGCGTAGATGGTGTCGTAGCCAATCACCCAAAAAATAGAAGCCGCATAAAGCAGAAAAGCAGAAAAAGGCAAAGCACTATGCGTGGCACTATAGCCCATCAAAATGCCCCAGCTAAACGCAAGCCCCAAGAAAAATTGCGGCATATAAGTCAGCCTTTTCATAAAAGGATAAATCGCCACGAGCGCCAAACTCAAAAGCCCGAGGATAATCGTGTGTCGGTTGAATTGAAACAGCACCACCGCTGCCGCTAATAGCTGAAGCACTAAAAAAACCATCGCCGCGTGACGGCTGATAGCACCCGAAGGCAAGGGGCGCGCCTTCGTCCGCTGAACTTTCGCGTCAAAAGCGTGGTCGGCTAAATCGTTATAGGTGCAGCCCGCGCCGCGCATCAGCACCGCGCCTAACGCGAATAAAAATACGTGCCATAAAAGCTCCAAGCGCAACAGCGATGGCTGCGCGCTCAAACCCCACCAGCACGGCAGCAAAAGCAGCCAAGCGCCTATCGGGCGGTCAAGCCGCGCGAGTTGAATATAAGGCAATAAAAACTTCATCTAATCGTTATAATGCTAAAGCGATGCATAAGACAAGAAAGCATTTTGTTCCTCGTCTTTACGTCGAGGCGCTTTTGGAAAAAGCGGCGGAGATAAAACTCAATGCCGCGCAAAGCCACTATGTGCTTAACGTGATGAGGCTCGGCAAAGGCGATAACTTGCTTTTGTTTAACGGCACGCACGGCGAGTGGCACGGAAACATTTTAACAACAGGGCGTGAAGTTAAAATTGAATTAGAGCAAAAAACACGTTCGCAAGTTTATCCTATTGATTTGGTGGTTTTGTTTTCGCTTTTGCGCGGGCAGCGTTCGGCTTTTATCGCGCAGAAGGCTGCCGAGCTGGGCGTTAAAAAACTGCAACCTCTTATTATGGCACGCACCATCGCGCGCTCGGTGAATGTTGAAAAGCTGCGCGCCAACGCCATCGAAGGCGCGGAACAAAGCGAAAGCCTGTTCGTGCCACTTATCGAACCGCCCGCCGAGCTAGAGCAGGCGCTACAAAAAATAGAAAAAGACCGCGCGCTCATTTTTTGTGATGAGACCCTCAAGCAGGGCGCGCCACTCGAGCAGCTTATGTCACACGACAAGTCGTTGCGGGGCAACATGTCACACGACGAGTCGTTGCGTGGGCATAAGAAATTTGCTATTTTGATAGGACCCGAAGGTGGCTTCACGCCAGAAGAAAGACAAGCCGTGTCTGCCTTGCCTTTGGTTCGCCCGCTTAGGCTAGGCACACAGATTTTACGAGCTGAAACCGCGCTCATCGCCGCGGTGGTCTTGTTCCAAACCATATTAGGAGATTGGCAAAATGACGCAAACAGATGAAGCAGTAACAAGAGAAGACCTCATTCATTATATGGAGCAGGGGTCTAAACCAAAAGCGCAATGGTGCTGCGGCACCGAATACGAAAAGTTTGCCTATCGCAAGAGCGATTTGAAGCCGCTCACTTATAATGGCGCGCAAGGGCTGGAGGCTTTGCTCACGGAATTTCACCAGCGTTTTGGCTGGCAGCCGCAACGCGAAGACGGGCATATCGTTGGCTTAAAGTCGCCGGAGGGGTTGCCGAAGGCATCTATCACCACAGAGCCAGCAGGGCAAGTGGAGCTTTCGGGTTCGATTTACGCCAACGTCCATCAAACCGCCGAGGAGCTGGATCTATACAAGGAGCAAATGGCAGAAGTAGGCAAGAGCCTCGACATTGG
Source organism: Alphaproteobacteria bacterium (assembly GCA_965209065.1). GTDB lineage: Bacteria > Pseudomonadota > Alphaproteobacteria > JAPOUT01 > CBDBUR01. The sequence continues at coordinate 66,008 of OZ242373.1, forward strand.
GTTTTTGGGCATAGGCTATGCGCCCGTGTGGAAGCTCGCCGATATGAATCCCATTCCTAAAAAGCGTTATGCGGTTATCTCGCGTTATATGGCGAAGAATAGCGTGATGGGAATTGATATGATGTATCGTTCGTGCACGGTTCAGGTGAATATGGATTTTTGCGATGAAGCGGATATGGTGTTAAAGATGCGCGTGGGGTTGGCGCTTCAGCCGATTGTGTCTGCTTTGTTTGCGTCTTCGCCTTTTGTTGATGGCGCGCCCAACGGCTACATTACGAACCGAGTGAATATTTGGCGTTATGCCGACCCCGCGCGCTCGGGGCTTTTGCCAGAGGCGTTTGACGAAGGCTTCGGCTTTGAGGCTTATGTTGATTATGCTTTGGATATTCCTATTTATTTCATCGAGCGCGGCGCGCGTTATTTAGATACGCAAGGGCAAACCTTCAGGCAATTTTTGAACGGCAAGCTAGACATTCTACCCGACGAGCGCCCGAGCATCAGCGATTGGGAGACGCACTTAGCGACCATTTACCCTGAGGCGCGTCTAAAGAAGTTCATAGAAATGCGCGGCGCGGACAGCGGCTGGACACAAGAGCATTTAACTGCCTTGCCGGCGCTTTGGACGGGGCTGCTTTATGATAGTGCTTGTCTTGATGCGGCTTGGGATTTGGCTAAAAACTGGAGCGAAAAAACCCGCGAGGACGCACGCGTGCAAGCCATTCACAAAGGGCTTCAAGGCGAGCTCGAAGGGCGCGCGATGTTGGATATTGCTAAAGAAATGGTAGAAATTGCTAGAGAGGGCTTGAATAAGCGCAATATCAAAAACGCATCGGGCAATAACGAGACGACCTATTTGGAAGTATTAGACGATAGGTTAGCAAGCGGGAAAACCGCCGCCGATAGATTGCTTGATTTATATAAAGGCGAGTGGCGCGGGGATACGAATAAAATTTTTAGCGTTGATACAACCAATTTACCTGATTGAATTATTCCCGGTTAAATTATTATTGTTAGAATTTTTGATTTTGGCGCGTAGCTTATTAAAAGCGCGCAGTTCAATTTGACGCACACGCTCGCGCGACATATTATATTTTTCGCTCAGCGTCTTCAAGGTTATAGGGGGAGTTTGTAGCCTTCGTTGCGTGAGAATATCGCGGTCGCGGTCGTCTAGCTCGCCCATGGCGGATAAAAGAATCTCCTTGCGATGTTGATATTCCTGTTTGTTCTCTAGGTCGTCTTCTTGGTTGCTTTCATCAGGTAGCCAGTCTATCCACTCGCCGCTGCTGTCCTCACTGGTTAGAGGCGCGTTCAAGGACATATCATTACCCGAAAGCCTTCGGTTCATTGATATAACATCTCTTTCCGCCACGCCGAGTCGGTCGGCAACCTTATGAAGATTTTCGGGGCGTAAATCTCCGCGCTCATGGGCTTTGATTTCTTCTTTTGCCTTTCTGAGATTGAAAAAAAGTTTTTTTTGCGCGTGAGTCGTGCCAATTTTCACCAAACTCCAAGAGCGCAAAATATATTGTTGAATAGAGGCTTTAATCCACCAAATCGCATAGCTCGTGAGGCGGAAGCCCTTGTCGGGGTCAAACTTTTTGACCGCATGCATAAGACCGATGTTGCCCTCAGAAATAATTTCGGCAACCGGCAACCCATAACCCCGATAGCCCATCGCAATTTTCGCCACCAGACGCAAGTGGCTATTCACAAGTTTATGCGCCGCTTCAATATCGCCTTGCGAGCGCCAGCGGTTAGCAAGCTCTACTTCTTCTTCGGCAGTTAAAAGGGGGAAGGTGTTTATCGCGCGCAAATAACGCGACAGCCCGCCTTCAGGTGAAAGCGCTCCCGATTGCACAGATACAGATTTTGCAGATACTGGCGGCTTAGCAGAAGAAGTTTTTTTGGGTGGGGTCTGGCTCATAAAAGTATTATATCAGTTTTGGTTGGCGAGGGGATAGTTCTCGCGCAAATTTTCGTAAGCGGCTTGAAAATCATCGGGTGGTGGGCGTTCAAAGGATAGTGCCTCTTGCGTGAGCGGGTGAGTAAAGCCTAAATGTGTTGCGTGTAAAGCCTGTCGGTTGATAGGCAGAGGAAAATTATTTTTGCGTAAGGTATAAACTTTATCGCCAACAATAGACCACCCGCGCCAATGTAAATGAACGCGAATTTGATGAGTTCTGCCAGTAAAAAGCGAGCAACGCATCAGGCTTGCTTTATCGCCAACGCGCTCAAGCAAAGAGAATTGGGTGCGCGCGGATTTGCCGCCTAGTTTTAGCACTGCCATCTTTTGCCGTTGGAGCGGGTGCCTGCCAATCGGCGCGTCAATGAGCTCAGGACCGGGCGGCGGCTTGCCCCAAACAAGCGCCAAATAACTCCGTGAGAGTTTGCCATCAGCGCCGTGCGCAGCGAATTGTTGCGCTAAGTGAATATGAGCGTGTTGCGTTTTCGCGCATACTAAAATTCCGCTGGTGTCCTTGTCGAGGCGATGGACAATGCCCGGCCGCTGCTTGCCGCCAATGCCCGACAGCTCGCCCGCGCAATGATGAAGCAAGCCATTCACTAAAGTGCTATCGCGATGAACTTTATCGGGATGAACGCAAAGCCCCGCCGGCTTATTGACCACAATCAGCGCTTCGTCCTCAAAGACAATGTCGAGCGGCATGGCTTGCGGCTCGGCGCAGACCGGCTCAGGCTCGGGCAGGGTGAGGGTGAAAATGTCGGTCGGGGTTATCTTGTGGCTAATTTTATCAACCACTATACCATCTGGCATGCCATCTACCGCGCCATCTGTTGCGCGCACCAGCCCCTGCCTGATGAGCGCTTGAAGCCGCGAACGCGATAAATACCCTATCTGCTCCGATAGGAACTTATCTAGCCGCTTGCCCTCATCTTCCGCTTTTGCTAGGATTTTTATCTCATTATGCATAATAAAGAGTATAAATCAAAACGCCTCCTATGGGGAGCCGCTCGCTGGTCGCCGCGCAGGCAGACCGCGCTCAAATATCTCGTTATTTTTATGTCGCTTTTATTGTTTTTTGGCTTTACTATTGTTCTAACAACAATTTTATGGAGGTTATTATGAATCAATTACACAAACTTCCGGCGTGGCTATTAGGCTTACTCGGTTTATCTCTGTTAGCGCGCGGTGTGCTTCACTATTTCGTTCCCGATAGCGGCGCAGGCATTATTGCTGGAATGGACTTGTCTCTCGGCAATGGCGCGGACATCATCTTTCTGCTCGGCGCGGCGGGGGTTTTACAAATGGCGCTCGGCGTGTTTTATATTTATTTCGCTGTTGCCGCGCGTCAGTGTATCGGCTTCGCTCTTGCGGTGGAGGTTGTGCGCTCGGTTATATTCGTTTTTATGGAATATACGTTTAAGATGCCGGTCAATCCTGTGCCGGGACGCTATGTCCATGTCGCCGTGATGATAGTTGCAATTGTGGCGGGATTAGTTTACCTCTATACAAGAGGCAAATCGTCCCCTTCGTCTAGCGGTTAGGACACCGCCCTCTCACGGCGGAAACAGGGGTTCGATTCCCCTAGGGGATACCAATAAGCGGATACCAATGGGACAAAAGGTAAATAAAGGGGAGAGGACAAATGAGCACCCAACAGGCGAGCATTTTGGGACTTGCCCTATTGCTAGGGTTGAGCCTTTTCGCCACAGATAGCAAAGCGGCGAAGGAACTCATAGATGAAATTGTCGTATCGGCAAGACTCAGACCGATTTCTAAAGAGCATTTGACAAGCTCTGTTACTATCTTAACCGCTCAAGAGTTAGAAAGGCGCGGGCAATTATTTTTAGTTGATGCTTTGCGTTATATTCCCGGCACAATTCTATCGCAAGAAGGCGGTGTGGGTGCTATTGCCGCAGTGCGCATGCGCGGGGCTGAAAGCGACCAAACCAAAGTTTTTATCGATGGCGTCGAAGTGAATGGCTCAAGCTCAGGGCAGTTTAATTTTGGCGGGCTTTTAGTCTCACAAATTGAACGCGTTGAAGTTGTGCGCGGCGGACAAAGTCTCGTGCATGGCGCAGGTGCTGTGGGCGGAGTCATTTATATTACAACCAAAAAAACCGTGCGTCCCGAACTTAAAATTTACGGCGGCTCTTTTGATACGCTTAATATCAGTGGCAATATGGGTGTGCGCGAACAGGGCTTTTATCTCAATGTGGGTGGCGATATTTATCGCACTTCGGGGCAAGATATATCCGTCCATAACCCTCCTGAAGGCGAAGGCGAAAGTGATAGAGAGGGTTTTGCTAACATCACCCTCAATAGCAAACTAGGCTTTGATGAAAGTTTTGGCGCTCATCAAGTGCGCGCGCAATTAAACCATCGCTATGTGATATCAAACCTTGAAGGCGATGGCGGCTTTCCCACTTTTACCGATATAGATGCTCTAACAAAAATTATAAAAAATGAAGTGGGGCTCAATCTAAGCCATCAGATTGCCTTGCGCCCGGGGTTTTCAATAGACAGCGAACTGCGCGCCACGCATTTTGATAGTAAGCAAAGATACATAACAAGCTCAACAAGGCTCAGCATAGAAAAACGCACGCTGGCGGAAGTTAAAGTGGTGGGGGCTTATGAGCAAAAATTATTTGATACGTGGCTCGCCGTGCTTGGTGGCTGGGAGGGCGAGGAATACCTTCGCCCGAACGAAAATATCGATGAGCAGGAAACCAAACGTTTTATCGCTACCGAAGCCTCTTTTAGTGGCTTGCGCCTCGATGTGAATGCTGGTGTGCGGTTTCAGCTTTATAGCAATCTTAAAAATGCCTTTTTGTGGCAGGTGGGGCTCGGCTATAAGCCGCACTTCCAAGACTTTATTCGCTTGCGCGCCTCTTATGGCACAAGTATCCAAGAGCCGGGGCTAACGCAGCTTTATGGCTTTTTTGATAATTATGTGCCCAACCCCGATTTAGAAGCCGAGCTTGCCACCTCGCTGAGCGGCGGCGCTGATATTGACCTATCTTCGCTTGTGCCTCTTAAACAGCTTTCGTTTTCCGTGAGCGGCTTTAGCTTGGATATAGAAAATGAAATTTCAAGTGCTAGGATTGTCATCGGGCAGGACGAAGCGGGAGAAGATATTCTAGCGCGCACACCGATTAACGCTGACGGCACATCGAAAAGAACAGGCGCGGAGGTGGGAATGCAAATCGCCATAGCTAAAATTGGTTTGATTGATACTATCGCTATTGCTACAAGCTATACCTATACCGATGCGAAACAATCATCGGGCAAGCGCGCGGTAAATCGCCCCGAGCATGTTGTGGGTGTGACAATGAGAACCGACATTCAATTCTTTTCTTTTGATTGGGACTTGAGCTGGCAAAGCGAACAATTAGATTTTAATCCTACAGAAGTGCCTGCCTATCTTTTGTTAAACATCCAATTTAGTTTTGATGTGAATGATAAGTTAGCACTTTTTGTGCGCGGCGAAAATCTTACGAATGAAAGAACAGCCAATACAACTGGTTATCAAAGACGCGGCGCCGGTTTTTATGTCGGCGTTAAGGGGCGACTTTAGCCTCTAGTCCGTTTTCTTTGGTTTCTCCAATTTCATACACCCACGCGATAATCGCCGGTAAAACAATAAGTGCCGAAATCATCATCAGCACCATTCCTATAGACAGGCTTATCCCCATAGATTGTAGCCCCCAGTGCGTGGCAACACTCATTGAGCCAAAGCTCGCAAGCGTTGTCGCGTTGCTTAAAAAAACCGCAACCGGCGTGGAAGACTGCATCACCTCTTGAATCGATTCTTGTTTTTCTCGGCGCGACAAAATATGAATACCATTCGCAACGCCTAACCCCAATAAAAGCGGTAGCATTAAAATATTCACAAAATTAAACGCAATGCCAAACCAAGCGCACAGAGCCAAAACCCAAATCGCCGTGAGGACAATCGGCACAAGCACCAACATCGTTTTTACAAAAGAGCGCAGGCTTATCAGCAACAGCAGAGTTATAGACACACTTGCGATAATTAAAGCGATGATAAAAGATTCCACCATCAAACTACCCACCTCATATTCCGCCGCCGGCCGCCCGCCAACCGCATCACTTTGTTGCGAAAGGCTTTTAACAAAACGAGTCAAAGCCACAGGGTTGGTTAAATCTTCCTTAGGGTAAATAGATATTTTAATGCGCCCGTCCTCCGTTTCGCTTTCGCGCTGCACCGATTTGGGGAGAGTATCAAAAGTGAAAGGTGCGGCGTCCAAAGAGCGCTTCAGCCGCTCGATGCGCTTGTCGTAATCGCCGATGAGAAGGGTGTCGAGCGCGAGAAGCTCACCCGAACGCGTTTGTAATATCGTTTTAAGATGGCGCAGTAGCTCTCGTTCATTTTGGCTCAATCCCTTGCTTTTCTGCTTGCTTTCTAAAGTGCGGACAAAGCTCCGCGTGGCGTTCGCCAAAGTGCGATTACTCAGCTTCCGCTTGTTTGGCTTCGCCCTAAGGACAGGGGCTAGAAAGAAACGCGCCTCATCTATCAGCTCTAGCTTGGCTTCCTGATTTTTTGGCACAAAGGCGTGATGGCTATCCACACGGCGCACGAGAGGCAAATCCTCAAATTGCTTCGTAATTTTAACTGCTTCGGCGCGGTCTTTGACTAAAATAGTCGCGGTGTAATCGGTGAAAAGCCCATAAGCAAAAAGTTTCTTCAAGCCAATGACCGATTCAGACTGAGGGTCCTTTATGGCTAAAGCAGAATAATCAAACTCTATCTTCGCGGCAAAAGGAATAATTACCACGCCTAAAAAGAGCGCAACCAAACTAATAGGGCGAAAGTGCGCGTGCACCTTGTCATAGAGCCAAGTCGAAAAACGAGAAATTAAATTGCGCTTGGAGGCAAACCTTCTTTCTAAATCTCTGGCGGGTAAAAATTTTAACAAGGCGGGAAGCAAAGTCCAGCTCGCGAAGAGTGCTAAAAACATAGAGCCGCCCGCAATAACACCCAAATCGCGGAGTCCGTAAAACTCTGTCGGCGCGAAAGACAAAAACCCAATCGCGGTCGCGAGTGCGCATAAAGATATGGCACCCCCCGCGCCTTCGGCGGTCGCGCGCATCGCTTCCTCTACGTTAGGGTTTTTGCGATACTCCTCGCGATAACGCAAGGCTACGTGAATAGAAAAATCAACACAAATACCCAAAAACAAAACAGCAAAAGCCGCCGAAATTAAATTCAACTCGCCAATCGAAATAGCCGCCCATCCTAAAGTCCAGCTCATACCGACAAACAAAACGCTCATAATAATGCCAATCAACCGCCACGAGCGAATTCCAAATCCCAATAAAATAATAATCGCTACGGTAGAAATCGATGCCGCTATTTCTATGTTGAATATGATGCTCGCGAGTTCGTCTAGGGTTAAAGGCTCGCGACCGGTTAAAGTCATTTCAACCCCCGCGCTTTCTAAATCTAACCCCTCGGCAAGGGTGCGCACATTGTCAATCGCTTTCTTGCCCGATAAAATACCCGAAAAATCTAACACCGGCTGCACCACGATGACTTGTAATATCTCTTTGCGCTCCTTGCCATCAACGCTCCAGTTAGGGAAGGCTTGCTCCCAAATGCTGCGCGGCGCACGATTGGCTAGAAAATCTCCCAAAGCTAAATTTAACTGCTTGACGATAGCGTCAAAACTTTCAGGTCGCTGTGCTTGGTCGGCGCGCACGCCGTCAGCCAGCAGCTCCCACAAACCGCGCAAGTTAGAATCTTGCGATAAAGAGGTAATCGCCCCTTGCGCTCCGGCTAAGCCGTCGGTGAATTCGGCGAGAATATCCTCGTCTAAATAGAGCAAGCCGTTTTTATGAAAAAACGACATCCCTTGAGGATAAAAAACATTTTTGAATAAATCGCTACGGGCTTTTAACACTTTTGTAAAGCGTTCGGCATTTTGCCCGACAACCCAAGAGTTCTTCCCCTCAAGCAGAATAATAATCGTGTTATTGTGCTGTGGAAAAGCAGCAGAAAACATATTCTCGCGAATCAAAAAAGGTCTTTCGTGCGAAACCAGATGCTCCTGCTCCGAATTGATAGGCAGATAGAAGCTAGAATAGGCAACACAGCCTATCGCTAGGGTTAAACTCGCTAAAATTACTCCGTAGGCGTGCCGCAAAGAAAATAAGACAAGTTTTGATAAATAGCGTATATATAAGGTTTGTATTTTATGAATCCACTTCATACCCCCTTATACAAGATATTGAGAGTAATATGAAACATTTTTGTTTTTTAATTTTTTTATGCGCCGGCACGGTTGCTTTAGCGCAGCCTTCGTCTAGAGCTGCGGTTGAGACGCTTAATCGCGGTATCATTGAATCCAAAGCGAATGACGCGGCGCTTTTTCATGCGATTAAAGAGTCCTTCGACTTAAATAGCATCGCGGTGCTTAGCATCGGTAAAAGGCGTTGGAAAAGCTGGGATAAAAAAGAACGCGCCGAATATATTTATGTTTTTACGAATTATCTCATCGCTCTTTATCAAGACCGCTTCGGCGCTTACGAGGGCGGCGGGCTAGATATTTATAAGGTTGAAGAAAAAGGCAATCGGGCTTTAGTCTATTCGCGCATTGAGGTTATGGTCGATGAGAACACGCTCGCCGATGATAAGCCGGTTAAGATTCATTTTTCCGTCTATAAAAGAAAAAACGAGTGGCTCATCAATGATGTTTATTTCAAAGGCACGATTAGTGAAGTTGCTGGCTTTCGTGCTAAATTTGCTAATACCCTAAAGGAAAAAGGTAGAGAAGGCTTGGTGAGTGATATGAAAAAAAAATGTAAAGACTTCGGCAAGTATTGCAAGCTGTAAATTAAATTATAAATTACTTTATTCATCATCTTCCTCCTCATCTGTATCCAGCGCGCCGTGCGCAAGAAAAGGCGGGTTGGCGCACGCCTCAAGAGAGGTGAGAGGCTTTTCTCCATAGCGCAATTTGCCTTTATCGGTTTGGATATCGCCCCCCGCCGCGCGAAGTATCGCATGGCCTGCGGCAACGTCCCACAACATCGTGCGCCCTTGTCTTGGATATAAGTCAGCTTCCGCCGCCGCAATAAGACAAAATTTCAACGACGAACCCATCTGTCTTATTTGACTTGGATTGTATTTTTTCCATTGCTCTTCCTCGTCTTTCGTTTTATGCGAGCGACTTGTTATGATAATAGGCTTGGCAGGCACCGCGCGCGCTTTAATTTTTTCGGTAGCGCCTTCGTTGCGCGTCTCAAAGGCTTCGGTCTCGGTGGCGAAAAACATACGCCCTAAAGCAGGCGCATAAATAATTCCTAACACCGGCTCATTGTTTTCAATCAGCGCGATATTGACCGTGAACTCGTCATTGTGGTTGATAAATTCTTTCGTGCCGTCTAGGGGATCGACCAAGAAAAACCGCTCGCCGATGGTGGGGAACTTGCCGACCGTTGCCGCCTCCTCCGAAATGGCAGCGATGTTCGGGGCTAACCGCGCCAAGCCTTTGAGAATAATGCGCTCGGCTTCATAATCGGCTTGCGTGACGGGGCTGTTGTCCGCCTTGAATTGAGGCTTGGCAGGCTCGTCATAAAAGCGCATTATGGTTGTGCCTGCGTCAAAAGCAATTTGACACAGGCTTGACACGAGATGTTTTTTATTGACCGGTTTCATTGGGTAGGAGATAGATGAAAGCAGATGAGCATTTGATTTTAGGGTTAAGATGGCTCGCGCACGAGTTGGCGAATAGTTTGTCGGTTTTGCGCTCGGGGCTGGACATCGATGAGCGCGAAATGATTGAAATCGGAGCTAAGCAGCTTACGCATTTGACCCGTTGCGTTCAGCTGATGGTGTCTGAGACACAAACGCTCGCGCCTGAGGTGCTTGAAGCACCTGAGGGCTGGCAGGAGAATCTGCGTGTGCTGGCGGCTTCGCGAGAAATTGAGTTGGTCTTCCATTGTGATAAACCCTCCTTGCGTCAGGCGCGCGTGCTTGTGTGTCTGTTTTTATTCCTGCTTCCCAAAACGCTATCGGGAAAAATGGTTTTAACTGCCAATAGCACGAAAACAAGTTTGAGCGCAAGCTCTATTCCCGCACAAGCCATTACACAAATAGAGGGGTTAGTGTCAATGCCATCACCTAAACAGATAAATCACCCGATAAATCAATCGGGACAAATTCCGCTTTATCTCGCCTTTTGTCAGGGGGATATTAAAGCGATTTATGATAAGGGCGATAAGGGAAGTCTTGTGCTAGAGGCTCACGTTTAGCGAATTTTAAGAAGCCATTTTGCGTTGCGCGAGCCCTGCGTCTTCTGCTTCTTTATCTTGTGTGCTATCAATGGGGTCGCGCAAGACATAGCCTCTGCCCCAAATGGTTTCAATACAATTTTCACCATTGGTTGCCTTCATTAGCTTTTTGCGGAGCTTACAAATAAACACGTCAATAATTTTGACTTCAGGTTCATCAATGCCGCCGTAGAGGTGGTCTAAAAACATTTCTTTGGTTAAGGTCATGCCCTTGCGTAAGCAGAGGAGTTCTAAAATTTGATACTCCTTGCTGGTGAGATGAACGGGTTTGCCTTTCGCCTCCACGGTTTTGCCTTCTAAATTAACTTCAATGTTTCCGGTTTTAATCAGCGGCTGAGAGTAGCCACGCGCACGGCGAATAACAGCACGTAAGCGCGCTATGAGCTCGGTGCGGTTGAAGGGCTTTGTCAAGTAGTCGTCAGCACCGCTCACCAAGCCGCGCACCTTATGGGTTACCTCGCCGTGTCCCGATAAAATCAGCAGGGGCGTCTCCGAGCCTTCGCGCCGCAAGCGCCTAATCACCTCATAGCCATCAATGTCGGGCAGGTTGAGGTCTAAAATAATAATGTCGTAATCATAGAGCTTGCCCAGCTCAAAGCCATCTTCACCTGTCTGAGCGGAGTCCAAAGTGAAACCTTCGTCCATAAGTAGCCGCTCGATAGAACGTAAGGTTGCGGCATCATCTTCAATTACCAAAGCGCGCATAGCACCTCCTTAAACGAATCAATTAACATTAGTCTAGTTTGAATCTTTACAAGGGACTAGGTCAATAGAAATTTAGCGGCTTAAAGATAGTTTTTGTTCTTGTTTGTTAATAAAATTTAACAAATCATTAACGATAGAGCTTGATGCGTGTAATACGAAGTCCGTCTGCGCCGTGTTTATCGACTCTTTTTTGCCATGAGGTTAGCTCCTCCTCAGTCAGGGAGTATTTCTGGCAAGCCTCCTCGAAGCCCAGCGCCCCCTTCTTGACCGCTTGGACAATCTGCGCTTTGCGCTTGGCTATCCAGCGAGTCGTATTCGCCGGGGGTAGCTCTATTACCTCTTCTGTTGGAATTCCCTCTATTGGAACGTTTTTATTCATATTTTTTCCTTTTCGCTTGCTAGAATAGGGCAATCCTATTAAAGATAAGTGAATCAAAAGGTTAATTTTGTTAAGATATTGAGGTATCAATCGTGAGGGCTTTATGTTGAAAAAAGAACCATTTTCCATTACGCGAGGGAGCTTGCCGTCTTCGCGCAAGGTCTATGTCGAGGCGTGCGCCGGCGTGCGCGTGGCGATGCGTGAAATTCAGATTCAAGATGACGCCGAGCCTAATTTTAGAGTTTATGATAGCTCAGGCATTTATACCGATGAGGAAGCGCAGATTGATATTTATCAAGGCTTGCCGAAGCTCCGTCAAGGGTGGATAGAAAAGCGCGGCGATGTTGAGGCTTATGTTGGTCGTGAGGTTAAGCCTGAAGACAACGGCTTCAAGGCGTGGCAGCTCGAAGGCAAGGCGAGCATTGTCGGCAAGAGCGAAAATAAACTTGTTGAGCCTTTTCCTTGTGTCAATAAGAAGCCCTATCGTGCGCAAAACGGAGCGGTTACCCAGCTTGCTTATGCTAAGCGCGGAATCATCACGGCGGAAATGGAATATATCGCGCAGCGCGAAAATGAAGGGCGGACGCAAGGCTATCATAAACGCCATAAGGGCGAGAGCTTTGGCGCATCTTTGCCTGAAGTTGTCACGCCCGAATTCGTCCGCGATGAGGTGGCGCGGGGTCGTGCGATTATCCCGTCGAACATCAATCATCTCGAAATTGAACCGATGATTATCGGTCGCAACTTTAAGGTGAAGGTCAATGCGAATATCGGTAATTCGGCGGTTGTCTCTAACGCCGCGACCGAAGTAGATAAGATGATATGGGCGATAAGGTGGGGCGCGGATACCATAATGGATTTATCGACCGGGCAAAATATTCATAATATCCGTGAGTGGATTATTCGTAATTGTCCGGTGCCGCTTGGCAGCGTGCCTATCTATCAGGCTTTAGAGAAGGTCGGCGGCGCTGCCGAAGACCTCACGTGGGAAATTTTCCGCGATACCCTCATCGAGCAAGCCGAGCAAGGCGTTGATTACTTCACCATTCACGCGGGAGTAAGGTTGCCGTTCATTCCTTTAACCGAAGAAAGAGTCACGGGCATTGTTTCGCGCGGTGGGTCTATTCACGCGAAATGGTCTATGGCGCACCATAAGGAGAATTTCGCTTACACGCACTTTGACGAAATTTGTGAAATTATGAGAAGCTACGATGTTTCCTTTAGTTTGGGTGATGGCTTGCGCCCGGGCTCTATCGCCGATGCCAATGATGCCGCGCAGTTCGCCGAGCTCAAAACGCTAGGCGAGCTCACCAAAAGAGCGTGGCAGTTTGATTGTCAAGTGATGGTGGAAGGACCGGGTCATGTGCCGCTTCATCTCATTAAGGAGAATATGGAAAAGCAGCTAGACGCCTGTGCCGAAGCGCCTTTTTATACGCTAGGACCTTTAACCACCGACATCGCTCCCGGTTATGACCATATTACTTCGGCAATCGGTGCGGCGCAGATTGCTTGGTTCGGCACGGCGATGTTGTGCTATGTAACGCCAAAGGAGCATCTAGGCTTGCCCGACCGCGATGACGTGAAAGCGGGAGTGATAACTTATAAACTTGCCGCGCACGCCGCCGACTTAGCGAAGGGGCACAGCGGCGCACAAAGACGTGATGACGCTCTATCCAAAGCACGATTTGAGTTTCGCTGGCGCGATCAATTTAATCTATCCCTTGACCCGGAAACCGCTCAAGAATTTCACGACCAAACCCTGCCGGCAGAAGGTGCTAAGGTGGCGCATTTTTGCTCTATGTGCGGACCGAAATTTTGCTCGATGAAAATCTCTCAAGATATAAGGGATTTTGCTAAAACCGATTTTGGCGAAAAAATAAAAACATCGAACTATGAAGCCGAAATGGAAAAGATGGCAGACAAATTTCGCGCCGAAGGTTCGGAAATTTATCAAAAAGTCGATGAATAAAAAGATAAAAGGTTCAAAGATAGCCGTTGCGATGTCGGGCGGCGTTGATTCTTCGCTTGTGGCAGCGCTCTTGAAAGAGCAGGGCGCGGAGGTGATAGGCTTTACGCTACAGCTTTATGACTACGGCAAGGCGGTGGCGAGCAGTAAAACTTGTTGCGCCGGTCGTGATATTCACGATGCCAAGCAGGTTGCCGCGCGGCTGGATATTCCCCACTATGTGCTTGATTACCAAAGCCACTTTCAGCAAGAGGTGATTGATGATTTTGTCGATTCTTATGCGCGCGGCGAAACGCCCTTGCCTTGCGCGCGTTGTAATGAGCGCGTAAAGTTCTCTAAACTTTTAGACTTCGCGCGCGAGCTGGGGGTTGATGGGTTCGCTACTGGGCATTATATTCACAAGCAAGACGATGCGCTTTATACTGCCGCCGATGACAAACGCGACCAAAGCTACTTTCTATGGACGCTGACAAAAGAGCAAATTGAGTTCTCTCTTTTTCCTTTAGGCGATAAGCAAAAAAACCAAGTGCGGGAGAAAGCGCAAGCGTTCAACCTGCCAGTGGCGGACAAGCCCGACAGCCAAGATATTTGTTTTGTTCCTAGCGGGCATTATGCCGACCTCGTGCGTGAGCGCCGACCCGATGTCGCCAAAGAGGGCGAGATTTATCATGTCGATGGCAGACGGCTAGGCAAGCATCAAGGCTTATATCAATTCACCATAGGGCAAAGGCGTGCGCTAGGCATAAGCACAGAAGGCGAGCCTTTATATGTTGTGGCACTTGATACCGCCCGCGCCCGCCTGATTGTTGGCAGCCGAGCCGATTGCCAAAGCTGTCAAATTCGCCTCAAGGAAGTGAATTGGATAGGAACGCCGCCAATAGAAAAAGGCGATATTCTTGTGCGTGTGCGCTCGACGCAAACGCCCACGCCGGCTAAAATAAATGGCGATAGGGTTATTTTGGAAACCCCGCAATTAGGCATTGCCAAAGGTCAGGCTTGCGTTTTTTACCAAAAATGTGGTAAGAATAAGAGGTTAAGAGTGCTTGGTGGAGGGTGGATTGAGGAAAGTGATTTATCCTTCCAACAGGCATAAACTATAACTCAAGAGAAGGAATAAAAGTGAGTTCAGTTCGCTATAAAATGAAAGCAGATGATGTCGTGCGCGCTTATAATCGCTGGGCGCCTTTTTACGATAACTCATTCGCGCTTTTTACACGGCACTATCATAAAAAGATGGTGGCGGAAATAAATAAGTGCGAAGGGAAGGTGCTGGATGTTGGCGTGGGCACGGGGGCGCAGCTCCCTTATTACGGCAAGCATTTACAAATAACGGGGATAGATTTATCTTCCGCGATGCTCGCGCGCGCGCATAGAAGAGTTAAAAGAAAGCGGCTCACCAATATCTGCGAGCTCACCGAGTGCGATGCCACGCAAACGCATTTTGCGGCGGGTAGTTTCAATGCTATCTCCGCTGCTTTTGTGATGAGCGTCGTGCCGAACCCAAAAGCCGTGCTCGAGGAAATGGATAGAGTGCTTCAACCTAAAGGAGATATATTTATTCTCAACCACTTTCGCCACGAGAAGGGCTTGCGTATGTTTGTTGAACGCGCGATTGCCCCGCTGTCTTCGGTTTTGGGGTGGCACCCTGATATGCCGCTGGAATCGGTTATTGATAATTGCCCCTATCCTCTCGTGCAAAAAAGAGAATATAAACCTTTTGGTATATTTACTTTACTACACTTTCGCAAAAACTAACGGCGGAGTAGCTCAGCTGGTTAGAGCAACGGAATCATAATCCGTGTGTCGGGGGTTCGAGTCCCTCCTCCGCTACCAATTAGAAAATGGCAATTAAGATATACCAATTAAGAGATTATAGTGTGGTTTAGATTCCAGCGCGGCGAAGGCGCGGGCGGAGTGGCATAACCTAAGCGCAGAAGACCTTGAATACGCGCAGGCGCTTTTATCCCCGCCCAGCTATGCATCTCACGATAGAACTTATCCATCTCAGGAAATTCTTGTAAAACCTGACTCACCGGGTGAAGGGCAAGCCCTAATTGAGTCGCTTGCAAATGAAGGCGCACCCAGGCTTTACCCGCCTCTAATTGATTGCTGCGTTTATTATCGCTTGTCCAAATCCAAGCCCACCCTTGCGCCGAGTGAATCAAGTTAGCGTAAAAATCATAAGTTGCTTGAAAAGCAGTGGAGGTGTTATCCCCCATTTTTTCAGGCGTTAATAAACCAAGTAAGCGAAACAGCTCCATCGGCGTGCCTTTAAGGGAAATGCCATCGGGGTTTTCTGCCACCTGCCGAGAGCCGACCCGCGTCCATTTAACACTCTCGCCAAATGTGCGCGGGGTGTTCAATTCAATCTTCCAACCCTCAAGGCAAATGTTTTTTATAACATCTACTTTTTTAGGATTATTCGTGCTAACCACGCCGCCCGCCTTGGGGTTATCAAATAGAGGCAAGGCAGAAAGCCCATCAAGTTTGCTTTGCGCAATCGGCTTCTCCTTAAAATTAATTCTCATCGTGCGTCTCGTTTTGACAAAATCAAAAAGAGGCGAAGGTTTCGCCTGCCTCCGCCTAGACGCGCGCACGAAACGCACTTTAGCAATAGGGCGGTCATCTAAAACCGGGTAAGGCTCACCTTCGGGGAAGGGTGCGGTGTCTAGGTGATAGCCCTTACTTGCGGCTGCCATTCGCAATAATTCTAAAAAAGCGCCAAAGCCAATAGTGATTTGACGATTAGGCGGGTCGGTCGCAGGAAGCCTTCTATCCTCCGCGCAATAAAGCGTTAGGCTGTCCGTGCCTTCTAGCTTGATGCGCCAAGGCTGGAGATTATGCGGGTTCGGTGCCAAAATAGCGTAGCTCAAGCAGTCAAGGCGAATATCGCCAAAGCTCTTCCCCGCCTCGCGCCACGCCTGAGTGGCTTCGTCTAGGTTCTTGTCCCAGCGGGAAACTTGCCACAAGCCGCCCGCGCCGAGCGTCAAAACCCCCGCACCTCCAGCGATTAAAACTTTTCTTCTCCCAAAGTCCATATTTTGTATAATAGCCGATAAACAAAGGAGGCACAATGCTTAACGAAAAACAAGAAGAAATCTGCCAAAGCGGAGATTATAACTTCTCGAACCTTACCGCTTTATTTCTCAACTGCACGCTGAAGCCGTCGCCGGAGGTGTCGCACACGCAGGGCTTGATGGATATCAGTATGGAAATAATGAAACGCAAAAATGTGAAGGTCGAATGCGCGCGCATCGTTGATTATGATGTCGCCTATGGCGTTTGGCCCGATATGACAACACAAGGCGCTAACAAAGACGACTGGCCGCAAATTTATCAGAAGGTCAAAGCCGCCGATATTCTAGTGCTCGGCTCGCCCATCTGGCTGGGAGAAAAATCTTCCGTCTGCACGAAAGTGATTGAACGCCTTTACGCCAGCTCAGGCGAACTCAATGACGCAGGGCAATATGCTTACTACGGCAAGGTGGGCGGCTGCTTGATAACCGGCAACGAAGACGGCATCAAGCACTGCTCTATGTCTATGCTTTACGCGCTGCAACATGTAGGCTATACGATTCCGCCGCAAGCTGACGCCGGCTGGATAGGTGAGGCGGGACCGGGTCCTTCTTACTTGGACGAAGGCTCGGGCGGGCGCGAAAATGATTTCACCAATCGCAACACCACTTTTATGACGTGGAACTTGATGCACTTGGCGAATATGCTGAAGGTGGCAGGCGGTGTTCCTGCTCACGGCAATCAGCGCTCTGAGTGGGACGCGGGGTGTCGCTTCGACTTTCCTAATCCCGAACATCGTTAGACAGCCTATGTTTATTTTGGTGGTTTTATTTTTTAGGTGGTTTTCTGCCAAACCACCGCGTGCTGCGCACGGCAACTTAAAGCAGATAGAAGGCTCATCGCGCGTGAGCTATTACCTTTCGGGCAAACAAGAAGATAAACCGGCAAGAGGACAAATTGTCCTTTTGCCGAGTCTCGGACGCGCGGCAAGCGATTTTAACGAACTGATTCAAGACCTCAATCAAGCGGGTTATCGCACGCTTGCGGTGGAGCCGCGCGGTATGCTAGACAAAACCGGCACCAAGCAAAATGATGTTACTTTATTTGACCTTGCTCAAGATGTAGAAAAAATTGTTGAAAAAGAAATAAAAAATGAAAAAGTAATTATCATCGGGCATGCTTTTGGTAATCGTGTTGCGCGCGCTTACGCGAACAAGTATAAGGATAAAGTTTCCCATACTATTCTGCTCGCCGCGGGAGGTCAAGTGAGGATGGCGCGGCGCATTCGCCAAGCGCTTATCCATTGCTTCTGGTTCTTTATGCCCAATTTCTGGCGCAAGCGAGAAATTCGCCTTGCTTTTTTTGCCGATGAAAATAAACTGCCGAGCTATTGGGTCGGCGGGTGGAATATTCAAACCTCGCAGGTTCAAGCGAAAGCCGTTGCCAATACGCCTATCGCGCAGTGGCGGGAGGGTGGCATAGCTCCGATGCTTGTTATTCAAGGCGCGCAGGATAAAATTGCGCCGCCTGAACATACAGGCACTTTACTCAAGCAGGAGTTCGGCGATAGAATTCACGTTATAACGCTTAATCTCGCGGGGCATGCCCTGTTGCCTGAGCAACCCCAAGCCATCACGCAAGCCGTGCTGGACTTCATTCAATAAAATTGTTTAGCGCGCTCGAAAAGCCCAAAATTTCGATAAAATAAAACTTATCAAAGGCGTAATCGTTCCCATTAAAATAATCGCGTAAAAATCCGCTAAACCATAATGCGTGATAGTGAGCCAAACCCAAAAAGCGTTTAAGCCATAGCCGATAAGCGCCACGATAAAAAAGAAAATGGCACTTCGTTTGCCACCGGTTTGAAAAGTCCAAAAATAATGCCCGCTCCACGATATTGTAAAGGCAAGCGAAAACGCGATAAAATTACTTAACTGCTCCTCTAGCAAAAAAGAACTGCGCGCGAAATAAAATATCACTAAGTGCGCGAACAGCGCGCACATGCCAACAATACCGAATTTACCAACTTGCTTGACTACGTTATTAAACATCGTTTTGGTGAATTTGGCGCACAATATAAAGAGGTCGTTGTTTGGTTTCAGTAAAAATGCGACTGATATATTCACCCAAAATGCCAACCCCTACCATATTAATGCCGCCCATCAAAACCACCGCCGTTAGCAAAGAAGCATAGCCCGGCACCGCACGCCCCGAAAGCAAAGTGTCAAAAATAATGTAAATCAAAAAACTCAAAGATGCCATTATCGCGATGCTCCCCATCATCATCCACAGGCGAATAGGAAAGCGCGAATAAGAAAAAAACGCATCAAAAGCAAGCGCAAATAATTTACGCCACCCCCATTTGGTCGGGCGCGTATCACTGCTCTTTTCGCTCGGGTGAGAAATAATTTTTTGCTTGAAACCCAATAAAGCAAACACGCCCTTGTTAAATCGCGTGCGCTCGCCATATTGCTTATAAGCCTCCACGACCCTGCGGTCGAACAAACGAAAATCGCCGGCATCGGGAATGAGGTTGATATCACCAATCATATTGAAAATGCGATAGAACCACGCGGTCGTATGATAACGCGCCCAGCCCTCAACGCGCCTGCCAACGCGCTGGGTAATCACCATCTCATAGCCCTCCCGCCAATAACGAATAAAATCGGGAATGAGCTCAGGCTGATGCTGTCCGTCGGCGTCCATAGAAATAATCGCCCGCCCGCGCGCGTGATGAAGCCCCGCGCTCAACGCCGCCTCCTTGCCAAAGTTGCGCGACAAATCAATCGCGCCAATACGGCTATCTTGCTTGCGCCAATTCAGCAGAAGGGCTAAACTTTCATCCGTGCTGCCATCATTCACAAACAAAATCTCCCACTTCAAACCCAAGCTCTCCAAAATGGGAATGAGCCGCTTGAATAAAGAATCAATCTGGTTTGCTTCGTTTTTGCCCGGTATCACAACGGATAAATCTATTTCAGAACTCTCTGACATAAGAATATATTAAACTTTTTTTGGTAAATAAAAAGCTAATGACCAAAGATACTCTTGATAAGATTTTTATAGAAAAGCTCGGTTGGTTTGGCTTGGCTTATGTGGTTTTGTGGGTTGTCGCGGCGCGCTTCACGCATATTGGCTTTGACCTAGATGTGCTTGAGGGCTTGGTTTGGGGCAGAGAGTGGCTGCTTGGCACACATAAGCATCCGCCTTTGCCCTCGTGGGTTTTGGAGAGCGCGTGGCAGGCAGGCGAGCGCTTTGGTATTTTTGCCATTTTGCCTATTTTTCAAGTTTTGACACTTTGGGTAATTTATCTGTTTTCGCGTCAGTTTGTGGGGAAAGAGAAAGCTCTGTTAGGCACTTTATTGGTGGCGATTTGCTTTGCGTGGCGCAGTTTCGACAATGTTTTGAATCATAATACGGCACAAGTGCTGTTTTGGATTTCGGTTATTTATCTGTTTCACTTGGCGATAGGGCAAAAGGAAAAGCGACTTTACCCTTGGCTTTTGTTGGCTTGCGCGGCGGCTTTATGTTTCTGGGCGAAATATAGCGCGGTGTTTTTATTGGTGTTGGTGCCTTTGTGGTTGCTTGCGCACAAGGAATCGCGCGCTCACTTGAAAACCGCGGCACCTTGGCTCGGGTTGCTTTTATTTTTATTGCTCTTGTCGCCTCATATTTATTTTTTATGGGAGCATGACTTTTTACCTCTACGCTACGCCTTAGCAAGAGGGGGCGATGGACGTTCGCTTCTATTCTTTTTGGTGGCGCAAGTTTCAACGCAGCTGCCCTTGGTGTTTGTGCTAGGCTTAACAGGCTTTATAGGAAAAGGTTTGATTTCTTTTAGCCGACCCCTTTCAGCCGATGACAAGTTTATTTTGTATTTTGCTTTTATGCCCCTTGTCTTGTTCGTGATTAGTTTGAGTGTCAGCGGACAAAACTTTATAACGCAGTGGGGCTATAGTTTTTTTCCTTTAATGGGACTCGTGGCAATGAAGTTTTTATCAGGAAGGTGTAACGACAGAAGATTCAAGCGCGCTTTCTACGTTGCATTTTTTCTTATGGCGGCGACCCCCATAGCACACGCAGCGCATTTGCTTGTCTATCATCACACCTCCTTTGTGCCGTTAAGAGTGCTTTTTCCCCAGCCAGATTTGTCGCAAGAGGTGGAGAGCAGATTTATCAAGGCAACAGGCGAAAAGCCAAAACTGCTTGTCGGTTCGCTGAATATTGCCGCGCGCGTGGCGGTTGAGATGAAACCGCGTCCGCAAGTGCTGTTGTCGGGGAATTTCCAAACATCCTATTGGGTAGATAAGAAAACTGCCTGCGATAAAACCGCGCTCGTTTGGGAAGATAAACACTGGACGAAAAACTATGATGCCCTATTGGCTTTATGCTCGGTGAAAAAAAACAATATCATAAAATTTCAAGTGTCTTTTCCTACTTATAAAAATAAAGCACTTAACGTGAATATGATAATTATCAGTCGCTGACTAATCTTCGTCTTTACGCACGAAGGTAACGGCGTAATAGGTTTTGCCGTCTAACAGAGGGCTAGGCTCTGTAATGCCATCGGTAAGAAAGAACTTGCGCGGCTTGACCCCGCCTTCCATACGATAGCCTTGCTCGCTCATTTTGCGGCGGTGAAATTCCATCGCCGCAGGAGTAAATTCCTCGGACAAGACCGTTATACGCTCTGGTAATTTTTCGCTCATAATAATGTTTTACGCCTTTTAACGATTTTTTGCAAAGTAATTTTGATGGTAATCCTCCGCGATAAAAAATGGCGGCGGGGGCGGCGCGATAATTTCAGTTACAATTTTTTGCCCTGCTTGAACTAAACCCTGTTTTGCGGCGGCGGCAGTGGCTAACTGCGCTTCGTTAGCGCAAAAAATCGCAGAGCGATATTGCGTCCCAATGTCTAACCCTTGTCGGTTGAGCTGGCTAGGGTCATGGCACGCCCAAAAAACGTGAAGCAGAGAATCAAAATCAAGGAGTGAGTCGTCAAAAGTAACTTTAAGAGTTTCGGCGTGTCCGGTTTTGCCCGAACATACGGCTTCATAAGTTGGGTTTTCCATTGTGCCACCCATATAACCGACCGCGCTATTCACCACCGCGGGCAGGGCATCGAACGTGGCTTGAACGCCCCAAAAACAACCCGCCGCGAAATAGGCGGTTTTGTTGTCGTCTGCCACTAAAAGCCTTCAAGCGTGGCAAAACGAGCGCGATGAAAACGCGCATCACCAAAAATTTGCGCTTGAACGCGCGCGCGCTTCATAAACAAACCGAAATCGAGCTCGTCGGTCATACCCATGCCGCCGTGCATTTGCACCGCTTCGTTTGTCATCAAGCGCGAAACCTCCGCGAGACGCGCCTTCGCGAGGCTCGCCATTGTAGGCACGTTGTTCGCCTTGTTCTCATAAGCCGAAGCCGCCGCGCGACTCACAGAATGAGAGAGCTCTATCTCACAAAATAGTTTCGCCGCGCGATGTTTGAGCGCTTGAAAAGTGCCAATAATAGTATCAAACTGCTTGCGCTCTTTTAAGTGAGCCAAAGTGCGCTCAAAACATTCACGCACACCGCCGAGCGTTTCGCAAGCCATACCAATGCGCGCTAAATCTAATGTGTTGGTTAAAATATCATCTCCCATATTTTCCGCGCCTAAGACCTGCGCTTCATCAACCGCCAAACCATCAACCCGCACCGAAGCATAGTTGCGGCTATCGGCAAAGTGCATTTTCTTTCTTTCGGTCTTATCGCCATCGAGCAGAAATAAAGTTTTGCCCGTGCCCGAATTGGCAACAAAAATAATTTTATCAGCCGCCGCGCCATCAATGACAAAGGTCTTCTCGCCGGATAGAGTCCAGCCCTTAGCGTTGCTTTCTGCTTTAGCCTTGATGTTGTTGGGGTTGTGGTGCGCGCCTTCCTCTAGGGCGAGTGCGATGGTAATTTCACCCGAAGTTATTTTGGGGAGCAGGTCTTGTCTCTGCTCTTTGCTGCCGCCTTGAACCAGCAGGCTGGCTGCCAAAAGGGAGGTAGAAAACAAAGGCGAAGGGGCAAGCGTGCGTCCTGCTTCCTCCAAGATGAGGCATAAGCCGAGCGCGCCAAAATCTGTTCCGCCGTAGGTGTCGGGGATTAAAGTGCCAGTTAAGCCGAGCGCACCCATTTCTTTCCACAGGTTCTTGTCAAAACCGAGTGAGTCTTTTTCATCACGCAATTTACGTAAATGAGCAATAGGCATTTTTTCTTGAAAAAAACGACTTGCCGATTCTTGTAGCATTTGCTGCTCTTCGTTGAGCTCAAACATAAACCTCTCCCCTTTTTATTATTTTAATCTTTATTATTTTTAATCTGGCAATCCAAGCACGCGCTTGGCGATAATGTTCAGCTGCACTTCCGAAGTGCCGCCCTCGATAGAATTACCTTTAGAGCGCAGCCATTTTCTCGTGGTGTCGAGCTCGTTCTCGCGAAAGCCTTCACCTTCCCAACCTAGCCCTTGCGTTCCCATAATATCAATCGCCATCTCAAGGCGTCTTTTATTATGCTCAGCGCCGTAAAACTTCATAATAGAAGTGGCAGGGGTAGGACCCTTCCTCGATTCTTCTTGAATGCGCTTTAGGGTAAGCCCGAAAGCCCAGCTGTCCATAGTGAAATTAGAAATGGCAGAGCGCTCGCTGGCATCGGCGACCATACCATTTTGCTCGCCAATATATTCTTTGGCGAGCGTGTCTAGCCCCGCGCCGCCGCCCATTAAGCCGCCGCCGAAATTAGAAATGGCGTTGCGTTCAAACTGGAGCAGCCGTTTGGCAACCGTCCAGCCCTTGTTGAGGTCATAAACGAGATTTCCTTTTGGCACTTTGACATCGGTGAAAAAGGTTTCACAAAAGGGCGATTCACCCGAAATGAGCTTAATCGGTTTGGTCTCGACACCTTCGCTCTCCATATCAAACAGCAGGAAGGAAATGCCATCGTGTTTTTTGGCGGTGTCGGTGCGCACGAGGCAGAAAATCCAGTCGGCTTGGTCGGCGTAGGAAGTCCAAATTTTCTGTCCATTGACAAGCCAGTGGTCGCCCTTATCCTCGGCGCGCGTTTGTAGCCCCGCCAAATCAGAGCCAGCGCCCGGCTCAGAATAACCCTGACACCAACGAATTTCTCCGCGCACAATTTTAGGCAGATGCTCTTGCTTTTGTTCCTCGCTGGCAAACTCTAGCAGGGCGGGACCCAACATCCAAATTCCAAAGCTCACCAAAGGAACGCGCGCGTTGATGCGCTTCATCTCTTCGCCTAGAATGGCTAGCTCTTCGCCGCTTAAACCGCCGCCGCCATATTCTTTTGGCCATGTGGGTGCCGTCCAGCCCTTGTCGCCCATTGAGTCTAGCCACTTTTTTGCGTCAGGATTTGCATAAACGGCTCGGCGTCCGCCCCATACCGCTTCGCTTTCGTCTTGCGCCGGTGTGCGCATAGACGCGGGGCAGTTTTCTTCTAGCCAAAGGCGTGTCTCTTGGCGAAAGGCTTGTAAATCGCTCATCTTTATTCAGCGGCGGAGAGGTTATCCATCGAAAGATATTTCGATGAGCCACCATTCAAGCCAACGAGATATTTGATGCCTTCCTCAGCAATGTCATCGCCTATCATTCTGTCGCCTTCATTATGGAGCTCGTCCATATCAATAAAAGCGGCATACTTCGCCGAGGTGCGCTCGGTAATGATGCCAGCGTTGAGCAAAGTCTTGACGAGAACACGGAAAATATTGCTCGATTCCGCTAAATCTTCGCGGATAGAGGTATCAGTCATTGCTTCCATGAAAGCCTCTTGAACCCACTCCCACTCTAAGCCGACTTCGGCGTAGATGTGCTTTTTCTGCTCGGGGCTGCCCAAGTTATAAAGCAACACGTGGAATACTTCCCATGCCCAGTCTTCAATCATATCTCTCTCTGCGGGAGGCAAGTGAGGAACGGTGCGGTCTGCCCAGATTTTGCCAAATTTATGGTGGAAGGCTTCATCGGTCATCACCAGCTGCATCATCTTGCGAATAAGCGGGTCGCGTCCGTTCTTATAGAAGCTGGCGAAAGCGCCCATGGCTAAGCCTTCAATCATCATCTGCATACCAACAAGCTTTTTCCAAACCAAAGGAGAGGAGACTAGCTCTACCATCAAGTCTTTTAGTGCACTGCCCACCTGAACGGGCTTACCCCAACGGCGCTGAATATATTTTGTGAAAGCCAACACATGACGTGCTTCCTCGCGCGTTTGGTTGGCGGCATATTCTTGCGCGCCGGGGTCTTTAAGAATGTGGCAGAGGCTTGCCGAAAGGGCTAAAGCGCCTGCTTCTCCGTGTAAGATGGAAGACATAGACCAGTGAACGCTCAAATTGGTGAGCTTGATGCATTGGTCTTCGTTGAGCCTATCGCGCACGGCGGTGTGAAGTTCGCCAATCGTCTTGGGGTCGGTGAGATATTCCTTCTCCATATCAAAGTCGGTAGAGAAATCAATATATTTTGTGTCTAGCGGATCCCAGAAATGGTCGTGCGTGGCAGAGATGATTTTATCAAAAGCGGTAGAGCGTTTATTATAACGGCCAACCTCAATCATTGCCTCAAAGTCATCAGGAGCGACCGCTTCATAAGCGGCGTCGGTTGTTAGCTGTTCTGTCGTTGTCGTCATCATAGTTACCTCCAGTTTGTTTAGCCTTAATTATAACATGATTCTGTGAAGGGCAAGCAAGTGAAAAAACTACTTTATTCACCACTAAAAATATATGTTTTATTTATAGTTAGGAAAACGCACTAGGAAAACGCACTAGGAAAATGTTCTGGGGGGCGGACCACCACTCGCCCAGTCTAAAAGCTGCACGTAATGAACAACCGGAATATCCAACTCAGGCGCTAGGTGAAGCAAGCAGCCCATATTGCCCGATACCACCATATCCGCCTCGCACGCGTTTAGAGTCCCCGCCTTGCGCCCCCTTATTTCTTGCGAAAGGTCGTTTTGGAATAGGTGGTAGCTACCCGCCCACCCACAGCAAAAATGAGGATTGGCTGGCTCTATAATATGATAGCCGACATGCGCTAAAAGATTGCGCGGTAAGGCGTCAATGCCCTGCCCGTGCTGTAAAGCGCACGCGCCATGCCACGCTATCTTCATTCCCGCACCTGGAGGATTGTCTAAAGGCTTGAACCCTAGAAAATCAATTATCTCGCTAACATCACGCACACGCGAAGAAAAATGCTGCGCTTGCTCATCTTGCTTTAATAGGTGTCCGTAATCTTTCATCGTTAAACCACACCCCGCCGCGTTGGTAATCACATAATCAGCATCGTGCGGGTAAGAGGTAATGTTTTGTCGCGCGAGCCGCCGTGCCTCCTTTCTTTTGCCTAAGTGTAAAGGCAAAGAGCCGCAGCACTTCGCGCCGCGAACGAAAGAAACCTCCGCATTATGTCGCACGAGCAAACGAATGGTGGCAGCGTCTATTTCGGGCGCGAGCACTTGTTGCGCACACCCAGCGTAAAGAACCGCGCGAATGCGCGTGGGCCCTAAAGAGGGGTGAATGACTTCATCAATAGCCTTTGCCTTCACCAAAGAGCGTAAATCAGTTGGCGCGAAACTAACATAAGGCCTCCAGCCCTTAGGCAGAAACCACCAGAACAATTTTCCAAATAAACCTAAAAACAATGATAAACGCAACATTAATGAAGACAAGGTCAAGCGATATAAAAAATAACGGCGCACCCTATCTTTGAACCCTCGCGTTTTCGACTCTTCTATTTTGACACGCGCGAAATCAGACAAGTGCATAAAATCAACGCCCGCAGGACAAGCCGAAACACAAGCATTACACGATAGGCATCTATCTAAATGACGCACGAGGCTAGGGCTGATTTTTTCTTGCTCTAAAGAATCTTGAATGAGCCCAATGCGCCCGCGCGGATTATCCAGCTCATCACCGAGCACGTTATAGCTCGGGCAGTTGGCAGTGCATAAACCGCAATGAACGCAAGAACGTAAAATGTCTTTCATTTCTTGAAGCTCTTCATCGGCGAGCTGGCTTTGAGTAAAATGCGTTTTCATTATATGCCGTGGTATAAGCGACCGGGATTTAAGATATTGTTAGGGTCAAAAGCGTTCTTAATGCGCGCGGTTAAAGCAAGGAGCGCGTCCGAAAGCGGCGGCATAAAAGGAATGTTCTGCCGCGCAATAAGACTCGCGCGAATTAAAATAGCTTTCGCGTCATGCTCTAAGCAGATGTTGCGAATGTGTGTTGCTTGTTGCGAAAAATCATTCAATTCCGGCTCTCCGCTAGAGGTGTCGTGGCTAAACCATATTAACCCGCCGCCCCAATCAATGAAGTATAAAACATCTTCGCATGTTGCTT
The DNA here is from genome assembly GCA_965209065.1 of Alphaproteobacteria bacterium. GTDB lineage: Bacteria > Pseudomonadota > Alphaproteobacteria > JAPOUT01 > CBDBUR01. The sequence continues at coordinate 92,715 of OZ242373.1, forward strand.
CAAGTTGCGCGACTAAATTGGCTGCCTTATCGCGTGGCGTTAAAATACGCCACAGGGGCGCGTTGATGTTCGCGCTCGGCGCGGAAAAAACCGTTAAGTTATTCACTGAGCGCCAAAATTGTAAAGCCGCGTCGCCTTCGTTATTATTCATTTGAGTGTCCGCGCCTACAAGCCCTTGTAATCCGTTGAGCAGCTCTTGTGTCGCTTGGTTGGTGCCTTCAAGACGAAAGGCAGTTAAACTTGTGCCGCTTGCTTCTAGCCCGCCCCACTGCTTTGTTGCCGCGAGCGGAATATGCACCGCCCCACTGATGGCAGGGTTTTTACTCAAAATAATTTCCATCCAGTTAAGTGCCTTATCACTATCCGCGCCATATAAAAATAACGTGCGCGTGGTTTCGGGCGCAGGCATTGTTTTCAAGGTCAGCTCCGACATAATCGCTAAAGTGCCCCAAGAGCCGGCTATCAACTTGCTCAAGTCATACCCGGTGACGTTCTTAACCACGCGTCCGCCCGATTGAAACTCCACGCCCCTGCCAGAAAGCGCACGAAAGCCTAGCAGATGGTCGCGCGCTGCACCGGCGGCAAATCTTCTTGCGCCTGATAAATTGCTACTGATAATACCACTCATGCTGCTTTCTCCCTTTTCGTGAGCAGAGAATAATTGACTCCAGTCGGGCGGCTCAAAAGCGAGATGCTGTCGATGCTTGCTTAACAGCGCCTCCACCTCTGCGAGAGGAGTTGTTGCGCGCATGGAAATGACTAGCTCATCAGGCTCATAAGACAAAATGCCCGATAAACAGCCCAACCCCAGAGCATAGCTGTTGTGGAGAGGGCGACCCAAAGAGCGCTTCGTGCCGCCGCCATAAGGCTCAAGACTTTTGTCCTCATCACGCGCCCAGCGCAAAGCCTCGCGCACGTCCTTTAGGTTTTGCGCCGCTACGCGTGCCATCGCTAAAAGCGCTCCAAGTCGGGAAAGGGCGGGCGGTTGTGATGCACATGCTCGCGCCCAAGCTCCGCGCAACGCCGCAAGCGCGGAAACATCTTGCCGGGGTTTAGCAAATGGTGCGGGTCAAAAGCACACTTGACACTTTGCTGTAAATCTAAATCTTGTTCGTTAAACATCAAGTGCATTAGGTCGCGCTTCTCAACACCAACGCCGTGCTCGCCAGTGAGAACGCCGCCAACCTCGACACAAAAACGCAAAATATCACTACCGAATTGTTCGGCGCGCTCTAGCTCGCCTTCTTTCTCGGCGTCATACAGAATGAGCGGATGTAAATTGCCGTCGCCGGCGTGAAACACGTTCGCAACAGACAAACCATACTTCTGAGAAAGCACGTTAATTTTCTCTAACACTTGCGCAATCGTTTTGCGCGGTATCGTGCCATCAACACAATAATAGTCGGGCGCTAACCTGCCAACCGCAGGAAAAGCACTCTTGCGCCCCGCCCAAAGTTGCTCGCGCTCTTGCGCGTTTTGTGAAAGACGAAGATTGCTCGCCTTATGCTCAGCCGCCAAGGCTTCAATGCGCGTCATTGACTCTTTTACTTCCACTTCGCTGCCGTCTAACTCTATCAAGAGCAAAGCCTCCGCGTCTAACGGATAGCCGACTTTGATAAAAGCTTCGGCAGCGCGGGTGGCTAATTTATCCATCATTTCTAAACCAGCAGGAATAATGCCCGCAGCGATAATCGCGGCAACCATTTGGCTCGCGTTTTCCACCGTGCTAAAGCTAATCAAAGCCGTTTGCGACCACGCCGGCTTTGGTAAAAGACGCACCGTTACCTCTGTAATAATCGCCAGCAAACCCTCCGAGCCAGTTAATAAACCCAACACATCATAACCGCTTGCCGGCTCTAACGTTTTGCCGCCCACTTCGATAATGCTACCGTCAATCAAAACCGCTTTTAATCCTAAAATGTTATGCGTGGTCAAACCATATTTGAGACAATGCACACCACCCGAATTCTCCGCAACATTGCCACCAATCGTGCAAGCAATTTGACTAGACGGGTCAGGCGCGTAATAAAAACCATCACGCGCTACCGCATTGCTAATCGCTAGGTTAGGAACACCCGACTGAACCACCGCGCACTGATTGGGCAAATCCACTTCTATGATATTGTTTAACTTCGATAAACCAAGCACAATGCCATCTTCTAAAGGCAACGCGCCGCCCGATAAAGACGTGCCAGCCCCGCGCGCAACAACTTTTATTTTATGCTGCGCGCAATAACGTAAAATAGTAGCAACCTGCTCGGTGGTTTCGGGCAAGACAACCAACATCGGCGGCTGGCGATAGGCGGTTAAGCCGTCGCTGTCGTAGATGCGCAGGCTGTCTCTGTTCGTGATAACCGCCTCGGCAGGCACCATCTGCGACAAGGCGAGGGCAATCTCCTCGCGCTTGGCGAGAACATAGTTGTCTGGTTTTGGCATCTGTGGCACTTGGAGCCCTCTTACAAGTAAAAAAAAGTTGATGATAGTTGAAATAGTAAATCAATGTTGCGGGTTTAGTATAGCACAATGTCAAAACCAACAATTAGACCCGCACACCAGCATTTCAAGACGCCGCCGCCTAAGCCTCCACGCAAGCGCGCGACCTCATCAACCCTGCCCGCAGCGCAGAAAGCGCAAAGCCCGAAATTGAGAAAGCCTCTTGCGGAAACAATTTCTGTTGGCGCATCGCCGTTGAATGGGCGAAAAGTCCAGCAAGCAAGGGCTAAACCGCCCACTTCAATTCAAAGAAAAGTCAATCGCTTTGCCAAACTTCACAACGGCGGACTGCTGCAGGACAAAAAAGCACTCACCATCGCCGACAGAATAAAAAAAAGAGGCTTTTGTTCTAGCTCCGACTTAAAGCAGCTAGAAACAATGGCGCGGCGCGGCTCTTTGGAGCTGAAGAGCGCGCGCGAAACGTTCAAAGAAGACATCAACCAGCCCGATTTGGTTCTAGCCGATGGCAAAGGACTTTTAGCCCAAGCAAGCAAGCAGGTCAAAACGGAAGGGGAGATTTTAGAAAGCACGTTACAAAGTTTGGATTATATTAGCAAAGCCCAAGATGATTTAGATAAATTGGTGAAACTTAGCAATAAAATACAAAAAACTGGCGAGCTTTCCAAAAAAGAAATGGAGCAATTCACTTCTACTTTGTGGAAGCATAAGGAGAATATGCCTATTTTGCTCGAGCATTTGTCTAACTTAGATGGGAAGTTAAAAAATGCGCCCGACACAAACGGAGTGCACGCAGTGCTGCAAGCAACAATGGAAACGCTCGCGGAAACGCATTTATTGCTTGCCGATGTGATGGCACTACACTCTGACCATTTGCCCGATAGCCCCCCGGTGAGCAGGCAACAAAGATTAGACCACCACCTGCTTCAAATAAGAGCCGCGCGCCATGCTGTCGTCAATCTCCACGAAAATTATTTCTCTAACGATACTATCGCGCAACAAAAATTAGAACGTATGGATCAAAAACTCGCTGCGCATGAAAAAGAATTCCTCGCGCTTAAACAAGGCAAGCTAACCAAAAAAAGTAAAGATATGGAATATCTACTAGAGATGCCTCTTCATAAGCCAATAAAATTATCTAAAGCGGAATCAGACACCTTACAAAAAGATTTGGCGTTAAATCAAAAACTTCCCTTAGCGATGAAAGGCATGCCACAAAACCAAATGCTTAAACATTACATAGAGGGCAGTTTGGATTTACTTCCGAAACCGCATACCGCTTCGCCCGATATTGATTTTTTACAAGAGCAAGGAAAAGTCGCCACTTTGAATCAGGGATCATGGGAAGCCATTAACAACCCAATTAACTTTGAAGCAGAAGGCGCACCCCACACCGTCCATAGCCATATTCAGCCCGCGGGAATACACTCTGCTCTCTTGCCTGCGCCTTATGAAGGCAAGGGCGTTGCCGCCGGCGATAGATTACAATACAACCATGCGGTTAATCTTGCGCATACCGCACTCACCAACGAGAGCGGCGAAACAATTTTCTCCGCTCATCGTTCGGGCGTGCTCGACCCGTATAAGATGACTGCGAAAAATCTCGCCAAACTTTCGGACGCAGAGCTTGGAAATACGATGGTAGATTTGCTGGTTAATCGCGGACTCGACACGCGCGCAGAACAAGAATTAGTAAGCGACTTTCGCTCCGACCCAAAACGCGCTGAGGCTTTGACACAAACGATGCACGAACAAGCAACGCAAGTGATGGCAGAAGATTTGGCAGCCACAATGATATTAGACGACCCCGCCCTGCTAGAAAAAGCACAAAAAGGAGAGGCGGTTGATTTACCTATCGTTTCTATTTCTTTGATGACGCCGGATTATTTGCGCTCGCTGGGCGGCAAGATAGGCGAAAAGGAAATGCTCGCTAGCCACCGCGCCGCGCTGGAATATTTAGGGTCAGCGGGAGAAGACGGCGTGAGCGTTAGAATTAAGAGCCAAGAAGTTCCCCCGCGCGAGATAACCGCGAAAGTTAAAGTCAAGCCGACGGTATTAAATTTAGGCGTGAACGCCGGTGCGCAACGCGCCTTTGGCATCATGGGAGGCAACCGCGTGCCCCTATGGCGCAAGCTGATGGGCTGGGACATGGTAGCACCTGCCAATAATCAAGCCTTAGATGCGCTTGTGGGAAAAAATGATGCCGCCGCTATTTCGGGCGCGGCAGGCGAAAAAATCGCTCAACTCAAGGGCGAGCAAGAGGGTCTGCGCACCCAACCACAAACCGCGCCAACCACGCAGAGAATTGCCAGCATAGACAAGCAAGTATCTAAAATTACGCAGCTGAGCAATCAGATTAAAACCATCTGGCGCACGAAAAGTTTTATGCGCGAAACACGCGACCCTTATAAGTTGCCAAGCCGTGTTGCGCTTTTGGCTGATGCGATAGGGCAGAAGCCACTCTTCCATTGTAAAAGCGGTAAGGACCGCACCGGGCAATTAGATACAGAAGCGAAATATCTTGCCGCGCAGTTTGACGCAACTGGCAATATACCTGAAGCGGGTGCCGCGCCCACGCAGGCTTCGCGCAAAGCACGCACGCAATTTGCTCTACACGGCGGCAGCCACGAAATGCAAAACTATAGTGCTGGTATGGCGGGATATAAATTAAAAGGCGTTCCCGCGTTGGATAAGCAGTTTGAGCCGTTTAACTTACCGAATTATCGTTCGGGCAGCTCTTTTGTTGGAGACTAGGCGGTATTATGTCTGAAATCAATCCGACTTCAAGCGCGCGCCGCGTTATCTCTGTCAATAATGAGGGAATGTTTCAAGTCAAGGGCAGAGCGGTGGATATGATAGGGCTCATCTTTGAAATTCAAAACGAGACAAAAGCCTTTGCGCAAAATCGCTTATCGCTCACCGCGCAAGAGTTATGGGATACGAACGAAGAATCAAAAAAACTTGTGTTCTTACTTGATAGGGTGCGCGCTTTGCGTCCAACAGGAGATGCCGATGCGAAGGTTGCTGACGACAAGCTGACCGAGTTGGTTACCGACTATAACGATAAATATGGCGGCAATCCTTTCTGGGACTTTGGTGTTGGTTCTCTCGTGAAGCCGCAATACATCTTGACAGACGACGACGGCAAGAAGGTGGATACACTCAATCAAGATGATATGGCAAAGGTTTTTGGCTATGCCAACTATTCTATAGTTATGCCCGAAGCTAATATCGGCGGCATCTATGAAGGGAAGCATGTGATGGTGAAGCTTTCTTTTGATAAAACTAAACAGGCGGAAGTCGACCAGCTCATTGAAGGCATCAAGTCTAAAATTTCTACTATCAACAGCACGCAAGAACTGCTGAACAACGATACTCAAAAATATACACGTCTTTCTGACGAAACCAAAGAAGCAATGGCAGGTATAGAAAAGGCGATTGATAATTTCCGCACAACGGAGGAAAGCAAAATTTAATTTCACTTTTTTGTATTTCACCGAAAAGTGAAAGTGAATCTCGGTTGGTTTCGTTATGATGAAAATAAAAAGGAGAAATTATGCCTATAGATAAGACCTGGAATGCTTACCAGATTGATAGCATGCACGGCGCACCGCCGGGGGCGACCCACGCCGACTATAACAACGAGGTAAGAAGCGATTATTCCCCAAATGCCCCCGATGGGGATAGCACTGGAGATAGCCCGGTTGTGTATGACGCGCAAAGCGCGCGCTTTCTAGTCAATGGCGAGCAGCTCACCCTAACCGAGCTGCTTTATAAGGTCACCTCCAAAGCCGCTACCAGCGCCAAGAATATGCTCGCGATGAGCGCGCAAAATCTAGAGGACGCCAATAATGAGGGCAATGCTGCGCTCGCGTGGCGCAACAAGTTAGCAGCCCTCGAGCCGAAGGAAGGCTCGGACAATAAGGTCAGTGCTACCCAAATGAGCACCGCCGCGCAGGAATTTGAAAATCAATATGGCTTCGACCCAATGGCAAAATATGCGCTCAATCAATATGCCGAAAGTGATGGCAGCTTCTCTTACGATGACTTTGGCAAAATGACAAAGTCTGCTGAGTCTTATATTAGCACGATTAGTAATAATCAATCTAAAATCAACTTAGATGTTGAACGTTATACCCACGTCGTGACGGAAGCGAACCAGCTCACGTCTTCGGCAGATAAATTAATAAGCGACTTGCTCTCGTCCATCACGAGTAAAATGGGGTAGGGTATGTCTTTATCAAGCGAACATAAGCCGAATGCTGAAACGATAGAAGAGGCACTCCAGCTTGCTGCTGAAAGTTTAATCTCAGGGGTTAGCTTGGCACAGCAAGGTAAAATATCGGCTGACGAGGTTGAGGCACTTTACGCTTTGGGGTCAAATTACTACTTCCAAAGAGATTTTGTCAAAGCCGAAGAAATTTTTTCTTATGCGCTTCCGTTTGATTTTTTTCATTTTAATATCGTTAGCGGTTTAGCCGCCGCGCGTAAAATGCAGGGCAAGTATGAAGAAGCCTTGAAAGCCTATGCGCTTGCAGGGTTGCTGGATATGGAAAACCCTGAACCTTCTTTATACGCGGCAGAATGTTTTTTCGCGTTAGACAAATTGCCCGAATGCGCGGGCGCGCTTGACGCTGCTTTCGGTTTGACCGAAAACCAATCGCGTTATGAATCGTTGCGCACCAAAATTAAAAAAATGAAAAACGCTTTACCCAAAACAACCCAAAACAAAAGGAGATAGAAATGGAAAATAAAGAATTTGACTTCCTCCCGACCATCGCTCTTCCCCCTAATCCTCCAAGCGATAGCGGCGATAGAGAACAATGGCAAAAGCACATCACGGCGATGGATAAATATATTTTAGATATGAATAGGCTGATTCAAGAAATGGAACATAATGATTTTGCTCAACGCTTTAAGGAAAGGCTAGAGCAAAAAGGCATTGACATAGAGCGCGCTGATAGTTTGCCAAAGACTCTGCTCGAAGAGATAGCGGCAATAATGAGTCAGGTGTTAAATAAATTCAAGCAAGCCGAGCTCAGTCTAGGACGCGTGCACACAAAAACCCATGCGCCAAAACAAAAACACAATCGCAACATAAGGTCTATTTAGAGGTTCGCATGACACAAAAAGAAATCATCACGCGCGCGCAAGCCATAGAAGCCATCGCTCAAGGCAGAGATTTAGCCGAGCTACGCAACATCAACGAAGCGACCATAGATTTTATCTATGCCTTCTCCGCGCTCCATTATGACAAAGGCAATTATGATGACGCGATTATCGGCTTTCGCTTTTTGTGTAAGCACAAACATCGCGATGCGGATATGTGGCTTGCTTTAGCGCGCAGTTTATTCGCAAAAGGAGAACAGGTAGAAGCGCTCAAAGCCTACTTAATGACAGCGTTCTTGCGCCCAACCGCGGCGCTTTGCCTAGAAATCGCCCGCATTTTCTTCATCAGGGGCGAAAAAGAGCAAGCGCAAGTCTTCATCAGCGCGGCGAGACGCGCCCTCTTGCCCAATAATCCGCCGCAATTAGAAGCGGACATCCTAGCAGTTGAAAAAGAGGTTGGCACTCTATGAGCGATATCAGTTCTTCTAAAGTGAATGGGGCGGATAAGGTGTCCTCTCTGCCTCAAGCAGGCGAGGAAGCGCAGCGTCAGGCAAGCCCGCCGCCGCCCGCGCAAGCAGGCAAAGCGGCGACCTCACCTCTCTTTGCCACTTTTCCCCAGCTTGCCGAGAGCGGGATAGATCAGAAAATGCTGGTTGATATTCTGAAAAAACTTGAAGCGGATTTATTTGAAGGACAGCTTTCGAGTGAATCGTCCGTTATTCAAACGGACGAAAAGGAAATAAAAGATTTAAGCAAGCATAATCAAAAACTTTTCGCTGATATGTTGAAGAAGGTAGAGAAACAAAAGCATACGGGTATTATTGGGAAAGTTTTTGGCTGGATAGGCGCAGCGCTTGGCGTTGTGCTGGGTGCGGTTTTAGCGGTTGTGTCTTTTGGCACGGGCGCTACGGCTGCCGGTGCTTTAATAGCCGTGAGCGTAGCACTTGCCGTTACGATGGTTATCCTAAGTGCCTCGGGGGGAATGAGTAAAATGGTAAATGCTTTTGCCAAACCTTTGGCAAGCGCGTTTGAGGCTTTTGGTATGGACGCGAAAGCGGCTAAGCGTGCGGCGCAAATTACAGCTCAAGTTATTATCACCGTTGTGGTTATCGCTGTGCAAATTGTTTTAGCGGTCGCTTCGGGGGGCAGCACGGCAGCTAATTTCGCTAGCGAACTCGCCAATAAAATAGCAAGCATTACGGTTAAGGTAACTAATTTTGCTCTTGCAGCTAATCAGCTTGCCTCGGCAGGGTTAGGCACGGCAAGCGGTGTCTATCGCTATGAAGCGATGAGCGACGAATCTAAAACCGATAATAATAAAGCTATCTTGAAGAAAATTGAAGACCTCATCGCTGATGAGGAAGATACAATCAAAGAGATAATGCAATACCTATCAGGCGTGCAGAAAAATATGGGCGGCCTGATTAAAAGTGAAAACCAAAGCCGTGGCGAGCTCGCCCAAATTGACGCGCAAAGCACGGCTGTATAGGAGATTATAATGGCTATGAATGTTAATGATGTGAAAGATTGGAGCGGATTAGTTAATCAGCTTCAAGCTGCGCAAAAAACTAAAACTAAAACGACTGCTGCTGATGGCACAACTTCAACATCTGCGGCGGCATCAGCTACTGCATCTGCCTCACCCTCTGCGCCAACACAGCTTGCAAAAGAGTCTGCCCTACCGCAACGCGCGACTCCCAAAGCCAATGCCGGCGCAGAAGTTAAAAAAGGCGTGGAGACTTTATCCAATACCACTTTATTCTTTTCGGTGGAGACGCTGATTGAGCTTTTGTTTGACCTTGCGCTCAAGCAGCGCGAGGCGCGGCGTGAATCGCGCATGGCAGATGCCACCGCCGCAGAAGAAATGGGCATGGCGGCAGCGCAAGACATCAAGGACGAAGGCTCAATGGAAATAACCGGCGCGGTGTTAGCTTCCACCGCGCAAGTGGCGGGCGCTTCGACGGTTATCGGCGGCGGCGTCCGCACGGGTAGAACGGAAAATGTGATGGAGGTGTCTAACAAGATGATGACCTATCAAGCAACGAGCCAAACCTTTGGCGCCGCGGGGCAAGTGGCGCAGGGCGGCTCGCAATATACCGAGAAGCAAGACGAGGCGCAAAAAGCCCTCCACGACGCCTCTGCCACGCAAGCCAAGTCCATCGAGGACAGCGACAGCGAGGACAAAAAAGATGAAGCCGAGCTTATTCAAGCCATCATTCAGCTACAGCAACAACGAGAAGAATCACGGCACGAAGCCATGCGGGCAACTGCTTAAACCCTTAATACAGGAGAACGGACTATGTCTAAAACAACGCAACTCGATAGAACCTTGATGGAAATAGGTTATGCCGGCGCTTTTTATGGGATGCATTCCCTTGCGCTAGATATTTTTGATTTCTATCAAGCCCCGAACCACTCTTTTGAAACTCAAACAGCGGCGGTGCTGGGGAAGGCTTTGGTCTTGATAGGGCAGAAGCGGAATGATGAGGCGGCTAAGGAAATAGAAACATTCATTCAGCACGCAGAGCAGACAGGAGAAACGACACCGGCGGAGGTAATGGTGTTTCTCATTTTAGCTTACAGAAAAGCTAAAAAGCATGGGGATAGAGTTGAGACTTTGTTGGGAGAGCTTTCTCAAATACCGAAGGAAGTCAATCATGCTGTCCATAGCGCAACGCAACAGCTGGCGAGTTAAACGCAAGGCTGCTCTTTTTTGTTTGTTGGCTCTTTTGGCTCTTGGCGCGTGCCAGAGCGAGCTTTACCACGCGGTGCCAGAGCGTGAAGCCAATATGATGGTTTCTATTCTGCAGCACCATTCTATTGAGGCTTACAAACAAGATAGCGAAACAAAAGGGTCTTATAGCATTTACGTGGAGAGCAATGAGTTTTCTAGAGCCGTTGAAGTTTTATCTGTGCAAGGCTATCCGCGGCGCATGCACGAAAATTTAGGCAAGCTGTTCGAGCCGTCAGGTCTTGTGCCCACGCAATTTGAAGAGCAAGTGCGATATATTTATGGCTTATCCGAAGAACTATCGCATACCATTTCCTTATTTGATGGCGTTGTAGAGAACCGCGTTCATATTGCTTTGCCCGACACGAATGAAAAAGAGGAACGAGGGCGTGTTTCGGTTTATATCAAATACGACCAAAATGTAGATTTTGATAGTTTGGTGCCACAAGTCAAAAAAATGATTTCTGATTCTATTGGGCATGTTGGATATAAAAATGTTGAAGTGCTTGCCGTGCCCACCTATCTTCATAAAAATGAAGCACCGACACTTGTCGCGCATAAATTTCCCGCAGGTATTCGTGTGCTACCAGAGTATTATAATTTCTTTATTGCTTTTTCTATTGCCATCTTTCTAATTATTCTGCAATTAGCCGGCGCGAGCTTTTGGTTCTTCAAGCAATGGCAAAAGGAAAATGAGAAAAACACACTTCAGGCAGACAAAGAGCAGAAGCGCATAGAAGGGCAAGCGACTCAACCCGATACACAATCTGGAGTCTCACAATGAGTAGCACGCAAGCTCACTGGGTATTCATTTGTAACCCCGCCGCTTTGATGCACGCGGAGTGGAAGCCTTACCTGCCCAAGTGGGGCGTGCCTGAGAAATTGACCGAACCTTTATGGCGCGCGCGTCAAAGCAAGGGCACGCTCACGCGTTTTCTTGTTGAGCGGTTTAAGCTTGGCACGCGCGACTTACTGCATCCTAAAATAAAACAACGCGAATGCTTGCTCACCACGCAGGAGGAGTTTGAAAATAAGCTCATTAAAATGGGGTGCCTATTTTTTTATTCGGAGATAATCAAAACCATTGACGGCGCGCGCTTACGCGGGCTTAAAGATGAATTTGGTAATGAGAATTTTGATTTTTTGCGCGGCAGCTTGCATGCCTTGATTTCCCCGCCTTTTGCGGCTTTTATCGAGGCTTTTCGTCAAGCAAGGGGGGCTTCATTTGCGCTCACGCGGCAAAATGCGCTTCTTTTAGGGCTTGCGTTTTTACTTCAAGACCTGCCGTCTAGTTCGGATTTAATCACCCGAGTGTGTCTAAAATTGCCGCCACTTGCTGCTCAGCCTCGTCCCCCTGAAGGCTTCGCGCTTGTCCAAGACCAAATAGAAAGGGCGCGCGCAACACAGCGGGCAAGATTCAAGGTTGAATCTTTATGGGAGAAGCTACCATGATAATTCACAAAATAAAAAGCGGTGCTATTGCTATTGACGCGAAGGATAAAATTATTCGCAAAAGTCAATATGAAATTTTTTTGTCGGCGCGCGACACCTTGCGCACTATAAAACAAGAGCATCTATGTGCGCAGAAAAAAAATGATGATACCTTTCACGCAATGGAGCAAAAGGGTTATGCGGCGGGGCAAGCGCGGGCGCAGCAAGAAGCTTTAGAGCAACATATTGAATTTTGCACGCAAGCTATTCATTGGGTAGAGAATTTGGAAGAAGAAATTTTTCTAGCCCTTAGTGCGGCGCTTGAAAAAATAATCGGTGCGATAGATACAAACACAGCACTAGAAAATATTATTAGAAAAACGCTGAAGCATTATATTCATTTGCCTGAATTGAAAATTTGCTTAGCGCCTGAACAAAAACCGATAGCGCAAAAAGTCATAGAGGAAATAGCGAAGGAGCATTCGGTGAAATCTATTTCTATCGAGACGGACGAAAGATTCCGTAAAAATGATTGTTTATTAGAGAGTCCTTTAGGCTCGGTAGATGCGAGCTTAGAGGTTCAATTAGCTCAACTGAAAGCCTTGTTTGCTAAAATGCCAAAGCGCGCTCTATCCGTTGCCTCAAGTATAAAACAAGAGGAGTCCAATGTTAGCGACTAATTTTAATAATAATCCTTCCAATAATAACCCTTTAAGCCTTTTTACCGACAGGCTTAACGAGCATTTGCCCGACGTGCAAACGCTCAAGGTGGCGGGGCGCGTGATAGAAGTGGTTGGCACTTTGGTGAAAGCCTATGTGCCAAATGTCGAGATAGGTGAGATATGCCAGATGATAGATCCTGAAGAGGGGGTTATCGCGGAGGCGGAGATTGTCGGCTTTGTGGATAAGGCGGCTATTCTAACGATTTATGGCTCTCTGCTTGGCATTTCAACCGAGACAAAAATTGTGCCGACCGGCAAGAGTCAGGAGATTGGAGTCGGCGAGCAGTTGTTAGGTCGCGTGATAGATGGCTTTGGTAATTCGCTAGAAAAAACAGAACAAGCAGAGCCGTTTGTGTTTGATACTTTTTATCCTATTTATCGCAATGCGCCTGACCCTTTAAGTAGGAAACTGATTGAAAAAGTATTGCCGCTTGGGATACGCGCTTTAGATGGTTTATTGAGTTGTGGTGAAGGGCAGAGGCTTGGTATTTTTGCGGCGGCGGGAGTTGGTAAATCGACTTTGCTATCGTCTCTGGTGCGCGGCGCGGATGCCGATGTGTTTGTGATAGCTCTCATCGGCGAGCGCGGTCGCGAAGTGCGCGAATTCATCGAGCATAGTTTAGGTGAGGAAAACAGAAAGAAGGCAGTTTTGATTGTTGCGACTTCGGACAAGTCATCGATGGAGCGTGCGCGCGCCGCTTATGTTGCCACGGCGATTGCCGAGTATTTTCGCGACCAGAGCAAGCGGGTATTGTTCTTGATGGATTCGGTGACGCGTTTTGCGCGAGCGCTCCGTGAGATTGGGTTAGCGGCGGGTGAGCCGCCGACACGGCGCGGCTTTCCGCCTTCTGTTTTCGCCACCCTGCCGAAGCTGATGGAGCGCGCCGGCACGAATGATAAGGGTTCTATCACGGCTTTTTACACGGTGCTGGTGGAGGGTGACGATATGACCGAGCCGGTTGCCGACGAAACGCGTTCTATTTTGGACGGGCATATTATTTTATCGCGCGGGCTTGCTGAGCTGGGGCATTATCCGGCGATTGATGTTTTGCAAAGCGCTAGTCGCGTGATGAATCAAATCACGAACGACGACCACCAAGAGGCGGCACTTAAAATACGTGAGGCAATGGCGCTTTATCAGCAAAATGCTTTTCTTATTAAAATTGGCGAGTATCAAAAAGGCAATGACGAAAAAACCGATAAAGCGATTGCCGCTCATGAATTTATTAACAAATTTTTACAACAAAAATCAGATGAGGTTAGCCCCTTGTCTTATACGCTTGAGGCGATGGAAGCCATTATGGACGAGGCGTTATGATTGAAAAGCAGTTATTACAAATCAGAGAGTATCGTCATCAAAAGGCGGAGCGTGTTTTGGCACAAGCCCACCGCGCCCTTGCGGTAGAAAAAGAGCGTTTAGCCAAAGCGCGCAGCAACTTGGAAAGTTTTATTCCCCGTCATAAACAGATGGTTGCTGATTTATATCAAAAGCTTTTGTATAAGAAAATTACTCTTAGAAAATTAGAAGAAACACGTCTCACAGAGGCAAAGCTTAATGAAAGGTTAGCGGGGCTCAAGGCTGATATTGAAACGACAAAAGAAAAAATAAAAGAAAAGCAAGACAAGGTAGAAAAAGCTAAGCAAGCACTTGCTATTGCGCAAAAACAATTAAATAAGGCAGAGGAAATCATTTCATTAAAGCAAGAAGAAATAAAGAAAAAGCAGATGAGCAGAGAGAATGCTATTTTAGATGAATTTAGAACGATAAAAAAACTTCTTCCTGCTTTATGTTGTTTGGTGTTTATATTTTCTGTGCCCGCTTCTATCTTGGCTAAAGTAGAGGAGGAAACTTTCTATCGTGCCATCAATCAAAACCTACCTTTATTGCTAGAAGATATTGCTGCGCGCTTTAACTTAACATTAAAGATAGAAAACATTCCTAATCGTAGAGTCAATGGCGAATATGCGATACATCACTTGCCGCAATTTTTAGATAAGCTCACGCAACAGCATAAGCTAGATTGGTTTATCAGCAAAAAGATACTTTATATTTTGCCGCGCCGTTCCCGCGTGATGCGCGCTTTCGATTTTGCCAGCGCACGCCAGATGGAAGGTTTTTATCACCATCTCAAGCAGAAATCCAAAATAATGATAAACCTCTTTCCCCATAAGCGTTTAGCTGACGAGGCGAAGCTGGTTTTCACCGCGCCTGAAGTTTTTTTGCGTCTGCTCGCAACGGAGAGGAAGGATTATCTTAATGGTGTGTTCGATAGAGCGAAGGCGGTCGAAAACAAAAAAAGCCATGTTATGTCTCACGCTAAAACGGGTTATGGCATAATGATATTTCATCTTGAAAACGCATGGGCGGCGGACAAGGAGTATCAGTTTGCCGACAACGTTTATTCTGTGCCGGGTGTCGCATCGATTGTGCGCGGTCTAACCGGTGCGGGCGGCGAGGCGAAGCAGCAAAGTGCGCCGGCGCCGCCGCGCGGGTCGCTTTCGGCTTTGACGCCGCTCGCGGCGGAGCGGAGGACTCAGCAAGCACCGCAGGCTTCGGGGCAGAATCAGGCTAAAAGGAGCGGAAATCAGGACGAAAACCCGCAAATGACCGTCCTTGCCGACGAGCGTTTGAACGCCGTGTTGGTTCACGACTCTTACGAGAAATACGATTATTACAAAGAGCTTATTCATCATTTAGACAAGGCATCGTCTTTGGTTGAAATAGAGGCGATGATTGTGGATGTTGCCAAAAACCATATTAGCGATTTGGGAATTAGCTGGCGTGGCACTCAGGGGAAGGCGAGCGCGGGTTTTGGCGAAGTGGGCGAGAGTTTAACGCAGGGCTCTATTGGTTTTGCTTTTGGGCTCGGCGGTTTGGCGACGGCGCTTTCTACAAATTTGAATGGCTTGCTTGCGAAGATAAATTTTTTAGAAACTCGTGGGGATAGTCGCATTATTTCGCGCCCTTCGGTAACGACAATGGATAATTTAGAGGCGGTGATTAACACGACACAGCGTTTTTACGTTAGAGTGGAAGGCTATCAAGATTCTTCGCTCTATCCGGTAGAGGCGGGCACGACCTTGAAAGTAACGCCTCATATTATACGCAGTAGCAACCCTAAACTGCCGCCACAGATTCGCCTTTTCGTTACGATTGAAGATGGCGCGATTGATACATCAGAAAACGCGGCGGTGGATAACCTGCCTTCGGTGCAAGAAAATAAAGTAAAGACTCAAGCCGTTGTTGAACAGGGCGAAAGCCTTTTGATTGGCGGTCATATTCACACTACGCGCTCGGAGTCGACTTCTCGCGTGCCGATTTTAGGTTATATTCCGCTCATCGGTTATTTGTTTAGCACACGAAATTCAACTGAACGAAAATTCATTCGTTTGTTTATCATCAAACCAAGAGTGTATAAATGAGGGCATTATGAGTAAAAACATTATACAAGTGCCTTATCGGCTCGATGAATCAAGCAAAACTTTCTTTGATGAACATCAAGCGCAACTACAAGAAGGAAATATTATTTTAGATTTATCCTCTGTGCGTTATTTCAATTTTTCAGGCGTTCGCTTTCTTTTAAGCCTTATCAAAAAGTGTTATGCACGTCCAGTTTCCATCAAGCAGGCTTCTATTTGGCTTTACGTGCCGCAGCCCAAACTTGCCGCGCTTTTGAACCTAATGCAATTTAACAAAATCACCCCCTTCACCAATCATTTAGACAAGGAGATATAATCATGGCAAGAACATCAAGAGTGAGTAGTAGATTCAATCTACTTAATTTATTTCGCCCGCGCAGAAATCAGTTTTATGGACGCATCAGGAACGGCTTGCCGCCTCGGCTGCGGCGCTCGGCTGCTTTAGAGCGCCAGAGCCAAGCCCTTCACACGAGGCTTTCAACACGCAAGGTGCAATCGGTTTTTGCTCCGCCAAATCAAATCGATAGAGTGGATGGCGCTTCCGATGCACACCATATGGTTAATATCATTAAACGTGGCAAACCTGATGCCATCTTACAAGCCGCCTTCCAAACATCAAACAACCCTATGCTAGACAGCGGAGAGCCCGATGCTTATACCGGATATTTCTTTAGTGGTTTTTATGGCGAGCTCGAGAATATGTCGAATAGGGATATAGCAAAATTACATCGCCAATTAAACAGCAACAAGATGAGGCAGTTGCGTGGAGGATTAGTCTTGGGCGGGAATCAAGGGTTTCAACAGCCCTTGGGCGAGGAAGAGGTAGGCATTCGCGGCGAGCTTAAAAATACGCGCAGACATCTAGAGGCGATGAATAGCATGCTCGTGGCTGAGATGGATAAACGCGGTATGAAGTTGAAAGACTCAGATTTTGGCAAAGCGCCCGCGCTCCAAAGCTGGCGCGGGGCTCAAAAGACGCAAAAGCAGCTGCTGCGCTTTAGTGGCCATATTGACTCGCAGATTACCTCTGCCCAAGGTCACGCGACCAATAAAGCGATGCGAGAGATAAGAGATAATTTCACCAAGTTATCTGCAGAATCGGAGGGGGTTAAGGTTGCTCATCAGGAAGGGGGTGTCGGTCATCTTGTGTTGAACGATGAAAGCTCAAAGGAGCTCAATGTGTCTGACATTTACATCACGGATTTTGGGCGCGGGGATAGAAAATTTGTTTCCGCTGATGGCGCGCAGAAAACAAATGTGCAGTTAGGGTTTGACAGCAGAGATAGGGCGCAAATATCCAACCATTTAACAGAATTCTGCGAGCCGACCGGCGCAGAGCAAGCGAAAAACACACCTGCGGCGAATGCTGACTTGAGTGCTAATCAAGCGCGCCGCCTTCAGGCTGTTTTGACTCAGCAAACGGTCGCGCCGATTTATACAATGCAAGCGCGTGGGAAGTTTGGTCGCCCGCCGACATTCAATCGCAACCGACAGGACGCTAAAGATATGATGTCGGGTTCAAGCGATTATAGTTTTACGATAACAAGAAAAGCGAGCGGCAATGTTGAAGTGCATTTGATGCAACGACTACGCCCACTCGCCTTTCACTATCATAAGGGGAGCGCGCGAGAACCGAACCAAATAAATATAGATAATAAAAAATCTTATATTCGGTCGGATTTAAGTATTATTGTGCCGCGTCAAAAAAGTGCGGCGCCGATTATACGTCAATTCACGTATAACACCCATATTGTAGAGAAAGATTAAACGCGCACGCCGGCAAGGTTATTGGGTTTGCCCCCGTTGGCGTTGGTGTTGGCAGTAGTGTTTTCTTGTTCCACATCGTTTTCTTTCCAAACCAAAACACCGTTATGTAAGCGCGAAGACCACTGCTCTAGGACATTGACGAATTTTTCCATTTCAATTTCTATGGCTTCTAACGTTAATTGCGAGGCGGATAGGGGCTTTAGCAATAAAATTTCGCTATGCTCTTTATCAAACGCAAAGCTGACTCCGCGCATCATTTTCCCTGATAGATTGCTTTGTAAAAGCTGCTGATAAAAATAAACAGCTTCCTTGTCATTTTGTTTTTCAGGCTTGGGGCATAAGACCGCGATAAGATATAAAGTGTGCACGTGGTCAGCTTCAAAATCAAGCGCTTGGAATTCGACAAGAAATCTATCATCGAAAACCAGCGATGCCGAACGATTTTCATCTAAGCTAAAATTGCCGAGCCCTATGTTTTGTCCAAATTGCATCAGGGTTTGGTTTAATTGATCTAAGGGGATAGCTAGTAAAGTATTATTCATCGTTTAGGTCTCCTATTTACGATTGGACGAGTTGCGAAAGTCTTGAAAAAAAGGATTTTTCTTCTTGTGTGAAACGTTGAGGCTCAAGGGTTTCGAGTTTAGCGTGTGCGCTTGCCCGCGCGCCTAAATGCCAAAGGCATAAAATAGCGGCAAGCTGCCAGCTTTGCTTTTTGTTTTCTAGCTCACTCAAGAGCTCATACACTGGCAGAGCTTCGGCGAAGCGGCGCACCGCGATGCGATTGTAAGCGAAAATTTCTAACGTGCTGATGTCTTGCTGGTCAAACATTTAGCAGGCAACCGAAGTGAGGCGCGCTTGATTAAAAGCGCTAATGAGGTTTGTTTCGTTATGGAGCAAGGTCATAATGGTGGCAGTTTGCGGCAGCTGATTGCCTAAGCGTTGTAGTTTATTTTGTAATGCGAGCAGATTTTGTTTGTAGTGCGCGGGCGCAAGCTGTTGGCGGTCCATCGGGTTGGGGTTAAGTAGATTGAGCGCCATTTGCTCTAAATTATTTTTAGATTTCTTAGTGGTGCGTTGCGCGCTAAGCGCCGGCGGAAGGGATTTTTGGAACCAGACTTGATTTTTTCTTAAAAAAGGGTCTGCTTGCTCCTGAACTCTGCGTGGCGCAATTTGAGGGGTCGTAATGTTTTTTATGGACGCCATCAAAGATTACATCCTTTGGACGACCGCCTTTAGCATATCTTCAACGTCCTTGACCATGGCGGCTTGAAGTTGAAAACTCATACTAACTTTCATCATTGCCATTTGCATTTTTGCCATATCGGCGGGCGAGGTTACGTCCATCGTGTTTGCTAAGTCGGCGACCTTCTGCATTTCGCCGCCGGCATCGTTGCCGATTTTAGAAACTAAACTATTAACATTGAATGATTGAGACATAATATTTTCTCCTATGATGGTTCGGTGATTGCTTTCGGTGCGTTTTTATTGTGTATTGAGTGCCAGAATAAGCTGACAATGCGCTGGGCTGCTGTGAGTGCTTTGCGCTCGGCATCAACGCGTTCCTTTTCGCTTGGGGCAAGACCTTCAGCGATAGCGGACTCTCTTTTTTGCAAAGTGGCATTGATTTTATCCAAGAGCTTTTGTTGGACGATGCCATTCTTATCGGCAATCAATTGCTGTCCTAAATCGGTAAAAGCGGGGAAAGAATTTTCTTGTTTTGACATAACGTTTCCTTTGTTTCTTTTATTTTCATCATATAGAAAAGCAGGGCGGGGGTTTATCACAGATGTTCAACTTTCTGTTAGATGTTTTGTTTCGCCTGCTCGATGTAATGGAGGGCTTCGGCAACGGGAGCAATGAAATCACTGGTGATGTAGTGTCCGAGTTCAATATCGTGAAAAAGCCCTTGCGCGAGATTGACATTTTCATAAATGGGGATATTTGCGTCTTCGGCGGCTTTAATCATCGCTTGGGCGACGGCACCCTCCCCCTTACCGATAACCAGCGGGAGCGGCGTTTTGTCCCCGTCATAAAGCAGGGCGACCGCGTAATGGCTGGGATTTTTCACCAAGATGCTTGCCTGCTTCACCGCGCCTATCATCGTATCGTCTAAGATATCGCGATGGGCTTGTCGGCGATGGGCTTTGATTTCGGGGTTGCCCTCCATTTCTTTATATTCTTGTTTTACTTCTTCTTTTGTCATTTTTAACTCCTTGAGGTAGAAAGCGCGTTGGATAATAAAGTCGATAACCGCGAGGGGCACATAAAGGGCAGCACTGATGGCGAAGAGCCATGCGAAACTGCGCGCCGCCGAGAAAATAACACAGGTCATTCCTTGTGCACCGCATAGTTCGGCACTAAAGAACTCACCGATAAAAGCCGCAACGACTAAAAAAGCGATGTAGCTAATGCAGAAAACTTTTATCAAATTCATTCCAAAATTAAATAGATTGCGCCCAGAGAAAATCTGCTTGGCGTTGCTGATAAAGTCGAGTGCTTTAACGCCTTTTGTTAATTTGGCAGTGACGAACACAAGCCCGGTTTGCGCGACATTCGCGAGAATAGCGGTTATCGCGGCGACAAAATAAACCGCGCCCGAGATGGTAATAAAAAATACCGCCACAATAGAGGCGGCAGCACTTACGCCTTGCTGAAAATCGGGCGTGTGTGGCGGCACGTGATTAAAATGCTTTCCTATTTGGAGCAAGGTGACATCGAGCATTGTTATCGCGAGGATGGCGAAAGGTTTCCAGCTAAGCAAAAAAAGAGCGGTGAGCGCAATGAGCAGGCTACCCGCGACAATTTCGCGCGAGAACAGGAACTGCCCTTTCTCTCTTGAATCGCGAATGCGTTTTTCGGTGGGCTGTTCGGTTTTTTCACTCATTGAGCTGCGTCCTTGCTAAAGGTAGTGGCGATGTCAAGGAACAGCCCCTCGCGCCAGACGTGTCCTAGGATAGCGCTAAAATAAAAGAGCAGAATAAAAATCGCTACCACGCTTTTCAACGACATAGAAATAAAAAACACATTGAGCTGCGGTGCAAAGCGCGACACCAAACCGAGCGCAATTTCTGAAATCAACATAGACAAAACAACGGGCGCGGAGATGATGAGTGCTAACTTCATAAAAAGACTAAAAGCATGAGCAGCATAGCTCCATAGATGATGATTGCCTTCGGGCAGAAAAGAACCGATAGGTAAAATGCTAAAAGAGGTAAAAACGAGCTCAAAGAAAATAATGAATCCGCCGCTAACAATAAACCAAACCAAAAAAGCTTGGGACAGGAGCACGCCTAAAGGCGAAGCTTGCGCGCCAAAAGCTGGATTAAAAACCGAAGCGATGGAAGCACCACGTTGATTGTCAATAAAATCGCCAATGGCTTGTGGAATTAGAAAAGTCAAAGAGATAATAAATCCTATCAGCAGCCCGATAAGTGTTTCTTTAAGAATCAAGAGAATAATCACTTTGTTTTCAAGCACGCCGACCTCTTGCCAAATGAGAGGCAAGATGACTAACCCTAAAATGAATACGATAACATTACGTGCCATCGGCGGCACTTGGGGCGCGCGCAAAAATGGAATAAAAAGCGCCATACCAATTATTCTAGGCGTTGAGAGCAACAGGGCTAACCAAAATTGCTGAAAGTCAATGCCGTTTATAGATTCCATAGAGAAGTTTTGTCGAAAATATAATGGGTAAAGGTAAGGAATTCGCTACCGAGCGTTTCCATCATCGCCACGAGCGTTAAGATAACGGCGATGAGCTTGAAACCAAAGGCGAGCGTTTGCTCTTGAATTTGGGTGAGGGCTTGAACGAGACTCACCAAAACGCCGATAACCGCCGCAGCTATCACCGGCGGCAAGGAGGCAATTAAAATAAGATCGATAGCTTGCGTGCTATCGCTAACAATTTGAGAATAATTCATTGCACAATTCCTTGCCCAACGCCTACACCGGTATTCGTGCCGTAGCTTGTGAGGAGGCCGGTAATCAGTTTGTCCCAGCCATCAACAGCGACAAACAAAAATAGTTTGAACGGCAGAGAAATAGTAACAGGCGACACCATCATCATGCCGAGCGCCAACAAAATATTGGAGATAACAATATCAATAGCGACAAAGGGCAGGTAAATCAGAAACCCAATTTGGAACGCTTCGGATAATTCGCTGATGAGAAAGGCAGGCAGGAGCGACAAAAAAGCCTTATATTGCGCGTGGGTTTGGAGGTCTTGCGGCCAGAAGGTTCGCGCGTTTTGTTCAAAAAAAGCCACCTGATCGCTGTGGGCGTTTGTTTTGAGAAACTCACTAATGGGCTCTAGAGCTAAAGGCAAATAGGCGCGAATGCCTTTGCCTAAATTTTCGTGCTGCTCGATAATCTCGAAGGTCTCATAGCCGACGGGCAGCATCACATAAACGCTAAGCACGGCTGCCATACCATAAATCACCATGTTCGGCGGAATTTGTTGCACGCCTAACGCGTTGCGTATCAAAGAAAAGACAATTGCCATTTTAATGAAACTGGTCGCCGATATAATAATAAATGGCGCCAAAGATAAGAGCGCAAAAAATAAAATTAAATCAGACGAGATGCCGATATTATTAAAAAGACCTTCACTCATTGTGGTTGCTTATTTTTTCGTTTTTCATTTTTAAGGTAAAATTTTAGTTATACGGAAGCCTAGCTTTCCGTCAATTTCGACAAGCTCCCCTTCGGCGAAAGGTCGTCCGGCACTGAGGGCTAAGACTTTGGGGAAGGTGATGTTGGGTAAATCGGTAAGCGTCCAACCTACTGCCAAACTAGCAAGCTCATTGACCGGCAAAGTGATAGAACCTATTTGAAAATCTACCGCGACTTGCAAATTGTCTAAAGAAGGTTTGTTTTCTTCTAACGCGCTTTTTTCTAAAGGCTCTTGTTGCCTATCATCGCGCGCGATACCTGCTTCATCCTCGTTCGATTCCTCTTCTTCTTTCATTTCTCCGTTCGGCAAAGGTTGAACGGGTTCTTGTGAAGAGTTGTCTTCTTGTGGCAGGTTGGTTTGCGCTTGTGATTCTTGAGGCTGTTCTAATGGTTCTGATGTTGCTTCATCCATCTTGTTATCCTTGAGCCTTGGTCTCCGCTCCTGCGCCCTAAACAAGAATAACCTATTATTTTTTTGTTTCTGTTGAACTTTTAGTGATAATCGTGTGCGTGTTTTTTTGCTAGACTTTGCCTCATGCGTTTGCTTTCAGTGATAAACCCTATTTTTGAGAATCTCGCCAAACGACAAGATGTCGTATTAGCGGTTTTTATTGTCTCAGTAATTTTTATGCTCATTTTGCCCCTGCCGACCGCGCTGGTGGATACTTTGATTGCGTTAAATATGTCTATTGCGGTTATTTTGCTTATGGTGGCGGTTTATTTGGGCTCTCCGTTAGAGTTTGCTTCTTTTCCTGCGGTCTTGCTGATAACGACTTTATTTCGCCTAGCTCTTTCGATATCCACCACGCGTCTGGTGTTATTACAAGGAGATGCGGGGCAGATTATTTCGGCTTTTGGTAATTTTGTTGTTGGTGGTAATTTGGTTGTAGGTCTGGTGATATTTCTTATTTTGACGATTGTTCAATTTATTGTGATAACCAAAGGCGCTGAGCGTGTTGCCGAAGTGAGCGCGCGTTTTTCGCTTGACGCCTTGCCGGGCAAGCAGCTGAGCATAGATGCTGACATGCGCGCGGGTGCGATTACACTAGAGCAAGCGCGCGAGATGCGCCGCAAGACTCAACAGGAGAGCAAGCTATACGGCTCTATGGACGGCGCGATGAAATTTGTCAAAGGCGATGCGATTGCTTCGGTGATTATTGTTTTTGTCAATTTGTTGGGAGGGCTCGGCATCGGTATGTTGCAGCGCGGTTTAAATTTTTCGGAAGCGATACATATTTATTCTATTCTCTCTATTGGCGATGGTTTAATCGCGCAGATACCTGCTTTGTTTATTTCGATTACGGCGGGCATTATGGTGACGCGCGTTTCGGATGAAACGAGCGAAGCCAATTTAGGTCGCGATATTGGCACGCAGATAGGCGCCGAGCCGAGAGCCTTGTTAATTGCCTCGGCCATGCTGGTGGTGATGGCTTTTGTGCCGGGCTTTCCGACCTTTATCTTTTTGGTTTTGGCGGGTGTTTTGGGGGCACCAGCGGCGATTGCTACTTTTAGGGTTAAAAAAAAGGACAGCTGGGAAGATGAAAACATTAAGGCAGCCGCCCCCGCCGAGCCGAGCAAGCCTGCGGGTGGGGGTCGTTTTTCCGCCGCGCATGACCCTATTTTCGCCCCAACACAGCCGATTTTAATAGAGCTGCCGGTTTCAGCCGCGCAGCTCGCCGAGCCTCAGGCGATGCGCGAGCAGATAAATCAGGCGCGTCTTTCGCTTTACTACAGGCTCGGCGTGCCGATGCCGATTATTGAAACGCGTATTAATAGCGAGATTGAAAACAATCAATATAAAATTTTTATTGGAGAGATTCCGACGGCGGAAGGTTGGCTCAAGTCGCATCAGGTTTTTGTTTTGGAGAGCGAAAAGACGCTTCGTTCATTTAAGATAGATTATCATAAGGGCGAGAATTTTTTAGGGCACCATCCTACTTTTTGGGTAGATAGGGCGCACCAAACGAAGTTAGACAGCACGGGGTTATCGTATAAAAAAGATTTAGAGATAGTTCAATATCATTGTGAGATTGTTTTAGCGAAGTATGCGTCGCAGTTTGTTGGTATTCAAGAGGTGAAGTTTTTGTTAGCGCGTATGGAGGAGAGCGCGCCTGATTTAGTCAAGGAGGCATCGCGCACTTTGCCTATTCAAGCTTTGGCGGAATTATTTAGAAGATTAGTGCAAGAATATGTTTCCATTCGCGATTTGCGGCAGCTTTTGAGCGCGGTGGTAGAATGGGGTAGTAAAGAAAAAGATCCCATTATGCTAGTGGAGCATTTGCGTAGTGCGCTTTCGCGACAGATAAGTTATCAGTATTCGGTTGGTTATAATATTTTGCCTGCTTTTTTATTAGATAACAGCATAGAAGAGACCGTGCGTAATGGTGTGCGTCAAACTTCTGTCGCGAGTTATATTGCACTTGACCCTGAAATTTCTAAGAAAATAGTTTCTAAGGTGAAGGAAAATATCGGTGATGCGGTGAATGGAGAGCATATGCCGGTTTTAATCACGGCGATGGATATTCGCCGTTATATGCGCCGCCTGTTAGAAATTGATTTACCTGAATTGCCTGTTTTATCTCACCAAGAAATTGCACCTGAGATAACGTTACAGCCTTTAGGGCGTGTCGTGATGGATTAAAATAATATCGCCGCGATGTAGCGTTTGGATAGCGCGCGCGGGTAGCTTTGTTGATGTGAGCTTTAAGGGCAAAGCAATACAAAGAGATTCTGGATAAAGCATTTTTTGAGAATGCGTGAGGGATAAAGCCTCTGCTAATGCCGCGAAAGGAAAATCCGTTTTCGCGTAAAGGTCTAATCGATGTTTAGCGTCGTCACTCGATAAGACACAAGGAAAATGCTTTAATGCTTTATTATCGAGCATGACTTGGGTTGAAAAAGAATTTAGGCGCAGGTTTGGCGGCAAGTTTGTTTTATAGTGAGCGAGCACTTCTTCTAGTAAGGCAAGCGCGATGCTTTCGGAAAGCTCGTTCCAGTGCCAAGGTTTCGACCATTCTTCTAGCAGAGTTAAAAAAGGAAGGTCTTGACTTGTGATAGATAATTCGAAGGTTTCTTGAAATATAAAGTTAGCACTAAATTTTGGCTCGTGTAGTGGCGGCTCCTCCACGACTTCTATGCGCCAAGAACCATATAAAGTTTCAGATAAAACTTTTTGATGAAAAGCTTTTAAGAAATTATTTTTTGCCTTAATTTTTTCTAAAGAGGCGGAAGGTAATTGCAATAAACTCATTTGTTCTCCTTCAATCTATCTTCAACACTTTCCCAGTCGGGTTTTTTGCTTTGAGGATTATCGGAAGCACTTTGCGCGCCCGCTTCTGTGTTTGTTCCTGCGTTTATTTGTGGGAGGGTGTCGGTTTGGAAAAGCAACAGCCCTTGCGTATCGGTTGCGCTGATGTGCACAGGAAAGGGCTGGGTTTGCGCTAGGTGTTGTTTGAGTCCGCTTTGTAGAGTGTTGAGCAGTTTTTGAGTATCGGGATTATCGCTGGTGAAAGTGAGCGCTAATCCGCCGTCAGGGCTCTTTTCAGCGACGAGTTGGGTATCGGGCAGAAGAGAATCGTTCATTTCCAAGCGCAAACGAACATCACCGGCACCGTCGCCGCGCGCGACTAAAACGCGCGCGCTTGCTTTTTGTATCACGTCAGCCACCTGCTCGGTTTTGATTTGAGTTATTTCCATCTTTGCGGGCGTAGGCGCGGGCGCGTCAATAGGCGTGTTGGGCGCAGGGTTGGTAGCAGACAAAGGAATGCCTATTGGAGTTTCTTGAGGCGAAGCTTCTTGAGTGTTGGAGTCCAACTTAGATTTGGTTTTGTCCTGTGTTTCTTTTTTTAATTCTTTTGGGGTGATGTTTTTTTGTTGGGAAGGCTGTTTTATATTTTTTACTTGGGGTTTTGTTTTTTTCTGCTCTCGCGGGAGGGGGGCTTCTAGTTGGCTAGAGGTTTTCTTGTTTTGAGGTTGAGTTTGTTTTGGTTTTTCCCTTTGTGATTTTTCCCCTTGCGGCTCGTTCCCTTGTAATTTTTTAGGAGAAGTTTTTTCTGGTTGGAGTGCTTGCTTAAAAGTGCGGGATATTTCTTTCTCTTCTTCGGTTGGTTGCGGAATATTTTGCGTAACTTCGCTATCATTTCCCATAGGTTTCATCGTGGCGTTTGGTTTTGCTGGTGTATTTATTGACATGGGCATTTTGGGTATTTTAGACATAAGTTTCCTTTAGAAGTTTTTAGCGTGGTAGGGGATAGATGAAATTTCTTTTTTGCCAAGATAGGATAATTTTATCGCGCATAATTTGTTTGATGGAGAAACCACCGCGCACTCCATCACCAAGCGAAGATAAAACTGATTTATCTTTATAAAAAATTCTTAACTGCGCTTTTTTACCTGTGATAAAACTAACGATTTTACCTTCAAAAGGAGGAGAAAAATAAATATCAATGAAAGGTAGCATATTCTGTGGCAGGCGCGGTGGAGATTTTATCAAAACTTTCTGCCATAGGTCCTTAAAATTGCCAAGCAGATTGCCTTTGATAAAGATTCCATCTTTTGTTTTTTGAGTTCTCAATCCCGCGAAGTTAGGATAATTATTAAGCCAGCTATTAATAATTTCTAAGGCTTCACTTTGTGTAATGACATCAATTTTGATGGAGGTAATAGCGGGGAGGTCGCGGCGCAAGAGGGCTTGCATCGCTTCGCGTTGTTGTGTTGCTTCAATCGTGCCGTAGAGCAATAAATGAATATCGCGATTTTTATCGGGAATGAGTCTATAGGCGAGGTTGCTGCCATAGACTTCAGAAAGAATGTTAAGCGACTTCTCTATTTTTTCCACGCTAACGACATTGATATCAACAAACGAAGGGCTTGCTAGATTACGCAGGCGGTTAAGCGCGGAGGAACGGCGCACATAACCGATAAGTTGTTTTTTCGGTTCGCTGTCTATGAGGTTGACGTGTTGATAAGCGGGGTCGGATGCAATCTGCGCGCTCAAGCGTTCGGCAGCGGCAGCGGCGATACTCTGCGGGGTTCGTGTGCCGTGAAGGCTAAAGGCAACGAGGACAATAAGAAGGCTCATGCAAAAGCTGGCAGCCATTATTATTTTAGCGAGGTTTTGTTTATCTTGGAGTTGGTGCTGCGCTAGGAGCATAAAAGACTGAGGCGTGCTTGCCTTCATCACGGCGAGGGTTTCGATAATTTCGGTATTAACGACATCGAGCTGGGGCCAGTCGTCCTGCGCGGTGCCGATAGAGATAGCAGTTTCGCCAAGCATAAGAATTTGTTTGCTTTCTATTTCCAGCGGCAGGGCGTTTTGGCGAATGGGCTGGTTGTTGATATAGATGGTTTCGTGGAGCTGGGTTAGGGTGGTGCGTCCATCGGCGAAGAAGAGCTCTAGGTGTTGCGGCGCGATATGTTCGCCGATGAGCACAATATCGCAATCGGCGTTTGAGCCGAGCCGATAGCGCGCCGAGCGCAGAGCGATTTCAGCCCCTTGTTGCTTGCCATTGAGCACGCGCAGCACAAATTGATTTTGCTTTTCGGGTTCCACTTTTTCGTTTGTCAAATGGGAGTTAATGTCAATGACGGCTTGGGACATTATATTGCTCCCATTTCTTCAACAAAGAATTGCAGGAGTATGATGGCGGTTTGCGTTTCGTCCTCGGCGACAGAGGACAGGATATGAAATCTTTGCTGCCCGCGATTGTTATGAGACAGATAGATAGCGGTTTTTGTATTGTGTCCTTTAAGGGTTTGGCTTGCCTTGAGGAAGGAGTCTATTTTAAGCGGCGACAGGTTTTCCTTGAGAGGCAGGAGGTGGATAATGTTAGTGTAGTTATTTTTTTGTTCGGGGATAAACATTTCGGCGATATTTTCCAGCTCAAAGCAATGAGGGGGCGTGGGGTCATCAAGATGAAACTGGAGATAAATTTCTTGGATATTAATCATTTAAGCGTCCTCCTCAAAAACGAGTTTGTCGATTTCGTTTTGGAGCGGAAAGAGCGCGCGCGCTTTTTCTGTTTCGCCGTTGGTAAAAAGATAATTGGGCAGGTTGCGCACGCCACTGCGCAGCTCTTGTAGCACGAGAACTTTATTTTTAGGGGACAGGGGCTGCAGGGGTGATTTTATTTCCTCATTAAAATTTTCTGGTTTGGCGATGTATTTTAATGTCCGATGAAACAGCTCTGGTTTTGTTAGGCTGGTTTTTTCTTCCAAAACGGTTTGGAAGCGTTGATGGGTTTTATCCGACCAGTCTAGGAGGGTATTGAAAACTTTGATGCCTTGAAATTCTGCTAACACGTGAATTAGCTTTTGTTTTTGTGTCGAAGGATTGGTTGCCGCCAAGTCGGTAGCGGCAGCGTGCATTAGATAATCGGTCATGGCTTGAAAATTGCCGAGCTGTTTGTCTTGCGCGAGGTGCGTGAGGGCGGGCAAAATGCCTTGATAAGAACCAACAAGATTTTGGTAATTGGCTTGGAGTTGAACGCTACTGCTATTGAGTTTAAGGGCGGTCTGGCGAGAGAGAGCGAGAGTGTTAATGCCCGCTTGAATAGGAATGCTCTCTTCACGCGCCATTGTTTGCTGCGTTTTTTCTAGCAGGGTTTTTAGAGTAGGCGAAAGGGTTTTGCTATCTTTTTGCGCAAGATGAAGAAGGGCAAAAGCCTCCGCCTTATCTTTTGTAATATCCGCGAGCATACCTGCCACATCCTGTTGGTTTTTAGGCTCCCGCTCATTCAAGCGGGACAGAAACTCGTGGAAATGTTCTTTTTGCGGCTCTTCGTTGGGAGGATATTCTTTTTCAATCTGCGCGATGAGTTTTTCATATTTACTATGAAATTGCTCCTCGTCCTCTTCATGCTCTTCGATTTTTTTAGATTCAAAGTGCTCGCTGTGCGCGGACGAGAGCTCTTCCATTAAATCCTCAATCGCTTGCGATGGCGTTGGCTTTTTATGCACCTTGACCTTACCAAAAAGCCCCTGACCCTTATGGGGAATCTTATGAGGCTGGAGGCTTTCAGCTATTTTGCTGTTGCTCGCGGGCGATAAAGAATTGACAGAATAAACCATAGCATTAAACCCTTTGCTTCCCCTGTGGCGAGTTTATAAGAAAGGAGAGGTGAGAGTTTTCACAAATGCGTGAATGGTGGGTAGCGAGCTACGGCGCTGCTCGCGGCTAAAAGTCGGCTTTTAGCCCGATATAGTAGGCGCGGGGCTGGCCGGGAAAATAGCGTCTGCTTCCGAAAGCAAAGTCGGCGCGGTCGGCATAGCGCACATCAGCGAGATTAAAGATGTTAAAGAACACGTGAATATCTTGCCAGACGCGCAGCGAGCTTCTTAAATTAAGAAGGCTGTGTCCCTTATAGCTATATCGGTTCTCTGGCTCTGTGTAATATTTGCCGACACGAATATATTCGATTGCCAAGCGTCCGCGTTCGTGGGTATAGGCGAGCTCGGTGTTGAGCAGGAGGCGTGGCGCGGTATCGATGTCGTTATTTTTTTTGATGCCGCGCTCGGCATTGTTAAAAGCATACCAGTGGCGCGCGTAAGTGAAAGCCCCTTTGACGCTTAAGCCATAGGGCAGAGGGGTAAAAAATTCAACTTCAAGCCCGGCGTGATTGGTTTTGCCATTAAGCACTGGCTCAAAGCTGGAGTCGCGAAAGTGATAATTGCTTTTATACATATAAAACCCGACAATTTGCCAGCGGATAGCGTTTTGTTTTCCGCGAAAGCCAGCTTCGGCGTTGGCGAGACGTTCGGATTTGAAGGAGGCATTTCTATCGCGGTAGCGCAAGCGATAGAGGTCGGTGGTTTGCGGCGCGCGCGCTCCCCAAGTGTAGTTGCTAAAAGTATAAATTTGGTGTTTGCCTATTTTTGGCAAGCGATAATTAACGCCCACTTTAGGCGTTACCGTAAAAAAGTCATCGATGCGGTCAGCAGGGCGATAAAGCAAGCAATCTCTGGTTAAGTCTCTGCAAACGCTGGTTGAGTCATTATGTGTGCCGCTTGCGGTTTTATTGTCATAGTCATAGCGTGTCCATTCACTACGCATACCGAAATAAATGGTTGTGTTTTCATCGGGAAAAATCCAATCGTGTTGTGAAAAAAGTGCGAGAGTATAAGCGTCAATCGCGTAATCATAATGCGTCCCTTGAAAAAAGGAAAACCTATCAGGTTGGTCTTGCACTTCACTGAGCGTGCCATGTGTATATTCAAATTTCATACCGATGTTGAAACTTCTCTTGCCCCAAAAATTGAATTGATAGAGCCAGATGGGTCTCACGCCAAAACTAAAATGGGCGTTTTTTTCAACGGGATTGGTTGGCAGGAAGTGCATTAAAAAATTCATTCGCGTCCAACGGAACCAGCTTGTTAGGTCTAACTGCTGGTTCTTTTTTATTTTCCATAGCAGGTTATTTTGCGTGCGCACACCAGAAACTCTGCGGTAAGCATCGGGGTTGGCGTTGGTAAAGGTGAGGTTGCGAAATTTATAGCTAAAGTTTATTCCCTCATCGGCGTCGGTTAGATAGCCGCCGGTTTCTTGGTTCAGGCGGTGGGCGGATAATAGCGTTTTAGATTGAACTGCGCCAAAAGTATTGTCTAATCTTATTTGCGTTTTGAATTGCTTCACGCCGGTTGAGTGTCGCCATCCGTTATCGCGCAGATAAGAGATGCCAAGTCGCGCGGCGGCGTTTGTTCCCACGCGATTACTCGTCGAGGCGATAAATTTAACCAAGAAAGGATTAACGCCAAAGCGCACGAGGGCGTTGTTTTGTTGCGTGAATGTGGGTGCGCGACTTTTGACATTGACTGCGCCATGCACCGCATTAGAGCCAAACAGGGTAGAGCTAGGACCGCGCGCGGCTTCTATATTGCCGGCGAGCTCGGTGACGGCTTCGAACAGCCCATTGACGTTACCAAACCCTGCGGCGCGTAGGGGGACATTGTCTTCCAAGAAGAGAAAAGAGCCCGCGCCGGCACCGCCGGTCAAAACCGGCGAGCGGATTGCGGTGAGGTGCTCTTGCCCGCTGCCGTGCTGGATATTAAACCCTGCGAGGCGATTAAGAATCTCTGACGCGTGATTAGCGTTAATCTCTTTTATTTCGGTGCCACTGATAGAGCTATAGTTATTGGCTTGTTGTTCGTTGCCAAAGCCGAGCCCTATGCCTAAGACTTTTATTTTGTCTATATTGCTTGGCGCGTCTGCGGCGAAAGCGCCGTTACGCGAGCAAGTTTGTAGTGTCATTAAAATGGCGGCTAAGGTTAAAACCGCCACGCCTACTATTTTTCTATTCATTATTTCTCCCTACACAATTCCCCTACACAATACCTTGCCGCAGAATATCATGGATATGGAGGATGCCAATAGGTTTGTTATTCTCGACGACAAAGAGGGTAGTAATTTTAGCTTTTTCCATTATCTCAAGGGCGGCGGAGGCGAGGGTTTCGGGGTGGATAGTTTTGGGGTTTGGAGTCATCACGTCTTGGGCGGTTTTGTTAAGGATATTGTCGTTGATGTGGCGGCGGAGGTCGCCATCGGTGATGATGCCGATGAGGGTTTCGTTTTCAACCACACCGATAGAGCCAAAAGCATGCGCGGATATTTTTATCAGCGCGTCTGCCATCTTTGTTTCTTTTTGGCAAAGGGGCATGTTGTCGCCTTTATGCATAATGTCGCCGACACTCATAAGCTGCGCGCCTAGCGCACCACCGGGGTGGAAGTTGCGAAAGTGTTCTTTGTCAAAACTCTTGAGCTCAAGCAGGGCGATGGCGAGCGCATCACCGGCGACCAGCTGAATGGTGGTAGAGGTGGTTGGCGCTAAGCCAAGCGAGCCTGCTTCATTTGCATTGGGCAGGGTTAGCACAATATCGGCGGCTTTACCGAGCGGGCTTTCCTTGTTGGCAGTGAGCGCGATGAGCAAAACGCCAAAGCGCCGCGAATAATTTATCAGAGGTTTAAGCTCGGTTGTTTCTCCCGACCAAGAAAGTATCATCAAGGCATCTTGTTTTGTAATCATTCCCAAATCGCCGTGCGCGGCTTCGGCGGAATGAACAAACTGCGCGGGGCAGCCGGTTGAAGCGAGTGTCGCGACAATTTTTCGCGCGATGTGTCCGCTCTTACCCATACCCGAAACAATCACGCGACCTGATATATCGTTTAAGGCTTGAACCGCTTTGACCCACTCACCATCAATAGAGCTCAATAGTTTTTTGAGCCCATCAATTTCTGTTTCAATGACGTTCAGCACCGCGTTTTTACTATCTGTCATAATGAATCGTATTCCCCATTAAAATTTTCATCGCTAAAACTTTTTTGCGTTTTGATGTAAGCTTCTTTTGTGCCGCAGTCGAAACGCTTGCCTTGATAGAGGTAGCCATAGAGAGGGGTTGTTGCGCGCGCGGCTTCAATCGCATCGGTAATTTGGATTTCACCAACTGCGCCCGCGCTTGTTTTATCAATAAACTCAAATATATTCGGGTTGAGGATATACCTGCCAATCAAGGCGAGTTGAGACGGAGGGTTCGCGCTTGGCTTTTCAACCACGCCGCTTGCTTTGATGAGGCAGCCCTCCTGCTGTTTTACCGCCATAATGCCATAACGAGAAGTTTCGCTTTCGGGCACTTTTTCTATGGCAATCATATTGTTTTCGCCGTCCAGCTTGAGCCACTGCTCTTTCATCTGCGCGAGCACCGACCCTGCGCGCCCGCGCCCTTGTCCTTGTAGAAGGTCATCGGGCAGGAGCACCGCGAAGGGCTCGTCGATTTCCGCCGCGCCGCAGTGGATAGCATGCCCTAAACCCAAAGAGGCAGGCTGCTGAATAAAAACAGCCTCATCGAGCACGAGCTCTCGTAATAATTCCAGCGAATCAAAGGCTTTCTGCGCGGTTAGCTTTTGCTCCAGCTTGGGTGCGGGTGAGAAGTAATCCCTAAGTTGCGGGAGGTTATCGCCCGCGACAAAAACGAATTTCCTTATCCCCGCCTCTCTCGCCTCATTGACCGCATATTGAATCAGAGGCAAGCCGCCAACGGGTAGAAGCTCTTTGGGCACGGCTTTTGTCATTGGCAAGAGGCGTCTGCCTATGCCAGCCACGGGAAACAGGGCGGTTGTTAAATTTTTCGTCATAAATGCTTAACCTTTTGAGCTATTATATATGGTAATATATCTAACAGAGAGTAAATATGGTAGATATGTTTAGTCGGCTAAGTTTTTTATTTTTTTTGTTTTGCTTTCCTGCGCTTTCGTGGGCGCAGGAGGAGTCTTTAGGTGCGCCAGCAGGTGTGGGTGCGGTTGCGCCAGAAGATGTAGTTGCCCCACCTTCTCAAGTGCCGATTAGCCCCCCGATTAACACAGAAGATTATATTTATAGCGCAGACCGAATTGCGGTTTGGCTAGATAACTTTCGCACGCAAGCACTTGAGGCGAAAGTTTCGGCGACATTTTTTGACAAGGCGTTTGAGAACTTTAAGCCCGAAGCGAAAGTTGTTGCGGCTGCCAACTTCCAGCCTGAGTTCAAGACACCCCCCGGTGAATATATTGAGAAGATGTTATCGCCGGTGCGTATTAGCAAGGGGAAAAAAATGCTTTACGAGAATGCGAATACGCTAGAAAAGGTTGAGCGTCTTTATGGTGTGGATAGGCATATTCTCGTAGCGATTTGGGGCATTGAAACGAATTACGGCACAACGATGGGCGGACATCATGTTGTTTATGCTCTGGCGACTCTGGCGATAGAGGGCAACCGCAAAGTTTTTGCCGAGAAGCAGCTCTTGGCGCTTTTACCCATATTAGAGAAGGAAGGGTTGCCGATAGATAGTCCGGGCTCTTGGGCGGGAGCGATGGGTCAGATGCAATTTATTCCGACAACTTACGCCGACTACGCGCGCGATGTCGATGGAGACGGCAAACGCGACATCTGGCATAGTTTAGAAGATAGTTTAGGTTCGGCGGCTTACTATCTCAAGCGTTCGGGTTGGGTATCGGGTATGTTTTGGGGAATAGAGGTTGAAACGCCTAAGGAATTTCAATTTGATAAAAAAGAGGACAAGCAGCAAAAGATAGCAGGCTGGTTTGATGAGGGTTATCAAGCCTCCTTCGGCACGGACGCTCGGCATAAGGAGTGGTATGAGCAAGAGGCGCGTTTGGTTAAGATAAAACCTCACACGCCTGCTTTTTTGGTTACGAAAAATTTTAAGGCTCTATTGAAATATAATAACGCGTCAATTTACGCTTTAGCGGTCGGGCTTTTGGCAGATAGGTTGCGCGGTGCGCATCCAACAAAAACGGCTTGGCTCAAAGTGCCTTTAGAAAAATGGACGAAAGCAGAAATAGAGGAGATACAAAGCTCGCTCAATCAGCTTGGTTTTGATTCGGGCGAGATAGATGGGATTATAGGTCGCGAGACGCTTCAAGCCTTTCACGCGTGGCAAGCAAGCAGAGAGCTAGAAAAGAGCAAGCCGCGCAAAAAAGAAGTGGCGGCACTTCACAAGCAAGCGAAATATCTAAATAGGGACGAGATAAAAGAGCTACAGCAGACGCTCACGGCTTTAGGGTTTGACGCGGGCACCGCCGATGGTCTGGTGGGTCAGCGCACGCGCACCGCGCTTCGCGCCTTCCAGCAAAATGCGGGTTTTATTGTCAATGGCGACCCAACCCGTGCTATGCTGATAGCGTTAAGCGAGAAAGTTAAAGAGGGGGAGGCGGAGCAATTCGAGGAGAGGACTCAAAATGACAGCCCAGCAGAGCAACCTAAACGCGAGGAGCAATCCGAGCCAACAGAAGAATAACGCGCTTGAGGAAATCAAGGCGGGTTTTTTAGCCAGCGGATACATCTCGACTGATGAAATTGCGATGGCGGTTTATCTTGCCCATCAGCTAAAGAAGCCGCTTTTGATAGAAGGTCCGCCGGGCGCGGGCAAGACCGAGCTTGCGAACGCGGCGGCGGTCTATTTCAAAAAGCCGCTTATTCGCCTGCAGTGCTACGAGGGGCTAGACGAAGCCAAAACGCTGTATGAGTGGAAGTATGCCAAGCAGCTACTTTATATTCAGCTTCTGCGCGAGAATTTAGGCTCTATCGCGAAAGACGCCAAGGATATAAAGGAAGCGGCGGAGAAGATTCATTCGTTAGAGGATATATTTTTTAGCGAGCATTTTTTAGAGCGCCGCCCGCTGCTTTCGGCGCTGGAGGCGCGCGCGGGCGCGGTGCTGCTGATAGACGAAATCGATAAGGCGGACGAGGAGTTCGAGGCTTTTCTGCTAGAGCTTTTAAGCGACTGGCAGATTAGCATTCCTGAGCTAGGGGTGGTGAAGGCGAAGACGCCGCCTTTTGTTGTGCTCACGAGCAACGGCGTGCGCGAG
Source organism: Alphaproteobacteria bacterium (assembly GCA_965209065.1). Classification (GTDB taxonomy): domain Bacteria; phylum Pseudomonadota; class Alphaproteobacteria; order JAPOUT01; genus CBDBUR01. Next base: position 128,374 of record OZ242373.1, read on the forward strand.
TTGGGCGGACCTTTGCGGCGGCGTTGTTTGCATTTATTTTTGAACTTCCCCGATGTTGCTTTAGAGGAGCGGATTATCAAAGCGCGTGTCCCCGAAGCGCACGAGAATCTTCGCGTGCAGCTTGTTTGGTTTGTGCGTCAATTACGCGAGGAGAATCTTCGCAAGAAGCCTTCCGTTGCTGAGGTGGTAGATTGGGCGCGTGCGCTGGTTCTGCTCCAAGCCGATGAGCTAGATGAGTCTCTTGTCAAATCGACGCTCAACTTGCTGTTAAAAATAGAGAGCGACCGGGAGCAAATTTTTCCGCATGTGGGAAAACTTTTAACCGAAACCGAGCGCGCCACGCAAGACAGAAAGGGAGAGGGGTAGTGCTCAGCGGTCTTGTTGCCGCGTGTCGCGCGGCGGGGTTAAGGATATCGGCGGCAGAAACGTTAGACGGCATTCAAGCGGCTTCGCGCATTGGCTGGGAGGATAGGGAGCAGCTCAAAATGGCTTTGGGATTGGCGCTGGTCAAAACGGCGGAGGACAAAAAAGCCTTCAATAGCTGTTTTGATAGATATTTTTTATTGCGCGCACCGCAAGACGGGGCATCGAGCGAAGCGCAAGAGTCGCAAATGGCAGAGATGATGCAAGCGGCGAAAGATATTGAGTTAGACAAGATAGAATTATTTACCCAGCGTGGTCTTTATGTGCGGCGCTTGGTTGATGAGGTGCTCGCGCGCCAAGCTGGTTCCGGTGAAGGTGGCGAGGGCAGCGATGGTGCGCAAGGCGCGCAAGACGAGGAAGCATTAGAGCAAGCGCGCGCGCAGGCACGTTTTTTGGTAGATAGGCAGTTAGAGATTGCACAAGGAGAAACGAGTTTTAAGACACGCAGTGAAATGTTAATGGATAGGGTTTTCACCGAGACCGACCAGCGTGATTTAGAAATCATGTCTTATCAGGTGAAGCGTTTGGCGAAGAAGTTAGCACTTGCGAGCACGCGGCGTCATAAGAAAGATATTCGTGGCGTTCCAAACATCGGTCGTTCTTTGCGGGCGAACTTAAAGAATGATGGTCAAATGTTTAATTTAGTTTGGAAGCAGAAGAAGATGAATCGCCCACGTATTTTTGTAATGTGTGATGTATCGGGTTCGGTATCGTCGGCGGTTCGATTTTTGCTAATGTTTTTGTATAATTTAACCGAGGTGGTTCGCAGTGTTCGGGCTTTTGCTTTTTCGAATCGTCTGGGGGAGGTATCGGGTTTATTTAGCGAGAGCGAGTTTGCCGATGCTTATAGTCAAACCTTGCGTTTATATGGCGGCGGCTCGACAGATTACGGCGCGAGTTTCAAGGATTTAGAAGAGTTGTTATCGGGTTCGATTGACCGCAAGACGATATTGATTATTTTGGGAGATGCGCGTTCCAATTACGGCGATTGCGGCGCGGATACTCTGGCGCGTTTGAGCAGGTTAGCGGGTCGTGTTTTGTGGTTAAACCCTGAGAGCAAGAATCTGTGGGGTTCGGGAGATTCGGAGATGGAGCGTTTGGGTTCTTTGTGTCACGAGGCTTATTGGTGTCATACTTTGCGCCAGCTCACACACATCATCGACGACGTCCTCAAGGTCAGAGTTTAAGGAATTTATACACGTGCTTTTGCGCTAACAATTTTATTAAACTCCTTTGGGTCATGCCAATAACAACCAACACAAGAGCCTCTATAAGTCCCATTTCCTTTTGTTTGGCTAACACTATAGCCGAGTTTTTTTGCGTCAAAGCGTTTTTCTGTATTGCGACATTCTTTACAATGTTGCCGCTTGGCATTATTTACCGCTTTTGATAAAGGTTGGAAATCAGATAAACGTACTCGTTTTGAGTCAGACAAACGAGGATCATCGCGCCGTCCATCTTTATGGTCAATCTCTACACTGCTGATAGAAAGCACCACGCATTTCTTATTAAGCAAATCCTTTCTAATATGTTGTGGGATATGTTTTTTGATAGGAACTTTCTTAAAACCATGTAATTCAATATAGATTATCCTGTTTTTCTCTTTGCCGCGTTTAATATTGAATATGTGACCTAAGCTGCCGTCATCACGACACCACCCGCCGCCATTGCCAAGCACAAGACTTTTATATTTTCCAACAAACTCGCTCACTTGAACTTTGCGGGAGAAGCCTTGTTTATCTGGCTGAGCTAATTCATAAAACAATGAGGCAAGGCTGCCTTCTCTAAACATGTTTCACTCTCTTTTTTGCCGCCTTTACATAGCCTGCGTCAATATCGCAACCCGCAAACTTTCGCCCGGTTTTAATTGCGGCAATAGCAGTCGTGCCACTTCCAAGAAAAGGGTCAATAACAATATCGTTCGAGTCGCTATGTTTTTCAATAAGCTCGCAAAATAAATCGAGAGGCTTTTGTGTGGGGTGGGTGCGTTGCCCATTATGACGCGGAATCGGATAATGATAAATGCCATTATCATATTTTCCATAAAAAGTAGGCGAGCCTCCTTTGACTCCAACAACCGCAATCTCGCGGCTGTTTGATAAATAGGTCGCGCGCATATTAAGCGGCACTGGATTTGTTTTTTGCCACATCAAAACGCGAAGCATTTTGAATCCTGCGGCTGTCATTGCCTCCGACAAATGCGATAACTTCCATAAATCATACCAGACAATTGCCGTCCCGCCTTGTCGCAAGACCCTATACATAGCCTCTGACATTTTATTTAGATCAATCTGTTTATTGTCCCATTCGCCAAATTCCATGCTAACCGCAAAACGCTGGACGCCTTTTTTGACTTTTGAGAATCCAGTTTTGCGGCTAATCGTATATGGCGGGTCAGTGAGTATTAAATCCACGCTTCCATGCGCCATTTTATTCATAAAAGCGGCAAAGTCGCGGCACTCAATAGTGCAATCTGATTCTTTTTTATGCGCGACTTCCACTTCGGCAGGAAAGCCGTCAAAAAGTTCAAACGCTGATAGGACACTTTTGCTCATAGATGATTCTTCTATAACATTTTGAAAAAAAAAGTAATAAAAATCAAGCTCTTTTATAAAGCAAATTGGGGATAAAAATTAAAAATGAGCCTTCATCGTGGCAGTTCGCTCTTGCCAAGAACGAATTCATCGACGGCGCGGGCGGTTTGTCTGCCCTCGCGGATAGCCCACACCACCAGCGACTGACCCCGCCTCATATCGCCGCAGGCGAACACCTTATCAAGCGACGTTTTATAATCGCGCGTATTCGCGGCGACATTGCCGCGTTCATCTAGGCGCGCGCCGCTATTTTTTATCAAGCCCTCGTGCGTGGGGTGGAGAAAGCCCATCGCGAGCAACACCAGTTCGGCTTTTATTCTAAACTGGCTGCCGTCAATTTTGTTCATCGTGTCGTCTAGCTGAACGCACTCGAGGGCGGCGACCTTGCCGTTTTCGCCGATGAAGCGTTCGGTCATCACGGAGAACGCGCGTTTCGCGCCTTCCTCTTGGCTAGAGGAGGTGCGTAGTTTCAGCGGCCAGTCGGGCCAGACGAGCGCTTTATTTTCCATCAAAGGAGGCTTGGGCATAATCTCGAGCTGCTGGACGGAGAGCGCGGATTGGCGAAAGCTGGTGCCGATACAATCGGAGCCGGTGTCGCCGCCGCCGATAACGACAACATTTTTGCTTCCGGCCATAATGGGTTTTTGGAGAACGGGTTCGTTGCTCACGCGGCGATTTTGCTGCGGCAGAAAATCCATAGCGAAGTGGATATTATCGAGCTCGCGCCCTTCGATAGGCAGGTCGCGCGGGCACTCGGCACCAACCGCAAGCACGATAGCATGATAAGCATTAAGCTCATTAAGATGAGTGATAGACTTTTGGTAATGGAAGCGCACGCCTTCGTTTTCCATTTGTTCGATGCGTCTATCGATGATATATTTTTCCATTTTGAAATCGGGGATACCATAGCGCAGGAGTCCGCCGGCTTTAGCATTTTTCTCGAAGACATCAACAGCATAGCCGATGCGCGCGAGTTGTTGAGCGCATGCAAGTCCTGCGGGTCCCGCACCGATAATCGCGACTTGCTTACCATTTTTAGTAGCGGGTGGTTCGGGTGTTATCCATTCTTCCTGCCAGCCCCTATCGACAATCGCGCACTCAATCGTTTTGATAGTAACGGGTTCATTTTCTATATTGAGGGTGCAAGCGGCTTCGCATGGCGCGGGGCAGATACGCCCGGTAAATTCGGGGAAGTTGTTAGTAGAGTGGAGGTTTTGCAAAGCGGTGCGCCAATCATTTTGATAAACGAGTTCGTTCCAATCGGGGATTTGGTTATTAACCGGGCAGCCTTGATGACAAAAGGGGATACCGCAATCCATACAGCGCGCGGCTTGTTTTCGGGTGGCTTCCTCGCTAAGAGGCAGAATGAATTCTCTAAAGTTGCGCACGCGGTCGGCGACCGGAAGGTTGCGCCTATCCTGTCTGCCAATTTCCAAAAATCCTGTAATTTTCCCCATAATGTTCCCGTTAGATAATATCAATATGCACAGCTGATGAAACACCTTTTTTGAGCACGGCTTCATATTCTTTTGGCATAATTTTTATAAATTTTTTCAAGGCATCGTCCCAATTATTGAGGATAGCTTGGGCTTTTTTAGAGTGCGTATTATGCGCGTGTGTTTCGACAAGTTTTTTGAGTCTTGTTTCATCAAACTGGGTCATATCGGCGAAGGCATTGCCACTCGTGCTATCCTTGTCGATGTTGCGCAGCTCAACTTGCTCTTGGTTGCAGAGTTGTGCGAAGGAGTCGTCTTCATCAAAGACATAAGCGATACCGCCGCTCATACCGGCGGCGAAGTTGCGTCCGGTTTTCCCCAGCACAACGACGATACCGCCGGTCATATATTCACAGCCATGGTCGCCGCAGCCTTCGGCGACAGCAACCGCGCCCGAATTGCGCACCGCGAACCGCTCGCCGGCGATGCCGCGTAGGAAACACGAGCCGCTAATCGCGCCATAAAGCGCCGTATTGCCGATGATGATACTTTCTTCAGGCGTAATTTTAGAGCTTGCGTGCGGGTAGATGATGAGCTTCCCGCCCGAAAGTCCCTTGCCGACATAATCGTTTGCTTCACCAATCAGCTCGAGGCGCACACCGCGTGCGCACCACGCGCCGAAACTTTGCCCCGCTTGCCCGGTAAGCTTGATAGAAATGAGGTCATCGGGCAAACCTTGATGCCCATAGCGTTTCGCCAGCTCACCCGATAACATCGCGCCGACAGAGCGGTTGCTATTATTTATTTTCTCTTCAATGTGAACCGCCTCTTGTTTTTCGAGCGCAGGTTCGGCTTGAGAGAGGAGCTTTTGGTCAAGAACGTCTAGGTTATGGTTTTGGTTTTCGCAGCGGTAGATGGGGGTATCTCTGCCCATATCGGGTTTGGCGAGCACCCGCGACATATCTAGCCCGAAGGCTTTCCAATGTTCGATAGCTTTTTCTTGGTCGAGAAAATCGCTTCTGCCGATTATTTCATCAAGCGTTTTGACGCCCATTTGCGCCATTATTTGCCTTACTTCTTCAGCAACGAAGAAGAAATAATTAATCACATGTTCGGGCAGCCCTCTAAAGCGCGCGCGCAGGACGGGGTCTTGGGTTGCGACGCCAACTGGGCAAGTGTTGAGGTGGCACTTTCTCATCATAATGCAGCCGGCGGCGATGAGCGGAGCGGTGGCGAAACCGAATTCATCTGCGCCTAAGAGAGCTGCCACCGCAACATCGCGTCCGGTGCGCAAGCCGCCATCGACCTGCACGATAATGCGCGAGCGCAATTTATTAAGCACGAGAGTTTGTTGCGTTTCTGCCAAGCCTATTTCCCACGGGCTGCCGGCGTGTTTAATCGAGGTGAGGGGGCTTGCGCCAGTGCCGCCTTCAAATCCTGATATGGTGACATGGTCGGCTTTGGCTTTAGCGACTCCGGCAGCAACGGTGCCAACGCCAATTTCGGACACGAGCTTAACGCTAATCGCGGCTTGAGGATTGACATTTTTCAAATCAAAGATAAGTTGCGCGAGGTCTTCAATGGAATAAATATCGTGATGGGGCGGCGGCGAAATCAGCCCAACGCCCGGCGTAGAGTGGCGCACTTTAGCAATAATCGGGTCCACCTTATGCCCGGGCAGTTGCCCGCCCTCGCCGGGTTTCGCCCCTTGCGCCATTTTAATTTGTATCATATCAGCATTGACGAGATATTCGGTTGTTACCCCGAAGCGACCCGATGCCACTTGTTTAATAGCAGAGCGTTCCAAATCGCCATTGGGTTTGGGTTTCCATCGTTCGGTTTCCTCGCCGCCTTCGCCGGTGTTAGATTTTCCGCCGATGCGGTTCATCGCGATAGCAAGCGTCGTGTGTGCTTCGCGGCTAATGGAGCCGAAGCTCATAGCGCCCGTAGCGAAACGGCGCACGATATTTTTCGCAGGCTCCACATCATCGATGTTGAGCGGGGTTTTGCCATTCTCTTCGGCGTTTTTAATGCGGAAGAGTCCGCGCAAGGTCATTAGCTGTTCGTCTTGTTGGTTGATAGTCTTAGCGAAGTGCTGATAAGTTTCGTTATTATTAGCGCGCACGGCGTGTTGTAAATCGCGCACAGATTCGGGCGACCAGACATGAGCTTCGCCGCGCGTGCGCCAAGCATATTCGCCACCAACATTGAGGGCATTTTTCAAGGTCGGGGCAGAGCCGAAGGCTTCGGCGTGGCGGACGAAAGTTTCGGCAGCGATAACTTCAAGCCCAACGCCTTCAACTTGCCCTTTGGTGCCGGTGAAATATGTATTGAGAAAGCCAGACGCCAGCCCGAGCGCGTCAAAAATCTGTGCGCCGCAGTAGGACTGATAGGTTGAAATTCCCATTTTAGACATCACTTTAAGCAAGCCTTTATTGATTGCCTTGATGTAGTGTTCTTCGGCGTCATTATTGGGGGAGATATTTTTAATGGTCTCAAAAGCGAGCCAAGGGTTGATGGCTTCGGCGCCATAGCCGGCGAGGCAGCAGAAATGGTGGATTTCGCGCGCTTCGCCGGTTTCCACAACAAGCCCGACAGAAGTGCGCAGTCCTCGTTTAATCAAAGAGTGATGGACAGCAGACGTGGCAAGCAAAGCGGGAATAGCCACACGCTCGTGGTTAATTATTCTATCGGATAGAATAATAATGTTATAGCCTTGCCGCACGGCTTGGTGGGCTTGCTCGCAGAGTCTTTCGAGCATGCGCTCCATTGCTTGGCTACCGCGCCTTGTGGCGTAAGTAATGTCGAGCGTTTTGGTGCGGAAGTGGTTATCGGAAATATCGCCGATAGCGCGAATTTTTTCTAGCTCGGTGTTGCGCAGAATGGGCTGGCGCACTTCAAGTCGCTTGCGCCTTGCGTGTCCGCTATCGAACAGGTTGGGGCGCGGTCCAATAAAAGAGACAAGGCTCATCACCAAGCGTTCGCGGATAGGGTCAATAGGCGGGTTAGTAACCTGCGCGAAGTTTTGTTTGAAATAGGTGTAAAGCAATTTAGATTTGCTTGACAGAGCAGAGAGCGGGGTGTCATTGCCCATCGCACCGATGGCTTCCTCGCCGCGCGCGAGCATAGGCGCGAGCAAAAACTTTTCATCTTCCTCTGTCCAGCCGAAGGCTTGCTGCTGGTCGAGCAGGGGCGTGTTGGCGGTATGTTGTGTCATGCTATTTTGCGGCATATCCTCAAGGATAATCTGCGTGCGCTTGAGCCAAGTTTCGTAAGGGTTCTTTTGCGCGAGCTCTTGTTTCAGTTTATCGTCTCCGATAATTTCTCCTTTCTCAAGGTCAATGAGTAGCATTTTGCCGGGTTGAAGCCGCCACTTCCTTATTATTTTATCCTCAGCGACAGGTAGCACACCCGCTTCCGACGCCAAAATAACGCGGTCGTCATCGGTGAGGAGATAGCGCGCGGGGCGCAAGCCGTTGCGGTCGAGGGTGGCGCCGATTTGCCTTCCGTCCGAAAAAGCGATAGAGGCAGGTCCGTCCCACGGCTCCATCAAAGCAGCGTAGTATTCATAGAAAGCGCGTCTTGTTTTTGTCATTTGCGGGTTGCCCTCCCACGCTTCGGGGATAAGCAGGCTCATCGCGTGGGTTAGGGAAAATCCGCCGCGTAGCATAAACTCTAAAGCATTATCAAAGCTGGCACTATCGGATTGGTCTTCGGGAATAATGGGAAAGAGTTTTTTAATATCCTCACCAAGCAGAGGGCTGTCCAGCGTGCCGTGTCGCGCGCGCATCCAGTTGATATTGCCGCGCACGGTATTGATTTCACCATTGTGCGCTATCATTCTATAGGGGTGGGCTAAACGCCATGAAGGAAAAGTGTTGGTGGAAAAACGCTGATGCACCATCGCGAGCGCGCTTTCTAAATCAGGGTCGGTGAGGTCTTTGTAATAAGGTTCAATCTGGTTAGCAAGAAACATTCCCTTATAAACCAAGGTGCGCGCCGAGAGCGAAGAGATATAAAAAAATTCATCAACCGCATCATCGTGCAAATGTTGCGCTGCCTTTTCAATTTGGCGGCGAATGAAAAAGAGCGCGCGTTCAAAAGCATCAGTATCGGGTGCGCGTTCGCGTGCAATAAAAAGTTGTTTATGCACAGGCTCACTATGGAGCATATTTTTTCCTAGCACCGCGTTATCCACTGGCACATCGCGCCAAAACAGCAAGCGTTCGCCTTGCTGCTCGATGGCTTCCGCGACAAGCTGCTGGAGCTGCGCTTGCTTATCGCTTTGCGGCGGCATGAAAAAATGTCCGATAGCATAATCGCCAAGCGACGGCAGCTGCTTTTGCGCAAGGCTCGCGAGCTTGTCGGCAAAGCGGTGCGGTGTTTGGATTAGAATCCCCGCGCCATCGCCGGCTTTGGGGTCAGCGCCCACCGCGCCGCGATGCTCTAAATGGCGCATAATCTGCAAACCGTCCGAGACAATGCTATGGCTCTTATGATTCTTGATATTGGCAATAAAGCCAACCCCGCACGAATCGTGTTCGTTAGCGGGGTCGTAGAGCGTGTGCTCGGCTTGTTTTATTTTCATCTGTAGCCCTCTCGCGAAGCTCCTGCTTTCGAAGCTTAGGCTTTCGAAGCCCCTGCTTTCGCGAATTGTTGTTTTTTGGTTTTCGTTTAAGACACCCGTTCGGCTATTATAATGCCTAATCCCTGCTTTGAGAGCAAGGGGTATAAATTATTGAAAAAAAAGAAAATTTTTAGTTTTTCTTTTTAAGGTTTTTGCTATAATCACCTTATTCACAAATTTTCTAAAAAGGAGGCAAATATGAGCCAGACTAGAACCCTAACGACTTTAATTGGCGCGAGCATGAGCTTTGCTTTGCTTGCGGCTTGCTCTGAGAACAGCCCGATGGAGAGCAAGGCGGCATCAAAAGAGCGGTGCTACGGCGTTTCCAAAGCGGGCAAAAATGATTGCGCCGCGGGACCGGGCACGACATGCGCGGGCACATCTACCATAGATTATCAAGGCAATGCATGGACTTATGTAAGTAAGGGCACGTGTAAGAAAATGAAAACGCCTTATGGCGCGGGTAGCTTAAAGCCCAAGCGTTCTCGCAACCCACGCGGATAGTTCAATTTCCGTGACATCTGCTAGGAATATAGAGCCTCGCGTTGGACTGGGTGCCCGCGAGGCTCATATTGCGACGATGATTGCCGAAAAGCCGAGCAGTTTCCCCAGCAGCAGTTTTAATTGGGTTGAGGTTCACCCCGAAAACTATATGCGCGATGAGCGCGCGCAAGAGCAATTATTACAGCTTCGTGCGCTTTACCCGCTTTCGCTTCACGGAGTTGGAATGTCTCTGGTTTCCAGCGAGCGTTTATGCTCCAAGCATTTATCGGGGTTGAAGGCGCTTGTCGAGCGGTTTGACCCTTTTTTGCTTTCCGAGCATTTAGCGTGGAGCAAGTGGCAAGGACATTTTTATAACGATTTGCTTCCGGTGCCGATGAGCGAGGAGGCTTTAGCGCTCGCCATCGAGCGCGTTGATGAAGCGCAAACATTTTTGGGGCGCAGGCTTCTTATTGAGAATCCGTCTCTTTATGGTGAGCTGCCTGAAAGCACGATTCCTGAGCCTGAATTTTTGAGAGCCCTTGCTGAAGCAACTGGATGCGGCTTGCTGTTGGATATTAACAATGTTTTCGTTTCGGCGAATAATTTAGAGTTTGATGCTTGTCGCTGGTTAGAGAGTTTTCCTATGGAGCATATTGGTGAAATTCATTTAGCGGGACATGGGGAGATAGAGTTTGAGGGGCGGCGTCTTTATGTTGATGACCACGGCGCGGCGATAAAAGAGGAAGTGTGGTCTTTGGCAGATTATTTACTTAATCTATCGGGCGCGCGTCCCATTTTAATTGAGCGCGATAAAAACATTCCCGCATTGAGTGTCTTGTGTGCTGAAGCACAAAGAGCGCAAAAATTACTAGATAAGTTAAAGGAAGAAAAATGGAATACCACAGCTACCAAAAAAGTTTTACAGACGCATTAACCAACCCTGAAGACTCGCCGACTTTCTTTAGAACAGCGGCGCAAAATAAGGCAGCACTTGCTATTTACCGCAATAATGTTGTTTATAGCCTGCGCGAAGTATTAGCCGAAAACTTTCCGGTGATTAAAAGGCTTTTGGGTGAAGAGCGTTTCAACCAAATAGGGGCGGAGTTTGTTCGCACGCATTTACCGCAAAACACGGATTTATCTTCTTACGGCGAATTTTTTGGCGCGATGCTCAAGGCTCACCAAGCGCTTGCCGCCTATCCTTATATGGGCGATGTTGCTTCTTTGGAATGGGCTTGTCGCCAAAGTGTAAATGCTAAAACAGACCTGCCGCTTGATAGGGATAGGCTTCACGGGTTAGACGATGATGGCTTGGCGGCGCAAAAATTTGCCTTGCGCGCTTGCGTGCGCTTGCTTCAGCTAGACTGGCCGGCTGATGAGATTTGGCAAGCGCACCAAGCAGAAGTTGTGGCGGAGTTAGAGCTTATGCCGCGCGAAACCCATCTTTTAATTTGCCGCGATGAAGAGCCCAAAAGGGTGGGCGTGGCAGATATTTTTAGGTTAGCCGCCGATATTAGCTTGTTTTTATCTAACTTAAACGGCAAAAACACGCTCGGCGAGGCGGTTGCCCTAACGATGAAAAAATTTCCCAATTTTGATTTGGCGAATGGGTTATCTTTATGTTTAACGAAACAATTATTAAAATAGGAGGTTGTGATGGACTTTATAGTTAAAATGGTGAATCGATTTGTTGGTTATTTTGAGATGATACCTTATGGTATTGTTGGTCTTTTCGGTCGTCTCGCGATAGCGCCGGTTTTCTGGTTTTCGGGGCAGACGAAGGTAGATGGTTTTATGCTTTTAGACAAAACCTTTTTGCTTTTTGAGTATGAGTATAAGGTTCCGTTTCCTGTTGTGTCGGCATATTTGGCGACTTTGGGCGAGCATCTTTTTCCCATTATGCTTATTTTGGGTTTAGGCACGCGGTTCGCGGCACTTGGTTTGTTTGCGATGACAATTGTGATTCAATTTGTTTATCCAAGCGGGTGGTGGTCGCATCATGCTTTATGGTTCGCACTGTTAGCCTTTTTGGTTGCTAAGGGCGGCGGCGCTCTTTCGCTAGATTATTTGATTAAGCAGAAGTTTCGTTCAGCTTAGCAAGCAGGAGCGCGTGGAGAGCTTGGTTGGCGCTGGCGACAACTTGTCCGCTATTAGAAGTGAGGGGGTTTTGTCCGCGCCAGTCGCTTATGACTCCGCCGGCGGTTTCAACAATAGGAATGAGCGCGGCGATGTCATATTCCTTTAGCCCGGCTTCTATCACGCAATCTATCTGCCCCAAGGCGAGCAACCCGTAAGAATAGCAATTACCGCCATAAAGCGTTATTTTCGCTTGTGCGCTAATGCGCTCGAAGGCTTGGCGCTCGTTGGGCTGAAACATTTGCGGCGTGGTTGCCGCAAGCACGCTATCGCTCAGCCCATTTTGTGTTTTTGTTTTTAGGGTTTTTGTTTCTTTTTCTTTTATCCATAGTCCTGCGGCTCTATCGGCGACAAAACGTTCGCCGGTGGTGGGGTGGTCGATGATGCCGAAGTGCATTTTGCCTTCTTCACCGAAAGCGATGAGTATTCCCCAGCCGACATAGCCGGCGTAATAATTTCTTGTTCCGTCAATGGGGTCGAGGCACCAGCAGGGAGCGGCGTTTGGGTTGATGGGGGCAAGCTCCTCGCCTCTAATTTGATGGTGGGGAAAGGCGGCTTGGATACGCTCGTGCATCATTTTTTCTATGGCGATGTCTATGTTGGTTGTTGGGTCGAAAGCGGTGGCGGATTTATTCTTCTCTAGGCGCGCTTGCCGAAAGCCGTCAAGGGCTATGGCGCGCGCCTCATCGGCGAGGTCAAGGGCTAGAGCGAGTTCGGGCGTTGGGGTTATCACTTGCTTTATCATTGAGCCGCGCGAGAAATGCTTCTAGCTAAAGGTTCAAAGTTTTCTAACTGCTTGAGAAAAGCATCAATATCGCTAGCGAGTTTTTTCCAATTTTTATTGGGTGCTAACTTATCTTCATCCATATAGAGTCTGCGATTAATTTCTATTTGGACGGCGAATTGATTCTCACTAGGTTTGCCGTAATGTTGGGTGATGAAGCCGCCGGCGTAAGGGTCGTTCTCGGCAACTTTATAGCCGAGCGAGGTCCAAAGCTGGCAGAGAAAATCGCGCAGGGGAGGGTGGCAAGAAGAGCCAAACCTATCGCCAAGCACAATATCCGCGGTGCTATCTTTAGAAGGCATAGAGTGGCAGTCTAAAAGAATAACTTGTCCAAATTGCCTTTTAATGTCATCGAGCAGTTTTTGTAAGGTTTGATGGTAGGGAATGTAGTAATTTTCTATGCGTTCAAGGGCTTCTTTCCATTTTAATTTTTGCGCGTAGATTTCTTTTCCATTGGCGGCGCGCCGAGCGATAGTGCCAATGCCGTTAAGCACACAAGGCGTAGCGCTTTGGACAAACGGCGGAAGGGGCTCACAAAACATTTCGGGGTCCAGCTCATAGGCTTGGCGGTTGAGGTCAATGAAAGAGCGCGGGAAGGTTGCCGCCATCAAAGTGATGCCGTAAGTGTGCGCATTTTGGAAAAGCGCATCAACCGCGAAATCCTCCTGCGAGCGCAACTCGAGGAGCGAAATCGCCGCGCGCGCGAGAAAGGCTTCACTATACTCCTTGCCGCTATGGGGCATATTGATAAGGAAAGGCGAGCCTTGTTGCGTTTGCTTTATGTAGAATGTGTCTTTTACTTTATGCGTCATTGATGTCCTCATCTGTGCTTGCCTTCATCTGATATGGTGGGCGCGGCTGGGATTGAACCAGCGACCCCTGCGATGTCAACGCAGTGCTCTCCCACTGAGCTACGCGCCCTGCCGTTCATCAGGGGAGTATAACTTGTTTTATATTTATGAAAAACTAGTATTATAATGTTATCTATTATGGCGCAAGCGCAAAGAAAAACAAGTAAAAAGCGGCTTAAAGCAGAGAGGAAAGGGATAGGGTTTCACTTACATTCCAAGACCCCGAGCGAGGCGTCTCATCGCGGTGTGCAGGTTTTGTTTATGGGTCTGTTGCTTTTGGGTATGGGTCAGTCTCTATTTTTTGCGGTTTTGCCGCCCATCGCGCGCGAGCTGGGCTTGAGTGAATCGCAAACGGCGATTATTTTCTCCTTGTCGGCGATAGCGTGGGTTTTTTGCTCTCCCTTTTGGGGCAGGCAGAGCGATGTTTGGGGCAGGCGCAATATCATGGTGGTTGGTTTATCGGGGTTTGCGATTTCCACGTTGCTGATAACAGCGGTTATTTATGCGAGTCAAAGTGCGTTGCTTTCGGCTGCTTTGGTTTTGCCGTTTTTGATTATCGCGCGTTCATTTTTTGGTATTTTTGGCTCAGGCACGATGCCGGCGGCGCAAGCCTATATGGCAGACAGAACCACAAGAGCAAAGCGCGCGCGTGGGGCTTCGTTAATAACGGCATCGTTTGGGATAGGCAATATCATCGGACCGGGTTTGGCGGCGGGCTTGATAGTGTTTGGTTCTTTGGCGCCTTTTTTGATTGTCGGCACTTTGGGTTTAGTTGCTGCAGCGATGGTATTTTTTCTCGTGCCGCAGAAAAGCCGAGTCAATTTCAACAAGGGCAAGAACAAGCAAATGAGTATTTTCGCTAAGCCGTTACGCATTTTTGTGTTGCTTGGTTCTTTAGCGGGTTATGCGCAATCGGTTTTGATTCAGCTCACGGCTTTTTATTTTATCGACAAGCTAGGATTAGGGAAGACGGAAGTGACTCAGTTGGTTGGCATCGGTTTTACTTTCATGGCGATGGGCGCTTTGTTTGCGCAGTTTGGTATTATCCAGCGCTTTGACCCGCCGGTGCGTTCTTTGCTTGTTTATAGTTCTCTTATTTTGATGCTTGCCTATTTGGGTTTGGCGTTTAGCGATAGTTATCCTGTGCTGGTTTTATATTTAGGTTTGAGCGGTTTGGGTTTTGGCTTGATGCGACCGGGTTTGATGGCGGCGGCGAGTTTATCGGTGAGCAGGAGTCATCAAGGTGCGGCGGCGGGTGTTGTCAATGCGACCGCGGCGGTCGGGCATGTTATCAATCCTTTTACCGGCGCGGTGCTTTACGCCTATTACCCGCAAGGACCTTTTCTAATTGTAGCGTCAAGCATGATAGTGTTTTTTATGCTGGTGCTGTGGCATCCGACGATAAAGAAACTTGGCTCTAAAGGCTTCGCGAGCGAAGACGGGCGTATCCACGCGCCTCACGTGGCGGGGGTGCCGCTTGAGGGCATCGAGCAAACCCTGCCCACCGAGCCTGAGAAAACCAAAGCCAGAAAAAAGCCGCAAGTCGCAGCGAAACCAAAGAAAAAAATTGACGCTCAAGCCAAAAGGCGTTATGTTAAGCGTAAAGTTAAGGATAAAAAATGAAAATTCGCAATTCGTTAAGATCTGTTCGCTATCGCCATCGTGCGAATAGGGTTGTGCGCCGTCGGGGCAGGCTTTTTGTTATAAATAAAATCAACAGGCGCTTCAAGGCACGACAAGGCTAACCGCAGAATATGACAGGGGTAAATTTAGCTGAGCTTGCGGCTTTTTCTTTAATTAGCGCTTTTACACCGGGTCCTAATAATATCGTGGCGATGTCGCAGAGCTTGTTGTTTGGTTTTCGGCGTTCTCAACCTTTTTTAGCGGGCATTTGCGTGGGCGTTTTTATAGTTTTGTCCTTGTGCGCTTTGTTTTCGGCGGGCTTGCTGAGTGCGTGGCAAGGGGGCGAGCGCGTATTACGCATTATTGGCGGTCTTTATATTTTGTGGCTTGCGTGGAGCATTCTTGCGAGCGCGACCGCAAGGCTTGAAGGTGATGTCAAAGAGGAAGAAGTATTAAGTTTTGAGCGCGGGTTGTTTCTGCAATTTGTTAATCCGAAAATCATTCTTTTTGGTTTAACGGTTTTTTCGGGTTTTTTGGGTTCAATGTTGACCTTCAATTTTTGGATTTTGTTAGCGGTGATTATTTTCACGGCGCAAACTTATATTGCGATAAGCCTTTGGGCTTTGGCGGGTCAGGGGATAAGTCGATTTTTGGCGGGTAGAGTTGCTTCTATTATCATCGCGGTTGTGTTAGCTTTAATGCTAGTGGTGGTGGCTTATGATTTGTCTGATATTAAGACTATTATCGCGGGAGCTATACAATGAGTGAGCAGGTAAAAATTAAAATAAAGTTTTGGGCTGTCACGGGGATAGTGTTCGGGTTAATTTTATCGCGGTTGCTTCCTCACCTTGATAACTTCACCCCGATTGTTGCGGCATCTTTGTTTGGCGGGGCTTATTTTTCTAATAGGGGCATTGCTTTTTTTGTGCCTTTATGCGCGATGTTGATAAGCGATATTGTTTTGGAGTTATTCACGCCGATGCGTGGCATTCATTCTTTAATGCCTGTGGTGTATAGCTGTTTTGCTTTTTTTGTTTTGTTAGGCATTTGGTTGAGGCGCTATCGCGCTTTTTATGCGCCGTGGCTGATGGCGATTTTGGCTTCCACTTTATTTTTCATCACCACTAATTTTGCGGTTTGGGCGGGCAGTTCTCTTTACCCACCGACACTAGAGGGTTTGATAACTTGCTATATAGTTGCCGTGCCTTTTTATGGCAACCAGCTTGTGGGTAATTTATTTTACACGATAGGGATATTTGGCTTATGGCGTTTGGCTATGCGCCATTTTGCTGTTTTGTCCTATGAGCGAAGGTAAAGCGAAGGCGCTCATTGCTTGGTCTTCGGGCAAGGATAGTGCGTGGGCTTTTTATCGTGCGCAGAAGCATTTTGACATTCAAGGGATGCTCACCACGCTAACGAAGCCTTACGAGCGGATATCGATGCACGGGGTTCGTGAAACAATTTTAGATAGGCAAGCGGCGGCGATAGGCTTGCCTTGTCATAAGGTATGGTTGCCGACCTCGCCTTGTTCTAACGAAGTGTATGAGCAAGTGATGGAAGAGGCACTCTTACCGCTAAAAGCATCGGGCATCACGCATGTTATTTTTGGGGATTTATTTTTAGAGGACATCCGCGCTTATCGCGAGAGGCAGATGGCAAAGATTGATATGGAGCCGGTTTTTCCTCTATGGGGCGAGGAGACGGCAGCGCTTGCTGAAACGATGGTAGATGGTGGGTTGCGTGCGGTTGCGGTTTGTATCAATCCTAAAAAGTTGAGTCCTAACTTTGCGGGGCGCATGTTTGACAAGTCGTTTATAAAAGACTTACCGCCAGATATTGACCCGTGCGGAGAAAACGGAGAATTTCATACTGCGGTTATTGACGCGCCTTTTTATAAAGCGCCGATAGAGGTTAAGGTTAGCGAAGGGATTGAGCGCGATGGCTTTGTTTTTTCCGATGTTGCGCCGATTTAGATTATTCTTGTTCCTATTCTTGTTTTTGTCTTTGGATAATAAGGGCGGTGCCGATACTCAAAATAGGCAAGACGAATAGGGCGGGCATGATATTTTTCAGCCAATCGCTATAGGTAATATCAAATAGCGGCAAGAGAATAAGCCAATCGAGCGCGGTATTGACGATAATCCAAATGATTCCAATGACGATGCCTTCGCGCAGGAAATGGCTTTTGACATCCTTGAAATAAAAGAAAAGAAACCCCATCGCGAGTAGCGCAGTGCTTAGGTAGAAAATGTTTTGCGTTAGCAATAGCTCAAGGCGCGGCTTGCCTTCGGGCGTGAAAAGAAAAGCTCCAACGGTGAAAACGCCAATCCAAATGAGCGCTCCGAGCAAAGCAATTTTAATGTTTTTGTTTAGTTTATTCATCATCAATCTCCTGTTAAATTGGCTGTGGCTCACCGAGCCTGTGGCTCACCGAGCCTGTGGCTCCCCGGGCCGGACTCGAACCAGCGACCTGACGGTTAACAGCCGTCTGCTCTACCAACTGAGCTACCGAGGAATAGTTTCAATGGTGAGAGTAGCACAAAATTTATTTAAGCAGCAATTTTTTCAATGAGTGCTTCAAGCCCTTTTAACACAAGTTTTTCTTCGGCTTTCATTACGCGCGTGGCGAGGCTTTCGGGGCTATCGTCGGCTTTGATGGCAAGGCGGGGGGTTTGAGCGATGATTTCGCCTTCGTCATAATGCTCATTGACATAGTGGATAGTCGCACCACTATATTTTTCTTTAGCGTCGAGCACGGCTTTATGAACATTGATTCCAAACATTCCCTTACCGCCAAATTTAGGCAAAAGAGAGGGGTGGATATTAATCACTGGAGCAATGTCCGCCGCCAAAAGAGAGGGAGGGATTTTTTTAAGATAGCCACTCAGCACGATGAAGTCAGGACTTATAACTTTTATCTGCTCGGCAAGGTCTTTGTCGTCATTGATATATTTCGCGTTTATATTATTTTCCCTCGCGAAGGTAAGCGCCGGCGCGTGAGTTTTATTGCTAATGACAAGCTCTATGCGCGCTTTGAGTTTATTATTAGCAATCGCGCGTGCCACCGCCCGCATCGCCGAGCCATTGTTAGATGCTAAAAAAACTAAACGCGCTATCCTAGACATAGAATCATTATAACGGAGCTAAAGAGCAATCGCAAGCTGGCGCACACGCGCGAGAAGCTTGCCGTTTTTACTCCAAATATCGCCGTCTTCGGTGAATAGCCCGCCGAGTGTTTCGAGTGCTTGAAAGCGCGCGAGCACAGGTTCGGTCGGTTTAAGCTGGGGATAAATTTCGGCTTGAACAAAATAAACGGAGAGCTCAATGGTAGGCATACCGCGTGATTTTCCGAATTGCTCTTGGGACATAATGCTAAAAAGAGCGGGCGGCCAGCAATCGCTAATGGCGGCTAACATTTCAGCATTAAAATCAGCAGGCGGTTCGAGTAGCCTTGTCCAACCGCCTGAGATGGCTTTATCCCCGCTGGTAAAAGGCTGCGTGCCAAATGCCGAACGCATTTCGTAATTATTGTGAATAGGCAGCATTTTCGGCATAAGCGGAGACTCATCAAAAGAAAGTG
The DNA here is from genome assembly GCA_965209065.1 of Alphaproteobacteria bacterium. Classification (GTDB taxonomy): domain Bacteria; phylum Pseudomonadota; class Alphaproteobacteria; order JAPOUT01; genus CBDBUR01. Next base: position 146,911 of record OZ242373.1, read on the forward strand.
CTGCAGGCATTTTTTCATGGGGCAGATGGATGCGCGTGTCATAAGGCAGAGAGAAACTAGCGATGGCACTCGCGCATAATATATCCTCTTGCCACATCTCGGCGCGGACGAAGGTGAGGCTCTTGCCCTGCCGAATGATTTGAGTTTTTATTTGGCATGCGCTTATTTTAGGTGCCGCGAAATAATCCACCGTGAGCGAGCGCGCGAGGCGGTTGCCCTCAACGGCGAGGCGCGCGGCGCGCAGCAGATAAGCAGCGATAAACCCACCATTAGGACCAACCACAATAACCCAATCTTGCGTGATGTGTCCTTTATAGGTTTTAGTAAAAGGGTTGCTCGCGGAACTATCGCCTACATGTTGATGGGTGCGTTGGGGGGTAATCGCAGTTTCAAAATTCATTCTTTTTTATAGCCTATTTTTCTGTTAAAATCACTTTATGATTGAACAAGCTCCAGACTTCAAGGCAGAGTGTGAAGCACTTTATGCTTTGCTATCGCCTTTAGACGAGGCGCAATTTGAGCTAGAGACGCAATTCAAGGGCTGGACGATAAATCAGATATTGGCGCATTTACATTTATGGAACATCGCGGCGGATAAGTCTTTGGCTGATGAAGCTGCGTTTGTTTCTTTTACACGAGAGCTCGGCGCGTGGGTCGCGGCGAAAAAGGGCACGATGAGGGAGTTTGAGCTAAAGCAAGTGAATGACTTAAAGGGGCATAGGCTCTTATCAGCATGGCATACCTATTACGCGGCGATGGCGGCGCGGTTTTATGAAGCCGACAGCAAGAAGCGGGTTAAGTGGGTTGGACCCGATATGAGCGTGCGCTCGTCAATAACGGCGCGGCTGATGGAAACGTGGGCGCATGGGCAAGCGGTGTATGATATTTTGGGTATCGCGCGTGAGAACAAGGACCACATTAAGAACATTGCGGTTTTGGGGGTGAACACTTATGGCTGGACTTTTCAAGTGCGTGGGCTGAAGCCTCTTGAGCCGAAGCCCTATGTAGAGCTGCTTGGTCCAACCGGAGCCACTTGGCAATGGGGAGAGGCAAGCGATGAGGTGTTTATCAAAGGTTTGGCGGAAGAATTTTGTCAAGTTGTCACGCAAACGCGCAACATAGCCGATACCCGTTTAGAAGTGAAGGGGGAAGCGGCGCAATTTTGGATGTCAAATGCGCAGTGTTTTGCCGGCGGCGCGGAAAAGCCTCCTGCGGCTAAAACAAGATTTACTACCCGCTAAAGTCGATAGGGCTAAAAGCCTATAAAAAGGGGAAAAAGAAAAAAGGGAAGGAGGATAACCTCACTTCCCTTTTTAGGATTATTATCTTAAAAGAAATTTGTTTTAAGGTGTTGGGCTACCGCAAGTAACACTACGTGTTGTCGTGCCAGTGCTACAAGGTATGCAACAATCGTTGGTTATAGCAGTTGCGAGGTCAGAGCCGCATTGACTACCAGGATCATCGCCATTCTCACCTAATTGCCAAGCATAGGTTCTTCCGCCTGTAGCATAATCAATAGTTGCACCCCAGCATACTGTTGTATTTTCGTCACAACTAAATCCAACCGATACACTTTCGCCGTCTGCCAAAGTTCCACTAGGGCTATCACTACCGGTAGCACTACCCGTAATCGCTGTGAATGATGTTCCAGCGGCGTTTGGAGTGAAGAATTTATAACGAACTCCCCCAGCAACATCAAGACGAGGACTCGTGCATTGATTGTTCAGCGTGAACATCATGGCATTAACACTAGAGGCGGGAACGATAGTTCCTGACGGGCCACCGCCGCCACCGCCGCCGCCTCCACCGCCGCCTCCGCCGCCACCAGCGGCACAAGCAACAGCAACTAAGGCTAGGGTGAGAGTTAAGGTTATGTTTTTAAGTGTAGTTTTCATTGTGTCCATCCTTTTTAATTAGATAACTTCGTCTATTTTAATAGCAATAGAGCGTTTTTGTTTAATGTTAGGGTTATCAAGAATTCTAACAGCAGTCTTACCGCTATCCTGTCCTTTTTTAATAGTGATAGTATAGACTTCATCAACAAAGTCCTCACCAGCGATGGCTGGGTTAGCACCTGTTCCTTGAAGGCGGATGCTCACTTGATAATCTCTATTGGCTTGATGGGGCGTGCTTGCCACGAGAACAAACTGCCCACCGGTTGAGGCTTGTGCGTTCTCAAATATAACAGAGACATTTCCCTTTGATACAGCAGAAGGAGCAGAGCCTCTTTTAGAATATCTAATTTTGCCTTCAACATCAGCTGCTTGCCAAATATCAGCCACGCCATTGCTCAAGCTCATTTTGCCGAAAGGCTCAAGGTTAACTAGAGCGAAATCTTTAGGTGTCGCGTTAATTTTACCTGCTTGAAGCGGAAGTTTAATTCTAGCGGAGAAAGTCATGGGTTGTTCGGTTGTGATGCCTTGCTTGGAGATAAGGTCATCGCGTTCAATGTGTTGCCACTCTGCTTTGAAGTTGAGGAAGCGATGAGGCTGCCAATCCACGCCCACGCCTGCTTGAACGAGAGAATGGTTTGCGCCAAAGTTATCGCTTTGCCATTGGCTAACATTGCCTTCTAGCTTCATTGTAGAAGTGAGGTTAAGGTTAGCCTTAAATTCCATGCCTTCCATAGGACGCTCTTGATAATCAATATCTTGGATGGTGTTATGAGCGCCTTGTTTCCAGTCGCTAACGGGATAGTAGTAGCTAAAGGTGCTACCGCCCAGCTTGCCGATATAATCAGCACCGAGCACGACTCTTTGATGTCCTGCGTTCAAGTTGGTTTGGAAGAAGGAGATAAGCCCAAGCGCAGATGCTTTATTATCGCTTACATAGAAGCGTAAGACCCCCCCGAAGCGAACATCATCACGGACGATAGAGCTATCGCTCCAGCGTGTAATGCCTGACTGAAGGAAAAGGGCATAGTTAGCACCATCGGTCTTGCCTGCGGAGAAGCCGGCAAGAGGAATAACGGCATCTAAATCGCCGACAAGTCCATCACCTGACACAAAGCGCATTTCATTTTTAATGCGCATAGCGTTTTGAAGCCCGAGCGCATTAGCGATTTTATCAAACCCTAATGTAAGGAGCTGACTGCCGCCAATGCTGAGAGCGCAGGATTGATAATCTGCCTTCTCACCGCAACTAGAAGCAACAGAAGAGGCGACCTCTTGAGTGTTTCCGAGTAAAGCGGAAGTGGTATTTAGCGCACTTTTGGCAGAACTTGTGATAAGCCCAACTGCCAACAGCACTAAAGACGTATAAAAAATAAAGGGTTTCCCCAAACCTATATTATGGGACATCTTGTCTCCTCCTATAGCTGTAGTTTAGATTCGTAATATACAATCTAAATGAATATAAATGCTTGTCAAGCCAAAAAATAAGCAGTTGAGGTTTTATGATGTTCGTGTGGAGCGTAGAAAAAATTGTTTTTATTCAAGCATTTACGAGGTTATTCGGCAGCATGGGGAATTTCGCGAAGTTTTTCTGCTTGCCCTAAATCAACAGAGACGATGCGGCTAACGCCTTCTTCCTCCATTGTGACGCCAAAAAGCCTGTCCATTCGCGAAAGCGTGAGGGAGTGGTGGGTGACGACTAAGAAACGTGTTTTTTCACTCGCGGCGATTTCAGCAACGAGATTACAGAAGCGCTCGACATTCTTTTCATCGAGGGGAGCATCGACCTCATCGAGAACGCAGATAGGCGCGGGTCGCGCCTTGAACGCCGCAAATAAAAGAGCAATCGCGGTGAGGGTTTTTTCTCCGCCCGAAAGCAGCGACATAGATTGAATAGCCTTACCCGGCGGGCGCGCGACAATATCTAAGCCAGCTTCTAAAATATCGATGTCCTTATCGATGCCTTTTGCTTCTTCTTCAGGGTTGAGGCTAACGAGGTTGAGTCGCGCGGAGCCTCCGCCGAACAAAGTCTTAAACAGCTTCTTAAAGTTTTCGTTCACAATTTCGAACGCATCTTCAAGCCGCGCACGTCCTTCATCATTGAGGGTGGTAATACCTTTGCGCAGTTCATTGATGGCTTTTTGTAAGTTGCTGGCTTCTTCTTTCATTTCCTCGTAGTTTTCGAGCAGGGTTTCGCGCTCCTCGTCGGCTTGAAGGTTGGGCGCGCCGATGTGCGCACGTTCGCGCTCTAGTTTTTCTAGCGTTTGATCTATGTCGCTTATGGCAGGCAGAGGGCTATCGGTCTCCAGCTCCGCCCAACTAGGAACGCCTTCGGGTTCTAGCTGGAAGCTATTTTTAATATCGGTTTTGCGCTCGGCTAATGTTTGGCGCGCGGCTTCGCACTTAGCCTTCTGGCTCGCGAGGGTTTCCTTCGCCGAAGTGAGCGCCTTTTCTATTTCCTGTCTTTGCTGGCGTTCTTTTTGATAAGCCTTGTCGGCGTCTTGGTTGGCGAGAGTCATCGCCTCTTTATTTTTTTGCGCCTGCGTTAGCGTCTCGATAAGCGCTTTCATTTTGTCATCAAGTGCTGCAGGTTGAGAGGCGAGGGTCGTGAGTTCTTGCTCGGTGTTTTTTTGTCTCTGGGTTAAAACGCTCACTTGCTCGGTGTGTTGCGAGAGGTTTTGCTCTCCCTGTTTTTGTGTGGCGGTGATTTCTTCTCTGCGCTCTTTGCTTTTTTGCATCGCCTGCTTGGCGCGGTTGAGAGCGTCCGTTGCGGTGGATAGAGCCTCGCGTTTTACCAGAGCTTCGGCTTGCGCGGTTTCTTCGGCTTGCTTGGTGCGGTTGTTGCTTTGAGCCTTATCGAGCTCGACTTGACTTTCTTGCTGGAGGTTAGCGGCTTTTACTTTTTCATCTTTGAGTCTGCGCGCGGCTTCATCAAGCGCGGCTTTTTTGGCACTCGCTTGAGATATTTTAGACGCCTCCTGTTGCCACAGGTTACGATTGGCTTCGGCGGTCTCGTTGGCTTTAGATAACGCGAGCTTGTGCGTTTCCACTTGCGCTGAAATATCCGCGAGACGCAAGCGCGCTTTATTTAATTCGGCTTCGGCGTGAAGCTCTGCTTTTTTTGCTTCTTGCGCCTTGGCTTGCATATCGGAGAAAGTTTTCCACTGGGCTAATCTGTTTTGCGTTGCTTGAGCGATACGCGGGTCGGCACAAAATCCGTCCCAGCGCCAGAGGTGTCCTTCGTGCGAAACGAGTCTCTGCCCTACTTTCAATTTTTTTTGTAGCTTCGCGCCCTTGTCTGCATCGACCAAGCCGGTTTGCTCTAACCGCGCGCGCAGCACGAGAGGCTTGCGAATAAATTTGCTTAACGGCTGACAGCCATCGGGCAAAGAGGCTTTGCCATCGCCCTGCTTGCGGCGAAAGAAAAAGGCGAGCTTCTCGCGTTTGACATTTTCCTTCCAAAAGCTCGCCGAGCCTTCTTCCAAAGATGCCATCAGGTCATCGCCGAGTGCGGCGGCTAAAGCCTTCTCCAAATTGCGCGAACTGAACCAGCTTGCGCGAATGAGGTCTATCACTGCCTTGCCGGGGTGGTTGCCAATATCGGCGAAGAGGTGTCCCATCGCGGCAAGCTCGGCTTGATGTTGCGATGCCGCCGCGCGCGCCTGCGTGAGTGTATCAAGGGTGGTGCGTTCGTTTTGCTCTTCGGTTTGTTTTTGTTTTTCTATGCCTTGTAGGTTCTCTTCGGCGGTGCGCACTTTTTGGTGTGCTTGGTCTGTTTGCTCTTTTAGCGCGGCGACTTCTTGGCTTTCGTCATCAAACGAGGCGAATTGCTCTAGCTGGAGGGCGATTTCTTTTTCTTCGTCTGAGGCGGTTTGGAATCTTTTTTGCGCTTCCTCTAGCTGCTTGTGTAAGGAGAGGGTTTGCGCTTGCCAGTTGGCGTTTTGTTGCGCGGCGGCTTTTGCTTTTTCTTCGGCTTGCTCTAAAGAGAGTTGGGCTTGGGTGCGTGTTTGTTCGGCGGCGGCTATGGACGCGGTATGATTCGCGCTGTTGAGCTCTAGTTGTTGGCTTTCGTTAGCGAGCGCGCTAATTTGCGCTTGGCTATCGGCGAGCATTTTTTCTGTATGGCTTTTGTCGGCTTTGAGTTCGTCTTGGCTTTGGGTGAGCGCGGAAATTTTCTCAGCAACCTTTTGGATTTCGCTTTGGAGCAAGGTGCGTTCGTTTTCTAGCTTCTCGTAAGAGGAGGTGGCGTGAATAGCTTTTTGCCTTGCTTGGGCTAAGAGCGCTTCGGCTTCTTGTTCGGCTTGCGAGGCGTTTTCAGCGTGAGCGTTATTTTGATTAACGAGGCTATCGGCTTTGGAGCCTGCTTGCTCTGCTTGGGCGAGCGCATCTTTTGCTTTGAGCCAGCGCAAGTAGCATTTGATACCTTCATTGCGATTTATTTCAGCGTCCAGCGCGCGATAGCGATTGGCTTGGATAGCTTGTTTTTCTAATTGCTTGAGTCGGTTTTCGGTTTGCTTGATGGTGTCGGAAACGATATTGAGATTATCTTGCGCGCGATTGAGTTTAAGCTCTGCCTCATGCCGTCTGGTATAAAGACCGGTGATGCCAGCGGCTTCCTCTAGGATTTTTTTCTTTTCGGCGGGCTTGGATAGGATAATCTGCTCGATACGCCCTTGACTAACGAGAGCGGAAGAATGCGCGCCGCCCAATAAATCAGCGAAGAATAAATTGACATCGCGCAAGCGCGCGTCCCCGCCATTGATTTGATATTTAGAGCCAGCACCGCGCTGAATAAAGCGACCAACTTCTATTTCCTGCTTATCGTTATAAGGTTGGGGGGCGGTGCCTTCGGCGTTATCGAGCACGACAGAAACTTCAGCGAGCTCGCGCGGTGCACGTAGAGAAGTGCCGCCAAAGATAACATCTTCCATCGAGTCGCTACGCAAGGATTTTTTAGAGGTCTCGCCCATCACCCAGCGCAAACTTTCAACGAGGTTAGACTTCCCACAGCCATTAGGACCCACCACGCCAGTGAGACCGGGCAGAATATCCACTTCCACCGGCTCGGCGAAAGACTTGAAGCCACTAATTTTAATGCGTTTGAAAAACATTAAGGCAGCTCGCTTTCGATAATCTCGCGCAATTTGTTGTAGGGCTGGTTGCCCTCCACGAGCGCATTATTATTGATGAGGAAAGAGGGGGTCGCGCGCACATTATCATTTTCGCCGCGTTGCTTATTGTGATTTAGCCCTTCTAGTAATTTCTGGTTATCGAAGCACTGCCGAAACCGCGCCCCCGACAACCCCGCCTGACGCGATATCTTTTGTAATTCGGCGAGTCGGTCTTCGCTATTTATCCACTGGGCTTGTTTCTTAAACAGAATACCTATGAAGGCAAAGAAGCGTTTGGAGTTCTTACCACTGACACATCGCGCCACCAAAGAAGCAGAGGTCGCCCAAGGGTCAAGCGGAAACTCGCGAAAAATCAGCCTCACCTTGCCGGTGTCGATAAAATCTCTTTTGAGCTTAGGTAGCGTGAAAAGATGGAATTGCGCGCAGTGTCCGCAGGTCATCGAGGCATATTCAACGATTGTAATGGGCGCGTTTTCTTGCCCCAAGATCATCTCGGTGAGGGTCATCTCGGTAAGAGTGGGGGACGAGGCATTTACAGGCTTATTTTCACCACAAGAGGCAAGCATAAGGGTAAAAGCAAACCCGATGATAAGAAAACGAATCATAGAAAATAGTATAGCGAATTCGCGCTTCTAAAATAAGATTAGTTTAAGATAGCAAGGTGGAGAAGCTAACATCAAAAGTTAATATCGTTGTTCCGGTTCTCAATGACGAGGCTTGTTTGCGGGAGTTATTGGGGCAGGTGGCGGGCTTTGAAGTGATTGTGGTAGATGGCGGCTCGCAAGACGCCAGCGCGGCAGTGGCGCAAGAAGCGGGCGCGCGGGTTCTCACCGAAAGCGGGGGTAGGGGCGCACAGCTCGCTAAAGGCGCAGGGCAGACAAGGCTAGAATGGCTATTATTTCTACACGCCGATAGCCGCTTGGGCGCGGGCTGGCAAGAAGCCATCGGGTCTTTTATTGCCCGCAACAGCCACCCGCTGGCGGTCTTTCGGTTTAAGCTAGACGACCAGAGCTTTCAAGCAAGGCTATTAGAGCGGCTGGTTTATTATCGGTGCCGCTTTTTTGGCTTGCCCTATGGCGACCAAGGGTTGCTAATACATCGTAGCCATTATCTCAAAGTGGGTGGGTTTCCAAAACAGCCCCTGATGGAAGATGTTGCTTTGATTAGCCAGTTTCATCGCAAGCAGATTTATTTTTTGGACGTGCCTCTCACCACGCGCGCCGAGCGGTTTAGGCAAAGGGGTTATATCCGCCAAAGCCTAAGGAATTTATTTTTATTATGTTTGTATTTTCTAGGTGTCTCGCCTGAGCGGCTTGTCAAGTTATACAGGTAATGAGGGTGCGGGTTATTATATTCGCGCGTGTGCCTTATTGCGGCGCGGTCAAAACGCGTTTGGCGAAAAGGCTCGGTGCGCAAAAAGCCACAAGGTTTTATCGCTTTATGTTGGGGCAGACGATAGAAGCTGTTATGGGGGAGGAGAGTTATATTGCTTGGACGCCCGATAATGTGTTGTGGCATCAAGGTGTTTTTGCCCTGCCGCCCTTGACGCAAGGCGCGGGGGATTTAGGAAAAAAGCTAGAGCGTTTGGCAAGAAAGTTTGCGCCGGTTATTTTTGTTGGCTCGGATAGCTTGGCGCTCAATCAGGCGGTGATAAAAAGTGCGCGTCTCGCTCTGCGCCATAATGATGTTGTGGTCGCGCCTGCGGGAGACGGTGGCTATAGTTTAATCGGGGTGCGCTCGGGGTTTGTGCCTGCGTTCAAGGGGGTGCGGTGGTCTCACGCGGAGACGCTAAGCGATACTTTGCGTAATCTCAAGCACCAGCGCGTGTGCCTTCTGCCGCCGGTGCCCGATATTGACGAGGCGGAGGAGCTAGACGATGCGCTCAAGCAGTTCGGCAAGATTACACGGCTGATGGCGTGAATCTAAAAGATGGATTAAAATTCCGTCCCACGCATCGCGGCATGCGCTAGGCGAGCCGGGCAGAGAAAAAACCAGCCGCCCTTGAACCAAGCCAGCCGATGCGCGCGACAAAACCGCAGCCAACCCAACCGTTCGCTCGCTGACATTATGAAAAGCGAAAGCAAAGCCGGTTATTTCTTTTTCATAAAGAGAAGAGAAAGCCTCAAAGCTAACATCGCGCTTGGTTAGCCCGGTGCCACCGCTGGCGATAATCACGTCAATAGCGTCATTCGCGCAAAACTTTTTTGTCTGGTGAATAATTTTCTCTGTGTCATCACGCACAATAACCTTATCAACCACGTGGTGACCCGATGTTTTTATTTTTTCTTTTAACAAAGCACCGGCGCTATCGGTTTCTTCATCACGACTATCGGAAATAATTAAAACCGCACACCCTAAAGGAACAAATTGTTTCATTTTATTTCTTCTATCTTTTTTTCTTCTATCTTTTTTTGAAGACTTTGTAAATCTTCCCACGCAAGTTTTTTTTGACTCTGCTGTCGCAAAAGATAAGCAGGGTGAAACGTCGGCAAGGTATCATATTCCTTCGCACCAATTTTCATTTTTTGCCATTGCCCGCGCAGTTTCGTGATGCCAGTTTCTGTGGCAAGCATTTCCTTCGCCGCAATAGAGCCGAGCAGTAAAATAATTTTGGGCGCGATGAGTTCAATATGCCGATTGACGAAGGGGCGAAACATTGCGCGCTCTTCGGGTAAGGGGTTGCGGTTGGCAGGCGGTCGCCACGGCAAGATGTTGATAATATAAACGCTTTCACGCGAAAGATTTATCGCGCCAAGCATTTTATCAAGCAGCTTTCCCGCTTGCCCGACAAAAGGCACACCCGAGCGGTCTTCTTGTTCGCCGGGCGCTTCGCCGATAATCATCACAGAGGCTTGGGGCGCGCCGTCAGAAAAAACAAGCGAGCGCGCAAACTTTTTAAGCTCACAATAATCAAACGCCTCTATTTGCTTTTTGAGCTCGTCTAAATTATTGGCTTGGCTTGCGCGCTGGGTCGCATCGGCAAGCGCTTCGGTAATATCTTTATCTTGCGTTAAAGGCGGCGTGAAGTCTTGAGTCGGCGGCGGCGTTTTTCTTGTTTTTTGAGAAGGGCTTTGTGTTATAGTTGGCTTGGTATGTTTTGGCCTGTTATGCTTTGATTTGGGCTGAAGCTGATAGAAGTCGGTAGGCTTTTCGGCGGGCACATCGCGCACGCCGGCTTCGGCAAGCCAAGAGATATAAAAAGCGGCGTCTGTCTTTGTTAAAGTCATACAAAACTATAACGCAAGACAGAGCAAAAGGGGAATGAAATGGATAAAGCACAAGCGGCACAAGTGGCAGAAGTAAATGCTCGGCAAGGGTTTATCCTGCCCGGTGAAGACAGGGAGGGAATGGATTATGATGTTGTTATTGTCGGCGCGGGACCTGCGGGGTTAGCGGCGGCGATAAGGCTCAAGCAGCAATCCCCAGAGCTTTCGGTTTGCGTTTTGGAGAAGGGCTCGGAGGTTGGCGCGCATATTCTGTCGGGCGCGGTGATGGATATGAAGCCCTTGAGTGCGCTCTTGCCGAACTGGAAAGAGGAGGGTGCGCCGATTGATAGCCCGGTGCGTAAGGATATTTTTTATTTTTTAACGAAGAACAGGTCGTTCAAGTTGCCGAATTTATTTCTGCCGCCCTTGATGAAGAATCACGGCAATTATATTGTTTCTCTAGGAGAGGTGTGTCGCTGGCTTGCGACACGTGCCGAAGCCCTAGGGGTTGAGATTTACGCGGGCTTCGCGGCAGCGGAGGTTTTGTTTGACGATAAGGGCAAGGTGTGCGGTGTCGCCACGGGTGATATGGGTATTAGCAAAGCGGGTGAGAAAAAAGACAGCTACACGCAAGGCGTGGAGATAAGAGGTAAATATGTTTTCTTTGCCGAAGGCGCGCGCGGTTCGCTCACGAAGTTTTTGATTAAGCACTTTAAGCTCGATGCGAATTGCCAGCCGCAAAAATATGGCATTGGCATCAAAGAGTTGTGGAAAATAAATCCGAAGAAACATCAAAAGGGTTTGGTTGTGCATACGCTCGGCTGGCCCTTAGAGAACAAGACCGGTGGCGGTTCTTTTCTTTATCACTTTGGCGATAATTATCTATCGGTCGGGTTGGTTCTGGCTTTGGATTATAAGAATCCTTACCTCTCGCCCTTTGATGAATTCCAGCGAATGAAGAAGCACAAGGCGCTCGCCGATGTTTTTGAGGGTGGCGAGCGTGTTGCTTATGGCGCGCGCGTGGTTACGCAAGGCGGGCTTCAATCGGTGCCGCGTTTGGTTTTTCCCGGCGGTGCTTTGATTGGTTGCGGTGCGGGCTTTGTCAATGTGCCGCGCATTAAGGGTAGCCATAACGCTATTCTCACTGGCATGCTCGCGGCGGAGGCGGCGGCGGAGGCTCTTGAGCTGTCAAAAGAAGAGCCCGCGAGCGTTTTAGAAAGTTATCAAAAAAGTTATAAAGCCAGCGCGGTTCATAAAGAGCTCAAAAGAGTTCGTAATGTTAAGCCGCTTTGGGCGCGCTTTGGCATTTTGGGTATTATGCTCGGCGGCGCGGATATGTGGTTAAGAACTTTGTTTGTCCGCCTGCCCTTTACGGTCAAGCATAAAGGCGCGGATTATCAATCGCTTGAGCCTGCCGCCCAGCACAAGCCTATAGATTACCCCAAGCCTGACGGCAAAATTAGTTTTGATAAATTGTCATCTGTTTTTCTGTCCTCCACCAATCATAGTGAAGACCAGCCCGCGCACTTAACCTTGCGTGATGACTCTATCCCGCTAGAGAAAAACTTGACGGAGTTTGCAGAGCCGGCGCAACGTTATTGTCCGGCGGGGGTGTATGAAATTGTCGAGGAGGGCGGTAAGAAGCGTTTCCAAATCAACGCACAGAATTGCGTCCATTGTAAGACCTGCGACATTAAAGACCCCGCGCAAAACATCAATTGGGTTTGCCCCGAAGGTGGCGGGGGTCCTAATTATCCCAATATGTGATGGTGGTTTATGAAAAGGCGCACGCCAAAGTCAATTTAACTTTGAGGGTTCTTGGCAAACGGGCGGACGGCTATCATCGGTTAGAAAGTTTGGTGGCTTTCGTTCAGTTAGCAGATGAAATTGAAATAGAGTTCAATAAAAAAGCAGAGCTGATTGTCGAGGGTGCGTTTGCCGAATATGTTCCGCTGGATGAAAGCAATTTAATTTTTCGTGCGCTGTCTTTTTTAGGCGTGGAGGCGCGGGTTAAGTTAAAGAAGCATATACCGGTTGCTTGTGGTTTAGGTGGCGGCTCGGCGGATTGCGCGGCGGTGATAAGAGGCATCGCGCGCGGGTTGAGGATTCATGTTCCGCGCGGTTTGTTTGAGCTAGGGGCAGACGTGCCGGCTTGCTATCTTTCGCAGAGTCTGTGGTTGAACGAAGCGGGTGAGCGCGTTGAGAGCCTGCCTTTGCCGCGTCTTCATTGTGTATTAGCGGCGCATAAAGAGCCGATAGGGACGCAGTCTATTTTTGATGCTTGGGATAGGCGTTATGCTGATGATGTAAAAGAGTCGGGGGCTTATCCTCTTTTGCGCACGGCGGCGGAGGTTTTTGCTTTTTGTTCGCAAGCGGGCAATGACTTAACGCCTTTCGTGCCGCAAGCGCAAGGGCTTTTGTCTCGTTTGGCGGAGTTGATAAAAGATTCAGGTGCTTATGGTATGAGCGGTTCGGGGGGTGCGTGCTTTGCTATTGTTGAGAGCGCGGCGCAAGCGCAACAGGTAGCTCACCGCTTACAAGAGAAGGAGAAAGATATTTGGGTTTGGCAAGGTGCTTGCTTGAACGTCTAGTCGTCATTGTTTATAATGTTTTTAATTATGAATTATAAATTGTTTTTAATTATTCTTTTTATGCTTGCTGCCTGCATGGGCAACAAGAATTCGCAAGATAGATATATTTTAGGTGCGGGTCGTTTTGCCGGCGAGAGTTCTCGCATTGTGTCTAGCACGGAAAGCCCTCTTCACTTTATTGATGAAAACTTATACCAAGATAGCGAAACAGGAGAATATAAAGGACACTCGATAGATGTTTTGAACACAGCGCGGATAAATGGTTTTGGTGATGTCAAGCAAGAAAACATAAGAATAGTGAATGATTATTCGGGCACAGATGTAGCAAACGAGGGCAGAGTTTTTCGCACCATTATTGGTGAATATGATTCAGCGCTGAGTAATAAATATGTTGTGAATGTTTCCTATGGTCCTATATTTGATACGTCAACCTCATCACAACCCGAACTAATTCCGGTAGATTTGCTTAAAGAAAAGCAAGCAGCCTTTTTAGTTGCGACCGGCAATTCTTCTAGCGGCAATTCACATGGCGAAGCAGGCGGGCTTGCGGCGGCGCGGGCGGGCTTTGTCCTTTTTGTAACGGGCGTAGATTACCAGCGGCAGCGTGCGGGTCGTTTTGTTTTGGATTCAAGAGCTTCTCCTTGTTTGTGGGCGAAGGAATTTTGTGTCGCGGCGTCTTTTACGGTTCGGGTATCTTCAAAGGAGCTCAATGGGACTTCTTTTTCAACGCCTTTAGTGTCGGCGCAATTAGCGAACGCGCGCTTGCTTTGGCCGAATATGACAAGCGAGCAAACATTAGAGTTAGCGCGTTATTGCGCGCGCCCTGTGCGCTCTGACGGGACGCTCGGCGCGTGGGGAACGATACTAACGGCAGAGCAAGCAGATGATAATTTAGGTCAAGGGGTTTTTTCGGTGGAGTGTCTGTATAACGCCAATGGTGCTTTGAGAAATCCGATAACGGGTATTCAGCTTACCGGCGTGATGTCCCTTAGAGGCGTTGAGAATGTTTTAAGATTAAGTGATGCTTTTGGTCGTTCTTATACCTTGTCGGAAAATGTAGGTGGGGCGCATTTGCCCTTGCTTCCAATGAAGCCAGACAAGATAGTTTTTGGAACGGATAGAGTGATTGGTTTTGGATTAAGCTTTATCAACATGGGCTTTCGTTTTGATGAGAATGAATTTTTTGGCACGCGCGGCACAGGAGATTTTATCATAGGGGATAGCTTTAATGTTTTTTTACAGCTCAGTCATCGGTTAGCCTTCGATCGTTTTTATCTTGATTTGTATATGCTTTCGGTTTGGGCGCGAATGAATCCGGTGTTGCGCTCTGTTGTGAGAGAGGCGCAAGGGTTCAATCATCAATTGACTGCGCGTTTGGGTTATCATTTTGCGGAGGGCAGGGCGAATGTTTTTACTGAATGGACTCATAATTTTGGTGTATCGGGCAAGGTAGTTTTAGCCGATGTGGGTGTGATGACTCTTAGACCGCGCGCGCAAGATAGAATTGGTGTGCAGTTAAATTATAATTTCTAGATGATTAAAATTTAAGGTGATTAAAACTTTCGGGCGACACAAAAATCGGCGACATTCTCAAATTGCGGACGCCAAAAGTCATCATCAAAAAACTGGAGCTTCTCTTTCGCTTTCTCAATGTAATCAATGGCATAATCGCGCGTGGTTGATAGGGAGTCATATTTTTTCATCAAGAAACAGGTTTTTTTCAAGTCCGAAGGTTTAGAGTCGGCAGGCTTTTCAATGCGCGCGGCTAAAAAATTTCGCTCAGCAGCAGAGCTCCTGCGCCAACATAAAATAAGCGGCATGGTGATTTTGCCTTCAAAGAAATCAGCGCCGGCAGGCTTGCCAAAACGAGTAGAAGCACCATCATAATCAAGGGCATCGTCCATAAGCTGGAACGCCATACCGAGATTAAAACCGAAGGCGCGCATCGCCTCGCGTTGCGGCGCGTCAAGTGCGGCGAGGATAGCGCCGGTTTCTGCCGCCGCGGCAAACAGAGAAGCGGTTTTCGCCGCGATGATATTCATCATCTCGGTTTCTTGGATATGGACCGAGCCCTTGAGGTCTAGCTGCATCACTTCGCCTTCAGAGATAATCGAGGCGGCGCGCGATAAAATGCGTAGTGCTTCTAGCGAACCGACTTCAACCATCAGTTCAAACGCGCGCCCGAGCAGAAAGTCGCCGACCAAAATCGCCGAAGGGTTTCCCCATAAAATATGCGCGGTGGGTTGGTTGCGTCTTTTATCGCTTTCATCGACCACATCATCGTGGAGCAAAGTAGCGGTGTGCATAATTTCTATCGCGGCAGCCATTTTGTGCGCTTTGGTTTTGTCGGCTAGGGTGCCGAGGTTGCTTGCGGCGAGAACGATAAGCGGTCGCAATCTTTTGCCGCCCGAACGAATGAGATGGCGCGCAATTTTTTCGGTTAAAGGCGACTGGCTTTTGAGCTGCTTCATAATGACCTCATCGACAGCCGCCATATCGCCTTCGAGCGCTTGGGTGAGTTCGTTGATGTCGGGGATGTCGGGTGCTTCAGGGGGTATCATTTCTTTTTTCTTTTTTTGCTTTGCGGGGTCTGGGGATTTTGGATAGTCGCTTGCGCGGCGGCGAGACGCGCGATAGGCACACGATAGGGAGAGCAAGAGATATAATCCAAGTTCATTTTCTCACAAAGCACGATGGAGCGGGAGTCTCCGCCGTGCTCGCCGCAGATACCGCATTTAATATCAGGTTTAACCGCGCGCGCTTTTTCAAGCGCGAGCTTCATTATTTCGCCCACCCCCGAAGCATCAATCGAAACGAAGGGGGAGATGTCAAAAAAACCTTCTTGTAAATAAGCGCTGAGAAAAGTAGCGGAATCATCGCGGCTAATGCCGAATATCATTTGCGTCAAATCGTTTGTGCCGAAGCTAAAGAAGTCCGCCTCCTCAGCGAGCTTATCGGCACACAGGGCGGCGCGTGGTAGCTCAATCATCGTGCCGATGAGAAAATCAATCTCAACATTTTTTTCCTCTAGCACTTTGCGTGCGGTGTTAAGAATAACTTGTTTAATAAAATCTATTTCGCTCCTCATCGCTACGAGGGGAATCATAATTTCGGGCAAGACCGGCGTGTTGCTTTTTGCTTGAACATCACAAGCGGCTTCTAAGATGGCTCTTGTTTGCATTTCGTATATTTCGGGATAAGTAATACCGAGCCGACACCCGCGATGACCTAACATCGGGTTGGTTTCGGCAAGCTGGTTGATGCGCCGCGCGAGAAAATTTTCTTCAATGTTGAGCTCCTTAGCAACTGCGGGAATATCTTGCGCGAGCGGCAAAAACTCGTGGAGCGGCGGGTCAAGCAAGCGAATGGTAATGGGGAAGCCCGCCATAATTTCAAACAGCTTGGTAAAGTCCGAACGCTGCAGGGGCAGGAGCTTATGAAGTGCCTCGCGTCTTTCATTTTTGTCTTGGGCGATAATCATCTCGCGCATATAGAGAATGCGTTTGCTATCGAAGAACATATGCTCGGTGCGACACAGCCCGATGCCCTCGGCGCGGAAGTCGCGTGCGGTTTTAGTATCGTCTGGGGTTTCGGCATTGGTTCTCACTTTCATTCGGCGGAACTGGTCTGCCCACGTCATAATTTGAGCGAAGTGCTCGGACATATCGGGTTTGAGCAGGGGAATTTCGCCGAGCATCACCTCGCCGGTGCTGCCGTCGATGGTGATGACCTCGCCCGACTGAACCGCACGCTCGCCAACCGAAAGCGTTTTTTGCGCGGCGTTGATATTGAGCGCGCTGGCACCAGCGACACAAACGCGTCCCATACCGCGCGCGACAACAGCGGCGTGGCTCGTCATACCACCGCGCTGGGTTAGGATACCCTCCGCCGCCGCCATTCCGTGAATATCTTCGGGGCTGGTTTCGGCGCGCACGAGAATAACGCGTCTGCCTTGATTCTTTAGCCGCTCGGCTTCATCGGCGCTAAAGGCGACCTCGCCACTTGCCGCACCGGGCGAGGCAGGGAGTCCTTTGGTAAGCACATCGCGCGTTGCTTTAGGGTCTAGCACCGGGTGGAGCAGCTGCTCTAGCGATTCAGGATTAACCCGCAGCACGGCGTCTTTTTCGTCTATCAGCTTTTCGCTGACCATATCGCAAGCGCAGCGCACGGCAGCTTTGGCGGTGCGTTTAGCGTTGCGCGTTTGTAGCATCCACAGCTTTCCTTCCTCGATGGTGAATTCGACGTCCTGCATATCGCGGTAATGTTTTTCCAGCTTTTTACAAGTGCTTTCTAGTTGCTGATAAATATCGGGCATGGCTTCTTCAAGGGAGAGGGTATCGTGCGCGGCTTTATCCTTTTTGTTGATGGGCGCGGGCGTGCGCAAGCCAGCGACCACATCTTCGCCTTGCGCGTTGAGAAGAAATTCGCCATAAAGTTCTTTCGTGCCGTCCGAAGGGTTGCGGGTGAAGGCGACACCGGTGGCGCTGGTCTCGCCCATATTGCCGAAGACCATCGCCTGCACATTGATGGCAGTGCCGAAGGTATCGGGGATAGCGTGGAGGCGGCGATAGTTTCTCGCTCTGGTTGTGTTCCACGACTTAAAGACAGCTTGAATGGCTTGCCATAGTTGCTCGTGGGGGTCTTGCGAGAAGGCTTCGCCGGTTTGTTTGAAAAAAATATCTTTATAGATAGCAACGATAGCGCGCCAGTCTTTTCCTTTGAGCTCGGTATCGAGCATATAGTTTTTGGAGAGCTTATAATTTTCAAGCGCGTCTTCAAACAGGTTGAGCTCGCAACCGCAGACGACATCGGCATAGATTTGGATAAAGCGGCGGTAGGAGTCAAACGCGAACCTATCGGAATTTGTTTTTTGCACAATCGCTTCGGTGGTTTTATCGTTGAGCCCTAAGTTGAGGACGGTGTCCATCATGCCGGGCATAGAAACCCGCGCGCCTGAGCGCACCGAAAGCAAAAGAGGATTTTTTTCACTGCCAAACTTTTTTTTGGTGTGTTTCTCAATATGCTTGAGCGCGCGCAGCACTTCTTTTTGTAGCCCGGCAGCCACCTTTTCGTCTGTCTGATAGAAGTGCGCGGTTGCTTGCGCGCTGATGGTGAAGCCCGGCGGCACGGGAAGTTTAATTTTATTCATCTCAGCGAGGTTCGCGCCCTTGCCGCCGAGCACATCGCTCATTTTGGCATCGCCTTCGGCCTTGCCATTGCCGAAGAGGTAAATCCATTTTGTTTTATTTTTTTTTATCATCGCAGGCTAGTTTAACCTTTTTTTAGGTTTGGATTTTAGAAAAATCGGCGGCTTGGCGCATCATATCTTGCGCGGCGGCGCACAGGGCTAATCTATTTTGGGTAAGGGTTTTATCGTCGGTTTCGACACGCACTTCATCAAAGAAAGTGTCAAAGTTTTGGCGCAGGCTCGCGAGTATGGTGAAGGCTTGGTTGAAATCGTGCGCCTCGAGGGCTTGAGCGTAAGCGGGCAAATTGAGCTGCTGGGCGAGGTTAATTTCGGCTTTTTCTTTTAGGAGGTCGTGGTTAAGCTTGGCAGAGCTGGCGTTATTTTTCAAGATTCCGCTAATGCGGCGCCACGCCGCCATAAGGGCTTTGCCGTTATCGCTTTTGAGGAAGGCGTGGAGGGCTTTGACTCTCGCCTCGATGCGTTTGAGGTTGAGGTTTGTGTCTTTGATTGCGGCATCGACGAGGTCGGGCGCGAAGTCTTGGCGCAGGTGATACTTCAGCCGCTCGGTGATGAAGAGGCGCAGTTTGTCTAGCACAGCCTCATTTTGGTTGCCGTATTCTTGGAGCGCTTGGGTAAAGAGTTCGTTGAGGTTGAGTTGCGAGAAGTCGTTATCGTTACTTTCGAGGATAATTCTAATCATACCGATAGCGGCACGGCGCAAGGCGAAGGGGTCTTTAGAGCCGGTGGGCAGTTCGTTGATAGAGAAGAATCCAACGAGCGTATCGGCGCGGTCAGCGAGTCCCAGCAGTTGCCCTTCTTTAGACGGCAAGTTATCCTTCGCGCCGATAGGCTGATAGTGTGTTTCAATAGCTCTTATTATTCTACTACCTTGCTTCTGGTCTAGCTCTTTGTTTTCCAACGGAAACAAATGCCTGCCTATACCTCCAGTGGCTTCAGGAAATTCTTGAGCTGTTTGGGTAGCAATATCAGCTTTACAATAATAGGTTGCTTGTTGAATAGCCTCGTCATTATATTTTTCACATAAGGTTTTAATACGATTGGCTTTATCTAACATTGTTCCTAGTTTCGGATAAAAAGGAAAACTTTTTAATTTTTCTCTTAATCTATCTAATCCTATTTTATTATCTTCATTAAGAAAAAATCTAAGATCTTCTAACCTAGCATCGAGCGTTTTCTTAATTCCACTTCGAGCATTTTTTTCAGCCCTTTCTTGATTTTCTTTAATTAAAGCTACAAAAACACCACTCCAGCTACTACCATCTTTTGTAAGGAGTCCTATAGGAATACATAATTCTTTATAAAAAAGAGATTTTTGTGCTTCCCTTATACTTATAAAATCCATAAGTTGAGGAAGTGGATTTTCAGGATTCATTGATATGCTACTTTTAAGTAATTTAGGTTGTTCGGTGATTCTAGACATTTGTTTAATGATATTTTCTGTTTCAAATAACGGCTCTTTAGCAAAGTCATAACTTTTACTTTCTTTTAATAATTTTTCCATTTGCTTTTGTATTTTGTCTTGGCGTTCTTGCGGGTCAATGAGGATATTATTATCGTGCATTGTTTTTTGGTAGTCGTCAAAGTCGCGCACCCCTTTTTTGTTGCCCGCCGTGAGCCGAGCCACTTGAAAATCTAAAGCCTCGCCATCAAGCAAGCAGGTTATTTCGCGTAAGGGTCGCACCCAGCGAAAGTCGTCACCCTCTATCCAACGCATAGACTTTTGCCACGGAAAAGCGCGCAATAATTCGGGCAAAAGCACCCTTAAACGCTCGCCCATTGCCGTTTCGGGCGTGGTGATGAGGGCGAAGTAATAGCCATCGCGCACCTCAATTTTTGCTGCTGTGCCGCAGGTGCGCGTGAAGCCTTCAACCGCTTTAGCGGGCGCGCTTTCGGGCGGTCCGCGTCTTTCTTCGCTTCGCGCGGGTAGGGTGGTCGGCACTTCGTCAAGGCAGATGCCAAAGCGCAACGGGGTTGAAAAGGTCGCGCGGGTTTTCGCTGCCACGCCTTCCTTACGAAAGGCATCGAGCAAAAGCCGCTCTAGGCTTAGCGCGGCGGTTTCTTGTTGCGCCGGAGGTATCTCCTCTGACACGAGTTCTAAAAAGAATTCAGCCATTCTGCTTAACCCAAGCTTGAGCGCACGCGCACGCCAAGTCGCGCACGCGCTTGATATAATCGGGTCGCGCGGCGTGAGAAATGGCGCCACGCGCATCGAGCACATTAAACAGATGGCTTGCTTTCAAGCAATAGTCGTAAGCCGGCAAAACCAGTTCCTGCGCTAATAATTTTTTACATTCGGTTTGCATATCGTCAAAGTGGTTTTGGAGCATTTTCACATCGGCGGCTTCAAAGTTGAACGCGGAGAATTGCTTTTCGTTTTCTTGAAACACATCGCCGTAAGTTTTGCCCCCGCCGAAATCGAGGTCATAGACGCTATCGCTATTTTGTATAAACATCGCAAGGCGTTCCAAGCCGTAAGTAATTTCGACACAAACCGGTTCGCAGTCTATCCCGCCGACTTGCTGGAAGTAGGTAAATTGTGTTATCTCCATTCCGTCACAACGCACTTCCCAGCCCAAGCCCCACGCGCCGAGCGTCGGGCTTTCCCAATCGTCTTCAATAAATTTAATATCATGCTCGCTGGGTTTGATGCCGATGGTTTCTAAACTTTGAGTATAGAGGTAGCGCACGTCATCGGGGTTTGGTTTTAGAATAACTTGCATTTGATAATAGTGTTGGAGTCGATTTGGATTATCGCCATAGCGTCCGTCGTCGGGTCGGCGCGAGGGCTGGACATAAACGCAGCTCCATGGCTCAGTGCCGAGCGCGCGCAGAAAAGTTGCGGGGTGAAAAGTGCCGGCGCCCATTTCCACGTCATAGGGCTGGAGGACGATACAATCATTGTCCGCCCAAAACCGCTGGAGGTCTAGAATCATTGTTTGGAAGTCTTTCATTATGATTTATTCATTATGGCTTATTTATAGGGGCGAATGGCGCGCATTGCAAAGCTATAGACTTCGGCGAGCTCGTGGAGAGCGGCGAATCTGCCGCTTTTGCCTGCGTGTCCTGCGCTCATTTCGGTTTTGAGGGCGATGGGGTTATCTGCCTGCTGCGCCTGCCGTAGCCGCGCGACCCACTTGGTTGCTTCCCAATAGCCGACGCGCGGGTCGCTCACACCGCTCGTGGCGAGAATCCACGGGTAGGGCTGGGGCTTCACATTATCATAGGGGGAGTAAGCGGCGATAGTGTGATAGGCACTTTTGCTTTTGATGGGGTTGCCCCACTCAAGCCACTCGGGCGGAGTGAGCGGCAGGGTGTCGTCAAGCATTGTCGCGAGCACATCGACAAAAGGCACTTGCGCGATGATGGCTCTAAACAAATCGGGCGCGCTGTTGGCGATAGCGCCCATCAGCATTCCGCCTGCCGAGCCGCCTTGCGCGATGATATTGCCTTTAGCGACAAGCTCGTGCGCTATCAGGTATTGCGCGCAGGTTATGAAGTCGCGGAAGGTGTTGGGTTTATTTTCCAGCTTGCCGTCTAGATACCAGCTTCTGCCTTTCATCGCACCGCCGCGCACATGGGCGAGCGCGAAAGTGATGCCGCGTTTCACCAAAGACAAGCGATGAGAAGAGAAGCTTGGCGGTATGGTGATGCCGTAAGCGCCATAGCCATAGAGCCAGAGGGCGCGCTCGGCAGCCGGCGGCGTTGCTTTGTGATAAAAAATAGAAATGGGAATTTGATTTCCGTCTTTGGTTTTGGCGGCGCGCATTTCACAAACGAAATCATCGGGGTTGTGTCCGCCTTGAACTTCTTGCGTTTTCAATAGGGTTTTTTCTTGCGTGGTTAGATTGAAATCGAAAGTTTGTTGCGGCTGGCGCGGCGAACTATAAAACAACCGAAGCGTTTCTGTTTTATATTCATAGCCTGATGAAAAACGTAGCTGGTGCGGCTCGGTAGAGAATTGATATTGATACTCCGTGTCATTTTTGAGCGAGCGCACGATGAGTTTAGGCAAGCCCTCGCTTCGCACGAGGCGCACGAGATAATGTTCAAACAGCGCGAAGTCTAAAATGTAATCGCCTTGCTGGTGCGCGATAGCTTCACGCCACAGGTGCGGAGTTTTTTCATCGGCGACCATTATCTTAAAATCAACCGCCTGCTCATTGGTTAAGATAAAAAATCTTTTGTTGGCTTTATCATATTCAAGGTCATATTCAATGCCTGCCTGCCTCGCTTTAACTTTATGGAGTTCCTTATGTTTGAGAATAAACACTTCACTGCTATCGTGGTCATAAACATTGATGAAAAGAAGCCCGCCCGCGCCACTCGCTAAAGGTTTATCGATAGACAAAAAGAAGGCGGGGTCTTGGTTGGTAAAAACGACCTCATCGCGCGCTTGCGGCGTGCCGAGCCGATGTTTTTTCACCTCAAAGGGGCGGTGGCGCTCATCGAGCGTGGTGTAATAAATGTCGGTCTCGTCCCACACGAAGCTGCCATCACAGCCTTTTATTGTGTCGATAATTTGCCCGCTTTCAATAGAGGTAATGGTAATGTCGTAAAACTCCCCGCCGGAAACATCAGCCGCGTAGGCAAAGTATGAGTGGCTGGTAGAATGCTCGGTTTCGCCGAGCTTGAAAAAATCATTTTGCGCATTGAGAACATCTGCATCTAACAGCAACTTTTTATCCGCGCTATTTTTGTCATCTTTGAGCTGGCGAAAAAAACAAGGTTGCTCTTGTCCTTGCGCGAATTCTTGCCAATAAATAAATTCTCCATCAGGCAGAGGCACTTGCTTGTCGCGGTCGGGAATGCGCGCCTTCATTTCTGCCAGCAGTTCTTTTTGTAAAGAAGCAACCGGGCTTAACAAATCGTCAAAATAATCATTTTCTTTTTCAAGGTAAGTTTTTATTTCTTGCGGCAAGGAGGTGGGGTCTTTAAGAATTTCCTGCCAATTATCCGCGCGCACCCAAGCGAATTCGTCCTCGCGCTTGATGTTATGAAAAAAAGTATGAGAAGGCTTGCGGGCTAAAAGAGGCGGTTTCATTTTGGAACAAAGCCTACTTTGGCACAAAGTTGAGCGCCAATCCGTTCATACAATAACGCAAGCCGGTTGGTTTAGGTCCATCATTAAAGACATGCCCCAAATGAGCATCGCACTGACTACAGATAATTTCAACGCGGCGCATACCCAAAGAATTATCCGCGCGCTCGCCGACAGCACCGCCGATAGCTTGAAAGAAGCTCGGCCAGCCTGAGCCCGAGTCATATTTCGCGGCGGAAGAAAACAGAGGCGCATCACAACAAGCGCATAGAAAAGAGCCTTCGCGTTTTTCGTCATTGAGCGGGCTAGAGAAAGCAGGCTCGGTAGCGGCGCACTGCGTAATCTGGTATTGTTCAGGCGTTAGCCTATCCTTTAAGGATTGGCTCATTCAAACAGAAGGGAGATAGTTTCAGCGACCATCGCGGGTCGTTCTTGTCCTTCAATTTCCATTGTAATTTCGGTAACCGCTTGTAGCCCGCCAGATTTGGGTGTGGCTTCTATCAGTTTCACGCGCGCGCGGACTTTAGAATCGACTGGCACCATATTGGTGAAGCGCACTTTATTCGCACCATAATTGATGCCGCGGCTAACAGATTTAATACGGCTAATATCGCCGGTCATCTTGGGTAGGAGGGATAGGGTCAGGTATCCGTGAGCGATGGTCGACATATTGAGGTCTTGCTTACACCTTTCGACATCGAGATGAATCCACTGGTGGTCTTCGGTGGCGTCAGCGAAGTTGTTTATTCTGTTTTGGTCTATTTGGAACCACTCGCTCACGCCGAGCTCTTCGCCGACAGCTTTGGTATATTCTTCAAGGTTTTGGAATTCGCGCATAATTTCCTCCTGTTGCGTTAAATAATTTTAGAGTCTTTTTTACCCCAATACCTATCGCGAAGCAAGCGTTTATACAGCTTGCCGGTAGCGTGGCGCGGGAGTTCCTTTTCAAAATCGACAGATTTCGGGCATTTAACGGGGGAGAGGTGCTGCTTACAAAAAGCGATAACATCTTCAGCGAGAGCATCGTTGGCGTCTGCCCAGTTGATGGGCTGGACGACAGCTTTCACTTCCTCGCCGAAGTCCTCGTTGGGAACGCCGATAACCGCGACATCGGCGACTTTATCGTGGTTGATAATCACATTTTCGGCTTCCTGCGGGTAGATATTGACGCCGCCGGAGATAATCATAAAGGCTTTTCGGTCGGTGAGATAGAGGTAGCCCTCATCGTCGAGCTTGCCGATATCGCCGAGCGTAGACCACTGCGCTTGCGAAGGATGGCGACTCTCTTTGGTTTTTTGCGGGTCGTTATGATACGAGAACTGGTTTTCGTTCTCGAAAAAAATCACGCCTTCCTCGCCGACGGGCAGCTCTTTGCCGTTTTCATCGCAGATGTGAAGGATGCCAGTAATCGCCCGACCGACCGAGCCAACATGCTCTAGCCACTCTTCAGAAGAGATAGCGCAAAAGCCATTGCCCTCAGTGCCGGCGTAGTATTCATAGATGACGTTGCCCCACCACTTTATCATTTGCTTTTTAATTTCAACGGGGCAAGGAGCAGCCGCGTGAATAGCAACTTGTATAGAGCTCACGTCATATTTATCGCGCGCCTCTTGCGGCATTTTGAGCATACGCACGAACATAGTCGGCACGAATTGACTATGGGTGATTTTGTGCTTCTCGATTACTTGGAGGCATTGTTCGGGGTCGAAGTGCTCCATTATAATAGTGGTGCCGCCGAGCCTCTGTATCGCCATCGTAAAGCGCAGGGGTGCGGCGTGATAAAGCGGAGCAGGCGTTAGATAAATCATATCGGGGCTGGCGCCATAGAGCAACATCATCAAACCGGCGACAGCATCGGGTGCGTCAAAGGGCGTGTCGGGCAAGGGGCGGCGCACGCCTTTCGGCTTTCCTGTCGTGCCGGACGAGTAGAGCATATCCGTGCCGGCGATTTGCTTGGGTATGGGCGCGGTCGGCTGCGGCTGAACGAGCGCGTCAAAATTCTGGTAGCCTTGAATCTCACCACCGACACTAACGAAGTGAATATCACCACACAGGGCAGGCACTTGCTGCGCCACTTGCGCCAAGCCTTGCGAGGCAAAGAGAATCTTTGCGTTGGCATCTTTAACGATATATTCAATCTCGCTGGCGGTGAGGCGCGAAGAAATGGCAGTGAAATACAACCCCGAGCGCTGTGCTGCCCAAGCGATTTGTAGGAACTCGGGAGTGTTTTCCATAAACAGCGCGATAGCATCGCCGGTTTTCAGCCCGAGCGCTAGAAAGAGTTGCGCGATTTGGTTAGAGCGCTCCTCAAGCTCGCGGTAAGTGATGACCTTGCCGGAGTTCGCCATAATGTAGGCGGGTTTATCGGGGTTGGTGGCGGCGTGATGGGTTGGGTGCGCCTCGGTGCCGGCGGCGGCGCTCACCTCGTCGGTAGAAGTATAGGGTGTTGTGTCACTCATTTTTCCTCTCCTCTTTAGCTGAAATTATACCGCCGAACCGCCCTTTTGACAAGAAGCAAATTTTGACTATCGCTCGCAAAGAGGGCAAGATAGACGAACGAATCTAATTTTAGCGAGGATAAGATGAAAGCAATTTATAGAGGCAAGCGCGCGACCCTATATCACGGCGATGCTTTGGAAGCGATGGCGGGATTGAGTCCTAGCTCTGTTGATATGATATTTGCTGACCCGCCTTATAACCTGTCTAATGATGGCTTTACCTGCCATGCGGGCAAGCGCGTTAGTGTCAATAAAGGTAAGTGGGATAAAAGCAAAGGTTTAGATGAGGATTTTGCCTTTCATCGCGAATGGATTGCGGCGAGTCGTCGAGTCTTAAAGCCGAACGGCACTTTATGGTTGTCGGGAACTTATCACTCAATTTATAGTTGTGGTTTTGCCTTGCAGTTAGACGGCTGGCATATTCTCAATGATATTTGCTGGTTCAAGCCTAACGCGGCGCCAAATCTTTCTTGCCGAATGTTTACCGCCAGCCACGAAACTTTAATCTGGGCTAGGAAAGACAAAAAAGCAAAGCACACTTTCAACTATGAAGCTATGCGCGATGGCGATTGGCTTGGCGATGCAATAAAAAAGCCAAAGACACAAATGCGTTCTGTCTGGCAAATCACGACACCTGCGGCGGCAGAAAAAAAGCATGGCAAACATCCAACGCAAAAATCTTTAGCCTTGCTTGATAGAATAGTTTTAGCTTCGACAAAAAAGAACGCACTTATTTTAGATCCTTTCTGCGGCAGTGCGACGACGGGCGTTGCGGCTTTACGCTACGGCAGGAAATTTATCGGCATTGATTCCGATAAAAGCTACTTAACGAAGTTAGCTCTCCCTCGCCTAAAAGACGCACTTAAAGTTCCTGTTGCCCTTCAGCCTAAACTAGCTTTCGCCCAAGCAGGTTGATGAGGTGTCAGCGGCATTTGAAAAGTTTACCAAAACAAAGGGAGGCAACACCTCTGCTCTTGTAAAAAAACACGGGGAACCGATTGCCACTATACAGGTGAATGATATTTATAAAGTTGCTATTTTCAAGGGATCTATCTCTGATCTTGATATTATTGTAAAATATATGCAGAAACAGCAAAATGGCGAATGGTCGAAAGTTCGCACACCAAAACATATTCATTGGGTTGTAGATTTATTAATTAAATTAAATATGGAACCTCAAAAAACAAAAGAATTTTTATCTTTGCTGATTGATTTATGGAATAAAACAGGCGGTTTTAGAGACGAAAATGAAAGGAATAATTTTTCTTTAGAGCAACTTTTATTAGATTGTTCTAAGGAGGTTAAAAAGTTCAAATCACTCAATAACAAAGGCGAGTATAGCATAAAATTTTTGATGTTGGTGGCTACGCTTTTGATAAAACAAGAAAAGTCAAACAGAGCAGATGCTTATATGTTTAAGAATGTTTTAGATGCTTTACTAGAAGGAAAAGACATTTTTAAGATTGTGAGCACAGCCACTCATAACAGCAGGAGGTAAAATGAAAGTAGCTTATATATTCAAGAGTCCGATGTCGGCGGTGTTTCAGCTGGGGGAGATGATACTGCCGCAGCTAGAGGCGGGCACGCACGGCGCGGAGGTTGTCGGGATGTTTTTCTTTGACGACAATCTTTATAGTTTGCGCGCGGGCAACGCGCTCGGCGAGCGTTTGGCGAAGGTGGCGGCGGCGCAGAACATCTTGCTGATGATATGCGATGCCTGTGCGATTCGGCGGGATATGGGGACGGGCGATTTCAGCAAGTGCGGCAGCGGCGAAATCAAGGCGAAGGGCTGTGTTTCGGGAGTTGTCGCGGGTTGTTTTCCTCAGCTTTACGAGGCACTAGAGCCTGCTTCACCCGCGCAGGTGATAACTTTATAAAAACCTGCTATGTAGTATAGTAGTCAAAAGCAACAGGAGGGAGAGATGGCAAATTACACAACGATACTAACCGACAAGCAAGACGGCGTGATGACGATAAGGCTGAACCGCCCGGAGAAGCTGAATGCTTTCACGGTGGATATGATGCGGGAGATAATTTCTGCTTTAGACGATGCGGATAGTGATGATAGTGTCCGCGTGGTGATATTCACGGGAGAGGGGCGCGGTTTTTGTTCTGGCGCGGATTTGTCGGCTGGGGCGGACACGTTCAACTACGAGGCGCGCGAGGACAGGGCGGACCGCCATACGCCTTTGCTTGCGGACGGCAGCTTTGATTACACGAACCAGAAGATGAGAGACGGCGGCGGGCTGGTTAGTCTGCGCGTTTATTCGAGTTTGAAGCCGATAATCGCGGCGTTCAACGGAGCGGCGGTTGGCGTGGGAATAACGATGATGTTGCCGGCGGATATTCGTTTAGCTTCGCATAACGCGCGCTTTGGATTTGTTTTCACGCGGCGCGGGATAGTGATGGAGGCTTGTTCGTCGTGGTTTTTGCCGCGTTTGGTTGGGATTCAGCAAGCGCACGAGTGGGTTTTGACGGGCAGAGTGTTCGATGCGGAGGAGGCATGGCAAGGCGGTTTAGTGCGTTCGCTCCACGAGCCTGAGGACCTTATGCCGGCGGCTCTAAAGTTAGCGCACGAGATAGTTGAGAATACGTCTGCGGTTTCGGTTGCCTTGTGCCGCCGTTTATTGTGGTCGATGATGGGTTCGGATCATCCGATGGAGGCGCACAAGGTAGATAGCCGTGCGATATTCGCGCGCGGTCGTTCGGCTGACGTGAAGGAGGGTGTGACTAGCTTTTTAGAGAAGCGCGCTGCCAAATTCCCGGATAGAGTTTCGCAAGACATGCCTGACTTTTTCCCATGGGAGAAAAAGCGTGATTACGAGTAAAACCCACTGAAAACAGGGCTTTTTGCCTAAAATGTATCCGTGGGCTAAAAATTTACTTGACCCTATTCCTATGGTTTTGATAATCTACGAGCATTGTAAATAATAAGAAAGAGGGTTGAAAATGAACCATTTAATAAAACTAAATCTAGTTGCCTTATTGGGCATTTTTTCTACAGGAGCGCTTGCGGTTGGCAGCGGCACCATTACTTCGGGTCAAGGCACGATAACGGCGACTTCGCCACAGCGCACGGACATCAGGCAAGAGAGCCAAGTTCTCGTAACCGATTGGAACAATTTTGATATTCGCTCTGGCGAGAGCGTTCATGCCCATCAGCCGAACGTTAATTCCAAACTTTTAATCAGGGTTGAGGGGAATGGTCCCACGAATATAGGAGGTGAGTTTCATTCCAATGGGGTAACGATAATCCAAAATCAAGCGGGCATAGAATTTTGGCAAGGCTCGGTGGTGAATGTCGGCGGCTTGATAGCGACGAGCGGCAGGGTTGCCGTTGAGCCTTTGGCGCGTGGCGATGTGATTATTTCAAACAGCACAGGTGCGGTTGTCAATCGCGGTGTGATAACCGCGAATGGTAAAGATGTTATCTTAGCCGGCGCGCGCGTTGAGAATCACGGATACATTACGGCTATTGGTTCGAGTGTTCGGCTTGCTTCGGGTCGCGATTTTGACTCTAATTATGATAGGGGCGATTTTTTCACCGTTATGCGCGAGACTGCATACGCAAGTGTGGTCAATACGGGCGACATCACGGCAGATGGAGGTAATATAGAAATTGAATCGCGTGGTGAGGGTGAGAGTAGAGTTTCCGTCGGGGGTGATTTGTATGCGCTGCATGGTCGTGGTTATGGTTATGTTTATATATCGGGCGGTGATAATGGCATCGTAGATATTTCGGCTGACATTAGAGCGCAAGCATGGACTTATGTAGCGGGGGATTATATCACTATCACATCAGATGCCACTATTGAGGCTTCAAGTGTTGCTATCGGGGGTAGAAATAAGGGTGGTTTAATCAACTATCATTATAAAGAGTTGCAACCGCTCGCACGGCGTATTCTGGTGGAGGCTGACGCGAGGATAGAGGTGGCGCATAGTGGTTATGGTCATTTATCTTTATGGTCTAGCGAGAAGATTTGGGTTGCGGGTTCTTTAATAGGGGGCAATATCCAAGTATCTGCCAAAGGTGCGCAGATAGGCACGCGCAATGGAAGACCACAATATGCCAATGAGGATAATGGTATCGGTTATATTGACTTGGGTGAGATTAGCGGTTTATCCATCAGTTTATACTTTAACGATTTGATTATTAGTGATGAGTATCTGCCTGCCCCTATTTTGGCGCAGGGCATTTTTAGTGAGCATAATACCGATAGCTATACCTTGTATGGAGGTCGCTTAAATTCTATAGGTGGGTCACTCAACAATAAACTTCTATCGAATAGGAAGACGGGTTATCTTTATTTTTGGGCGAAAAGCATCACCATTGATACAGGCACAGAAGTAGATGATGTTTATAATTTATATTTACTAGCGAATGGTGATATCAACATCAATTCTAGGGTCGATACCAATGGCGGCAATTTAGCGGTGAGTGTTTTTGGCGCGGTAAATTTTGGTAATGGTGATAATGACGCTGAGGAAGAAATAGAAGCTAGGGACACAACAAATAAGGAGCCGATAAAGGAAGAGGAAGAAATAATCAGGAGAGAGATAGAGGAGATAGAAAAGAAAAAAGAGACAGCAAGCGTAGCGCAGAAGGCTAAAGAAGCAACAAGGAAAGCGCCCGTTGCCCCCATCAAGGAGCCTATTCGTATTTCGGGTAATAGGGTTAGCATCTTTGAGGGTAATGATGCTCCGTCAGAAAAGAAGCCGAGCAATAGGGATATTGAAATCACTGCGAAAACGAATTTAGATATTGGTGTGTCTATTAACGCGGGCAGGGGCAATTTAGAATTGTCTGTTGTTGATGGTGGCATTAATCTCCTTAACAACCGAAAGACGATTTTGAAAGGCAATAAGGTTAGCATTTCCTATACAGAGGCAAATGAAAGCGGCGAATATGACGGCAGGCGTGCTTACCCGCTTATTTCTGAAAACCCCAATGTGCTTATTGAGGGCGCGAGTGGCGTAGAGCTGAATGAGCCAGAATTAGCAGCCCCAAAACTTGTTAAGGAGCCTGTTAAGGAATAAAAGAAGTTCCAAAAAAATCCCAAAAAAAAATTAAATTAAATTTTCCGCCCTCTATGTTTTTGGATGGCGGTTTTTTTGTGCATAAAAACATTTAATTTAGTTTGCCTAAAATCAATCTAAATTAATTAAATTGCTGGGCGCTAGTTAAATTAAAATAAGTGTAAGTTAAAAAAAGAAATTTTCCCCTACTTTAGAATTATTAAAAATACTTATTCCTTTGACTCCTTTCCCTATGATTTGATAACCTAAGTAGTAAATAAGAAAACAGTTAGAAAGGAGCTGAAAAATGAAACATTTAATAAAATCAGGTTTAATCACCTTATTGATTGGGTTTGCGATAAGCGCATTTGCGCCGAGCGCATTTGCAGTTGGAAGCGGAAAAATATCTGCGGGTCAAGGCAAGATAGAGAGCACCCCACAGCAGACGGACATTAGGCAAGAGAGCCAAGTCCTCATAACCGACTGGAACAATTTTGACATCGGCGCGAATGAGCGCGTTCAAGCCCACCAGCCGAACTCCTATGCCAAACTTTTAATCAGAGTTGAGAGCAATAGGGGCACCAATATAGCAGGTGAGTTTAGTGCCAATGGTGTTGTGATACTCCAAAACCAAGCGGGCATAGAGTTCTCGGGCGGTTCGGTTGTGAATGTCGGCGGTTTAATTGCGACGAGCGGTCAAGTTCAAACGGATAGTTTGACGGGTTATGACGGCATTATTTATTCTATTGTGGATAGCAAGGGTTCGGTCATCAACCGCGGCACGATTAACGCAGACGGCAGTGGTGTTATGCTATTGGGCGCTCAAGTTGAAAATCATGGTGCTATCAATGCCAATCAGTCGAATGTTCGGTTAGCTGCGGGCAGGGATTTCAATATTTATGATGATGGCGTTGCTCTGAGTGTGGAGCGACCCGTTTCCAATGCGCGCCTAGTGAATACCGGCGACATTTTAGCCTATAAAGGCAATATAGAAATTGAAGCGCGCGAAGCAGAGGATGTGAACACGGAGGTTGCTTCTATCAGTGGCAATCTAGCTGCTGTGGGTGGTGCTATTTATATTTCGGGCGGTAGAGGCATACTAAGCATTGCGGGCAATGTGGTAGCAGAGGAAATCATTTATATTGCCAGCAGTGATTATATTGTCGTTAAATCGACAGCAAACATTTACTCATCGCAAGTTCATGTGGGTGCGAGGAACTTTGGCGGTTTAATCAATTATTCCAATAAACGCTTGCAACCTATCGCGAAGCGTATTTTGGTTGAGTCCGATGCCAATATAAGGACGATTCCGGGTGGTTATGGCTATCTCAATATATGGGCGAGCGAGAAGGTTTGGGTTTATGGCTTTTTAGCGAGCGATAACATAGTCATATCAGCTAGGGGTGAGCTTGACCACGAGAGTCACGGCAGAAGGTTTGTCAATCAAAAGAATGGCATAGGCTATATTGATTTGCGTAAAGTAAGCGCGGGGACGTCTCTTGCTTTACACTTTGATAATTTAATTTTTAGCGATGAGCAAACGCCTGCGCCGGTGCTAACCGATGGTGTTTTGAGCGACCACAACATTGATACTTACTATATAGATGTTGATAGTTTGCATTCTATGGGCGCAGCTTTTTATGACGAATTTGGTGATAAGGAATTAGCGAATAGAGTTAGCAGTTATGTTTTATTCTGGACGAACAACCTTAGCGTCAATTCGGAAATTGATGTGAGCGGTATTTATAATTTATACTTGCTTGCGCAGGGTGATGTTCATATTGCTTCTGGCATCAATACGAATAAGGGCAACTTAATCATTAGCGCTATTGGTAATGTTGATTTTGGTTCGGTTGATGAAAATGAATTAAAGAAGGCAAGCGTGAACAAGAAAGAGCCTATTGATGTTTTTGGTAATAGAGTGGTTATCTATTCTGGCTCAGACGAGCAGCCGGAAGATCCAAGTAATAGGGATATTAACATTGTTGCTCAAGTTGAATTGACGCTTGGCACGTCTATTGACGCAGGCAAGGGCAACTTGAGATTGGCTGTTGTTAACGGCGGCATAAATATCCTTGAGGGCAGGAAGACGGTTTTGAGAGGTAATAAGGTCAGCATTTCCTATACAAAAGCATCGAGTGGCGAATATGTAGCCGATGATGAGGAGAAGCGTGTTTATCCGCTTATTTCTGAAAACCCCAATGTGGTTGTTGAGGGCGCGAATGGCGTAGAGATTAATGAGCCAGAAGTTGCCTCCCCAGAGCCTGTATCAAAGGTTGATAAGGAAGAAAAGGAAATTCCTAAAAGACTAGACAGGTCGGATAAAATATCTTCTGTGAAGCCAGAAAAAGAATCCCAAAAGAGAAAGTTATAGAAGAAAAATAAATTAAATTTTCCGCCCTCTAAAAAATAGAGGGCGGTTTTTTATGTGCTGAGTCTGGTTGTTTCTTCAACATTTTCCATTTCGTCATGAGAGAGTCGCACGAAGCGCAAGTTTGTTAGGGACGAGACTAAGAGGATAAGCATTCCCATTCCCACAACAGAGATGAGGGGGGCTTGATGAACGCCAAAGATATCGGCAGCCAAGCCGGTGAGGAGCGCGCCGAGGGGAGCGCCGCCCATAAAGGAGAATTGATAGACCGAGAGGATTCGTGCGCGGTGGGAGTCGGGCGCGCGATTTTGGATAATGGTTCTGCCCGACGACATAGAGCAACCTGCGGCGACTCCCCACAGCACGCACAGGCAAGCGAGCACCCAAAAGGGTTTGGGGATAGCAAGAGCGGCGATAATCAAAAGCCCAGCGCTCACGCCGCTAAGCAGCAATTTACCAACGGCGGGAACGAGTCCTATTCGAATAAGTGCAATCATAGAGATGATGGTGCCGAGCCAAAAGAGCATATTGAGTAGTGCGATTTCGCTTGTGCCGCCGCCGTAATGGTCGCGCACGAAGATGGGCAAGATAACGAGAAACATACCGATATAAAAAATGCTAATACCGAATTGTAAAATAAGGACGGGAGATATATCTTTGTGCGAGAAGGCGACACGAATTCCGTCCATCATTTCGGGGATAGTTTTACCGATAGAGCCGGATTTTTCGGGGGTGTTTGCTAGATTTTTCGGCAAGCGCAGAGCGGCGGCGGCGGCGAGGAGATAAACGCTAGCTTGAATAATAGGCACCCAGCCGATATCAAAAAAGCTAGAGACAGAAACGAGTGTCATACCACAGAGCATGCCAGTAAATTGAAGTCCCAGCGCGATATTGACCGCGCGTTGTATTTGTTTGAAATCGACGATATGAGAGAGCAGGGCATCGCGTGCGGGCATAACAAAAGTGCCGAGCGTGCCAATCGCCAACCCGTATAGGATAAGGTGGTGGAAGGCGATTTGCTCCGACAGCACCATCGCGCCTAGCACGAAGGCAGGCAAGCAGGCGCATGCTTGCATAAGAACAAGAATTTTTCTGCCATCGTTATTCTCGGCGGTAACGCCTGCGGGCAGCATAAGAAAGAGCGCGGGGACAAGGATAGCGGCTTGCACCACGCCGAGTTGTGTTGCGCTGAGTCCCAGCACAAGTGCGCCGATAGCTTGAATTGCGACGATTTGGATTCCGTGCGCGAAAAACCAGAGCACTTGTCCTGTCATATAGGCGGGCATGGGATTTTGTTTTTCTTGTGTAGCGCGCTTACTCATTGATAGTTCCTTTTTCGTTTAATTTTATAGAAAGAATCTGAGAAAAGAAACAAACAAAAGTGAGAACGATAGTCATTCCAACGAGCGGTGCGAAGGGCGTATGGTGAAGGTTGGGGGCTTTATCGGCGAGAACTCCAAACAGGAGCGTGCCGAAGGGCGCGCCGCCTAAAAAGGCGAGGTGATAAATCGACAAGGCGCGCCCGCGATGGCTATCGGGGGTGCGTGTTTGGATAATGGTTCTAGAGGAGGTCATAAACACGCCGCCGCCGCAGCCCCAAATGACGCATAGGGAAAACAGCCCAATATAAGGCATAGGAATAGACAGGAGGAAGAGCACGAGCATACCGCTCAAGAGCGCGCCGACTAGGAGTTTTCCCAAAGAGCGCACATGGCCTATTTTAGCGAGCGTCAGTGAGGAGAGCATCATCCCCGCCCAAAAGCAACCATTGATGAGCGCGATATTGGTTGCGTCACCATTATAATAGTCGCGCACGAGCAGGGGGAAGAAGACAAAGAACGTTCCCATATAAAACACGCTCATCGCGAGCGTAAGCGCGAGAATGGGCGCGATTTTTTTATCCTTCAAGGCATAGCGCAATCCGTCGAGCATCTGGGTTCTTCTTTTCGCGATGAGGTTATCGTCTAAGAAAACCGGCGCGGGTGCGACATCGGCACTCAAGCGATAGGTGGTAAAAGCAGTAAGTAGCAAGCTCGAAGTGCCGAGAATAATAACGTAGCCAATATCCAATACCTTCACCAAACCGATGGCAACCATACCAAGCATATTGCCGGCGAACTGCAGGCCGGTCGCGAGGTTCACTGCATATTGGACTCGGCTTGGCACAACAATATGAGAAATGAGAGTATCGCGCGCGGGCATTGTCATTGCGTTTAGCGTCCCCGCCATCAAGGCATAGAGTATCAGCCCGACGAAATCTATTTTCCCGCCAAGCACGAGCATAGCTAAAGCGAGAGGGGGAATAGCCGCCGCGAGTTGTAATTTAATGAGTAGCAAGCGCACATCATTGCGCTCAGCGGCAACGCCGGCGGGCAGAATAAAAACGAGAGACGGCAACAAGATGCAAGCTTGAACGATACCGAGCTGCGTGGGGGGCAGATTCAAAATCAGCGTCCCGACCGCTTGAAGTGCGACAAACTGGATACCCATCCCGATAAACCACAATAATTGCCCGCTCATATACCAATGAAAAGTGCTGTTTTTGGGCTTAATATCGGATAGCTGGCTCATTGGAATGATTATAGCGCAATAATAAAAAATTAACCATTGCGCGTTAGGCTAGGAGAGAGAAAAAAGATGAAACGAACATTTTTGACATTCCCCTTTTTGCTTCTTTTGGCGGCGTGCGCGACCCAAGAGATTGCTGCGCCCGCTACCCCTGAGTCGGAACTTTCTTCTTCGCCGAAGCAAGTGGAGTCGGGTTTTTTGGGTATTGATAAAGGCAATTACGATGGCAGTGTGAAGTCCTTGGGGGAGGTTCCCAAAGGGGATAAAGGCAAAGGCGTTTCGGTTTTGGATAAACTTTTGGGTTCGGGGTTCGACCCCTCGGGTTTCGACCCAAACCGAATAAGCGCGCCAAATTATGCGGGGGCAAAATATAAAAGCAAGGTATCCAAGCAGCTTTTGTTAGAGGAGTTAATGGACTCTGCTTATGATGCTTATACAGAAGTATCGGGCAAGCGCTGGTATCCAAAGCGTGTTAATCGGGGAGTTAAGTCGAACGACCCTTTACTGCGTAAGGATAGATGGCTTTTGCGTCAAGGACAAGATTTACAAGACTCGTTTTACTCTTGGGGCAAGCGCGCGCAATGGCAAATTGTGTGGCGTTCGGATTATGCCTATCCTGTTCGGGTGGGTGCTTTATTCAGGGGCAGCTTTCCAAACGCGGTAAGCGAGGTGTTAGAAAAATTTGAGGATAGGCAACCGCGTCTTTACGCGACTTTTTATAAAAACCGCGTTGTCGTTTTCCGCAATGAGGCGCAAAAATGAAGCGGGTTAAGATAAATAAGTTATTGTTTCTTTTTGCTTTGCTCGCTTTGTTTTTGACTCAAAGTTGCGTGGGCGGCGACAGGGAAATTTATGAAAAGCCTGTTGTTGAGCAAAATGCTAAACCTGTTCCTTCGGTCAAGCAGGAGTCTCTGTTGGTGCTTGTAGAGGAGGATAGACCTGAGCCTTCCAAACAAAAGCGCGCAAGCCTTAAAAAGGGCTCTTCGCCCCATTCTTCAACTCGTTTTGTTAATAGCGCTTGGCTAGGGGATAGGGCGGAGCGCTCCTTACACGGGCAGTCGAGCTTACCGGCTAGCTTGCGCCGTTTCCACGATTTAACGTTTATCACGCCCTCGATGGCGTTAGATTCTATCGCGCGCGCGCTGTCGGCGCAGATAGCCACGCCGATAGAAATTTTGGCAGAAAAGCCTAGCAAGCTTGCGCTTATTGATAAAAAGGGGATTCGCTTTAAGGGCAAGCTGCGTGATTTGCTGAACTTGCTCGCAACGAGTTTTGACGCGATGTGGCATTACGACAGGTATAAGAAAAAGATTTTTTTCACGAGAGTTTTGACGCGCGAAGTTGATTTTTTTGTTGGCGCGGGCGCAGAGCGTTTCGTCAAAAAAATATCAGCGAGTGCGGGCACGGCTAGCAGTGGCGCGAGTAGCTTTAGCACGGACAGGCAAATTCTGCTTGACCCATGGCAAGAGCTCAGGCGCGAGCTAGAGAAGCAATTACCGCTAGGTTCGGCGATTAGTTTTTCGCCGACGAGTGGTAAAATTATTTTAAAGACGACACCGCGCGCTTTATATGCGGCGATTGACCTCATTGAGCGGCGCAATCGCTTTTTACAAAAGCAAATTTATTTCAACGTGCAGCTTTTGGAGCTCACTATCCCTGAGGAGCAAGAGGGGCGGGGTGCTTTGCCTTTGAGTTTGGTGGCTCTTTTGCGTTTAGCAGATGAGGGTAAGGTTATTAGCGGCGGCGGCGATGAATCGGCAACGCCTTTGCTAGAGTTATCACCGCTGGCGCGTTCGGGTAAAGGAAAAACTAGCATAGAAATTCTGTTAGAGGCTTTGGGTAAAATCGGCACGCTATCGGTTTTAACTTCAACCAACAGCTGGACGCGTAACGGCAAGGCTATTCCCATTCGCGAGACTTCGGAGCATACCTATGTTTCGCAGGTCAAGGGGGGTGATATTGTTCCCGCCAATCTTGAGACGAGTTTTTATCTTAATCTCTTGCCGTTAGTTTTACCGCGCGGGCGGGTTCAAGTTGATTTATCGGTGGCATTGAAGTCGCTTCACCAGATGAGGAACTATGGCGTGGGAGAGAATAAAATTCAATTACCGCAGGTGAGCACGAAGACATGGACGCAAGAGGCGATTATTCCCAACAAGGCGACTTTGTTGCTGTCGGGTTTTGAGGTGCGCCGCCGCGCCAATGGTTCTCACGTGATGATGATAATTTTAATCACGCCGCAGATAGAGGGTTCTTAAAATGGTGATGCGTTTGTTTGGGTTTATTTTTTTACCCATTTTTTTATTCGGGGTTTTGGGTGCTGGGGGTGCGCAATCAAAGGAAAGCACGATGGAGTCGTTGCTAAAAGAGCAAATTGCCGAGCAACGCTATCAGCAGATGAGGGCGCAGCGGCAAAATAAAAAACCGATGAAACAGGCTCAGAAGAAGTCGATGGTTTATAAATCGCCGCCGCACAAAATCACTTTAATTGTGGGGAGCGGCAAAAAGTTTGCGGCGCACTTGGTTGTGCCGAATGCCTCTAAATCCGCGTCCAAAGCGGTATTCGTCGTGCGCGCGGGCGATAGGCTAGAGTATGAGAACATGCGTTTTTCAGTTATTCGTGTGAATGAGCGTTGCGTTATTCTCAAGCGCGGTGCGCGGCGTTATGAGATTTCTTTTATCACGCCTTAATGTTATATTGGGGTATGTTTCATTTTCCTTATCTATCGTTTGTTTTGGTGTTGAGTCTTATTTTGGTGGCGGGCTTTCTGGCGTTTAACGCGGAGGGCTTGAACCGCGAGAAGACTGAAGCGGAGGCTGTAGAGCGGTTTGTAACCGGCTTGTTGGTTCAAACGCGCAGGGATTACGCGCAAGAGAGAGATTTTTCTTTACTGGGTTCGGGCATTGTTTATTTTTTTGAGTATGAAGGCTTAATGCGCGAAGTGCGTCTTGTTGCTAAGGAGGAAGGGTTTGCTTTTCGTTTTGCTCGCGTGCCTGACGTGCTTTGTGCTTTTTTGGTGCGGCGTTATATTTCGAGAGCGGACATCAAGGTGATAGAGTCGGAGGCGGTTGCGGTTAATTGGCGCGCGGGCAATTCTAGTGCTGGCAGTGCTACTTGTTATGGTGCGCGCAACAATCGGTTCAACGGGTTGGAATTAAGTTTCGTCCAATGACTTTAGAGCAGCTAGAAGCGGATTTTGCTCTATTGGAGCGGTGGGAAGATAGGTATCGTTATTTAATAGATATGGGCAACACTCTTGAGCCTTTAAGCGAAGGTGAGAAGACGCGCGCGAATAAGGTTTCGGGTTGTGTTAGTCAAGTTTGGCTAGTGTCGGCGGCGAAGGGCGGCAGGTTTTATTTTCGCGGCACGAGCGATGCTTTAATTGTGCGCGGTTTGATTGCTCTCCTGCTTTTGGTTTATTCGGGCAAGCGGAGCGAGGAGGTTTTATCTTTGGACGCGCATGAAATTTTCGAGAAGCTGGGGTTGAAGGCTCACATTACGCCGCAGCGTTCTGACGGCTTTTCGGCGATGGTGCGCCGTATTCAAAAAGAGGCTCAAATGGGGGGCAAATCTGCTTAATGCCCTTGTTTAATGCCCCTGTTTAGTGGTATCGGCTTTTGTAGAAGGCGGCGAGTCTTTGTAGTGCGATTTGCAGGACGATTTTTCCGGCGCGTCTAGGCCAGCCCAAGTGTTTTTCGGCGCTTTCTAGCCCTTGTTGATAGCAGCACACTTCAAGGGCGATGTCGGCAAGACCCGGTCCCAGCACTTTGAGGGCTTTTTGTAATCGCGCGCGTGCTGCCATAGCGTGCTCGGTCATGGGTGCGCCCTCGAAAGCGCGGGTTTGCTTATTGGAGTAGGCTCTCGTCAAATCGACAACCATTTTGGGTCTAGCGGTTGCGGCGAAGAAATCGTTTTGGAGCAGACACCCGGCGCGCATTTGTGCTTCAGAAATAATTGCTTTACCATCAGCACCCTTGCGCGAGCGAAGCCAGAGCAAAGGATTTTCATTTAAGTTAATTTCATAAGTTTCATTTTTGTAATTTTTTTGTTGGCTAATCGCGCAATGCTGCGCGCGAAATTGTTTATCGGGAGTTATTTGTCGCTTTAGAAAATTGAGTCCGACTTCACTGACAATCCAATGCTCTCCGTGTTTTTTGATAAATTCCTGCGCGCGTAGTTGTTCGCTAAAACTTTTATCAATAGTATCGAGTGGTTTTTTTGCGCGCGGACTCCAAAGTTCAAGGGTATCGTTTTGTGCGTGAGCTTGTTTAAGATAAGTGCCTTTTTTTGCTAAGCGGCGTAAGAATTTTTTTGCTTCGCGAGTAAAAATTTTATCCATTGGCACTATTTTGGATGCGCAGCGCAATTTTTGCTAATCCCTCTTCTAGTTGTGAGAGTTGAAAGTCAAAATGAGGGTCGTCTCGCAGCTCCTCGACGACTTTACAAGCATAAGATGCGGTGGTTCTATCTCTGCCGAAAGCGTCGGCGGTTTTTGTCAGGGAAACACCGAGCGCTACATGGGTAAGATACATAGCAATCTGTCGCGCTTGGGCGATGAAAGGTTTAGAGCGCGTAGGAGCACAGATTTGCTGCACAGATATATTGGTTGCTTGAGCGACCACAATTTGCGCGAGCTGGGCTTTTTCTTTTGTGCCGCTATTTTGCCTTTTGTCTCTCTCTGGCTTATTTTGCAGATAGGTGAGAACGAGTTCTTTTTTCCTCGTTTTCTGTGGGTTTTGTTTTGGGTTTTTTGTCATAATGACCTCCTCAATTTACCCCTATAAGTTTTATTCACAGAATAAAAAAAGAACATAAATAGAACATACAAGGACATTAACACATCTTATAGTAGTAATAACCCGAAAGGAAGCAGGGGGGGATAAGTTTTAATCGTTTTTCGACATTTTTTTGTGAGTGGGGTAGGATAAGCCTATGGCACAGCATCAGCGTAAAAATGCGGGAGAGCAGGTTATCACGGCAAACCGCCTTATAGATGGGGTTGTGGTTTATTGGTCGGGTGCGGGCTGGGCGGAGGCGCTCGCCCAAGCGCAAGTGTTCAACCGCGAGGAAGCAAAAGCCGCGCTCGATAAAATTGAGACGGCAAGCATTGTCGATGCCTACTTTTTTGAGATAGACAAAAAGGAAGGGGGTATAATCCCGGTAAGCGTGCGCGAGCGCATTCGTGCCGAAGGTCCTACTGTTTGATTGGCAATAGGACTGGATTTAGGCAAGCAAGCGCAATAGCGCAATAAAGATTTTAAGGACTCTGGGAGAAAAGAACAATGTATCGTTATGATGAATTTGACCATAAGATAGTTGCTGAGCGTGTGGCGCAATTTCGCGCTCAAGTGGTGCGCCGTCTCAACGGAGAGCTAACGGAAGATGAGTTCAAGCCTCTGCGCCTAATGAACGGCTTATACTTACAGCTTCATGCTTATATGTTGCGGATTGCGGTTCCTTACGGCACTTTATCCTCGCGCCAGATGAGGCAGCTGGCGCACATCGCGCGCAAGTATGACAGGGGATACGGGCATTTCACCACGCGGCAGAACATTCAGTTCAACTGGATTGAGTTGAAGGATGTGCCGGATATTTTGGCAGACCTCGCGGAGGTAGAGATGCATTGTATCCAAACGAGCGGTAATTGTATTCGCAACATTACGTCTGACCATTATGCGGGTGCGGCATCGGGCGAGGTGGAGGACCCGCGGATATGGTCGGAGATTATGCGTCAGTGGTCTAGCTTTCACCCTGAGTTTTCTTTTTTGCCGCGCAAGTTCAAGATAGCGGTCACCGGCTCGACCGGCGACAGGGCGGCGATACTGGCGCACGATATAGGGGTTCGCCTTGTGGAAGAAAAGGGCAAAACCGGCTTCGCGGTTTATGCTGGCGGCGGGCAAGGCAGAACGCCGATGATAGCGCCTTTGCTGTCGCCTTTTGTTGAGAAGGAAGACATGCTGCCTTATTTAGAATCGATTTTGCGGGTTTATAATTTACACGGCAGGCGCGATAATCTTTTCAAAGCGCGGATAAAAATTCTGGTTCATGCGCTAGGAGCGGACGAATTCCGCCGTCAAGTGAATGAGGCTTTTGAGGAAATAAAGCATAATGAGCGGCTTGCCTTGCCGCAAGGGGAGGAGGCTCGCATTCGCGCTTATTTCGCCGACCCCGATTTTGAGACTTTGGACGATAAGGTTTCAACCGGCGATGAAGCCTTCAACCGCTTTGTTCGTATTAACTGCGCGGCGCATAAGGCATCGGGTTATGCGATAGTGAATGTGTCGCTCAAGGTGCCGGAGATTGCGCCGGGCGATGCGAGCGCCGAGCAGATGGATGTTCTCGCTGATTTGGCGGAGCAATATAGCTTTGACGAAATTCGCGTTAGCCACGAGCAGAACGTGACCTTGCCTCATGTTCGTAAGCAAGACCTCCCGCTGGTATATGAGAAGTTGAAGGCGCACGGGCTTGCGGCGGCGAACATCGGCTTAATTTCCGACCAGATAACTTGTCCGGGTCTTGATTATTGTAATTTAGCGAACGCGCGTTCTATTCCGATAGCGCAGAGTATCGCGCGGCGTTTCGCCGAGCCTCAGCGTCAAGAGGATATTGGTGAGATGAAGATAAAAATTTCGGGTTGTATGAATGCTTGCGGTCATCATCATGTGGGTCATATCGGTATTTTGGGGGTGGATAAAAAGGGCACGGAGTATTATCAGGTAACGCTCGGCGGCAGCGCGGACGAGAGCGCGGCGATAGGTCAGCTGATAGGACCTGCCTTTACAGAAGATGAGATTGTAGATGCGATTGAAAATATTGTGGAGACCTATCGCAGCGAGCGCAAGGCAGGCGAGAACTTTCTCAACACGTGGCGGCGCATTGGCAACGCGCCTTTCAAGGAACGACTTTATGCTGATAGATAGCTCAGGCGTTAAGCTAGAAAATAGTAGAGCGGTGGTGGCGTGGAAAGATTGGCAAGAGGGGCGTGATAAGGCGCTTGCCAATAATGAGGGCTTGACCTTATGTTTTCCCAACGACGAGAATATTTATTTGCTCAAAGATGAGCTCGCGCGGTTAGACGAAATTGTTTTAGTTTTTCCTTTATTCAAGGACGGGCGGGCTTATTCACAAGCGCGCATTTTGCGTGAGGAGCTGTCTTTCAAGGGTCGGGTGCGTGCGCGTGGCGATGTGCTGTTAGACCAGATTTTCTTTATGCGCCGTTGCGGTTTTGATGTGTTTGAAGTGCCAGATGATGCTGATATTACCAAATGGCAGAAGAAGCTAAGTGATTTTAGTTTAACCTATCAGCCGAGCAATGACGCGATGAAAACGATTTGGGAATTGCGTCATAAGTCGCAAGACGAGTAAGATTCGTCTTAATCTTAAAAGAGATAACTGCCTTTAACGGTAATAGAGAAGGTTCGCGCGATATTTGTGTCGTCATCTAGAATACCGCTTTGTGGCAAGACCCAAGTAAGCTCTAACCCTGTGCCAAAGTTTTGATAGATATTAGGCACGCTCACGCCGGCGCGCACGATGTGGGTAAGGGCATTGACGGCGTAGTTTTCTAGGTTGAGGTTATTGTTGTTTGATAAGATGGCATCTTGTCTAAAGAAGCCGAAGCCATAATCAAAATAGAGATAGTGTCTTGTGGCGGTTCCCTTGCCTAGCTCAAACTGCAAGCCGGTGAAAAGGGCAACGGAGAGGGAGTTGGCAAAATCAGCGCTTTCGCTTACGTCTCCATCGACAAATTCGGTATCGTCATTTCCTGTGTCATCATCGTCGGCGTCGGGGTCGTAGTCGGGGTTTTCGACTTGCACTTCAAGCCCGAAATTTTTACTAAATACCATAGAGTCGTTTATGAGAATGCCTAGCCTTACTACATCAAAAAAAGCGACACCATAATCGATATTAATGTTAAGTCCGGGGTCGGATTGAAATTCTCTTATTTCAGTGGTTCTTTCCGTTGTATCGGTATTGAATATATTGTCGTCAAATTCTATGCGGGCAACATCGCCATCATTGATGGAGAGTCCGATGCCGGCAGAGACGAACGGATTGACGGAAACGGCAGCCTGAACAGGTGCAGCCGCCAGCAATAAGAGAGTAAAGGCAAAAGCAATTTTTTTCATAATGGCTTCATAATAAGAG
This sequence comes from Alphaproteobacteria bacterium, assembly GCA_965209065.1. Taxonomy (GTDB): domain Bacteria; phylum Pseudomonadota; class Alphaproteobacteria; order JAPOUT01; genus CBDBUR01. The sequence goes on from OZ242373.1 coordinate 190,581, forward strand.
AATAGAGGGATAAAAGTCAATATAGAATTTGGATTTTTAGGGTATTTTAGAACCTCCCTTTAGAGTCTATTTAGGAGAACCTATCTAGGGAAAAAGGGGAGCTATCGATAGCGGGGGCGCGTTTAGCGATGAGGTCGGCGATGAGCTGGGCGGCTCCGTGGCATAGCGTCCAGCCGAGCGCGCCGTGCCCCGTATTGAGGTAAAGGTTATCTAAAAGGGTGCTTTTTCCGATAATCGGGAGGCTATCGGGGGTCATGGGTCGTTCGCCAGTCCAGAATTGGGCGGTTTGGAGGTTCGCGCTTTCGGGAATGAGGTTTTTCCAGCCGCGCAGGAGGAGTTGTTGTCGTTGTTCTTGTTCTCGGTCGTTCATGCCGATGTCGGCGAGGCCGGCGAGGCGCAGTTTATTGCCGAGTTTAGAAATCACGATTCGCCTGCGTTCATCGACGAGTCCAACCGAGGGGGTATGAGCGCCGCTGGTTTCCATCGTGATGGAGTAGCCGCGCACCGGATAGACCGGCAGGCGCAAGCCGAAATGGCGAGCGAAGTGCACGCTACCGGTGCCGAGGGCGAGAACAAAAATGTCTCCGTTGATTTCTTGTTTTTCTGTCAAGACGGCGGAAAGCTGTGAGCCTTTTGTGTGTAGCGCGGTTATTTTCTGGTTGAAATGAAAATTGACGCCTTTTTCTTTCGCGATGTCGGCGAGTGTTTGCGTCCAAATTTTAGCATCGCCGGTTTTATCGTTTGGGAAGAAGACGGCAGCGGACACTTTCTGATACTGCACGGCTTTTGTCAGCGCGGGTTCTTTTCGCATAATTTCTTTACCGCTTAGCAGCTCGCAAGGCACGCCGAAGCTCTGCATAAAAGCTGCGTGGGCTTGTGCTTTTTTCATTGCCTTACGTTGAGAGAAAAGATGTAAAACGCCATAATTGGTAATGGTGGGGTTTTGTTCGGGCAGATACTGTTTGTTTAATTCTAACTGCTGTTGGTTGAAGCAGTTTTGGCTAAACTGCGCGAGCTCGACGAGACAATGCGCGCGATATTTCCAATTCGTGGCAGATAGGTTGCCGAGCATACGCAAGAGCCAAAGCCATTGTTCTTTATCCGCCTTGAGGTGGAGGCGCGCGGCACTATCTTCGCGCCAGAAGCCTGTGATGAGCCGTTGTAGAAAGTTGAAACTCGTCCACGGCAGGGCGTCACCGGTAGCGATGTGTCCGCCATTGGCGAAGCTGGTGGATAGCGCGGCTTGGCTATTTTTATCGATAACGCTGACCTTATGCCCATCTTGCGCGAGGGCGTAAGCGGTGGCGATGCCGACCAATCCCGCCCCTAAAACGACGATATGCTTTTCTTTATGCCCATGATGTATTCTGTCTGCCATAATTTAACCATTAAAGTCCCTATAATTATTTGGAATTGTTCTAGTTTAGATTATTAACCATCTGTCTTTTATATTTTTATATTTATTGATTTTATTTTACATAAAGGATATAATCATTTGGGTATTAAGCAATAGTCTAATAAAGGAGTCTTTTGTTTGTGCGTTATTTATTATTAACGATATTTTTCTTATTGGGGGCATGTAGCGGTGGCGGTGGTAATAACGCCCCTTATTCCCCGCGCCTTAACTCTGTTCCTTTGCCTGCGTCCTTTGATTTGTCTTCTTTAGATAAGACAGAAAGCACCGGCGATGATTATTTCAAGGCAGATGGCGCTTGGTCTAAAGCCAATGGCGATGCCGATATAATGGAAGTGCTCGAAAGACCATTTGAGACCGATGGCTTATTTGGCAGAACGATAAAAACTTATTGGAAGCCGGCTGATGATGATCCTATGACTAATAAAGTTACGGCATTTGATGGCAAGGCTCGGTTTGAAGTGCCCCCTTTAGAGATTCGCGAAATATGGCAGCAAGGCTGGACTGGGGAAGGCATCAACATTGCGGTGCTTGATAATATCCAAGCGAGCGGGAACTTTCATTTTCACGGCATGCTCGTGGGTGCGTCTGCTTTATCGGTTGCGCCGCGCGCAAACCTCTTTGCCCTGCAGAGATTAGTAGGCGGGGTCAGCGACACGGCTTCGCCAGACAGCGACCTCCCGATTGATATAAATGGGCAAATGGCTTCAGGCGGCACGCAATTTAAGGTTGCCAATATCAGTTTAGCTTATGGGGAGGATACGAATACCAGCAGGTTAAACAAAGATGAGAAAGCGATTCGCCTTAACGGCACCAGCGATGTTTTTAATGATGTTGCCGGCGATTCTCCAAGAATAACCGGCTTGGCTGATGCGGTGATTACCAAGTCGGCGAGCAATAATTCACACAGCGCTTCTTTGACTCGTTTGACGCTTGCGCTTGTTAGGAGTGATAAAACGGCGGACCGCACGCTTATTGTTGGCGGGCTGACAGGCTACCCCGATGACGATAACCCGGTTGGACCTGCCAGCTACACTAATTTTCCGGGCAAGGACGAGGATGTTCGCAATCGTTTTGTTGTAGAGAACGGGGAAAGCCCTTTTATTTCTAGTGAGACTCCTCAAACCACGACTGGCATCAATAACGGCGAGCCTTATACTTTTTTTGGGGGTATTGCTGGCTTTGGTAATAGTGTCGTTAGCACAGATGCTCAGGGGACTTCTTTTGCCTCACCGCGCGTGGCGGGCTATGCGGCGATTATTCGCCAAAAATTTTCCAATCTCACGGGGGCGCAAACAACTAGTTTGATGCTTTCAACCGCGACTTATAGAGGACTGGCGCAGGAGGTGCGTCTGCGAGGTATAACGAGATCTCGCGTCTGTATCAACCGAAACGCTTGCACTTTACAAGATGTTTATGGTAGGGGTAGAATAGATTTACCGGCTGCTTTAAGCCCAAAAGGAGACCTGAAGTGAGATTATTGGAAGTGAAATTATCGATTATAGCTCTACTTGCTTTATTGTTCGCGCCGCTTTTAGCGAGCGGCACGGCGCACGCGAACTTATCGCCGCAGCACTTATCCTATATGGCGATGGAAGTAGAGCATACGAATTACCGCTCCTCGTTTCCGTTTGTGTCGGCGTTCAACTATGAGTCGGGTTCTCCGCTAGAGATAACGCGGGCAGACGGCTCGAGTGTTTATAGCCGACCGGGTCGTATTGTGTCTTCCTACTATTATCTAGACGAAGACGCGGATATAAACGATTTCACTTATGACGTTTCTCGTTTTTACAAAGCGAAGCGCACGCGGGTTAATTTGGTTTTGCACTACATAGGCTGGACGCGCGGAGGTTTGTTTTCGGTGGGCGTGGATACGGGTTATAATTCAGAGAAGCTAGACATAAGCCCGTCTATTTTTCTAGGATATACACAGGCGGTTCGATTGTCGGCGGTTCAGGATATAGCGATGAGCTTAGGCGCGCGGGTCGGCGGCGGAGTGAAAGAGTCGCCTTGTCTGGACAGGTTTGACAGAGCCTATTCCTGCCGCACGCTAACCGCATGGAGCGACAGCACGAGGGTGAGCTCTACAGACCTAGCGCAATATATCAACATTGCCTATCGTCATCGTTTTTAAGTTTAGATCACTACAAAATTAGGAGGACAAAATGCATGGAGGCAAAATAGCGGCGCGTGCGTTAAAGGCGGCGGGCGTAGAGGTCATCTTCACCTTATCAGGCGGGCACATTATGCCGATATACGATGGCTGTTTAGATGAAGGGATAGACATTATCGATGTTCGTCACGAGCAAGCGGCGGTTCATGCGGCGGACGCGTGGTCTCGGTTGAAGGTTGGCTCTCTGGGCTGCGCGGTTTTGACCGCGGGTCCTGGTGTTACCGATGGCGTCACGGGCGTAGCGAACGCATGGCGAGCGAACGCGCCGATACTGGTGATAGGCGGACAAGGTCCTTTTACGAATTTGCGCAAGGGTTCGCTCCAAGAGATGGACCATGTTGGCGTGATGAAGCCGATAACCAAATGGAGCGATGCGTGCTACGAGACTTCGCGGATTGCCGAATATATAGAGATGGCATCGCGCCATGCCTTTGCGGGTGTTCCCGGACCGGTTTTCTTAGAGATACCGATGGACGTTTTGATGGGCGAGAGCGATGAGAGCGATATATTTTTCCCAAGTTTCAAACGGACGGCTCTGCCGCAAGCGCCGCGCTCGGCGGTATTGGAGGCGGCGGAGCTGATAAAGGGCGCGCGCAAGCCGGTTTTGATGGCAGGCACGAGTGTGAAGTGGTCGCAGGCATCGGGTGCGCTGGAGGCGTTTTTATCGGCGACGCAGATGCCGGTTTATGTGAATGGCATGGGTCGGGGGCAGGTTTCGCCGCGTGTGCCGCAGTTATTGAATCGCTCGCGCAAGGCGGCGTTGAGCGCGTGTGATTTATTTATATCGGCGGGCGTTCTGCTAGATTTTCGTTTAGCCTTCGGGCGGACGATACCGCAAGCGGCGAAGATAATTCAATTGGATATGGCGCAAGAGCTTATCGGTCAGAATCGTTCGGCTGATGTTGGTGTTGTGGGAGATTTATCGCATAGCTTCAAGGAGCTGGAGGTTGCTTTGTCTGGGGTTGATTTTTCGAGTTGGCTGGCAGAGCTTCGCGCGCAGGAAGATAAGCTGGAGGCTTCGTTTGAGGCGGAGCTGAACTCGAACGAAGTTCCGATAGACCCGTTGCGCATGTGTCGAGAGGTTCGAGATTTTGTGTCGCGCGGAGATTATGATTACATCTTAATCGGCGATGGCGGAGATATAGTCGCGCAAGCGTCGAAGGTTCTGCCTGTGCCAGAGGAGAACGGCTGGCTTGATCCCGGTCCCTTGGGGACGTTGGGCGTGGGGATGCCGTTTGGTTTAGCGGCGCAGCATGGTTTCAAGTCGAAGCGTGTTTTGATAATTTACGGCGATGGAGCGTTCGGCTTGAATGGCTTTGAGTATGACACGGCGGTTCGGTTTGGTTTGCCGATAGTGGGTATCGTGGGCAATGACGCGGCGTGGGGTCAGATGATGCGTCCTCAGGCGCAGCTTTATGGAGAGAATAGGTTGGTAGCGACGAAGCTGAATGCTACGCGTTATGACAAGATAGTAGAAGCGATGGGCGGTCACGGGGAGTATGTGGAGCGCGCGGAGGATATCATTCCTGCGCTCGAGCGTTCTTATGCGTCAGGCAAGCCTGCGCTGGTGAATGTAGCGATAAGGCAAGATGTCAGCACGGGAATGAAAGGCAGCACCTATGCCTGATGATGAGGAGAAAACTTATACTGACTATCACCAAAGCGTTCTTGAAAAAATCAAAGAAAAGGGCTGGCAGGAAGAAGAGGTAATTTTTAGAGGGTTGTCTGATAAAGAATATAGATTAGAGTCAGCTGCCCACCGCAGAATAAAAAAGTTATTGCGTGGCTTATATAAAGTGGGGGATTATACAGAGGCTATTTTAATAGAAAAAGTTAAAATGCAGCAATGGCATAAACGCGATGGTAGGGAGTTGAAAGATTTAGAAATTTTAGCTTACTTACAGCACCAAGGAGCAGCCACACCTTTAATGGATTGGTCGCGCTCTTTTGCCGTTGCCTTATGGTTTGCCTGTGATGAAAACAAGGATGAAGAAGGCAAAGATAAAGATGGTCGTGTTGTTATGATGAATATATTGGCTAACTTAGATAAAAAAATAACATACATTACAAGTGAAAATATGGATAAAGCTTATGCTAAATTGAAAGAGAATAAAATATATTATTTTGAGCCAGCAAGCACGCTAGAGCGTATTATTAGTCAAAGTAGCGTTTTTCTATTTAGCAAAAAAGAACCTTTAGTTTTAGGTATAGAAGAAGTGCTTATCCCGCATAGTGAAAAAAAGAAACTAAGAGAAGAAATTTCCCTTTTGTTTGGCATTGATAAGACAAGTTTATATGATGATTTTGTAGGTTTTGCCGCGCGCAATAAACCTGAAGAAAAAATAACGCTAGATGAGATTATTGAAACCACTACTAAAATGATTAGTTCAGCAAGGAGCGATGATGACAAAGAGCTATTAGCTTCTTCTTATGATACACGTGCTATTACATGGATTGAAAAGGGCAATTTTGATAAAGCCCTAGCTGATTTTAATAAAGTCGTAGAGTTATACCCTAAGAATGCCTTAGCTTATATCAATCGTGGCTCTTTGCGGCTTGATAGGGATGAGATTGGCAAAGCCCTAGAGGATTTTAATCAAGCGATAGAGTTAGCTCCTAGATATGCCCTAGCTTATATTGGTCGTGGCGATGCGTCGTTCAAAAGAAATGAGTTTGACGAAGCTATAGTTGATTATGATAGAGCGATAGAGTTAGATCCTGAGAATGTCCTAGCTTATGTCTGTCGCGGCACTACGCGGTTCAATAGAAACGAATTTGACGAAGCTATGGCTGATTATGATAAAGCGATAGAGTTAGACCCTGAGAATGTCCTAGGTTATGTGGGTCGTGGTACTCTGCGAGGAAATAGTGGTGAGTTTGACGAAGCCTTAGCTGATTTTGATAAAGCTATAGAGTTGGCGGCCGAGTGGGGCGCAGATAGGCTGCTAGGGCAGGCAAAGGAATTAAGGGTCATTACAGAGGCAAGAAGAAAAAATTCTGCCTAGCGGTTAGTCTGCAAAAACCACCGCCTCCTCTTTTCCTCGTCGCCCCCGCAATGATAGGCTGTAGTCGCCCGAGAGTCGATTAGCGGGAGTTTAATTGAAAGAAGATATCCGTTATTGTTGCGGGATTTGTAAAAAAGATATAAACATAAAAAAGGAATGTTTATGACTGATTCGCCAATAAGTGAGCTAAACAAGTTTTATACTGAGCCTACATTGGCTTCAAGTTTGGTTGATAACCTTTTATCTATTTACGACATTAGAAATATGCTGATTGTGGAACCGAGCGCAGGTGCTGGTGCGTTTGTGCGCCCTCTACGCAAATTAGGGTTCAATGTTCTAGCGTTAGATATAGAGCCAGATGGGGCGGGTATAATTCGCGGGGATTTCTTAAAAGATGATATTTTACCGAACAACAAAAAAATAGTTGTAATTGGCAACCCTCCTTTTGGTTTTGCTTCAAATGTAGCTATTAAATTTTTTAATAGGGCGGCGGAAAAAGCAAGCATAATAGCTTTTATTGTTCCTAGAACGTTTAGAAAAATAAGCGTACAAAATAAATTATGTAAGAATTTTCATCTTTTATATGATGAGGATATACCTAATTTTGCTTTTATAAAAGATAACAAGCCACATAATGTTCCTTGTGCTTGGCAAGTGTGGGAATGGAAAAAAATTGCTAGAAAAATAGAGCCACCACCCGATATAAGCCACCTGCTTGAATATACCGACCCCGCCAACGCAACTTTTGCGTTTAGGAGAGTGGGCGGACGTGCTGGAACTGTATTATCTGTAGCTGAAGCAAAATCCCCTTCTGCTAATTACTATATGAAGCAATTAGCTGGAGGCGTTAAGAGGGCTCTGCAGGAAATTAATTGGGATTCTATAAGAAACTCAACAGTGGGTGTCAGGTCAATATCTAAACAGGAAATTGCTTTTGAGCTTGGGAAAAGGTTTTCAATATGAAACTTTTGGAAAACAGCAATAATTTACAAGTCATTATTCCCAATAAAAACAAAGGGAGGTTTCGTTTTTTAGAAAAAACAGATACTTTTTACGAGATATTAGCTACTCAACAAAGGAGTTTTACTAAAAATGTTTTTTTAGAATGGCAAATAGGATACGATATTTCGCGCGCCGCCGCCGCAAAATCTACTTGCTTGAATACACCAGATTTTATTTTTACAAATTCCAAAGGTGTTAAAAAATTCCCGTATGAAATATCCGAAATTGTATATAAACTAACGCGTTTAAGCATAATAAATATAGAAGAGTTATTAGCAGTATGTGCCACAATATCGTCTTATAATGATTTTTTTTCCGATAAAATTACTGAAGAAAGCGAAAACAAAAAGACTATTAAAAATGAATTACAGTTTGACCGTTATAGCATAACCTTGCCTTCCTATTGGCTCAAAAATAAAGATAATACCAATATCAATGTCGCCATTAAACGACAACAATATGCTTATGGAGTTCAACCTATGGTTTATTTTTGTATCCCTATTAACTCTTTTGTTAATGGAGACGAAGTGCTAGGCTTTTCATCAAAACAAAAAGATTGCCCGCTAATTTATGTTATAGATAGAAGCAATATAGATGTTGTTTTTAATTTATTAAAAACGCTTGCTATGGCATCGGAGAATCACAAAAGAGATATTCTAGCAATACTGGAAGTTCTAATTAATAATCTTAAGAAGCCTGTATGAAGTATTAATAGGCTTTAATTTCTAAATTGTTTTGACGAATTGCTTTATCTCGCCTGACTGCCACACCGCAGACGATACCGCCACAAAATCCGCACCCGACTCCAACAATCCTACCGAACGCTCCGCTGTGATGCCTCCTATCGCTCCTACCAATATATCCGCGCCCGCGCTGGCACGAGTGCCCGCGCTTTCAGCGCGCCATTCGCGCAATAGACCCACGCTCGCTTGCGAGGTCGCGCGCTTGGTGGTCGTCTCGAAAAAAGCACCGAAGCAGATATAATCCGCTCCGCCAGCCACCCCCGCCCGCGCAGACTCAAGAGACGCATAGGCGCTCGACCCGATGATGCTTCCCGAACCAAGCAAGCCGCGCGCTTCCTCAAGGCTAGGGTCGGCGGCTCCCAGATGAACCCCATCCGCGCCAACGCGCCGCGCCAGCTCCGCGCTGTCGTTGAGGATAAACGCGATACCTCTACCCGCCAGAAGCTCCTTTATCTTAACCCCAACCGCAACCACTTCGGCTGCGCTCGCTTCTTTCAAGCGCAGTTGAAACGCACCGATAATGTCCGCGCCGAGCTCAAGCACCTCCTCCAGCTGAGACAGAAACTCCCCCGAAACTCGCGGCGGCGATATGAGATAGAGTTTGCGGCTTGTCTTGAGTTGATTAAGCAGCTTTTGCTTCAAGTTCTTTGCTCCATTGCCCGCATGCCGCCAGCGCGTTCATTTTCGCCCGATGGGCGAAGCACGCTTGCGCGGCGCGAACGTTGGCTTGCTCGCCCGCCCACGCCTTCAGCGGAGACGCTTGGAGCGCGCGTCCATAGGAAAAGGTCAAGTGCCACGGCAGCCGACCTCCGCCGCCGCCGAGATGATTCATTCGGTTGAGATGCGCGGTCGCCACTTCGTCCGATTGCCCGCCAGACAAAAACGCTATCCCCGCCACCGCCGCCGGAACGCATCGCTTGAGGCAGAGCAGCGTTTGCTCGGCAACCTCATCGACGCTCGCTTGCCGCGCGCAGTCCGCACCGGCAAGCACCATATTCGGCTTTAGCACCATCGCCTCAAGACGCACCCGCTGCATTTTCAGCTGGCGGAAAACCATATTCAGCGCCGCTTGTGTCGTGTGGAGGCAGTCGGCGATAGAATGCTCGCCGTCCATCAGCACTTCGGGCTCAACGATAGGCACGATATTGTTCTCTTGGCACAGCGCGGCGTAGCGTGCGAGCGCATGAGCGTTCGCATCGAGTGCGACACGGCTCGCGCCGACTTTCAGCACCGCCCGCCACTTCGCGAACTGCGCCCCGAGCGCGTGGTATTCCTCCAGCCGCGCGCCCAAGCCGTCCAGCCCTTCGGTTATCAGCTCGCCCGCGCACAGCGCGAGAGGCTTCGCGCCTCTATCCACTTTAATCCCCGCGAGCGCACCGGCTTGGCGAATGAGCTTAACGAGGGGCGTGCCGTCCGCGCTTTTCTGCCGCAGCGTTTCGTCAAACAGAATCACCCCTGAGATATATTCGCGCATCGGCTCGTTAGCGCGAAACAGCAGCTCGCGCCAATCGCGCCGAGCGTCCGCGCTATTAGCGATAGACATCGTCTGAAAACGCTTCGCGATGGTGTTGTCGCTCTCGTCCGCCGCGAGAATTCCCTTCCCCGCGCTAACTAGCTGTTGTGCGATTTGTTCTAACGCCATAAAACCTCCCGATTCACCCAATTCAATAGTCTAAATCACCGCACCCCGCAGGTCAAGCCATCACGCCACCTTGCGCCAAGCCAGCTTGCGTCAAGCTAGCTTGCGTCTTGACATAAGCGCCAAAAAGGGTTATATTATAATCATAATAGAATAGTCCCTTGGAGAGTTTATGTCTCAATATATCCGCCATATCGCTATATTTGTAGGAGTTCTGTTGTTTTTCTTTTTGATTTTCAACATGGTTCAAGGCTTCGGCAAGAGCAACCCCGCGAGCGAGATAACCTTCTCGCAGCTTTTGAGCGAGGTGGATAAGGGCAAGGTGCGCGATGTGATTATTTCGGGCAATGAGGTCAAGGGGCATTTCTCTGACGGCTCTTCCTTTGAGACCTACGCCCCAAGCGACCCGTCTCTCGTTGCGCGGCTTTATAATAGGGGCGTCAATATCACCGCCGAGCCGCCTAACTCTAATTCTCCTAGCCTGCTGGGCATTTTGATTTCGTGGTTTCCTATGCTTCTGCTTATCGGGGTGTGGATTTTCTTTATGCGTCAGGTTCAATCGGGTTCGGGCAGGGCGATGGGGTTCGGGCGCTCGCCCGCGCGCTTGCTCACCGAAAAGAGCGGCAAGGTTATGTTCAAGGATGTCGCCGGCGTTGATGAGGCGAAGGAAGACCTCACCGAAGTTGTCGATTTTCTTAAAGACTCGAGTAAATTCCAAAAACTTGGCGGCAGAATTCCGCGCGGCGTTTTGCTTGTCGGTCCGCCGGGCACGGGTAAAACCCTGTTAGCGCGCGCGGTTGCTGGCGAGGCAAATGTTCCTTTCTTTAGCATATCGGGTTCGTCTTTTGTTGAGATGTTCGTTGGGGTTGGCGCATCGCGTGTGCGCGATATGTTTGCTGAAGCTAAAAAAAGCGCGCCTTGTATTATTTTCATTGACGAGCTAGACGCGGTCGGTCGCCATCGCGGCGCGGGGCTCGGCGGTGGCAATGATGAGCGCGAGCAAACGCTCAACCAGCTCCTCGTGGAAATGGACGGCTTTGAATCGAACGAAAGCATTATTATTATCGCGGCAACCAACCGCCCCGATGTGCTTGACCCTGCTTTGCTGCGTCCCGGTCGTTTTGATAGGCAAGTGGTTGTGCCGAACCCTGATATTAACGGCAGGGTTCAAATTCTTAAAGTGCATGCGGCGAAAGTGCCACTCGCGCCGAATGTTGATTTGAAAACGATTGCGCGCGGCACGCCGGGCTTTTCGGGTGCTGATTTAGCCAACCTCATAAACGAAGCTGCCTTGTTGGCGGCGCGGCGTAATCGGCGTCTTGTTTCTATGGCAGAATTTGAGGACGCGAAGGATAAAGTGATGATGGGCGCTGAGCGTAAAACAATGGTGATGACCGAAGATGAGAAAAAGCTCACTGCCTATCACGAGGGCGGGCATGCGCTTGTTGCGATTCACATGGAAGCGAGCGACCCTATACATAAGGCGACAATTATTCCGCGCGGTCGTGCGCTTGGAATGGTGATGCGCCTGCCTGAGCGCGACCAGCTTTCGGTTACGCGCGAGAAGCTCCACGCCGATTTGGCTGTGGCGATGGGCGGGCGTGTGGCTGAGGAAATTATCTTTGGTCATGGGCAAGTGACTTCGGGTGCTTCTTCTGACATTAAAATGGCAACAAGTTTAGCCCGCGCTATGGTAACTCAATATGGTATGAGCGATGATTTAGGACCTATTTCTTATCAAGAAAATGAGGAGGAGGTTTTCTTGGGGCATTCCATTGCGCGCCAGCAAAATAATTCAGAGAAAACGCAAGAGCAAATTGATAGCGAGATTCGCCGTATCGTTGATGATGCTTACACCAAAGCGAAAAAGATTCTAACAAAATTTAAAGATGAGCTAGAGACGATAGCGCAGGGTTTGCTGGAATATGAAACCTTGACCGGTGCGGAAATTCGTAATCTCCTCAAGGGCATCAAGCCCGATGACGCGCGCGCCAAAGATAAGGCGTGGGAAGATGAAGATATTAAAAAGCCTAGCTCTTCCGTCCCCGATATTGACCCCGATATTGATTTCGGCGGTCTAGGCGATGGAGGTGGTGCCACACCGAGCCCGGCTTAATTTTAATAGATGTCGGTTAAAATTTTAGGCATTGTCAATATCACGACAGATAGTTTTTCGGACGGGGGTAAGTATCTTGAGTGCGAGCAAGCATTAAAGCACAGCAAAAATTTATTAGCACAAGGCGCGGATATTTTAGATTTAGGCGCGGCTTCTTCTCACCCTGATGCCAGCAAAGTAAGCGCCAGCGAGGAATTAAAAAGACTTAAACCCGTTGTCTCGGCGTTGAAGCAAGAGGGCGCGAGTATTAGCATTGATAGCTTTTCATCTCAAGTTCAATTATACGGGATCGCCGAAGGGGTGGATTACTTGAATGACGTTTCTGGTTTTATAGATGAATCTATTTATCCGCAGTTAGCGCAATCGCCGGCGCGTTTAATTGTGATGCACTCTATACAGAATGCAAAAACAGGTTCAGCCCGCGCAACAAGAGAAGCCGCGCCAAAAGATATTTTTGATTCCATCTGTCGTTTTTTTGATTCACGTTTAGCCGCTTTGGTTAAGGCGGGCATAGATGAAAGCCGTTTCATTTTAGATTGCGGCTGGGGTTTTTTTCTCGGCAATAGCCCCGAACCTTCTTTAGAGATGTTAGCGCGGTTAGGCGAGTTCAAAAAAAAATATGGCTTGCCGATACTCGTTTCGGTTTCGCGCAAGTCTTTTTTGCGTGCGGTCAGTGGCAGGCGTTTAGAGGAATCGAGTGCTGCCACCTTAGCCGCCGAGCTGTTCGCCACGCTTCAAGGCGCGGATTATATTCGCACTCACGAGCCTGCGCCGCTCAGGGACGGGCTGAAGCTTTATAACGCGCTCACTTTATAATGGACGACCCGCTACCGCTTAATTATAATGGCTTATTATGAGCAAAAATTCTGGAAGAATATACTTCGGCACAGACGGCATGCGCGGCAGAGCCAACAGCTTCCCGATAACCGCAGAGACGGCTTTGCGTTTGGGACAAGCGGCGGGCAGAGTTTTTCGGCGCGGGGCTCATCGCCACCGCGTGGTGATTGGCAAGGATACGCGCCTTTCGGGCTATATGATGGAGTCGGCGCTTGTGGCGGGGCTCACCTCGATGGGAATGGACGTGTTTTTGTTTGGTCCTTTGCCAACGTCTGCGGTGTCTTTTCTCACGCGCTCTTTGCGCGCGGACTTGGGGATTATGATTTCGGCTTCGCATAATGCTTTTATGGATAACGGCATAAAACTTTTTGGTCCTGATGGCTTCAAGCTTTCCGATGAGGAGGAGATAAATATCGAGAACCACATGGACGAAGGCTTGGACCAACATCTCGCGCAAGCAGAGAGCATCGGGCGGGCGAAAAGAATTGATGACGCGCAGACGCGCTATATTGAATTTGCCAAAAACACTTTTCCAAAAGATTTAACGCTAGAGGGCATGCGCGTGATTGTTGATTGCGCGCACGGCGCTGCTTATAAGGTGGCGCCTGCGGTTTTTTGGGAGCTCGGCGCAGATGTTGTGGTGCTGGGGAACGCGCCGAATGGTCGCAATATCAATAAGGGTTCGGGCGCGGTTTTTCCCGATGCGATGCGTCAAAGGGTGCGCGAGGCAAAGGCGCACTTAGGCATAGCGCTCGATGGCGATGCCGACCGCCTCGTTCTCGCTGATGAAAAAGGCACGATTATTGATGGCGACCAGCTGCTCGCGACACTTGCGCTGCATTTTTCTAAACAAAAGCGGCTGAATAAAAACACGCTGGTTGCTACGGTGGCGTCTAATTTTGGTTTGGAGAAGTGCTTGACGGCGGCGGGCATTAGCCTTCACCGCACCCAAGTTGGCGACCGCTATGTTGGCGAAGCGATGCGCTCGCAAGGGTTTAATGTTGGCGGGGAAAGTTCGGGGCATGTGATTTTGTCCGACCACACCAGCACCGGCGATGGCATTGTCGCAGCGCTACAGGTCCTAGCGATTATGCAACGCGAAAACAAAACCGCAAGCGAAGTCTGCACGCAATTTGAACCCTTCCCCCAAATTACTAAAAACATTGCCACGCAAAATAAAAAAGAAATTTTAGCAAAAGAAGATATACAAAAACACATCAAGCAAGCTGAGGCTTTGTTAAAAGGTTGTGGCAGTCGGTTGTTGGTGCGCCCGTCTGGCACCGAGCCGCTTATTCGCATTATGGCAGAGGGAGAAAATGTCGAGCGGTTGAACGAAGTCGTTGGCGATTTAGCCACCGCTATAGAGAAGCAAACCTAATGACCGCGAGAATTTTAGTCATCGCCGGCTCAGACTCTTCAGGCGGGGCAGGCATTCAAGCTGACATTAAAACCATCACGATGCTCGGCGGATATGCGGCAACCACCATTACCGCGCTCACCGCGCAAAACACGCAAGAGGTTCATGCCATTTATCCCGTGCCGCCAGAGTTCATCAAGCAGCAAATTGAAACGACCCTTGACGACATCGGCGCGGACGTGATTAAAATAGGTATGCTCGGCGATAGCGCGGTGATTTCGGCTGTCGCAGAAGCCATTGCGCCCGCGCTAGACAAGGGTGCGCGCCTTGTGCTTGACCCGGTGATGGTCGCTAAGGGCGGCGCGGAGCTGTTGGCGCAAGAGGCAATCGCCAGCTTGACGAGCAAACTTTTGCCGCTCGCTACTTTGATAACGCCTAATCTCGCCGAAGCGGCGAAGCTTTCGCGGCAAAGCACGCAAAGTGTGCAGAGCGAAAGCGAGCGCATCGCCACCGCGAAAACGTTACAAACTTTAGGTGCGAAAAATGTTTTGATAACAGGCGGCGCTTTAAGTGGCGAAACTCTGTTTGATGTTTTGGTAGATGAAACCGGCAAGGAAGAAATTTTCAAGCATTCGCGTCAAGACACGAAAAACACGCACGGCACAGGTTGCACTTTAGCCAGCGCGATTGCAACGGGGGTAGGTCAAGGGCTAGACTTATCGCAAGCGATAAAGCGCGCGGTTGATTTCGTGCAGAAAGCTATTGCCGCTAATCCTCGTTTAGGCAAGGGGCACGGACCTTTAGGGCATGGTCAAGTAAAGTGGCAATAGATTTTTATATTGTGAATGCTTTCACGCAAGATAAGTTTGGCGGCAACCCCGCCGCAGTCTGCCCGCTTGATAGCTGGCTTGACGATGATTTAATGCAAAACATTGCGGTGCAACACAATTTATCCGAGACCGCTTTTTTTGTTTTGGAAAAAGATAAACCGACAAAATTACGTTGGTTCACTCCTAGCGTGGAAGTAGAATTTTGTGGGCATGCCACCTTAGCCTCCGCCCATGTTATTTTAAGCACCTTAGCCCCGCAACGAAGCGAGATAAAGTTCGCTACAAAAAAAGGAGAGCTGCTGGTTAAAAAACACAGCACGCATGCTAACTATTACGAGATGACTCTACCGCTTGAGCCGAGCACGCCTTATACTGCTCCTGCGCTTTTACTCGATGGCATTCGAGCCAAACCGCAGGAGGCTTGGCAAGGTGCCAATATAATGCTGGTCTATGAAAACCAAAAAGCGATAGAAGCCCTGTCGCCCGATTGGGCTTCGCTCAAAGCATTTTGCGCCGAGCATAATGTTGGCATTATCGCTACCGCAAAGGGCGATGAGGTTGATTTTGTTTCACGTTTTTTTGCTCCGGCGCACGGCATTAACGAAGATCCGGTGACAGGCTCAGCCCATTGTCAGCTTGCGCCCTATTGGTTGGGGAAACTCGGCAAGGCGCAGATGAGCGCGCGCCAGCTTTCTAGCAGGGGCGGGGAGCTCGATTGCGTCCTTGATGGCGATAAGGTGCTTATTTTAGGCGGTTGTGTGCCGTTTTCCTACGGCGCAATAGATTTAACTAATTTTGAGATAGAATGAGGTATAATAAAGCTATGTCGCAAACAGCTAAGATTCTAAATTTTCCGAATCGCCATTTAACTCGCAAGGGGCTCGCTCGCGAGGCGCTCACGCCCGAGTCGCTGACGACCGAGTCGCTCGCGACCGAGTCGCTCGCGACCGAGCAAGACGCAAGGTCTGCTGGCGCAAGCTTCGCGTGTCAATTTCAGGCGCGCGCCGAAAGGTATTCGCCTTTCTGTTTGGGGATAGATCCATCGGATAAAGTTTTACGAGACAGAAGTCTCGCCGATACTTGCGCCGACTGGAGCGAACAAATCATCAAAGAGGGTGTTGCGGTCGTTAAGCCGCAGGTGGCTTACTTCGAGCGGTTTGGTTCTCAAGGGATTAAAGTGCTAGAGGTGCTAACGCAAACGCTTCGCCAAGAGGGGGTGCTGGTTCTGCTTGATGTCAAGCGCGGAGACATAGAGCAAACCAACTGCGCCTATGCTGAGGCTTATTTTGGTGAAAAAAGCGCACTATGCGCCGATGCCATAACGACAAGTGCCTATTTAGGTTTTGACGAGCTGAAACCTTTTTTCGAGGCAGGTTATGTTTTTGTGGTGGCGGCATCGTCGAATGAAGCGGGCTTAAAATCGCCTTACCAGCAGGGTGCTAGCCTCGCGCACTTGATTGACAAAATCGCGACTGAGTCCAACGCGGGCGCGGTGATTGGCGCGACAAGAAAAGATATTAGCGCAAAAACTTTAGCACCTTTGGCTGATAGTCTTTTGCTTTGTCCGGGTATTGGCGCACAGGGCGCGGGCTTTGAAGTCTTCGAGAAATTTTCCAATAAGCATAATGTTATTCCAACGGCAAGTCGCTCGGTTTTAGAGGCGGATAATTTTGTTGAAAGCCTTAAACAGCATAAGGCACTTGCCGCGAAACAGCTGCGATAATTTCGTTTAACTATTTTTAATAAGAGGGTTGTTTTTCTCGCGCCACATGTGGAAGGATAGAAAAGTGCGAAAGGGGCGAAAATGCGCGGCGAGTTCTTGCCCTTTATTTTCATCGATTTTAACAAGGTTCGCGAAGGTGCGCCTAACGGCGAGGTCTCCCTGCGGCCAGATGTCCTTATCGCGGCAATAGAAAATGCCAACCATATCTGCAGTCCAAACACCGATGCCGTCTAAACGTGAGAGATAAACAATGCGCTCGTCGTGGGGCATGGCTTTGACGCGCCTTGCGGAAACTTCACCCGCGCGGTTGGCTTCGCCGAGTCCAATCAAAAAGCGCGTTTTATTATTGGAGATACCGCAACCACGAATTTTGCGCTCATTGTGAGGGGCTAGAAAATCGGCAAAATTACTTTTTGTTTCTGCTTGCTCTAGGATTCTCTGCCAAAAGACAGCCGCCACTTTAGCCGCCACCTGCTGCCCGACAATGGCGCGCGCTAGCACAAAAATCAAACTTCCGCGCGGTCGCGTGGGCATTTCAGCAGCACCTGCGGATTTTAGCAGTTGGTGGAGGGTCTTGCCCTTTTTGTGCGCTTTTGCTGTCTTCAACAAAAAGCGATGAGCTTGTTTGTTTAGTTGAGTAAAATCTTCGGGCATTATAGTTGGGTGTTGTGCGGTTATCTTCTTTGCCGCCAGTTCATTCCCTCAAGGAAGGCGAGGACATCGCGCGCCGAGCGCCCGGGAATTTCTTCATTTGGAATGTGCCCTACATTATCGTAAATCACCAGCGTAGAGTTTGGGAGGTCGCGATTAAACTTACTTGCCATAGAAACAGGAGTGAGTTTATCCTCGCGTCCCCACAAGATGAGGGTCGGCGTATTGATAGCGCCTCGCGGCGGTGGAGATAGGGTTCGCCTATCGAGTGCGAAGCGGAGGGCAGAAGCGCGTCTTTGTCCTTGGCGGAGGTTGAGCTCGACATAGCGTTGGATAAGCTTCCCGGTTACCACGGGGGCGTTGTTGTAGGCGACGCGCACGCCTTCTTCCGCCATAGAGCGCGAATGAATTTTCTGAAAGAGCCAGCGGAAAGGGGCAAAGCGCAAGAGGCGGAATATCACTGGTCCGCTGCTTGCGTTGTTGGGGTAGCCTGAGCTATCGACAAGAATAAGTCCGAGCACTTTCTGCGGGAAGTTAAGGGTATAACGCCAGCTCACATTTCCGCCCATAGAGTTGCCGCCAAGCACGAACTGGTCTAGCCCGATATGATTAACGACCTCATCAACGAAGCGGACGTAAGAAGGGAGAGAGTAATCCTCTTTGATGTCGGTGCCGGTGAGTCCGTGACCGGGAAAATCTAGGGTGATGATTCGGTATTTGTCTCCGAGTCGCCTCACCCATGGCTCCCAGGTGTGAAGCGAGGCGTTAGAGCCGTGTAGCAAAACGATAGGTGCGCCGTCTCTGCGCCCTTCATCGCGGATGTGGGCTTTTTGTCCGGAGCGTAAAGTGATAATTTGCGAATTCTCATTTTTATAGCGCGCATCTATCTCGCTCGGCTTGAGGTCTGAGGTTATCATTGTCGCGAGCAGAATCGCCACGCCCACAATAGGCACCGCCAGCACAAGTGCGCCAATTTTTATAATTTTATTCATTTTCTCCCCTGCCTTTAATACTATTATATATATTTGTGTCTGCCTTTCAACCTTGATTCAAGTTTTAACAATTATTTTCTTTTTTACTTGACGGCCTCTCAATTTTTTATTATATACCATATAGTTATAAATCAAATAATAAATTCATGTATTAAAGGGGGACTTTAACAATGAAAAAAACAATAAAAAAACAACTTTTTTTAGGAGCAATTCTTGCCTTCTCTTTAAGCCTTTTGGGCGCGCAACCAGCAAGCGCAAACACCGATATTTCTAATTTTGATTATCGACTAGGGAAGCGCGACACTTATTTTAGGGATTTGTTTTATAGTGAATTGTTTTTCAATTTGGGGAATATCTGGGGTAGCTATGCTGGCAGACCTGCTCTTACCATAAATGATGGCGCTCGCGAACGCTTCTATAAGGCAATGAGCCGTGAAGAGCCTTTTATGTTCAGCTTTGGTATAACCGAGCAAACCTATATCGGAAAAAAGAGCATCAGGGGTAAAGTCATCAAACCTACGAGCTATAGTTACAGCTCTGTAAGGTTTCCATTTTACAAAATTCCAACTTGGTGGATACCCGCGAGCCACAGGAGTCAATGGACTCAGAGCGGTAATTATTCCTATCTACACACAACCTTTAAGACGCTAACCTTACCTGCGCCGCAAGATGTTAAACGCGCTTGGGTGCAAGGCTGGACCGGGTATGGAAAACGCGTCTTGATTATGGATGGCTTTGGCGTTCAAGGAAGAACGCAAGGAAACCATGATACGCACGGCTATGCGGTTTGGGCTGCAGTCTTATCTATCGCGCCACGTAGCTTTATTAGGGGATTAAACTTTTTCGGAGAGACCCGCGCCTCTAGAATTTTCGGCTCGTCGAAAAAATATGGCGATGATGGTGTGCGCGATGCGCTCTACCGCGAAAGGGTGGGCAGCTGGAAGCACTTTAAGGCGGAACATCATGACGTTGTTAATTTGAGTATTGGATACACTCCGATTGATGATAGTCATAAAAGTGTGAGAGATTCTGTAGCCAACTCTCTCACCAGCTATAAATACATGAAAGATTTGATAGGCGAGAACCCTGTTATTGCAAAAGATTTAGGCGATGCGGTCATCACGAAATCTGCGGGCAATGAATCAACGGAGGCAGGATTCGATCCTAGCAACCTAGCTTTATTGTGGCACACGAGCACCCAGCCGCGCACGCTCATTGTTGGCGCCACCGATGGCTACGCGGCAGACCCCGGCGGCGCGCCAATATCTTCTTACAGCAACTTTGCGGGGAAGAATCAAGAAGTCCAAGACAGATTTATTCTCGCCAATGGCAATAGCCCTTTTACGCACGATGTGGAGCTTCATAATGATGGTGAGCTTGAAAAAACTTTCACCATAGCGAAAACGATAGGCACATCCCTATCTGCGCCGCGTGTTGCGGGTTATGCGGTGATTGTGCGGCAGAAGTTCCCTCGCCTCACAGGCGGGCAGACGGCTTCGGTTATTTTGGAGACAGCAACCTATAAGGGATTAGGCTGTGAGCCCAACTGCGCGAGAAATATCTATGGACGCGGCAGAGTGGATTTACCGAAAGCGCTTGCGCCCATCGGGGGGATACGCTAAAGTTGGTTAGCGAAAGCGAATCATCTAGTAAATAGCTATAAAACAAATAATAAATTCATGTATTAAAGGGGGACTTTAACAATGAAAAAGCAAATCTTTTTAGGGGCAATCCTTGCCTTCTCTTTAAGCCTTTTGGGTGCGCAACCAGCAAGCGCAAACACCGGTATTTCTAATTTTGATTACACACAAGGTCATCGAGACAATTACTTTTTGGAATTGTATCTCACCGATGCGTTTTTCAGGTGGGGGAATATCTGGGGTAGCTATGCTGGCAGACCTGCTCTTACCATAAATGATGGCGCTCGCGAACGCTTCTATAAGGCAATGAGCCGTGAAGAGCCTTTTATGTTCAGCTTTGGTATAACCGAGCAAACCTATATCGGAAAAAGAGCATCAGGGGTAAAGTCATCAAACCTACGAGTTATAGCTACAGCTCTGTAAGGTTTCCATTTTACAAAATTCCAACTTGGTGGATACCCGCGAGCCACAGGAGTCAATGGACTCAGAGCGGTAATTATTCCTATCTACACACAACCTTTAAGACGCTAACCTTACCTGCGCCGCGAGATGTTAAACGCGCTTGGTTTCAGGGCTGGACCGGGAATGGGCAGCGGGTCTTGCTTATTGATGGCTTTGGTATTCCGGGAGAAAAGCAAAAAGCATCAGACAACCACGGCTATGCGGTTTGGGCGGCGGTTATGTCCATCGCGCCGAGGAGTTGGATTAGGGGCGTGAACGCATTTGGGGATAACAAAATTGAAAGACTTTTCGACACTTCGGCGAGAGGATATGGTGATGGCGGTGTGCAAAATCGGCTTGGTCAGACGAAGGACTGGAAGGGCAGAGAGCTAAAGGATGAGCGCTATAGCGTTGTTAATATCAGTTTTGGACGCGGCGGACACCCTTTTACCGGAGAAGTTGAGTTGATTGATGTCCAAAGTGTTCTAGGCGAAGAATACGTGATGGATTTGATAGGTGATAACCCTGTTATCGCAACAAATTTATCCGATGCGGTTATCACGAAAGCTGTGGGTAATGAGTCAGTGGATTCTGCATACAACGATGCCATCAATTTAGTCTTATTGACGTTCATACCGAGCACCCAAAATCGAACTTTACTTGTCGGCGCTACCGATGGCTACGCGGCGGGTTCTACCGAAGGCGTGTCGCTTGCTGATTACAGCAACTTCGCGGGCGCTGACAGATTCACTCAAGACAGGTTTATTGTTGCCAATGGCAATAGTCCGTTTAGCCACGATGTGGAGCTTCACAGCGAGGGTAAGCGTGAAAAAACTTTCACTCTAGCGAAAACGAGGGGCACTTCCTTATCGGCACCACGTGTTGCGGGCTATGTGGCGATTGTGCGGCAGAAGTTTCCTCGCCTCACAGCCGAGCAGACGACTTCCGTTATTTTGGAGACGGCGACCTATAAGGGTTTAACCTGCTACCCCAACTGCGCGAGAAACATCTATGGGCGCGGCAGAGTGGATTTACCGAAAGCGCTCTCGCCTATCGGAGGCATTCGCTAAAGGCGGATTTATCTAAGAAGTAGAGCCTCCTTATCGTATGTATTTAACTTGTTCCCACTCTCGTTTTAGAACAAGATTAGAAAGCCGAATAATATAGGAAATATTATCTCTTCTAGCAATGCAATTAGAGCATAATTGTGAGTCTTTTACACTTGGACTTTGTTTACATCCTCCACGGGAACATGGTTGGATATTTTCTTTTTTTTCACAAAATACTTTACATAGTAAGTGATCATCTATTTTTGTAATCATTCCCCCCCATTTTTGACCAGAGTAATGTATTCCTCCACGGCGGATGAGAGCTAGTAAAGTGCGATGCTCTTTCTCGGAGGGATTAATTAACAGTTCTAGCCTAAACATAGATTTTTTGTAGTCATCTTTTACGCTTTTCCAATAAGTATGAGAGGGGACATAGTTTGTTATTATTACAATGAGCCTGTTAATCACTTCACGCATTTCCCCAATCCATTTTTGGCGATTTTTAGCTCGTGCCTGAAGACGCATATTATAGAAAATAGTTATTACCCCAATAAGAAGGGTCGCCACCACTCCGAAGTTTGATTGTATTAGAGGGACAGCTCATTTAAGAATGAGAGGAAAGTTATATAAAATGGTAAAAGCCAATGCAAATGCAAAAAGAATCACCATAAGGTAAAACATCCCAAGATAGAATCCACCTTTTTTTCTTTTACAAGAAAACTCACTAGAATTAAAATTAGCAGGCTCTTTTTCCATTAACTTTTTTATGTCTGGATAATCAAGTTTCCCATTTCTGATTCCATAATGTGGTTTATACCATTTTGGTTCAAAGAGTTCCCACCAATAATAGATAACAGTAGACAAGAAAAGAAGTAAAACTGAAACAGCAAATAAAAATAAAATAATAAGATACACTTCATACATTTTGTTGCTCCTGTAGAAAGAAAGGTTTATAATAATATATGAGGGCTATTATACTAAACCCCACAAACACTAGACTAAAAAAGACGAGATTCAATATGTATATAATTCCCATAAAAAGCGCTTGCGCTTTGGCGCAAGGTGCGCTATAGAAAGAACGGGACACCTCTCCCCAACGAGAGGCAACTATCTGGAAGGATAGCCTTATGGCTCAAAAACCGAATATCAAGCCCGCGCGCCCGTTCTTTTCGTCGGGTCCATGCGCTAAGCATAAGGGCTGGTCGCTCACCAAGCTAGAAAACGCGCTCTTAGGGCGCTCGCACCGCTCTAAAGACTGCAAAGCCCGCCTCAAAAAGGCGATTGACGACACGCGCGAGATTTTACAAATCCCCGAGAGCCATCGTATCGCTATCGTGCCGGCTTCTGATACCGGTGCGATGGAAATGGCGATGTGGACGATGCTCGGCCAGCGTGGGGTTGATGTATTCGCGTGGGAGAGCTTCTCGCATGATTGGGTCGTGGATATTACCCAAGAGCTCGAGTTTGACGATGTCCGCGTTTTTGAGGCAGAGCAATATGGCGTCTTGCCCGACTTGAGCCAAGCGGATTTTTCGCGTGATATTGTTTTCCCATGGAACGGCACGACCTCAGGTGTGCGCGTGCCGAACGCCGAGTGGATACCCGACAACCGCGAGGGTTTAACCTTTTGTGATGCGACCAGCGCTTTGTTCGCGCAGCGGGTTGATTGGCATAAGCTAGACATCGCGACTTATTCGTGGCAAAAGCTGCTCGGCGGAGAAGCCGCGCACGGCATGCTGATACTCGGTCCGCGCGCGGTCGAGCGGCTAGAAACCTACAACCCGCCCCGCCCCTTACCAAAGCTCTTTCGTTTAACCAAGAACGGCAAGCTGCTAGAAAATCTTTTCAAGGGCGAGACGATTAACACGCCCTCTATGCTTTGCGTGGAGGATTATTTGCTTGCGCTCGATTGGGTGCGCTCGCTCGGCGGGCTTGAGGCGATGATGAAACGCGCCGATGACAACGCCGCCGCAATTCATAGCTGGGTGCAGCGTAGCGATTGGCTTGACTATCTTGCTAAAGATAGCAACACGCGCACCAATAGTGGTGTTTGTCTTTTAATCACCGAGCCTCGTTTTCAAGCGCTTGATGAGGCGAAGCAAAGGGAGGTGATTGCTAAATTAACGCAAGGGCTAGAGGCGGAGGGCGCTGCTTATGATATTGCTGGCTATCGCACTGCGCCGCCAAGCCTGCGCATTTGGGCGGGCGGAACGGTAGAGCGCGATGACCTAGAAAAACTTTTTCCATGGGTGAGATGGGGTTTAGAGCAAGCATTAGGATAGAACATGCCAAAAGTTTTAATTTCCGATAAGTTATCGCCGGCTGCGGTTGAGATTTTCCAAAAGCACGGCATAGAGGCTACGCTTAAAACCGGCTTGGATAAAGACGCCCTAGCGGACATCATTGGTGAATATGACGGCTTGGCGGTGCGCTCTTCTACAAAAGTGA
Source organism: Alphaproteobacteria bacterium (assembly GCA_965209065.1). GTDB lineage: Bacteria > Pseudomonadota > Alphaproteobacteria > JAPOUT01 > CBDBUR01. The sequence continues at coordinate 214,641 of OZ242373.1, forward strand.
CGCCGAGATTGCTGGAGAAGGCGAGCAAGCTGAAGATTGTCGGCAGGGCGGGGATTGGCATAGACAATATAGATTTACCCGCCGCCACGCAAAAGGGCGTGATTGTGATGAACGCGCCGATGGGCAACTCCATCACCACTGCCGAGCATACGATTGCGATGATGATGGCGCTCGCGCGTGGGATACCCGAAGCCGACCGCTCCACGCAAGAGGGCAAGTGGGAGAAGTCGCGCTTTATGGGCGTGGAGCTTACCGGCAAAACGCTCGGCATTATTGGTTGCGGTAATATCGGCTCTTTGGTGGCAGAACGCGCGCTGGGGCTGAAATTAAACGTGCTTGCTTACGACCCCTTTCTGTCCGATGAGCGTGCCACGCAACTTGGCGTTGAGAGAGCGGAGCTAGAGGATTTATTCGCGCGTGCGGATTTAATCACGCTCCATACGCCTTTAACGCCAAAGACCAAGCACATCATCAATAAAGAGAACATAAGCAAAATGAAAAAAGGGGTTCGCCTTATTAACTGCGCGCGTGGCGACTTGGTTGATGAGGTGGCACTCAAGGAGGCACTCGCAAGCGGTCATATCGCTGGTGCGGCTTTAGATGTTTATGCCGAAGAGCCGGCAAAAAGCAATATTTTATTTGGCGTGGAGAACATCATCTGCACGCCGCACTTGGGGGCGAGCACCATAGAGGCGCAAGAAAAAGTCGCCTTACAAATCGCCGAGCAGATGTCTAACTATTTAACCAAGGGCATTGTGGCGAACGCGTTGAATATGCCGTCGATTTCTGCTGATGTGGCGCCGCGTCTTGAGCCTTTCATTGAGCTTGCCGAGCATTTAGGCACGTTCGTCGGGCAGCTTGCCAACCGCACGATTGATTCTATCGAGATAGAGTATGTGGGTGATGAGACTCAACTTGGCAAGGAGAGTCTTACCGCGGCGGTGCTGGCTGGTGCGCTCAAGCCTTTTTTGGACGGAATCAATATGGTGTCCGCTCCTAGCCGCGCGAAGGAAAAGGGTCTTGCGGTTAGCGAGAATGTCAAAGGCAGAACGGGCGGTGCTTATGAAAACTATATTCGCGTTTCCATTCACGAGGCGGGGGAGGTTTATTCTGTCGCTGGCACGGTTTTTTCTGACGGCAAGCCGCGTATCATTCAAGCTGCGGGAGTTAATATGGAAGCCGAATTCTCGCGCGCTATGCTATACCTAGAGGGAGTTGATAGCCCCGGTTTCATTGGCAATGTGGGGCAGATTATCGGCGAGGCTGAGATTAACATCGCCTCTATGGCTTTGGGTCGCGCCGATTATCACGGAAAGGCGATGATGATAATTGATATTGACGAAACGGCAAGCGAAGCCGCCCTGAATAAACTGCTAGAAATTCAAGGGATAAAGCGTGTGGTGGCGATGGAATTTGCTAACGCGATTATTCACGAGAGAAACATTTTGTAAATGGCAAATGTTGCGGTCATAGGCACGCAGTGGGGAGACGAAGGCAAAGGCAAGATAGTTGATTGGCTGTCGGCGCGCGCGGATATGGTTGTCCGTTTTCAAGGCGGACATAACGCTGGGCATACGCTGGTGATTGACGGCAAGGTTTATAAGTTAAGTCTTTTACCTTCGGGCATTGTGCGCGCGGGCAAATTGAGTTTAATCGGCAATGGCGTTGTCGTTGACCCGTGGGCGCTGATAAAAGAAATTGACGAGATGAAAAAGTTAGGCGTTGCCATAAGCCGCGATAATTTAAGGATAGCGGAAAATGCTACGCTCATTTTGTCGTGCCATCGCGAGCTTGATAGTCTTAACAACCAAGCTTTAGGCACAACGAAGCGGGGCATTGGTCCTGCCTATGAAGATAAAGTTGCGCGCCGTGCCTTGCGTGTGATTGATTTACTCGAGCCTGCTCATCTGCCGCAGCGGTTAGAGCGTCTGCTCGCGCACCATAATGCTTTGCGGCGCGGATACGGCGTTGAAGCGATAGACCAAGGGGCGATGATAGCGGAGCTAGAGGCAATCGCGCCTAAAATCACGCCTTTCATAGATGTATCGTGGCGTTTGATTGACGAAGCCAACCGCGCGCGCAAGGCTATTTTATTTGAGGGCGCGCAAGGGGTGCTGCTGGATATAGACCACGGCACTTATCCTTTTGTCACTTCCTCTAACATTGTGGCGGCGCAAGCGGCGACCGGCTCGGGCGCTTCGGTTAAATCTATTCATTATGTTTTGGGGATTACTAAGGCTTATACCACGCGTGTGGGCGAGGGTCCCTTTCCCACCGAGCAGGATAATGCGGTCGGCGAGACGCTCGGCGCGCGCGGCGCGGAGTTCGGCACGGTCACCGGCAGGAAGCGTCGGTGCGGCTGGTTTGATGCGGTGCTGGTGCGTCAAGCGGTGCGCTGCGGCGGGGTTGATGGCATCGCGCTGACGAAACTTGATGTGCTTGACGGAATGGACGAGGTAAAAATCTGCATCGGCTATGAATTAGCGGGCAAGTCTATTGATTATTTACCGAGCGGCTTATCGCAAATGGAGGCGGTGCGTCCAGTGTATGAAACGATGGAGGGCTGGCAAGACAATAGCACGAAGGGCGCTCGCTCGTGGAACGAGCTGCCGGCGCAAGCCATAAAGTATGTTCGCTATATTGAAGAGCTGATTGGTGTGCCGGTCGCCTTGCTTTCGACTAGCCCCGAGCGCGAGGACGCCATCACCATGACCGACCCGTTCAATCCGCGCTAATTTTCTCTACGCTAATTTCCCCGGGCTAACTTTATTGAATGAACTTAATGCGCTTGACCGCTTCATATTCTAAAAGAGCGTTTATTTTAAGGATAATCCCATCGCTTTGGTGCTGGAGCTCAAGAGCCGCGCCGGCGTGTGCCTCTATGGTCAAAATGGCGTGCGCCAGTTTGAACGGCTTTGTTTGTTCGGCAAACTCCTCGCCTACAATTTCGTCCCAGCGTGTCACCAAGCTTAACAGAGCAGCAGACGCCAACCCCTTTTTTTTAAGGGTTTTTGTCATAATACCTGTTATCATTGCGCCTAAAGGTTTCATCTAAAGAGTATAACATTGAAACAGCAGGCTCAAAAAATTCTACGCTGGTATGATAGGCATGCGCGCACCCTACCATGGAGATATAGGGGGAGGTATGAAAGAAGGCGCGCGAAACCCAATCCCTATTATGTTTGGTTAAGCGAGGTCATGCTCCAGCAGACGCAAGTGGCGACGGTTATTCCTTATTTTCATCGGTTTATAAAACGCTGGGGCACGATGAAACGTTTGGCGCAAGCGAACTCAACCCAAGTGCTCGCCGAGTGGGCGGGGCTAGGCTATTACAGCCGAGCGCGCGCGCCACATAAAACTGCCAAGCTGATTACTAAAGAATATAAGGGGCGTTTTCCACAAAGGCTGAACGAGCTCAAAAAGCTGCCGGGCATAGGCGATTACACCGCCGCCGCGATGATGGCTTTTGCTTTTGGTGAATACGCGGTTATCATTGATGGCAATATCAAGCGCGTGCTATCGAGGCTTTACGCCATACCTTTTGGTGATGATAAAAAAATAGAGGCGACCGCCGCGCAAGCAACGCCAAAGAAAAGGTCGGGAGATTACGCTCAAGCCTTAATGGATATAGGCGCGACTTTATGCTTGCCACAAAAGCCCTTATGCGCTGCTTGTCCTGTAAGGCGCGATTGCCGTGCCTATCAAAAAAACGAGGTCGCTCTTTATGGCAGAAGGGCGAAGGCGAAAGAGAAGCCTCACCGCATGGGCAAGGTTTATATTGTCCAGCGAGCGGACAAGGCGGTTTTTTTACTCACGCGCCCGCCGCGCGGGTTGCTGGGTGGCACGTTGGCTTTTCCTAGCTCAGGGTGGGACGGCACGGTTGATAGCGCACCTCAATCTACGTTACGATGGAAAAAAGAGCGCGGGGTTATCACGCATACATTCACACATTTTAAGCTAACCCTAAATCTTTATTCCGCGCGCGCGACTGCCGCTCAAGCGAAAGCCCTAAAAGGTAAATGGCAAAAGAGAATTAACAAACAAAACCTTCCTACCTTAATGAGAAAGGTTTGGAGTCATTATGAAAGTCTTAAACGCATTTCTTGACGCAAAGCGTCAATCGGCGCGAGCTTTCTCGACTCGCGATAGTGCCAAAAAGTCCAGCCATTACAGCTATCGCGGTTCAATAAATGAGCCGCAACCGAATGAATAGAACCCGTGAGCCCTCCGCTTGCCAATGAACCATCTACCCGCACGTTGGCAGAAAATTTTTGCGAAATATCGTAAAGTTTCGCGCCCGGACGAATAAGACGCTCTTCAACAATAAGCCCAAAAGGAATGCGCGTTTCTTTTTTCGGCGAGCGCATAATATCTAACGCCGCCTCATCAAGTTTTTTTGTTTTTTCTAATCGCGCGCGCGCGGCGTTCAAGTAGCGTGCTTCGCGCTCAATGCCAATGTAATGGCGACCGAGCATTTTCGCCGCCACCGCCGTTGTTCCCGTGCCTAAAAAGGGGTCGAGAATGGTGTCGCCCTTATGGCTTGCGCTTAAAATCGCCCGCGCAAGCAAGCCCAAAGGCTTTTGCGTCGAATGGAGCTTGTTGCCCGCTTCATCTTTCAGCCGTTGCTTGCCGGTGCATAGAGGAAAAACCCAATCATCAGAGCGCATCTGTAAATCATCATTGAGCGTTTTGAGCGCGGGATAATTAAATAGATATTTGCTCTTTTGACTCTTCGCCGCCCAGATGAGCGTCTCGTGCGCGTTGGTGAAGCGCGTGCCACGAAAATTCGGCATCGGGTTGCTTTTGCGCCAGATAATATCATTCAAAATCCAAAAGCCCATAGATTGTAAAAGGCTACCGAGCCTAAAGATATTATGATAGCTACCAATAACCCAAAAAGTGCCGTCGGGCTTTAGCACGCGCCGCGCTTGGTGAAGCCACGCCTGCGTCCATTCATCGTAATGGCTAAAGCTGTCGAACTTATCCCAGCTGTCAAACACGCCATCAACCGCAGAGTCGTCAGGGCGCTTGAGCGCACCCGTAAGCTGCAGATTATAAGGCGGGTCGGCGAAAACCATATCCACGCTGGCACTCGGCAACTTCGCCATCGCCTCGATGCAATCGCCTTGAATAAGTTTGTTTCTCATAGCACCCATAATGGTGCGTAAAGGTTAATAAATTCTATGCGCTTTTTAACGGCTACTTTTTAGCGGCGCGAAAGAGAACCTGTGGTGCTTGGTCGGACCCCATCGCTCAAGGGCTTCTAGGTGGGCGCGCGTGCCGTAGCCGACATTGCTCTGCCAGCCATAGCGCGGGAAGCTCGTGGCGAGCGCGCGCATCTTTTTATCCCGCGCCGTCTTGGCAATAATAGAGGCAGCCGCAATCGACAAGGAAAGAGAGTCGCCACGAATAACCGCAAGGGCGTGAAAGGTTTCGTTTAGCTCGGCAGGCACTTTTGTGCCGTCAATCAAAAGAGCCGCAGGCTTTTGCGGTAAGTGATGAACCGCCCGCGTCATCGCCAAATCATTGGCGCGGCTCAACCCGAGCTTGTCAATTTCTTTAGCACTCGCCGCACCGAGCGCAAAAATAGCCTTTGCTTTTATTTCCTCCGTGAGCGCCACGCGCTTCTTTTCGCTTAGCTTTTTTGAATCGTCAATGCCCGCTATTATATCGCGCGGCAAAATGACCGCCGCCGCCACAATATCGCCGGCGAGCGCACCGCGCCCGACCTCATCAACCCCCGCGATACATTTTTGGGGCAAGCCTAACTTCAGCTCATATTCAAACGATGGAGGCATTTGCCTTATTCCCCAGCTCTACTCCCCCGAAAGCATTTCCTTAACGCGCTTGCTTGCTTGTGTAAAGTCAATGCGTCCCGGATAAAGCGACTTTAGCTCGTTAATCACCCGTCCCATATCTTTTAAGCCTTTGGCGTCCAAATTTTCGATAACATCTTGGCATGCCTCTTTGACTTCTTCCTCGTTAAACTGCTTGGGCATAAAAGAAGAAATAATTTCAATCTCCTCCTCCTCCTGCTTGACGAGGTCTTCGCGTCCGCCTTTTTCATATTCCTTTTTGGATTCTTGACGCTGGCGCACCATTCGCCCTAACAGCTCTAGCAATTCTGGCTCGGTCATATCGTCGGAGCGTCCCTCAGAGCGCAAAGCGATATCCCTATCTTTGAGCGCGGCTTGAACGAGGCGTAGCGTAGAAACTTTGCGCTTATCTTGCGCTTTGACGGCTGTTTTGAGCTCTTGCTCTATGCTTGTGCGCAGGGACATTAATGGCGTTTCTCTTTATTGAGCGCGGCTTCGATTTCGGCGATGCTTTGCTCTATGAGCTGGTCGGGGTCAATTTTTTTAGCAATGAGCTTTTGCGAAGCACCGAGCGCGAGGTGGAAGGTTTGCTTGCGCAGGTCATTGACGGCTTGCTTCTTGGCATTTTCAATGCGCTGCTTAGCCTGCTCTTCAAGGCGCGCGAGTTTTTCGGCGATGAGCGCCTCTTGTTCTTTTTGGTAATCAAGCGCCTGCTGTTTTGCGGTTGCTAGAAGGCGTTGGTTTTCTTCGGCGTGCTGTTCGAGTTTGGCTTGGTGCTGTGCGAGCAGGGCTTGCGCTTTGTTATAGAGAGTTTCGGCTTCCTCCAATTCTTTAGCGATAGCCTCGCGCTGTGCGTCTAGCCCTTGCGCGACACGCGCGGGCAACTTGAAGTAAATCAAAAGCACGACAAGTCCGCCAAAGCTCACGCCCACCCAAAAAGTTCCGTTTTGACTAATAGCGAGGATAAGGTCAAGCATTCTTCACCTCGCGCACGCTTTGTAGGGTTTCGTCTTGAGAAATAGAAGTTTGCGTGAGAGCTTGGATAATATCTTGCGCGGTGATGGCGGCGGCTTCAAGGGTTTGCTCCTGACTATTGCGCAGGAAAGAAGCGATTTCTTTTTCGGCTTCGTGGAGTTGCTCGTCTAGCCCGCTCTTTGTGCTTTCGGTTTTTTGGCTTAGCACCTTGTCGGTTGCCGAGCGTTGCGCTTGCGCTTCCTTTTGCGCCTGCCGCCTGCTTTCGGTAATTTGCGCCTCATATTGTTCGAGCATGGCTTCAGCCTTCTCGGTTGCTTGCTGTGCCTCAAGCCTTTTGCCTGCCGTGCTATCAAGGCGCGTCTGCTGAACTTTAGCAAGGCGCGGCAAAACAAAGACGCTCAACACAAAATATAAAAACGCAAACGACAACACCAGCCAGAAAAGCTGTGAAGGGTAAGTGCTAAAATCTAATTGAGGCATCTGGGGTCATCTATAAGACGAAAAGCAAAATCAGCGCAACGACCAAGCCGAATAATCCCGTCGCTTCCGCTAGGGCAAAGCCCAGCAACAGATTGGGAAATTGTGCTTGCGCCGCCTCAGGATTACGCAAAGCTCCCGAAAGATAATTGCCGAAAATAATACCTATGCCAACGCCGGCGCCCGCAAGTGAAAAGCAAGCAAGTCCTGCTCCAATGAGTTTAGCTGCATCCGCTTCCATAATGTTCTCCTTTTTGAAGTTGTGGTGTAATTGTAAGAGAGTTTAACATAAATTTTTTTAATGTTCCATATTTATTGCGTCATTGAGATAGATACAAGTCAGCACAGCGAAAACATAGGCTTGGAGCAAGGCAATCAGGATTTCTAACCCACTGAAGACCGCCATAAAAGCCAGAGGCGCGACACCTCCAACCCCCATAAGAATGACAAAGCCCGAAAACACTTTCAACATCGTATGCCCCGCCATCATATTGGCGAACAGACGCACCGACAGGCTAATCGGGCGCGTGAGATAGGAGATAACCTCAATCACAATGAGCAGGGGCAACATTACGACCGGCACCCCGCGCGGCACGAAAAATCGCAGGAAACCAACGCCGTGGTGAATAAAACCAATCAGGGTTACCGCTAAGAAAACAAAGGCGGCAAAAGCAAACGTAACCGCAATATGACTCGTGACCGTGAAAGAACCCGGTATCATTCCAAGCAGATTACACGTGAGAATGAAAACAAAAAGCGTAAAGATAAACGGAAAATAACGCTTCGCTTTTTCGCCCGCGTTTTGCTCTATCATATCGGCAATGAAGTTGTAGAGACTCTCGCTTGCCATTTGGATGCGACCGGGCACAAGGCTCATACGCGCCGCCCCTAACAGCAGAAAGGTGCTGGAAAGGAGAACCGCTATCCCCATCCATAAAGCCGAATTGGTGAAAGACACATCAAAGCCCGCCAGCTCTAACGGCACCAGCCGCTTTATCGCGAACTGCTCCATTGGGTCAACTGGGAAGTTGCTAACTAAGTTTATCATTTTCATCATTAGGTGCGATTTCATCTCCGCTTCGATTCATCTCCTTAGCTGTCTTCATAACATTGAATATCCCTGCTGCCAAGCCCAGAAAAAAGAAAAGTATCAAAAAAAGTGGTGCGAGACCGGTAAGGAAATCGAGTCCGTAGCCCATCGCCGTGCCGACCACAATCGCGCCGATTAAGTCGGTGATGACCCGCATCGCCAGCCCCAGCGCATTCGAGGGCGCACCCTGCACAGCAGGCTTGGTGTGCTTCGCCTGCGATTCAGCAAGCGCGCGCCTCAGCCGCGCTAATTCTTGCTTCTCATCATCGCTTTTCCTTTCGCGCATAATTTAGTATAATAGTTTAAGCAAACAGGGGGAATAAATGAAGATTACCAACCAGCTCTTTCCGACAGAAAAGCACCAGCTCAAGGCGATGCAAGAGAAGGGTCCCGACGGACCGATATTTATGGTCAATCTGCTGAAGTTCAAGGATAAAGCGGAATATGAGGACAAGAGCGAGAACACACTATCGGGCAGGGAAGCCTACCAGCGCTATGCGGTGGAGGTGAGCAAGCTGGTTGAGAAATACGGCGGGGTGATGTTTTTTGTTGCCGATGTCACGCATTTAACGCTCGGGCTTGCCGATGAGCTGTGGGACGAGGTTGCCATCGTGATTTACCCGAATCGCAAGGCTCTGGTCGATATGTCCACCTCGCCCGAATGGATGGCGGTCGCCCACCACCGCGCTGCAGGGCTGGACGGGCAACTCAATATAGAAACCACGCTCACGCCCGACTGGCAGCAGCCCGACTGGCTAAAAAAACTGCTCGAATCGGTTGCAAAAAGCTAGAGGGAGAGCTATAATAAGCAGTGAAAATGGAAACAGCGACTGAACATATTGATGTTTTAATCGTAGGTGCGGGAACTTCGGGCATAGGTTTTGCCTATTATCTACAGAAGAAATGCCCCAATAAAACCTACGAAATTTTGGAAGCGCGCGACAGCGTCGGTGGCACGTGGGACCTGTTCCGCTACCCCGGCATTCGCTCGGATAGTGACGTCCATTGCTACGCTTATAGCTTCAAGCCGTGGGAGCACAATAAGGTGCTAGCCGATGGCGACCAGATTCTTGACTACCTCAAAGAAACCGCCGCCGAGAACGGCATCGATAAACACATAAAGTTTCGCCACGAAGTCAAAGCCGCCGAGTGGGATTCCGATAAGGCGCAATGGCGTGTCGCAATGACCCGCACTCAACCTGACGGCACGCAGGAAGAAAGAGTCGTTTCCTGCACTTGGCTTCAAGTGTGCGCTGGCTACTACTCTTATAAAGAAGGGCACCGCCCCGACTTCCCGAATGAAGACGCGTTCGAAGGCGAGATGATTCACCCGCAAGAATGGAATCGCAATTATGAAGCGCGCGGCAAACGTTTTGTCGTTATCGGCTCAGGCGCTACGGCGATAACGCTTATTCCCAGCTTGGCGCAGGAGGCAGAGCATGTGACGATGGTGCAACGCTCGCCGAGTTATATCGCCGCCGTGCCAGCGGAAGACCCGGTCGCTAAGTTTTTACGCAAATTCCTACCGAATAAATTAGCGTTCAAGCTCACCCGCAAAAAAAGCGTATGGCTCGAAGGGTTTATGTTTAGACGCGCGCGCTCCAAGCCAAAAGAAATGACCGAATTTCTGATGAAACAAGCAAGAAAAATTCTGCCTGAGGGTTTTGATGTAGAAAAACATTTTCTGCCAAACTATAAGCCGTGGGATCAAAGAATGTGCATGTCGCCGGATGGCGACCTGTTCCACGCCATCGCGGACGGCAAGGCTTCGGTTGAGACCGAGCATATCGAGACCTTTACCAAAAACGGCTTGCGCTTGAAGTCGGGGAAGGAAATTGAAGCCGATGTTATTATCACCGCAACCGGCTTGAAGCTGGCGATGGCGGGCGATGTCGCTTTTAAGGTTGATGACCGCGAAATAGATTTTTCTAACCTCTGGGGCTATAAGAACGCGATGTTTTCAAGCGTGCCGAATATGTCGCTTTGTATTGGCTTTTTAGCCGCAACATGGACCCTGCGCGTGGAGCTTATCGCTGATTATGTCTGCCGCCTGCTCAACTATATGGATAAACACAATATGAAGAAGGTTGTGCCTGCTCTGCCTGTCTCGGCGAATGAGATGAAGCAGCTTTCAATTTTCTCTAGCTTTACTTCCGGCTATATTCAACGCGCCGAAGCCATTATGCCAAAACAAGGCGATGAAGACCCATGGATTTCTCACCAAACCTATAAAGAAAGCAAAAATGTGTTGGAAGATAAAAAAATTGATGACGGCATCTTAGCCTTTAGTGCCTAAGCACTGCTATTAAGCGTTTTCGCTTTTCCTTAAATAGATAACAATGCCTATCAGGGCTAACACGATTACGGCAAAGCTCAAGTAGGGAATGTCGCTAACGTCTGCTTTGATAATGCTTCTATCTCCCGCGATAAACTGGAAGGCATCGCGAATATCAAACACCAAAGAAATAACATTTGTCGCGATAACAGCTAACAGCCATGCTTTCAGCAAAGGCAAGTCGGCAATTTGCTGCGCGCGCCACTGGCGGAGCAGATATAAAACAAGCGGCACCCATACGATAATGTGCGGCAAAGCCAGCACCTTACCAAAGCCGAAGGTGAGCGCTAAAGGAACGTTGAACGCCAGCATCACAACAACCGCGAGAAGCACATAGCGCGCTTGCGGGTGGCGCAAAAAAAACAAAGAGGGAATGATATTGACAAAGAGCAACCAGTTAAGCCAGAGCTGCAACACAAGAGGCTGCGCATCGGCTTGAAGAGAATATTCTGCAAAGGTATATTCAAACATAATTCATTATAGCGCGCTTGCCGCGAATAGTCAATATGGATATAAAAAGCAAGCCTTGCGATTAGCTTTCTATGGGGTGGGTCGCCGTGAGAGCCGCCCGCTTGATACTTTTCCCTAAAGCTGATATAAATAAAGAGGCTTGGAATATACTTTATGGCTTTGATGTCAAATAAAGGGGGAAATATGTTTGAAAAGTTTATTCAAAACATTCTTACAAGAATAGATAAAATTATAAAACTGATAGAAGCAAATGGAAAGCGTATCATATTTATAGCAGTGGTAGTGGGTATTCCTGCTGTATTTGGGCTTAGTTATTTTCTAAATTACCTAGAAACTTCTACAATGCAAGGCAAATGCACCTCAAATTGGTTCAATACTTCTGCTATACATGGCTGGGATAGAGGTATCCCAGAATGTTGGAGTGAGGGAGACTGGCTTTTTGATTGCGATAGAAGTGTGTATGGCAAAACGAGAGAAAGCGAGAGAAGGATGCGAGTGTGTTTTACGCCCTCAAGTATTTTTTAAATTACTTGGTGAAGTTGTTGGTGGTTAGCAAGCACTCTAGCGGAGTTTTGCAAACCCCTTGCTCCCCGGCCTCATTTCTAGTAAACTCCGTATAGAGGAAATTAGGCAATGAGTAAAAAATTAGCGATTTTAGTTTTAGGCAAACAAAACTCCGGGAAATCTAGTGTTTGGAAAACTTTGTTTGGTTTTCACCCAAAAATGATCAAAAATCCCAAATACCTCGTATTAAATAGCAAACAAACGATACATACCGAACTTGCTGTAAAAAGCTCATCTCCTTACGAGTCTGGCGTATCTATCATGAAGTTTTTGAGCAAACTCAACTTTGACCCATACATTGTTTTATGTTCTGTTGGCTATTATAAAAAGGAAAAGGAAACAATGGATTATTTTGCCACAAGAGAAGAATACGATGTATATGTTTTTTGGTTAAATCCTGGCAAAAGAGATGATGTGGAATATGAAGATAATTTAAATTTAGTTGCAGATATTCATGATGTAGATCTTGATAATGTAATAAAATATAGAAATCAAAATGAAAATGATAAAAAACAAATTGCAAAAGAAATACGCGAAACAATACTTAATTGGGTAATAGAAAATCCATAAATAAAATTATGGAAGAAATATGAACAATAAAATTTTATTTTTAGATGAATCTGGCGACCATAATTTAAAATCTATTGATGATACTCATCCAATATTTGTATTGGCTGGAATTATTATCGATAAAGCCTATGCAGAAGATGAAATGCAAGATAAAGTTAACCACTTTAAGAAAGAATTATTCGGAACAACAGATATACATTTACACACAGCAGATTTTACTAGGCAAAAAAATGGTTTTGAGCGTATGACGGAAAGGGGGTTTTGTAATTTGTTTTATAAAAAAATAAACGAGTTATTAAAAAAACTTGACTTCAAAATTATTGCTTGCGCTATTAAAAAACAAGATCATTTTAAAAAATATGGACCAAATGCTCATGATCCTTACCATCTTTCTTTGCATGTTTTAATAGAGCGCTTTTGGTTGGAACTTGGCAATGATAGCAAAGGGGTAATTATAGCTGAAGGCCGTGACCAAACGCTAAATAATACATTGGAACGTGTTTGGATGGAGTTAAAACAACATGGAACAGATTACAGACAAGCGTCGGACATTCGCAGGCGCATTGATCATCTAGTCTTTCGAACCAAAACAAACAATTTAGCAGGACTAGAAGTAGCTGACATTATTGTCACTCCAATCGCTAGAAATATTCTAAATAGATCAAACCGCATTGATATGAAAATTATTAATGAAAAAATGAGGAAAAGTAGCGAAGGAAAGATAGAAGGTTTCGGTTTGGTTACTCTCCCTAAAAATTAAGGCTGACCCCCGCTACGCAGTGATCAGCCTACATATTTAATATTAAGGTGTTTTGCCCAAATGTCAAGAAAATTGTAAATTACAAACCTTTTATGTAAAATTAATTCTGTTTAATAAATAGATGAAAATCATATAAAATAACCATTATACCTAAACTAAACGAAAGCGTGAGAGCTTCGCCGATGTTATCCTCGCCCAAAAACCGCAGGCAAAGCGGCGAGACTGGAGGGCTCCGAAACCCCGACCACCGCTTCTCACGGAATTGAAAGGTCAAAAGCTAGCCGCGCCGCTACAAACAAAATCAACAGCGCAGTTAAAAGCGCAACATACCGCTGGGGAATAAACCGAATGGTTAGAAAATTGCCAAGCGCTCCACCCAACAGCACTAGCACAGGCAAAAACCAATAGTCGAATAGCTCGCTACTTATGCCAGTTTTTTGAACCTGCCCCACCAAACCCGCACTAGAATTGACAAGAATAAAAACCGACGCCGCCATCGCAATTTCTTTTGGCGGAGCCGCGCGCAAATTATAAAGTATCGGCGCTAGAAAAATGCCGCCACCGATACCAACCGCTCCCGATAAAAACCCTATGCCCGCACCCAGCCCCAAACTCACGCCTAGCGGAGGCAAACGATAAGCACTTTGACTCTTCTCATCATAAAAGCGATAGGTCAGCAAAAGGCGTCCGCCCGCAAGCAGCAGAGTCAAAAACAATAACCAAAGAAATTGCGCCTGAGACAAGGCAAGCAACCCGCCGAGATAGGCACACGGCACGGAAGCCAAAATAGACGGCAGGATTAAAGGCTTATTCCAAAAACCCGCCGCTCCATAACGAAAGCTATTGCCCCCGACCACAAGTATATTACACAGCAAGGCAAGCACAGGCACAAACATAAACGGAACTTGCCACAAAACTAACAGCGCAAGGTAAGACGAGCCGCCGCCAAAACCTACGCCGGCATAAAACAAGGCAACAATAAAAAATGATAGACCCAGAAGACTCATGAGGTGGTGTTGTCTGTAAGGGGGTAAGGGGGGATTTCTTTATCAGGTATCATCGCTCCTTGATTAAAATTGAGCGCGCGCCTTATGTCAAGCCTTGATGTTGTATTTATAAAGAAGGATTTTGTAAAAATATTTTCTGTATCTGTTGCCCATGCATTTTTACTTTCTCTTGAGCAATGAGAGGAAGGCATTGGGTTGCTTTTTTCCATTCATCCATGTCAATTTTTAATTCAGCAGGAGCTTCTATTCGTAATATGTTTTCACGTCCGATTAAAAGTCCAGCTTGACCTATTGCATTTTGTGATTGAAAATGCATTTCTGCTTCATGGATTTTGCTCCATGAAAATATTCCACCCATTTTTTCTTGACATTTTGTTAAACAATATTTAGATGCGATACAACCTAAACTTAAAATTTTTATTTGGTTACTGCATATATCAAAAGCTGACATGGCTTCTACAACGCCAACCATAATTGGATTATTGACCCATACACCACCATCAATGAATGTGTTTTCTCCATTTTTATACAATGAAAAATAGGTTGGTGCGGATGAAGTTGCTTTTGCTATGGTTGCCATTTCTTGATTGCCATCCATTTTATAATCAGGATGATGTGGAGTTTTAAAAATATAAACTTCTCCCCCATAATTTGCACCGATGGCGGGAATACATAAGTGGTATTTTGATTCTTTTAATAATTTTCTGTTAAACATATCATTGATTACTTGATCTAAATTTTTTCTATTATGCTTTCTAAATACCCACCGTTTAATTCCTAATGTTGAAGGAAATATATCTTCGCCTTTTTCTTTATAGATAGATGCAATTTTACTAGGAGGTATTTCAGCACCGAGCCCAAGAGCAATAAGTCCACCTGTTGAAGTTCCAACGATGAGGTCAAAGTAATCTCCGATAGCATAAGAGTGGCAATACTCTTCTTCTAATAAAGACAAAATTGTTGCTGGGAGCAAGCCTTTAATTCCTCCACCATCTATGGATAGAATTTTGAAATTCTTTCCTTTTGGCCAAGAGTTTTTTTGCCTTTGGGTTTGTAGTGTTCCGCTAGATCTACTCACTCGATTCTGACAACAAACTCGCCGCTACGCGCAACACACGCACCATCTTTTATAATAAAACATTCTATGCAGTGAATTCCAGAATAAAGCGTGTATTCGGGTTTAGTTAGTGAAGGCGTTTCTTCAAAATTTCCACGTAACCCATTTGCATTTTGAGCGCCTAGTCCTGTGTTTACAATTTGCCAAATTATCTCATATGGACGCAATGCGCTCGTCCTCGCTACAAACAATAGTTCGAAGTGCTTGGGCAGTAGGGTATTATTCAGAATCTTCTTGTAGCGGTTATTTGTACGCTTGTTTTTTTTGGCTCTAGCAGTAATTTTAGCGCAGGCACTAATATTTTCAGGATAACTCAATTTCTGCCTATGTAGCTGACCATTAAAGAAATTAGAATTTTTTCCTGGATTGAACTCCTCATTAACACAATGTAACCATTTAAAAAAAGCTTCTTTTTTTTCAGGGTGTTCTTGCCATTTGTCTGCAAAATTTTCTTCGGGATTTGTTGGATTAGATATCCTATGAATGTCATTTTGCTTTTCAATAAATTGACCCATTTTATTTGCGATATTAGCGAGAGCACTTCTTAAATTAGTTTCACCGTTATATGCATGAGCGGCAAGAGTTGTAATTATAATTGAAATGGGCCTGTTTTCAAAATCATTAGCAAACATTTTGTCGCGATGGTATTTTAATACTTGAATAGCTTGTTGCAAGTGGGTTTTTACTTTATAATAAGGAACATCATCAACTCTTTCTTGTAATACTCTGACTTGGTATTCAAATTGATTGCCTATACGTCTTCTGAACCATTTGGCATATCCTTTTGGATTACTTGGTGGATAATCATTGCAACGACCAGTGTAACATCGGTGCTTTTTATCTGTGATGCCGATAGAGGTTTTTGCATACGGAGAACTTTCTTCTCTTCCATAGGGGATAGCAGGTAAAATATCTATATGGAAATTTTCATCATCGGAATAATTGAGTGTCCAACAACGATTTCCCTCTTCAGGCTTAGCGTTTATTCCATTAGCTTGAGCATATAACTCAATTTCTTTTCCAACCATTTCTTTTAGTTTTTGTTGTGATATATCATAGTTAGATAAGTTTAATTCACAAACGAGATCAATATCATATTCCCCTTGCCTTGCGGGAGAATTGATAGCAGTTCCAAGAGCAAAAGAACCTTGGGCGTAGATTTTTGGGTTGAATTTTGCAACACTCGAATCAGGTCGCTCTAACCACTTGCCTATAGACTTATATCGGTTTATAGCCTTTTCATAAAGACTATCTGGAACTTGAGCTTGTTTTAAAATTTCGTCTATTGTCATGATAGGGGATGCCTCCATTGCTTTGTAGTGCCCCCCCGATTGATTCTTTTAATGCTAAAACATATTTATCTAGAAGTCAAGTAAATTATGCATTAGGAGAATCATATAATTGATTCGCTAAAAAGGAATAAGGTAGCCCCCTGCGTTTCAAAAACAAAAGTGGCGAGCCCGGGGGGATTCGAACCCCCGACCACCTGATTAAAAGTCAGGTGCTCTACCAACTGAGCTACGGGCCCTCTTTATTTTGCTCGCTCCCCCCCAACACTGCCGACACCAACACCGACACTGGCACCGACATCGGCACCGGCAAGGCGCCCAGAGGTGGGTTTGAACCACCGACACCACGGTTTTCAGCCGTGTGCTCTACCAACTGAGCTATCTGGGCATAGCTTGTTTATCCTATAAAATAGCGGCCATTTCAATTTTATTTTTGCCGACTATTTTTGGCGGCGCACCCTCACCCCTCACGCTCACTTATAGCGGCACCCCTCACTTATAGCGGTAGGTGATTCGCCCCTTCGTGAGGTCGTAGGGCGTGAGCTCCACCAGCACCTTATCGCCCACCAGAACGCGAATATGATTCTTGCGCATTTTCCCCGCAATATGCGCGATAATCTCGTGTTTATTCTCCAGCTCAACCCGAAATTTCGTGTTGGAGAGCAGTTCTTTCACTTGTCCGTCCATTTCTATCAGCTCTTCTTTAGCCATGATGGTTTTGTTTTGGGGTCATCGCGTGGGTCATCTCATATACATAACACAGATTAGGGTAAAGAGTCGCCTAGCGGTATTATCATCGGTGGTGATGGAGCCGCGCGTTTGGAGCAGCGCGCCGAGCATTTCCGCCCCCTCGTTATGGAGCGCGCGCCGTTCCTTATCCAGCTCCTCAACCTTATGGACGTTATGCTTGATGGAATCGTAATAGCTTTCGCACAGGAGGAAGTAGTCGCGCACGAGCCGAAGCAGAGACGAGAGGGCTAAACTGAAACGCAGTCCCGCTTGATTGACGAAAACCAGCCGACCCTCCTCGCAAGACAAGGTCAGCTTATGTCCTTCGGGCGGATTCTCTTTATAATGAAAGAGGTTTTTTTCTAGCAAATCATAAAGAGCGGCTTTGCGTTCAAATTCTAATTCTTCGCGGCGGGGTTTTTCCAGACCCGCGCCGAACTGGATATCTTTAATATGAGCGCCGACGGCGCCGGCGGCGGGGTGCGCTTTTTTTTCTAGCGGAGGCTCTTCGCTACGCTCTCTAATTTTGTCGGGGCTGTGAAAGGCGAGGGCGGGCTTATTGCTTTGCCGACGAATAGCCACCGCGCGCGCGTGCGCCTCCAGCCCTTCGGCTTTGGCGAGCGTCTCGGCACTTTGCGCGAGCGCGTCAAAACTTTCAGGCGGACAAAAGGTGATGGAGGTGCGTTTCATAAAGTCATAAACCGACAAGCCCGACGAAAACCTTGCGGCTTGAGAGGTGGGTAAAATATGGTTCGTGCCGATAACATAATCACCGAGCACCTCGGGCGTGTGCGTGCCAATAAAAATCGTGCCAGCGTTATTTATTTTATCGGTCAGGCGCTCTGCTTGCGCGGTTAGAATTTGTAGATGCTCGGCGGCTATCTGGTTGGCGAGAGGAATAGAATCTTCAAGAGAATCAACGATAATAATCGCGCCATATTGTTCCCAGCTTGCGCGCGCTATTTTCTTACGCGGCAAGCTATCGAGTTGTAGCTTAATGTGCTGGGCTATTTTTTCGGCAAAGTGTTTGTCATCGCAAATCAAAATGCTCTGCGCGAGTTCGTCGTGCTCTGCTTGGCTTAGGAGGTCGGCGGCAATCCAATCGGGCTGGTTGTTTTTATCGGCGATGACTAATATCTCTGAAGGTCCTGCTATCATATCAATCCCGACGACACCGAAGACCTGCCGTTTGGCTTCGGCGACATAGGCATTGCCGGGACCGGTAATTTTATCCACTTTGGCGATGGTCTGCGTGCCAAAAGCGAACGCGGCAATTGCGCCAGCACCGCCCATTTGCCACACCTCGCTAATCCCGACTTGCTTGAAGGCTGCCATCAGCAGGGGGTCGTGGGTGCTATTGGCGGGCGCGGCGGCGGCAATCCGCGCGCAGCCCGCAATTTTGGCGGGCAAGCCGTTCATCAAAACCGAAGAGGGATAAAGCGCCGAGCCGCCCGGCACATAAATGCCGACGGCTTCGATGGGTCGCCAGCGTTGTTCTATTTTGACTCCCTGTTCGTCTTGGCTGTGAATGGTTTGCGGCAGTTGTTTTTGATGCCACGCCTCGATGCGCTTGGCGGCGTGGTTTAGGGCTTCGAGCACCTGCGGCGAGCATTGGCTTGCCACTTCGTTGATATGCTCTTGCGGTAGCTTGAGTTGCTCGAGGGAAGTGTTATCAAATTTTTTCGCTTGCTCTATAAGGGCTTTGTCGCCGCGCTTGCGGGTATCGGCGATAATTTTGGCAACCTTTTCGCGCACGTTAATATCGGCGCCGCGTTTTTGTAGGAAGCTATCAAAAGCAGCCGCGAACCCTTCGTCTTTATGGTGAAACCAATTTGCCATACTTACTCTTATACCCTTAATTCTGGTGTGCGGGTCTCATTTTTGCGCGCCACATTTCGCTGATGTCGTTTAGGTAGGCTTGGACGGAATCGACCTCTAGTTCTATTTCCTTTTCATTAGCGAAGAACAAGCGAATAATTCCTGCGGGCGGTTCTTGCTTGTCTTCAACGCAGATGGCGAGCAGTTGGATAAATTCATTTTTGTTTGTTTGCTGGAAGCCGCGATAGCGAACCTTTTCGACATCGTCGAAATGAAAGCCGCACAAAACGCGTTGATTACTTTTTTCGCCACTTTCCCAGCAAAAGCGGTTCGCCGCGCAAACGAAGCGCCGTTCGGCTTCTAAGAAAACCATATCGCCAATACGGATAATGCTATCTTGTAAGTGTGTTGAGAGGAGCTTGACTTGCTCGGGCTGGTTGATTTCTAACATCATTATTGAAAACTTACGCGCTCTATGTGCGCGCCACAACGATTAAATTTTTCTTCCATTTTTTCAAAGCCGCGCTCTAGATGGAATATATTTTTTATGTGCGTTTCGCCTTGCGCAATGAGTGCGGCAAGCACCAAGCAAGCAGACGCGCGAATATCGGTTGCGTTCACGTCTGCGCCATAAAGCGGCGTTTTGCCTTGAATGGTGGCGGTTTGCCCGTCAAGCGAGATGTTCGCGCCTAGCTGGTTTAGCTCCTTGATGTGCTGGAAGCGATTTTCAAAAAGGGTTTCGGTTATTTTGCTTTGGCCTTCGGCTTGGGTCATTAAGGTTGTCCATTGGGCTTGGAGGTCGGTGGGGAAGTCGGGGTAGGGCGCGGTGGTAATATCCACCGCCGCGATTTTTTGGTTCGGCGCGCGCGCAATGGTTATCGCCGAGTCCTCAAGCACATAAGGAATTTCCGCCTCGCGCAATTTTTCCAGCAGGCTTTGGAGGTGCGCGAGCGGTGCGTTTTCAATTTTCACTTTACCCGAGCATAAAGCGGCGGCAATCATATAAGTGCCAGCCTCAATTCTATCGGCGGGAATAGAGGCGTGGGTCGCGCCGAGCCGCGCGCCGCCTTGAATGGAGATTTCGCTAGAGCCCGCGCCTTCAATCTGCGCGCCCATCTGTTTTAGCATTTCGGCAAGGGCGACGATTTCTGGCTCACGCGCGGCGTTGATGAGCTTCGTCTCTCCTTGCGCCGAGCAAGCAGCCATCAGCAGAACGTGGGTCGCGCCAACTGACGGAAAGTGAAGTTGAAACTTTGCGCCGGTTAGTTTCTTCGCCCGCACCTCAACATAATGATGGTTTAGCTCAATGCTTGCGCCGAGCGCTTTTAGTCCATCAAGATAAATATCCACGCCGCGCTTGCCGATGTTATCGCCGCCCGGCAGAAAGACACGCGCGCGCTGTGTCCGCGCAAGCAGGGGCGCGAGTATCCAAAAGCTCGCGCGCATCTGCCGCACGAGATGAGCCGAAGCCTCGCTTGTTTTAATATGCTTGGTTTGTAAAACAATGCGCCGCGCGTGAGGTTCAAGCTCAATATGGCTGCCGAGCTCCTCAAGAATGGCAGTTAGGATAGAAACATCGCTCAGGGCAGGGAGGTTATCAAGCGCGACCGGCTCATCAGTGAGGAGGGTAGCAATCATCATCGGCAGGGCGGCATTTTTCGCCCCGGCGAGCTGGATAGTCCCGTTGAGCGCGCAGTTATCGCGCACGGCGCGCACAAGAAAAGCGGGCGCGATATTGGTTTTCTGCTGTTTGCGCTTTTTGAGGTTATCGCGCAGTTGTTGAGCCAAGTTTGTTTTCATTTACATTTTGTGCTAGAGTTTGGTTTATAGCTTAATATACAACTAATGGAGGGAAAAATGACACTATTTGATTTAAGCGGCAAGACGGCGATTATCACGGGTTCGACGAAGGGCATCGGGGAGGCGACTGCGCGCCGGCTGGCACAGCACGGAGCGAATGTTGTTGTCTCCAGCCGCAAGGCGGACGCATGCGACAAGGTCGCCGCCGAGATTAACGCCGACTATCCCGATAAGGCGATTGCGGTTCCGTGTAATATAGCGGACAAGGCTGCGCTGCAGAATCTGGTTGATAAGACGATAGAGAAGTGGGGTGCGGTAGATATTCTGGTTTGTAATGCGGCGGTGAATCCGTTCTTTGGCTCAATGAGCGACATTCCCGATGATGCTTTTGACCGCATTATGAATAACAACGTGAAGAGCAATCACTGGTTGGCGCAGATGGTTCTGCCGCAGATGAAGGAGCGCAAAGACGGAGCGATTATTATTATATCGTCTATCGGCGGGGTTCAAGGCTCGGCGGTGCTGGGGACTTACTCGATAAGCAAGGCGGCGGATTTTCAACTAGCGCGCAACCTAGCGGTGGAGCATGGGCGCGACAATATCCGCGTAAATGCGATAGCGCCGGGTTTGATAAAAACTTTTTTCGCCAAGGCGCTGTGGGATAATCCTGATATTCTAAAGCAAACGACAGCGGGGACTCCGTTAGAGCGCATCGGCATGCCTGATGAGATTGCGGGTGCGGTGGTATTTTTGGCATCGCCTGCGGGCGCTTTTATGAGCGGTCAAAAGATGATTATCGACGGCGGCAGAACGATAGCTTAATCCGCGCGGGCGGCAAAACTCAAAACCTAACTAACTACTCATACCCCTGCTCTTTTTTCCACTTTTTCCCATGCCTCTCGATACCCAACACCCAATTTTGTTTTAGCCCAATGAGAGGGTCGCGAAAAGCCTTTAGGCAGTGTCGTTGCGCTATCGCCAAAAACAACATTAATTTGCCTTTGCGTTAAGTTATGCGTTTTAGATAAATTAGTTTTAACTACACAAGCTACATCAAGCTTAGCGCCCTTAAAATTAGCACGAAGAAGTTTAGCTCCACTAAAATTAGCACGATAAAGGAAAGCTCCCTCAAAATGAGCGCCCAGAAGGTCTGCCACCTCAAAATTAGCTTCACAAAGGTTAGCTCCCTCAAAATGAGCGTGCTGAAGGGCAGTTCTACCAAAACTAGCGTTCGCAAAGTTAAACCCTCGAGCATTTTTAATTCTTAATGTTAAACCTTCAAGGACAATGCCTTGGAGGTCAAAGTCTAAATCCTCATCGTCCCATTCTTTGTTGCGGGCGGCTAAAGCATCAAAAGCCGCTTGAATATCTATAACGTTTCCTCGTGTTTGTTTACCAGAAAGCGTTGTATTAGCGTGCCTGCAAATAAAAGCGCAAAGTATTTCCATAATTTGCTTATGATGACCTTGACTTTCGCGCGCTATTTTACCAAGCTCATTGATTGCCCCTGTTCTTACTATGATGTCTTCATCAGGGTTAAGCTGACCCACCGCCTTGAAATAATTTTCTGTATGGTGTGCTTGTGATTGTGTATCAGCTTGCTTTTCGGCTGTCTTTGTTTGTCTATGGGTTAAACTCATTCGCCAAATAGCAAATGGAGCGGCAACTAGAGCAACAAAGGCTAAGGCGATTGAATTGAGTCCTTTCATTAACTCTGTAATTTCAATAATTGCAATTTCTGTATTCTCTTTTATTTTCACAAAATCGCTTAAAAAGTAATAAATCAATAAAGGCACGCAAATGAACAGGAATAAAGACACAAGCAAGGAGCGCGCCGCATTCCACTTCCAAACCCAATGCCAAGCTAACCGCCACCATTTTTTAATAAAATCTTTCTTACTCATATAGGTTTTATGTTAGGCGGCGGGCGCAAAAGCCTCGTAGAGCTTTTTGTCGCCAGCGGCAAGCTCGCGTAAGAGCGCCGGCGGTTCAAACCGCTCGCCATACTTTTTGGCATAACCCTCACACGTGGCGAGAAACTTCGCACTGCCAACCATATCGACAAAAGATAAAGGACCACCCGTCCAAGGGGCAAAACCCCAACCCAAAATAGCACCAATATCACCATCGCGAATATCGGTGATGACCTTCTCCTCCAAACAGCGCAGTGCCTCCACCGCTTGAATATAAAGCAAGCGGTTCTTCACTTCCTCAATATCAATCGCATCAGCCGACTGCTTCTTTTGCGTGAGCTGGTCTAATCCCTGCCAGAGCCTTTTGCTGCCGTCCTCGTTGTAGTCGTAAAAACCTTTGCTGCTTTTCTTACCGGTGCGCGCTAACTCGGCGACCAGCTTTTCAATCACGCTATCGCTTGCGCTCGGTTTATATTTATCGCCCAAATCTTTTTTCGTTTGCTTGCGCACCGCATAAGATAAATCAAGTCCAACGGCATCGGCTAGAGCAAGCGGCGGCATGGGCATGCCGGTCATCTTGCCGCCGTTCTCGATAATAGCGGGCGGTATGCCCTCCGCCAACATCGCGACACCCTCGCCAACATAAGTGCCGAAACAGCGCGAGGTATAAAAACCGCGACTATCATTTACCACAATCGGCGTCTTGCCTATCTGCGTGACAAAGTCCATCGCGTGGGCAAGCGTTTCATCGCTCGTCTCGCGCCCGGTGATTATCTCCACAAGCTCCATACGCTCCACCGGCGAGAAAAAATGCAGCCCGATAAAACGCGTGGCATCTTTACTCGCTTTCGCCAGACCAGTTATCGGCAAGGTGGAAGTGTTGGACGCCATCACGCCATCTTGCGCTAACTGCGCTTCGGCTTTCTGCGTGACATCGGCTTTTATTTCCCTATTCTCAAACACAGCCTCAATGATAAGGTCTGCGCCTTTAAGGTGAGCGTAATCGCTAGTCGCATCAACTCTAGCGAGAACCTCTTCGCCGAGCCGTCGCTTTTGGATAATTTTTTCCACCCGCGCTTTACCCTTGTCGGCATCTTCTTGCTTGCGGTCGAGCAGCACGACATCAACGCCGCGCGCAGCCGCCGCAAAAGCGATGCCCGAACCCATCAGCCCCGCACCCAAAATGCCGAGCTTCTTCACTTCTTTTTTGTCGAAACCTTTAGGGCGTCTCGCGCCTTTCTTGAGCTCCTGCATAGATAAAAACAAAGAGCGCATCATCGCTTTGGCGCGCGGGTCGAGCAAGATTTTAGTGAAGTAGCGCGCCTCTATGCGCAAGGCGGCGTCGATTGGCACGAGCAGCCCCTCATAAACCGCTTGCATAATATATTCCTGCGCGGGGTAGTTGCCATAAGTGTTTTTACGAAGTTGAGCGTTGCCGACAACAAAAACGCCTTGCGAGCCCTTATCGTGAGGACTGCCACCGGGTATGCGGAATTTCTTATCGTCCCACGGCTGTTTGGCATCGGGGTTGGCTTTGACCCAAGCCTTCGCTTTATTGAGCAGCTCATCGCTCGGCACAATATCGTGGATAAAGCCCAGCCCCTTAGCTTTTTCCGTTTTAATCATCGAGCCTTGTAGGATAAGAGGCAGTGCGGCGGCTGCCGAAATGAGTCGCGGCAAGCGTTGCGTTCCGCCCGCGCCGGGCAGAAGACCTATTTTGGCTTCGGGCAGACCGAGCCGCGTTTTAGGGTTATCGCTTGCGACTCGATAATGGCAAGCAAGGGTTAGCTCCAAGCCTCCGCCAAGTGCCGAGCCGTTTATCGCCGCAGCGATAGGCTTGCCACAAGTTTCTAGCTCGCGCAACGTTTGATTACCACGACAAATGCTTTGGTATAAGGCTTCGGCGGGGTTCGCGCCACTCGAACTGCCGCCTTCAAGCACACCGACATCGGCGCCCAAACAGAAATTGCGCTTATTAGAAAAAATAACCGCGCCTTTAATCGCGTCATTATTTTTTATTTCGGTAGTTATTTTCTCCAGCTCGCCAAAGACTGGCGCGCTCAAAAGGTTTTCGCTTTTGTCGCGTAGCGCGAATTCAATCATAGCGATTTCGTCTTCCAGCGTGAAGCGGAAATGAGTTAAGCCCTCCATTGTGTCCTCCTTTAATTAAATGCGTTCGATACCTAAATGCGCTCGATAACGGTGGCAGTGCCCATACCCGCACCGACACAAAGCGTAATAAGCGCGGTGGTTTTATCGGTGCGCTCCAGCTCGTCTAGCACGGTGCCGAGTATCATCGCGCCGGTCGCACCGAGCGGATGACCCATAGCTATCGCGCCACCATTGACATTTATCTGCTCGTGCGAAATATCCAGCCCCTGCATATAGCGCAAGACCACAGAAGCAAAAGCCTCGTTGAGCTCGAAGATATCAATGTCTTCTTTTGCCATACCAGCATTCTCGAGCGCCCTTTGCGATGCCGCGATGGGACCGGTAAGCATAATGCAAGGCTCGGAGCCGATAGAGGCGAAGCCACGAATGCGCGCGCGCGCTTTGAGTTCGCGTTGTGCGCCTGCCTCTTTCGTGCCGAGCAATACGGCAGCCGCGCCATCAACAATGCCCGAAGAATTGCCCGCATGATGAACGTGGTTAATCTCTTCAATTTCGGGATAGCGTTGTGTCGCAACGGAGTCAAAACCGGTCGCGCTACCAAGCTGAGCAAAGCTCGCTTCAAGCGAACCCAAAGATTGCATTGTCGTGTTAGGACGAATATGCTCGTCCTTGTCGAGTATGGTTAAGCCGTTAATGTCCTTGACGGGAATAACGGAATTTTTAAAGCGCCCCTCGTCCCACGCGCGCGCGGCGCGTTTTTGACTCTCAAGCGCATAGCTATCGACATCATCGCGGCTAAAGCCGTGCTTGGTCGCGACAAGGTCGGCACTCACGCCTTGCGGCACGAAGTAAGAGGAGAAGGCAATTTCAGGATTGCTCGCCCATGCGCCACCAGACGCACCCATACCGACGCGCGACATAGACTCCACACCGCCGCCGACCGACATTTCCGCCTGACCGCTCATCACCTGACCTGCCGCCATATTGACCGCCTCTAATCCCGAAGCGCAAAAGCGATTGATTTGAACGCCAGCAGTCTCCTCACCGATGCCGGCATTGAGAGCCGAAATCCGCGCGATATCACCGCCGGCTTCGCCAACAGGATCGACACAGCCAAACACGACATCAGAGATAGCGTTTTCCTCTAAGTGGCTACGCTCGGCGATATTCGCCAGCACCTGCGTGCCGAGCTGAAGCGGCGTGACCTCGTGAAGTCCGCCGTCCTTTTTTCCTTTGCCGCGCGGCGTGCGCACGGCATCATAAATAAAGCATTCTGTCATCTTGACCTCCTGAATGAAGCATTTTTCCTAAAGTTTATTTTAGATTCCTATTCTACTATAATTTGCTAAACTAGCCAACAGAAAAAGGAATCGAAAATGGCGCAGATTGAAAACCGCACGATATTTAGCTGTGATAATTTACCTGTTATGCGGGGAATATCAAGCGAGAGCATAGACTTAATTTACCTCGATCCCCCTTTTAATAGCAATCATAACTACGCCGCTCCGCTTGAAAGTGAAGCTGCAGGCGGCGCGTTTAAGGACACTTGGACATTAAGCGATATAGACGAGGATTGGATAGGTTTAATAGCAGAGTCCTACCCCGCGCTTCATAGCGTTATTGAAACTGCGGGCAAAGTGAATGGTGATAGCCATAAATCCTATATGGTCTATATGACAATTAGGGTAATGGAGATGTATAGGGTATTAAAACCTGCAGGCTCTATTTACCTTCACTGCGACCCCAAAATGAGTCATCACTTAAAACTAATGATGGACGCTATTTTTAATAAAAACAATTTCATTAATGAAATTGTTTGGGCATATGATAAATGGACAAATGCTGCGGAGTCTTTTCAAAATAACCACGACATAATCTTTTTTTACTCCAAGGATAAAAAGAATAAGATGTTTAATAAGATGAGGCGCGAGGATAGCCCCAAGCATTATGATAAAGGGTGGCACGATAATACGATTGATGGGGGGATAAAGCAGCTTATTGTTTATAATAAAATAAAAGCAAAAAGCAAAATAGATTCAGGTAATTATGATAAAATCATTTATAGGGAAGGAGAGGTAAAGGTTGCATTACAAGATTGGTGGCACATGTCTGTTATCAATAGCCAAGCAAAAGAGCGCACAGGCTACCCAACACAAAAGCCGCTAAACTTATTAAGACGAATCATTAAAGCGTCTAGCAATGAAGGCGATATTGTGCTAGATCCTTTTTGTGGTTGCGCCACTACTTGTATTGCTGCAGAGGAATTAAAGCGACAATGGATAGGGATTGATATTGACCCCCTAGCTGCAGAGCTGGTGGAAGAGCGAATGAAAAAAGAACTTGGCTTGTTTAGTATGGGAATTAAGAATCCACACAAAGCACCAGCACCCGTTGAAAAACTATCACGCAACATTAAGCATGTTTTATTCCACCAGCAAGGAGGTGTTTGTAATGGTTGCCATATTTCTTTTCCGATACAGAACTTTCACAAAGACCATATAATACCTAAATCTAAAGGGGGTGCGGACTTGGACTCTAACTTTCAACTCTTATGCGGATTTTGTAATAGCTTGAAAAAGGATAGAACTATGAGTTATCTAGAACAAGAACTAAAAAAAAGAGAAATTATATAAAAGGAGACGAAAATGGCAATAGATTATGACCACCTGATGTCCCTCAAGACAGAGAACCAACCCTTCACCTACGGCGATAGGGAGACGATGCTCTACGCGCTGGGTGTCGGTATGGGGCGCAACCCGATGAATGAGAAAGAGCTCGACTATATCTATGAGGCTTCGCTCAAAACTATCCCGACGATGGCAACCGTTATCGCGTGGGGAGCGGGTGCCCTTGGCGAAAGCGGCATCAATTTTATGATGGTCGTCCATGGCGAGCAGAAGCTCAAACTCCACCAGCCCTTGCCGCCGGCGGCAGATATTCTCGCTTCTAGCCGTATCACCGGCGCTTATGATAAGGGCAAAGAGAAAGGCGCGATTATCATATCCGACACCGACATCAAGCTGAAAAGCGGCGAGCCTTTATGCACGCTCACTTCGACGACCTTCGCGCGCGGCGATGGCGGCTTCGGCGGACCCAGCGATGGCGCGCCCAAACCACACCCCATACCCGAGCGCGCACCCGACGACCGCATAGAAGTCGAGACCAAAGAAGACCAAGCCCTTTTATATCGCCTATCGGGAGACCGCAACCCGCTCCACATAGACCCTAAATTCGCGGAGGCGGCAGGGTTTCCTAAACCGATTATTCACGGGCTATGTAGTTATGGCTCAGCGGCGCGCGGCATTTTGCAGAAAGTCTGCGATTACGATAACAAAAAAATAAATCAGTTTGATGTTCGTTTCTCTGCGCCGATGTTTCCCGGCGAAACGCTCGTGTTAGACATCTGGCAAGACGGCAAGGAAATATCGTTCCAAGCAAGCGTGAAAGAAAGAAATGTCGTTGCGCTATCAAATGGATTGTGCGGCTTAACGGAATGATTGATTTTGAAGATAAAGTCATTGTGATTACTGGCGCGGCTCAAGGGATTGGTCGGGCGTTGGCGCAAGCCTTCGTGCCGGAAGGGGCTATTCTGGTGCTCGCGGATTATCAAGAGTCGAAGCTCAAACGCACGGTCGCCGAGCTAAAGCGCACCGGCGCGCGTGAAGTCCATTCCTATGTTTGCGACATCGCCGATGAAAGCGCTTGCAGCGATTTCGCGACTAAAGTTGCTTCGGACATAGGGCCGGTTAATTTATTGTGCGCGCACGCTGGCGTTGGTGTGGCGGGAGGCATCAATAATGTTAGGAAGAACAATCGCGACTGGGCGCTGTCGGTGAATGTGAATGGCTTGCTGCATATCCTCTCTGCCTTTTTGCCGGGCATGCAAGTGGAAAGCGAAGGCGAGCGTCATATTATGATAACCGCTTCTATGGCAAGTTTTTTACGTCCGCCTCCCGGTCAAAGTTTTTACGCGAGCACAAAATACGCCACGCTCGGCATAGCCGAAGCCCTACGAGCAGATTTGTCGGGATCAGGCATTACCGCCTCCGTGCTGTGTCCGGGTCTAGTGAATACGCGCATCTGGGCAAGCGTTGAGGCACGGCAAGAGCGCTTCGGCGGGGTTCGTGCGATTGACGAAAGTGTCGGCGAGCCGTGGCAGGCGGGGCTTGACCCCGCGCTTGTCGCGCAAGCGGTCATCTCAGGTCTGCGCGCCGGCGACTTCTTCATCTTCACCCCATGTCTCGATAGGGGCGACGAGGAAAATTTCTACGCTAGACTAGAGGAATTAAAACACGACTTCTCCGTCTCGGTCGATAGAATGCGCCGAACCATCGAGCAAGCGAAAAATAGAAATTGACACAAAAACTCAAAAAAGATATTATCCTCGTTCAAGCTGGCTCGGTGATTATAGCGAGGGGCAACGCACCCGAACCCATCCCGAACTCGGCAGTGAAAACCCTCAGCGCTGATGGTACTTCGTCTTAAGGCGTGGGAGAGTAAGTCGTTGCCGGGCCCGCTTGTTAGCTTTTTCTTTCTATTCGGCATTGGTTAATGAAAATGAAAATTTATGTTATCAACTTAGATAGTGCCAAAGACAGAATGGCGTTCCTGCAAAAGCAAATGGATGAGCTGGGCTTAGCGTTTGAAAGGTTTAGAGCCGTTCCCGCAAATGAACTTCCCGCTAATTTTATCGCTAAAGCATATCATAATTGGTTTTGGAAAAGGCTGCCAGCGCTCTGGGAGATATCGCTCTTGTATAATCATTTAGAAATTTACAAAAAAATAATAGAGAGCAATGCGCCCGCGCTTGTTTTAGAGGACGATGCTATATTAACCGCTGACACAAAGGGAGCATTAGAGGCGATAGAAGGACTCAATCTAAAAAACATTGATTATATTTGTGCCGAGGCGAGCTCGGCGAGAAGGCTCGTTAGCGAAAAGAAGCAATCGATTGGTTATAAAAACCATCATTTGATCAAAGTTTATGTGAATGATTCAGCGTCCGCTGGTTATATTCTTTATCCAAGTGGCGCGAAGAAGTTGCTCAAGTTTGCCAAGAGAAACGTGGCGGTGGCGGATAAATTTATCAATGCTCCTGCGAATGGGTTGAAGCAATATGTTTTGGTTCCCTGTCCGATAGATCAAAATTTAGAGTTTCGCACACTTTGGGACGACTCTTTGAAAGAAGGGATGTCAAAGCGGAATCGCGCTAAACGCTCTATTTTTCGTTTAACACAAAACATAAAAAAGATATTTCTAAAGATATGTTTATTCGCTCAATATGAAGTGTATGATATTGACAAATAAAGTTTTGTTAGTTAATTAAGGTGATATGGGACAGGAAGACAAAAAAATTACCTTCGTTTTAACTTCCTGCGGTCGTTTTGACCTGTTAGAAAAAACGCTCAGGAGCTTTTTTCAGCACGAGGATGCCAAGCTGATGGACCGCTTTATCCTAACGGAGGACTCGTGTGATGAAGGGGTTTATGATGTGCTTGAAAAGTTTCCTCAAGCTGAATTTGAGGTGATTTTCAACAATCCTTATAAGGGGCAGATGTTATCCATTGATAGTGCCTACGAGCAGGTTAAAACGCCTTATATTTTTCATTGTGAAGATGACTGGGAATTCACCAAGCCTGATTTTGTTAAGCCTTCTCTAGTCTTGCTAGAGGATTTTCCTAAAGCCTTCCAAGTTTTAATCCGCGACCCCAAAACCGAGTTTATAAATTTTGAGCACCAACCTTTATTGGAACACAAAGGCATTAAGCATCGCGATATTGATGGCAAGAAACTTGGGGGAAGTTGGTATGGTCTTTCGTTTAATCCCGGTTTGCGCCGCACAGCAGACCAGATGGCATTGTTTCCCTTTAGTGCTTACACAACGGAAGCCGCGCTTGCTGTAAAAGTGAAGCGACAGGACTACTATCAAATTCAGCTAGAAAACGGCGGGGTGGTGCATATCGGTGAGGTGCAACATTTGCTCGATGTTCATGATGTGCGCAAGCCATTTGTAAAAAGAATGAAAAATTCTATATTAAAACGACTCAACCTAAGAAAACCTGATGAAGATGAGATAAAAGAGGCTTTGCCTATTTCTTGTTTTATTATAACCGGAGGCAAGGGGAAGACCGATGAAGAGAAAATAATTGCGCGCGCTTTAGCTTCTGTGAAATATTTGGTAGATGAGATAATTATTGTCGATAGTGGCGCGACCGATAGCATAGCGGAGGTTGCTAAAAAATATGGCGCGCAGGTTTTTTGTAATGAGTGGAAGGGAGAGGGTTCGCAAAAGCGGTTTGCTGAAGAGAAATGCCGCAATAACTGGTTGTTGAATATAGATGCCGATGAGTGGTTTAATCGGGAG
This sequence comes from Alphaproteobacteria bacterium, assembly GCA_965209065.1. Lineage (GTDB taxonomy): Bacteria > Pseudomonadota > Alphaproteobacteria > JAPOUT01 > CBDBUR01. The sequence continues at coordinate 245,848 of OZ242373.1, forward strand.
CTTGCTGACAGCATTCGGCGTCTTTTTGAAAAGGGCGAGCCGAGCAAAGCTGTGTGGTGCGTGCAGCGGGGCGATATTTATTTTGGCGACCGCCATTTGCGTAAGTATATGAATCTTGAAAAGAAACCGCGTCTTTATGACAAACGCCGCGCTCGTTCTGCGCTCGATAATTTCGCTGCGCCCTTGCTGCCGGTGAATGCGTCAGGTGCTAAAAAGCAAACAGGTTTATTGTATAATGGTGTGCTTCTGCATCCTTTTCACAATATGGCAGATATGATGAAGCAGGAGGTTTATGATGCTCAAGCGGGAATGCAAGACAAACTTCTTATCGTTTTGCTTTTTCGTCTTTTTGTAGATTTTCCGCAATGTTTTCTAAAGCATTATTTTTTGCGCTATCATATTTTAATGGGCAAGAAAGGGTTTATTTATTCTATGGTGCGCGGCTATGGGCGTTTTCTCCGCACGGCGATGGAATTAGAAAAGAAGCTAAACTGGGCTGCTCTAAAAATTAAGGGCAAAGAAAGCGCAGCGAAGTCTTTATGGGATAGTGCGCAAAAAGAGATTGCTGATAACACTTCAAAATACGCGGACAAAAAGAACGGGAAGCGGGTTAGCGCACTAGGTTTATGGTTAGAGATGCCCTTGTCTTTTCTCAAGTTTTATATTTTGCGTGGGATGATTTTTAATGGGCTACAGGGTTTTTGTTATGCGATAATATATAGCTTCTCGCGTTTTGATGCTATAGTGAGGCAGTTAGAGAAGATGTCTTCATGGATAAGGTTGCGCTAGAGGTGAGTAGTATGCAGAAAAAAGTTTTTTTAGATATTGGTGCTCATGAGGGTGAAACCTTGTTGCATATTTTAAGCGATGATTATCTGTTTGATGAGATTCATTGCTTTGAACCTATGCCAGAGCCCTTTGCGGTGTTGAAGAAGTGCTTTGAGGGGAAGGGGCGCGCTAAAGTTTTTTTTCATAATTTTGGCTTGGCAGATTTCAGTGGCGAGCAAGAAATATACGGTAAAGATGTGGGGGCGAGTATGTTTGCTGATAAGGTGGATATAGATAATAGGCTTGCTGAAAAATGTGCGTTCGTGCGCGCGACTGATTTTTATAAAGAACATTTGAATAAAGAGGATTTAATCATAATGAAATTGAACTGCGAGGGGGGTGAAATTGCTATTTTGAATGATTTGTTAGATAGTGGAGAGATATTCAAAAACGACCATATGATGATAGATTTTGACGCAAGGAAAATACCAAGCATGCATGATAAGCCTAGAGAAGTTTTGCGGCGACTCAAGGAGGCAAAGTATAAAAATTATTACCTACGGCTTGCAGTTATTAGAGGCGAAACACCCTTTAGAAACTGGCTCGGCAATCTTCCTTGTGCCAATCAAATAGTGAAAACGCCACTTACGACCAGAGAAAAAATTTATGCTCATATCGTGCAATTGAAAGGTTATCTGCCGTTAAAAAGAAAATATAAATAAAGGTAGCGTTTCCTCGTGTTAAATATTTAATTTATAATTTTGCAGCAAAAGCACGTAATTGTTGTTTTCTAACTTGTTTCTTTCTTTTTGCTAAAGTAGTGCGTTCTTGTTTTGCTTGAGATATAATTTGTTTGCGTAAGGCATCTAACTCCTCGACACGATTATTTATATTATGGTGTTTTATTACATAATCGTATCCTTTTTTTGCTAACTGCTCGCGTGTTTCTTGATTTTCCATTAGATGGCGTAATTTTTCTGTAATTGCTTCAGCGGATACTTCATCTAAGTAAAGCGCGCCATCTTCCCCGCTCACTTCACGCATACCGCCGCGCCCCGATGAGATAACTGCGCATTGAGATAAATGGGCTTCTAAAACAGTAAGGGGAAAATTTTCATCATAATTGGAGGGGACAACCGCAATACAAGATTTTTTTAACCAATCTTGAATTTCTTCCCGCGAGCTATTAATGCGCCATTGAAACTGAGAACCAAGAGGTTTTAATTTTTTTATTTGTTGCTTACCAAAAGTATCAATAGCATTAAAGCTATCGCTTTCTTTGCGAAAGGGAATAGCAAAAAGCGCTACAAACTTCCAATCGGGAAAATCGGGTAGGGTGCGCAATAAAGCGTCGGCGAGCTCGGCAATTCCTTTTTCGGTAATTGGGCGACCAGAAAAAACAATAATTTTTTCTTTTTTATTACTATCACTTTGCCATTCGCTCGCTTTTAGAGCATTGGTAATTACGTGGTGTCGTTTTTTATGCTCTGGATGTAAATGAATTAAACGCTGATGACAAAACCGACTAACAGAAATAATTCCCGCTAAGTAGCAATAACGCAACGAGCGCCCTAACAGCCTAATCCAAATGGCTCTTTCAGATGGGTTATGGCGATAATAAACGATAGGGATAAGAGGCAAGGCTTTTGCCAATGCCACCGCCCATCTGAAATGTAAATGCACCTCAACGATATCAGCGCCCAAGTCCTCAATTTTTTTTGCAAAAAGAGAAATATTATTTTTTGCGTAAGGCGGCGTTTCTTTCGGTGGAGTCCACGTTTGGATATCATCAAAGGGGTTTTCGACCCAACCGGATAAGACACAAATATCTTTTTTGTGAGCGCCTTGCTCGAGAGAATGTTTTGTGTATTGGTGGATAAGAATAGCAGGCGCAGATGGGGCGGTAGGGCTACAGCCATCGGAAGGGTGGACAATCGCAATTTTCATAATTGATAAATAGCACAAAAGAGATTAAAATGCCACAATGGCAGATGACACCCAGAAAATTACTTTTGTTTTAACCTCATGTGAGCGGTTTGATTTGCTAGAAAAGACTCTAGCGAGTTTTTTTCAGCACGAAGACGCTAAGCTGATTGAGCACTTTATCATTACCGAGGATTCGGGCAAGAAACAAATTTACGATGTGCTAGAGAAATTTCCTCAAGTGAAGTTTGAGGTTATCTTCAATAGTCTGCCTAAGGGTCAGTTTACGTGTATTGACGAGGCTTATGCGAGGGTCAAAACGCCTTACATTTTTCACTGCGAAGATGATTGGGAATTCACGAAACCTAATTTCATTCAGCCTTCTTTGGCTCTGCTAGAAGATTTTCCTGAGCTTGTGCAAGTGCTTATTCGTGACCCTGCCGAAGAAAAGCACGGAGGCGCGGCAGCGCCTTTGATTGAACATAAGGGGATTAAGCATCGCCGCCTTGACACCAAAGGGCATTATTTTTGGCATGGCTATTCGTTTAATCCGGGCTTACGGCGCACGGCGGATCAAAAAAAGATAGGTCCGTTTCGTTTTCTTTTGGAAGAAAACAAAATATCTCTTAGGTCAAAGCAGCTTGGTTTTTGTCAGGCGATGCTGGAGAATGGTGGCGTTAAGCACATTGGCAAGCATCGTCATGTTTTAGAATTGTTTAGTGTGCGTCCAAGGCTTATCCCGCGGCTTAAGAATTCTATTATCAAGCGCACGGTTGGTTTTCCGCCGGTGCCTGATGGAAGTAAAATCTTGCCGATTTCTTGTTTTATTGTTGCGAAAAACGAAGAGGCGCGGATAGAGCGCGCGCTTATTTCGGTGAAGGCTTTGGCTGATGAGATTATCGTTGTGGATAGCGGCTCAACCGACCGCACGCTGGAGATTGCTAAAAGCTATGGTGCGAAAGTTTTTTTCAACGAGTGGGAAGGCGATGGACCGCAAAAGCGTTTCGCTGAGGAGCAATGCCGCAATAATTGGTTGTTGAATATAGATGCTGATGAGTGGTTGAACGCGGCATTGGTTCAAAGTATTCGGCATCTTTTTGAGAAGGGTGAGCCGGCGAAGCCTGTTTGGTGTTTGCGGCGCGGCGATATTTATTTTGGCGACCGCCATTTGCGCTGGCATATGAATCTTGAGAAGATGCCGCGTCTTTATGATAAGCGTCGCGCGCGTTTCACGCCACAAAAGCTGCATACGTCTGTGCCGCGTGCTAGGGGTTCGACGGGTGTTTTAGATGGGGTTTTGCTTCACGCTTATGCCCATAGTGTCGGCGATATGATTAGAAAAGAAATGAATTACGCGAAAGTTGGTATGAAGGAGAAGTCTTTGTTTATTTTATTGCTTCGTGTTTTGACAGATTTTCCGCAATGTTTTCTAAAGCATTATTTTTTGCGCGGTCATATTTTTGGGGGTCGCAAGGGTTTTATTTATTCTATGGTGAGAGCTTATGTTCGTTTTTTGCGCACGGCGATGGAGCTGGAGAAGAAGTTAAGGTGGATAGAGAAAGAGTCGCAGCGTTTTATTCCGCCGCCCCTACCTAATGTTTTGTCGGGCGATAGTATTGCGCCGAAGATTCCGGTTTCTGGTTTTATCATCGCGCAAGACGAGGCTGCTCGTATTGGCAGAGCGCTCAGCACGATGCAGAAGCTAGGGCTAGATGAGATTATTGTTGTGGATAGCGGTTCGACCGACAACACGAGGGAGATAGCTCAAAGCTATGGTGCGAAGGTGATTGCGCACGAGTGGCTTGGGTTTATCGGGAGTCAAAAGCATTTTGCCGAAAAGCAATGTCGCAATCAGTGGTTGTTCAATTTAGATTCTGACGAATGGCTTAACGATAAAGCGATAAAGAATATTCGCAAGATTTTCCTAAAGGGTTCGCCGCGATGTAGTGCTTATAAAATTGGGCGCAACGATTTGTATATTGGTCGCAAGCATTTGTTTCCTTGGATGAAGGGTCATGGGTTTATTCGGCTTTATGATTCGGCTAAGATGAATTTCAAGCCCGATGTGGTGATTGATAATATAGATTATGCTTCCAGCGGCACGGGCAGGGTTAAGGGGCGGATGTTTCATACTGCGGTTAGGTCTTTGTGGCAGGTTGGAGAGAAGGAGAACACCTACTCGGACTTGGAGCAATCGCGCATAGATAAAAGCCTAGCGACTTTATCGCGGCGGTTATTTTTGGAGATGCCGTTATTTTTCTTCAAGCTGTATATTCTGCGCGGTATGGTTTTTGGTGGGCTGGCGGGTTTTTGCTATGCGACCATCTATAGTTTCGCGCGGTTTCAGCGTATAGCGAAGTTATTAGAGAAGAAGTCGGCATGGCAGGAGTAGAAGAAAGAACGATTTTGTGTATGCGTTGGGGCGGTCTGTATAGTAAGGATTACGTGAATATACTATATAATAGTGTTCGGCGACATTTATCGGGCAAGTTTCGCTTTGTCTGCCTGACCGACGATAAGGAGGGGCTACTGGAGGGGATAGAGGCTCTGCCTTTGCCTGATTTGGGTTTGCCGGCGGAGAAGTTAGCGAATGGGGGTTGGCAGAAGCTGTGCGTGTTTGCGCCGAGTCTTTATAATATAGAGGGTCGGGTATTATTTTTGGATATAGACGTAATAATCACGGGTTCGCTGGATATTTTCTTTGAGAAGCGCGCGCCGATTGAGATTATTCGGGAGTGGGCGCAGCTGGGGCGGCGCTTGTTGGGCGGAGTATCAGGCGGTAATTCGTCGGTTTTCGCCTTTGATATTGGCGGACAGACGCAAATTTACGAAAGGTTTATGGAGAATCAATCGGGAGCTTTTGGTTCTTTTCGCAATGAGCAGCGTTTTCTCTGCGCCCATGCGCAAGGGTTGGCGTTTTGGCGCAAGGGTTTATGCTTGAGTTTCAAGGAGGATTTGATGTTTTACCCTCCGCTGAATTTTCTGTTTGCGCCGCGCTCTTTGCCAAAAGAGGCGAGAATTGTGGCGTTTCATGGTCGCCCTCACCCCGATGAGGTTGTGCGGTCGGGTCGGTGGGGCAAGGGGTTGCGCTCGGGGAAGGGCGCGGTTGCTTGGGCTTTAGAGAGCTGGCGTTTATAGAGGCGTTATTGACAGGGAGCATAAAAAGGCATAAAAAGTGAATAGATAAAGAGGAGATGCTCTAATGCTAAAAAAATTGACTTTTACTTCCCTATTGCTATCAACCGGCTTGGCAAGTGGCTTAGCTTTGGCTTTGCCTCAAGGCGGGGAGAAACTTTCGGGTCGGGGGGATTTGAGTAATCCGTCAAACATCGAGCAGTATTCGCATCACCTAGACACGAGCTGGCAAAGTTTCGACATCGGTGCGCGTGAGGAAGTGAATATCCGCCAGCCGAGTGCGGCTTCTACTATTATGATTCGCGTTCGCAACGGAGCAGGCACGCAAATAGACGGCAGGCTTACTGCGAATGGTAATGTTGCTTTGGTTAATCCTGCGGGGATAGAGTTTGGGGCTGGCTCGGTTGTGAATGTTGGCGGGCTGTTGGCATCTGCTTCTGGTGGCACCGCCTCAGGCGGTGGAGAGGTGAAGGCATTCGGCTCTATCACGGCGAACGCTGGCGACATTCATTTACAATCGGTTTCATCGGCTTCGGCTTCGGGCAAAGTTTTTGTTGGTGGTGCGGTTGAGGCGACCTCGCTTCAAGTCAAAGATGGCGCAATTATTTTAGAGGCAAGCGACAGAGTGGGCGTTGCTTCTCGTGCCACGTTAAGCGCGGGTGAAATTCTTGTTGGCGGAGATTATCAAGGCAAGGGTTCTATCGCCAACGCGCAAGTTACGATTATTGAGAAGGGCGCGCAACTAAACGGCGGAGATGGCGGTCGTGTTATTGTTTGGTCTGACGGCTATACTTATTTTAACGGCTCTATTGATGTGCCGAATGGGTTAGCTGAAATTTCTGGTAAGAGCAGGTTGAAAACCGGCAAGGGTTTTTTATTGAATGTGGTGGCGGAAACTTTGCTGCTTGACCCTGAGAATGTAATCATTAGAACAACGGACGCCACTTCCCCTGAAGTGGATCAAGATGTTGATGGCGACATAAATTTGGACGGCGCAGATGACAAGGATTACATCATTGACCCTGCAGATATTCTTAATTATTCGGGCGGAGATTTAACTATTAGCGCGAGCGGCGCAATAAGCGTGCAAAGTCCCATCGTAATTGGCAGAGTGGCATCGGGAAGCACCACAGAGCTCCCCGCTTTCAATTTAACATTAAATGCCGGCGGGTTATTTACTGCTACTTCTGACGCTGTTACGATAACCATTCTCAACGCCAATTTAACTATTAACGCGACCTCCCAAGCATTGCTACAAGGCGCAATTGATATTGGCACTGGCACTCTAAAAGTAAATAGCGGCGGCTCGATATTAGCAGTGGCTATAACAGCAGGTGATATTACTTTAGAAACGATAGGTAATACGGGCATGTCCCTAGGCGGTGCTATCACAAGTAGCGGTGATGTAATCCTCCGCAATGTTGATGCTACGAATGACGAGGGAGCAGTGACGACAGCAGCAAGTGGCGGTGTTCTCGTTGGCGGTTCTGTTACGACCACAAATGGCACTGTGGCAATTACTGCTGGTGGCGACATCACAACGAATGCGACTTCTAGCACGAAAGTGGTTATTGAAGCTCGTGACTCTATTACTTGGACTCAAGGGGCATTAACAAATGGCTCTTTTCTTTCCAATGCCAACGCAACTATTATGGTAGATGACACCATCAACTTTACTTATACAGACGCCGCCGACGACGCCGCGTTTAGCATCGCAACGCTTATTAATTCCATTAGCGTAGATGGAGGCACGGAAGAATTAAGCGGCTTTGATGGGGTGCAGGCTCTTACAAACTTCTCGGTTGATGTGGGTAGCGCGGCGCTTAATCTAAGTGCTTTGGGTGCCACAGATGCTATCGTAGATTTAAGAGGGGTGAACCTTACTTTAGAAACGACAGGAGCGATAACACTTTCGCCTTTATTCACTACCATTCTCGCAAAAAGCCTAACGCTCAATGTGGGCAGTGCCACCGCGAACGGCTTAGAGCTTGACCACCCTTTTGCTTTTATAGGTATTGAGAAACTTGAAGTCAATTCTTTTATAAAAATATCAAACACTACAGAATCAGGAACGAATACATTAACCTTGAGAGTTCTCACTGCGCCGACTGACAGCAATAACTTAAGGCTTGGCGGCAGTTTGGTTAGCCAGAGTTTTGCGATTGAAACCGGCGGTTCTTTTGAGGCAGCTCCAGAAGTTCCTGCTGACTCAGACGCAGGCACTGACCTTGTCCCCGCCGACATTGTCATTGGCACAACCGGAAGCACGGCGGACGCTACAGGGCGCGGCAATATCCTTCTGATAGATAATTTAAGTTTGGAGACAACGGCTACGGGAGGGAGCATCCACCTTAACATCTCTGCGGCGAATATATTAACCTCAAGCAATGATTTAGCTTTTGAAGGCACGAGCTTCTATTTCGTTACGCCAATAAACGCGGGCGTAGCCGATGATGATGACCTCGGCTCTTTTACAGTTACAACCGCGAATACCTTTGCGTTCGGCACCAATATAACCGCGAATGACATTGAGATTAATGCGGGCAATATCAGCTTGGCGGAAAGCGGCGAAGCGGAATCAAGGCGCACGTCAAGGCTGACAGCAAGAAATAATATAAGGCTCACCTTAGGAGGCGCAACGATAAGCGCCTCGGATTTCCACGACTTAATTCTTATGGCAACCGAAGATATTATTATCAATGGTTTTTTTGTTTTCTCAGAAAATGTAGAGATAACTGCTACCGCTAGAAGGATTAATCTTGCTACCACCGCGGCGACTTCTATTCATGCGCACAAGGTAACGCTCACCGCTTCTAATTTAGCAGAGGACGGAACGACCGCCGCGTCTAACATGGCTGGCTCGCATGACATCACGTTCATGGTCAGGACAGGCGGGTTTGTCATCAACACTAATATCAAGACCTCTGGTTTTCTTACGCTATTCTCTGGCGGCAGTATTGAATTTGAAGATGGCGTGGCGACCGAGCTTGCGGGGGCAACGCTCGATTATCGCTCCGCGACTGAAGGTGCTTATCGTGACGCAGACCTCACCCTAACCGCCACAACTGACACCATGACAATTAGGGGCTATATCGGGGTGGCAGGAACGCGTAATGTTGATGATGAAGGCGTGGTGACAACGAGCGCTAAATTGTTATTTTCGGCTAAAGGTAGCACGATTGCCTTCAGCAACAGAAGCGCGGGAATGCCATCGGTGGTGAAGGGCTTGAGAGATGCCATCACAATAGAAGTAGGCACCGACTTCTCAGGCACGGACGCGATAATGGCGCCGGCTAATTTTCAATCTCGCCCGAATGTGTTTGTTTTTGCCACCGCCGCCGCCGCTACGGGAACGCGCTCAACCGCAGCCCGATGGGGCAATAGCTATGAGGCAACTGCGGAGGGAGCCACCATCGCCGCACCTGCCCCCGCCACCTCTAGTGCCACCTCTAGCACGAGAAGGGCGAATCAAATCTTTTTCCATGAAAGCCCCATTCCCTCGTTTAGCGATATTTCCCCGATTACCGCTTACCCGCCCTCTTTTCACGTAGAAATAGACCCTGAGACTTGGAAAATCCCGCAAATTTGGGCTTTATTAGCAGAATAAAAAGCCCGAAACTAGCGCATTTTTATCGCCCAAGCCCCTCGCAATACCCGCGATTAGAAAGCTGGCGTTTATAGGCAGATAGGCACTCACGGCAGGAATTTTTTTATTGACACGGATTATAAAAAGGCATAAAAAAGAATAAATACACTATGAAAAACGAGGGGCTTACCTATGCTTAATAAATGGACTTCTTCCACCATGTTTATGGGGATTACTTTTACTTTATCACTTGCGCTATGGAGCGGGCTTGCTTTAGCCGCACCGCAAGGCGGGGAAATCAACTCGGGTCGGGGGGATTTATCTGACTCGTCTAATATCAACCAGTATTCCAAGCACCTAGATACAAGCTGGGAAAGCTTTGACATAGGCTCTAATGAGTCTGTGAATATCAATCAGCCGAGCACGGACGCGAGCATTGCGATTCGTGTGCGCAACGGACTAGGAACGCAAATAGACGGCACACTTACCGCCAATGGTAATGTGGCGTTAATCAATCCGGCGGGCGTAGAGTTCGGTGCGGGTTCGGTTGTGAATGTTGGCGGTCTGTTGGCTTCGGCTTCTGGTGGCACGGTGAAGGCTTTAGGCTCTATCACCGCGAACACTGGCGACATTCATTTGCAATCTGTTTCAGCAGATGCGGGTAGCGTTTTTGTTGGTGATGCAGTGGAAGCAACATCGCTTCAAGTTAAAGATGGCTCAATTATTTTAGAGGCAAGCGAAAGAGTAGGCGTTACTTCTAGTGCCACCTTAAGCGCAGGTGAAATTCTTGTCGGTGGTGATTATCAAGGCAAGGGTTCTATTGCTAACGCTCAAGTTACGATTGTTGAAAAGGGCGCTCAGCTAAACGCTGGAGATGAAGGTCGCGTAATCGTTTGGTCTGATGGCTATACTTATTTTAACGGCTCAGTTAATGCTCCTAATGGATTTACTGAAATTTCTGGTAAAAGCACATTGAAAACCGGCAAGGGCTTTTTCTCCAATATCGTAACGGGAACTCTGCTTCTTGACCCTGATAATGTAATCATTAGAACAGCGGATGCTTCTGACCCTGAAGTAGATCAAGCTGTTACTGCCAACATAGAATTGTCAGGTGCCGGCGCTGATGTGGATTACATCATTGACCCTGCCAGTATTCTCGACTATACGGGCGGAGATTTAATTATTAGAGTGAGCGGCAATATAACCGTGACCGACCCTATCATAGTTGGTAGAGCGGCAGTCGCGGCTGCCGGTGGCGTTGCCGCTATTGAAGCACGCGCCGCTTTTAATTTAGAATTACACGCCGTTGGAACGGTTACTATTAATGCTGCTGTAACCACACTCGGCACTGATTTTGATGTTCGCGCGGGTGGCAATATATCCGTTGCCGCCGCAATCAATACGGGTGCTGGTCAAATAGATTTAAGAAGCACAGGCGGCACGATAGAAACAACAGCGGCTGGTCTTTTAACATCAGCGGGCCTTGTTTTAGAAACGATGGGTGCTAATGGCATTACCATAGGGGCGGTTATCGCAAGCGCCAATAATGTAAACATTGCCAACATTGATATTACAGATAACGATGGAGCAGTGACGACAGAGGCGGGTGGAGACATCGTCATTAACGGTGCTATCACGGTTACTAGTGGCACTCTAGCGGTTACTGCGGGTGCTGATTTAGCGATAAATGAAAACCTAACGATAGTGACAAGCGGCTCCATTGAGCTGGTGGCAGGCGCCGACATTACAACGGATGCTGCTGTTAGCACTGAAGTGGTTATTGAAGCTCTTGATTCTATTACTTGGAGTCAAGGAACGCTAACAGTCGCCGCTTTCCTTAGCGATGCTGAAGCAACTATTATGGTAGATGAAACCATCAACTTTACTTACACCGGCACGGCTTCGCTTGATATCGCAGGAACTCTTGTTGATGCTTCCATTAGTGTGGCTGACCCCGATAATGACACGCAGGAATTATCTGGCTTTGCGGGAATTCAAGCTCTTACGGAATTCTCTATCAATGGCGGCACCGCAGCATTGGATTTAAGCAGTTTTGGTGGAGCGGAAGTTGCTACAGACACTCTTTTAGATTTAAGAGGAGTGGATTTTACTTTGGCGACAGAAGGTGTTGTAACACTGCCACCTTTGCTTGATGCAATTCTCGCTAAAGTCCTTACGCTCAATGTGGGGGATAATACTCCTACTTTTGGCATAAATCTTGCTAGGTCTTTCGCTTTGATAGGCATTGAGAGGCTTGAAATCAATTCTTATATACAGATAACGGGAGCAGGTAATAGATTAACCTTGAGAGTTTTAACTGCGCCTGCTGGTAGCAATAACTTAAGGCTTGCAGGTAGTTTAGAAAGCCTGAATATAACGATTACAACGGGTGGCTCTTATACCGTGACTGAGGCAGTTGAAGGCGTTGAGGCTGTTGCGGCAGTTCCTGCTGATGGCAGCACCAATCCTCCTACACCGGCTGTGCCGGCTGTTGAGGCTGTCGAGGCTGTCGAGGGAGACGTTGTCATCGGCACAACAGGAACTGCGGCTGACGCTGAAGGGCTAGGTAATGTTCTTCTCATAGGCGATCTAAATATCGATATAACGGCTGCGACAGGAAACGACCACCTCACCATCGGTGCGGCTAATATATTGACTTCAACGGGTAGCACGCCCAACGATTTAACCCTCACAGCCGCTAATGGTGCGAGCATTGTTCTTAACACTACAATAAACGCGGGCGTGACCGGCGATGATATTGGCCAATTTATAACGAACATCACTGCTGGCTTTTCAATCGGTGCCAATATAACCGCGCATAACATTATGATTAGTGCGGGCACTATTGAATTAGCGGGAGATGGCACAGAGGCGGCAAGGCTAACCAAAACGCTGACAGCAAACAATAATATAATTATTACGGCTTCCAACGATGCCCCAACCGCAAGTGCCACGACTTTCCATGACTTGGTTCTTACGGCGGCTGAGGGTATTACTATCAATGGTGGTATTAATTTCTCAACAACAGGAGAGATAACAGCTACAGCTAGAACGATTAGTCTTGCTACGACAGGGGTAACTAACATCCAAGCGCAAAAGATAACGCTAACGGCTTCTAATTTATCTGATGCAGTGGCGGCGAACCCAGATGCTTCTCCTCCTGTGGTTGCTGTGCCGGCGGTTGCCGTGCCTAATACAGTAGGCACTGCCTCCCTCACACTCGCGGCGGGTGAAGGCGGTCTTGTTATCAGCACCGACATCAACACGAGTGGAGCACTTACGCTAACCTCTGCTGGTAGTATTCAATTTGAAGATGGTGTCGCAACCACGCTTGCGGGTTCCAACATCTCTTATACTTCCGCGAGCGCAGGCACTTATCGTGACGCAAACCTGACGCTAACAGCGGGAAGTGGCAACATAACAATTACTGGTTATATTGGCATAGCGGCAACACGCTCTGTTGATGCTACTTCTAGTGCTGTTACTGTGACTTCTGAATTGCTTCTTTCGGCTAAAGGTGGCGCGGTTCTCTTCGACGACATAGGCACGGGCGCTACTGCTACAGCATCTGTGGTTAAGGGCGTGAGAGATACCATCACAATAGAAGTAGGCACGGACTATTCGGGCAGTGATGCGATTTTAGCTCCTGCTAACTTCGACTCTCGTCCTACAGTGAATACTTTCGTTTCTTCTACATCCACTTCGGGAACGCTCTCAGCGGTAACTCGATGGGGCAATGGCTATGTTGGAGCGGAAGAAGGCGTTACAGTTGCGGCGGCTCCTGCCACCACGAGTGCGAGAAGCACCAGTCAAGTTTTCTTCTATGAGAACCCTGTTGCCTCGTTTGATAGCGTGAAAGCTGCCTTACCTCTGCTTTCTGAACCATTAGTAAGTGCTTCGCTTATCATTGATGACAGCTTGCTTGTCGCCTATTATGGAAAGAGCAAGCCCGCCATTAGCGTTCGCGTAGAGAATACTCAATTAGATACTCAAATTCTAGCTTTACTAGCAGAGTAAGAATAAAAGAATAAAAGACCGCCTCTTTTCATTATAAAGATGAAAAGGGGCGGTTTTCTTTTTGGGCATACGTATTTTATTTGTGCTTTATTCTTCTTCTGTGTGCGTGAGTTGTTTTGATGTTTTCGCGCCAAGTTTTTGTAGTCGTTGGGTGTGGGACAGAATGTTCCCTTTTCCGCTAGAGAGTTTTTTGTGGGATTCTTCGAAAGTTTTGTGGGAGCGTTCAATTTGTTCGCCTAATTTTTTCATATCATCGTCAAAGGCTGCGATTTTATCATAGAGCGCGCCGCCGAGCCGTGCTATTTCGTCGGCATTTTTGTTTTGTTTATCCAGCCGCCAAAGTGAGGCGACCGTCTGTAGCATCGCAAATAGAATACTAGGTGCGGCGAGAATAATTCTTTTATCCCAAGCGTATTTATGTAGTTCCGCGTTTTCTTGCATTAGGCTAATAAAAGCCCCTTCGATGGGAACAAACATTATCGTAAAACTGGGTGCTTGAACCTCTTTTGCATGAGCGTAATTTTTCTGCGCTAGGGTTTCGATGTGTTTTTTCGTCTGCGCGGTAAATTCTTTCCAGTGGAGCTGTTTTGTTTCCTCATCGTCTGCTTCATGGTAGTTTTTGTAGCTAATGAGGGTGAGTTTAGAATCTATAATGATATGTTTATTTTCGGGTAGAAGAAGCATCACATCGGGGATAAGCCGATTGCCGTCCTCATCTTTGAGGGTGGCTTGGAGCTTATAGTCCTTATCTTTTGTCATGCCTGATTTTTCGAGCATTCTTTCAAGCACGATTTCCCCCCAGTTACCACGCATTTTCGGTTGGCTCATGAGTGCATTGGCGAGGTTATTGGCTTCCGAGCTTATGCGTTCAATGTATTCTTTAAGGGAGAAGCTTTCTTTGCTTGAATCCTTGAGCGATGTTTGTAAGTGTTCCAAGTCGCGGCGGAAGGGCTCTAGATGAGAGGCAAGGTGTTCGGTTGCTTTGCTAGAGCCTTCGTCTAGCACTTGAGCGGCGAGGTTCTTAAAAACATCTTTCGCGCGAAACCCAGCGAGCCACATAACAAAAACGCCAAAAGCGGTTCCTAAAATAAAAAACAAAATAGTTTCCATATCGCTTATTATAGGGCAAATGCCGTTTATGTCTAAAATAATTGCGCATCGCGGCGCGCATCTATCGGGGCGGTCGCCTTTGCGCGAGAATAGTCGGGAGGCTTTTTCTGCTGCGGCGCAAAGGGGGGCGAAATGGTTAGAGACCGATGTTCGTCTGCTTGCCGATGGCAGTCTTGTTCTCTTTCACGATGACGACCTCAAGCGCATTTACCAGCGCGAGGATAAGATAAGCGCGCTCACGGCAAGCGAAGCGCGCGCGTTAAATATTGTTTTCCTTGACGATTTACTAACTGCAGAGCTGGGGATTGGTCTCAACCTAGAGCTCAAGCTAGACAAGAACCCCAATGAGGTTCAAATGAAGGCGCTGGCGGTTGCGGTGGCGCTTGCCTTAAAGGGGGCGGCGCCTGATATTTTTATTTCTAGTTTTCACTGGCATAGTTTAGCCTTTTTCAATGATGCGATGAAGGGGTCTATTCCTTTTGGTCTGGCGTGTAGGCGGGTTGATGAGCGTGTGCTGGCGAAGGCGAAGGAGCTGGGGGCGGCTTCTATTCACTGCGATGTTGCTGTTAGCACGCCGCGCGATGTGGAAAAAATCTTAGCCGCCGGCTTTGAGTGTTATATCTACACGATAAACGATAGCAAGCGCGCCGAGCCTTTATGGCAGGCGGGTCTCACGGGTTTATTTACCGACAGCTTAAACGCATTTGAAGCCTATTTATGATAAAGCGGCGATACATAAAATATATTGGGATATGGTTTTTGGTAAGTTTATCCTATAGCTTATTTTTATTTTGGTTTTTCAACACGCAAGCACCGCTGAGTGAGAAGGAGCTGAGGGGACATCTTAACACTTATGCGCACTTGTATAAGCAGGGGCGTGATAGCGAGAAGCAGATAAGGCTGCGCGGTTTTTTGGCGGCAGATGATGGCAAGGAGGTTTGGACGCTTCATCTGGTGCGCATGCGCGCTGATGTGAGGCGAGGGGCGAATAACTCTAGCATGCCGATGAGTGTGTTTGATTTATTAAGCCAATGGAGCGCGCCTTTTTTGTGGCAATTTTATTTAAGGGCTTCCTATCCTGTGGTGATAGCGCCGGTGATTTCTAAGAGCCTTGTTTCTTGGGGGGTGGCTGACGAGGGTTGGACTCATTTTCTATTGATGCGTCATCGTTCGCGCCGTGATTTAATGGAGGTGGTGAATAAGGAGGAGCTTGCGGGCAAGCAAAGCATTTTAACCGCGACGATAGAGAAGCAATTCACCTTTGGGTTTGCATCAGCTAGGGTGTTGTTGATGTTTCAACCGGCGGTGGTGATTGCTTGGATTATGTTTGCTTTAGGTTTATTGGTTCATTTAATTTTATTGTTTCAATCGCGCCCGCGTTAAATTGATTTATGTTTGGAATTCTTGCCGCGCGAGCCGCTGGTAGAGGGAATTTTTTTCAAGAAGCTCTGTGTGGGTGCCTTCATCGATGACCTCACCCTTATTGATTAGAATAATTTTATCGGCGCGCTCGACGGTTGTTAGGCGATGAGCGATAATCAAGGCGGTTTTTTTATTTTCCAGCGCGTTGAGTGCCTGCTGGACAATATTCTCATTATAAGAATCGAGCGCGGAGGTTGCCTCATCAAGCAGCAGAATGGGGGCATTGCGAATAAGCGCGCGCGCGATAGCGATACGCTGGCGTTGTCCGCCCGACAGGCTCACGCCGCGTTCGCCGAGAATGGTGTCATAGCCTTCGGGCAGGGCGTGGATAAAATCATCGGCGGCGGCGAGCTTGGCGGCGGTTTCGATTTCATCTCTATCGGCATCGACCCGCGCATAGAGAATATTGTCAGCGATAGACATAGAGAACAAAGTGGGCTCTTGAAGCACGCTCGCCAACTGCGAGCGCAAAGCGGTTAGCTCTAGTTTCTGTAAGGGAATGCCGTCCAAGCGAATTTCGCCCGACTGCGGGTCGTCAAAGCGGTTGAGCAAATGGAACAGGGTCGATTTCCCCGCACCCGACATGCCCACAAGCGCGGTGGTGGCACCGGCGCTAAATGTTGCCGAGAAATTTTTCAGCACCACAACTCCCGGTCGCAGCGGATAGGAAAAATGGACGCGGTCAAAAACGATTTCGCCTTTTACTGGTTCGGGCAAGGGGGTAGGCTCGGCGGGAGAGGTGATGCGCGCTTTTTCGCTCAGCAGCTCGAACAGGCGCTCGGCAGCACCAGCGGCGAGCTGCAAATCCCCCCAGACCTCTCCCAAAGCGGCAAGGCTACCAGCTGCCATTAGGGCATAAATAATAAACTGCCCTAGCTCGCCAGCGCTCATCGTCTGGTTGAAAACGGCGAGGCTGCCTTGATAGATGACAAGCAAAATCGCAACAAAAACAACGGCGATAATCACCGCGACCAAAAAAGCGCGCGCGGCAATGCGCCTTCGTGCTGAGATAAAAGCAAGCTCGGCAATGCCATCAAACCGCTCGCGGGCGATAGGCTCATAAGTGAAACTCTGGACGGTTTGGATAGCGCCCAAAAGCTCGTTTGCCATAGCGCCGGTATCTGCCAGGCGGTCTTGCGCATAGCGCGAGAGCCTCCGCACCAACCTGCCAAAGCCCAAAAGCGGCAGACAAATAAGCGGTATGGTAATCAAAACAAAAATAGAAAGAGCAGGGGAGCTCAAAAACAACATCGCGCTCGCGCCGACAAGTAGCAAGGAATTTCTCAAAGCGATAGAGGCGGAAGAAGCCAAAATGGTGCGCACGACCACCATATCAGCAGAAAGGCGCGATATAATTTCGCCGGTTTTCACCCGCTCGAAGAAGCTGGATTCTAAAGATAAGATATGCCCGAAGACATTTTTGCGTAAGTCGGTGCTGATGCGCTCGCCCAAGAGCATAACGAAATAGAACCGCAATGCGCTGGAGACGGCTAGAAATAAAGCGAGTGCGCCCGCCGCGTAAAGAATTGTGAGCGAGAAATTAACATTACTTTTGACAAAATAATCGTCAATCACAAAGCGCACCGCGAGAGGAATGGCGAGCGATGCTGTCGCCGCCGCGAGCAAGGCAAGGAAGGCGGCAGTCAAATATTTTTTATGCCACCATAGAAGGGGAAATAAATTGAGCAGGGGTCTAAGAGATTTTGCTTTCGCGCGTCTTCTTGCTTCTTCTTCGTCACTCATTATGTTTTATTGAACTGCAGGCGCGCCGCTTGGGCGGTTAGGGTTTCTAGTTGTCCGAGCATTTGATAATTGGCGCCGATACGCTTAAACCAAAAGTGGAGGTTGGCTTCATCGGTGAAGCCGAAGCCGCCAAAAACCTCTACCGCTTGACGCGCAACAAAGCGCGCCACCTTACCAATATGGATTTTTGCCAGCAAAGCATTGAGCTCAGCTGTTTGCGGCTCGTCATCAAAGCTGTGCGCGGCGAGCCATAACATCGCGCGGCAGGGTTCGAGGCTTGCTGCCATTTCGGCGCACTGGTGCTTGACGGCTTGAAAGGAGGCAATCACGCGGTTGAACTGCTCGCGCGTTTTGGCGTAAGCGAGAGCTTGCGCGAGCATAGAATCAGCGAGACCAATCATATCCGCCGCAAGCATAATTCTAGCGGCGGCAATAAGGCGGCTTGCAGGCATTTCAAGGCGTTCGGCGGGCGCGTCATTCAAAACGAGCTTACCGAATTGTCTGGTAGCATCAATAGTGTTTAAGGGTTCTATCCGCGCCTTTTCGCCAAGCGGCAGCAGGTAGAGGCTGTCGTCACACGCGAGCAGGGCGAGGCTTGCCTTCCCGCCATCAAAAGTGAGAATTTTTTCGCCGCTCAATTGGTTATGCTTCACCTCAACCCCACCCTCTTCGAGCGCAATCGCCACCGCCAGTTCATTTGCCAGCAGTTGTGGAAAAAGCTTTTCTTGTTGTTGAGGGCTGCCGCCTTCTTTAAGGGCTAAAGGCAAAAGAGCGGCATGGGACATAAACTTAATCGGCGCGGCAAATTGCCCTAGCGCGGTCTGCACGATAGCGAGGTCAAGCAAGGAGCCACCCGCGCCACCTGATGTTTCGGGGATAAGCAAGCCGCTTAGCCCTAGCGCGTCAAAATCTTTTTGTAGCGCGCAAAAGGTGTTTGTTTCCCGCAGCGCGCTGGAAGGAATTTGTTTTTCTCCAAAGCGCAAAACGCTTTCTTGGAGCAGCTTTTGTGTTTCTGATAATCCGAAATGCATTATTTACTTTTGGGCTCTTTGGGCAAGCCCAAGCCGCGTTCAGCGATGATGTTTTTTTGTATATTCGCGGTGCCGCCCCCGATGATAAGCCCTAAGTCAAACATATAATAGCGTTGCCAGCGGTTGCTTTCGGTAATATCGTCATCGCTTTGGCCATAGCGAATACCTTGCGTGCCCATCACATCAATGGCGAGCTCAGCGAGTTTATAATTGAGCTCGCAGCCTTGTAGTTTGACAATCATTCCCGCAATGCCGATATTTTCCTTATGAACGCTGGCAGAAAGCAGGCGCAAGCCGTGCGCGCGCATTGCCAGCACTTCGGCTTGTAGCTCAACGAGTCTCTTTTGCCAAACGGGATTATCAATCATTCGCTCATTGCCGAGTGTGTGTTTTTTCATCAGGTTAGTGATGCGGTTCAGCCTGTCTTCAGCTTGATTAGGGTCGCCGAGCATAAACCTTTCGTGGCGCAGAGTGGTATTGGCAATTTTCCAGCCCTCACCACGCTTGCCGACAACATTTTTCTGCGGCACGCGCAGGTCGGTAAAGAAAACCTCGTTAAATTCGGCAAAGCCGGTCATGGTTTTCAGCGGGCGCACTTCAATGCCGGGGCTATCCATTGGCACGAGAACATAGCTAATGCCCTGATGTTTTGGCGCGTCGGGCTCGGTGCGCACGAGCAGGAACATCATTTCGGCGTGCGCGGCGGTGCTCGTCCAAATTTTCTGCCCGTTGATGATGAAGTCCTCGCCGTCTTCTACCGCGGCGGTTTTGAGGCTTGCCAAATCAGAGCCAGCATTAGGTTCGGAGTAGCCTTGACACCAAACGACTTCGCCTTCGATGGTGGGCTTGACCCACTGCTGCTTTTGCTCCTCGCTGCCTGCCTCGAGCAAAGTCGGCACGAACATAGAAATGCCTTGATTGGCCAAAGCGCGCGGTGCGCCAGCGCGAATAAATTCTTCAACGATGATTCTCATCTCTAAGATGTCAGGCTCTGCGCCGAAGCCGCCATATTCTTTAGGAATGGTCCGCGCGGCATAGCCCTGATGGATAAGTTTTTTTTGCCAAGCGACCGCACCAGCCGAAGGGCGTTCTAGCCCATAGCTTTTTGGATAATTGCCCTTGTGGTTCTCCAAGAAATCCCGCACCGAGCTACGAAAAGTTTCATATTTTTTGCCGTAAGATAATTCCATTTACGCCGCCTGCTTCTGTTGAAGATTTAACATCAGGTGAATATTCGCAACGGCATTGCCGGCTGCACCCTTGCCGAGATTATCAAAAGCGGCAATCAGCAAGCACCCGTCGGTTTGAGGGGAGACATAAAGCGCCATATCGTCGCGTCCCGCAAAGCGCGCGGCGTCCATTCTATTAGGCATGGTAGGCACGGCGGGCGCCGCAGACATTAGATGAATATCCGTGCCGTGATAGGTGCGCTCGTAAATCGCTTTTATCTCGTCCGCCCTGTTGTGAGAAATAGGAATCATCACGAGCATTCCTTGTCTAAAATTGCCAACGAGCGGCGTGAAATGCGGGGGTTGCTCCAGCCCGCTATATTTTTTTATTTCCGGCAAGTGCTTATGTTTTCCGTCAAGCGCGTAAGCCTCGACAACTGGCATCGCGCTGTTCTCATAATCGGCAATCATTTTTTTGCCCCCGCCCGAATAACCCGAAACGGCGTGAATAGAAATTCTATCTTCTTTATGAATAAGCTGCTTATCCACCAAAGGTTTAATAAGCGCGAGCGCACCAATGGCGAAGCAGCCGGGGTTGCTAACGAACTGCGCCTCGGCAATTTTTTGGCTTTGGTTTTTGCCAAGCTCTGCCATACCATAGACCCAATTTTCATTGGTGCGATGGGCGGTGGAGCTGTCTAACACCTTCACATTGGATTGAACGCTTGCGACAATATCGCGTGCGGCTTCATCGGGCAGGCATAGCACGGCGAGGTCAGCGGCGTTCAAGCATTCCACGCGCGCGGCTTTGTCTTTGCGTGTTTTTTCGTCTAGGCTTATGAGGTCAATTTCATTGATGGCTTCTAATCTTTGTTTGATTTGTAAGCCGGTTGTTCCTTCTTGCCCGTCTATGAAAATTTTCTTTTTCATCATAAGGTGTTAAAAAACTCTAACACCGATGCATTAAAAGCATCGGGGTTATCATCATTCGCATAATGCTCGGCATTGGGAATGATAATTTTTTCCGCGTTAGGAATTTTCTTTTCCATATAGTCAGCAGAGGGGTGAAAGGGTTTGTCGTCAGCGCCAACGATAATGAGCGCCGGCACGAAGACTTGGTCAAGGCGATTTATCACCAAAGCGTGTTCCTGCGCTAAAATATGCCGCGCGGCGAGCGCGAGCGCGGTGGCGGAAGTATGTTGAACGCCATCGGGCGCTTTGGGTGCGGCGCCAAGCCCGCGTTTTTCTAAAGCGGCAGCTTGACGCACGGCGGTATTGTTCCATTTATCGCGCGCCTCGTCTTTTTTGAAGCCGGGACCGGTATCGCACAAGAGCAGCGCCTTCACCATCTGCGGGTAGTGGTTGTAAAACATCAAAGAGAGGTAGCCCCCTAAGCTCAGCCCGCCGATAATCGCGCTTTGGATATTATAATGGGTAAGCAGCGCCGCCATATCCTCGAGGGAGTGCTGGTGGGAGAAATGCTCGGGTTTTTCCTCGACTTGGGTTTTGCCGTGTCCGCGCATATCCCATAAAATGAGGCGAAATTTCTCACTCAGGGGCTCTATCTGCTTCTGCCACATAGCGGTCGAGCAACCGAAGGCATGGGATAAGAGCATCGGTGTGCTGTTTTCGTTGCCGTAGGTTTCGTGGTAGATTTGGGCGTTATCGCGCTCTATGAAAGGCATAAAGTCTCCTTTTTACCGATTATGCCTTATAGTTCCGCCCATTTCAACGAGTTTCTAACCCGAACTCTATTAAAGGAGCTTATATCCTATTTTAACCCCCTCAAAAAATAGTTAATTTTTAGGGGTTATTGCGGGGTAAAATTTATTAGAGCCTACCATCTTTGCTAACTCTTTTGGTGTAGTGTCCAGAGGTAAAATGACTCTTATAGGGGGTCTGCCTCTACCATCTTTTTTAGATTTTTTACCGTTAGTAGTTTTTTTAGCCATCGTTATAATCCTATCAATAAAGAATGGTTACAGTGTCTTTGTTTAATCCTAGCATATTAAGCCAGTGGGTTAAGCTAATATCAGCATAGCCATCAATGTAAATCTTATTGCTAGAAAATTGCTCTAGGTTAGTTCTGCATTCCCCTAGCACAAAATAAGACTCCCTAACCTTATAAAGCAAATCAGGGTCTATCTCTTCTATGGTGTCGCTTAGCAAGCACTCCCCACTCGCTGCTATCATATTATAGAGCGTGTTTTGTGTGGTAGTTCTAGTTATATTTAATTGAAGCTCTTCATTTAATTCGGGGCGTGGAGTTAGTGAAAAAACTTTATAGCCTATGTCTAGGTCTTTACCTAGCATCCCCGCCTTTTTTTTGAGATTCTCCCCTGCACTATCAACACGCCATATACATACATCTGTTATAGTTGGAGGTATTTTGTTCTTTTCACAAAGTTTATAAAGTTTATTATCACTAGAAATTTTTTCATCTTGTTGCACTAAAATAAACTTGTTATTGCTACTATACTCTTGATTGAAGTCCATAACTGCTTGCGCAGTTGTTCCAGAGCCAGCAAAAAAATCCATAACAATACTATCTTTGCAATCTCTAATATAAAACTTAGCAAGAAACTTAATAAGATTTGGTGGTTTTTGAGAGTCAAATCCTTCAATCCTTTCACTGGATGTGTTTATTAGAGGCTTTAAGTTTTCAACAATTTCTTTTTCATCTTCTAGTATAGTTATATCACCACCAATAACATCCCTTATACTCACTGAAGCATAATGCCGTCCATCGTCATCTTGCACACTGCCAAAAAAAGGTTTATCATAATAATTCTTTTCCTTTAATGCTGTATTATTAAAACTATATTTTTCACTATCTTTAGAATAAGCAAATATAACATCGTGCTTCTTCCCAAAACAACTACTTTTTTTTGGCATTCCTCCAGTTCTGTATTCCCAAATTATCTCTTCTTTGAAGTTGCTTTCGCCAAATATCTCATCCATCAATAATTTTAAGGCGTGGGATTCATTATAATCTATTTGTATTAAAATAACTCCATCATCTGTTAATAAATCTCTGGCTAGTTTTAAGCGCGGATACATGGCAAATAACCAACCTGAATGCGTGAGTGTGCCAAGTATGTTTTCAAAAAAATCTATTGCTTCCTCATCTATGCCATAGTTTTCAATTAGCTCCGCCTCGCTTTCTTTGAAGCTGTCATTATAAACAAAATTCGCGCTACCTGTATTATAGGGTGGGTCAATATAAATCATCTTTATTTTGCCCGTATAATTTTGGCGTAAGAGCTTTAAGACATCTAGGTTATCGCCCCTGATGATGGTATTTTGAGTTTTGTCAAGGTTTTTGCTTTGCTCTACCTCTAGCTTGAATTCCATATTTGTAGGCTTGTCTGCCTTTGCCTTCGCCAAACCTTTACCAGCAAAGGTTAAGCCATAGCCTTGACTATTTGAAGCAACATTACTGGGGTCTAATAAATCCTGCAGGGCTTTAACATCTACCACGCCATCACCATTTATTAGAGAAGGCACGATTGCTTTAAGCTGTTCTAGCTTTTGGGCTCTTTCATCAGGCAACATAGCGGAGCTAGTTTTAGTTTGAAAGCCTGCTTGCTTTGCATCATCTTTTAGTATCATTGGGCTACCTCGTTTAATAAATCTATTAAGCCTTGTGTATTTGTGCGTGTTTCAAATTTAACATCAATATCAGGTAGGGTGGTATTAAGTTTTTCAAAGAATTTTTTAGCATAATCTATTTTAGTTTTCTCTCTGCCTGATATATCGCTTTCGCTATCATAGCCCTTTGTCTCTACCACAAGGAATAACTGCTTGCCCTTGCTGGTTTTGATAAAATAAGCAAAATCAGGGTTGTAGCGTTTATATGGCGTGGGGATAGAGATATAGGGAAGTTTAGCAAAAACGACTATCTTATTATTGCCAACTTTCTCATAATTGTTTGAGATTGCATCCCTCTCTATTATGGCATCATAGATGATTTTATCATAAAGATATTGAGCTGGAGGCTCTGTTTTCTTATCAATATATTTGCCTAGCTTGCCTTGCTCTATTTTTTCTTTGGGAGTGTCATCGTCATTGTATAAAGAGTTATAGGCATTGATGTTTATCTCACCCTCAAAATTATAGCTAACATTTTGAATAACGCTTTTGTGGATATTATCAGCAGTGAATTTTATTAAATGAGCCTTTGCCTTTTTAGGATTGTTCTTTATTTTTCCTTTGTCTAGCTTGCTAAACAATTTGCGAACAAATGATAGAGGCAATTTCTCACTTTTAGCAAAATCTAAGACGAAGGCTTCATATTTAGTTTTATCAAAAAACTGTATATTGCTTATACTACTTGTGCTTTCATACACTACTTCGTTTTTTTCAGCGTCATAATGTTTTACTTCCCTTCTAGCTTTTAGTGGTGGCAGGTTTTCTCTGCCAAAGTCATCAGCAATTTTTTCAATTAAATTAGTGTCTGCTATATCACTATAATGGATTTTAGCTTTTTGAGTTATCGTTTGCCAGAGCCTTCTAAACTCGTCCGCTTTCTCTTTTCTTATGCCAACGCCCTCTGTTTTTCTGCTGACTGGTGACGAAGATGCTCTATCAAATATATCAATTATTTTGTCTAATTTACCTTCTAGCGCAGGTGGTAGAGGCGGGTTGTCATCTCTTTTGAGGAACTCTATCACAGGAACTTTAATTACATAGATGTTTCTTGCTTCATCAAATTCTATAATACCATTATCATCTAAATAATTTATCAACTTATTGGCTTCTTGTCCGTTTAAGCCACTCGCAACTAAACCCTCTGCGGATACTGCATCAAAGGTAATGCCATAAGAATTATTTGTTATCTCATTTTGAATTTCTTCAATAAAGTTCTTTTCTTGCCCCGACACAATAACATCTAGCGTGTTGATGTCGTAAAAACTGCCTTCACCCAGATGACTTACCGTTTGTCGTTTGCCCTCTTGATTGACTGCTAGGCGCAAGCCACGCCCTACTTGTTGTCTGCGTGAGGTCTCTTGGCTCGATGATGCTAGTTTGCATATTTGAAAAATGTTTGGGTTATCCCAGCCTTCTTGTAAAGCCCATACTGAGAAAATAAAACGTAGCGATGTTTGCGTAGATAGGAGTTTCTCTTTTTCTTTTAGTATAAGATTAACGCCATCTAGTTCTTTTTTATCTTTTGAGCCGTTATCACCCGAAAAATAGCCACCGTGAATTGACAACTTATTGTCTCCACTATAATCTCTTTGTAGATATCCACGATAGGGCTGGCTAATATCTTCTTCTAATTTTTTATTGCGTTGCTCTATGTATTCTTCTTCAAAGATGTTTTTAACACGAGGATTATCACCCCTAAAATCGTTAATGTAAGGTATAAAGAATAGGGACAAAGTTTTAATGCCTTGCTTAAACAACCGCTCCTCTTTTTCAAAATGAGATGTGATGGTTTCTCTTACCATTAAACGTATAGAGTCATCAGTTAAATTATAGTTTTCTTTTAATGAGTGCATCTCCCTGTTAGATAAATAAACATTTTGGGTATCTATTTTTATAATATCAACGCCATTATAATTAGGGTCTCCGATTGTTGCGCCTATATCACTATTAACTGCCACCACCTTCCTATGATCTATGTTGTCCTTAAAATATAAAACAGAGACCTTTTTATTCCTTCCAGTTCCTGTTGGATTGTAAAATCTAATGCCGACTGATTCATCAATAATAGTAGCGACTCGTATTTTCTTTACAAGATATTGGCGGAAGGCTGATATACTATCTAGTATGTATGATGTGTTTGATAAATTATTAGGGCAAGCAGGGAATGTTGCACCAAATCTTAAAAGGAGTGAATTGGTAAAATATCGGTTATATGTTTCAGTAAAAACACCACCTTTTAGCAGGTGAGGTTCATCAATAAAAGCAACTGGCTTTAACTTCCCTATTGCTTCAAGCGGAGAGTCTTTAACATATAAGGGCAAGTCGGTTATCTTGGTTAAATTTCTATCATTTTTATTTGTGGCTGCTATTGAGCTGCTAGTCAAAACCAAAACAGAAAATTCATTATTTCGCACATAATCATTTATTGAACTTAGATTGCCATCACCATCATAGGAATGCATTTTTAAGCGTTTACCATACTCATTGAAAAAGTAATTGGAAGTAGCTTCTGTGGCGTGAGTCACTCCAGCTTTAATAGCGATGCGTGGAACGAATACAATAAATTTATTGATTCCAAACTCTTTATTCAATTCAAACATTGTTTTTAGGTAAGTGAAAGTTTTTCCAGTTCCAGTTTCCATCAAAATATCCAGCCTAGCCTCACTTTTAATATCTATTACTGGTATCTTTTTATTTCCATGTAAATCTTGTATGCTGGCTTTTAAGGCTGGTAAGTTATTAAAACTGCCTATATCACTTAAAATTTTAATTATATTTTCAACGCAATCTTCTTGGTATTGCTGCTTTTCAAAAATCATCTTCTATCTCTTAATTTTTATTTAATTAATGTTTTATAAGTTAGTTTCTTACCAGTCAAGCCTTTGGCTATGAACTGCATTTGAGCTAGTGTAGCACTTCTTCTATCGTTATGTCTAGCAGCAAACTCATTAACATAGCGATGAAGATGCTTTGCGCTCATTTTATGATAAGTGCCGTGATAGCCTCTTTTGAGTAAAGCCCAAAACGACTCAATGCCGTTTGTATGGGCTTCCTTTTTAACATACTCCCAAGCCGAGTGATTGACTGACTTATGCCTATACACGCTCCCTAGCTTCTTATAGCTGGGGTTCTCATCAGTGTAGAGGGTAGAGCCTTTTTCTACATTAGCAATAACTTCAGGTTGTAAGGCTCTAGCACCAGTGCTGATAACTGGTTTAGCGATTATGCGACCACCTCTTTCTTTCATACCTAGAACAGCAACCTTATTATCATTCTTACCCATTTTCATGCGCTTCTTTTTAGACATATTACCGACCTTGCCACCTATAAATGTTTCATCAGCTTCTACTTCACCTGATAACTTATTAGCGTTGATATTAAAAGCCTCTCTAATTCTTTGTGCTAAATGCCAAGCGTGTTTTTGTGATATATCTAAATCCCTGTGGAGCTTCATAGAGCTAACACCTTTTAAGCTAGTAGAAATAAGGTAAATAGCAAATACCCATTTCCTCACTGGGAGATTACTATTATTCATTACCGTTCCTGTTTTAAGGCTAAAGAACTTTTTACAATCCCTACAACGATAAGGCTGGGGCTTCTTATTCGGTTTATCAGCCGTGTTAGTGCTACCACAATGAGGGCAATACCTTCCACCCTTCTCCCATAATACTTTTTCAAACCACGCAATAGCAGCATCTTCATCAGGGAACATTTGCGATAACTCTAAAATGCTTATGCCTTTTCTTTCTGTTTTTGATAACCTAGTCATATTAACTTCTCCAGTCTTTCTATAGCTTTTATTTTATAGACTTATTTTAACACACAATAAATAAGGTGTCAAAACATTTATTTTCACTTTTTGTTTTTGAAATCAATTATTGTTTTTAGAGAAGAGGTTAAAATAGGATATAAGCCCCCTATTAAATGCTTGACTTGTGCGCTAGTATAGGGAATATAAAGGGCAAACCAACCAAAAAGGGGAATATTCATGGACAGAAGCGAAATTTTTGAGAGCGTCAAAAAAATCATCATCGAGCACTTAGGCGATGATGTAGCCGACAAAACAACGGAGACCGCAAGTTTTATCGATGACTTAGGCGCGGACAGCTTAGATACGGTGGAGCTTGTTATGGCATTTGAAGAAGAGTTTGAAATCGAGATACCTGACGACAAAGCAGAATCTATTTTAACGATTAAAGACGCCATAGACTTTATCGTAGAAAGCAAATCCTAGAATTGTTTTGCTCTTAACGAGAGCGGGTCTATGGACAGAGGCAAGGTTGTTATTACAGGATTGGGGGTCGTTTCGCCTTTGGGTGTTGGAGCTGAGGCAAGTTGGCGCAATTTAGTTGCGGGAAAGTCTGGGGCGCGGACGATTACTCTTTTTGACAATATAGAAAGATTCCCTTGCACCATTGCGTGCGAGGTTGATGATGCTTTTAAGCTAGAAGATTGGATAGTAAAAAAAGAACTGCGCCGTTTGGATAGGTTCGTTGTGTTCGCGATTGCGGCGACCAAGCTGGCTTTCGACGATGCCGGCTGGCGACCTGAAACCGAAGAGGAGCGTTGTCGCACCGCTACGGCTATTTCCTCGGGTATCGGCGGACTGAAGACGATAGAGGAAGGCAACGCCGATATGGTTGCAAAAAATAAGACGAGTCCTTTCTTTGTGCCGAAACTTTTAATTAATATGGCGGCGGGTCAGGTGTCTATTTACGAGGGGTTGAAGGGACCGATACAAGCGCCGGTTTCTGCTTGCGCGAGCGGCGCGCACGCTATTGGCGATGGCGCGGAGTTGATAAGGCGCGGCGCGGCAGATGTCGTTGTGGCGGGCGGCGCGGAGGCTTCGATAACGCCTTTAGGGGTAGCGGGTTTTTGCTCTTGTAAAGCGATGTCAACCAGGTTCAACGACACGCCCAAGAAGGCATCGCGCCCTTACGATAAGGACCGAGACGGCTTCGTGATGGGAGAGGGTGCTGCGGTTGTTGTGCTAGAAAGCGAGACGCACGCCAAAGCGCGCGGCGCTAAAATTTATGCTGAAGTGAAGGGGTATGGTATGTCGGGCGATGCCTACCACATAACCTCGCCTGAGCCAAGCGGCGATGGCGCTTACCGCGCGATGTTAGAAACGTTCAAGAGCGCCCAACTTTCGCCCGCGCAAGTTGGCTATATCAACACGCACGGCACGTCTACTCCTATGGGAGATGAAATCGAAATTAAGGCGATAGAAAGACTTTATGGTGATGAAGCCGCGCGGCTTCATATTTCTTCGAGCAAGTCGGCGACTGGGCATTTGCTCGGAGCGGCGGGCGCACTGGAGGCGATTTTCTCTATCTTTGCATTGCGCGAGGGCAAAATTCCGCCGACTCTCAATTTAGACAACTGCAATGTTGAAACCTCTATTGACCTAACGCCGCACGAGACTCAGTCCAAGCCTCTC
Source organism: Alphaproteobacteria bacterium (assembly GCA_965209065.1). Classification (GTDB taxonomy): domain Bacteria; phylum Pseudomonadota; class Alphaproteobacteria; order JAPOUT01; genus CBDBUR01. The sequence goes on from OZ242373.1 coordinate 274,843, forward strand.
GATTATGTTATGAGTAATAGCTTCGGCTTTGGCGGAGCTAACGTTTCTTTAATCTTTTCCCATTATAAATAAACCCTATGGATATAGGGGTATCATCCAGTCCCTTAGGGGAATCTATGGCTCGAGAGATTACGCCTGCGAGGGCGCGCAAACGCGGGATTAAACTGCTTTTTGCCAAAAAGCTTTTGAGTGCTATACTATGGCTAGAGAAACTAGGAGACCTAGAGACAAAAAGCAAGAGAGTAGCGGATATGGAGACGGAATTCACAAATAATGGCGGCGGTAACGCCAGTAATAATAAAGGAAAAGGGAAAGGTTTTTTCTATCCGTTGCGCGTGTTTGTTTTGGGGCTAACGGGTCTTGCGCTGACTTCTTTGGCTGCGTTTATTCTGCTGATAAACCTACACGGCGGGCGCGAGCAAAATCTGCTATTCATCGCCGACCCTAGGGGTGGCTGGCATTTAGCTCAAGAGCTTGAAAAGGCAGAGATTATTTCGAGTGCCGTTCTATTTCGCGCGGCGATTTCCCTGCATGCTGGCAAGGCGTTAAAGTCGGGGGAATATCACATCAACAAAGATGACAGCTATACTGACATTATCGCTAAACTTGTGAAGGGGAAATATGCTCGTTTTCGCTTCACTATTCCTGAGGGGCAAAGCCATCACGATATAAAAGAGGCTTTGCGTATAAACACTATTTTACGCGGAGAAATCGGCAAAACACCTGAGGAGGGAACCCTTTTACCTGAAACTTATTTTATTCATCGCGGCAAGTATCGCCAACATGTTGTTCGGCGAATGCATAGTATCCACCAGCGTTTGGTTAAAAAACTATGGAACAATCGCGCAAAAGACTTGCCGTTAAAAACGGTAAGAGATGCGGTTATTCTCGCTTCTATTGTGGAGAAGGAAACAGGCATTCAAGGCGAGCGTGAAAAAATTGCTGGCGTGTTCATCAATCGGCTAGACAAAAAAAGCTATATGCAACTTCAATCCGACCCGACGGTTATTTATGCTCTAACCGGCGGCAAGCCCTTTGGGCGCACACTCACCTATACCGATTTAAGAGTGGATAATCCTTATAACAGCTATAAGAATTACGGCTTACCGCCCGGCGCTATTGCGAACCCGGGGCGCGCGGCTTTGGAGGCGGTGATGAACCCCGCCAAGACAAAGCACTTCTATTTTGTGGCAGACGGCACGGGCGGGCATGTGTTCGCTGAAACTTACGAGCAACATTTAGAAAATGTTAAAAAGTGGCGTGAAATACAAAATGGCGAAAAAAATGAGGAGAAGAAAGATAGCACGATTGCTGACAATAAGGAAGAATCCATTGCGAAAAACTAATTGGTAATGCTCCAGAGCTCACACCAAGATAGGTTGATACCGCGCAAAGGTATTTTGTTTATTTTATCGTCGCCTTCAGGTGCGGGTAAAACGACTTTGGGTCGCTTGCTTTTAGAAAGCGAAAAGAATTTAGGCATATCTGTTTCTGTTACGACTCGCGCACCGCGCTCGGCGGAGGAGAACGGCAAGGATTACATCTTTGTTTCGGAAGAAAAGTTTGAGGCAATGAAAAACGCGGGTGCTTTTCTAGAACAAGCAGTTGTTTTCGGCAACCATTACGGCACCTTGCGCGCAGATGTAGATGACCTATTGAATGCGGGCAAGGATGTGCTATTTGATGTGGATTGGCAGGGCAGGCAGCAGCTCGCGGACGCGAAGGGCGCTGATGTTGTGAGTGTGTTCATTCTGCCGCCCGATGCTCACGCCTTGAAAAAGCGTCTAACCACGCGCGCTCAAGACGATGAGGAAGCCCGCAATTACCGAATGAAATTCGCCCCCAACGAGATAAGCCATTATGCCGAATATGACTATATTATCCTCAATCACGATTTAGGCGATAGTTTGGTGAGTCTGCGCACGATTCTATTGGCCGAGCGCCTCAGGCGCGAGCGGCAAACGGGCTTGCGCCGATTTGTCGATGGGCTACTTGAGGAACTTCAACCCAGCTAGCTCCTATCGCATCTGTGGCATACCTCTGGGGCATACCTCTGTCATACCCCTGGGCGCAAATAGCCTCAAAATAGCGAGATTCCTCTTTTGATTTTTTCATTTAGAGGCTATACTAGGCACGATTCATCTAGTTCCAATTTAAGAGGTGCGCGTGGCTGATTTTCTTTACAATTATATGTCGATAGCTATTTTCATGGGGCTTGCGACGGCTTTGGGGTTGGCTTTAATGGTCTTGCCTTTTCTCATTGCGCCGAGCAAGAAGTATAAAAACAAGCTCCGCCCCTACGAGTGCGGCTTTGAGCCTTTTGATGATGCGCGCATGCCTTTTGACATTCAGTTTTATCTTGTTGCGATTTTGTTTATCATTTTTGATTTAGAGATAGCCTTCCTGTTTCCGTGGGCGACGGCTTTTAGTGAAGTGGGTTTGTTTGGCTTTGCTTCGGTGATGGTGTTTTTGTTTGTGCTGACTATTGGTTTTATTTACGAGTGGCGGAAGGGCGCGCTTGAATGGAGTTAGAACAAAAAAACTGGGGAGAAGAATTTGACACTTTAAGCGCGAAGCTAAGTGATGAAGGTTTTTTCACTGCGCGTGCTGAGGATTTAATCAACTGGGCGCGCACGGGCTCCTTGATGTGGATGACTTTCGGGCTTGCTTGTTGCGCTGTTGAGATGATGCAAGCAAGCATGCCGCGTTATGATTTAGAAAGGTTTGGCACGGCACCGAGGGCTTCGCCGCGTCAGTCGGACGTGATGATTGTCGCTGGCACTTTGACGAATAAAATGGCGCCTGCTCTGCGCCGTGTGTATGATCAAATGCCGGAGCCGCGCTATGTTATTTCTATGGGGTCATGCGCGAATGGCGGGGGTTATTATCATTATTCCTATGCTGTGGTGCGCGGTTGCGATAGAATTGTGCCGGTGGATATTTATGTTCCCGGTTGTCCGCCCACTGCTGAGGCTTTGCTTTACGGCATTTTACAGCTCCAACGCAAAATTCGCCAAACGGGCACGATAGAAAGATAGAAGGCAGCACCTTGTCAAAACAAATAGAACAACAAAGAGGCAAGAGGGGTGCGCAAGCGCGGATTGATAAAACGAACCTGCGCACGAAAAGCCAGCTCACCACGGAGCTAAAGAAACTTGGAGAATATATCAAGCAATCGCAGCCAAGCCTCATTTCTGCCGAGCTTGCTTATGGAGAATTGGTTTTAGAGCATCGGGCAGAGGGCATTGAAGATTTTCTTAAATTTCTGCGTGATGACTCTGACACGCAATTCAGTCAGCTTATGGATTTATGCGGCGTGGATTATCCTGAGCGCGCGAAGCGTTTTGATGTTGTTTATCATCTGCTTTCTATGAAGCGGAATTTACGGCTGCGGGTGAAGGTTGCGCTTGACGAGAGCGAGACGATACATTCTGTCTCTATGGTTTATGCGACTGCCAACTGGTTCGAGCGTGAAGCCTTTGACCTTTATGGCATTTTGTTTCACGCACACCCGGATTTGCGTAGAATTTTGACTGACTACGGCTTCGAGGGACACCCCTTGAGGAAGGATTTCCCGCTTACGGGTTTTGTCGAGACGCGTTATAACGAGAAGCGTCAGGCGGTTGTGTATGAGAAGGTTCAGCTCACGCAGGAGTTTCGCAACTTTGATTTTCTCAGCCCATGGGAGGGGTTGGACAAGCCGGAGGAGGAAGTTCTGCCGGTCAATTTTGGCGGCGCTGCTTTGGGTGATGAGGGGGCGGTGAAGGTTGTCGAGCGGCAAGACCCGCAGTTCGCTGACCCCGACAAAGACCACGATTCGAGAATATCATGATGGGGGAATATCATAATGAGTAGTTTGGGTGCGAGCGGTATTCTGCAAAACGGCAAGGCGCCGCCGCGTGAGTTTCACTTAAATTTTGGACCGCAACACCCTGCGGCGCACGGGGTGCTGCGCTTGGTGCTACAGCTTGAGGGGGAGATTGTGCGGCGGGTCGATCCTCATATTGGCTTGCTCCATCGTGGCACGGAGAAGCTGATAGAGCATAAAACCTATCTACAGGCGGTGCCTTATTTTGACAGGTTGGATTATGTCGCGCCCATCAACCAAGAGCATGCCTTTGCGCTTGCGGTAGAGAAGTTGCTGGATATAAAAGTGCCAAAGCGCGCGCAATATATTCGTGTTTTATATTCTGAGATTGGCAGGTTGTTGAGTCATCTGCTTAACATCACCACGCAAGCCTTGGATGTGGGCGCGCTCACGCCGCCTCTGTGGGGTTTTGAGGAGCGCGAAAAGCTGATGGGTTTTTACGAGCATGCGTCTGGCTCTCGTATGCATGCGGCTTATATTCGTCCGGGCGGGGTCTATCGGGATTTGTCGCCCAACCTTATCTCCGATATTCACGGCTTCTGCACGCCCTTTCTCAAAGTGCTTGCCGATATTGAAGGGCTGATAACCGACAACCGCATCTTCAAGCAGCGCAATGTGGATATAGGCGTGGTGAGTCCTGAGGACGCTCAAAACTGGGGCTTCACCGGCGTTATGTTAAGAGGCGCGGGGCTTGCGTGGGATTTAAGAAAGGCGCAACCTTACGAGTGCTACGAGGATTTAGATTTTGACGTGCCGGTCGGTAAAAACAGCGATTGCTATGATAGGTATTTGTTGCGCGTGGAGGAGTGTCGTCAATCGGTGCGGATTATCCGTCAAGTCATCGAGCAAATGCCTGACGGGGAAGTTGCGATTGAGAATCATAAAATATGGCCGCCGCGCCGTGAGGAAATGAAGCACTCTATGGAAGCGCTCATTCATCATTTCAAGCTATACACCGAGGGTTATCATGTGCCAGAGGGCGAGGTCTATGCCGCAGTGGAAGCACCGAAGGGAGAGTTTGGGGTTTATCTTGTATCCAAGGGCACGAACAAGCCCTATCGGTGTAAAATTCGCGCACCGGGTTTCGCTCATTTACAGGCGATGGATATGTTGTCGCAAGGTCATTTGCTTGCCGATGTTGCCGCCATTTTGGGTTCTCTTGATATTGTTTTCGGGGAGGTGGATAGATGAGTGTGCGCCGTCTTGCTAAGAAGCAGCCGAAGGATTTTGTTTTCAGCGATGAAAACAAACTCTGGGCAGAAGCGGAGATAAAAAAATATCCTGCGGGCAAACAAGCGAGCGCGGTTTTGGCTTTGCTATGGCGCGCTCAAAAGCAGGCGGGGGGCTGGTTGCCTGAGCCTGCCATTCGTTGTGTTGCTGACTTTTTGGGCATGCCACATATTCGCGTTTTAGAAATTGCTACTTTTTATACAATGTTTAATTTAGAGCCGGTCGGCAAAAATTTAATTCAAGTGTGCGGCACGACTCCGTGTTGGCTCGGTGGAGCGGACAACTTAAAGCAAATATGTAGCCGTCTCATCGGCAGGGAGGGGCAGGTGTCGCGTAATGATACGGTGAGCTGGAAGGAAGTTGAATGTTTAGGTGCTTGCGTTGATGCGCCGGTGGTGCAAATTAACGATGACTACTATGAAAACCTAGATCCTGATACCTTTGTGATGATGATAAACAAATTAAAACTCGGCGAAGATATAATTGAATTTAAGACGGCGAAAAATAAGAACGCAAAAAGTGAGGCGGTATAATGTCTAAAAGCATAAAATTGCTATCGGATTCTGACCGCATTTTCAAAAACCTGCACGGGACGCAAGGGGTTGATTTGGATTCCGCGCGTGCTAGAGGGGATTGGAAAGATACGGCTATTTTTCTTAACAAGAGCCGCGAGGAATTGGTGGAGGCGGTGAAGGCTTCGGGCTTGCGAGGTCGTGGTGGCGCGGGTTTTTCTGCCGGCGCGAAGTGGGGTTTTATGCCACCCGAAAAAGCAGGTGTGCCTCACTATCTTGTCGTCAATGCCGATGAGTCAGAGCCAGGCACTTGTAAGGACCGCGACATTCTACGCAACGAGCCGCATAAGCTGTTGGAGGGCTGCGCTATTGCCGCGCGCGCTATTGGTGCGAAGGTTTGCTACATCTATATCCGCGGTGAGTTTGTCGCTGAGCGCGAGGTTTTACAAGAAGCTCTCAACGAAGCGAGAGCGGCGGGGCTGGTTGGCAACAAGGCTTGCGGTTCAAGCTGGGATATTGATATTCACCTTCATCACGGCGCGGGGGCTTACATTTGCGGCGAGGAATCGGCTTTGCTCGAGAGTCTTGAGGGCAATAAGGGTATGCCGCGCATCAAGCCGCCTTTTCCTGCCAATATGGGTTTATATGGCGTGCCGACCACGGTCAATAATGTTGAAACCATTGCTGCCGTGCCAGAAATTCTGAGACGTGGCGCCGATTGGTTTAAGTCTATCGGGCGCGAAAATAATAGCGGCACGAAAATATATTGTATATCAGGCCACGTGATGAAACCTTGCACCATTGAAGAGGCGATGGGAATTCCGCTTCGCACGCTTATCACAGAGTATGCGGGCGGTGTGCGTGGCGGCTGGGATAATTTGCTAGCGATTATTCCCGGCGGTTCTTCTGTGCCTCTGCTACCGGCTGACCTGTGCAGAGAAGCCATCATGGATTTTGACGGAATGGCAGAATTAGGTTCGGGGTTAGGCACGGGCGCGGTTATTGTGATGGATAAATCAACCGATATCATCAAAGCGATTGCGCGCATTTCTTATTTTTATAAGCACGAGAGCTGCGGGCAATGCACGCCTTGTCGCGAGGGCACGGGCTGGATGTGGCGTATGATGGAGCGTATGGTGCACGGACAAATTGAGATGGAGGACATCGACTCTTTGATGGACATAAGCAAAAGGGTAGAGGGGAACACCATCTGCGCTTTGGGCGACGCGGCGGCGTGGCCTATTCAAGGTTTGCTGCGTCACTTTCGCCCGATGATAGAAGAAAGAATTCGCCAGCGTCAGGCTGTTCCTGCTGCTAAAAGATATAACTATAATCGTAGAGGGAATTGATGCCAAAGCTCACCATCAACGGCAAAGAGATAGATGTTGCTGAAGACATCACTTTACTTCAGGCGTGCGAGGAGGCGGGCAACGAAATCCCGCGCTTCTGTTATCACGAGAGGCTTTCTATCGCCGGTAATTGCCGTATGTGTCTAGTGGAGGCGGAGCGGTCTCCAAAGCTGTTAGCGAGTTGCGCTACACCGGTGAGAGACGGAATGGTTGTTTTCACCGATAGCCCTAGAGTGCACGAGGCGCGCAAAGGCGTTATGGAGTTCCTGCTTGCCAACCATCCGCTCGATTGCCCCATCTGCGACCAAGGCGGCGAGTGCGACCTCCAAGACCAAGCGATGGCTTACGGCTTCGACCGCGGACGCTTTGAGGAAGATAAACGCGCGGTAGAAGATAAAAACATGGGACCGCTGATTGAAACTGAGATGACACGATGCATTCACTGCACGCGTTGCGTGCGGTTCGCGACAGAGGTTGCCGGCGTGCCAGAGCTAGGCGCTTTTGGTCGCGGTGAGGATATGGAGATTATGCCCTATGTAGAGAAAACCGTCTGCTCGGAGCTTTCGGGTAATATGATTGACTTATGTCCGGTGGGTGCTTTAACGTCTAAGCCTTACGCTTTCACCGCGCGCGTATGGGAATTGCGCCGCACGCCCAGCATTGATGTGATGGACGGCGTCGGCTCTGCCATTCGGGTGGATAGCCGCGGGCGCGAGGTGATGAGAATTCTCCCCATTCTTAACGAGGCTGTGAATGAGGAGTGGATTTCTGATAAAGCGCGTTTTGTTTATGACGGACTTAAGAAGCAACGCATTGACCGACCTTATATTCGGCGCGGCGGTAAGCTCGAGGCGGTTAGCTGGGAGGAAGTCTTAAAAGAGCTGGCGCAAAAACTGCGCGCGACAAAACCAGAAAAAATTGGCGCGATTGTCGGCGAGCTTGCTTGCGTTGAATCGATGAAGGCACTCAAGGATTTAATGACGGCACTCCAAAGTCCAAATTTAGATTGCCGTTCCAACGCTAATTGGCAGCCGCCGCGTGAGCGTGGGGGCTATTTGTTTAACACTAAAATTGCTAACATTAGCAAAGCCGATGCCATGCTGCTTATCGGCACAAACCCGCGCGCCGAGGCGAGCATCATCAATGCTTTTATTTTTATGCGGTGGAACAAGCACAATATTCCCGTAGGCTTGTTAGGCGTTGAATCGAAGCAGCCTTATGCCTATGAGTTTTTAGGCAATAATCCTGCCGCGCTGGCTTCGCTCGGCGACTTTGAGAAAAAACTGGAAGCGGCTGAAAACCCAATGATTATTTTGGGCGAGGGCGCGTTGCAACATAAATCAGCGAATGGGATTTATCAAAACGCACTTGCTTTGGCGCATAAAATAGGCGCGGTTAAAGAAAACTGGAACGGCTTTAACATTCTACACAGCACGGCGGCGCGTGTGGGTGCTTTAGATTTAGGCTTTCTACCTCAAGCGGGTGGCAAAAATGTTGACCAGATGCTCAATGGCGATTGTGAGCTGCTCTATTTACTCAATACAGATGAGCTGGATTTAAGCAAAGTCGGGAACTGCTCTATTGTGTATCAAGGCTCGCATGGCGATAAAAGCGCAGAGCTTGCCGATATTATTTTACCGAGCAGTGCTTGGACGGAGAAAAATTCCCTTTGGGTCAATACAGAAGGCAGGGTTCAAGAGGCGCGCCGTGCTATTTTTCCGCCGGGCGATGCCTATCCCGACTGGGCGATTGCGCGCGCGCTCATGGCGGCTCTCGATATTGATGTCCCTTATGACGACCTCGATGGTTTGCGCGCGACAATTATGAAAGACTACCCTCACTTCGCGCATGTTGGCGAAGTGGCAGAAAACAACCCGATGCCTAATCCTCAAGGGGGTGGTGGTGGCGCGCTGGATAAAACGCCTTTTACCGAAACGATAAAGGATTTTTATCTAACCAATTCTATTGCGCGCGCGAGTAAAATAATGGCAGAGTGTTCTCGTGTGAATAGCCCGCAAAACACCAAGCGCGCTTCTTCCGCGAAAGAACGGCAAGCCGCCGAGCGGCAAGTCGCTGAGCGGCAAGCCGCAGGAAAGGAAGTAAGCTAAGGATGGAAAACAAGGAGCTCATAAAGCTATGGGAGCAAACGCAAGCGCTGTGGCAAGACTGGACCAAAGATATAGATGTGTCGGGTATGATAACCAATCCTCAGCTCTTGTCTTTTTTGACAATCGTGTTCCACGCTCTGCTGGTGATGGTCGGGCTACTGATATTTTTAGCCTTTGCGCTTTATATGGATAGAAAGGTGTGGGCTGCAGTGCAGATGAGGCGCGGACCCAATGTGGTGGGTGTTTTTGGTTTGCTCCAGTCGTTTGCAGATTTTCTCAAGTTTGTGCTGAAAGAGCCGCTCATTCCCGATGGTGCTAATCGCGGTATTTTCTTGATGGCGCCTCTTGTTGTTTTTCTGCTCGCGATGAGCTCGTGGGCGATTATTCCTTTCGCGAGCAATCTGGTGTTTGCCGAAATAGACGCCGGCATTTTATATTTTCTGGCGATTTCCTCTTTAAGCGTTTATGGCATTATTATGGGGGGATGGGCATCTAACTCTAAGTATGCTTTTCTAGGCGCGATGCGTTCTGCCGCGCAGATGATTTCTTACGAGGTGTCTATCGGTTTTATTGTGATAACGGTTTTGCTTGCGGCGGGTAGTTTGAATTTGGTTGAAATTGTGCGCGCGCAAGAGAACCTTTGGTTTGTTATCCCCTTGTTTCCTGTTTTTGTGTTGTTTTTCATCTGCGCCCTCGCCGAGACCAACCGCCCGCCGTTTGATTTGCCCGAAGCCGAATCCGAAATTGTCGCGGGCTATATGGTAGAGTATTCCTCGTCCCCCTATCTCTTGTTTATGATAGGCGAGCTGGCAGCGGTCATTTTGATGTGCGCGATGGCAACCGTCCTGTTTTTAGGCGGCTGGCTACCAATATGGGATATCCCCGCGCTCGAATGGATACCCGATTTCGGTTGGTTCTTTATAAAAACCTTGACGATGTTCTTTTTGTTCGCGATGGTTAAAGCTATTGTGCCGCGCTATCGCTACGACCAGCTGATGAGGCTAGGGTGGAAAATTTTCTTACCCTTGTCGTTGGTTTTTCTAGTTGCCACCGCAAGCGTTTTGCTATTCATAAAGGAGGGCGTGCTATGAGAATGATGTTAAAAAAAATATGGTTGATTCTTAGAAGTTTTTTACTGCTAGACTTTTTGGCGGGCTTTTTGTTGGGCTTCAAGTATTTCTTTTCGCCTAAGGTGACGGTGAATTATCCGTTCCAAAAGGGTGAGCTATCGCCGCGCTTTCGTGGCGAGCATGCTTTGCGCCGCTACCCCAACGGAGAGGAACGCTGCATCGCGTGTAAATTATGCGAGGCGGTTTGCCCCGCGCAGGCGATAACGATAGAGGCTTCGCCGGCGGCGGCGGACGGCACAAGGCGCGCCTTGCGCTATGATATTGATATGGTCAAGTGTATCTACTGCGGCTTGTGTCAGGAGGCTTGCCCGGTCGATGCCATTGTCGAGGGTCCTAACTTTGAGTTTTCAACGCAAACAAGAGAAGAGCTTTTATATGACAAAGAGCGTCTGCTCGCCAATGGCGATAGGTGGGAGACATCTATCGCCAGCAATTTGCGCAAGGACGCGCCTTACAGGTAGCTATGGCAAACGAACTCACCGCTTTTGCTTTTTATCTTTTGTCGGGAACGATAGTGCTCTCGGCGCTTGGCGTTATTTTGGCGCGCAATCCTGTGCATTCGGTTTTGCTATTGATTTTGGCTTTTTTCAACGGCGCGGGGCTGTTTATTTTGATGGGCGCGGAGTTTCTCGCGATGATTTTGATTATCGTTTATGTCGGCGCGGTTGCGGTGCTTTTTCTTTTTGTGGTGATGATGTTGGATATTGATATTGTTTCTGTGCGGCGGGGATTTCTCAATTACTTGCCTTTGGGGTTAATTTTAGGGGCTATTTTATTTATGGAAATTGTCGCTGTGTTAGTCTCGCAAGCGGCGGGCAAAACGGACGCCGCGCTCATTCAGCCTAAAATGGTGCAAGCTGTAGATATTGGGCTTTTGCTTTATACGCGTTATGTGCATTTCTTTCAGTTGGCGGCACTGATTTTACTTGTTGCGATGGTCGGGGCGATTGTTCTAACCTTGCGTCATCGCACGAATATCAAGCGTCAATCGCCTGCGGCGCAATCGGCGCGGGAGAATCAAATCCAAATCGTCAAACTTAAGCCCGGTGAAGGGTTAGGGCAGGGATTAGGTGAAGGGCTAGGGCAGGGATTAGGCGAAAGCTTAAAGGAGAGAGAATAATGATAGTAGGTTTATTCCATTATATCGTGGTGAGTGCCATTTTGTTTGTGATTGGTTTCTTGGGGATTTTTCTTAACCGCAAGAACGTTATCACCTTGCTAATGTGTATTGAGCTCATTTTGCTTGCCGGTAACATTAACTTGGTTGCTTTCTCTGCCTATAGCGCGGATCCTCTGGGGCAGATTTTTGCTTTATTTGTTTTAACGGTCGCTGCCGCCGAGACGGCTATCGGCTTAGCCATTCTAGTGGCTTATTTTCAACGCACAGGCTCTATTGCTGTGGAAGACATTAGTTTAATGAGGGGATAGTCGGTTCGTGGAAACTTTAATGATGATAGCGGCAGTTGTGCTCGTTTTGTCGCCACTTGTGGGGGCGGCTTTAGCCATGCCACTAGGCTTACGCGTCAGCGCGCGCTATGGCGAGCTTGCGTCTGTTTTCTCAGTTAGCCTTTCGGGCGTGCTGGCGATTTTTATGCTGCTCGCTTTCATCTGGACGGGTATCAGCTTTAGCCTGCCGCTTCTCACGTGGATTGAAACCGAAACCTTCGCGTTCAACTGGGCGATTAGAGTCGATAGTTTAAGCGTGATAATGTTTTTTGTTGTGAGTGTCGTGTCGGCGCTTGTTCATATTTATTCTTTAGGCTATATGAGCCATGACCCATCGCGCCCACGGTTTTTCGCCTATTTGAGTCTTTTCACTTTTATGATGCTGGCTTTGGTTTCGGCTGATAATTTTCTTCAGCTATTCTTCGGCTGGGAGGGAGTGGGGCTGGCGTCCTATTTACTCATCGGCTTCTGGCACGAGAAGCCCGCGCCGAACGCCGCCGCGATGAAGGCTTTTATCGTCAATCGCGTGGGTGATGCCGCTTTTATTTTGGGAATGGGGCTTTTGTTTTATGTGGTCGGAAGTTTGGACTATGACGCCGTGTTCGCTTCGGGCGCGAAGCTGGCGGCAACGCAAATTGCTCTGCCTTTTGGCTTTAGCATTGATGCGGCGAATTTAACGGGGTTCTTTTTGCTTTTTGGCGCGATGGGGAAGTCGGCGCAGTTTCTGCTTCACACCTGGTTGCCTGACGCGATGGAAGGTCCCACGCCGGTGTCCGCGCTTATCCACGCGGCGACGATGGTGACGGCGGGCGTGTTTATGATAGCGCGCGTTTCGCCGATTTATGAGGTGGCGCAAACGGCTTTGCTTGCTGTGGCGCTGGTTGGCGGCGTGACCGCGCTTTTCGCCGCGACAATTGGTCTCGTCCAGACCGATATTAAGCGCGTGATAGCCTATTCGACTTGCTCGCAGTTGGGCTATATGTTTGCCGCTTTGGGGCTGGGCGCTTACGCGGTCGCGATTTTCCATTTGGCGACCCACGCTTTTTTCAAGGCTCTGCTATTTTTGGGCGCGGGCTCGGTCATTCACTCGCTAGAGGACGAGCAGGATATGAATAATATGGGCGGGCTCAATAATCATAAAATGCCGCTCACGTGGGCGACGATGCTTATTGGCACGCTAGGCTTAACCGGCTTTCCCCTAACCGCTGGATATTTTTCTAAAGACGCCATCATTGAAGCCGCTTATGAAAGCGGCTCTTTGGTTGCCGTGCCGGTTTTTTGGTTGCTGCTCATTTCGGCTGCCCTGACTTCATTTTACGCGTGGCGGTTGTTTTTTCTTACCTTTCACTCGGCGGAAAACAGCCGCACGGCAACAGGCGTTCATTCGGCACACGAAAGCGCACCGATAATGACCGTGCCTTTGGTCTTGCTCGCATTGGGTGCTTTAATCGCTGGCGGTGTTTTCTATCATATATTGGTCGGCGCGGGTAATGTTGCTTTTTGGCAGAACGCCATTCCTCAAGGAGCGGGCGGCAACATCTTGGAAACACTTCACCACGCGCCTTTTTATATTGTGCTATCTCCCTTGTTTGCGGCTTTGATTGGTTTTGCTGTCGCGGTGCTATTTTATTTGGGTAATTCTGATATTCCAAACAGCCTCATTCGGCGTGGTGCTTGGGTCTATCGGTTCTTGTTTCATAAATGGTATTTTGACGAGCTTTACAATTCGATTTTTACGCGCCCGAGTTTCGCTTTGGGTAGGTTCTTCTGGCACAGGGGAGACGAGCAAGCCATTGACGGACTAGGACCCAATGGCATTTCGGCGCGTGTCTTAAATGTTGCGGGCGTGACACCTTCTTTGCAAACCGGTTATTTGTATCACTATGCTTTTTTGATGCTCATCGGCTTAACCGCGATGGTAAGCTGGCTTGTTTTTAGCAATACCGATTGGGCGAGCGCGCAAGCAGGGTTGATTGCTTTTTATAATCAGAGCGCGGATTTTATTCTTAACTTACCGATATGGTTCGCCGGCATTGAGATGCCAAACTTCGGCAAATTATGGGAGGAATGGTTTTAGATGGAGAACTTGCCTTTACTATCTTTAATTGTGTTTTTGCCTGCGCTTGGCGCTTTGTTTTTGCTTACGATACAAGGGAGCCCAGATGTGATTGCGCGCAATGCGCGTTATCTAGCCTTTTGGACTTCGGGCATTGTATTTTTGTTGTCTTTGGTTCTATGGGCGACATTTGATAGCACGCAAGATGGGTTTCAATTTGTTGAGGTCTATCCTTGGATTAACGACAGCATTCGGTTTCAGATTGGGGTTGATGGCATTTCGCTTGCTTTTATTCTGCTCACGACCTTGCTAGTGCCTTTAGCCATTTTAGCAAGCTGGGAATCGATTACCGAGCGCGTTAAAGAATATATGGCAGCCTTTCTATTTTTAGAAATGCTGATGCTGGGCGTTTTTGCTTCGTTAGATTTGGTTTTGTTTTATTTATTTTTTGAAGGGGGATTGATTCCGATGTTTTTAATCATCGGCATTTGGGGTGGAGCAAACCGCGTATATGCCAGCTTCAAGTTTTTTCTTTATACGCTACTCGGCTCTCTCTTGATGTTGCTTGCGATTATCGCACTTTACGAGCAAGCATGGACGACCGACATTATCAAGCTGCTCGAATATAAAGTGCCAACGGATTTACAATACTGGTTGTGGCTTGCTTTTTTTGCTTCCTTCGCGGTGAAGCTGCCGATGTGGCCCTTCCACACGTGGCTGCCCGATGCGCACGTTCAAGCGCCAACTGCCGGCTCTGTTGTGTTAGCGGGGGTTTTGCTAAAGCTCGGCGGGTATGGCTTCCTGCGCTTTTCCTTGCCGATGTTCCCTGTGGCGAGCGCTGAGTTCGCGCCTTTTGTTTTCGCGCTGTCGGCTATCGCGATTGTTTATACCTCCCTTGTGGCACTCGCGCAGGATGATATTAAAAAGCTGATTGCCTATTCATCGGTGGCGCACATGGGGTTTGTCACCATCGGTATTTTCACTGGGCTGGCGATAGGTATTCACGGCGGGGTGTTTCAGATGCTTTCGCATGGCTGGCTTTCGGGCGCGCTGTTTTTGTGTGTCGGCTTTCTCTATGACCGCATGCGCACACGTGATATTGCTGCTTTTGGCGGTGTGGTGCGCACGATGCCGTTCTTTTCTCTCGCTTTGATGATATTTATTTTGGGCAATATCGGGCTTCCGGGCACCAGCGGTTTTGTTGGCGAGATTATGGCGCTGTTGGCGGCTTTTTCTACGGCTATTTGGGTTGCGGCGGTTGCGGTGCTTGGGGTTATTTTGAGCGCGGCTTACGCGCTGTGGCTTTACGGCAGGGTTATTTTTGGCGAGCAAGCCCACGAGGCAATCGCCAAGATGCCGCCTTTAACGCTACGCGAAGTGGCTATTTTGCTGCCGCTGATTTTGGCAACAATCGGCTTTGGGCTTTACCCCAACCCGATTTTAAGCTTGACGGATAAGCCGGTTGCTAAAATTGTTAAAAAATATACAAGTGAGGTGAAGGCGCATCGCGCGCAGTTGAAGCAGGAGGCGGCTAAAAAATGACACGCGACTTCATTAACCTACAAGATTTTATCGCCCTGAGTCCTGAGATTTTTCTAGCCCTCTCGGCAATGTTGTTGCTTGTGATAGGCGCGTTTGTGCGTCCTGAGCCGCGGCGCGGTATTTTCTTTGCCTGCGGGATTGCCCTTATTTTAACCATTGTGATTTTATATCTCATTCCGGCAGATAGGCTAGAAGTTTTTTATGGTGCTTTTGTTCAAGATGGGTTCTCGCGTTTGATGAAAACGCTTGTTTTATTTGGTGCGATAGCGCTTATTTTTGTTGGGCGGGGGTTTTTAAGAATAGAGCCTATCGCGCGATTTGAGTTTCCTATCCTTGTTCTTTTCTCCACGCTTGGAATGATGATAATTATTTCCGCGCATGATTTCATTACAATGTATTTAGGGTTGGAGCTACAAAGCCTTGCGCTTTATGTGCTGACTTCTTTTGACCGCCGCTCGGTGCGCTCTAGCGAGGCGGGGATAAAGTATTTTTTACTTGGGGCTTTGTCGTCGGGCATTTTGCTTTATGGCTGCGGGTTAATTTATGGCTTCGCCGGCACGTTAGACTTTACCGTTCTCAAACAGCAGCCGCTCGATTTGGGCGCGGAGCTTGGAATTATTTTTGTTCTAGCCGGGCTGGCGTTCAAAATTGGCGCTGTTCCATTTCACATGTGGACGCCCGATGTATATGAAGGCGCACCCGCGCCAGTGGCGATGTTTTTTGCTTCTACGCCCAAAATCGCCGCGATGGCAGTGCTTGCGCGCATTGTGATAGAGGCGCTACCCGAAGCGGAGTTGATAACGCCGGTTGTGATTGGGTTGTCGGTGTTATCGATGGCTCTGGGTGCTTTTGCTGCGATTGTTCAGTCGTCTATTCGCCGCCTGATTGCTTATAGCTCTATCGGTCATGCGGGCTATATTTTGATTGGCATCGCTACCGCCTCGAGCGCGGGCATTCAAGCGATGATTGTCTATCTAGCGATTTACATCGTCTCGGTGATAGGGCTTTTCTGCTGCGTGATGGCGTTGCGCCGTAATGATAGTGCATTAGAGCGCATCTCAGATTTATCAGGGCTGTCGGAGACGAACCCGGTGATGGCTTTTTTCATCTCGGTTATTCTTTTTTCTATGGCGGGGATTCCTCCTTTGGCGGGCTTTTTCGCCAAATTTTATATTTTTTCGGCAGCAATTTCTGCAGGGTTTTACGCTTTGGCAATTTTCGCGGCGGTGATTAGCGTGGTCGCTGCTTATTATTATTTGCGTATTGTCAAAATGATATATTTTGACGAACCTGAAGAGCCACTGGATGTGGAATTTCCCATTTCGGCGCGGGTGTTTATGGGGGTGTCGGGTCTAATTGTTTTGGGTTTTGTGATTTCGCCTAAGTGGCTTGTGTTGCCGGCGGCTCTTGTTGTTGAGGGCATGCTCGGGTGAAAATTATCTGGCGGGAAAGCACGGGCAGCACCAATGATGATGCCAAAAATATCGCGCGCGCGCTAACGCAACAGGGCGTGCGAGATGAGCAATGGACTGGTGCTGAGATTCAAACCGCAGGCAGAGGCAGGGGAGATAGAAAATGGGAAAGCCCAAAGGGTAATCTTTATGCAAGCTGGGTCGGTCGTCTCCCGCGCCCGATGAAGGAAGTGGCGCAAGCATCTTTTGTTGCCAGCCTGGCGGTTTTTGAGACGACAAAGCGCTTTATGCCTCAAGCCGACCTCACCTTCAAGTGGCCAAACGATGTGCTTATAGAGGGCAAGAAATTTTGCGGTATTCTGCTTGAAATAGAAGGGGATTGGCTGATTGTGGGCATTGGCGTGAATTTGCGCACCGCACCTAAGGAGGCTCTTTATCCTGCTGCCGCGCTGGGGCTTGACCTGCCGCCGCAAACTTTTTTAGAGAAACTTGCCGAACATTTTGATAGACTAAAAGCGCAATGGCAGGAGGAGGGCTTTGAACCTTTGCGGTCGCTTTGGTTGTCTCACGCGCAGGGGCTTGGCGAGGAAATCAAGGTTCGCTTGCCGACAAAGGAAATAGAAGGAAAATTTGTAGCGCTCAACGCCAGAGGCGCTTTAGAGCTTGCAGCCGCGCAAGGAAAAATAACAATAGAGGCGGGAGACGTTTTTTTTAACTAAAGGAAGATGAAAGAAATTTTTAATAAAAATATAGGAGCCCAATGGGTTTTTGTGCCGCTTGGCGGCGCGGGCGAGATTGGTATGAACCTAAACCTCTACGGCTATAGGGACGAGGCCGGCAAGGAGAGCTGGATGATTGCTGATATCGGCGTCACCTTTTCGGGCGGGCGCGTGCCGGGGGTTGATGTGATTATGGCGGACAGCTCTTTCATAGAAAAGAGGCGTGAGGATTTGGTTGGCATTGTTCTCACCCACGGGCACGAAGACCACATTGGCGCGATTGCTTATTTGTGGGACAGGCTGAAGGCGCCTATTTATGCTACAAAATTTACGATGCACCTCATTAAAGGAAAACTGCGTGAGATGAAGTTAGAAGACAAGGCACCGCTTCACTTGGTTGAAGTGGGAAAAACTTTGTCGCTCGCGCCTTTTGATATAGAGTTTGTGGGCTTAACCCATTCCATTCCCGAGCCGAACGCGCTTGCGATAAGAACACCGCTTGGTTGTGTGCTGCATACGGGCGATTGGAAAATAGATCCTGACCCGATGCTCGGTGATGATATTGCCGAAGACAGACTCAAGCAGATAGGCACGGAGGGTGTGCTGGCGGTGGTTGGCGATTCAACGAATATATTTAACGAAGGCTCGTCAGGCTCTGAGCGCGGCGTTTATGAAAATTTTATGGCTATTTTAAGTGAAGCGCGTGGCGACCGAAACCGAATTTTCATTACTAGCTTTGCCTCCAATGTGGCGCGTATGGTTAGTGTTGCCAAAGCGGCAGAAGCCAATGGCAGGCGCGTTGCTTTGCTTGGGCGCGCGATGATGCGTATGTCCGATGCTGCCGCGCACAACAATATGCTCGGCGAAATTCAATCCTTTATTCCTATTCAAGAAGCGGTAAAGATGCCGCCCGAGCAGGTTGTTATTTTATGCACCGGCTCGCAAGGAGAACCGAACGCGGCGCTCGCGCGTATAGCGACCGGTGAGCATCCGTTTATTACGCTCAACAAGGGCGATAAGGTTTTGTTTTCCTCGCGCGAAATTCCCGGCAATGAGGTTTTTATCTATGCGCTGCAAAACGCTTTGGCAAGAATTGGCGCGGAAGTTATCACGACAAGAGAATCGAGCGGCTTACACGTATCGGGTCATCCGTGCCGCGATGAATTGGCGACCATGTATAAATGGCTTCAGCCCAAAGCGCTTGTGCCGGTTCATGGCGAGTATCGCCATTTGGTGGAGCATCTTGCTTTTGCCGAAAGTATGCAAATTCCCGGCACGCTTGCGCCCAATGGCAGTGTCGTTCAGCTTGCCCCCGCGCCGCTACAGAAAAAGGGGCGGGTGGAAAGCGGCAGATTTTACGCCGATGGCAAGGTTATCGTTAAAGCAAGAGAGGAAAATGCCGTTGCCGCGCGACAAGCTCTTGCTGACTCAGGCTTGCTTTCGCTTACAATTGTTTTGGATAAGAAAAACAAGGTGGCAGCCCCCCTCAAGCTATCGCTTTCGGGCGCACCCAAGCTGGATAATCAAGGGCAGCACTTGGCACGGCTGGCACTTGATGCTATCGAGAAGGAAATAGGCAAGATGGGTGGCGCTTACTTGAAAAATGACGAGCAGCTATCGGCTAAAGTGCGGCGCGCGGCGCGCAATGCCCTGTGGCATCACTGGGGCAAAAAGCCCGAAACCCATATTCACATTATTAGAGTTTAATGCTATAGTTTTTCTATGATTGGCAAGCTAAACCATGTTGCTATTGCGGTGCCTAACCTTGAAGAGGCAAGCAAAACATACAAAAACATTTTGGGCGCGAAGGTTTCTGCGCCTGTGCCTTTGCCCGACCACGGGGTCACAACGATTTTTGTCGAACTGCCTAACACTAAGATAGAGCTATTGGAAGTTTTGGGGGAAGGCTCGCCGATTGCTAAGTTTTTAGAGCGCAATCAAAACGGCGGCATTCACCATATTTGCTATGAAGTGGAGGATATTATCGCCGCGCGCGATAAACTTCTATCTCAAGGGGCTAAAATTACCGGCGATGGCGAGCCGAAAATAGGCGCACACGGGAAACCTGTTATTTTTCTTCATCCCACTTCTTTTAACGGCACTTTGATTGAGCTCGAGCAGGTCTAGTGCCTGACTTTTCTACATTAACGTTAGGTTTTGGCGTTTATATTATTGTGTTTTCTCTCACGTTTCTAGTAAGCCTTCCCCTAATAGGGGAGCGTCATAATTCGGGCGAGGACATCACGCCGCTTTTATGGCGCATTGTGCTAATGGCTCTATTGGGGAGTTTTGTTCTAACGCTTCTTGGCTTTTGGGCTTATAACTTTTTAGCCCCTTAAACGAAAAAGCCCCCTCTTGAAAAAGAGGAGGCTCTGTTTGGGTTTAGTATTCTATTACGACAAGTTAATTATGGTAGCTTTCAGCTGAGAGTATTTATCAAAAGCGTGGAGCGATTTGTCGCGTCCAATGCCTGATTGTTTATACCCACCGAAAGGCACGGTAATATCGCCACCGGACGCGCTATTGACAAGCACGGTGCCAGACCGAAGCCCACGCGAAATTTTGAACGCGCGATTAATATCACTCGTCCAAACGGCGGCTTGCAGACCATAAATGCTATCGTTAGCAATTCTCAACGCATCGGCATCATCTTTGAAAGTCATTGTGGCAAGCACGGGACCAAAAATTTCTTCCTGCGCTATTTGCATTTTGTTATCGACCTTATCAAAAATCGTTGGCTCAATGTAGCAACCGCCGGTTTCTTCGTGCGCAGCATTGCCACCGAGCGCTAAATCCGCGCCTTCCTTCTTGCCGATGGAAATGTAATCTTGGATACGCTCCATCTGGGTTTTATCAACCACCGAACCCATAAAGGTTTTGGGGTCAAAGGGGTCGCCGGGCTGCATGGTTTTACCAATCGCCTTGACCTTCTCCACAAGCTCATCGTGAATATCCTCTTGGACGAGCAGGCGCGTGGCGGCAACACAAACTTGCCCCGAATTAAAGAAAACACCCGCGGCGGCTCCTTGCGCTGCCTTGTCAATGCTGGCGGTATCCTTAAAGACAATGTTCGGCGTTTTACCACCGCACTCAAGGCTGATGTGCTTCATATTGGACTCGCCCGAATACTGGAGGAAGAACTTACCAACTTCAGTAGAGCCGGTGAAGGTAATCATATCAATATCCATGTGGCGACCGAGCGCTTGCCCGGCGGTTTCGCCAAAGCCCGGCAGGACTTGGAACACACCTTCGGGTATGCCCGCTTCGAGCGCGAGTGCGGCAACTTTAATCGCCGATAGGGGCGATTGCTCGGCAGGCTTGAGGATAACGCTATTGCCCGCAGCGAGCGCCGGCGCGCATTTCCATGCCGCCATCAGTAGCGGGAAGTTCCAAGGAACGACAGCACCGACAACGCCAATAGGCTCGCGCGTAATCAGGGAGACCACGCCTTTATCCGACGGCGCGATTTCATCATAGATTTTGTCTGTGGCTTCAGCGAACCAACGGAAAGAGTCGACGACACCGGGTATATCAACGCGCGAAGAGAAGCTGATGGGCTTGCCCATATCCAGCGTCTCGAGCAGCGCGAGTTCGCCCGCATTCTTTTGAATCAGGTCGGCGAATTTAAGCATAATCGCTTTACGATTTTTGGGGTTCATCAAAGCCCAGCTGCCTTTGTTAAAGACCGCCCGCGCTTTTTTGACGGCGGCATCGACATCGCCCTTATCGCACGCGGCGACTTGAGCGATGGTTTGTCCATCTATCGGGCTAACGCAAGCGAAAGTTTCGCCACTCACGGCGGCAGTGTATT
Organism: Alphaproteobacteria bacterium; assembly: GCA_965209065.1. Classification (GTDB taxonomy): domain Bacteria; phylum Pseudomonadota; class Alphaproteobacteria; order JAPOUT01; genus CBDBUR01. The sequence goes on from OZ242373.1 coordinate 296,026, forward strand.
GCTCGCCGATGAAAGCGCGCCCTTCGATTTTAAGTTGCGCGATTTGCTCGCGGTATTGTTGGGCGGGTGATTTTTCTTCTACTGCAGACATATATCCTCCTTTTTTGGATTATTTAATTTTGGTTTCGCGAAAAATGGCGTGCTTTTTAGCAATGGGGTCATATTTTTTCAGCTCAATTTTGACGATTTCCTTACCGGGTCTGGGGCGGGTGTTTTTACGCGTAACGTAAAAATAGCCCGTGCCCGCCGAGCTTTCTAGTTTCACCTTAATGCTAACGCCTTTTTTTGCCATAGGCTATTATATGGCTTGAATCGCGATGCTGTCAAGCAGGGGTAGGGGCGGGGGTAAATAGCTGAAAATAATAAAAAAGAATTAGGGCAGGGGAAAGGTCAGCAGGCTATCAACCTCTGCCATAATGCGCCGCGTTTCGCGGATAGCGATGACAATTTTCTGGTAAGTATCAAAGTCATCACTTTGCAGTTTTTCGCCTTTGCGGCTTTTGAGCCATTTGTCTAGCACTTGATAGCCACCGATTTGGAAGATGTAGTCTTCTTGTGCCACATTGCCGAAATATTGCGTTTGGTTTAGATAAACGCGCCCTTTCTTGTAAGTAATTTTAGTGACCTCATCGCTACCACTTTCAGGATAGGAGATAGTATTGTCATTGCTGTGCTTGAGGAGGTGGTAATCAATGAGCTGTGCGCCTAATTTGCTAAGCGCAAAGAATAGTTTTTTATTGCTCGTTAAGGGTAGGCGCGGAAAATCATATTTCAAGAAGCTGACATAGCGTTTGCGGTAAGTTGGGCTATGAAAAATTGCATAAGCATAGTTGAGAATATCCCTAGGGCTAAAAGTGCTTTTGCCATCACTTTCGCCTTCAGCAATGAATTGGAGTTTTAGTTTTGCCTCAAATGCCTCTACAAATTTTATATCAAGGTTTGGCAAAAGCTTCCCCTTTACTTTCCAGTGAGAATAGAGAGTTTTGTTTTTGTCTTGTAAATAGAGTGGGTAAAAATAACTTATACTTTTACTGTTTGATATAATATGACCTTCGCTAATGATGTTTGTTATAAACACAGGGCTATATGCCTCCCCTATTATTTGCCTAGTAGTTATAATGCCTAAATTGTTGTCATCCAACATATGTTTCATAACTTTTTTTCTTGTGCGGTGTATTATATTATCATTATAAAGTAAAAAGCGAATATCAAAAGGACGATAGAGGCATTGTTTGATTTCCTTTTGCCAGTTAGTTTGTTGCAACTCGTTTCGTGCGCTTCCTATACTCCGACCTGATATTATATTGGTTTGCGCTTTTGGAAAAAATTTAGCACGAATTTCATCATCACTAATGCTTGGGTCAAGAAAAATTTTTATTTTCTCTGACAATTTTTTCTTATTCATTGCGAAAACTAAATCATCGCTAGAAGTAATAATACCACTCACTCCTTTGTTGAATAAATCTTTTACAAACCAAGAATCGGTTTCATATTCTTTTTTGTATTTTGCATCAATTTTTTTCATTTCTAAGCGCGGTAGTTCAGGTTTTATTTCTTCCCATGCACCATCGCCTAAACTAGCTTTTGCCAGCTCTTCATATTTTTGATTCCTTTTGCCCCACATATCGCGGTAAAAAACTTTGGCAGCGCCTTTGGGATTATTTTTTTGGCGGCGAATAAGGAAAAATATCGCAACCCCTTGTTGAATATCAAAAACATTTTCATCTTTTTCGCCTTCAGGTGTTTTTTCCTTTTGCTTACTATTACCGTGTAAATTACAAATATAAATTTCGTCAAAATCTTGTAATAGAGAATTGCGCATTCCTCTAAAAGTTAGGTTATCTACCCATGCATGATTGGCAATAAAACCAACCACACCATAACCAGTTTTAAGCACACGCTCTTGAGCGAAGCGAGTAAATTTTACATAGTCGTCATTAAGCCATTTTGGATTTTTTTCTTTCAATTTTGAGCCGTCGGGCTCTTTTTTATATTCTTCCGCTGTGATGTCACTTTTTTCATTTGCTGAGTGCCCTGAATAAGGTGGGTTGCCTAAAACGACCATTACTGGTTTTTTATCTTTAACATCTTGCGCTAACGCATTTTCTTTAGCAAGACCGATAGGGTCATAAGCTATTTGCGTTTGTGCTTTAACTTTTTCCAGAGCATTGGTTAAAAATACATTGACGCGCTCTTGTTTCTCAAATGTATACCCTGTTTCTTGTAGATATTTTGCGATTTTCAAGTGTGCAACCGTGTAAGGTGCCATCATTAACTCAAAGCCAAAAAATCGTTCTAGCAAATTATTATTCACATAGTTTTGCCATCTGCCTTTTTGCTGATTTTGGGTAAAAGTATCGTGAATCGTTTTAATCGCCGAGCGCATAAAAGTGCCTGTGCCGCAGGCGGGGTCTAGGATAATCGTGTCTTCATCAGCCAAGCCGAGCCTTTTGTCAAAATGTGTTTTTAGTAAGTCATCAACGCCGCGCACAATGAACTCAACAACTGGCTCAGGAGTATAAAAAACCCCGCGCTGCTCTTTTAGTTTTGGGTCGTATTTTGCCAAAAAGGTTTCATAAAAGTGAAAGATGGGATCTTCAAACCCGAGCTTTTTACTTTGCGCTGCCATAACTTCGGTCATATCAGAGTTGCCGAGTAGGGAGCAAATATCATCTAGCAAAACTCCTAATTCGTTAGGTAAATCAGGACCCGTGATGAAGTGAAAAAGGTGTTGTAAAAATGGGTTGCTAGGAGGAATATGTTCATTGGCGTTATGGCGGGTAAAGCTTTTGTTTATTCCCTGATTATCAAAACAGCGCGCCGTGAAAAGACCATAAGAAAGCGTTTGCGAGAACATATCAGAAAAATCCTCTTTCTGTATATTTGGCAATAGATATTTTCTAATATTTTCTCTTTGTTGCCCCAACTCTGCATTATCGTAATTTTTTAGCACAATATCTTTCATCCATCTCGTGCGCTCTGATAGATAGGTCGCCATATCATCGGGTGTGCCTGCGCCAATCGCAGGCTCTTTTAAGAAATTGCTAATCAGGTTTTCCCATTCTGCCTGCTTTTTTTGCGTGCCTACAATTTTTCTATTCTTAATTTCACCAATAGCGGCACGCCCCATTTCTTTGCCTTCCTTAAGCCAAATAAAATCTACATAATCGGTAAGCAATAAATTGGGAAGAGCCGTCAAATAGCGCTTTAATTGTTCTGTTTTCAAAGCTTTGTTTAAATCAGCATTAATTTTTTTTGTTTCAATAAAGCCAATAGTGTGTTTTGAACTATTTTTTATAAGTAAATCAGGCATATTGCCATTTTTTCTGCCTGGTTCATTTATTGCTTCCGCAGATTCTTCTAACAAATCAACAAGGGCAGGGCGATGCGTATGCTCTGTGCCGTCATCATAATGTTGGTTTAGCTTTTTAATATAAGTTGTTAAATTATGGTTCATTCGGATTCCTCTTTGGGCGCTTTCTTTTTTGCTACTTTCTTTTTAACAGCTTTTTTGGTTGTTTTCTTCGCAGTCTTCTTTTTTGCGGCGCGCTTCTTCTTGGCAGGAGCTTTAGCGCGGCGCTCATCAATAAGCACGATGGCTTGCGCGAGGCTCATCTCGTCAGGCTCGATGTCGTTCAGCGAGGCATTGACCTTGTCGTGCTTAACATAAGGACCATATCTGCCGGTCAAAAGGCGGATTTCGCCGCCGTCAGGGTGCTCGCCCAAGAGCTTGCCCTTAGAAACCGCCTTCCCCCATCGCGATTTAGGGTTGCGCTTCTTCTCAACCAAAAGAGCCACCGCTCTATTCAAGCCAATATCTAGCACGCTTTCGTCGTCCTCTAGGTTGGCGTAGAGCTTGCCGTGCTTGACGAAAGCACCGAAGCGCCCGATGCCAGCAGTGATAGGCGCGCCGTCCTCAGGGTGCTCGCCGACAACACGCGGCAAAGACAAAAGATTAAGCGCTTGCGCGAGGTCAATCTCTTGCGGGCTGATGCTCTTAGGAATAGGCGAGCGCTTGGGTTTTTTCTCGTCTTCCATCTGCGCGCGCTCGACATAAGGACCGAAGCGACCCGACTTAGCGCAAATAATCTGATGGGTCTCGGGACAAGTGCCAAGCTCGCGCTCGGCGGCGGCTTCGTTTTCGTCCGCGAGCAGCGAGCGGGTGTATTTACAATCAGGATAATTGGCGCACCCAACAAAAGCACCAAACTTACCGAGCCGAATGGAAAGCTGCCCCTTGTCGCATTGCGGGCATTGTCGCCCGCCGCGCTCGGCAGGGAAAACAGAAGGCGCAAGCTGCTCGTTGAGGTAATCGAGAACGTGAGTGATGCGCAGCTCGGCAGTGTCGTCTATCGCTTTGATGAAGTCGACCCAGAAAGTGCGCAGCAGCTCGCGCCACGCAAGCGCGCCATCAGAAACTTTGTCGAGGCTCTCTTCCATTCCGGCGGTGAAGTTGTAATCAATATACTTGCTAAAATATTTTTTGAGAAATTCCGTCACAATGCGCCCGCGCGAGTCGGGGACGAGCTGCTTCTTATCCATCACAACATAATTGCGCTGGCGCAGAACGTTCATCGTGGGGGCGTAGGTGGAAGGTCTGCCGATGCCCAGCTCCTCCATTCGCTTGACGAGAGAGGCTTCGGTGAAACGCGGCGGCGGTTGCGTGGTGTGCTGGTCGCTGGTCGCCTTTTCAATTTTTAGCCGCTCACCCTTTTCGACAGAAGGCAGCTTTTGCTCTTTGTCGTCATCGCTATTTTCGGGGAGGTCCCTGCCTTCAAAATAGATTCTCAAGAAGCCATCAAAAATTAAGACGCGCCCGGTCGCGCGCGCTTGCAGCGTTTCGTCTTCGCTAGAAAGCGAGAGCTGCGTTTGCTGAAATTGCGCTTTAGACATTTGACTCGCCATTGTGCGTTTCCAAATGAGTTCGTAAAGCCTCGCCTCATCGCCCTTGAGGCTGGTCTCGCTGGGAATTTTCGCGAAGTCGGTAGGGCGAATGGCTTCGTGCGCCTCTTGCGCGTTTTTGGCTCTCGAGCGATAGTAATTCGGCTTTTCGGGCGTGTAAGCCTCGCCGAATTGCTTATGTATTTCGTCTCGCATTTGGGTTATGGCGGAGGGCGTGACATTGACGCTATCGGTTCGCATATAGGTAATGAAGCCCGCGCCGAGCGAGCCGTCATAGAGTCGCTGGGCGCATCGCATCGCGCGGTCGGCGGAGAAACCGAGCTTGCGCGAAGCCTCTTGCTGTAGGGTTGAGGTTGTGAAGGGCGGGGTGGGACCTCTGCTAACGGGTTTGCTTTTAATATCGGCGATGAGCCACTGGGCTTTTTCGGTTCTATCGCGGGCGGTTTCGGCTTCTTGGGGGCTTTTGAGGGAGAATTTTTGTAATCGCTTTCCGTCGATAGCGGCGAGTCGCGCGAGGAACGTTCCCTCTTTGGCTTGAAGTTTGGCGTCGATGGTCCAGAAGTCTTGCGGCTTGAATTGCTCTCTGTCGGCTTCGCGTTCGCAGATGAGGCGCAGGGCGGAGGACTGGACTCTGCCGGCGGATTTGATACCGGGCAGTTTTCGCCACAAGACCGGCGAGAGCGTGAAGCCGACAAGATAATCTAGCGCGCGCCTCGCGAGATAGGCATTAACGAGGTTCTCGTCAATTTGGCGCGGGTTGTCGATAGCTTCAAGGACGGCGGATTTCGTGATGGCGTTAAAGACGACACGCTCGATAGGAATACCCTTGAGGAGTTTTCGGTCGTGTAGAGCTTCGATGAGATGCCATGAGATAGCTTCGCCTTCGCGGTCGGGGTCGGTAGCGAGGATGAGCTTATCGGTTTTTTTGACGGCGCGGGAGATTTCGTTGAGCTGTTTGGTTCGTTCGGGGGAGATTTGCCAAGTCATCGCGAAGTCTTGGTCTGGCAGGACGGCGCCCTCTCTCGCGGCGAGGTCGCGCAGATGCCCGAAGGAAGCGATGACGTCATAGTCGCCGCCGAGATATTTCCCTATGGTTTTGGCTTTGGCGGGAGATTCGACGATGAGCAAGTGCATAATCTTTTTTTACAGAGAAATAGCGCAATAAGCAAGGAGGGAAATATATGCCAAGAATATGATAATATGGGGGCGAGCAGCTCGAAGACGTTAGCTGCTTGGGGAACTAATAATCCTCGCCATTAGACCCTGACCGATTTTTCGGTCGGGGAGGCTATAATGTATGTTCAGAGTCTTCGGGCTTAAAGATTATGGCTGCCGACTTTTGGCGGTATTATTAGCTCCCCGATCACTCAGCGGACGCGCTTTTAGACACCGATTTTTCGGTCGGGGAGGCTGTAATGTATGTTCAGAGCTTCACGGCTTAAAGATTATAGTCGCCGATTTTTTGCGGTGTATTGACTCCCCGACCACTGCTAGCTAAGACTTTTATTGATTTTTTCTGCCCATCTGCTTATATGCGGAAGAAAAAAATTGGGCAATAGCCTTAAAGTAAGAAATGTGATTAAACCATCCCCAGCTATCCTAAATATGATTCCCAAAGGTATTGCTAACCATAGGTTTAATGGGACAATCTTAGATACAACAGTAACAGAAATTATGAATGCTATAGCACTGGCTAAGGTCAATACTAGCCAGACATGCCAAACACGTTTTCCCCATTTTGTTTTGTCACTCATTTTTTCCTCCTTTGTTTAATGATTTGTTGAATTTATCATGGATAATAATTTCTGCCCGCCTATATTCTAATGCGCCTTATTTTGTCGGGGGGTTGTAGAATATAGAGTTTTCTTTCCATTTCTCCCATTCTTCTTTGCTTCTTTTTTCACTCAATATTATGGTAAGCCAATGGGGAGGTTTATGTAAGCCTGCGGGCAGGTAGGTTGCTCCATCACCAAAAGTAGAATCAATTTGTTCCTGCGTTAGATTTCTAGCACTAAATAAAATAGCCCCACATAAATTAGCCCAATCAAATTTTACAAATTCAAGGTCAGTGTTTAAAAGGTCTGCGCCTCGAAGGTTTGCACTTTGAAAATTTGCATTTTTAAGGTTGGCTTCATTGAAAACAATTTTAGCAAAATTCATATTGGGAGGGAGTTGTATTTCTGAGAAATCAAGGTCGCTAAAATCTAATTGATAATTTTCTTTGTCTTCAATTTCTTCAATCCATTTTTCATTACGATTACCAATAACCTCTAAAGCTGCTATAATGTCTGTTTTATCTGGTTTCAAAGGTTTTTCTTTTTTAGTATTTTTTTGAATATAGCTAACAAGCAATTTTACTATTTGGAGGTGATGGTCTTGGCTATTTTTTGCAATGTTTCCTAACCCATATATTGTGCCTGCTCTAGAAGTTATTTTTTCATCATATTTACTAGCTTCAAAATCAAGCTGTTGAATTGCTTCAAAATAGTTTTTGGTATGTTCCGATTCTTGTTGAATTTCAGTTTGTTTGCTTGTTAAAATTGTGCGCCAAATAAAAAAGGGAGAACCCACGAAAGCGGCTAAAACGAGAACAATATAATTTATATTATTTAGTGTGTTTAACTTTGCAGTCTCGATATAAAGATAAATAATTAATGCTGATATTATAAAGAAAGAAGCAATAGACCACCAAACCCAAGACGGAAGACTCAATCTTGCTATTTCTCTTTTATCAGCCATTCGCCCAACTTACTCCAAAACCGAGATAAGGTCATTGTCTATGTTTCTATGAACCCGACCGGCTATCTCTAAATCCGTTAGCATCACATTCACAAAATGCGGATTCTCGCCCGATAAGCGCATCAGCTCATCGCGCGGCAAAGCATGCTCGCTTAAAAAGGTCAGGAGCGTTTCATAATCCCCCTTGTTCGGCTCGGTCAAAAGCGGCGGAGGCTTGCGATACACCGCTGACCTATCCGCTAAATGGAGCCGCGTTAGTGGCTCAATCTCACGCAAAATATCTTCCGCCGACTCAACCAGCGTTGCACCATCGCGCAGAAGCTGGTTCGTCCCCTTCGCGCGAGGATCCAAAGCCGAACCCGGACACACACAAACTAACCGACCTTGCTCCGCCGCCGCGCGCGCCGTTATCATCGCTCCCGAACGCTTCGGCGCTTCTACCACAACAACCAGCAACGACAAACCCGATATCACTCGATTGCGCCGCGGAAAATGACGCGAATTCGGTTGCTCACCCAAAGGCATCTCGCTTACCACGCAGCCCACCTCTTTTATCTCATCGTAAAGTTTGCCGTTCTCCGGCGGATAAAGAACATCAACCCCGCCTGCCAACACCGCTATCGTGCCGTTCGACAAACTCGCGCGATGTGCCTCCGTGTCTATCCCCAGCGCCAAGCCCGAAACAACAACATAACCCGATAACTCTCGCGCTATCTTGCGCGTCAGCATCAGCGCAGTTCCCGAAGCATTGCGCGTTCCCACGATTGCTATGTTGTTCGCGCGCAGTAAATCTCCGCGACCCAAAACCGATAGCACCGGCGGCTCGTGCTCTAACAAGGATAAACCCTCAGGGTAATCCGCATCGCCCAGCATTATAAACCGACCGCCCAGCTTCGCCAACTTCTCCGCCTCTTGCTCCACGCGAGCTTGCGCGCAAATTCTTATGCGGCGGCGACCGCCCGCGCGCGCACTCAACTCCGGCAGATGCTCTAACGCTACCTCCGCCGTGCCAAAACGCTCAAGCAGAAGGCGGAAGGTTGCAGGTCCAACATTTTGACTCCTTATCAATCGCAACCGCGACATCCGCTCTTTATCTAATATCTTTTTTCCCAATTTTGCTCTCCTCTCCTCGCCACAGACGAACCACATTCTCTCGGTGAGTGTAAAACACCAGCACCAAAAATAAAATACATAAATCCCTTAACTGAAACGCCTCGAAATATATCGCGCCCAAAGGCATCGCGCTAACCGCCAGCAGCGCCGCCAATGACGAATAGCGCGTGAAAAAAGCCGTCAAGACCCAAACCAAAATGAATATCAACGCCAAGGGATAGAACAAAACGCTCAACGCGCCGATATAAACCGCTATGCCCTTGCCGCCCTTGAACCCCAGCCACACAGGATATAAATGCCCTAGCAAACATCCCACCGCCGCTAAAATCGCCGTCTGCTCGCCAAAATAACTGCCGAGCCAGACGCTCAACGCCGCCTTCCCGCTGTCGCCCAGCAAAGTGCCGAGCGCGAGCAGCTTGTTGCCCGTCCGCAAGGCATTCGTCGCGCCTATGTTGCCCGAACCGACCGAGCGCAAATCCACAAAGCCAAAGAGCTTGCTCAAAACCACGCCTGTCGGAAAAGAGCCGAGCAGATAACCGCCGAACAAGGCGCTCACGTAATAGGGTAGGGCAAAGCCCCAATCAATCGGCTCTGGCATCAAACTTTACCTCCCCCTTTAGTATAGTCATTTTGATTTTCCCTGTAAATTCCGTGCCGTCAAGAGCAGAGTTTTGCGTCTTGCTCGCTAACGGACGCTGCGCAACATCGAGCGTCCAAGGTGCGCCGTCCTCAAAGCAAACCAGATTAGCACAACTGCCCGCCATTAAAGCGTGAGGCGCGGGCGTTATCTTTTTCATCAGCACCTCCAGCGCAATGCCCTCGCGGTGGTGGAGCAGGAAAATCGCCGATAAAAAAGTCTCCAAGCCAATCGAACCCGACCGCGCATGCTCAAAGGGAACGCGCTTGTTCTCTTGCGACTGCGGGTTGTGCGCCGAAACAATCTGGCTTATCGTCCCGTCCTTCACCCCAGCAAGCAAGGCTTGCCTATCCGCCTCGCTGCGCAACGGAGGCGTGAGCTTACAAAAAGTCCTGAAATTTCCAATCGCCGACTCGTTTAGCAGCAAGTGGTTAATCGAAACGCCACACGCAACCGGCAAGCCCTCTTTCTTCGCCGCCCTTATCATCTCCACGCCGCGCGCGGTGGATAGCTGCTGCGCGAGATAGGGACAACCCGTCATACGCACAAGCTCGAGGTCGCGCGCAAGCATCATCGTTTCGGCTTCGGGCGGGGTCCCTCTCAACCCCAGCTCCGCCGATATTTTCCCCTCGTGCATCAGCCCCTCCGCCGCAAGCGCAGGGTCTTGCGGTTGATGAACCAGCACACCACCCAAATCAGCAATGTAAATCATCGCCTGCCGCATGAGCCCGTTGTCTTTGATTGCAACATTGCCGTTAGAAAAAAACGACTTGCCCGCTTTATGCGCCAATCCTATTTCCGCTAAACGCTCGGTGCCGTTTTCGTCTATGCGCGTGAGCGGCGAAACCAAATGCGCCCCCGCGCTTTTGTTCTGTCTGTTGTCGGGCAGCATAGCCCAGACCTCGCAAAACCCGCTGTCGATAGCGATGGTTTCCAAACTTTCTAGGTCGTCGTTGAAAAAACTTTGATAATCGACCATGCTCGGCAAAAGCCAATGCCCCGCGCAGTCGATAGTCTTATCGGGCGTCTGGTTTATATTGAAGCCCTTGATGATGCCGTCTTCAATGAGGCAAGAGGTTTCAGATTTCTCCCCTAACAGGCGCGCGTTTTTTAACAGGAGGCTAGACATATTTTTTCTCATTATTTTCAATTAAAGTTTTTAGCAACACCATACGCATCACCACGCCATTTTTGACCTGCTCTTGAATGAGAGATATTTTTGGATTATCAGCAACCGCACTATCTATTTCCACGCCGCGGTTCATTGGGCCGGGGTGCATCACCAGCACATCGTCTTTAGCATAGGATAGTTTTTTCTCTGTCAAGCCGAAGAGCCTAAAGTATTCGCGCGCGCTTGGAATAATATTGTTAGCCATTCTTTCTTGCTGTAAGCGTCCGACCATAACAATATCGCACGCTTTGATACCCTCTTCCATTGAGTTAAACACTTCAACGCCAAAAATTTCGGCAGCATTTTTTGGCAATAGAGTAGAAGGCGCAACCAAACGAACGCGTGCGCCTAAAGTTTTCAGCAGATAAATGTTAGAGCGCGCGACACGGCTATGTAAAATATCGCCACAAATGGCGATAGTGAGGTTGTCAAACGTTTTTTTGTGCTGGCGAATAGTGAGCGCGTCAGTGAGCGCTTGAGTCGGATGCTGGTGCGCGCCATCGCCGGCATTGATAACGGCGCAATCTACTTTTTGCGACAGAAGCTCCACTGCACCTGCGGCTTGGTGGCGCACAACCAGAATATCGGGCGACATCGCGTTGAGCGTGCTGGCAGTGTCAAGCAAGGTTTCGCCCTTATTGATAGAAGTGGTGTCCGCGCGAATGGAAATCACGTTCGCACCTAATTTTTGCCCGGCGGCTTCAAAGCTGGTGTCGGTGCGGGTAGAAAATTCAAAGAAAAGATTTATTTGCGTTTTGTTCTTTAAGCTATCGCGAATCTCAAAGTGCTCTGCGCGGTCGAGAAGAAAATTAACCTCCTGCGCCAAAAGCCCTTTTGTCGAAAGCAAATGGTGGTGAGAGAAAGCGCGTTTTTTTAATGTCTCCATTAAAAGCCCATTGTAAAGTGAAAGGAGCGCGGTGTGCAAGAAAATAATCCTCCCCCTCAAACTATTTATATCCATTTCGGCTATTGACAAAAGGGGGGATAAACCCCATCTATAGTGATATATTAGGTAAAAGCGATAGGATTCGCTAAAAAGAAGGAGTGTGAAATTTATTATGTCCGATGAAACAGACAAATTGGTTTTAGAGCGCGAGCAGACGCTACCCGTGCTGCCCTTGCGCGATATGGTTGTTTTTCCCCACATGGTGGCGCCTTTATTTGTGGGACGGGAGAAATCTCTCAAGGCGTTGGAATATGCGGATAAAAATAAATTGCCTTTGATGCTCGTGGCGCAGAAGGACCCGCAAAAAGATGACCCCGCCGCAGATGATATTTATTCGGTGGGTGTGTTGGCGCATGTGTTGCAGATATTGAAATTACCTGACGGAACGGTCAAGGTTCTCGTTGAGGGAATGCACCGCGCTAAAATTGAATCTTGCGAAGAAAAAAACGACGCCTTACTGGCTGAAGTCGTCAAGCAAGATGATGTTTATAATGACAAAGAAAGTTTAGAAAGTTTAGCAAAATCTATTTTGCAACGCTTCTCCACTTACGCCGGAATGAAAAAGAAACTAAGCGCGGAGGCGGTTGTCTCGGTTGGCGAAATAGGCGATGTGTCTCAACGCGCAGATGTGATGGCGGCTCAAATCGCCGAAAGTGTTGAAGAAAGACAAGCGCTGATTGAAACGCTATCGGTGGTGGAGCGGCTAGAGAAAATTTATGCCCTGATGGAAAAAGATATTTCTATGATGCAACTCGAAAAGAAAATTCGCGGGCGCGTTAGAAATCAAATGGAAAAAACGCAAAAGGAATACTATCTTAACGAGCAGCTCAAGGCTATCCAAAACGAACTCGGCGAGGGCAGCGAAGGCGGCTCTGACCTCGACGCATTCGAGAAAAAAATAAAAAAGACAAAGCTTAGCAAACAAGCAAAAGAAAAAGCGCAAACCGAACTCAAAAAACTAAAGCAGATGAATATGATGTCGGCAGAGTCGACGGTTGTGCGCAATTACTTGGACTGGTTGCTTTCTATCCCTTGGAACAATAAGCAGGGCTTGAAAAACACTCTCGCGCAAGCGCAAGAAAGCCTCACGCAGGATCACTACGGACTCGAAAAGGTTAAGGAGCGTATTATAGAATATCTCGCCGTGCAAAAACGCGCGGGCAAACTCAAAGGACCTATCCTCTGCTTGGTCGGTCCGCCTGGGGTTGGCAAGACGTCGCTCGGTAAATCTATCGCCAAAGCAACGGGGCGCGAGTTCGTTCGTATGTCTTTAGGCGGCGTGCGCGACGAAGCCGAAATTAGAGGCCATCGCCGCACTTATATTGGCTCGCAACCCGGGCGCATTATTCAATCGATGAAGCGCGCGAAGCATTCCAACCCGCTGTTCTTGCTGGACGAGATTGATAAAATAGGCGCGGATTTTCGCGGCGACCCCGCGGCTGCTTTGCTCGAGGTGCTCGACCCCGAGCAAAACGCCACCTTCGCCGACCATTACCTTGAGGTCGATTACGACTTGTCCGATGTGATGTTCATCACGACCGCCAATACGCTAGATATGCCTCCCGCACTGCTCGATAGAATGGAGGTCATTCGTATCGCCGGCTATACCGAAGACGAGAAGGTTGAAATTGCTAAACGCCATTTGATTCCCAAAGTGCGTAAATCGCACGGGCTCAAGGAAGAAGAGTGGCAGCTGGGCGAAGGTGTGCTGAAGTCCCTGATAAGACTTTGGACGCGCGAAGCGGGTGTGCGCTCGCTAGAGCGCGAGATAAACGCTCTTGCGCGTAAATCGGTCAAGCGTCTGCTCACAGAGGAGGGGCTAGAGAAAGTTGAAATAACGCCTAAGAACCTAACTGATATTCTTGGTGTGCCGAAGTTTATTGACGAGGAGCTTGAGAAAGACAATAGGGTTGGTGTCGTTACCGGTATGGCTTGGACGCAGTATGGCGGCGAGCTGCTGACGATTGAAGCCGCTTTCACTCACGGCAAGGGCAAGATGACTATCACTGGCAATCTGCGCGATGTGATGAAGGAATCTATTTCGGCGGCGCAAACTTTCGTGCGCTCCCATACGCTAGAGTTTGGGGTTGAGCCTTCTTTATTTGAGCGGCGCGATATTCATATTCATTTGCCCGAAGCGGCAACGCCAAAAGACGGGCCTTCGGCCGGCGTTGCTTTGGTGGCGGGGATTGTTTCTTTAGCGACCGGCATTCCGGCGCGGCGTGATGTTGCGATGACTGGCGAGATAACCTTGCGCGGACGCGTTTTGCCTATCGGCGGCTTGAAAGAGAAACTGCTTGCCGCTTTGCGCGCCGGCGTGAAGAAGGTATTAATCCCTCAAGCCAACGAGAAGGATTTACCTGATATTCCCGAAAAAGTTCGCAAGGAGCTGGAGATTATTAAGGTGAAATATGTTGATGAAATTTTTCCTCACGTTTTAACCGAAATGCCCAAGCCGATTAAATGGACGGAAGACAGAGAAGCCTTACCGCACACTTTGCCCTCCAGCCCTGATGCCACCACCGCGCATTAAAATTAACCGATAGCGTCTAAACGCTACGCAACTAGTTGCTACGCGGCTAGCCGCTACGCAACTAGTTGCCTATGGCGTCTTCAAATATTTTCTCGTAATCTTCAGCACTCGCTTGGCGCGGGTTGGTGAAAGAACAAATATCAGCAACCGAGTTTTCTATAATTCCCGGCGTATCCATTGTGATGCCCATCTCGCCTAAGTTGGCGGGCAAGCCAATGCGCTCATTGAGTTTAGAAATCTCGTCAGCCAAGTCGGCGTTCGCGTCTAGCCCCATCGCTTCGCGCAAGAGAGCGTATTTATCACCGACATGGTCTTTGTTAAAACGCAAGACCGCAGGCAAAATCACCGCGTTCAGCGTGCCGTGATGAAGTTTGAGCTCTTTAATGCGACCGCAAGCATGGCTCATCGCATGCACTGCGCCTAAACCTTTTTGGAAAGCCATCGCGCCTTCCGATGATGCCATCATCATATTCCAGCGCGCGTCCTTGTCGCTGCCATCGGCAACGACTTTCTCCAAAAAGCCTTGACGCACAGCTTTGCGTAGCCCGTCTAGCCCGCATGCCTCGGCAGGCGGATTGATGACCGGCGTTAGCACCGCTTCAATGCAATGGGTTACCGCGTCCATACCAGTCGCCGCAGTGAGACGCGCCGGCAAGCCGAGCGTCAGCTCAGGGTCGCATAAAGCAATTTTAGGAATCGTCAGCGGCGAAGCGAAAGTGAGCTTCCTGCCATCACCAACGATAACAACAAAGCCGACAGAAATTTCACTGCCGGTGCCTGCGGTTGTCGGGATAGCAATGAGCGGCGGAATAGATTTAATTTTATCGCGTCCCCCTTCGGCTAAAGCATATTGTGCAAGAGGCTCTGGCTGCTTGACGAGAACGCCAACCGCTTTGCCTAAATCCATCGGCGAGCCGCCTCCCAAGCAGACAAGACCATCGCAGCCGCTTTCGCGATAAAGCGCAAGCGCTTCCAGCACAGCTTCCTCTGTGGGGTTTTCGGGCGTGCCGTCGTAAATCTCATAGGGTATTTTGTTGCCGAGAATGTCGCGCACTTTATCCACAATGCCGACCTTAACCAGCCCCTTATCGGTGCAGATGAGCGGCTTCTTAATGCCGAGCTGCTCTAAAGTGGCGGGCAGCATTTTCACCGCGCCGTGGTCTATTTCTAGTTGATTGAGAAATCTAATCGATGCCATAAGTCCTCCTCGACCCCTTGCCCTGATTATAGCACGATAAGCAATCAGGTCAAGATATGCTATAAGCAGATGATGACGCACTCTACTTTTTACGATAGCAAAGCAATATGGGGCAAGCCCGTTCAAGTGAGGCTTGAGGCGGGATACATAAAAATTTATAACGAAGCAGGAGACTTAGAGGCACGATGGCAAGCCGATAGGCTCTCGCGCATCAAAGCCAAAGAGGCGGAAGGCGAGTTTTGCCTCACATTAGGCGGCAGCGCGCGGCTTATTCTGCGCGACAAGGCTCTACAAGAAAAACTACAGGAAGGGACACAGCCCTATTCGAGACTGCGGGAGGATAAAAAAATTATCTTTTATACGCTATTGGGTGTGGTCGGCGGGTGGTTGTTTTTTTTCCAAATCATTCCTTTATTGTCGAACCCTATCGTGTGGTTGATTCCTCAGAGCTTTGATGTGGAAATCGGGGCGCAGGCTTACGAGTCGATAATAGAAAGCAAACAGCAATGTAATAACAAACGAGGCATGGCTGCTTTGGATAAGTTGAAAAGCAAAATTTTAGACAAGGAGCTGGCGCAGGGCATTACAATCGCGGTGGTTGAGGGTAAGGAGGAGAATGCTTTTGCCTTGCCGGGCGGGCATATTATTATATTGAGCGGTCTTTTGGATAGAGCGCGGCAATCGGCGATGTTGGAAGCCATATTGGCGCACGAGGTGGGACATATTGAACATCGCCACGCGATGCGGCGGCTTGTTTCTACCGCTACGCTGGGTGTTTTGTTTGCTCTTGTGGTTGGGGACGTCACTTTTTTTCCTGTGGTTGGCCAGTTGGCAGTCAATAGTTATACCCACGCAATGGAGAAAGAAGCTGATGCCTATGCTTTAGCGATGATGAGCGCGAAAGGGATAGACCCTAAACCGCTTGCCGATTGGTTTCATAGTCTCGCCGAAAAGCACGGAGAGGCACAAGAGACAATTTCTTATTTCTCCACCCACCCCGCGCCGAGTAAGCGTGCGCTTTTCTTTAGTGAATCGGCATGGACTATCAAAAAAACTTTATCCGCGCAAGAGTGGGTTGCGCTTAAAAACATCTGCAGCTAAAGCGCGAAACTGCGCGATGGATAATTGCTCGGCGCGTAGGCGTGGGTCAATGTTCAAAGCTTCTAGCGAGGGCAGCAAAATTTTATGCGCGCGTAGCATTTTGCGCTTCTGGCTAAAAGCAAGGCGACTAACATAATCGATTGCTTCAGGGGCAAGATATTCAAGTGTGGGGGTAAGCTGAATGGCGACCAAAGCACTATCCACTTTCGGGCGCGGCGCAAAAGCGCTTGACGGAATCGTGAATAAAGTTTTCGCCTTCCCCCGCCACTGACAAAGAATAGAAAGCCTACCGAAAGCACGCGTATGAGGCACAGCGGTTATACGCTCCGCCACTTCCTTTTGCACCAGCACGATAACCTCTTTATAACTCGGTCGCGGGGCGAGCAACCAAAGCGCCAACAGGGGAGAGGCAACATTAAAAGGTAAATTACCAACAATAATATCTATATCAATCTCTAGATCAATTTTTAACGCATCTTCTTGGATAATATCAAGCGAGGGATAAAATGTTTTCAATTCCTCTAAAGCGGGAATGGCTCTTTTATCAATTTCAACAGCGAATAACTTTTTGGGCTTACTTGCGAGTAAAGCGCGCGTCAGCCCACCGGGTCCCGCGCCGATTTCCATCACGACTTTACCTTGCGGCGCAATCGCGCGGGCAATTTTTTCGTTGATATTATTATCAAGTAAAAAATTCTGCCCCAAAGAAGCGCGCGCGCTTAAACCAAATTTTTTAATAACATCACGCAACAAAGGAAGAGAGCGCGGATTCATTTTTGACTAAGCCTATGCGCTAATTCTATTGCAGCAACGAGACTACTTTCGTCAGCTATATTTTTGCCGACAATATCAAAGGCAGTGCCGTGGTCGGGCGAGGTGCGCACAAAAGGCAAGCCCAAAGTTATATTCACCGCCGCTTCAGTCTGCATCTTAATCGGAATGAGCGCTTGGTCGTGAAACATACACAAAAAAGCATCAATGTTTTTACGCGCGAACATCGTGTCGGCCGGCAGAGGCGGAGAGAAATTCACCCCCAAAGCAGCGCAAGCCGGCGCAATGATTCTTTCCTCCTCGTCACCCAGCAGCCCGCTATCGCCGGCGTGCGGGTTCAGCGCCGCTACGGCTATGTTCGGGGAGGCAATGCCAAAATGCTCGGTGAGCGCCTGCTCTAGAATTTTTCCCGCCGCGATGATTTTCTCCGTCGTGAGCGCATGCGCCACGTCGCGCAAAGGCAAGTGCGTTGTGGTGAGCGCGCATCTCATCGTGGGGGTGGCAAGCATCATCAAAGCTTCGGTCTCGGCGCGCGCGGCGAGGTATTCCGTTTGCCCCTGATGGCGAAATCCAAGGCGCGCTAAATGCGCCTTATTCACCGGGTTGGTGACCAAAGCCGAAGCCGAACCTTCAAGCGTTAGAGTTGTGGCAAGCTCCAGCGAGCGCAGCGCTCTAGAAGCCTCATCAGTTTCGGCAGCGGCTTCAATCGGCAGAACCGGAAGGGCGTGGTTGAAAATATCTATCGCTTCGTTCGCATGGGCGATGGTTCGGCTTTCGCTAAAATGCTCCGCCGCGCCAACGAGAAAAAAAACGATACCGCTTTGTTTAAGACGAAGCCAAGCCTTATGAGTAATTTCAGTGCTAATGCCCGCGCCGCACGTGAGAGCAAGCGGCTTATTTGATTTCGATACTGGCATCGCGGCGCAAGTCGCGCATCTTTTGACGCGCACGAATAAAAGCCTTTTGTGATAAAAGGCTGTTTTGGATTCTCTGCTGCGATAGGCGCGGGTCTTCTTCAATAATTTTATCGCAGACGAGAATAAATTCCTTTCGGTTGGAGTCGCGCACGGAGGGGACTAAGGTATTTTCTTTGACCTGCTCTAACTTTTTTTGGAGCGTCTTAGACAAATCGGTGAAAGGCACAAGTCCCATCGCTTGCACGTCAGCATTGAGCCGCGCAGCAGAATCACTTGTTTTGGTGCAATCAGAAAAACTTTGCTGCACTTGAGCGTCCGATATTCTTCGGGGCACACGGATAATTTTCAATTCGAGTTGAATTTTTTTTAACACATTCGTTTGAGGCGTGCGCACATCACGCAGCAAAATGATATAAAACCCATCGGCAAGCCGAACCACAGGGGAAATAGAGCCAGTCGTCATCGTCTGGACAAGCGCCTTTAATTTTTTAGGCAAGTTGCCGTCATTGACCCAGCCCAAGTCTCCACCGCTGCTCGCGAGTCTGCCTTGCGAATAATTGCGCGCGATAAAATTAAACGCAGCACCTTTGCTTAATTGCTGTTTTAATTGCGCCATCGTTTTTCGCGCGACATTTTCCTCTGTTGAATTCTCGAAATGTAAAACAATTTGCGACATAAGATAACTTTTTTGCTGAAGATTTTGTTTTATCTCTTGTAGTTTTTGCTCTACTTGGTTTTGTGGCACGATAATTCTAGGCACAATGTGGCGTTCAACATATTTATTCCATAAAATTTCGGCTTCCATGTGGCGATAAAAATTTTCTGTGCGCACTTTATTCTTTCTTAAAAAAACTAGAAAATCATCTACCGATTGTCCTCCCCGCAATCCACGCTTAATAGCCTGACGGATTTCTTTCTTGCTAGCAGAGATGTTGTTTTGTTTGGCAATGTTGCCACGTAAAATATTATCTACCAGTTGCGCTTTCGCACGTTTTTGCGCGTCTGCTAAATTTTTTTTCGTTGGCTCAATGTTAGACGTAACGACAAGCATGCGCGCCTGCTGTTGAATGTCAAAATTAGAAATGGGCACGCCATTGACAAGCAACATAATTTCGGTCACCGCCGCAAAGGCGCTTGCCGAAAAGCACAAGACAAGGAAACATATTACCCTCATTGCTCTAATTATCATACGCGCTCCCTCCCGCGAGCGATGATATATTCACTTCACCTAAATTGGTAAAAGTAAGTTGTAGCCCTACTCTAAAGTCGTTATCTTCGGGGCGGGCTTGATTTTCTTTTTTCGAGAAACTGATGTTCATTATAAAACATTCATCAGTATAAGCGATGCCCGCGCTATAATTCAATAGATTTCCTCGCGCCAAGTCATAGCGCACGCGACCAAAGGTGCGCCAGCTTTCTCCGAATTGCACAGAAGCCTCGTTGAGAATGCCCTGCTGGTCTGTAGGCTTATCGAAGCTGTAGTTTGTCGTGAGGCTAAAGATGCCGACCGCCACTCGAATAAAGGCATCGTAGCGCTCGAAGGCGAGCTGCTTGCGACCGAGCCGCGTGGTCTGCGAGAATTGAACATAGGGGCTTGATAAATCCCAGCGCCCGACAAAATCGCTATCGCGCCCGCTGATACCACTTATGGTTATGTCAGATTCAAAATCCCTGCTCGGCTTGAGCCGAAACACCTTGCCGAACACAAAAGAGGAAGAAAAATTTTCAATCGGGTAGAACTCCCAGTGAAAGCCAAGGTTCGCCCGCGGACCACTCTCCCACTTATCTATTCCCGGAAAGCGGTTAGCGGAAAAAAGGTTGCTATCGGAAAAATAAAACTCTTGGCTGTCCTCGTTGGGGAAGGCGTTTTGGTTTTTGTAGGGCGCGTAGATAAGCTGCGCGATGGGCTCTAATATATGGCTGTTGCGCGCGGTCTCGATGATAAGGGGATAACGCCATTCAAGCATCACTAAACCAAGCGCACGGTTTCTGCCTTGCGTGTTGATGCGCTCGCCATCTTCTCGATAGCCGCGCCTTTGATATAAATCAAAACGACCATAAGTATGGAAGGTTATCGCGTTGCCGAACCACACCCAGTCGTCTTGCCAGCCTAATGTGGTTGAAAATCGAAACAAACCTTCTTCCGCGTTTTTGAGGTCTAAACTTTTTATTTTTTTGTCAATTTGGTTTTCGCTTCTCAACAAGGATAAAATATCGGTTTCAAAGAACAGCTGACCGCCAAGCAATTCAGGTCGTATAGAAAATTCAATGTGAGGCAATACCAGCAAATCGGGACGCGCGATGCGGTCAATCAAATCCCGAATATAATAACTGCTCACCGATAAAGACATCAGCTCATTGGAGTGCTGGTAAATGATATTGGAATTTAACTGTCTTGTTGGCGAGATATGAAAAAATTCTAAATAAATATCATCGCTCGCCCATTGGAGGTTGTAGCTTAGGTGTCCTTTTTCAGGGGAGGAGAAATCGCCATTAGAAAAAATATGAGCGCGATATTCTTGTGGCCAATTTTTTTGATTGTCGGAGGTTTGCTCGTAATCGTGCGCAACACTCGCGGTGATGTTATAGATGCCGTAAGGTGTTGCGTGTCGCCACGCAGCTTCAAGCTGCGCGCCCTCGCGGTTGGTAATAAGCGGCGTTATAATAAGAGACGTTTGCGGCACAATATCAATCGTAATAGGGACTTCAACCACGCCGCCTAAGCGGTTGGAATAAAAAATGCTAGGGGTTAGAATGCCACTGCGCCTTTTCACGCTTGGGTCGGGGTGCGCGAAAAAGGGAATATAGAAAACCGGCACACCAAAAAATTCGAGAAAAACATTGCTGTAATAAATTGTTTTACTTTTCTCATAGTGCGTTATCTTGCTTGCCGATATTTGCCAAAGCGGATAATTTTTTTCGTTTTTACACACTTTACAAGGGCTGTAGGTGGCATAACGCATTTGATTGCGCTTGCCTAATCCGCTAGGGGAGAAGTCGCGTTTTGCGCGGCGTGCGCTTAGTCTAGAATTATCCCCGAACAGAATGGCGACATTTTCTAAATTGCCCGTTTGCCAATCATTTTCTAGGGTCGCTTTTTGCGCGAACCAAAAAATGCCGCTGGGGTCTTTTAATGTGATGTTGCCGAAGGCTTGCAACAGGTCTTTATTCTCGAAATAGCGCACGCGGTCGGCGAGCAGATTATAGTTGCGCCACTCGAATTGCGCCTTGCCGATAGCGTCGATATATCCTAGCGCGCGGTTGCGCTTGATTTTATTTGCTTCAAATAGAATGCTATTACTCGCCTCTTTGCCATTTGCCGCTTTGCTCGCTTGAGGGGAAAAGATAAGCAGCGAGCAAAAAATAAAATAAACAAAGTGCATCAGCCCTCTTCTTTTTGCAAGAATAGGATAGAGCCTGCCGCTAAGGCTACGACGACCGGCGCTAGGGCTGCGATGATGATGGGCGTTTCGGGGGTTGCTGAAATCTTGCGCCCTAAAAATAACAGCAGATAGATAAGGAAGCCAAACAAAATCGCAGAGGTAATGAGCCATACTTCGCGTCCTTGTCGCTGTGAAAAGAAGAAGGTGAAAGAGCTGCCGGCTAAAGCCATCGCGAGCAAAAAGAAAGGCATGGAGAGCAAGTGAAACCAGTAGAATTCATAGGCTGGCACGGCAAGCCCCGCCTTTTTCGCGAGCGTTATGAACTCACCTAAATTCCAAAAAGAAATAGTTTCGGGCGGCGCGACGCTGTCATAGACATGAGCGGGCGTGAGGTCTGTCGGCTGCTCGTAAGTATCGACAAAGTAAGAGTGTCCGTTGATATTGGTTATCCACACCTGCTTGAGTTTCCAAATACCTTCCGCGAGCTCGGCGGTTTTGGCATCAAGCCTGCCGAGAAAAGTATCGGCGTCTTGATAAAGAAAGATGGTGATATTAGAAAAGCTTTTGCCGAGCGCGCCAGTGCTTACGGCGTGAACGATGGAGTGATCTTTTTTGTCGCCTTGCTTTAGCCAGATGCCACTATCCGCGAGCGACAAGAGATTAGATTTGCGTTTAATATGAATTGCTATCATCTCGTTATGTTTCGTGTTGAGTGTCGTGCTTACGGGATTATAAATCGTGAAAATAAACAAGCCCGAGACAAAAGAAATAATCAGCACGGGCAGCATAAACACCCACGCCGAAATGCCATTCGTGCGCACGGCGTCTAGCTCTAGCCGCCGCGTCAAAGAGAAAAAGCAACTTATCGCGCCAATCAGAAAAATAAAGGGGAAGGCGATTTCAATTAGGTAGGGCGTTTGGAAGAAGCTCATTTTAATAATGATTTCGGGGCTATCGACACCATATTCGAGCAAGCGCCGCGTGGTTTCGGTGAGCGTGCCGACAAAGCACAAAACAGCGATAGTCGCCGCGACTACAAAAACGTGAAAGATAAAAACACGAGAAATATAAAGTAATAAAGTGATGGGGATTGGCATTATTATCCTGACTCTCCCGCAGCGGAAGTGGCGGGTAGCTCGTTTATTTTTTGCGTGGCGATGCGATGCTTAAAGCGCGCGACAAAACCAACGCCGCGCAAGCAGACAAACAAAGCAAGCAACGTAACAACAATAGGTATGATATAAAGGAGCGCGAAATAATAAACATTATTCGTTGCGTTGGTTAAAAGAGGAAAGGGGCTAAAGAACAGAGCAATCGCCACCACAATAGCAAACCTTATTCTCTTGGCATAGCCTTGACGATTTATCTGCGCCGGCAAAAATATGGCGAGCACGATAAAGCCATAGGCGAATACATAAAAGGCTCTTAATAGAACTCTATTGACGAAAAGGAAAATGTCTTTCTTTTGAGCGGCGGAAGTTTTTTCATTGAACCATCGGTCATAAATTTGATGGGGGTAGAGCTCACGTGCGCCGAGGATTGCAGAAGAACTCACGCGCACCAGCTGCGATAGATCATAGCTATAGCGTTCAAATTTAATCAAGGTAATGCCGCCGTGCTCTGCATTTTTATCGTAGTGCTGCGCGTGTCCGTTGAACATCAGCAGATGCGTTTTGCCCTTGTTATAAACCAGCGTGCCGCTCTCTGCGGTATAACTAACGGATTTTTTTTTGTCGCGGCTATCTTGGAAAAAAACGCCATAGACGAATCCCTTTTCATCGCGCGCGCGAATGAAGGCGGTAATGCCTCTCGCGGGGTTGGTGAAAATGCCGGGGCGCAACATCGCGTTAGCGACATCCGCGTTTATTTCCAGCGAGCGTTGCTTCAATAGCTGATTGGTCCAAGGGGCTATGTAGAACTCAAGCCCCAAAATGAGCGTGATGATAAAAAAAGATAATATCACCACAGGACGCATCAGCCGCGTAGTCGCTACCCCCGCGGCAAACATCGTGATAATTTCCTTGTCCATAAACAAGCGATAAAAAGCATATAGCACAGCAATAAAAAAGGAGATAAGCAAGACAAAAGCCAGAACGCTCGGCATTGTGTAGAGCAGCAGCTCTAGCCACACGACCAAGCCTTGCCCCGCAAGCACAACTCTATCAAGCAAATACAAGGATTGCGTCAGCCACACAATGCCACTGAGAGTCAAAGTGGCAATGATTAAAGGCACGAGTATCTGTCGCAATATATAAAGTGTTAAAACAGACATTTTTTCATTATTTTCTTTTATGGGGGGAGGGTTTTTGCTATCATTATATAGCAAAATTAGGAATAGGAGAAAAGTCCAATGAATATAGATTTTGTTAATGAAGTTTTACCTAAGCAAGGGGTTCTTGTTGTTTTGGTGGGTGAGGGAAAAAGCCCTCAATTACCGCCGAGCTTGGCGGGAGCGATTGATAAAGAATTGCTTAACAAGGCTTATAAAGGGCAGCGTTTTTCGGGCAAGGCGCGCGCCGTGCTGGATATTGTCGCGCCGAGCGGGATAGATGTCGATAGGTTGCTTATCGTCGGTATCGGCGGCGATGCTGGTGGTGATGATAAAGATAGTAGCCCCCAGTCGGTTTTTGAGGATATTGGTGGCTCGCTTGTCCAGCGTCTTGCGTCGAGCGCGCCTGAGCTCGTTTCGATTTTCTTGCCGCAAGGGCTTAAAGATAAAGAAGCAAGTGCGGCGGCTTTAGGGTTCGGCGCGTTGCTGGGGGCTTATCGGTTTGATAAGTATCGCACCAAGCTCAAAGAGGAGGACAAACGGCAAGTGAATAAAATTGCTATCGCTTTGGATAAACCTGCCGAAGCGAAAAAGCTGTTTAAGGAGCAAAGCGCGCTTGCCGAAGGGATAAACTTCGCGCGTGATTTAGCGATGGAGCCTGCCAATATTCTTTACCCCGCCGAATTTGCCAAGCGCGTCAAGGCACTGGAGAAGGCAGGCTTAAAGGTTGAAGTGCTGAAAGAGGCTCAATTGAAAAAGCTAGGCATGGGGGCTTTGCTTGGAGTCGGGCAGGGCTCGGTGCGCGAGAGCCATGTTGTCGTGATGAAATGGCAGGGCGCGGGCGCTGGCGCGGGGGCAAAGCAAGCCCCGATTGCGCTGGTCGGCAAGGGCGTTTGTTTCGATACCGGCGGCATTTCGCTTAAACCCGCCGGCGGTATGGAGGATATGAAAGCAGATATGGGTGGTGCTGCTTGCGTTACCGGCACGATGTTAGCGCTCGCCAAGCGCAAGGCGAAAACCAATGCGGTGGGCATCATCGGGCTTGTTGAGAATATGCCTGATGGCAACGCGCAAAGACCTGGCGATATTGTCAAGTCTATGTCGGGGCAGACGATTGAAGTGCTTAACACTGATGCTGAGGGGCGTTTAGTCTTGGCGGATATTTTGTGGTTCGCGCAAGAGAAGTTCAAACCGCAAGCGGTGGTGAATTTCGCCACTTTAACCGGAGCGATTATCGTAGCGCTTGGCAAGGAGCATGCCGGCTTGTTTTCCAACAACGATAGGCTCGCCGAGCGTTTAAGCCATGCGGGACAAGAGGCGCGCGAGAAAGTGTGGCGCTTGCCTCTAACCGATAATTACAACAAGATGATGAATTCTAAAACTGCCGATATGAGAAACATTGGCGGCGGCAGAGAAGCAGGCTCTATTACGGCGGCGCAGTTTTTACAGCGTTTTATTAAGAAGGGTCAAGCGTGGGCTCACGTGGATATTGCTGGCACGGCGATGGGCACGAAGCTGAGCCCGACGTCGCCGGCATGGGCGAGCGGTTTCGGTGTGCGCTTGGTTCATCGGCTTATTCAACGCCATTACGAAAAATAAAAACAAAAGGAGATAAAAATGAGTGAGAGAACTTTATCCATCATCAAACCTGACGCAACCAAAAGAGGTTTGGAGGACAAAATCAATGCCAAGTTTGAATCGGGCGGTTTGAAAATTGTCGCGAGCCGCCGTCTGCAGTTAAGCAAGGAGCAGGCGGAGGGTTTTTACGCGGTTCATAAAGAGCGTCCTTTTTTTAATGACCTCGTTGCGTTTATGCTATCGGGCGAAGTTGTGGTGCAGATACTTGAGGGAGAGAATGCTATCGCGCGCAACCGCGAGATTATGGGCGCGACCAATCCTGCCGAAGCCGCGGAGGGAACAATTCGCGCTGAGTTCGCCGAGTCGATAGAAGCCAATAGCGTTCACGGCTCTGACTCTGCCGAAACGGCTAAAGAGGAAATTAAATTTTTCTTCCCGAATAAATAAGAATAATAAATAAGGCGGGTTTAGCCTTTTCTTACGCGACCTATCGCGAATACCTTTTCGCCTAAACTTTCAAGCTGAGCGCCAATCTGCTCTGCTTCATTTTTGGCGACAATCAGTGCCATACCGATACCGCAATTAAATACGGTATGCATTTCCTCTGCTGTAATGCCGCCCGCTTCTTGTAAGCGAGCGAACAGGGCAGGCATCTGCCAGCTAGAATAATCCACTTCAATCGTGAGATTTTTTGGGTCGGTTAAGGCGCGCGGCAGATTATTCACCAGCCCACCGCCGGTGATATGCGCGATGCCCCTAACGGCATTATTGTCGCGCAAGACCGCTAAAACCGATTTAACATAAAGGCGTGTCGGGGTCAGTAGCTCCGCGATGAATTCTTTATCATTAGATAAATCGCTGTTTGCCTCTAAAATTTTATGGACGAGAGAAAAGCCATTCGCATGCACGCCGTCAGAAGCCAAGCCCAAAACGACATCATCGGCTTGCGCCTCGCTGTTTGGCAGAAGCTGTTCGCGCTCCACCGCGCCCAGCGCGAAGCCGGCTAAATCAAAATCTTTGGCACGATAAAGACGCGGCATCTCGGCGGTTTCTCCGCCAATCAGCGCGCAACCGATAGAAGCGCAAGCTTCGCTAATGCCCTTGATAAGATTCGTGTGCCTTGCTTGCTCTAGTTTGCCGCAGGCGAGATAGTCTAAAAAGAAAAGGGGTTTCGCGCCTTGCGCGACAATATCATTAGCGCACATCGCAACAAGGTCTTGCCCCAGCCCGTCGAGCTGATTCGCTTGAATGGCAAGCAGAAGTTTCGTTCCCACGCCATCGGTAGAAGCGATGAGCAGAGGGTCTTTATACCCCGTTGCCTTTATATCAAAGACGCCGCCAAAACCGCCGAGCTCGCAAGCCGCGCCCTTGCTACTGGTGCTACCAGTAAAGGGGGCGAGGGCTTTAACAAAAGCTTCTCCCTCTTCAATATCCACGCCTGCCTCTCGGTAGAGGGGTGTCGTGTTTCTAGGGGCGATAAATGACATTTTTTCCACGAATCAATCAGTTTATAAAATATACTCCACTATATGAGAATAACCAGCCCAAGTCTATTATTGTTTTGTCTATTACTGTTTTTGGCGGCTCTACCGAGCGGCAGCGCGCTTGCGGGCGATGTTTATAGCGTTTCGGGGGTTGATGTTGAGGCGACCGCCTCCACTGCGGTGCGCGCGCGCCAAGCGGCGATATTAGAGGGGCACTCTATTGCGCTCACGCGCTTGCTCCAGCGTTTGACCTTGCCAGAGGACTGGGGAAAGCTCCCGCGCTTAGCGGGCAAGGACGCGCAGCTTCTATCGCTCGGCTACTCCACCGCCGGAGAGCGCAGAAGCGCGACACGCTATTTAGGACAAATATCCGTAAGGTTTGTCGCCGAGCGTATCCAAGAGCTGTTGAAAGAGAACAACATTCCTTTTGGTGATGTGCAGACGAGTCCCGTTTTGGTGATACCGGTTTATGATTTACCGAATGGCAGGCGGTTGATTTGGGAGAATCAAAACATCTGGCGCGCGGCGTGGGGCAGACCTGACATAGGCGAAAGTCTCACACCTTTTATTTTGCCGGTGGGGGATTTAGAGGATATTCAAGCCTTGCCTACGCGCGCGGCGTCGGTGAATAATCGCGGGGCTTTGTTTCGTTTAGCGCGACGCTATAACGTGCGGCGGGTTCTGCTGGCTCACGCTAAGCTAGAGGAGGTTGATTGGAAAGGCACATCGGGCTATGCGCTTAGTGTGCGGCTGAGCATTCTCAATGACAGGCAAAACACGAGCGGCGATGAAAGCATGACCTTTGCAGTTTCAGGCGCTGCCTCAGGTAAGAACAGCGGCGAGGCTCTCGTTCAGCAAGGGGTTGATAACATTTTGCAAATGACCGGCATTTCTTGGAAAAGACGTATTATCGTTTATAGCAATGAAGCCAGCAGTCATGAGGTAAGACTAAATTTCAATTCTCTGCTAGAATGGCAACGTGTGCGCCGACTTTTAGATGAGGTCAGCGTGCTCACCAATTATCAAATTTTGCGGCTAGATAATAAAAGTGCTTTACTAGTATTTAATTATTCGGGGTCAAAAGATATTTTGTCTATTGCGCTCAAGCAGAAGAATTTAGAGCTAACGCTCACGGAAGAGGAAGATGAGCCGTGGATATTAAAACGGGGGAGATAGAAAGTTGAAAAAGTATTTTTTAGATATGGTCGAGGGCAAGGATTTGCTACAAGGCGAGGAGCTAAGTGATAATCCCTTGACTTTTCCTAACCTGCTGAGCCTATTGAGGCTTTTGGCGACACCCTTAATCATTGTTTTATTGTTGGGGGATAACCTTCAGCTTGCTTTTTATTTGTTTGTGATTGCGGCGATAACCGATTTTGTTGATGGCTGGTATGCTAAAGTTTTCAAGGCGCAGACGCGGTTCGGTGCTTTTCTAGACCCCATCGCCGATAAGGTTTTAACGATAAGCGTTTATTTTTGGTTGGGGTTAGAAGGGTTAGCACCCGAATGGTTCGTGGTGCTAATTATTAGCCGCGATTTATTTATTCTCGTAGGCATACTGATTACATGGATAGCCTTTGACAGATTATGGGTCGCGCCCTTAGGGGTTGGCAAAATAACAACCTTCGCGCAATTAAGTTTAGTCGGCTTAATTTTGATTAAAAATGTTTTTCCCCAAGCGATGAACCTGCCTATTGATATGATTATTCTATTGGGTATTTATATTGTTTCGTTTTTTAGTTTGCTGTCTATTTTTACTTATGCCACGCAGTGGTTTGTTCGTATCGTGATGGACAAGCAATGAGTTTTCCCCTAATGGACTTTCCCCTATGAACTTTCCCCTATGAATTTTAGTGAGCGACAAATTATTTTCTGGCTGTCTGTCACCGCGCTCATCGGGCTGATGTTATATTTACTAGGCGATGTGATTGCGCCCTTTGTGGCAGGGTTCGCGCTGGCTTATATTTTGGATCCCCTCGTTGATAGGCTAGAGCGCATTTATATTCCGCGCTTGGCGGGTGCTTTCCTCGCGATTTTACTTGCGGCGGGCTCTGTGATTGGGTTGTTCCTGCTCATCTTGCCAATTCTATTGTCGCAGTTGTCCTCCATCATAGAAAATTTTCCGGCTTATGTAGATTGGTTTCGCGCAACGCTCCTAGAGATAGCACCGCAGCTAAAAGAGCTACTCAATGACGCGCCTTCCCTTTTAAGCCAAACCAAAAGCCTGTTGCCAAGCGAGTTATTCCAAAACCTATTCACCTCGCTGCGCACCGGCGGCGAGGCAATTGCTTCTTTCTTATCCTTTTTGATTATTACGCCGATTGTTTCCATTTATCTTTTGCGCGACTGGGACAAAATCATCAACTACATCGATAGCCTGTTGCCGCCGCGAAAAGCCGAAGCCGTAAGAGAAATGGCAAAAGAAATCGATGGCGCGCTATCGGCAACCTTGCGCGGGCTGGTGTTCGTTTGCTCCACGCTCGCGGTGTTTTATGGCGTGAGCTTACATCTGCTAGGGCTAGATTTCGGTTTGCTGATTGGCATCTTTAGCGGGCTGATAAGTTTTATTCCTTACGCGGGGGCTATTTTTGGTTTTATTCTAGCACTCCAAGCAGGGCTCTTTCAATTTTGGCCTGACTGGCAATGGGCTTTGCTTATTTGCGGCGGCGTTTTCGGCGTGGGGCAGATACTTGAGGGCTATGTGCTAACGCCGAGGCTTGTCGGGGATAGGGTTGGCGTTGATGTGGTGTGGCTTATTTTCGCTTTAATGGCGTTTGGTGCTTTGTGGGGTTTCACCGGTCTTTTGATTGCCTTGCCGGCTTCGGCGGTCATCGCGATTTTGATGCGCCATGGGATTAAGCGTTATCAAGCCAGCGACTATTATAAAAAATGACCTGTAAATTATGCCAATTATAAAAGAGCAGCTCTTGTTAAACTTGCCCCATCGCGCGGCGCAAGGCAGGGAGGATTTTTTTGTCGCGCCGAGCAACCAAGCGGCAGTTGAAATGATTGATAACTGGCGCGCGTGGCAACCGCCAATTTTATTGCTCGTCGGTGCGGCGGCGAGCGGCAAGAGCCATCTCGCCAAAGTGTGGCAAGCGCAAAGCGGTGCGGCTTCTTTTTATGAAAGCCCTGATGCATCTTTTTTGCTCGCTGATGATATTGATAGCCAGCGCCAAGCGATTGATGAAGGACTTTTATTTGAGAGGCTCAATTATATTTTACACAGCAAAAGCGGAGAGGCTGCCTTGCTTTTAACGGCAAGGAGTCTTGATTGGTGGCGCGGGGTCGCACTTGCTGACTTGCGTTCGCGTTTAGCCACGCTGCCGACCATAGAGATAGCATCGCCCGACGAGCATTTAATCGCGGCACTTTTGCTAAAGTTTTTTGCCGACAGGCAGCTACAGGTATCGGAGTCTTTAATTTATTGGCTGATGACGCGCATCGAGCGCGATTGCGCTACCGCCTATGCTTGCGTGGAGACTCTCGATAAAGAAAGTGCGCGGCGCGGCAAGCCGCTCACGATTGCTTTGGCGCGCGAGGTGTTGTTTTAACAATTTGCGTCTTCCCGTTAAGCAAGGTGAGCGAAATTTCACCATTGAGCAGCGCTTTGGCATATTGTCCAAAAACCTCATAACGAAAACCCGAAAGAATAGAGAGGTTGTCTTTAGGATTGATGACGAGTTGTTCTATCTGCTTAGCGTTTGCGATGAGCTTAGGTGCTACGTTGTTGCGCTCGCATTGAATTTTCAATAGCAGTTTTAGCATAGAAATTTTGTCGTCATTTTTATTATTTGTTTTGCTGTTATTTTTTATAAAGTGTATTTCCTCTAGGGGTCGTTTCTGCGCCTGGGATATTTTTTTGTTAAGGGACTCGCCGCCTTTAGAATGCACGAGTTTTTTAGGAAAGCCGCGCACTTCGTGGAGGGGCGCTTGATTGGCGGCGGCGAGCATCAGGGGTTTTATCACCTCATCGCGCAACACCCAGCCGCGCGGAATATCGAGCCTCTGGGCTTCTTCCTCGCGCCATTCGGCAAGGGCTTCCAAGACAGCTTGCTGGCGTTCATTGTTTGCGTGAAATCTCAAGTTTTGCCATGCTTGCGCGGGCGGGTTCTGGTAAAAGCTCGGTTGCGTGAGAACCTCAAATTCGGGCAAGACCCATTCCAAGCGGTTCAATTTGTTTAAGTTGCCGAGCAGCTTTTCGTAAATAGCGCAGAGGTAAGTGACATCGCTCAGGGCATAGCGTTTTTGTTTATCGCTCAGCGGTCTTTTCGACCAGTCGGTCACGCGCGCGCTCTTATCGATATTTTTGTGAATGAACGTGCGCACGAGAGATTCATAAGAAACGCTATCGCCGAGCCCACACGCAGCGGCGGCAATCTGGCTATCAAAAATGGGGCTGGGACAAAAGGCGGCTAGATGATGGATAATTTCAATATCCTGCCTTGCGTCATGGAACACCTTTAGCACCTTAGGGTTTTTGAGCACATCAAAAAAAGGTTCAAGCGTCAGCCCTTCGGCGAGCGGGTCGAGGAGGCATCCCTCGCCGTTAAAGCCGACTTGAATCAAGCATAGCCGCGGCCAGTAGGTAGAGGTGCGTAAAAACTCTGTATCAATTGTGATATAGGATTTTTCTTGCCATTCGCTACACTTTTGTTCTAGCGTAAGGTTGTCGGAGATGATATGAATATCAGTCATTGAGTTTCTTTCTGTAGATATGTTTAGCACAAAATCATATAGGACGCACACCTGTTGTGAGCTGGGTCGTGGCGAGATTGGCGAGTCGGTTCGGCTTTCGGGCTGGGTTCACCGCAAGCGCGACCATGGCGGGCTTTTGTTCATCGACCTGCGCGACCATTATGGCATCACGCAGTGCGTGTTCGCGCCCGAGAGCCCTCATTTTGAGGCGATGGCGCACATACCGAACGAATCGGTGATTTGCGTTGATGGCGAGGTCGTCGCCCGCCCCGACGACACCGAGAACAAGGAGCTGACCACTGGGGATATAGAGATTCAAGTCAAGGAGGTGGAGGTTTTGTCGAAAGCGGCGGAGTTAGCCTTGCCGGTGTTCGGCGAGCCTGATTACCCCGAAGACATTCGGCTTGCTTGGCGCGTGCTGGACTTGCGGCGCAAGGGGCAGCACGAGCGTATTATGTTGCGTCAAAAGGTGATTAGCTCGATGAGAGAGCGAATGACTGACGCCGGCTTTATGGAATTCCAAACGCCCATTCTCACGGCGGGGAGTCCTGAAGGGGCGAGGGATTTTGTCGTGCCGAGCAGACTCCACGCGGGGAAGTTTTATTCTTTGCCGCAAGCGCCGCAAATGTTTAAGCAGCTGATTATGATGGGAGGCTTTGACCGCTATTTCCAAATAGCCCCTTGCTTTAGGGACGAGGACGCGCGCGCCGACCGCTCGCCGGGTGAATTTTACCAGCTTGATGTGGAGATGAGCTTTGTCGTTCAAGAGGACGTGCTGCGCACGATAGAGCCGATTTTACACGGCTTGTTCGAGACCTTCGCGCAAGGACGGCAGATTTCTCCCCAGCCGTTTGAGCGGCTTACCTATAAAGATGCGTTAAGTCTTTACGGCACGGATAAGCCTGATTTGCGCAACCCGCTCAAAATTTATGACGTGAGCGATTGTTTTATCGCTGAGGGCGTTTCGTTTAAGGCGTTTCGCTCGGTGGTGGAAGGCGGCGGCGTGGTGCGCGCGATTGCCGTGCCGAATGTTGCCGAGCAGCCGCGTTCTTTTTTTGATAAGCTCAACGACTGGGCGCGTAGCGAAGGCGCGGCGGGCTTGGGCTATATTATTTTCAAGAAAGAGAATGAGGGTTCGGGTCCTATCGCAAAGTTTATTCCCGCCGAGCAGCAGAAGGAAATAGCAACCTGCACAGGTGCCAGCACGGGTAGCGCGGTATTCTTTATTTGCGACAAGCCCAAACCCGCGCAACGCTTCAGCGATTTAGCGCGGCAAAAAATTGCGCACACACTGGGCTTAATTGACGAGAACAAATTTCACTTTTGCTGGATTGTCGATATGCCAATGTTCGAGGTAGGTGAAGAGAGCGGGGTGCTAGAGTTTTCGCATAATCCTTTTTCGATGCCGCAAGGCGGGCTAGAGGCATTGGCGCAAAAAGAGCCGTTAGATATTCTGGGTTATCAGTATGATATTGTCTGTAATGGCGTGGAGCTGTCGTCGGGCGCGATAAGGAATCATCGTTTAGATATATTGTTTAGGGCGTTTGAGATTGTCGGCTGGAGCGCGGCTCAAGTGACGGCGAGCTTCCCTGCGATGGTGCGCGCGCTATCGTGTGGAGCGCCGCCGCATGGCGGCATCGCGCCGGGCATCGATAGGATAGTGATGTTGCTCGCCGGCGCGGATAATCTGCGCGATGTCGTTATGTTTCCGCTCAATCAGCAAGGCGAGGACTTGCTTTTGGGTGCGCCCGCCGAAATTCCGCAGAAGCATTTACAGGAGCTTCACTTAAAGCACCTGCCACCCCCCAAAAAGCCCTAAAAATCATACGAATTAAATACTTGGGCTTGCCTTAAGAGTAGCATTTGTGTAATGATTCTAGATTAAGGGGTTGGGTTAAGTAAATCATCACTGGAGGAAGCTTTGGGTGTAGAAAAAATAGATTTAGCAAAACAAGGGCTTGGCCGTGATATTTCTATTGGACTTTTAAGTGTTTTTTTTGGAATGTCTTTAGGTTTCATAACAGGGGGAGGGCTTTTAATTCCCCCGAAAGTTTATTTTCACAGCTACTTTGTTCTTTTATCTCTTTCTCTTATAGTTTCTGCAGTGTCAGCGTTTATGGCAATGTATGGAGTGCGTTTATTTGTAAAGAAAGATTTCTCCGCGCGTGTGATAGTTGGAGTAATTTCTAGCGTTATTGTGCTGACCTCTTCTTCTATAATTTTAATTTGGTATTTAGGACGCTATACAAAAATATTACATCCGCTTTGGTGGTTCCTTGGTTTTTCAGGAAAATGAAACAGATAAGTTTATATAAAAAAGAATCTATGCGTGATTTTATGATTGGCTTTTTAAGTGCTTTTGTGGGAGCTATTTATGGTTTCTTTTTAGGGGCAATGTTCCTAACAAACCCAATGAGAGATTTCGAACGCTTTGTCGTTGGGTTTTCATCCTATTTTCCTATACTTCTTAGCGTGTTGGTTCTTGTGGGGATAGCCGTAATACATCTAGCCTTGTGGAAAATTTCTTCTGAACAAACTAGAACGATTATAACTGTTTTATTTTTTATTACTTATGGTATAAGTTTAACTTGGTTTTCATTTTATGCTTGGGATAGTAATTTTTTCTTTTAAAATAAAACATATAGGAGGAAATGATGGTGCTATGCTTAAAGCTCATCATTGAAGAGGGAGGTTTAAATTGAAATTCTTAAATATGAATATGATTATACCATTCAAAATGCTTACAAGGCTTTTATCGCTTTTGGGAGGCATGCACATAATTTTTAAACTTCTTATTTTTATACCCGGTGTTGTTCTCGGATCATTTTTTGCATTTCTTACGCTTGTGGGTGTTGGAATCCGTCCTGATGAAGAAATTTCTGCTAATGAAGTTCTTTTAAAAGCTATTCAAGTTTTCTTTTACCTCCTTTGGGCGTTTGGTGTCCCTGGGCTGATATTGTTTCTTGTTTTTAGTTTATCTGTATTGCTTTTTGAGCCAGCAAGTAAGCGCGCGCCCGATTTTGCACTCCAGGTGAGTTCAGTACTTTTTTTTCTACTTTTTGTTTCTATAACTTGGTGGATAACAGCAAAAGTTCTCATAATTGATATGATTTTTTAATTTTTACTTCTGCTTTTTTCGGCGAGTCCTATTGGGCTAGCTTTTCCCCTATGGTATAGGGCATTTACCCCCCCCCAAAGCCTCAAAATTGGGTTGCGAACAAAAAAGAATCATGCTATAAGTAATTGCACCAATAAAAGAGGTGCTAAATGAAACGGGAGCAAATCGCTGAGGCTTTAACTTTTGATGATGTCTTGCTAAAGCCTGCCATGTCTGATGTTCTGCCGAACCAAACCGATATTACCAGCCAATTAACCAGAGGCATAAGGCTGAATATCCCGCTCATCTCTGCGGCGATGGATAGCGTGACCGCCGCGAAAATGGCTATCGCTATGGCGCAAGCCGGCGGCATCGGTATCATTCACCGCAATATGACGATAGAAAAGCAAGCCGAGCAAGTGCGGCTGGTCAAAAAATATGAGTCGGGCATCGTGCGCAATCCCGTCACGATTATGGAGAACAAGAACCTCAACGATGCACTTGTTTTAATGAGAAGCCATAAAATATCGGGCATTCCGGTTATCAATGAGGCGAAAAAGCTCATCGGCATTTTGACGAACCGCGATGTGCGCTTCGCGACCGACACCAGCCAGCCGGTCAATCAACTGATGACGAAAGACAACCTTATCACGCTAAAAGAAAAGGATTTTCTCAACGGCGCGGGCGAGGCGAAAGCAAAACAATTATTTCACCAGCACCGCATAGAAAAAATTCCTATTGTTGATGAGAGCGGACAATGTTCGGGCTTGCTGACCGTCAAGGATATAGAGAAATCTGCCACCTTCCCCAACTCTAGCAAAGACGAAGGCGGGCGGTTGTTGGCGGGTGCTGCGATTGCTACCGGTGAAAATGGGTTGCAACGCGCCGAAGCCCTCATCGCCGAAGGCTGTGATGTCATCGTGCTAGATACGGCGCACGGACACTCAAAAAATGTTATTGAATGCCTCGCTACCTTGCGCCGCAATTATAACGAAACGCAATTCATCGCGGGAAACATCGCGACCGCCGAAGCGGCAAAGGCGCTGATTGATAAAGGCGTTGATGCCATCAAGGTTGGCATAGGACCGGGCTCTATCTGCACGACGCGGATGGTTGCGGGTGTCGGTGTGCCGCAGCTTACCGCTATCATCGAAACCGCCTCCATAGCCAAGGATGCCGGCGTTCCTATTATCGCTGACGGCGGCATAAAGTTTTCGGGTGATTTGGCGAAGGCGATTGCCGCCGGCGCGGACTGCGCTATGGTGGGAACGCTTCTCGCTGGCACGGACGAAACGCCGGGCGAGGTTTTTCTCTATCGCGGCAGGAGTTATAAATCCTATCGCGGCATGGGTTCGCTCGGCGCGATGGCGTCTGGCTCGGCGGATAGATATTCTCAAGGACATATTAGCGATAACGATAAATTCGTTCCCGAAGGCGTTGAAGGCAGAGTGCCTTATAAAGGCGCGGTGAGCGCTATCCTATACCAGCTTACCGGCGGTCTGCGCGCCGCGATGGGATATACCGGCAATGCCTCTATCAAGCAGATGCAAAATGAAGCAGAATTTGTTAAAATGTCGCCAGCAGGCTTGCGCGAAAGCCATACCCACTCGGTTATGATAACGCGCGAAGCCCCCAACTACCCCGCAGGAGGAACGACATGGGAAGACTAACCCCCCTTATTTTATCTCTTTTTCTTTTGCCCGCTTTCTTTTTGGCGCAAGCGCAGGCGAATGAAACTTCTAAAATGCTCGCTGGTAAAGGCTACCAAGCGCTTGTGCAAAAAAACTTCACCAAAGCGAAATTGTTTTGCCAGCAAGCGATGGTCGCCGATCCTAAAGATGTGGCGGGCTTTGCTTGTTTGGGGCGCTCTCTTGCCAAAACCAAGCAAGGAAAAAAGGCAGATAGATATTACGCGCTGGCACTTGCGCGCGCTCCCAATGATGAAAACGCGCTCAACTGGGCGGGCTTGCGCGATTTGTCTATCGGCAGACCCGATAAGGCGCGCAAAAAACTAGAGCTATTAGAAAAAAGTTGCGGTCAATGTCAGTCCGCGCGCAATTTACGCTCCGCTTATAGTGCTTATAAAGAGAATAAGAAAAAGTATAAAGCCAAAAAAAATGCTACCCCCTAATAAAGTCGCGGAACAGATTTTACTTATAGATTTTGGCTCGCAAGTAACGCAACTCATTGCGCGTCTTGTCCGTGAGCTAAATGTTTATTGTGAAATTGTTCCTTTTGATAAGGTCGAGCGCTTTTTAGATGGCAACAAAGATAGCGTGAAGGGCATTATTCTATCGGGTTCGCCGGCGAGTCTGGCTCAAGACGATGCGCCCTTGCCGCCCGAAATAATTTTTCAGTTAGGACTGCCAGTGCTAGGCATTTGCTACGGGCAGCAAGTGATGTGCGAAATGCTCGGCGGCAAGGCAGAGCCAACGCAAAAACGAGAATATGGCAGAGCCACGCTTGAACTTACAGACACTTCTCTCGCGACCGAGTCGCTCGCGACCGAGTCGCCCCTACTAGATGGCATAGAAAATAGCAGCCAAGTTTGGATGAGCCATGGCGATAAGGTTGTGCGGTTGCCGCAAGGTTTTGTCGGCATCGCGCAAAGCGAGCATTCGCCTTTCGCCGCGATTGCTGATGAGGCGCGTGCTTTTTATGGCGTGCAGTTTCACCCTGAGGTATCGCACACGCCGATTGGTAAGAAGCTGCTTGAGAATTGGATATTCAAAATTGCCAAAGCCAGCGGCGAGTGGAGCATGGATGCTTTTCGAGAGAAAGTGCTTGCGTCTATCCGCGCGCAGGTGGGCGAGGGGCAGGTGATATGTGCTTTATCGGGCGGCGTGGATTCTGCGGTGTGCGCGAAGCTCATTCACGAGGCGGTGGGCGACAAGCTCACGTGCGTTTTTGTCGATAACGGACTTTTACGCAAGGGCGAGCGCGATGAGGTCGCTCATCTCTTTCGCGATAAATTTAATATCCCTTTGGTTGTGGTTGAGGCGCAGGAGCAATTTCTAAACGCCTTGCAGGGTATCACCGAGCCTGAAGCGAAAAGAAAAGCTATCGGAAAAATTTTTATTGATGTTTTTGAAGCGGAAGCGAATAAATTATCAGGCAAAAAATCAGCCGTGAAATTTTTAGCGCAAGGCACGCTCTACCCCGATGTTATTGAAAGCGTTTCGGTTTCGGGCGCGCCAAGCCACTTGATTAAAAGTCATCACAATGTTGGCGGATTGCCCGAAAGAATGAATCTCCAGCTTGTTGAGCCGCTGCGCGAATTGTTTAAGGACGAGGTAAGAGCGCTCGGCAAACTTTTAGGGCTGCCCGATAGTTTTGTTTTGCGCCATCCTTTTCCCGGTCCGGGTCTTGCCATTCGTGTGCTGGGTGAGGTTTCGCGCGCAAGCTGCGACCTCCTGCGTGAGGCGGACGCTATCTTTTTAGATGAAATTAGAAAGGCGAAGCTCTATGACGATATTTGGCAAGCCTTTGCGGTGCTTTTGCCGGTGCGCTCGGTAGGCGTGATGGGAGACGCGCGCGCTTATGACAGGCTCTGCGCCCTGCGCGCGATAACCTCGCGCGATGGTATGACGGCTGATGTTTATCATTTTGCGCCTGAATTTCTAAATAAAGTGGCGGCGCGCATCGTCAATGAGGTTGAGGGGATTGGCAGAGTCGTCTATGATATAACCTCTAAACCACCTGCTTCGATTGAATGGGAATAAATGTCTGAAATTTTACGCGATATTGAAAAAGAGCTAAAGCGCGACCGCTGGCTCAAACGATGGCAGACCTATCGCACGCAATTTTTGTTTGCTGTGGGTGCGCTGGCTTTTACCGCGCTGCTTTTGGGCGGCAGCTATTTTTATAATAAGCAAAAAGTGGAATCGGCAAGCAGTGCTTTTGATGTCGCTTTGGCGCTACAGGGCAAGAGCGCGCTTGCTGCGTTTGCGGCACTCGCCAAAGAAGGCGGGGTATATGGCGCGCTGGCTTCTTTTCACGAAGCGGCTCTCCATGCTGAGCAAGGACGCTGGAGACGGGCGGTGAAAATATACGATAGCCTCGCCACCAATAGCTATTTAACCGAACCCTTGCGCGACCTGTCTCAAATTTACGCGGCGCAAATTCTGATTAACCGCGTGCCTTACACAGAAATAGAACAAAGATTAGCCGATAGGGTGAGCGATAAAAGTTCTTTACGCTACTCGGCGTTAGAAATTTTAGCCCTCGCCGCGATAATAGACGGCAAGAGCGCGCAAGCTAGAAAATTTCTTCAACCTTTAATTGATGAACCCAATGCGCCTGATACGCTCACCGCGCGCGCGCAGCTTTTGCTCAACAAGCTAGACAGCCAAAAAGCAACAAAAAAATGAAGTGGCTTGTGTTAATACTTTTCGTGGGTCTCGCCGCTGTGGGTCTCGCCTCTTGCGAGAACGCGAAACCTTTAGGAGGAAAGCGCATCTCCATTTTTGAGCTAGGTCAAAAACTAAAAGTGGAAAAGAAAGAGGCGACACGTCAAATTACTTTGCCACCGCTCCAGAAAAACGCCGACTGGAATCAGGTTGGCGTGTCGGCGGCGCACACCCCGCAGCATCTTACGTTTGGCACACCCAAACGAATGGGAGCGAGAGAGGTCAGGCGCACAAAAGTAGGCGAGGTGGGCGTTGCTCCGTTTGTTTTTCCTCCCATTGTGGCGCAAAATAAAATTTATATTTTAGACGGCAAGAGTCGGCTCAATGTGTTTGATAGGCGTAGCGGCAAAAAGCTATGGAGTAGAAGTTTTTACCAAAAAGGTAGTTTTGGCGGCACGCTTGCTTATGCGCGCGGGCGCATTTTTGTCGCGACTGGCGGCGGAGTTATCGCCGCTTTGGCTGCCGCCAACGGCGATAGGATTTGGCAGCACAAGCTAGATTCGGCTTTTCGCGCCGCACCGGTGATATGGCAAGATAAAGTTTTTTTTATGAGCTTCAACAATATTCTCACGGTGCGCGATGCCTCGACTGGAAAGGAAGTTTGGAATCATAACGGCATTAGCGAAAGCAGCTCTTTGCTTTTGTCCTCCGCCGTGGCGGTGGCGGACAATATTGCCATCGTGCCTTATAATTCGGGTGAGGTGTTCGCGCTAAACGCGCAAGACAGAAGATTTCTTTGGACCGATAACCTCTTGCGGCAAGGATTCAGCCAAACGACCAACAACGCGGGCTTCATCGCTGTGCCTGCCATTGATAAAAATCATGTCTATCTGATTAGCAATGCGGATAATGTTGTCGCGATTAATCTGCGCAATGGTGAAAGAGTTTGGTCGCAATTTGTGAGCGGAGTCAATATGCCTTGGGTGGCGGGCAAGCAACTTTATGTTGTCTCGGAGGAGGGTTTTTTGCTGTGCCTGTCGCGCGCGAAGGGGCTTGTGTTGTGGCGCGCGCGCCTTCCGCAAGGTGAAGCTAAAGGCGGCGGCAAAGGTGAGAAAGGGCTTGTGTGGTTTGGTCCTGTGCTCGCAAGCGGCAGTTTATGGCTTACCTCGTCCGATGGTAGATTGGCTCAAGTTTCTGCTACGAGCGGCAGGCTCATCGGGGTTAGCAAGCTGAGCGAGGGTTTTAATGTCGCGCCGGTTTTCGCCGCTGAGCGTATGTTTTTACTTTCCCAAAACTTGGAGCTGATAGAGCTCCAGCCTGAAAAATAAAGTGTCGGCGGTGGTTGCTATTGTTGGGCGTCCGAATGTTGGTAAATCCACTCTGTTCAATAGGCTTCGCGGCGCGCGCGATGCTTTGGTGGATCCGATGGCGGGGCTCACGCGTGATTTGCGTCAAAGTCTGTGCTTGATGGACGGGCGGGAGATTAGCCTCATCGACACCGCAGGGCTTGACGAGCAAGGCGCGAAGAAAACCGAACTCACTTCCTTAATGACAAAGCAAGCGTTGAAAGCGGTTGAGGCGGCTGATGTTGTGCTGTTTGTGATTGACGGCAGGGAGGGCGTTCTACCCGATGATGAAATGTGGGCGACCTTGCTTCGCAAGAAAGCGAAAAACCTTTTGCTTGTTGCCAATAAGTGCGAGAGCGACAAAAGAAGTGAAAGCGGAAAGTTAGACGCGCTGCGTTTAGGTTTGGGCGACCCCATCAGCATTTCTGCCGAGCATAATACCAACATTCCCGCTTTAGTAGATGAGGTTATCGCCCATCTTGAGCCAGAGGAGGAAGCTGAAACAGAGGGCAGCAGAAAATTGAAGCTGGCGATTATTGGCAGACCCAATGCGGGTAAGTCTAGTTTGGTGAATGTTCTGTTTGGCGAGGAGAGGCAGCTGACGCATAGTCAAGCTGGCACCACGCGCGATGCTATTGGGCTAGACTGGCAATGGCGCGGAGAGGAGATAACTTTATTTGACACCGCAGGGTTAAGACGCCCTTCGCGTATTTTTGGCAGAACGGAGAAGCTGTCGGTTTCAAGCGCGCTTCGAGCCATTCGCTTTGCTGACATTGTTGTTCTGCTAATGGACGCGGAAAAATTATTTGAGAAGCAAGACCTCCGCCTCGCCGAGCTTGTGATAAAAGAAGGCAGGGGCTTGGTGCTTGCGGTCAATAAAATAGATTTGATGCCCCCTATCACGCAAGCGGATATTGAAAAAGCCGCGCGGCATTATTTGCCGCAGCTACGCGAAGTGCCGGTTGTTTGCTTGTCCGCTTTAACCGGAAAGAACATCGAGAGCTTTATGCCTAAAGTGTTTCAAGCAAGAGCCTTATGGAACAAAACAATTAGCACTTCCATGCTTAACGCGTGGCTTCAAGCTTGTGTTGCGCGGCGGCATCCGCCCTCCGTGCGCGGTAGAGCTGTGAGGATAAAATACATAACGCAAAAATCTGCCCGCCCGCCGAGCTTTGTTATCTTTACTTCCCACGCGAAAAAACTGCCCGATGATTACCTGCGCTACTTGATGAACGATATGCGCACAAATTTTAATTTTCAAGGAACACCCATACGCCTCGATGTGCGCGCGAGCACTAATCCTTATATATAATTTTTTCTCCGCTTTTATTCCAGTCATCACACAGCAAAGGTAAGAGCTGCGGCACAACCGCTTCAGGCGGGGGTAAGGTCATTGGGTCTTCGCCGGGCATGGCTTCGGCGCGCATTTCGGTTCTCATTTTGCCGGGTTCAAAAAGATTTATCTTCACTTTGCTATCGGCGCATTCCTTCGCCCACACTTGGACGAGCGCATCGAGCCCTGCCTTTGTGGTGGCGTAAGTCGCCCAAAAGGGACGCAAGCTGCGCACTGCGCTTGAGCTGACAAAGACCGCCCGCCCGCTATAAGCAGCGCGAAGCAAAAGCTCTAGCGCCCTCATCAAGCGCCAGTTCGCCGTGAGATTAACCGCAAGCGCTTTCTCCCAAGCCTGCGGGTCTATGTGCGCGATAGGCGAAAGCCCGCCGAGCATACCGCCATTGGCAAGCAAAAAATCTAATTTACCGAAGCGCTCGAAAATTGCGCCGCCGAGTCTATCAATGCCCGCGCCATCGGCTAAGTCGAGCGGCACCAAAACAGAGGCACGATTGCCGTTCACCGCACGTAAAGCGTCATCGGCTTGCTCTAACCCTGCCTCGCCGCGCGCCACCAGCACAAGCTCGGCACCTTCTTTCGCCAGAGCCAGAGCCGCCGCCAGCCCTAGCCCGCGCGAGCCGCCGGTGATTAAACCAACTTTGCCCTTAAATTTTCCGCTCATTTCGTCCGCGATAAAAGCGAAAGCTGCTTTGCCGATAGGTCGGTGCTTTTATCCGTGAGGTTTGTCGGGTAATTGCCGGTAAAGCAGTGGTCGGTAAATTGCGGGAATTTTTTGTCGCGTCCGCCTTCAACACCCATCGCCTGATAGAGACCTTCGAGAGATAGAAAGGCTAAACTATCCCCGCCGATGAAATCGCACATGGCTTTTTCATCAAAGCGATTGGCGAGCAGCTCTTCAAACGAGGGCGTGTCGATGCCGTAGCAATCGGGATAGCGCACCGGCGGACAAGCCACACGGATATGCACTTCTGCCGCACCCGCCTCATAAAGCATAGACACAATTTTTTTCGCTGTGTTGCCGCGCACGATAGAGTCATCAACCAGCGCGATGCGCGCGCCGGCAATTAAATTAGGATTAGGATTATGTTTAATGCGCACGCCGAGTTGCCGAATATGCTGTGTCGGCTCAATAAAGGTGCGCCCGACATAATGATTACGCGTAATCGCGAATTCACAAGACGTATCGCACTCATCGGCATAGCCGATGGCGGCAGGCACGCC
The DNA here is from genome assembly GCA_965209065.1 of Alphaproteobacteria bacterium. Taxonomy (GTDB): domain Bacteria; phylum Pseudomonadota; class Alphaproteobacteria; order JAPOUT01; genus CBDBUR01. The sequence continues at coordinate 338,830 of OZ242373.1, forward strand.
GCTATCTGGCACCGGGCAAACGATATCAACATCGCACGGGGCTTCGCGCGCAAGCGTGCGACCCATATTGCGGCGATAGTCATAAATGCTCTTTTTTCCCACGAGGCTATCGGGGCGGGAAAAATAAACATACTCAAAAATACAAGGGCGCTGTCGCATAGGCGGGAAGGGTCGTAGCGAGCGCGTTTCATTTTTGTCTATCACCACCACTTCACCGGGAGCGACTTCTCTAATAAACGTAGCACCGATAATATCAAACGCGCATGTTTCGGACGCTAGAATGGTAGCACCCTCCAATTCGCCGAGCACCAGGGGGCGAATACCAAGCGGGTCGCGCGCACCGATGAGCTTGTCATTCGCCAACAGCACCAAAGCATAAGCCCCTTCAAGCTGGTGGAGCGCTTCGATAATGCGGTCCTCTATGCTCACCATCTTTTCGCGCGCCACCAAATGGAGAATGGATTCGGTATCGCTGGTCGATTGAAAAATAGAGCCTTGATTGACGAGCATTTTACGCAAGGTCAATCCGTTGGTTAGATGTCCGTTGTGCGCGATGGCTAACCCGCCGCTTGATATATCGGCAAACAGAGGCTGAATTTTATTCTCTGCGGTTTCGCCGAAGGTTGAATATAAAACATGCCCAATTGCAAACGAGCCTTGTAGTTTCTCTATCACCTCTTCGCGGGTGAAGTGGTCGCCGACGAGCCCCAGCTGTTTCTGCGAGTGAAACAAAGTGCCGTCAAATGTGGTAATGCCTGAGGCTTCTTGTCCGCGGTGCTGTAAAGCGTAAAGCCCAAGCGCGGTGAGTGCAGCAGAATCTTTATGATTGGCAACGCCGAAAACGCCGCATGCTTCTTTTAGTTTAGCCATAATCTCTAGAGATAGAAAAAAGGTCTTTGAATAAATCAGCCAAATCTTTTAGCAAAAGAAAAAATTCTGCTTCGCGCACAATGATATGATAATTTTCTTCGGGCGTTATCCACGCATAGACAAAGAAAACCGCGACCATCAGCAAAAGCCCCCGCGCCGCGCCATATAGAAAACCAAGAAATCTATCTATAAAGCTCATCTGCATATTGAGTGAGCCTTTCATAATAAAACCGGTGAGGGGTCCTAAAATAAGCGTCATTCCTAAAAAAACAATAACACCGGCAATGCCGACCACAACAAAATAAGGAAGACTCCAGCCCAAATAGCTCACCATCAAAGCGCCAACCCAAGGTCCTGCCGTCCAGCTTAAATACCACACAGCTGCCAAAGTCAAAATCCACGAAAATAGATTTACAACTTCCCAAGAAAAACCACGAATATAAGCAAAAGCACCCGACAAAAAAACAATGCTCAATATAGCAAGATCCAGTGCGTTAAATCCTAGAATAATGTCTTCCATTTTATTCCCCAAATGTTGAATCAAGTGCCACGTTCATCGCTATTTTATAGCACTTAAACCGGCTTGTAAATCATTAACCGATTGAACCACGTAGCAGCGCGGCAAGAGCTTCGTTTCTTGCGGGCTAAAAACTTGAGTCCAACCGAGCTTTTTTGCTTCTTTGAGCCTCGCCTCGCTACGCGCGGCGGCGCGCACCGCACCCGAAAGGCTGATTTCGCCAAAGAAAACCGATTTTTTATCCCAGGCCTTGTTGAGCAAGGCGGAGGTGAGGGCGGCGGCAATCGCGAGGTCGGCGGCGGGGTCGGTGATTCGCAAGCCGCCAGCGACATTGAGATAAACATCTTGTCCCGAAAAGTTCAGCCCGGCGCGCGCTTCTAGCACCGCGAGGAGCATGGACAAACGCGCAGGCTCACACCCCACGACCGCGCGCCGCGCTTGGCCGTAATGGCTCGGTGTCGTCAGGGCTTGGATTTCCACCAACAAAGGACGTGTCCCCTCAATCGCCGCGAACACCGCCGCGCCGCTCATTTCGGCTTCGCCTTCGCCCAAAAATAAAGACGAGGGATTTAGAATAGGCGTAAGACCCGCGCGCGCCATTTCAAACACGCCGATTTCGTCTGCCGCGCCGTAGCGGTTTTTATTGACGCGCAAAATACGAAACTGATGATTGGCACTTCCTTCAAACTGCATCACGACATCTACCATGTGCGCGATAACATTGGGTCCTGCTATCTGTCCGTCTTTTGTAGAATGCCCGATAAGCAAGACGGCGGCACCGGTCTGCTTGGCGAAATGCACGAGCGCTTGCGTGCTCGCGCGTAATTGCGTTATCGTTCCCGCGACGCCATCAACCTCATCGAGCCACATCGTTTGAACGGAATCGATTATCACCACGTCAGGTTTAAGCGTGGCAAAGGCGGCGAGAATTTTGTTCAAGTTGGTTTCCGTGAGTAAAGCGAGTTCGCTTTCGCTGACGTCTAGGCGTTGGGCGCGAATTCTTATTTGCTCGGCAGCTTCCTCGCCTGAGACATAAGCCACCGAGTAATTTTTCGCCAAAGCGGTGGCGGCTTGTAAGGTTAAGGTGCTTTTGCCGATGCCCGGCTCTCCGCCGAGCAGAATGGCAGAGCCTGCCACGATGCCTCCGCCTAAGGTGCGGTCGAGTTCGCTGATGTTTGTTTGGCGGCGTCCTATCGGGGGGCTGTTCTTGTCGCGCGCTAGGCTTTCTATCGGCGCGGGTGTCACTTTTCTATTTTTATGAATGGGGGATACATTGCTTTCTTCGTTCAAGCTATTCCACGCGCCGCAGTCATCGCAGCGCCCCGACCACTTGAAAGAGCGCACCCCGCACGCTTGGCAAACATAAGCAGGTTTTGCTGCTCTAGACATTTTTTATTGGTCCCTCAGCCCGACCATTAATAAATTGCTCGACATAAGGCGAGCCGCTATTATCAATTTCGCTCGCCTTCCCGCGCCAGATAATTTTCCCTTGATAAATCATTGCGATGTTATCAGCAATTTTTCGCGCCGAAGGCATATCGTGGGTGATAGACAGAATGGTCGTGCCCAAATCACGGCAGGTGGAGACGATTAAGTCATTTATCGCGTCTGCGGTAATCGGATCGAGCCCGGTGGTCGGCTCGTCAAAGAGTATCAGGTTAGGGTCGCTGGCAATCGCGCGCGCAAGCCCGACCCGTTTTTGCATTCCACCCGACAGCTCTATAGGTCTTAATGCCGCCGTGTGCTCGTCTAAACCGACACGCTCTAGTTTTTCCAAAGCAATTTTCCGCGCCTCCACACGCGCCATCTTGTTTTTATAAATCAGACCAAAAGCAACATTCTCCCACACACTCAAGCTATCAAACAAGGCAGAGTTCTGAAACAACATACCGATATTTTCGCGCTCCATCGGCGAGATATGAGTCATATCCTTTCCGTCAATCATAACAGTGCCGCTGTCTGGCTCTGTTAAACCCAAAATACAACGCAGCATCACCGATTTCCCTGTGCCAGAGCCGCCAATCACAACGAGACTCTCACCGACCGCTAAAGTCAAATCCAAGCCTTGCAGAACCTTCTTGTCGCCAAAGGCTTTATAGATATTTTGTAAAACAATTTTATCCATCTTATCCCGAAAAGAAAACCGAAGTTAAAACATAATTCATCGAAAGAATGAGGATAGAAGAAAAAACAACTGCGTTAGTCGCTGCGCGTCCAACGCCTTGCGCGCCGCCTTGACTATAAAAACCTTGAAACGAACCAATGAGCGCAATAATCGCACCAAAAACAGCAGTCTTAATCATACCCGAGCGAATAACCTCAAGGGTGATGAAGTCCCAGCTCTCTTTGATAAAGATACCCTCATTAAACCCAAGCGCTTGCGTGCTCACGATAAAGCCGCCCAATATCCCAATCGTATCGGCAACCAGCAGCAAAATCGGCAGCGCGATAGTCGCGGCAAGCAAGCGCGGCACCACAAGATATTTATAGGGGTTGGTCGAAAGCGTTATCAAAGCATCAATTTGTTGCGTGACTCTCATCGAGCCGATTTCGGCAGCAATCGCCGCGGCGATGCGCCCCGCCACCATCAAGCCGGTTAGCACAGGACCCAACTCACGCGTGATGCCAATCACAACAACCCGCGCGATAATTAGCTCAGAGTTGAAACCATCATTGCCATAGTAAATTTGCAAGGCAAACACCGCGCCGGTGAAAAACAAAGTCAGCGCAATCACCGGCAAGGAGTAATAACCTATCTTCATCACTTGGTCGATAAAGGAGCGCCAGAAAAATGGCGGCGAAAACAAATGCCGAAAGCTCAAGGCAGTGAAAAGGGTAAAGCGTCCGGCGTGCAAAGAGGCACGCAGAACAACAGCACCGATAGAGGTTAGAAAACTTAATGGAATCGCAGTTATGTTCATATTTCGGCTAATATAGCAGATTATTCGCAGATTATTCTTTGTAATGTCGGGGGTTGCGCCTGCCGCTGTCTAGCTCTGTGAGAATATTGTGCGGAATTGTGCCTGCGCGCCTAGCAAGCGCGTTGATGGTTATATTTTCGCCTAAAAACTCCGCCATTGTGCCCACGGCTAGGGGTTGAGGCGAATCAGTGATATCCACCGCGAGCATATCCATAGACACACGCCCGACAAGCGGATAGGGCTTGCCCTCGATGAAGGCGGTAGCGTTTTTCACATTGCGCGGGTAGCCATCGGCATAGCCGAGCGCGATGACCGCAATCGTGGAAGGGCGTTGGGCTTGCCAGTCGCCGCCATAGCCCACGCGCGCGCCGACCGCAAGCTCTTTTATTTGCCCTATCGGCGCGGCGAGCGAAACCACAGGCAGAAATTTTTCTTCTTTATCCTCTAGAGGGTTGCCGCCATAAAGGGCAACGCCTGCGCGGGTCATTTGGAATTGAAAGGCATCGCCCAAAAACAAACCCGCGCTGTTGGACACACTTTTAGGAACATCATATTTTTCTACCGCTTTTATGAAAAGGTTTAGCTGCTCTTGATTGCTAGGGTTGCGGGGTCTGTCTGCGCTACTTAAATGAGTCATCAGCAGGGCGGGGGTGAAACCTAAATCGCATGCGGTGAAGTCGCGCACGGAAATGCCTAGCCGATGAATTCCGGTATCAATATGAACTGCCGCCTTGCCTTGCGGAAAAGTTTTGCGCCAGCGCATCATCTCTTCTGGGCTAGAAAGACAAGGGCGCAAATTATATTCGCTAAAAGCAGATAGAGGTTCAGCGAGTCCATTAAAAACGTAAATGGTTTGCGCGCTCAATAAAGCGCGTAGTTTAATGGCTTCATCAAGGGTGGCAACAAAAAAAGTGTTCGCGCCTGCTTTGACAAGCGCGGGCGCAATTCTCTCTACCCCAAGTCCATAAGCGTTTGCCTTTACCACACAAGCGGCTTCTGCCACGCCGCTGAGTTTTTGAACACGGCGATAGTTTTCTGCTAAAGCCGCTAAATTAATTGTGAGTCCAAGCTCATTCACGGAACTCGGCGGTATGTATTGGTGATAAGTCAGAGAAGCGCATATAACGATGGTCAAAATGTAAATCAACGATGCCTGTGGGTCCGTGCCGATGTTTGCCAATAATCACTTCAGCCTTATCGGTTACATGCTCCATTGCTTCTTGCCATTTGAAGAACTCTTCGCTTTCTTCATCTTGGGGTTTTTCTTGTCGTTTGTAATACTCCTCGCGGAATAGAAAGAGGACGATGTCGGCGTCTTGCTCGATGGAGCCGGATTCGCGCAAGTCGGCGAGGTGCGGGCGTTTATCATCGCGCTGCTCGGTCTGGCGCGAAAGCTGCGAGAGGGCGATAACCGGAATGTTTAAATCTTTCGCCAGCGCCTTGAGCCCTTGCGTTATTTGGCTCACTTCTTGAACGCGGTGGGCGATGTTTCGGTAGCTACTGCCGGTGGTAACAAGCTGGAGGTAATCAACCACGACCAACCCTAGCCCGCGTTGTCGCTTGAGCCTTCGCGCGCGCGCGGCAAGCGTCGGCATGGAAATCGCGCCCGTGTGGTCTATGTAAAGAGGCATTTGCTTTAGCTCATTAGAGGCGATGTTTAGATTTTCTAAATCCTCTCTGTGTAAGCCGCCTTGCTGTATCGTGTGCGATGGCACTTGCGCTCTATCGGCAAGGATACGCATTGAAAGCTGCTCGGCTGCCATCTCCAAAGAGAAAAAGCCAACCACCGACCCCTTGCCACCCGCGCTCTCTTCATTTTCCGCCTTGAATTTACGCGCGATATTAACAGCGATGTTTGTCGCGAAGGCAGTTTTACCCATCGCCGGTCTGCCGGCAATTATGATGAGGTCGGAAGCGCGCAAGGTGCCTAACTTCTCATCTAAATCTCTAAAGCCGGTGGAAAGCCCGGTCGTCTGCCCTTTAGAAGATAGCTCGTAAGCGGTTGTCGCGGTTTCCATCGCGCCCTCTAATGTTTGGGCAAAGCTTTGCATGCCTTCTTCATAGCTGCCGTGCTCGGCGATGTCATAAAGCGCGCTTTCGGCTTGTTCTATTTGTTGTGTGGGTGTGTTATCAATGTCGTGGGTTATCGCGCGGTTATAAACCTCTTGCCCCAATTTCATTAGCTCGCGGCGCTGGGCGTAGCTTTGGATAGCGCGCGCCCACGCAAGACTATTGACTAAAGTGCTCGCCGCGCCTTCAAGCGACACAAGATAATGCGTGCCACCACGCTTTTTTATCTGCTCGTCGGTCTCAAAATAGGGACGGAGAGTTATCGCGGTTGCCGGCTCGTTGTTGTTGATGAGGCTGCTAATAATCTCAAAAATTTTGCTATGGAGCGGGTCGTAAAAATGTAGAGGCTTTAGAAAATCGCTTACGTGGTCGTAAAGCGTGTTATTGACCATCAAGGCACCTAATAAACCTTGCTCTATCTCGAAGTCGTAAGTGCTGGTGGTTTCTGTTGGTTCGGACGAAGCCCCTTCATGCTGAAAGGACTCTCGGGGAAGATTCTCCTTAGGGTTTTTAAGTGGTGTGATGTTGGTTTTAGACACGTTCGCTACTCCCGCTTGTTATAGCTAGAATAGGTAATTTAATCTATTCATTGGACTTTGTGTTAGAAGAATTTAAGTTATCCCCATTATTCACAGCAGGAGCTGTTTCAATTTCCCCCTCAATTTCCCCCTCAATTTTTTTGGCAGCAGGGGCGGGTGCTTCGGGCGGGGCTTCGGGCTCTTGGTTTTCTTCCTCAATTTGTTGTGCCATTTCGGTTGGCGCAGCGCCTTCGTCAAACAGGTTCTCGGCGGCTTTGTTTAACTCCTCCGCTTGCTCCTCTGCCGAGAGGGCGGCGAGCTGTCCTGCGGCGTCCTCCTCACTGCGCGCCACATTGAGCTGAACTTTCGCCACCACTTCGGGGTGAAGGCGAACCCGCGCCTCGTGGATGCCGAGCGTTTTTATCACATTGCTAATCATCACTTGCGAGCGTTGGATAGGGCAATCGACTTCGGCTAAGGCGGAAACAATATCCTGCGCCTTCACCGAGCCGTAAAGTTGTCCGGTTTCACTCGCTTGCCGAATGAGAGTCCACGTCTTGTCATTCACTTTCTCGTGTTGAGATTGCGCAATCACAAGGGCGTCGGCATTTTGCTTTTCAAATTTTTCGCGCTCGGCTTCAAAGAAAGCGCGCGCTTCTTTGGTTGCGCGTAGAGCCTTCTTGTTCGGCAAAAGAAAATTGCGCGCGAAACCATCTTTGACACGAACGCTATCACCAATTTTGCCAAGTTTCTCAATGCGCTCTAGTAGAATGACTTCCATTAGGTTTTTTCTCCCTCACGAGTTTCATCTTCAAAAGGAACAGGCTCTGGAGCAGTCTCGACTGGTGCAGGTTCAGCTGGCGCAGGTTCAGCTGGAGCAGACTCGACTGGAACAGCCTCGGCTGGGGCAGCATCGGCTGGTGCAGCCTCGACTGGAACAGCCTCGGCTGGCACAAACCCTTCGCTACGCGGCTTGGGAGGTTTATCCTCACGCAGATAGGGCATTAAAGCCAAAAAGCGCGAGCGTTTTATCTCACGCGCCAAGACTCTTTGCTTCTTTTGTGAAACGAGAGTAATACGGCTCGGCGTCATTTTGCCTTGCTCGGAAACGAAACGCTCAAGCAAACGCGCATCTTTGTAATCAATTTTAGGCGCGCCCTCACCAGAGAAGGGGCAGTTCTTATTCTTGTCGTGCTTCAAAGGCATCTGGTTTAAGGCAATGAGTTTGCCCTTACCGAGTTTTCTTCTTTTTTTACGCATCGCTTTTACCTTCTTCTTGCTTTGGTTCTGGTGCCTGCTCTAGTGGAGGTTCTTCCTCTACAGGCGGAGCGCTATCGGCTTTATACTCGCCTTTTGGGGAGTCTTCGCTTTCACTGCTTTCTTTATCCTTGCGCTTCATTTGGATAGAGGGGTTTTCGTCAAGTTCATCGACCCGCAGGGTGAGAAAGCGCAAAATATCTTCGTGTAGCTTCATCTGGCGTTCCATTTCGCCGACATCGCTAGGGTTCGCGGTGATATTCATCAAGAGATAATGTCCCTTGTCGTTCTTTTTAATCGGGTAGGCGAGGTCTTTCAGCCCCCAGTATTCGGTCTTGCCGACAGAGCCGCCGCCTTTGGTCAGCGTAGCACCAAATTCCTCGGCAAGCGCTTGGGCGCGTTGCGAGGAAACTTCTGGGCGCACGATAAAAACATGCTCATAAAAGTTCATAGAGCCTCTTTTTGTGATAGTTTAGAGCTTATAGCACAATATAGCAGAAAGGGCGAGGATATGAAAGCATTTATTTTTCCCGGACAGGGCTCTCAGGCTTTGGGTATGGGGCGCGCGCTTGCCGAAGCCTACCCTGCCGCCCGCGAGGTGTTCGAGCAAGTAGATGACGCGCTCGGCGAGAAATTATCTAGCATTATGTGGGGGGAAGACGGCGAGAAATTAACCCTAACCGCCAACGCCCAGCCTGCTTTGATGGCGGTGAGCTGCGCGGTCGCGCGGGTGCTAGAGGCGGAGGGAAAGCCCCTCGCCGAGCTAGGAAAATTCGCCGCCGGGCACTCTTTGGGCGAGTATTCCGCGCTCATTGCGGTGGGCGCGCTCAAGCTGGACGATGGGGCAAAGCTCCTGCGCTTGCGCGGGGAGGCGATGCAGGAAGCCGTCCCTCTTGGTAAGGGCGCGATGGCGGCTTTGCTCGGGCTTGAGTTTGAGGCGGTTGCCGAATTTATGCAGAAAATCGAGGGTGCTACGATTGCCAACGATAACGCCATCGGGCAAATTGTTATTAGCGGCACGAAAGAGGCGGTCGCGCAAGCCGTTGAGCTCGCCAAAGAAAAAGGCGCGAAGCGTGCGATGATGCTTGATGTTAGCGCGCCTTTTCACTGCCCCTTGATGAAGCCCGCCGCCGATAAAATGCAAGCCGCTCTCGCCGATATAAATTTCGCCGAGCCGCAACTGCCGATTGTGGAGAACATGCTCGCCGCGCCGACACAAGACAAGGAAGCCTTGCGCACGCTTCTTGTCGAGCAAATCACCGGGTGTGTGCGCTGGCGCGAATCTATCACTTTTATGGCAGCGGAGGGCGTCGCCGAATTTTACGAAATAGGCACGGGCAAAGTGCTAAGCGGAATGATAAAGCGTATCGTTAAAGAGGCAAGCGGGGTTAGTGTTGGTTCAAAAGAAGAAATTGAAAAATTTCTAACAGACAATAAATAACAAAGGAGGCTTTATGGCAAAACTAGAAAACAAACGCGCTTTAATCACTGGCGCATCAGGCGGCATCGGGGCGGCGATTGCGCAGGCTTTACATAAAGAGGGCGCGGAAGTTGTCATCTCTGGCAGACGCGAGGACGCCCTGCAAGCGCTCGCGAAAATTTTAGGCGAACGATGCCACATCATCACCGCCGCTCTGGATAAACGCGAAGACCTCACCGCGCTCGCCAAAGAGGCTGAGAAAACAATGGGCGCGGTCGATATTCTTATCAATAACGCTGGGCATACCAGCGATAACCTCGCGATTAGAATGAGCGATGAGGCATGGGATAGCGTGCTTGAAGTAGATTTAACCGCCGCCTTTTTATTGGCGCGCGCTTGCTTGCGCGGAATGATGAAACAACGCTGGGGACGCATCATCTCTATTACGTCTGTTGTTGCTGAAATGGGAAATGCCGGTCAGGCGAACTATGCTGCCGCGAAAGCCGGCCTCACCGCGATGACGAAATCTCTCGCGCGCGAAATAGCCAATCGCGGTATCACTGTGAATGCTATCGCACCAGGTTTTATCAAAACCGCGATGACTGATGCGCTTAGCGAACAGCAACGCGCTACGCTTGCCGAGACCATTCCCGCCAGCCGCTTTGGCGAGCCGAATGACATCGCCGCCGCCGCACTTTTTCTCGCGAGTGATGATGCCGCTTATATCACCGGGCAAACGCTCCACGTGAATGGCGGTATGGTTATGCCCTAAAGGAATCTTTTAACGCTGCGTGAGCTTGAACTCTTAACGCTGGGTGAGCTTGAACTCTTAACGCTGGGTGAGCTTGAACTCTATGCGCCGATTGCGCCGCCACTCATTGGGGTTGGTCGCGCTCTTTAATGGGTGATACTGCCCAAACCCCGCCGCCACCAGATTTTGCGGCGGAACGCCTTGCTCCACCAAAAATTCAACCACCGCCAACGACCGCGCCACCGATAAATGCCAGTTAGACGGAAATGCCTTCGTCTTGATAGGCTGAATATCGGTATGACCATCGACCCGCAAAACCCAAGAAACTTTAGGCGGAATAGAACGGCGCACATCATTGATAACGCGCGCAACCTTGCCTAGCTGCACCTTGCCTTGACGCGAAACCCGCGCCTCTCCCGACCGAAACAAAACCTCTGATTGTAAAATAAATCTATCATCAACAATCTCAAAATCTTTTCTGTCGCGTAAAATATCGCGCAGCGCCTCCATAAAGGCAGAGCGATAACGCGCTAACTCTTGAACCTTGCTCGCCAAAGCCGTGTTGAGCCGCTTGCCGAGCTCTTTTATTTGCGCTTGAGACTTTTTGTCCTTCGCCTCGCTTGCTTGGAGCGCGGCTTCTAATGCCGCAAGCTGCTTTCTTAACTGCGCGAGCTGCCGATTCAATAAAACCAACCGCGCGTTCGCTTTTTCTTTAGCCGCCTTCTCTCCCGTCAAAGCGGAGGCGAGTGCCTTGTTGTTTTTTTTCGTTTTTTCTAAAGAGGCAACGAGCTCCGCCAATTCGGTTTTATAGTTTTCGCTCGTCACCTTTTCTAATGCCAGCAGTTGCGCTAACTCGGCGATGCGCGTTTCTAATTGCGTTATCGTTTTATCCTTGCCCGAAAGCAAATTGCCCAAGGTAAATTGCCCGACAACAAACAGCGCAAGCAAAAAAGTAATGACAAGCAACAAGGTTGCCATCGCATCAACAAAACCGGGCCAGAAATCTAACGGCGCGCGCGCGCGCGAGCGTCTGGCGAGACGCGCCATTATTGACCTCGCAATTTAGCCAAAAGTTGGTCAAGCGATTCAGCCACCTCGCTGATGGCAGCTTGCGATTGACCCGCCGAAATATCGGGCAGGGCGGCGCCATCAAGCGCGAAACGCGCCGAAGTTGAAAGCCAATCCTCCAACTCCATCACAAAGCGGTTTTGCGCCTGCCCTAGCTGTAAGTCTAAAAAACCCAAAAGCAGCGAGCCGGCTAAACCAAAAAGCGAAGAGGAAAAAGCCGTCCCCATTCCCGCCAGAGGCTTTTTCAACCCGGCGATAAGCTGTGAAAACAAAACCGCAGATTGCCCGCCTTGTTCGCTCAACGAGGCGATTAAATCACCCACCGAGCTAATCGTAATCAAAAGCCCCCAAAAAGTTCCAAGCAGCCCCAAAAAAACCAGCAAGCCAATCATATAACGCAAAATTTCTCGCGTTTCTTCCATTCGCGCCGAAACGGAATCCATAATAGAGGCAAGGCTCGTTTGCGTTAAAACCAGCTTCCCACCTGAGCGCATCACCATCGCCGCAAGCGGCGCCAGCAACTTAGGCGAAGGCACAGCAGCACCCGTGCCAGAGCTTAAAACATTCACCCAGCGAATCTCAGGCAGCAAAATCAGCACATAGCGAAAGGCATAAATCGCGCCGAGCACAAACACAAGCACGATAAGCCCGTTCAGCAGAGGGTTCGCATTAAAAAAAACCGACAACCGATTGGCAGGCGCGCTCAACGCGGCAACCGCCGCGAGGCTTATAAATAAAAAAACCACCATGCGCACAATATAAGTCGAGGGCGCCGATAGGGGGGTGGCACTAGGATTAAACATAAAGAATCATAACATATTCACGGGACATATATTAGATTAACCAAAAGAATAAAATTGCTATACTAAAAGAATGATTAAGAATCGCACGCTATTTACAGGCGATAATTTACCAATTATGCGCGGTATGGAAAATGAAAGCGTGGATTTGATTTACCTTGACCCGCCTTTCAATTCTAACCGCACCTATTCAGCACCAATTGGGAGTAAGGCAGCAGGCGCTGCTTTTAGGGATGTTTGGACACTTGATGATACCGATAACGCTTGGTGGGGCGAAATAGCAGACGAATACCCCTCACTTTATAAAGTGATAGACGCAACCGGTGAAGTAGGAGGCAAAGGTGATAAAGCCTATCTGATTTATATGGCAATGCGCTTGCTTGAAATAAGACGGATATTAAAACCAACGGGCTCTATCTATTTACACTGCGACCAAACAATGAGCCACGCCCTCAAAATGACAATGGATGCCATATTCTGTAGTGGCAAGGGCAGATTCTTAAATGAAATTGTATGGTGTTATACAGGACCAAGCAATACAAAACAATACTATCCTAAAAAACATGATGTTTTATTGTTTTATGTGATGAGCTATGGCAGTCATGTTTTTAATGGCGATGCGATAAGAACATCTTATACTAAGCTAGAAACAGGTAAGACAGGCGGTATATTCAAATCTTCTGCGACTTTAAGGGAAGATGGCAAAATACCCGAAGACTGGTGGGAAGAAAAACGAGACGGAATGACGCCAGTAGGAAGGCTAATCAAGGAACGCACGGGTTATCCAACACAAAAGCCACTCGCCTTACTAGAGCGCATTATCAAAGCTTCCAGTAATAAAAGTGATATAGTCTTTGATCCTTTTTGTGGTTGTGCGACTACCCTCATCGCTGCTGAAAAGCTCCAACGCCAATGGATAGGGATTGATATATCACGGAAAGCAGTTGATTTAGTTAAAGAGAGGTCAAGAAATGAACTTGGTCTTGTCGGTGGTTTTGGTAAGCTAGGCATTACGATTAGAACTGACATACCCAAACGCAAAAAAGATATTAAGCGTTCGAAAAACATCAAGCACACTCTTTATGGAGAGCAAGAGGGCAAGTGCCGCGGCTGCAAGCTATGGTTTCCCTTTAGAAACCTAACGGAAGATCACATTATTCCTCAAAATAAGGGAGGAGCAGATGACGATTCTAACCTCCAGCTTTTATGTGGCTCGTGTAATAGCACTAAGGGCGACCGAGAGCAGAGCTATCTTGACGCTAGGCTAAAGGAGCTAGGTATCCTATAAGCCCGCATATTTATTATTGCCTCAAAGATATATCTACCCGCTGGCAAGGCGATTCGCAAATATTGCCTTGAGGCATAAGAATAATGTCTTTTACGCGAACCTTGTGCTGTAGCAGATAATCGCGCACGGCTAAGGCGCGCTTCAAAGAGAGGCGAAAGGCGCTCCAGCTCGGCTTGTTCGACAAAACCGCGTAGGCTTTTATCTCAAGACGCGTCCTGTTTTTTTTCTGGTCTTTCTGGTCTTTCTGATATTTTTTTATCACCCCGTCTAGTTTTGCCGCCGCGCCTATCGGCAGGGTTGCGCTGTCTTCAAAAAATATAATGCGAACTTTATTCTCCGCTAACGCATCTGATAAGGTAAAAAATAAAAAACAAAAAGCAAATGCACGTAGCATGTTCAAGAAATAAGCTGCTTATGCAAAGCGGGATTGGCGGCAGTCAAAGCCGAATGGCTTGCGCTGAAGTCAATGGGTTTGCCGTCTGGCGTTGTTATCATAGCACCCGCCTCGCGCGCGATGATGGCACCTGCCGCAATATCCCACAGGGCTGCCTCGCCGGTGATGAAGCCATCGAGCCGCGCGGCTGCCGTCCATGCGAGTGCTAAAGATATCGCGCCTAATTGACGCGTGTGCGCACCTTGTCGCATCATCGATAAAAGCCTCTCGCGAAAAGCGCCCAACCTGCCGTAAGACAAAAGGCTACGCGACAAATGCGTGGTGGTTGATACGCGAATGCGCTTGTCGTTTAGATAAGCCCCTTGTCCTTTCTCCGCGACAAACATCTCGTTGTAAAAAGGAGCGTAAATCACGCCAGCGATAATTTCATCTTTCTCCGCCGCCGCGATGGATATAGCAAAAAAAGGAAAGCCGTGAATAAAATTCCGTGTGCCGTCAAGAGGGTCAATAATCCAGCGGCGCGAACGTTCATCAAGCCACGCACCTTTTTGTTCGCCGCGCTCTTCGGCTAGAATCGCAAACTGCGGACGCGCCTCGCTCAATTTGCGGCAGATGATTTCCTCCGCCTTCAAGTCGGACTGCGATACATAATCTTGATTGCCTTTTACAGAATAGCGCAACGCCTCGCTTTCGCCGAAGTCGCGTATCATAGAGCGCGACGCTTGCCGCGCGGCGTCAATCATCACGAGTAAAAGAGGACTATGACGCACTACCCTTCACTTGCGCGCTTAACATATTCCGCTGTCTCGCTATCAATAACAATTTTTTCGCCAACAGAAATAAAAGGCGGCACCATAATTTTCATCTTGTTGTCCATAATCGCTGGCTTATAACTCGCCGCCGCCGTTTGCCCTTTGACAACCGGCTCCGCTTCCATCACCTCTAACGTAACGTGCTCAGGCAGCTTTATCGCCAGCGAGGTGCCTTCAAAGCTCTCAATTTCAACGTTCATTCCGTCTTGTAGAAACTGCGCGCGCTCGCCAAGCAAAGTGCTCGGCAGGGAAATCTGCTCGTAATCATCGGTGCTCATAAAACATAAGGCATCGCCATCGGCATAGAGGAACTGGTGCGTCTTTTGCTCTAAGCGCACGCGCTCCACGCTTTCCGACGAGCGAAACCGCTCGTTGAGCTTAGAGCCGTCCTTCAGATTCCGCAGCTCCACCTGCGCGAAGGCACCGCCCTTGCCGGGCTTCACGTGGTTTATCTTCACCGCCTGCCAAAGCCCGTTCTTATGGCTGATAATGTTGCCGGGGCGAATTTCGTTTCCATTTATTTTAGGCATAGCCCCCATAGTAAGCCCGCGTCCCAAAAGAAGCAACCCCGCTTTTTTGGCGCAAGTCAAAAATTGCTTGAAAAAAATGGAGAGAATGTGCTAAAAGAATCTATGGATTTCTTTAAGCAATTATTCGTTTGGTGGCGCGGGCAGACGCTCGGCACAAGGATTTGGACGATGCTGTTTGGCAAAAGAGTTGGCATCGATGAGGTCGGCAACATCTACTATCGCCACCGACAAAGAGAAACACGCCGTTGGGTCATTTATAAAGGCATCATTGACGCGAGTAAAATTCCGGCTGAGTGGCACGCCTGGCTTCATAATATGGTGCGCATGCCTCCTATTAGCGCGCAGAAAAATGGCGCGCAAGAAAAGAGCGGGCAAGAAAAAACAGAGCGCGCTTGGTTTAAGCCTCACCTGCCAAACTTTACCGGCACGCAAAAAGCCTATCGGCGCAAACCGCCCGCGCGGGTTGATGAAAATTTGGGCATTATGGAATATGAGGCATGGCAACCCAATACAATAAAGGAGCAAACTCATGAAGGGTAATATCATAGAAACTATTATTGGCGCTTTCGTGCTGATTGTGGCACTGAGTTTTGTCGTCTATGCTTATGGCATTGCCGGCACCAGCCCGCAGTCGGGTTATGAAGTGAAAGCAGATTTCAACAAGGTTGATGGCTTATCGACCGGGGCTGATGTGCGTTTGTCGGGCATTAAAATTGGAACCATCACCGCGATGACGTTAGACCCTGAAAGCTACCGAGCTAAAATCATTATGACGATAAACGCTGATGTTAAATTGTATGAAGGCACGACAGCGAAAATAACCAGCGCAGGGTTTTTGGGGAATTCTTATATTTCCCTTGACCCCGGCGGCGGTTTTGATGCGATTACTGATGGCGGAGAAATTGTCCATACGATGGGTTCGGTTGATTTGATAGAACTGATTAGTAAATTCATCTTTAGCGGCGGCGGTGGTGGCCAAGACGATGATAATGGTAAGAAAAAATAAAAAGATAGTTTCTTTTTTAGCACCTCTGTTGATAATAGGTTGGTCTAGCTTTGCCCCAGAAGAGTCATTGGGGGAGGAGTCGTCGAATTTGGGTGTTGAGCTGCCTCCTGCCAATCCTTTTTCTCCCGACGGACGCCTAATTGAAACCGAACCTAGAACCGCTGAATTTCTCGTGCTAGACAAAATTACCGCGCGTAAAAAGAAAATAAAAATTAATAATGGCGAGGTCGCTTTTTTTGGCACACTTTATGTGCGCTTGCGTCATTGCGAGGCTTCGCCGCCCGAAGCCCCGATGCCCGAAGCCAAAGCCCTCATAGAAGTTTATGAAAAACCCCCAGGCGGAGGCGGCACGCTAAAGCAGATATTTAATGGTTGGCTCTTTGCGTCTAGCCCCGCCATCAATGGGTTAGAGCACCCGGTTTATGATATTTGGCCTATCTCTTGTAGCGCGCGCACGCCTGATAAATGAGACGGCAAAGCAAAAAAATCAGCGGAAACATTTTTCGCGAGGGTTAGCCTTTCTTTGAACTGAGCGTCAAAAACTTCAACCGCGCCAAACTGCCTCAAGTGAGAGGTCATAAATTGCGTGTCAAGCAATCTGAAATTACCGGCGCGCAGCCTCGCAACAAGATGAACGAGCGCGACTTTGCTCGCATCGCGCATTTGGGAGAACATACTCTCTCCAAAAAACGCTCCGCCGAGAGCCACGCCGTAAAGCCCGCCAACCAAGTGGTTGTTGCTCCACACCTCAACGCTATGGGCATAGCCAAGTCGGTGGAGTCCGTTGTAGCCATCAATAATTTGCTGGTTAATCCACGTAGTCGAGCGCGCCGCACAACGCTTGATGACCTCATCAAAATTATAATTGATACGAACCTCAAAGTTATCGGGTTCGCCGGTGCGCGCCACCTTGCGCGCCAACCTACGCGGGCAGTGGAAGTCGTAAAGAGGTAAGATGGTTCTCGTTTTCGGCGTTATAATATGAAGCTCATTGACAAACCGCCCCTCCGCCATAGGAAAAGAACCAGAAGCAAGAATCTCTAGAATTTGCTGTGCTTGAACTTTGGCAAGATATTCCACCGCGCTATCTTGTTAGTTTGCCGCGCGAAAACTGCTAAAAAGAGCCGTAAGCTCGCGCTCACTCTGTATGCCTGAAATAGAGACAATTTTCTTATCGTTAAACAGAATAAAAGTCGGTGTGCCACTAATACCGAGCTTGCGCGCAAGGTCAAAATTGCGGGTGAGCGCTTCTTCAATTTTCTTACTCTGCATGTCTTTCTTCAATCTCTTAACATCTAAACCGATAGACTTGGCGATGCTCCACACTTTATCTTTAGTCAATCTGCCGGGGGTTGTCATCAAGGCAGTATGGAATTTTTTATATTTGCGTTGCTTCCTTGCGGCAACCGCTGCGCGCGCCGCAAGGGTAGAGGGTTTGCCTAAAATAGGAAATTCTTTATAAATAAAGCGAATGTTTTTATCTTTTTTGAGCGCGGCGCTCACTTGCGGGAATGCTTTTTTACAAAACCCGCATTGATAATCAAAAAATTCTACTAGCGTAAGGTCGCCCTGACCCTGCGCGATGGTCGCTAAGTTAAGCCGAGCTAGTTCGGGTCTAGCTTTCTTTAGAGTGTCTTGTTTTTGTGCTTCTTTTTTAGCGCGGTCGTGTTGCACCGCATTTTCTATTACTTCCATCACAACTTCGGGATTTTTCATTAAATAATCGCGAATGGTCTTGTCCATTTTTTTGTCAGCAAAAGCGCTACCAACAAAAACACTGGCAACAAAAATACCGCTCGTGAGCGCGAAAACAATAAAAAGTGAAATAAAGCGTATCATCAGTTTCTTCCTCTATTTTCTAATATAGCAACAATATCTTGCGCGCGCAAGCGGCTAATTTTATTTTGTGGAGGAATTCGCCTCAACGCGCGCTTGGCATGGCGCAAAGCGGCGAAGGCTTTGCCCTCAGTGAGGAGCGCCTCTGCGGTTGCGAGCTCGGCAAGCCCGATGTTGCCCAAAACGCCGAACCCTCGCGCCATCGGGCGATAGGTTGAAAGCGCCAGCTCACTATTTTGCGCGGCTATTTTTAGATGTTTTATCCCTTGCTTAACAAAGGCTCGCTTGTTGGAGCTCACGAGCACAGAGCCAATTTCCAATCGCATAATCAGGTTATGGGGCGCGAGGGCGATGGCTTTTTTATAACTTTCAATCGCAGCATCGTAATTAGCGCCGCGGCTTAACACATAGCCTTTGAGTTCGTGAAAATAGGGGTTACTTTTTTGGTCTGCGATAAGGCTGTTAATCAAAGCGAGGCTTTTTTCTCTATCCGCGAGGTGATAGGCGAACATAATCGCGCGGGCATAACGCGCGGGCATGGAGTTGTCGGCGTAAGTATGGAGGGTTGTATTGGGTGGCATCACGAACCCGTGCAGTTTCGCCAGCACCATTTTATGCGCGAGAGATAATTGTGGTGCAGAGCGAGCCTTATAATTTTTCGCTTGCCTCACGCGCTGGTTTAAAAAGCGCAGGCGGTCGGCGGAGAGGGGGTGCGTGCGCAAATAGGGGTTCGGCGCGGTGCGCGCGGCAGAGGCGTAGGCTTGCTCGCGCGGCAAGAACTCTCGCTTGAAAAAAGACACAAGCCCCTTGCCCGAAACCTGCGCCTTGTCTAAATAAGAAAGGGCTGCTTGGTCGGCGCTTGCTTCTGCGGTGCGGGTTTCTCCTAAAGCCGAATAAGCGCCAACCGAAGAGCCGCCGGCTAAAATCAAAACGCCCAAGGGAGCAAGCCCGGCGATAATCGCGCCGAGTCCAATAATTTGAGTGGCAAGCAAGGTCCAGCCGGCTCTTTGTCTCTGCTCCACCAGCGAAGGAATATGTCCGGCGGCGATGTGCGCAATTTCGTGCGCAATCACCGCTTGTAATTCTTCGGGATTTTTTGTCTTTAGCACCAAACCCGAAAACAAAATAATACGACCGGGAGAAGCCAAAGCGTTAATCTGGTTGGTAGATTCTAAATAGATAGTAATGTTTCGCGGCTTTAATCCGGCGGCGACAATTAACGGGTCGGCATATTGTCTAAACAAGTCGGTTGTTTCTGCGTCTAGCAGAATGCGTCCGCGCGCAAAAGCAGAAAGAGGGGTCAAAACTAACGTAATACATAAAAATAAAACGAAAGTTCTCATCATTTTTTACCTAAAAGCCTTTTAAGGAAAGAAGGCTTATTCTCAGCTGAAGCAGGCGGTTTATTTCTATTCTTTGCCGCTGACTTGTTTTGATGTTTATAGCGCTTTTGTCTTCCCTGTCCCTGTCCTTGTTCTCGTTCTCGTCCCTGTTCTCGTCCCTGTCCCTGTTCTCGTCCCCGTCCGTGCCGTTGGTTCTTATGCCTTTGTCTTTTATTTTGTGGCTGGTTTTGTGCCCTGTCTTGTGGTGCGGTATAGGCTTCGGGGTCAGGGGGGGTCATCTGGGTGTAAGCGGTCTCCATATTGACGGCATTTTCGCTATCCTTGTTTTCGCTATTACTCGTGCGGGCGAGCTTTCTCGTTTCCAAAGTCCAAGGCTTATTGGGATTATTCGTGCCGCCCGCCTCGATGCGTAGCCTGATGCCTTGCTCTTTTTCTATACGCAAGAGTTCGTCCTTGCGCTCGTTGAGAAGGTAAAGCACCACCGGCCAGTTAAGGCGCAAAATGGTTTCTCGATTTTTACCCGCTTTATTAGCGAAAGCAATTCCCTCGCGTAAAGCGCGCAGAGCGATGGTCTGCGCCGTTAGCGTTTGCCCGCTGCCGTCGCATTCGGGGCATGGCTCGGTGCGCCTCTCGGATATTTCGGGGCTGAGCCTCTGGCGCGACATCTCCAGCAAGCCGAAGCTAGAGCTAATGCGGCCGGTTTGAACTTTCGCTCGGTCGGCGCGGACGGCATCGCGCATGCGCCGCTCAACCGCACGGATATTGCCAGAGCTTTCCATATCAATAAAATCGACAACAATCAGCCCACCCAAATCGCGTAGCTTGGCTTGACGCGCAATTTCATCGGCAGCCTCTAGGTTAGTCTTGAAAGCCGTGTCCTCTATATTATGCTCGCTGGTTGCCTTGCCCGAATTGACATCAATCGCAACGAGTGCTTCGGTTGGATTAATCACAATATAGCCGCCTGACTTTAGCTGCACCGTCGGTTGCAACATCTGGTCGAGCAGAGCCTCCACGCCGTGAAAATCGAAAATTGGCTTCGCTTCCTTATATTCCTTTAACAGACAAAGCTCGGCGGGCATCAGCTGCTCCATATATTGCTTCGCCTTTTGATAGGCAGCCGCGCCCTCCACCTGAATTTCGCCCACATCCTTCTTAACGAAATCGCGTAGCGAGCGTTGAACGAGATTGCCCTCTTCATAAATCAGCGCAGGCGCTTTTGATTCTAAAGTGAGTTCGCGAATGCTCTCCCATAAGCGCATTAGATATTCAAAATCACGTTCCAAATCGCCTTTGGGCTGGTTCGCACCTGCCGTGCGCACAATCAGGCTCATTCCTTGTGGCGCTTTAAGGTCATCTATAATAGAGCGAATTTTATTGCGAATGTCAGAAGGCACTTTACGCGAAATACCACCCGCGCTTTCGCTATTGGGCATTAGCACACAATAGCGTCCGGCTAAAGAAAGAAAGGTCGTTAGTGCGGCACCTTTATTGCCGCGCTCCTCCTTTACAATCTGCACGAGCAAAACCTGACCGCGCTTGATAACTTCTTGAATGTTATACTTCTTGTAGATATTATTTTGGCGCGGAGCATCCTCCTGAGGAAAGTCTTCTTGAGGCGTGTCTTCGGAAGTGATGGTCTCAACATTATTACTGGTATCGTTTTTGGTAGGCGGGGCGGGGGGATTATCTTGTTTATTTAGATTATAGAAATCGCTATCGCCTTGCTGTTCGGGCATCAAGTCTTCAAGGCGATGCGCCGCCCCATTACCTGCCGCTCCATTACCTGCTTCAACACTTGTCTCAACACCTGTGGTGGCATTTGAGAAATCCTCATCTGGCGTTTCATCTCGGTCGGCAGTCGGTATCTGGAAGTAGTCAGGGTGAATTTCGGGAAAAGCAAGAAAGCCATGCCGATTACCCCCATACTCAATGAAAGCAGCTTGAAGAGAAGGCTCTACGCGCGTAACGCTCGCGAGATAAATGTTTCCCTTAATTTCATTTTGCGTTTCAGTTTCAAAAGCCTCTATCTTCTGCCCTTGCAGAACGACAAGGCGTGTTTCCTCTTTGACGGAGGCGTCTATAAGAAGTTTTTTGGTCATTGTGAACCCCATTGGTATTGTGTTGCGGGGACTGGCACACGCACGGGAACTCTCCCGAGAATTCTTGTTGTGTTTTCTTTTGCCACCTAGACTCTAAGAAAAGAGGCACTAAAAAAATTGAACGAATAGAAAATTCCTGTTGCATTGATGCTATCCCTGCAAATTTGTTTCAATCAGACGATGCTCTCACCATAGCGCACGGCGGGAGAGAAAGCAAGCGCAAAAATGAAAAAGGCAGTTTTTAGCCTTCTTTGCCTGCTTTATGGGAGAAGCGGGGCGCGTCAAGGAATCATTAACCACTTTATGCTTTGATAGAAATGCTTTGTTTGGAGTTCTTATGCTAACAAAAATTTTATTATTGTTTATTTCTTTATTTGTATCGGGATTTTTATCGGTGCCCGCCTTATCGCAAGAGCGGCAGTTGTCTTTGCATATTGTAGAGAAAAAAGAGGAGGCGTGGGTGTTGCGCTTGCACGTTCCTTATATGACGAACTACGGCGTGTTTTTGTTAGAGAAGCCTCAAAGGCTGGTGATAGATATTTTAGACCCGAAATTAAAACCGATAGGCTGTCGTATTAAGATGGTGGCGATAAAGCGTTGCCGTATGGGTAGGCTCGACGGCAGACGCGCGCGCTTCGTGTTGGATTTGAAAAGAAAAATTCATTTGGAAAACGCACAGCTCACGCGCGATAAGCGCAAGCACTATTTAGAGGTGCGCTTTTCTATGAAAAACGCCAAGCAAGCAGCTGAAACGGAATTTGTCCAAGCCATCAAGCCGATAGAGCCAAAGGGTAAAAAGAATGGGAAGTTTATTATTGTTATTGACGCCGGCCATGGCGGCGCGCGTGACACAGGCTCTAGCTACGGCGGTATGGATGAAAAAGATATAACCTTAAAATATGCGAAAGAGCTACGCGCGGCTTTGGTAAAAGAAAAAAATATAGAAGTGCGTATGACGCGCACCAAAGATGACACGATGCTCTTAAAGAAACGTTTGATGCTTGTGCGCGAGCGTCATGCGGATATGCTCATTTCGCTCCACGCCGACTGGAACGCTGACCCGAAAGTTAAAGGGATTGCCGTCTATTCGCAATCCAAATACGCGAGCGATAAGTATATGCAACGCTTCTTACAAAATGAGCGACCCCAAATCATTCAAGGCGGAGACTGGAAGAAAGCCATGCCAAGCGCTTATGGCATTTTGTTTGACATCACCCAGCGCGACACCTTAAACAAATCTATTGTGCTTAGTCGCGCTTTGCTTGAAGAGATGAGGCTCTATTCGCCGGTGCTTGACCAGCCGCACCGCTTTGCCGACTTCCACCTGCTGTCCGCACCCGACCTGCCCGCGGTGCTTATTGAGATGGGCTTCTTGTCGAACAGGGGGGACAGAAAAAAATTAACGTCTAAAAAATGGCGGCGCGGGCTCTCGCGGCGCATTGTCAGGGCGGTTAAAACCTACCGCATCCGCTTGCAGCAAGTAGAAAAGGTCAATTATCAAAAAAAGAATGGCAAAAAGAGTGACAAAACGCAAAAACAAGCTTATAATAGCCTAAACCCAAAACAATAGGAGTCTTTCGAGTTTTAGAACTTCGCTCGGCTAATAAACGTGTTGAGATTAGAAAAAATGAATAGATTTTTTTGGCGCTTGCGCTATCAGCCACGACAAACGATGTTGTCTATTTTAGGTGTGTTCGGTATGTTCGGCACGGTTTTTGGATTGCTCGCGGGGTTAGCCCTTTTGGGAATCGTCTGGCGAATGAATACCGACCTGCCGAGCTACGAACATCTCGCGAATTATCAGCCTTCGGTGATGACTCGCATTTACGCTTCTGACGGCACGCTGCTCGGCGAGTATGCGAAAGAGCAGAGATTGTTCGTGCCTTATCAAGAAGTCCCGCCGCAGCTTATCAACGCGCTGGTTTCCGCTGAGGATAAATCCTATTGGACGCACCCCGGCATTGATGTGCAAGGCATCGCGCGCGCCGCCGTGATGAATGTCCCGCGCGCTTTCAAGGGGCAGAGACTCGCCGGCGGCTCGACGATTACACAGCAGGTCGCGCGTAATTTTCTCCTAACGCAAAAAGTCAAGCTGGAGCGCAAAATCAAAGAGGCACTCCTCGCTTTACGTATCGAGCGCGTCTTGTCTAAAGAAAAAATAATGGAGCTTTATGTTAATCAAATTTATCTAGGGCTTGCGACCTATGGCGTTGCGGCGGCGGCTTTGCGCTATTTCGGCAAGGCGCTGAATGAATTGACGCTCGCGGAGATGGCTTATATCGCCGCCTTGCCTAAAGGACCGAACAACTACCACCCGGTCTATAGAAAAGAAGAGGCTATCGCTAGACGCAACTGGGTGCTCGGTAGAATGCACGAAGAAGGATATATTAACGACGAACAACGCCGTGTTGCTGTCGCGCAAAACATTTACCCGCCGTCGCCGAAAAAAACGACAGATAAACGCTGGTCTTACTTCACCGAAGATGTGCGCCGCTCGCTTAAAAAGCTTTTCGGCGACAAGCCTCTTTACAGCGGCGGGCTAACCGTGCGCGCCACGTTAGACACGCAAATGCAACGCGCCGCTTATAACGCCTTGCGTAACGGCTTGTCCGCTTACGACAGAAGACACGGCTTTAGAGGTCCGATTAGAAAATTACCGCCGGCATCACACTGGCCGACAATTCTATCTAAAATGAATCCGCCGATTGATATTGACCCATGGCGTTTAGCGGTTGTTTTACAAGTCAGCAAGAAAGGCGTCAAAATTGGTTTGCGACCCTCTAGAGGAAAAAAACCTAAGGGGCTAGGCAGTTTGCTAAAAACGCAAGTCGGTTTTATTCCGCTAAGCGAAATGAAATGGGCGCGCGAGCAATATGCCGATAATAGCTTAGGTCCGCGTGTGCGCCACCCCAAACAAGTTTTAGAAAAAGGCGATATCATTTATGTCGAGCCTTTGCTAAATCGTCCCAAGTCTATCAAGCCGAGTGAGCTAAAAGGCGTTAGCTTGTATAGCTTGCGTCAATTACCTCAAGTGAATGGTGGCATCGCGGTGCTAGACCCGCACACCGGCAAGGTGCTGGCGATGACCGGCGGCTTTAGCTTCGCGATGAGCGAGTTTAATCGCACCACGCAGGCGTGGCGTCAGCCGGGCTCGGCGATTAAGCCTTTTGTTTATGCCGCCGCTTTGGATAGCGGCTTCACGCCGGTGTCTAAAGTGATGGACGCGCCCTTCGTGGGAGCAAGAGGCGAAAACTTCTTGTGGAAGCCCGAAAACTATAGCGATAGTTTTGGCGGACCGACCTTGCTACGCAAAGGGCTGGAGCTTTCGCGCAACTTGATGACCGTCCATCTCACCAACGAGATAGGGCTCGGCAAGGTGATGGACTACACCAAACGCTTCGGCGTGGCTACCGATATTCGCCCTGAACTTTCGCTCGCACTCGGCGCGGAGGAGACGACCCTGCTAAGACTCACTGCCGCTTACGCTATGTTCGCCAATGGCGGCAGGCATATCAAACCCTATGCCATAGAGAGAATCCAAAATAGATTAGGACACACAATCTATCGCCACGATAAACGGCAGTGCAGAGGGTGCGTGGTTCAAGACGGATGGCGCGGAGAAGACTCACCTGAGTTGTCTGATACGCGTTCGCAAGTTATTTCGCAACAAACCATTTATCAAATTATTTCTATGCTACAAGGCGTTGTTAGACGCGGCACGGGTGTGCTTGCGCGTGTGCGCGGCATTACTATCGCTGGTAAAACCGGCACCACCAATAAAGAGCGTGACGCTTGGTTTGTCGGCTTTTCGCCTGATTTGGTTGTTGGGGTTTATGTCGGCTTTGATAGCCCTCAGCCGATGGGAAAAAAAGAAACCGGCGGAAAAGTTGCCGCACCTATCTTTAGAGACTTTATGCAACAAGTGAAACCCATGCTCGGTAAGGCGAAGCCCTTTCCCACGCCGCCGGGCATTACGCTCGTGCGCATTAACAGAGAAACCGGCAAACCCGCAAGCAATAAGGATAAAGACACGATATGGGAAGCTTTCAAAACAGGCACGGAGCCGGGCAATAGGAATCAAAGAATTGGCAGACAAGACCCCATTAGCGATGAACGCGATGACTTTAGCGGCACAGGAGGGCTTTATTAAATGGAGAATAAAACCGCAAATGAGCAGTTAGCAGAAATAAAAAGCATCGCCGCGATGCTTCGGGGGCGTCTTTGACGCCACGGGCATCGTTCATCAATTAGCAGAGCTAACGCAAGCAGCGCAAAAGCCAAATCTGTGGGACGACACGGAGCAAGCGAAGCAAGTTCTACAGCAGCAAGCAAAATTAAAACAGCAGGTTGATGAAGTAAAAAATTTGGAGCAAGGCTTCCAAGATATTGCAGAGCTTTTAGCCCTCGCGCAAAGTGAAAAGGATTCCGCGCTAGAGCAAGAAAGTTTAACCGCGCTCCAAACGCTTTACGCGCAATCGCAAGAGCTAAAGTGGCAAGCCTATTTCACTAACCCTTTAGATGGCAATGATTGCTTTTTGGAAATTCACCCGGGCGCGGGCGGCACAGAAAGTCAAGATTGGGCTGAGATGTTGTTGCGTATGTATCACCGCTGGGCGCGCGCGCGCAACTACACCGTTGAAACAATAGAGGAAATGCCAGCCGAAGAAGCGGGCATAAAGTCAGCGACCATAAAAATTTGCGGCTTGTATGCTTATGGGTGGTTGAAGGCGGAGGCGGGGGTTCATCGGTTGGTGCGCATTTCGCCTTTTGATTCTAACCAGCGCCGCCACACAAGCTTTGCCAGCGTTGGCATTTATCCGGTGATTGACGATAAAATTGAAATTGAAATTGATGAAGCCGATGTTCGTGTTGATACGTATCGTGCGCGCGGTGCGGGCGGACAGCATGTCAATACGACCGATAGCGCGGTGCGCCTCACGCACCAGCCGAGCGGCATTGCGGTTCAATGTCAAAATGAACGCTCGCAGCATAAAAATCGTAGGACGGCTTGGAATATGTTGCGCGCGCGCCTCTATGAACTAGAGCTGCTCCGCCGCCAAGACGAAAAGCAAGCCAGCCAAGCCGAACGCGGTGAAATAGGGTGGGGCAATCAAATTCGGTCTTATGTTTTACAGCCCTATCAGCTTGTGAAGGACTTGCGGACTCAAATCCAAAACGGCAACCCGCAAAAAGTGCTAGATGGAGAGCTAGACGAATTTCTCGCTGCCGCTTTAGCCCCCGCTAAACCCCGCGCTTAACCTCGCATTTAACGTAAAGAATTTACCCGCGCGGAGGAAGGATGAGCAAAAACATTGTCTTTCGTGTCGCCTTCGGCATTTTTTTCTTCGCTGATGTGCTGGCACGTGCCGTTGATAGAAGCGCCGGTCTCAATGGTGATGTGATGATGAAGGACATCACCTTCAATGCGGCTACCGCGCGACATATAAATTTCGTTCGTATGCACATTGCCGATAATCTCGCCATGGTGTTCTATCATTTCCGCTGTGATGTTGCCTTTGACGGATGCGTTCTTATGAACTTTTAGTGTGCTTGCGTGAATATCGCCAATCACATCGCCATCCACTTGAACTTCGCCAGAAGAAATAATATCGCCACTGAATTGTGAATCCTCACCGATAATTGTCGGGAGTCTATTTTTTTTATTGCGATGCTTCGAAAACATTTTTTCCTGCTTCGATGAATTTCCAAGGGTCATAGGGTTTATCGTTAAATAAAATTTCGTAGTGTAAGTGTTCGCCTGTGCTACGGCCGGTATTTCCCATTAAGCCGACACGTTGTTTAAACTTCACTTTTTGCCCTTTATGCACCGATATTTTTTTCAAATGACCATAGCGCGTCTTGACGCCAAAGCCGTGATCTATCTCTACCATTTTGCCATAGCCACGCGCGACACCAGCAAAAGCAACTTTACCGGGCAAGGTTGCTTGCACGCGGTCGTTCTTGCCGGCAATATCCACGCCCGTGTGAAAAGCCCATTCGCGTGTAAAGGGGTCAATGCGCGGACCGAAAGGACTCGTAATATAATAAACCGGCATCGGTTGCGCCAAAGGCAAATAGATAATTGCTCTATCTAGGTTTGTTAAACTTTGGATATGCGCGTGTAATTGATTAATTTGCTCGCGCGCTTGCATAGATATTTTATAAGGATTGTTGCCAGTTTGCGGCACGGTGAGTAAGAGGGGGAGTGTTCCTGCCTTATCGGTTTTGTCTGTTGCGCGTGTGCGTGTTGCTTGCGTGCGTGGGGCAGCGATGGTTACAAAAGGACCTCCTATAGGTGCGTTTTCTTGTTCGGGGATAGAGCCGCTAAACTGGTTAAACTTATTCGTGTTTTGCCGTGCGCGTGCCACACGCTCGCGTGCCACACGTTCGGCAAACAAATCAGCTTTCACAGCTTCGGTTTGGGCGAAAGCTCGGTGGTAGCCTTTTAGGCGCACCGCGATTGTCTCTTCAATATGGTCTAAGATGGCTCTTTGTTCTCTGTCTAGAGCAACAACCTGGCGCACAATTTTATCGATAGGCTTGTTGCCGGTCATTATCTTATTGACATTGGCATCTTGGTGGAAGGGGAGCTTAATCGCAGGAAAGTGCTGGTAGCTAGGACCCGCAGGACGAGAGCTCAATATAACATCATCATGAGAACGCAACGGCTTCATGCTTCCTTGCTTGCGACTTTTATTTTCTTTTGCTTTTATTTTTTTTTCGATGCGGTTGCGCCTTTTTACTTTCTTACCTATATGCTTCTGCATACCAATTAAATTGGTTAAGTGATTATGTCGTTTAATGAGCTCGTCCGATATTTTAGAAAACTCTTTCTCCGTGAGAAATATCCTCAAGTTTAGCTCTTCATATTCTTTTTGCAGATTGCTTATTTTGGTTTCATAAGCATTATGGGTTTCAGCTAAGCGCTCTTGCATAATTTTGTTGGAGCTCTTGCCGAGCAACACGCCGCTCGTAGAGTAAGCGAGCCAGAAGACAAGCCCCAAACCGACAAGGGCAAGTTGAATTTGCATACCCTTCTCAAACACGATGCGCTTGGTGCCGCTTGCGTTGCGGATAAACAGCTCGCGGCGCACAAAGACTTTACGCCAAACGCCAATCATAGAGGAGAAGAGACCAAGTAGCCTAGAAAATAGACCCTGTTTCGAATGTTTTGCTTTCTGGGCGATAGCGATATCTCCCTCTGCTAGGTGAGGTTTGCCAAAGATGAGTTCTAGACTCATATTACCCCCTATTGGTTTATATTTGGTATATAAAATAAAATGACCCCATCATCTACTCGATGCCATTTGCTTACATCATTTGGACTCAAGTAAACTATAGGGATTCTATAATATGGAGAAGATGCCTGAAAAAATTATAAAAATCAAGCCTTTTTTAGCTCGCTGGAGGCTTTTTGCCCTGAAAGCTGGGAAGGCGGGGCGAGCGGGGATAGCTAGTGTCCTTATCGGGAGTGTGCTTTTGGTGGGAAAGCCCGCTCACAGCGATAAAACCCCTTCACCGCCGCCATTGGTAGAGGGGGAGAATCTGCAGAAAGAGCATGAGAGATTCGTTATTACAAAAAGGGGGGACCATATCGTGATTAAGACGCAAGTGAATGAGATTGATTTGCGTCCTGTGCTGAGCGCTCTTTTTCAAGGCGCGAGAGAGGAGGGCAAGGCGCGCGAAGCACCGCAAGCACCGGCGCCAAAAAAGCCAGAGGAAACACAAGAGGCGGAGCAGGGGAAATTACGAATTTTAGATGTGGATATTGATATTAAAAAAATGCTTCTGCTGCATGATGTGACGATTGAAAATGGTAAAAGTTTTTTTGTCTATCAAGATAATCGAGGTGGCGATGATGACGCAAACCTGCTGTCGTTCGTTGATGACTTGTCGGGTAGAACGCAAAAAAAAATATTGTTTGGAATGCAGAATTTAGATTTTAACGGAGCGCTCAACAACCGAGGCTACTTAACGCCTATTCGTATAAGAATAGCGCCACTGAATGAAAAAACAAAAAGTATTCTTGTCCGCTCTAGTGATGCAAATGGAATGATGAAAGTGATTGGCTTCACGCAATTTGAGGGCGAGCAGTATGTTCTGTCGGCACAATGGACGCAAGGTGAGACAAAAGAAAAATGGTCGGTTGAGGGCTGGATAGAGCTTAAAGATTTTTATGTTAATCAACCACCTCTAACGGTGCGTTTCATTGGTGCTTTCTTTTCCTTCAGTGGTTTTTTCAGTGCGCTAACGGGAGAAAAAGTTTTTTTTAGAAAAATGAAATTCTTTTTTAACGCAACCAATGAGAAAGCGAATATTGAATGCAGAATCTTTTTTGGTGATACGAATTCTGTATCTTGTGGGAGCTTTGACTTATAAAGGCTTTATTATTTTATTTTAAGTAAGGCAACGTTTTTCTTACCAAGCGCTAGTTTGATAACACCCCGGTTTATATCTTTTTGAGTTAAGATGGTTTTTTCATCTTCAACCAACACATCATTGACTTTAACCGCCCGCCCGCGCACTTGTCGGCGCGCTTCACTATTAGAGGCAGCCAGTCGGGTTAGCACGAAAGCCTCTAGTAAGCCGATGCCTTTTTTGAGTTGCGCCGCTTCAAGTTGCCAGCTTGGAATGTTTTCATCAATCGCGCCTTCCTCAAAAGTTTTGCTTGCCGCTGTGCTTGCCTCGGCGGCGGCGGCTTGACCATGGGCGAGCGCGGTTGCTTCGTTGGCTAATACTTTTTTTGCTTCGTTGATTTCTTCGCCTTCTAATGCTTCTAACCGCTTAATTTCGCCTAAAGACAGGTCTGTGAAGATGCGCAAGAATTTAGCCACGTCACCATCTTTGGTGTTGCGCCAGAACTGCCAGTAATGATAGGGCGACAAACTATAATCAGGTTGTGTTGCGTCATCATTGAGCCAAACTGCGCCGTCCGCGGTTTTACCCATTTTGCTTCCGTCTTGCGTGGTGATGAGCGGCATGGTCAGCGCGAATGTTTCGCCTAGCCCAGCGCGCCGCGCGAGCTCTATGCCGTTGATGATATTGCCCCACTGATCACTGCCGCCCATCTGCAGGCGGCAATTATATTCTTGCGCGAGATGTAAAAAGTCAAAGGCTTGAACCACCATATAGTTGAACTCAATGAAAGATAGAGGCTGCTCGCGCTCTAGCCTCAGCTGCACCGAATCCATCGTCAGCATTCGATTGACCGAGAAATGTTTGCCGATGTCGCGTAAGAACTCAATATAGTTTAAGTCTTTCAGCCAGTCGTAATTATTGACGATGATTGTTTGCTTCAAGTCCAAAAATTTGCCAAACACGCGTGTGATAGATTGGATATTTTCCTCGATTTTATTTTCGTCAAGGATTTCGCGTTTATCGGTTTTGCCTGAGGGGTCGCCGATACGCGTTGTGCCGCCGCCGATAACCACAATCGGCTCATAGCCTGCCTGCTGAAAACGCCGAAGCGTCATAATAGGCAGCAAGTTGCCGATGTGAAGGCTCGGGGCGGTGCAATCAAACCCGATATAAGCTCGCGGTTTTTGCGCCGAAAGATAGGCTTCCAGCCCCGCAGCATTAGAGCACTGCTCGATGAGACCGCGCTCATCAAGGGTCTGTAGAAATGGGTTCTTAAATTTCGTCATAAGAGATATAAGCATATATTATATTAAGCGATGAATAAAACCATACATATTGCGCCGATGATGGGCTGGACGGATAGGCACGGCTTATACTTGATGAGGCTTCTGTCGTCTCGGCTTGGCTTGTGGAGCGAGATGAAGGTTGCCGATGCGGTGCTTTACGGCAAGGCGGAGGTTATCTTGGCGGAGGCTGCGCCTGATATTACGTTGCAGCTCGGCGGTTGCGAGGCGGGTGCGCTTGCGCGCGCGGCGCGCAAGGGAGAGGCGGCTGGTTTTGGTGCTATCAATTTGAATATGGGTTGTCCTTCGTGTCGTGTTGGCGCGGGCGGCTTCGGTGCGAAAATGATGTTGGATATTGATAATGCCGCGCGTTGTCTTGCTGCGATGAAAGAGGCGGTGGCGATTCCGCTGAGCGTTAAGTGTCGTCTCGCGGTTGATGAGCAAGAGGCGAGTGAAGTTTTACCGCGCTTGTTAGAAAAGCTTTCTGCTGAGGGCGTGAGCGATTTTGTTATTCACGCGCGCAAGGCTTGGCTGAAAGGTTTGTCGCCGCGACAAAACCGCACCTTGCCGCCGCTAGAGTATGGGCTTGTGTATAAAATGAAAGAGGATTACCCGCACTTGAATATCATTATCAACGGAGGCATCACGGAGCTGGAGCAAGTGCCAGCGCATTTACAAAAAACCGATGGCGTGATGATTGGCAGGGCGGCTTTCGCCAATCCTTTTATGCTGACCGCGCTAAACGACAACCCGCCGAGTCGCCAAGCGGTGTTAGAGCAATGGACGCACTATGCGTTACGTCAGGGGTTAAAGCCGAGCCACTTAACGCATTATGTTTCGGGCTTGTGGCGCGCGCAACGCGGGGCTGCTTATTTTCGCCGAAAGCTCAATGGGCTTAAAGAGCTCACCGAGCAAAGCGCGCAAGAGCTATTAGACTTCACGCGCACAGGCTACCAGCAGTATGAACACACTGCTTGAACTTTTGGCTGAACCATTGCTTATTGAGCTTTTGCTTTTGGTTGCGGCGACCGGTGCGCTTGCGGGATTCTTGTCGGGTGTGTTGGGTGTTGGCGGGGGCGTGGTTATTGTTCCGGTGCTTTATTATATTTTTATCAGCTTGGGGTTTTCTATCGATGTTTCTTTACACACCGCACTCGGCACTTCTTTAGCGACAATTATTATAACGCAAGGGCGTTCGGCTTTATCGCACCGCGCGCGTGGTTCGTTCAATGGGCAAGTGTTGCGTATGTGGGCGGTGCCGCTAACGCTCGGTGCTTTGAGCGGCGGTATGATAGCGGGATTTGTTTCGGGTAAGACGCTTGCATTCATTTTTGCGAGCGGCATTTCTTTGGTCGCGCTCGTTATGATTTATCGCGCGCGGCTTGACTCTTCTGCGCGCGCTCTTGAGACAAGAGGCTTTGCGCTTGCTTCGCCGATGCGCTACCCGACAGCGTTTTTGTCGGGGCTTTTCTCGGCGATAACCGGCATCGGCGGAGGGACTTTTAACGTTTCCGCTTTAACCTTAATGTTTCGCCTCAACATTCGCGAAAGCATTGGGACATCATCGGCACTTGGCGTTTTGATTGGGGTTTGCGGCACATTTATGTTTATCTTGGGGGGTATGTTTATTTTAGGCGGGATAGAAAAGCAAAACCTCATTCCCTATTCTTTGGGTTATATTCACTTGCCTTCTGCGGTTTTGGTGGTTTTGTTTTCTATTTTGACCGCGCCTTTGGGCGTTGCTTTTTCGCACAAGATAGAGCAACGCCAGCTACAAATTTTCTTTGCTTTAATGCTCTTGGCGGCGGCGGTTAAAATGTTTTATGAGGGGTGGCAGGCGTGATAAATATAATTTATATTTTTTGGTCGTAAGCGCCTACTTCTTCCATTGTGCTTAATGTTTTGTTGAGCTCATCAAACAGGGCTTTCATATCCGCCGCCGAGCGCGTGCTTTCAACCACCACGACAAGGCTAGGCACATTAGAAGAAGCGCGCACCAAAAGCCAACTGCCATCGTCCAACGTAAGCCGCAAGCCATTCACGCAAAGACGCTCGGTTATTTTTCTGCCCAAAATGTTGTCGCGCTCTTTGTAGTGAGCAATCACTTTCTCCACCGCCGCATATTTTTTTTCGTCCGCACAAGTCGGCGCCATTGTCGGAGAAATAAAACTTTGCGGCAAGGTGCTATAAATTTTGCTTAAAGCGCGCCCGCTCTTTGCGACCAAAGCGCAAACCAAAAGCCCCGACAGCAAGCCGTCATCATAACCCCTGCCAACAGGAGGCGCGAAAAAGAAATGCCCGCTTTTTTCAAAACCGGCAAGCGCACCGCTTTCATTCAGCTTGCGCTTCATATAGGAATGTCCGGTCTTCCAGTAAAAAGTCGAAGCCTCGTTTTGCTTGAGCTCAGGGTCGGTGGCGAACAGCCCGGTCGATTTCACATCAGCAATAAACTGACTCTTCTTATTCTCCGCCGATAAATGCCGCGCAACAAGCACGCCCATCTTGTCAGCAGAAATAACCTCGCCCGTGTTATCAACGAAACCGCAGCGGTCGCCATCGCCATCAAAAGCCAGCCCGATATCCGCCTTATGCTCGCGCACGTGGGCGGCAAGCTCGTTCATCATTTTCATATTCTCAGGGTTGGGCGTGTAGTGCGGGAAGCTCCAGTCGAGCTCGCAGTGGAGCGGAATCACCTCACAGCCCGCGCCCTCGAATACACGCGGCGCAAACTTGCCCGCCGTTCCATTGCCGCAAGCCAAAACCACACGCAACCCTCTAGCTAGGGAAACAGAGGCAATCAAATCCTCAATATATTTTTCTTGAATAGAATCTATTGTTTCAAGCGAACCGCCAGATAAAGGCTTGGCTTCGCCATTAAGCGCAATCTGTTTGAGCCGCGCCATCTCTTGAGGACCGAAAGTCATCGGCGCGACACAGCCCATTTTCACGCCGGTCCAGCCGTTTTCATTATGGCTTGCGGTCACCATTGCCACGGCGGGAATGCCCAAAATGCTCTGCGCGAAATAGGCAGTAGGCGAAAGACATAATCCAATATCGATGACGCTCTGCCCGCTTTCTACCAGCCCGTCGGTCATCGCCTGCTTCACGGCTTGAGAATAGGAGCGGTAATCATTGCCGACAATAATCTTGCCGCTCGTGCCGCGCTCGTTGAGGTAAGTGCCCAAAGCCAACCCAAGCCGATGCATACCCTCATCATCTATCTGTTGAGGATAGAGCCACCGCGCGTCATACTCGCGAAAGCCGCTCGGTTCTAATTTCATTTCTGCTCCTGCTGCTTATATGGTTTATATTATAAATATGGTCGAGATGGAGAAAAATATATTGAGTCGCTTTGCGAATTTGTCGGTAGAAATGTCTCTGCCGCAGATGAAAGCGGGCGAGGTTTGGATTGTCGGTGCGGGACCGGGGGAGCTGGGCTTGCTTTCTCTGCACGGGCTGAACGCCTTACAGCAAGCGGATATTGTGCTACACGATTCTCTCGTTTCGCCTTCGCTGCTTGCGCTGGCGGGCGATGCGCAGACGGAATATGTCGGCAAGCGCGCGGGTGCGGGACGCTCTGGCGCGAGCAGGAAGCAGACGGATATTTCTCAGCGGCTGATAGAGTTATCGCGTGCGGGCAAGAAGGTTGTGCGCTTGAAGGGCGGCGACCCCGGCATTTTCGGTCGCAGCGGGGAGGAGGCGCATGCGCTTGCGGGCGCGGGTGTTTCCTTTCGGGTATTTGCGGGGGTGAGTGCGGCATTAGCGGCGGCGCATGCGGCGGAGGTTTCTCTCACGCACCGCGAGCGCAATCATTCGGTGTCGTTTATCACCGGGCACGATGCGGGGCTGATAAACTGGCAGGCTCTGTGCGATGGAGCGAGGACGCTGGTTATCTATATGCCTCAAGATTACGCGGCGATACAGGCGCGGTTGTTGGGCGCGGGTCGTGCGCCGAGCGAGTCTATTGTTATTGTGAGCCATGCGGGTTTAGCACCGAAAGAGGCAATTATCAAAACGACTCTTAGCGAGCTAGACAAGAATGTTGCGGAGCCTCCGTCTATTATTATAGTCGGCGCGAAAGGCTGGGAATAGTTAATAAGGGAATCATATGCGTGACTAGACAAACTAGAAAGATGGCAGTCTTTGCGATGCTTGATATGACTAAATTTTGAGTGGTCCGCCATGATTAAATCTGATTCGCCTGTAAAACTCTAGCATAACAATCTTACGCTACGATGGGTGAATAAAGGAAATGCCTGAAAAATGGGAATTATATACTTATATACTATACAGATAAAAATAGTTTAAAAAATTAAAAGATTATTTACTCAATATGTTAATAAATCAATATGGTAATAAATTTTCTAGTAGGTATAATTTTTGTTAGTATGATAAATTAAAGGTCAGCTTATAGAAATTTTCTTTACCGAGGAAGATTAAATAAAAAACTAATTAAAGGATTAAATTCAATGGAATACAAGTTAGAATTTTTTAATAAAAATATTGACGATTCTATAATACATGGAAATGCTCTTGATGTTTTAAAGTCTCTGAACGATCAACTGGTAGATTGTATTATCACTAGCCCCCCATATTATAAGCAAAGGGATTATTTTACAATATCGCAGATAGGGAGCGAACTTACAGAAAAACAATATGTTAATTCGTTAGTTCAAGTTTTTTTAGAAGCAAAAAGAGTATTAAAAGATACTGGAACTTTTTGGCTAAATTTAGGTGACAAATATGTGGATAATAATCTATTGGGCTTGCCTTGGCGAATAGCTTTAGCTTTGAAAGAAGTGGGGTGGGTGTTAAGATCTGATATTATATGGCATAAGCCAAACGCAATGCCTTCTTCAGTTAAAAATAGACCCACCATAGACCATGAGTACGTCTTTTTGTTTGTAAAAACGCAAAAATATTTTTATGATGCTGATGCAATAAGAGAGCCACATATAACTTTTTCTGATAAAAGTAAAATGTCTGGAGGAAGAAATCATTTTGGAGTACGCAATGGAACTCCAGAAAATGGGAAAAACTCAGGGAATCCAAATCTTCATAACGGTAGATGGGACCAAGCATTCCACCCACTTGGACGCAATAAGAGAACAGTTTGGAGCGTCCCATTATCAAAATTTCGTGACGCACATTTTGCAGTCTTTCCAGAGAAGCTAATAGAACCATGTATTCTTGCAGGATGTCCTGTCGATGGGTTAGTATTAGATCCGTTTATGGGATCTGGAACTACAGGTATAGTGGCAATGAAAAATGCTAGAAGGTTTTTAGGAATAGATATAAATAAGAAATATTGTAATATGGCTAAGAGAAGACTTATAAACCTCTAAATAAATTGATTTTTTCTACTAGAGCATTGGTTAGTTTTTGTGTCACATCAATAATTTGATTTGGGTTCATGTTGATGTATATAAAATCTTTACAGTCGAGATCTGCAAGATTTCCCGTCCACGATTCTGCAATTATAATTGGTAAACAATCATGCCCTTCTTCATAAGCAACTCTTATTGCTTTATGAATATCTCTTGTAAAAAGATTAGAATGTCCTCCCCCCATAGTTTCTCTTGTTTTTACAGGAACTAAAATAGATTTCGAACCTTTTTTTATTTGAATGTCATAGGTTTCTCCGCTTATGCTTTTTTGTTTTTCACTTACATGTATTGGCAAGTTGTTTTTTTTAAATAATTCTATTAAGACTCTTCTAACAATTGCTTCAAACAAGTTGCCTTTAATAGCCCTCCTGCTTCCTTCAAGTCTATCTATAACAACTTCTATAATTGCATGCCATTCCCAACTTTTTTTATCTGGAAATATGGTTATTAAATTTTTTCTAACTTCATTTATTAAAAATGATTTTTTTTGATATGTATTGCCTTCAATAGATGACAAAATAGGTCTAAGCCTTTGTTCTGGGGCATCCCTAAGTATCCATCCACACATAAGCCACTTTGCTTTATCTGATTTGTATGCCCTAGCCACTCCATCATATAATTTTATATTATCTGGCATTTGGTGGGCTAAAAATCTTTCTAATACATGCAATGCTTTTGTATCGTCTTTTTCATTTACAAAATCATGTAAAGATTTATATCCGTTATTATTTAAAAATTTAATTATGTAATAAAAATAATCCTTATTTTTATCAGCGATAATTTTTAATTCTTTTAGACGGATATTTTCTATAATATACTCCATAGCTCTCCATAGTTCACATAGATTGTTTATAAAGAGGAAAAGAAAGAAGCACAAGAGCTTAAAGCAAAAAATATATGCTTCTTTGGTTTGTTCTTTAATTAGCCTCTAGTTTCAGGAGTAAGGAATACGTAAAACACATAAAAAATATGTAAATTGCCTTTATCTTGTTTAAACATATAAGCCCTTAAAAAACCTGCTTGCCTCGCTGGGGGCGATTTGCTATCATTAAGACTCAAACTTGAAATGGAGGCAAAAATGGACCTAGATTTCTCACCCGAGCATCTCGCTTTCCGTGACGAAGCGAGCTCATTTATAGAGCAAAACTACCCAAAACAGCTACGCGATAAACCTATCCACGAAATGGAGAAAGAGGATTACCTCTCGTGGCATGGCATCTTGCACAAGCAAGGCTGGGCGGCGCCCGGCTGGCCAGAGGAATATGGCGGAACAGGCTGGGACATCACCAAGCGATACATCTGGGGACAAGAAACCGGCAAAGCGGGCACGATTCGCATTTTGCCTTTCGGCGTGAATATGGTCGGGCCGGTGATTTACACTTTCGGCTCTGACGAGCAGAAACAAAACTTTCTGCCTAAAATTCTATCGGGCGAGCACTGGTGGTGTCAGGGTTATTCCGAGCCGGGCTCTGGCTCTGACCTCGCGAGCCTGCGCACCAAAGCAGAGCGCGATGGCGATGATTACATTGTCAATGGGCATAAAATGTGGACGACACTCGCGCAGCATGCGGATATGATGTTCTGCCTCGTGCGCACCGACCCGAAAGCGGACAAGCAGCAGCAGGGCATTTCTTTCTTGCTGATTGATATGAAAACGCCGGGCATTACCGTTCGCCCTATCATCACGGTTGATGGCACGCACGAAGTCAATGAGGTTTTCCTAGAGAATGTGCGTGTGCCTATCAAAAATAGGGTTGGCGAAGAAAATCAAGGTTGGACTTACGCTAAGTTTCTGCTCGCGCATGAGCGTTCGGGTATTGCGGGAGTTTCTGACTCTAAGCGCAACATCGGTCGCGTGAAAGAGATTGCGCGCGCGGTGGCGGTCAATGGCGGCACCCTGATTGATGACAGCGCCTTCCAGCGCAAAATTGCCGAGCTTGAAATTGAGCTCTCCGCGCTTGAATATACCGAGCTGCGCACGCTTGCCGGTGAAAGCTCTGGGAAGGGACCGGGTCCTGAGTCCTCTATTCTCAAAATTCGCGGCACGGAGATACAGCAACGCATTACCGAGCTTGTCTTAGAGGCTGTCGGTAGCTATATTCACGTGCCGAACGGCGCGAATAAGCACAACATACCGGGCATTCCGTCATTTGCTGCGGGAGCTGCTGATGCTTACTTCAATTATCGTAAGGCCTCTATTTACGGCGGCTCGAATGAAATCCAACGTAATATTATCGCTAAGATGGTATTAGGGCTATAACAATAAAAACAGGGAGGACAAATGGACTTTTCGTTCACTGAAGAGCAAAATCTTCTGCGCAATTCTCTGCAAGGTCTCTTGCAGAACGAGTATGACTTCGAGACGCACCGCAAGACCAGCAAAGAAGAGGGTTGGCGCAGGGCTATCTGGGATAAATTTTCCGAGTTGGGTTTGCTGGCTATTCCTTTTGCTGAGGAGTATGGTGGCTTCGGCGAGGAGAGCAGCATAGAAACTTTGGTTGTGATGGAAGAATTCGGTCGCTTCTTGGTGACCGAGCCTTATTTATCGACGATTATTTTATCGGGCAATGTGCTAAAAGGCGCTACGGCTGATGTCCAAAAGAAATACCTGCCCGACATCACCACCGGCAAGAAGATATGGGCGCTGGCGGCTTTAGAGCCGCAAGGGCGTTATTATCTCAATCAGGTTAAGACGAAAGCGGAAGGCAACCGCTTAACAGGTCATAAGTCGGGCGTTTTGGGTGGCGCGTGGGCTGATTATTTCATTGTGTCGGCGCGTCATAGCGGCGCGGCTGGCGATAGCGCGGGCATCGGGCTTTATATTGTGGATAAAAGCAGCTCTGGGGTTGAGGTTCACGATTATCCTTCGGTTGATGGCTCGCGTGTGGCGGAGCTTGTGCTGGATGGCGTTGAGGCTGAGCCGCTCACGCAGGAGGGGTTTGCGCTTCTCACGAGGGCGGTTGATTACGGCGTGGCTGCTTTATGCGCCGAGGCTTGCGGCGCGATGAAGGAGCTTCATCTTGCGACATTAGAGTATTGTCAAACGCGCAAGCAGTTCGGTGTGCCGATAGGTTCTTTTCAGGCGTTGCAACATCGTATGGTGGATATATTCATTGCTTACGAGCAGGCGGTTTCTATGAGCTATATGGTTCATCTCCATTTAGGCGCAGATGACAAGGAGCGCGCGAAGGCGGCGTCTGCGGCGAAGGCTCAGATTGGCAATTCGAGTCGTTTTGTCGGACAGAGCGCGGTTCAGCTTCACGGCGGCATGGGTGTTACTGATGAGCTTAATGTCGGGCATTTTTTCAAACGCTTAACGGTGATTGATAATTTATTTGGCGGTGTGGATTATCACACGCAACGTTATACACAGCTTACAATTTAACTAAATCCACAGGAGGAAAAAATGGCAATTGGTATTATAGCAACCTTAAAGGTTCAAGCAGACAAGGCAAGCGAAGCGGAGGAAGTCTTTCGGTCGCTACAAGAGCAAGTGACAAAAAACGAAGACGGCAATTTATTCTATAGCTTCTTCAAGGCGGCGGAAGGGGAGTATGTTGTTTTAGAAAGTTATAAAGATGAGGCAGCGCTTGCCGCGCATGGTTCAACCGATTACTTTAAGGCGGCGGGCAAAAAGATGGCGGGCTTTATGGCAGGACCTCCCGACATTAAAAGAATGCCTAGCATCTAGACGCTCGCGTCTAAATGCCGAGCATTTAGAGATTTATTTCTTTACTTTTTTAGGAATAGGCACGAGAGCATAAGTGCTTTTAATATGCTCTTGGTAGTTTGCGCGCCGTGCGAGACCGCGCCTATTCATTAAAGGCACGGATACAAAAACAAAAAGCGCAGTCATTACAAATGGGCTTGCCAACAGGTAGGAATTGCCGCTTGCCGCAAGACCGAAGAAACATAGCCCCCACCAAAAACCGACTTCACCTAAATAATTAGGATGGCGCATATATTTCCATAAACCTGATTTCAATATTTCCCCATCTTTGTCTTGATTGCCTTTTTTTATTTTAAGAAAGGTGCGCAACTGATTATCGGCGGTTGCTTGTAGCAGAATAGCACCGCCAGTGATAATCAAGGCTAAAGCGTCTAGCAGATTAAGGGGAGCATCGCTATTGATTACCGCGAACACAGGTAAAAGCCCGACGAAAACAATCAAGGTCGGCAAAAGCTGAATGGCAAAAAAATTAGCGAGAGGGTAAGCTCTTTTCGTTTTCGCTTGAATATCAAGGTAGCGCCAATCGACATCGCTAAGCCCGCGCCAGCGCAACGCCCAGTTGGTGGTTAAGCGCGTTCCCCAAATAAAGAGAAAGCCCAAAACAAATAACCCGCGCAGATGAATATCCTCCGCGAGCCAGTAAAGCGCGATAAAAAAAGGCGCAACCGACCAATAGGGGTCATACAGGCTTGCGTTGCGGTAAATGAGGCTTGCCACAAAAATAATAAAGGTCGCGATAATATCCGCCGCCAAAGCCAGCGCGAGAGGGTTCTTCGGCAAATAATCAGCGAGAAAAAAAACAGAAGCCACCGCGCCTAGCAGAGCGAGCAGATAAACAAAAAAAATGTGCTTCAAGTCAGCGTGCATCTAAAGCCAGTCGGACAGCACTTTATCTATTGCGGCGGCAAACTCTAGAGGCTTATCCAACATAATGTGATGATGGGCATCGTCAATAGTAATTGTGGGGAAATCTGTTTTAGACCGCTCTTTAAGATATTCAACAACATTTAGCTCAACAAGATGGCTGTGCGCGCCGTGGATAATAGCTTTCGGCGTGTCAAGGGCGGAGAAGACGTTGCTATTTTCAATCCACCAGAAGCGTTCTTTTTCATCGCGCTCCATAATCATTGGGTCAAACTTCCACGTCCAGCCTTCATCAAGCTGCT
This sequence comes from Alphaproteobacteria bacterium, assembly GCA_965209065.1. Classification (GTDB taxonomy): domain Bacteria; phylum Pseudomonadota; class Alphaproteobacteria; order JAPOUT01; genus CBDBUR01. The sequence goes on from OZ242373.1 coordinate 380,257, forward strand.
TGACGGAATGTTTCGCCATATACTCAAACAGGAAGGGGCAAGCAACCGGCTGGGGCGGAGATAAAACATAACGCGAATAAATCGTCTCCCAATCGGGATAGACTCTGCGCTTATTGGAGGGGGAGGGTCTTTGCATTCGGTCGGACGACAGCCACGCCTCAACGTTTTGTGGTTGCAACATAAAGACATCGCAAGCAAGCAGCCCACGCGCAACGTCAGGGTTGTGTGCGGTGAAATGAGTATAAATTCCGCCGCCAAAACTATGCCCGACCAAAAAAGGCTTTTGTTGTAAATTGAGCTTGTCTATAAAGCCGCCAACTTCTTTAATGCGCGCGGCAAGTTTATAATCGGGGGCTTCGCCGCTATCGCCCATACCGCTTAGGTCAAAAGCGATGAGATGATATTTCTCAGCCAACAAGGGAGCGACAAAAGCCCAACAGCGTCTGTGCGATAAAAATCCGTGAAGCAAAAGCACCGGGGGGTTGGCTTTATCGCCCCACTCAAAATAACGGATAGGCACGCCATCAACATCCACCGACAGGTCCTTACGCGGCACGGACATCGCACGTTCAAACCATTCGGGCAGGTTGTCGCCGATGCCGTCAATTTCGCCTGCAGGAATTGCCATCAAACTTTATTTTTTAGTCGCAAGGGAAATCATTTTAGCGCTTTGCTCGCCGCCCATATTGTAAGGCTCGGCTTTCGACATATCGCTAATTTTATCCCAGTTTTCCTCAACGGCTTCGGCAGTGAGGTCGTTGCCGGTGCCGACAAAATAGCCTGCACCTTCCTCTACCTGCGCGACCGCGAAAGCCCCCGCGCCGGCAGATAGAATTTTGCCGGTCGGCGCGTCCTCGCTCACCAAATAGATAACCCCTGGCGTAACAAAATTGGGTTGAAGCATCTCCTCAGCTTGCGGCGGCATCAGCTCGGCGGTCATGCGCGTCCATGCCACAGGGGCAAGCGCGTTAATGCGAATGTTATCTTTTTGACCCTCGAGCTTCAAGGTATTCATAAAGCCGACAACTGCCAATTTCGCCGCGCCGTAATTGGTCTGCCCGAAATTGCCAAAAAGCCCCGACGAAGATGAAGTCACCATAATCCGTCCGTATTTTTGCTCGCGCATTATCGGCCAAACCGCTTTGGTCGGCTTGATGGTGCCCATCAAGTGAATGCCAACGACAAATTCAAAATCAGATATTTCCATTTTAGTGAAACTCTTATCGCGCAACACGCCGGCATTATTGACGAGAACATCAATCCTGCCCCATTTATCCATCGTGTCTTTGACCATATTAGCAACGCCGGCATCATCGGTAACGCTAGAGCCGTTGGCGATGGCTTCGCCGCCGGCGGCTGTTATTTCCGCGACCACTTTATCTGCCATTTCGCTAGAGCCGCCGCTGCCATCAGCCGAGCCGCCCAAGTCATTGACGACAACTTTCGCACCGCGCCGCGCTAACTCTAACGCATGGCAACGACCCAAACCGCCGCCCGCGCCTGTTACAATGGCTACTTTGTCCGTAAAATCAATAGACATCTTGTGAAACCTCCCGTATAATAAATTTGCTTGAGAGAAGTATAACACTTCAACTTGAGGAGTCAAGATTTAAGAGGAGAGAAATATGAAGCTTTACAACACAAAGGGAGCACCGAACCCGCGCCGCGTTTTAATCTATCTTGCGGAGAAGGGACTCACCGACACAATTGAGTTAGAGGAAATTTCTATTATGAAGGGGGAGCATAAGCAACCTGCTTACAGGGAGAAGAGTCCTTTGGGGCAAACGCCTTGTCTTGTGCTAGATGACGGGACGAGCATGACGGAATCGATTGCTATTTGTCGTTATTTAGAAGCGCTTCATCATGAGCCGCCTCTGTTCGGCACCAAGCCCAAGCAGATTGCCCTGATAGATATGTGGAGCAGGCGCTTTGAGCTCAGTTTGTTTATTGCTGTGGCGATGCATTTTCGACACACCCACCCGGCGATGGCAGAGCTAGAGCAGCAAAACAAAGAGTGGGGTTTGCTCAATAAGGAGCGCGGTATTAAAATGATGAAGTTTGTCGATAGGTCTTTGGCGGGCAAGGAGTTTATCGCCGGAGATTATTCTTTCGCGGATATTGTGGGGCTCACGACCTTAGATTTCGCGACAGCCACGGGAATTCCTATTCCTGATGAGCTAGAAAATCTGTCTGCCTATCACCAGAGGCTTCTAGCGCGTCCTTCTGCAAAAGTTTAGCTGTGCTATGATGAGAGAATGTTGCGATTCTTATTTCTAGCATTATGTTTATTCGTTAGCGGCACGGCCGTTAGCGGCGCAGCCGTTGGAGCGGATAGGGGAGATATTTATAAACAGATAAAGTCTCTGCAGTTGGAGTTTCTTTTGCCGTTAGAGCAAACTTTTTTTGTCGAGCTCACGGGTTTAGCAGAGGACAGCTTCAATGACGATGAGGGTGCGCATCAGTTCGGTTATGGCGGCAGCTTGGCTTTGAGCTGGGTAGCCTATTCCGACACTTTTGGTTTGCGTCCTGCTTTAGATATATCGGGAGCTTATTCCACACGGAGCGACATAAATGTTATCAGCGCTAAAGGGTTGGCTTTGCTTTATTTAGATTTTGGTTATCTGCAGTTTAATCCTTTTATCGGCGCGGGTGGCGGCTATAGCTATGTCTTTGACGATGCCGATGGCGATAAAGACAATGGCGGCGGTTTTATTGTCGTGGGAGACGCCGGCGTGAGTTTCGCCGCAAGTAGATTTTTGGGGCTGACGATAGGCTATCGCTATATTTACGGCATAACAGACGTGAAGCTAGACACAAGAGTCGGTGACTTGAAGCTCACCACGCACCAAGCGCGCATTGGAATTAGGATGCGGTTTTAATCTGGTGGGCGGTGCTGGGCTTGAACCAGCGACCTCAGCGATGTGAACACTGCGCTCTACCAACTGAGCTAACCGCCCCCACTTCATTTAACCTTAAACGGGTAAGGATAATTTCTCAAGGGCTAGAGGAAGCTCGCGCCAATGGTCGATAAGAATATCGGCGCCCAGCTCCTCAATCGGCTCAAGAGAATAGCCAAAACGAACTGCAATAACAGGTATGCCACAATTATGAGCAAAATCAATATCGGTTTTGCTGTCGCCAATCATAATCATTTGGCGCGAGGTGGCGTTCATCGCGCGCGTGATGGTGTCGAGCGTTTCCTTTTCGGGCTTAGCGGGCATGCCATCGCGTCTGCCGCGGATATGCTTGAAAAACCGCGTGAGGTTAAAGCCCTCCAGCACCTTCTCGGCAGGAAACTGACGCTTGTTCGTGCACACACTCATCGGCACGTCCGCCTTGAACAGCATCTCAAGCACAGACACCACTTCGGGGTAGGGCTTGGAAAGCTTCGTGCAATTCTCAAGATAGCCCTCAAGAAAATCAGCTTCAATCTCTGCCAAAAGGGTGTCGCTAATCTCTATGCCCTTCGCCTCAAAGCCACGCTGGATAAGATTAATCGCGCCACCACCAATAAAATCGCGCAAGTTTTCGTGAGGAATATCCGCGCCACGCGCGGTCATCACCCGCTGTAGCTGCGCGAGCAAGTCAGGCGCAGTATCAACTAAGGTGCCATCAAGGTCAAAAATAAGCACTTTATCTTTCATATTAACGATTTAGAAACCATATATTGGATAGAATCAATTCCAAGATGAGAATATTATGTTGAAAACATTTTTTTCTATTATATCAGTAGTTTTTCTAGTTTGGGTTGGGATTGTTTATATTCTACCACAAACCGATACCGCGCGGCGCATTCATTTTGGCATTGAAAACCGATTAAGCAAGCAGCTCGGCGGCGAGGTTAAAATTGAAAATATTACTTTTGGGCTTTTTTATGTGAAAGCGGAAAACCTGCGCCTCAACAAAGAGGGCAGAGATGTTTTGACTATCCCCTATGCCAAAGCCCTGCTGAATCTGTCGGCGCTGTTTAGCAGGAGAATTCACTGGTTTGAGATTGTGGTAAATAAACCGCAGCTTAATTTGGTTGGGGTTGCTGCTTGGGAGAAGAGAGACGGCTTGCTTGCATCGGGTCGGTTTTTGGCGCCCCTGCTTGGGTTTCACTTGGTTCAAGTGCGCGCGGGTGCGGTGCGTTATAACCTAGAAACATGGGAGAACATCAACGGCTCTATTGCCGCGGGGAAATCGAAGCCGATAGAAGCCGAGTTGAGTTTCTGGTTTAGGCAAAAAAAATATAAGAGTCAGGTGTCTTTGGCGGCGCTGGATAGCAATAAGCCGCTTGCGATGGCGCTCAAGGTGCGTGAGGAAGGCGAGGGCAGATACCTATCGCTGAATGGCTTTTGGCAAGACTTAACTTTCACTAACTTTTATGGCGCGGGGGAAGGTCAAAACAGAAACTATTATTTCAAGACCAATCATATAAAAATTAACAGCAATAACTCTACTTTCATTTTTGATGATACTGATATAAAACTTACGAACTGGCATTTCACCGCCGAAGGTTCGGGCGATATTTTTGGAGATGTTTATTTCAATATAAAAGATGGCACAGGAAATTATCAAAAACTAACTTTGGCGAATATAACAGGGCAAGGTGTGGTCGGCTCTGGAAAAGTTGAAATAAACAATATCAAAGCTAACGTCCAAACGAGTAAAAAGATAATCGGTAAGATAGCGGGCAGGGTCAAGGTTGAAAAAAATAAAACTCAAGCAGAGCTTGATTTCACGCACCCTAAGCTTGAAGCTTTTTTGCGCGCGCGCGGGTTTGGTTTTAATATGCCTTTAGGGGCGGCGCGGCTCAAAACTTCGCTAGAGATAGAGGGCGAGACTTTAACCACGCTTCAAGCGCAGGGGAAAATTGGCAAAAGCGCGGTCAGCTTCAATCTAAAGGGCGATGTGATTATCTCCACGTGGCAAGCTGACAATAGCCGTGAGCTGATAAAGCAGTTGTCTCTCCCGCGTTTTTTATATTCGGCGGGCGATGGGCGCGTGGTGTGGAAGCTCAAGCGCGGGAAGGATAAGAGCGCGCTGTTTGGTTTGCGCGCGCAATTTGGTGCGGCGCGATATTTCGCGCAAGGCAAATTAGGTGAATTCACAAAGCCGCTATATTTTGACGGCAAGGTGAAGTTCCATAATAGCTGGAGCAAGGGCATTGGCAAAATTATTGTGGAGGGCGGCGCTTTAAGCGCAGGGTTGAATATGGATAGCCTGCGTTTAGATAAACTGCCGGCGCGCGATGCGTTTGATAATCTACAAGCTACGTTTAATATATTTGTTAAAAATATGACTTACGGCAAGCACAACTTTAAGCGCGTAGAGAGTCAGCTCTATGCCGACGGCAAACATTGGCGTATCAAAAACATTGAGGGGCAATTCGCCAAAGGCGCTTTCACGGCGGCGGCTGATGTATCGTTCAAAAACAAAGTGCCGCATTATGCTTTAGCTCTCAAGCTAAGCGATGTTGATAGTGCTTTGCTTATGAATAGCGTGCTAAATAAAAGTGTGATGGAAGGTAAGTTTGATTTAACCACGCGCCTATCTGCTTATGGCACGAGTCAAAAGGAGATTTTACAAACGCTTATCGGGCGCGGTGAAATGGTTATGCGTGATGGAAAAATTATCGGCTTTGATGCCAGCTTGCTTAATCAATCCTTGCCGCAGCTAGAGCTGTTTTCTTTTCTAGGCATTGTGATAAATTACGCCTTTAATAATGGCGCGACCACATTTGATAAAGGGCGCGGGCGGTTTCATATTCATCAAGGGCAGCTTAAAACAGAGCCGGTGCGCTTTAAGAGCAAAAACCTTGACGCGCGGTTAGATTTCAACGCCGACTTGATTAAGCAAGAAATAGGCGCGCGCTTTCAATTTAAGCTTCCCTTAAAGCCTGATTACCCGGCGCTTGGCTGGCGGCTCAAGTTTTCGCGCAAGGGGGCAGGTTGGGTTTCGGCTCATCAAGGCTTTCAGAGCAAGGCTTTAGAAAAAGCAATCGCTAGTGATATTATTAACGGCGGCATCAACGAAATTAAAACCAAAGCCAACATCTATCGCCTGCCGCTTGAGCTTCAAGATTTACTGCGCGCCGCGCGTAAGAAAAATAATTTGAGCTTGGAGCTAGAATTAGATTTAGCTTCTTAACTTTTTATTTTTCACCTAGCATCTTTTCGGGGCGGACAATTTCATCAAACTCATCTGCCGATACCAACCCCGACTGAACGGCTTCCTCGCGTAAGGTTGTGCCATTCTCGTGTGCGCGTTTAGCAATTTGCGCCGCCTTGTCATAACCAATTTTAGGTGCCAAAGCAGTTACCAACATCAAAGAGGACTTCATCAAGCTATCAATTTTAGCAAGATTAGGCTTGATACCCTCAAGACAATTATTTGTAAAACTCTCCGCGCCATCAGCCGCCAGACGAATAGACTGGAGCAAGTTGTAAATCAAAACCGGCTTGAACACATTAAGCTCGAAATGCCCCTGACTGCCGGCAAGCGCAATCGTGCTGTGATTGCCGATAATCTGCGCCGCCGCCATCGTTAGAGCCTCGCACTGGGTCGGGTTCACCTTGCCCGGCATAATGGAAGAACCGGGCTCATTGGCGGGCAAAAGGAGCTCACCGAGCCCGGCGCGCGGTCCCGAGCCGAGCAGGCGAATATCATTTGCGATTTTGAACAAGGAAGCGCCGAGCACGCTCAGCAGCCCCGACATTTCCACAACCGCATCGTGCGCGGCGAGCGCTTCGAATTTATTGGGCGCACTGGTAAAAGGGAGAGAGGTAATTTTCGCGACCTCATCGGCGAAGTGTTGCGCGAAGCCCTGCGGCGCGTTGAGCCCGGTGCCGACCGCCGTTCCTCCTTGCGCCAGCTCCATCAGGCGCGGCAAGCCGCCTTGAATGCGCGCGATATTATTTTTCACCTGCTGTGCATAGCCCGAAAACTCCTGCCCGAGCGTAAGCGGCGTGGCATCTTGTAAATGCGTCCTGCCGATTTTGATAATGTCGCTAAATTTGCCCGCCTTGCTCTCAAGCGTCCCGAGCAAATGCGAGAGCTTCGGCAAAAGCCGCTCGTGGATTTCCTTCGCGGCGGCGATAGACATCGCGGTAGGAAAAACATCATTAGACGACTGGCTACAATTAACGTGGTCGTTTGGATGGACAGGCTCTTTGCTCCCCATCGTGCCGCCGGCGAGTTCAATCGCGCGATTAGAGATAACCTCGTTGGCGTTCATATTGCTTTGGGTTCCGCTGCCGGTCTGCCACACGACAAGCGGAAAGTGCGCATCGAGCTTGCCGTCAATAACTTCGCGTGCCGCCTGCTCTATCAGCGCGGCGAGCTCGGCGGGGATTTTGTCTGCGCCGACATTCACGCGCGCCGCCGCGAGTTTCACAATGCCAAGCGCGTGCACCAGCGCGAGCGGCATTTTCTCATCGCTGATTTTGAAGTTCTGCAAGCTGCGTTGGGTCTGCGCGCCCCAATACTTATCGGCGGGGACATCGATTTGCCCGATGGAATCGGTTTCAGCTCTGGTTGTCATTTTTTGTTGCGGAAAGCGTCTAGCTCAACGACCTGTCCGTTAGAGGTGGGCTGTCTATCGGGGTCGGGCGGGGGCAGGTCGCTGGCGGAGACGTTCGCCGCCATGCGCAAAGAGAAAGAAGCGTGGGGGTCGGCGAAGCCGGTCAAAGCCTTGAAAGGCACGATTAAGCGTTCGGGTCTGTTGTCGAAATAAAGAGTAATGGCGAATTTATCGTCCTCGACGATAAGCGCCTCATATTGTTTTTGTATAACGACGGTCATTTCGTCGGGGTATCGTTTTTTGAGCCAGTGTGCGAGCTGGCATGCGCTAGTTTTGAACGAGAGGTAGAAGTGGTGTTCGCCGGGCAGACCTTTCTCTTGAGTTTGCTTTAAGATATTGCGGACGACTCCGCGCAGGGCGTCATAAACGAGGGTGTCGTAATTGATGAGTTTCATAGGGGGGATTATAGCGCAAGGGCGAGGAAAAGTGAAGTTGAGGGTAGGAATAAAAAGGCAGGCTTTCTGTTGCCGAGTGCCTGCCGAACTCCGCCGCGATCAGTCAAAGCGAAAGCGGGCTTAAACGAAGTCTAGCGACCGCTTACGCAGCAGCTTGGACCTCTACGACATTGTTGTCATTGGCGTTTATAGCCTTGATTCGATAACGGCGAAGTCGCACCGAGCAAAAGAAACCATTTTTGAGCTCCTGTCGATTCTGTTTCGCCCCCAATTAAGTTAATGGTGGAGGCGTCGGGTTCTGCCCCCGAGTCCAGTTAGCCTATTGTATAGTCCGTTTATTGCCGTAGTCCTGTGAGGGACCTTTATAATATGGGGGATTTTTCGGAAAATGTCAAGAGGGGGGACTCTTTCGTCACCCCCGCTCTCCCGTCATTCCCGCGAAAGCGGGAATCTAACTTGCTTCCCCACGAAGCTCCCCCTCGTCATTCCCACCCCACGAAACTCTCCCCTCTCGTCATTCCCGCGAAGGCGGGAATCTAACTCAAAGGAAACTAACGAGTGGATTCAATTGGACCCCCGCTAATCGACTCTCGGACGGCTACAGCCTATCATTGCGGGGGCGACGAGGGGAGAGTTTCGGGTAAAAGTCAAGTGGGAGTATTCCGCTCATTGTGGTAGCATTGCTGTATGTAAATGAAGCTCATAGCGCAAAGCCTCATAGGCAAGCGTTTGATTTATAGGGAGGTAACATAGTGGCGCTTATAGCTTGTAGAGAATGTAATAAAGGTGTAGCACCGATGGTGAAAACTTGCCCTAATTGTGGCGCAGAAGACCCAAACCGTTCCCGCGATGATTTAGAAAAGGAAGCAAGCCAAACACTCGGCTGCACTGCGATAAGTTTGTTACTTTTTTTAGGCTTCTTTTTGACATATTGCACTAATATATTTGGTGATGATGATTCCTCCAAACCTAGCATACAGTCGTGTTATCCAATATTAACAATTAGAGACCAACTTATAGACCCTTCGTCCGCTATAATTGAACAATTATCGCCAACAAGGTTTAGTGTAAATAGTAAAAATAGGTTTGGTGGTTATACGGGCAGGCAAATTTGGGATTGCCCCTCTGCATGCACTTGTTATCCACGATTGCGATAACCTGTTTAGATTCCCGCCTGCGCGCCCACTCGTGGGGCGGGAATGACGAGGGGGGAGAGCTTACGGCTTGCGACTAAATCTGCGAAACGCAATAATCGCTGAATAGTAAAGATAGGCTGATATAACGCGATGAATAAAACTTAAAAATTTAATTGAATTGCATTCGCGAAATTCTTCCCCAACAACTCCCTGCACCCCTCCTACAATGTCAAATAATTGAAAGAATGTTAAAGGTGAAAGACCCTTACCCCAAAAAATAGAAAATAAAAGTAAAGTAAAAAAAACATTGATTCCGAATAACCAGCGAAATGGGAGTTCCCAAGAAAGACCAAAATTATTAGTTATAAGGTTAAACCATAAGATAGTTTTATCATTTCTTATATGTGGCTTGTCTTTCGCTTCTTTTTCTTTAGATAAAACCCATTGGTGCGCTTTTAATTCTCTAGAATAGAAAAACCAAGCCTGAATATAATCTTGGCGGTCATTTGCTTGACGTTTTAGCATTTGATAAAGTCTGCGTAAGTCAAGTAATTTACTTTCTAAATAAGGGTGTTCTTTAAAAGGTTGCTTTATATCATTACAAAAACCACTATCAAAATTTATTTTTTCCCCATCCTCTTTTTCCCTATCCTCTTTTTTCTTGCTACCTTTTTCCTCATTATATTTCCAAGGGTAAATATGACTATTTTTAGTTACCATAAGAGAATTTGCGGGATAATCCTTTACACCAACGGGATAATTATAAATTTTTGCACCACTTTCTAAAGATATATTCTCTATTTTTACTTTATCTTTATTTTTCATGTCAATAAAAGCAAAATTATCTGTAAAAGATAAAGTAGAATCTGTTATTTTAATATTTTTTATATGGAATGTATTATTAGGTTTAAATTTTTCAAATCCAAATTTTTTTATTTTGCTTTCATTGCTTATTTCTAAATTCTCCACTGGATTACGTATAAATAATCCTTCTATATTGCAATTTATTATCTTTAATTTTAAGCCGTGAATGATCCTAATGCTCTCTATAGATAGGCGCTCTATTTTACCACATTCTTTGTTGTTTGAATCGCATGCTATAATTATTGTATTCGAGGAGGCATTTATAAGGTATTTAATAGACTTGACCTTACTATCTTTCAATTTTTTATACTCAATTACGCTTGTTTTAACAATGATACTATGAGCTTCTTCTGCATGATATACGTTCTTGCTAAAAGGAATTGGTTTCCCATTAATTTTTATTGTATATGCCATTAAAAGGTTTTATTCGTCAGTGGCATCGATTTTATTGTGCGAGCCGTCGCACAGGGGGAGCTTCTTCGTCTGCTTGCAACCGCACAGAAACAGCTCTTGGTCCTTTTCGGCAACCCACTTATAAGGCGCGAACTCTCCCCCAGCCTTATGCGCCCCGTCGCAAAACGGCTGACGCGCCGACAACCCGCACGAACACCAAAAATAGGTCTTGCCCGCCTTTACCTCTGTCTTAAATGGTCCTTTGGACGCAACTTTTGCCTCTGCCATTGTGGATAACTCCTCCAAAACCCCAACCTCTTACTTCTTGCTATAATATAATAGAATCACAAATGGAGCAATATCTAAAATTACTTGACGAAGTCCTCTACCAAGGACGCGACCGACCCGACCGAACAGGAACCGGCGCGCGCGCGCTCTTTGGCAGACAGATGCACCTCGACCTCAACGACGGCTTCCCGCTTCTCACCACGAAGAAGATTCATACGCGCTCTATCATCTACGAGCTCCTATGGTTCCTGCGCGGCGACACAAACATTCAATATCTCAAGCAGAATAAGGTCTCTATCTGGGACGAGTGGGCGGACGAAAACGGCGAGCTCGGTCCCATCTACGGCAAGCAGTGGCGCGCATGGCTCAACCCCGACGGCTCTACCACCGACCAGATGAAAGACCTCCTCCATAATATAAAGACCGACCCGCACTCGCGCCGCCTGATTGTCAGCGCGTGGAACGTCAGCGCGCTCGCGCAGATGAAGCTGCCCCCATGCCATTGCCTCGTTCAGTTCCACGTCCAAGAGGGCAGACTTTCGTGCCAGCTTTATCAGCGCTCGGCTGATGTTTTTCTCGGCGTGCCGTTTAACATCGCTTCTTACGCGCTGCTGACGCATATGGTCGCGCAAGCAACCGATTTACAGGTCGGCGCTTTCGTTCATAGCTTCGGCGACTTACACCTTTATCATAATCATTTCGAGCAGGCGAAAGAGCAACTCAAACGCGCGCCGCTCCCGCTCCCGCGCCTGACGCTCGACCCCAGCATCAAAGACCTGTTCGCTTTTGATGCGCCTCACATTAAAATCGAAAACTACCACAGCCACCCGACCATCGCCGCGCCTGTTGCCGTCTAATTATTGACACAATCAAAACGAATCATTATTATTAAACAATGGAAATAGTTGTAGCAAAAACGATGGGCAATGTTATCGGCAGCGAAGGTTTTCTGCCTTGGCATATCCCTGAGGATTTGCGCCACTTTCGCGAGAAGACTTTAGGCGGCTCGGTGATTATGGGGCGGCGCACATGGGACGAGATTTACAACAAGCTCGGCAAGGCTTTACCGCAGCGGCAGAATATCGTTTTGACGAGCAGCCCTTTGCCTGCGGGCGTGGAGGCTTCGGCGGCGAGCAGTTTGGCGCAAGCATTTTCTCTTGCTCGGCATAAGCCGATTATTATCGGCGGCGCGCAGCTTTATGCCGCGACCTTGCCGCAAATGAAAGTCATTCACTTAACCGAGGTGCTTGGTGATTATCAGGGCGATGCCTATTTCCCCGAGCTTGACAAAAGCGAATGGGACGAAACGATAGAAGAAGAAACCGACCGCTATCGTTTTATTATGCTGACAAGAAAATAGGGTTAGGTAATTTTCAACTTTTGGATAATTTCCTCAAAGATGGGCAGGGCGATGGTGTTGCCTTCATCGGCGGCTTGGCGCAGTTCGGGCGTGAGCGGCACTTGTCCTAAAAATAAAGTATCATTTTCCTCAGCGAATTTTTTCGCACCCCCTTCGCCGAAGATATAATTTTTCTTACCTGCGGCGTCCTCGAACCACGCCATATTTTCTATGATGCCCGCGATAGGCACGTTCATCGTTTGGAACATATTGAGCGCGCGCCGCACATCTATCAGGGCTATTTCTTGCGGCGTTGAAACCAAGATGGCGGCGGTCAAGACTTGCTTTTGCGCGAGCGTCAGTTGAGCATCGCCGGTGCCGGGCGGCATATCTATAAACAGAATATCCAGCTCGCCCCAGAGGACATCGTCCAAAAGTTGAGAGACGGCGGAATGCACCATCGGTCCGCGCCACACGAGCGCCTGCTTCTCTGCCACCAAAAGCCCGAGGGAAATAAACTTTATCCCCGCAACCTCTATCGGCACGAGCTTTTTGTTTTCGGTCAGGGGCTTGGTGTCTATGCCGAGCATGGTGGGCGTGGAGGGTCCGTAAATATCGGCATCGAGCAGCCCGCAGCGCAGCCCGCGCCGCGCGCTCGCCAGCGCGAGATTAACCGCGATAGTCGATTTGCCCACGCCGCCCTTACCGCTAGCGATGGCGATAATGTTTTTCGCCAACTTTTTGGGCTTGTCTTTTTGGTAATTTTCTTTTTCTTGGGTCAGGATAATTTGGACTTGCGCTTCGGCGATGTTTAGTTTCTCGGCGAGTGCGTGCTTACAAAGCGCGATGACTTCGGGATTTTTGTTAAGCAGGACGGCTCTCACGCGTTTGCCATCGAAGTCGGCGCTTTCAACCTGCAAGGGCTCGCCGCTCTGCGGGTCTAGGAGGCGCGACAAAAGGTCAGTAATTTCTTTGTGCTTATTATTAGTCATTGGGGGCATCTTGTGCTAGACTCGCTTATGTTTCAATTTTTGGCTATACTTTATTTAGCATAGAAGGGCTTAATTATGGTAAAAATCAATAAGAATGAAGGAGCTGGCGGACCCTGGGGCGGGGGTAGCGGCGGCAATAACAGCGGCAATGATAATAATGGCAGCGGCAGGTCGTCGAGCGGCGGCGGCGGTGGCGGCAATAGAGGGCGCGGTCCAAATGCCGGCGACTTTGAGGAGTGGATAGCGCAATTACAGCGTAGGCTTAACAGATCTTTTTTCGGCAGGGGTAATAGCATACGCTTTTTACTGATTGCTTTAGTTTTGTTCGGCATTTGGGTAGGGAGCGGTATTTATCGTGTTTTGCCTGATGAGGAAGGGGTTGTGACGCTTTTTGGTGCTTATAATCGCAGTGCGGCACCGGGTCTGCACTATCATCTACCGACACCTATCGAGCAAGTCCAGACGCCAAAAGTTACGATAGTCAATCGGGCTGATATTGGTATGCGTGTTTTTGAGCAGAGCAGTGTTTTCGGCTCTAGCACGTTGCCGAGTCAAACGCGTGATGTGCCAGAAGAAAGCCTTATGCTCACGGGTGATGAGAATATTGTTGATGTTGATTTTTCTGTTTTTTGGGTAATTAACTCGGCGAAGGATTTTTTGTTTAACGTGCAGAACCCGGTTGGCGCGGTGAAGGTGGTTGCCGAAAGTGTTATGCGCGAGATTGTTGGCAAGAATAAAATCCAGCCCATTCTCACCGATGACCGCCAGCGCATTGAAGAGGATGTTAAAGCTTTAATGCAGAAGACGCTCAACGAGTATGGTGTTGGTGTTGAAATTAGGCAGGTCAAGATGCAGAAGGTTGACCCGCCGGGCGCGGTGATAGATTCTTTCCGCGATGTCCAAGCGGCGCGCGCCGACCAAGAGCGCATACGTAATGAGGCGCAAACCTATCGTAATCGCGTTGTGCCAGAGGCGCGTGGTGAAGCTGCCAAATTGCTTTTAGAAGCCGAAGCCTATCGCGAAAGAACGGTTGCCGAATCCGAAGGGGAGGCGGTGCGTTTTCTTGCCATTTACAACGAGTATCGCAACGCCGCAAGCGTTACGCGCAAACGGATATACCTCGAAACGATGGAGAAAATTCTTAAAGACGCGGATAAAATTGTGATAGATCAAAAAAATGGTTCGGGTGTTGTGCCTTACTTGCCTTTGGAGCAGCTAAAGAAGAATAAGGGAGAGAAAAAATAATGTTTATGCGTCTTACAGCGATTATATTTGGTTTGCTTATATTTGTTTTTTATAATGCGGTGTTTATCGTTCATCAAACAGAGCAAGCTCTGTTGCTTCAGTTCGGTGACCCGCGCCGCGTGATTACGACTCCGGGACTACAATTTAAGATGCCTTTCATTCAAAATGTTATTTACATTGACAAGCGAATTTTGGATTTGGATTCGCCGCCGGAGGAGATTATCGCCGCCGACCAGAAGCGCATCGTGGTTGATGCCTTTGCGCGCTATCGTATTACTGACCCGCTCCTTTTTTACAAAACGCTACAGACGCGCACGAGAGGGGATTCGCGCATGCAGGCTCTGTTGAGTTCGAATATGCGCTCGGTGCTCGGCAGGGAGCCGCTGCAAGCCTTCGTGCGCGATAAGCGCGCTAACTTGATGCGCTTGATTGAAAACCTCGTGCATGAGCAAGCGGCGGATTTTGGTGTGGAAGTGGTTGATGTGCGTATTCGCCGCGCTGACTTGCCCGAAGAGAACTCTCAAGCGATTGCGCGCCGAATGCAGACCGAACGGCAGAAAGAAGCCGCCGAGATTCGCGCTATCGGGCAGGAGGATTCGCAAGAAATCCGCGCGGGTGCAGATAAAGAGGTGGCGGTTATTCTATCGACCGCCTACCGCGATGCCGAGATTACCCGCTCGCAGGGCGATGGCTGTCGCAACCGCATCTTCGCCGATGCTTTCGGTAAAGACGCTGACTTTTTCGCTTTTTACCGCTCGATGCAGTCTTATGAAAAAGCCTTAGGGGGGAGCAATACTTCTTTGGTGCTTTCGCCGCAGAGTCCTTTCTTTGAATTTTTTCTCAAAGGCGATAAGAAAGGCAAGTCAAAACCTCAACGAAGTAGTGTGAAAGGGCGACAAAAGCTCTTTCGGGTTGGCACAAGTCTGCGCAAAAAGCTTTGCCCTGAGTTGGTCACTGCGAACGCGAGGGAGAAAGCTAGAAATAAAAAGCAAGAAGGAAAACAAAAATAAAGGAAAAAAATATGAGCATCCGTATTTTATCTTCAACGGCTATTGTTAGCCTGTTATTCATTTCTAGTATTAGCTTCGCCGCGCCGCGCGGTGATTTTGTTGAGTTGGTGAAAAAACTTTCGCCCACGGTTGTTGATGTGTCGGCGAGTGGCATTGCCCGCAAGAACAATGCGCCTAACTTGCCGCCTAACCACCCCTTTCGTAAATTCTTTGAAGATAGGAATGATAAAAAATCGCCTCAACCGCGCGCGCGTTCTTTGGGTTCGGGGTTTATCATAGACTCGAAAGGCATTGTTGTTACCAACCACCACGTGGTCAAGGGTGCGACGGCTATCCAAATAAGTTTATCTGATGGGCGCAAGTATGACGCGAAACTTATTGGTTCAGACCAGTATTCCGACATTGCGGTTCTACAAATAAAGAATAAAGGCAGATTAAATTTACCGGCGGTTAAGTTTGGCGACCCTAAGAAGGTTCAGGTCGGCGAGTGGGTTTTCGCGATTGGCACGCCCTTTGGTTTGAAGGGCACGGTTACGGCGGGCATTGTTTCGGCTATCAACCGCGACATCAACGCCGGCGCTTATGATGACTTCATTCAAACAGACGCGGCGATTAATAAAGGAAATTCTGGCGGTCCCTTGTTCAACACGCGCGGCGAGGTGATTGGCATTAACACGATAATTGTTTCGCCATCGGGGGGCAGCGCGGGTGCGGGCTTTGCCATTCCGGTATCCACTGCTCTGCCGGTTATCAACCAGCTCTTGCGCTCGGGTGAGACGAGCAGGGGCTGGCTCGGCGTGCAGATTCAGCAGATAAACGACAATCTCGCGCAAGCGCTGGGGCTTGATTCCACTAAGGGTGCGCTGGTTGCTGAGGTGCTGAAGGGCTCTCCGTCGGAGAAGGCGGGCATCAAGCAAGGCGATATCATCACTAAATTCAACGGCAAGGAAGTTATAAAAATGCGCGACTTGCCGCGCTTTGTGGCTGGCACGAAGGTTGGCACGCTCGCCGATGTTGAGGTTATCCGTAATGGCAGAAAGCTCATGCTCAAGGTTCTGCTCGGGCGGCTGGAGGAGGCGATGGCAAAGCGCAATCCCACTAAGCCTTCTGTGCGTCCAGCAGAGGCAGAATATGGGCTTGTTCTCAAGAAGCTAACGCGGGCGAACAGGAAGAGCGGCAACATTCCTGATGAAGTAAAAGGCGTGCTTGTTAGCAAGGTGGAGCAGGACTCTGCGGCGGCGGCGAGCGGCTTACGTGCGGGCAGTATTATTATTAAAATTGACAAGCGCCGTGTGCGCGAGCCGAAAGATGTCATTCGAGTTTTAGACCGCGCCAAGCGCAATAAAAAGAAGGCTATTCTTGTTTTATATTGGTTTAACGGCTCTCAAGGCTTTTTGCCGCTCACTATAGAGTAGGAGTCCCTACGAGTAGGGGCGGTTAGGTGAGTGCGCGCTTTTCTCCAGCTGCGTGCGCGCTTTTTTAAATACGGCATCAAATTTTCTTTGCGTAAGAATTTTAGTCGAAAAATTCCGCCGCGAGCAATGATAACTATCAAGCAGTATATATTTGTCTAACTGATGAATTTTGCCGTGCTTAAAAAGGAACTGCTTTTTATTTTTTTCTAGGGCTTCGAGTAAGCTGTTATGCGCGACATGTCCTAAAGCGATTATCAGCTTTAAGTTTGTCATCGCCTTGATGCGTCCTTTTAAGAATTGCTGGCAATTTTTTATTTCACTCGGGAGCGGTTTGTTTTCGGGCGGCACGCAACGCACGACATTACTAATCATCGCGTCAATTAGTTTTATATCCTTATTTTTTTTACTATAGGCTTCGGGAGAATAAACGCCTTTGGCAAAGCCAAATTTAATCATTGTCGGGTAAAGGGTCGCCCCGGCGCCATCGCCGGTAAAGACGCGACCGGTTCGGTTTGCGCCGCGCTCGCCGGGGGCTAGCCCGAGCACGAGCAGTCGCGCTTTTCGGCTAGAGCCGAAGCACGGCACGGGTTGGTTGAACCATTCGGGGTGGCGCGCGCGCAAGCTCGAACGCCACGCGCTCAAACGCGGACACAAAGCACAATCGGAGTTTGGTAAAGACCTCATTTGCTATAAAGTAGCATAATGCGAAGAAGGATATTTATCGCTTTAGGCGCGAACCAACCGAGCCCTGCGGGCTTCCCGTGCCAAACGCTTGGGCGGGTGCTGACGAATATCGTTCGGGCGGGTGCTGTTTTGGAGGCAAGCTCGCGCCTTTACGGCAGCGAACCAATAGGCAATAATGAGGAAAACAATTTGAGCCATGGCTTTGTCAATTCGGTTATCCGCGCGAGCATCACCTGTGCGCCGGCGCTTTTTCTCAAGCGGCTGCAGAAAATAGAGCGTCTTTATGGCAGAAAAAAGAAGCCAACGCGCCTCGTGCGCGACCGCCCGCTAGATTTGGATATTTTGCTCTGCGCTCTTTATCAAGGGGAGGCGGACGAGAGCTGCCGTGTGCCTCACCCGCGTATGGCGGAGCGCGCGTTTGTTCTCGTCCCGCTTGATGAGCTTTCGGGCAGGAAACCTCCCCGCCTGCTAGGGGCGCGGGCGAGAGGGCGTGTTTTCTTGTTGCGCTCGCGCAAGAAATAGGATAAAAGAGACTATGGCACGCGTTACCGTAGAAGATTGTATCAAACTTGTTCCCAACCGCTTTGAGTTGGTGCTGATAGCGGCTGCGCGTTCGCGTCAGTTGTCGGCGGGTCAGGGGCGTTCGATTCTGGTTGAGCGCGAGAATGACCGCAACCCGGTTGTTGCTCTGCGCGAAATCGCCGAAGCCAAAATTACCGCTGAAGAGCTACACGATAAAATTATTTCTGATTCTTTCCGCCATGCGAGCAAAGAGGAGGAGTCGGTTGAAGATGTGGATATGAGCGAAGAGGATATGCTTCGTCAATTAGAGGCTCTGGAAAGCGAAAAGAACGAGCTTGATTTTAATGTAGATGACGATGACGATGAAGACGCTTCTCTTAGTCGTGATGAAACTTTGGGTGGAGCTTTTGAGGACGCTGCTGGGGGAGCCAATAGAGGAGAAGCCAATAGAGAAGAAGAGAGCGAATTGATTGGCAAACCTCGCGAAGAGGAGAACTTTGAGGAAGGAGAAATCGGTGATGAAATCGGCAAGGCTGCCGAAGATGAATTCACCCCGAGCATAGATGCCAGTCTCGATGACAGCGAAGAGGGGACGATGCTATCTGACGCAGAAATGGATGATGAGATGATAGGCACCGCCATAGATCCCGATGAGACGAGTTTAGATGACTTTCTCAAAGAAGAAGAACAGGGCGACGACCCAGAAGGGGACAAGAGCGAACAATAGAGCGGGGTTTTGACTTGCTCCCCTCACTTGAGCCCTATCGCTTATTCCCTTACAATAGAAAGATGATAGAAAAGGCTCACTTTATTGAAAAGATGCGAGACCACAACCCAAGTATCAATGAGGATTTGTTGCTGCGCGCGTGGAGCTACAGCAAGCAGAAGCACGGCAAGCAAAAACGAGCATCAGGGGAAGATTACTTTAGCCATCCGTTAGAGGTTGCAGATATTTTGGCGAATTTGCGTTTGGATTCGGCTACCATAGCCACCGCCTTGCTACACGACACGATAGAAGACACGTCTGCCACGCATAAGGAGGTGGCGGATATTTTTGGTGAGGAGATTGCGCGGCTTGTCGAGGGCGTTACAAAATTCACAAAGATAGAGCGGCTTTCGGAATCTGAAAACCAAGCGGAGAGTTTTAAGAAATTTTTCATCGCGACTGCGGGCGATGTTCGCGTATTGCTAGTGAAACTTGCTGATAGACTTCATAACATGCGCACGCTAGAACACTTACGCTCGGAAAAAAAGCGCGAGCGTATCGCGGAAGAGACTCTTATATTTTACGCGCCTCTTGCCGGCAGAATGGGCATGCAGAAACTGCGCGAAGAACTAGAGGAGTTATCCTTTCGTCATTTACACCCTAAGGCTTATAAGAGTTTGCGCTCGCGGATGCGTCCTTTGGTGAGCGAGCATAGCGACGTGTTTCATAATATTGCCGATGAGCTCAAACGTAAATTCAAGCAGTTTGGCATAGAAGCCGAAGTGAGCTGGCGAATGAAAAAATTCTGGTCTATTTGGAAAAAAATGGAGCGGCGTTCCATTTCGCTCGAGCAGATTGCCGACCTAATGGGCTTTAGAATTATCGTCAAGGATGTGGAGGATTGCTATCGCGTTTTGGGTGTGGTTCATACGACATGGCGAAGTGTGCCGAACAGATTTAAGGATTATATTTCTATGCCTAAACCCAATGGCTACCAGTCGATTCACTCGACGGTGATTGGTCCTAAAAACCAGAGGATTGATTTACAAATTCGCACCGAGCTGATGCACGAAAATGCCGAATATGGCATTGCCGCGCACTGGAAATATAAAGAGGAAGACAGCAAGGAAAGAACCCAACAAGACAACTGGCTACGCAGCGTGGTGGAGATGCTAGAGCATGGCGATAGCGCGCAAGAGTTTTTAGAGCACACGAAAATGGAAATGTTTGAGGGTTATCTCTTTTGCTTCACAAAAAAAGGTCGGCTCATTGTGCTACCGCAGGGCGCAAGACCGATTGATTTTGCCTATGCTATCCATACCGATATCGGTGATAGCTACGCCAGCGCGCTGGTGAATGGCTACGCGGTTTCTTTTCGCCACCTCTTACAAGATGGCGATGAGGTGGAAATTATTCCTGATAAAAATGTTAAGCCTGAGCCTTTTTGGGAGGGCGTTGCTAAAACCGGCAGGGCGCGTTCGTCTATTCGCCGAGCCTTGCGCGCGCAAGAGAAGCAAACCCATCAAAAGCTAGGGGAAGAAATTCTTGTTAGTTTAGCTAAAACGCGAGGCAAAAAGCTCAAGCGCGCTTTGCTAGAGCGCGCGCTGGGCTTTTTCAAGCTAGAGGGAGTGGATAATCTTTTAGAGCATGTGGGTGGGAGTAAAATATCGGGGCAAGATGTGCTGAACGTGGTCTTTCCTGAGAAGGGGCTTATCGGCAAGCGCTGGCTGCCGCGGGCTCTGTTTGGCAGAAGGCGGGGTGCCATTCCAAAAGAGAGCATGATGGATACTCATATTCCTATCAAGGGTAATCCTTCGGGTATTGGTATGAGGTTCGCGCGCAATCATTTCCCCATTCCGGGCGATGGTATTGTTGGTATTTTAATTCCTGAAAAGGGTGTGCGTATTTATCCTTCGAACGCTACCGCCTTGAGCGAGTTTGAATCGAAGCCCGCGCGCTGGATAAATCTGGAGTGGGATATTGAAGATGAAAAAGATGTTTTTTTATCGCGCATTGTTTTGCAGCTCGCGCACGAGGTTGGCGCGCTTGCCACGATTACCTCTCTCATCGCTGAGTATGGCAGCAATATAGATTATTTAGAGCTGATACGCAGTGATAAAAATTTTCGCACGCTTAATTTAGACATTGAAGTGCATGATGTTTCTCACGCGAAGCAGGTTATTGCGGCACTTCAAGGGCTTGCGATTGTTCATTCCATTCGCCGAGAAACTGAGCCGCAAAAAATTAAATCTGGCGATATTGAATAGGTTTTAATTTTTAATGGAAAAGAAGCAAAAAAAGAAATCGCGTAGTGCTGTGTCTTATATGATAGATGCGGCACGGCTTTTTTTCTGGCCGCGCGGCGGGTGGCGGCGCACCATTCGCTATACGACGATACAGATGGCGCGCATGCCCTCAACGCCCTACGCGCTGGCGATTGGTTTTGCATCGGGTGCATTTATTTCCTTCACGCCTTTTTTGGGATTTCACTTTCTGCTTGCGGCTTTGCTAGCTTGGATTTTTCGCGGCAATATCGTAGCGAGCGCGCTCGGCACGATTGTGGGCAATCCGCTTACCTTTCCTTTTATTTGGATTACAGATTACATATTAGGCATGTTGATTTTAAGTGGAGAATTATTATCGTTCAAGGAAGCGCACCTGCCTCAAAATTTTAGTGATATCGAAAACATTTTTTTTCCGATTTTGGTTGGCAGCGCGCCGTCAGGATTTACGGCGGGCTTATTGACTTTTATTCTCGTTTTCTTTGCGGTAAAAATTTATCGCAAGCAGCGTGCCAAACTCAAACAAGAGCAGCGCAAAGAGAAGGAAGATGACAAAAAAAATTAGCTCAAGCAAAATTAGCCCAAGCCAAATTAGCCCAAGCCAAATTAGATTAGGTGTCAATTTAGACCACATCGCCACCTTGCGTAATGCGCGTGGCGGCAGCCATCCTGATTTAATTGCCGCCGCACAGCTCGCCGAGCAAGCGGGGGCGGACGGCATCACAGCCCATTTGCGCGAAGACCGCCGCCACATCAAAGATGAGGATTTGCTCCAGCTCAAGCAAGCGACAGGCTTGCCGCTCAATATGGAGATGGCGGCGACCGATGAAATGTTAGAGATTGCGCTCACGCTCAAGCCCAACGCCTGCTGTCTGGTGCCGGAAAAGCGCGCGGAATTAACCACCGAAGGCGGGCTAAACGCTGCCGCGCAAGCCAATCGGCTCAAGGGTTTTACTGACAAACTAAAGAGCGCGGGCATTCGGACTTCTTTTTTCATTGACCCCGACGGGGCGCAGATAGAAGCGGCGGCGCGGTGCGGCGCGGATATTATCGAGCTTCACACCGGCGGCTTTAGTGAAAGCCTAGAGCCGAGCGAATTCCAAAAGCTGGAGGAGGCTGCGGCACTTGCGCACCGGCTTGGGCTAGAACTTCACGCGGGACATGGGCTAAACTATGCTAGTTTAGAGCTTGTTGCAACTTTGCCGCGACTAAAGGAAGTGAATGTGGGTCATTTCATCATAGGCGAGGCAGTGTTTGCTGGCTTAACGGAGGTTATAGCAAAAATGAAGGTGTTATTGTGATTATAGGATTGGGAAATGATTTGATTGACATGCGCCGAATTGAGCGCACGCTTCGGCGTTATGGCGAGCGGTTTGAGAATCGCATTTTCACGCAGAATGAGCGTTCGCTCGCGCGGCGCCGAAGGCTAACCGCGGCGACTTACGCCAAACGTTTCGCTGCGAAAGAGGCATGTGCGAAAGCGCTTGGCACGGGGTTTCGCCAGTCTGTTTTCTGGCAAGATATGGAAGTGGTTAAAGTGCGCTCGGGTGCGCCGACATTAAAGCTAACGGGCGGAGCTGCTGAGCGGTTAAAAAAAATTACACCTAAGGGTTTGGCTGCGCAAATCAGCCTCACTTTAACTGATGAGCCGCCGCTGGCACAAGCGGTTGTTATCATTATGGCGGTTGCCAAATGATATTTACCCAATGATATTTAATCAGGCGAGGCAGTATATTGAAACGCACCAGAAGACGTTAAGAACTATCGCGGTGTGGTCTGTGTGGATAGGCGCGGCTTTAGCCATTCGCATTTTTTTGTTTCAGCCTTTTAATATTCCGTCTGGCTCTATGGAGCCGACCTTGCTGGTGGGCGACCACTTGTTTGTTTCTAAATATGCTTATGGTTATTCGCGTTTTGCTTTTCCATTTCAATCGGGTGATGCTGATAGCAAGGTTTTCTCGCGTGTGCCGAGGCGCGGTGATGTTGTGGTGTTTCGTCCGCCAAAAGATAGCGGTCAGGATTATATTAAGCGCGTTATCGGCTTGAGCGGCGATAGGGTGCAGGTTAAAAACAGCAACTTATATTTGAACGGCAAAAGAATCCCGCGGGAAAAAATAAGCCCGCGCCTCTACCGCGAGAGGCTACCCAATGGCGTTTCTTATCTCACCAAAGATATTTCACAGCAAGAGATAGGCGATAATACGCCGGTTTATGTTGTGCCATCGGGGCATATCTTCGTGATGGGCGACAACCGCGACAATTCTACCGACAGCCGCTTCTTCGCGATAGGATTTATTCCTTTAGCAAATCTAGTTGGGCGTGCGGAAATTATTTATATGTCCTTTGGTGGCAATGAAGAGGGCGAAAGTTTTCATATTCGCCATAATAGATTGGGTCAAATAATTAGATGATGGATAAAAGCTATGAAACATTAGAGGAGAAGCTCTGCTATCACTTTAAGGATAGGAGTTTGCTTGTTTCCGCCCTCACGCACGCGAGCAGCTCCGCGCAAACCGAAAACAACGAGCCGCTAGAGTTTTTAGGCGATCGCATTTTAGGGCTCATCCTCGCGCATCATTTTTATAACTGCGACAAAACGGAGCTCGTTGGAGATATGGCAAGCCATTTAGCTTTTCTGGCTTCGCGAGAAATCTGCGCGGAGATAGCGGATAAGCTGGATTTATTTCATTATGCTGTTTTGTCTAAGGGGCTTTCGAGCAACCCGAAAGCGAATGTTGCTGTGCATGCAAATCTTTGCGAGGCGCTTATCGCTGCGATTTATTTAGACGGCGGGCTAGATGAGGCGATGAAAGTTGTGAAAATGCTCTGGCACGAATGGCTAGACCAAGACAATACAAAGATGAAAATGAGTTCTAAAAATGTTCTGCAGGAGCTCGCGCAGGCGACCGGCACCACGCCGAGTTATGAGTTGCTTTCGCGCACAGGACCAGACCATGCGCCAGAATTTATTGTTAAGGTGAATGCTAATCATTTAGGCGAAGCGCAAGGATTAGGTAGCTCGCGTCAAGCGGCAGAAAAAGATGCGGCGCAAAAACTGCTTGATAGGCTCGACAAATGAATGACGCAAAATTGCCCGTCAAGACGGTGCCCGTCAAGACGGTGCCCGTCAAGACGGCGCGTAAAGTTTTAGCACGCGGTTTGATTGCGCTTTTGGGTTATCCAAATGTTGGCAAATCCACTTTGCTTAATCGGCTTGCAGGTAAAAAACTTGCGATTACGACTCACAAAGCACAAACGACACGCTCGGTGCTTTACCATAATGTGCAAACGCAAGGAGAGCAGATTATTTTTATCGATACGCCCGGTTTATTTATGCCCGATGTTTCGCGCGCGCTTTATCAAAGCGCGTGGGGGGCGGTTCAAGAGGCGGATATAATTCTTTTACTCACCGACGGCAGAAACAGGGAGACGTCTCCCAGTCTTTTACAAAAGCTGAAGCACTGGGAAAAGCCGATTGCGATTGGGATAAACAAAATTGATTCCGCGAGTGAAGAGCAAGTTTTCAAGCAAACGCAAGGGTGGTCAGAGCTATTGCCGAACGCGGATATTTTCCAAATATCGGCAAAGCGTGGCACGGGGCTGGTCTATCTGCAAAAGGAGTTGCTGCAAAAACTGCCGAGCGCGCGTGAAATATCTATTCACGCCTTAGACGATTTTCACCAAGCGGCTGAAATAACGAGGGAGAAAATACTCATTCACATTCACGACGAGCTTCCATGGCAAGCGAAAGTGAAAACGCAAAAGATAACCTGTCAAAAGGGTGCGCTGAAGATAGAGCAAGTGATTTGTGTGCCTGAGGCTCGCCACCGCGCGATTTTCATCGGCAAGAGCGGCGAGAAAATAAAAACCATCGGCGAGCAAGCGCGTAAAGATATGATGGGTTATTTCAATAAGAAGGTTCATCTTTTTATTCGTGTTGAGGTGGAAAGTGGAGTGGCGTGATTTTGGTTATATCATCGGCGTGCGCAAGCATGGAGAAAGCTCGGTTATTGTAGAGGCGCTCACGCAAGCGCACGGGCGTCATGCGGGTTATATCAAGGGTGGCGCGCAAGCGAAGCGGTTGCGGGGTGTTTTGATGTTAGGCAATTTGGTGCATGCGCGTTGGCACGCGCGCCTTGAGTCTCATTTGGGCGGCTACCAGCTGGAGCTGGAGCAGGCGAACGCGATTGATTTGATGGACGATGCTTTAGCTCTTGATGGCTTGAATGCTTTGTGCGCGTTGGCGCATGCTCTGCCAGACAGGCAGGAGGTATTGAGTGTTTATAGGCACTTTGCGCTTGTTTTAGAAAAGCTGCGCGCGCCACAAGGAGCGCTTGCGTGGCAAGGAGCACTTGCGTGGCAGGCAGAGCTCTCGCGTTTTGAGCTTTTATTACTCACCGAGTTAGGCTATGGGCTGAATGAGGAAGAAAAAGAATCTCTCCCGCTTTTTCTTTGTGGGCGCGAAGAGCTTCCTGATTGCGCGCAGATATTAGAGGGGTTTCGGCGAACGGGGGATTTTCTTTTTCGTAGGTTTTACCAGCCGCACCACGCCACCTTACCTGCGGCTAGACAAAAGCTGATAAAAAAACTAGAGCAGCAGGCGGCACTCAAGGCAGAGGCGTGAAAGAGGTTTCTATTTGCTTGCCCCAAAATTTTAGAATTAAAAAATAGGGTTTGCCTTGCTTATATCGTTTGCGGTCTAGCTCAAGGATAAAATCTTCTTCCGCCTCCTCCCATGCTTTTAGCCCGCGGTTGATAGAGCCCTCGATACAATTTTTATTAGGCGGCGCGGATTGAACAAAGCCTGCGCGTTCATC
Organism: Alphaproteobacteria bacterium; assembly: GCA_965209065.1. GTDB lineage: Bacteria > Pseudomonadota > Alphaproteobacteria > JAPOUT01 > CBDBUR01. The sequence continues at coordinate 405,909 of OZ242373.1, forward strand.
AAGCACGAACCAGCGGAATGTGCGACACACACTTTGCGGTTCAAGGTATTGAACGCGTCCCGATGGATTTTTCAATGTCAAGCGCACGGGAAGTTTTATTTTTGTTTGACTTGTTTGAGGGGCATCGAGTTTTATTTCTACATAGATGTCAGCCCCTGCCACCCAGCCAAACTGAACGGCAAGCACCACACCGGTAACCAGCGCGAGTATGACTAAAGACGAACCAAAAATGGGAGGCAGTTTCATCATCGTGCAAACAACCAATTAGGTAAGCCGGTGGCGAGCACGGGAAAGAGGGCTAAAAAAAACAGAGCCAACAACTGCAAGCCGATGAAAGGAATAACCCCTTTATAGATGGCTTGCGTTGTAACGGAATCGGGTGCGACTCCGCGTAAATAAAACAGGGCGAAGCCGAAGGGTGGTGTTAAAAAAGAAGTTTGTAAATTGATGGCTATCATAATGCCGAGCCAAATAGGGTCAAAGCCTAATAAAATCAAAATAGGCGCGACGATTGGCACGATGATGAAAGTAATTTCGATAAAATCTAAAATAAAACCGAGCAAAAAAATAGCGCCCATCACGATGAGAAAGACAAGCCATTTATCTCCCGATAGGTTTTGTAAGCCACCGCGAATGAGTTCATCGCCACCGAGTCCGCGAAAGACTAAACTAAACAAGCTCGCGCAAATTAAAATAGCGAAAATCATTGCGGTGAGTTTGGCGGTGTTTTCTACCGCCGAAGTCATAATTTTTTCTTTCCACAAGAGGTAGAAAATCCAAACGAGCAAACCGGCGAGTGCTACACCGCTCGGCGCGAGCAAGCCTATCGCGACAAGGCTATCGGTGCCAAGTGCAAAACGAATAAGCAACATCGCTAAAAAAAGCCCAAGCGCGATAAAGACGGATTGCTTCGCGAGCGCCAAGCGCTCGGCGGCGATGAGGCACGCACCCATCGTGCCGATGGCGGCAGCTTCGGTTGGCGTGGCGGCTCCCACCAAAATGGAGCCGAGCACCGCGACCATCAAAGCGAGAGGCGCGACAAGCATTCTAAAAAAGTGCTGCCAGTTTTCATTGACTCCCTCCGCTTCCTCCTCCCCCTCATTTGGCGGCGGCGCGAGATGAGGCTGCGCGTGCGCGCGCAGAAACTGATACCCGATATAAAACGAAGCAATCATAAGTCCTGGCACGAGCGCGCCGGCGAACAAATCCCCAACCGACACGGTATCGGGGGCGAAGTTGCCGCTTTGGCGTTGCGCTTCGGCGTAAGCGCTCGACAGGACATCGCCCAGCAGCACGAGCATAATGGAAGGCGGAATGATAATGCCTAAGGTGCCAGCCGATGCGATGCTTGCGGCGGAAAAGCCGGGGTCGTAGCGGCGTTGTAGCATCAGGGGCAGGGCGAGGAGTCCCATTGTGGCGACCGTAGCGCCGACAACGCCGGTGCTTGCGGCGAGCAGGGTGCTCACCAAACTCACCGCGATGGCGATAGCGCCGGGTCGCTTTCCAAAAAGCGCGCTGAGCGAGGTAAGCAAATCGCGTGCGACATTAGAGCGTTCTAAAATGATACCCATCAAAATAAACAGGGGGATTGCGAACAGGGTTGCGTTTGTCATGGTGCCAAAGATGCGCGAGGGCCAGGCGAACAAAATGGCGGGCGTAAAAACGCCGAGTGCCGTTCCTATCCCCGCGAAGATGAGAGCGACGCCGGCTAAAGTCCATGCCACAGGAAAGCCGAGCAGCAGTCCGCCGCACAGGGATAGAAACAAAAGAATAGCGAGCAAGCTTTCCATTATTTTTTCTCTTGCTTTATGGTTTTATAAGCGCGCGCGGCTTCGCTGAGGGCTTGGCACGCGAGCAGCAGGGCGGACAGGGGAATAATTGTTTTGAGTAAAAAAAGCGCGGGGATGCCGCCGGTTTCGCGCGAGCCTTCTAAAATAATCCATGCTTTCAGGGCATAGGGTGCGCTTGTCCATAACATCACAAGGCTCAAGGGGAGGAGAAAAAGCAGAATGCCGATAAAATTAACTTTCGCCTTTCGCTCTTTTGACATTTGGCGATAGAACAAATCGACCCGCACGTGGTCGTCGTGTTTGTAGGTCCAGCCGAGCGCGAGCATAAACAAAGTTCCGTTCATATAAAGAATTGATTCTTGTAATTGCAAAGAGCCGACAGAGAAAAAGAATAGCAGCCCGATGATAGAAGCTTGCGTCCAGCCCATCAGCAAGGCAAGCCACGCGATTGTTTTGCCTAACCTTTCATTGAGTGCGTCAATGAAGTGAAAGAGGTTTGTTATCATTCGTTATTATTACGCAAATCAAAGATAGCTTGCTCTGCCACTCTCGTCCAAGGGAGCAGATTTTGTTGCGCTTTTTGATAGGCGGCGTAAATCGTAGCGGTTTCAGCGTCTTTCGCAGAAATGTTTTTAAGCACTTTTTGTGAAGCGCGATAGAAGCCGTCCATAATTCTTTTGGGGAAGGCTCTAAAATTGACATTATATTTTTCCTTCAAAGTTTGTAGGGCTTGCGCGTTTTGCCACATATATTCGGCGTAGGAGTAGGCGTTTTCGCCGCGCGCGACATTTTCTATTAGGGCTTGGTGGCTAGGGGAAAGTTTGTTCCACGTGTTGAGATTGACGCCCACCGCAATCGCCGCGCTCGGTTCGTGGAAGCCAGGCCAGTAGCAGTAGCTCGCGAGCTGCTGGAAGCCGAAAGTTAAATCGTTCCAAGGACCGACCCATTCGGCGGCATCAATTTTGCCACTTTGCATAGCGGTGAAAATTTCGCTGCCGGGCAAAGTCACGGGGGTAGCGCCAAGCTGGCGATAAATTTCGCCACCTAGACCCGGTGCTCTAATTTTAAGCCCGCGCAAGTCGTTGGTAGAAGTTATCGGTCGGTTGAACCATCCGCCCATCTGCGTTCCGGTGTTAGCAACAACAAAGGGCTTAATGTTAAAACGCGCGGAGAGTTTATCCCACAGGGCTTGCCCGCCGCCGGAATAGATCCAGCCGTTGAACTCGATGGCGGTCATACCGAAGGGGATAGCGGTAAAGAAATTGAAGGCGGGGGTTTTGCCTTGCCAGTAGTATTCGGAGCCGTGGTAGAGGTCGGCGGCGCCTTGCGAGACAGCGTCGAAACTTTCCAAAGCCGGCACGAGCTCACCGGCGGCGAAGACTTGAATTTTGAGTGTGCCATCGCTTGCTTGCGCGACGGCTTTAGCGAAGCGTTCGGCAGACGCGCCTAATCCGGGGAAGTTTTTAGGCCAGGTGGTTACCATTCTGAGTGTTTGTTTTTGTTGTCGGCGACTTGTGTTGAAGGTGGGTGCTTGCTCGCACGCGGCGAGGGCTCCCATACCGAGTCCGACCAAGCTACCGGCGATAAAGTCTCTCCGTTTGAATAATTTCATTTGTTTCTCCTTTTGGGCGATTATAGCAGGGTTCGGGTAAAAATCAAAGCCCATAGAGTGTTTTTGCCATAACAATATAACACAGGGTCATCAGGACAATGAGCGGTGTGCCGGCGACGATAAAATCTTTGAATTGGTAGCGTCCGGGACCCATCACGAGGAGGTTGGTTTGGTATGCCATAGGGGTGGCGAAAGAGCAGTTGGCAGCCAAGATAACGGTGATAATGGCGAGTTCGGTTGAAAGCTCTAGCAGGGCGGAGAGTTTTAGCATAATGGGTATAAACAAAATAGCGGCGGCGTTATTGCTGATGATATTGGTTATGAACACGATGAGTAAAAATAAAGCGGTGAAGAGCACGATGGGTTCTGATGTTTGTAGCATAGAGATGGTATGCTCGGCGAGGAAGCTGGGCGCTTGCGTTGCTTCGAGCGCGCTGGCGAAACCAATGAAGGTTGCGACTAAAAAGAATATGCGCTGGTCTAGTGAGCGGATAGCTTGTCGTAGATTGATAACGCCGCTTAAAATCATCGCCATGGCAGCCATCAAGGAGGCGATAGTCAAAGGCACAACTTCAAACGCAGCGAGCAGAACCATAGAAAGAAAAATCGCCAGTGCCTTAATGGGTTGGGTGTAATGGGGAATATCGGTTGAGAGCCATTCTAGCAGAAAGACATCGTGGGTATGGCTAAGCGCGCGCACGTCTTTTTTTGAGCCGAGGACTAAAAAAACATCGCCCGCTTCAAAGCGGATATCTTGAATAAGCGAGCGCAACATTCTTTTGCGTCTTAGAATGCCAATAATATGGCAGCCGGTTTCATATTGCATTGTGAGTTGAGAAAGGGAGCGTCCAATAATTCTTGAAGCGGGAGCTATCACCACATCGGCGAGCGTAATTTCTGTGCCTTTAACATTTTTTAGCCCAAAAACATCATGGCGCGACTTTATCGTATTGGTGAGAATTTCTCGATTAGCGGAAAGAATAACTTGGTCGCCGGCTTGCAAAACAACTTCTTCGCGCATTGGGTAAAAACTTTTTTCGCCGCGTTGGGTTCGTAGAATGCGCATATTGTTTAACAGGTGCTTCGTGTCGTCAATCACCGCGGTCGTTCTATTGACGACCATACCAATAAGCGGGTTACCTTCGTTAATATCAATTTTAACGATATAATGTCGTCCATCAGCCTCAATGGTATCGACAAGAGGTTCGCTGCGGTTGGGTAAGAACTTTGGCAAAATAAATAAAACATATAACAAACCGGGGATAGCTAACATCAGCCCGGCTTTGGTAATATCAAAGAAGCCGAAATGGGGTGCGCCTAAACGCTCGGCAACGCCCACCGCCAAGATATTGGTGGAAGAGCCAATGAGGGTTGTCATTCCGCCGAGGATACAAACAAAACTCAAGGGCATCATAATTTTATCGGGCGTAGCTTTGGTGCGCGCGGCAAGTCCCACAAGCACAGGAATAAACATCACGGCGACCGGCGTGTTGTTTAGCCACGCGGTTATCGCAAACACGAGAATTAAAATAAAAGCAATAACGCTTTTCGTGTGGCTTTGCCCTATGGTGGCGATTAGCCGCGTGAAGCCCTCAAGTGCATCGGAGCGCAGCACGCCTTGCCCTACCACGAGCAGCGCCATCACGGTAATCAGCGCAGGGTTGGCGAAGCCCCCCAGCAACTGCGACAAACTCGGCGTGCCTTCCTCTAGCGGAAAGACATGAAACAAAAGCAGAAGCATAATGATAACAAGAAAAGAGATAAGCTCGATAGAGGTTCTCACCCTCGTATAGAGGAGCACAGCAAGCGCAAGGAGGGCAAAAACGCCCCACATCTGCCAAGGATAGGTGGTAATTTCCATGAAAACAGATTATAGCCTAGTTTCTGCTAGACTTAAAGTGCGGGGTGATTCGCTTATGAGAAAATCGATTTTATTCATTTTGTTTGGTTTTATATTGCTGGTTGCTCCTGAGGGTCGTGCGGGAAGCGGTCAAGCTGGGGGTGTTCCGTCTGCGGTTTTGCTGTCGGTGGGTTTCGGCGAGCGTTTCAATGACGAGCGATTTATCAACTTCAACGGCTTGGGCGTGATTGGTTTCGTTGATATTTTTAGTAATGATATTTGGTTATCGGGGGGTCTTTATACGAACCTGACTTTTATCGGCGACTTGATAGACAAAGATGAGGAGCGTCCTAAAGTTGATGGCGCGCGCGATGTATCTCCTGAAGGTTGGGGAGTTGGACCCGGTCTTGCTTTAGGTTTTACGATTGGCACTATTCCTTATGTTGATGTTTATTTATTGGGAACGATTGGACCTAGCTTCGCGGTTCTCACGCGCTACCAGATTCAAGATATAAATGGTGAGAGCAGGCGCGTCAAAGTCGATGAGTTGGATGTGCAGATAGGGTATGACTACGGCGGGCTGTTTGCTTTAGCTTACACTGGCAGCGACCCTTGGTTGAGAGGCTTAACCTTAGGCATTGAGGGCGCGTTCCACGAGAATACGTTTAACCGCTGGCATTTAGGCTTTGTGGTCGGCTTTTCGTTTTAGAGGCTATAGTATAAATCGAATTCAACCGGGTGCGGCGTTTGCTCGACAAGCTCAACTTCTTCCATTTTCAATTCAATGTAAGCGTTAATTTGGTCGTCGGTAAAGACGCCGCCTTTTTTAAGGAAGTCGTTATCGGCGGAGAGAGCCTCGCAAGCTTCACGCAAAGAGCCACAAACGGTTGGCACATTTTTCAGCTCAGCTGGGGGCAAGTCGTATAGGTCCTTATCCATCGGGTCGCCGGGGTGAATGCGATTTTCTATGCCATCGATGCCCGCCATAAGCATTGCGCTAAAAGCCAAATAGGGATTAGCCATTGGGTCGGGGAAGCGCACTTCAACGCGCTTGCCTTTGGGCGAAGCCACAAAAGGAATGCGACACGAAGCCGAGCGGTTGCGCGCGGAATAAGCAAGCAGCACCGGCGCTTCATATCCGGGGACGAGTCGCTTGTAGCTGTTGGTGGCGGGATTGGTGAAAGCGTTAATCGCTTTCGCGTGTTTGATAATGCCGCCAATATAATAGAGGCATGTTTCGGACAAGTCAGCATATTGATTGCCGGCGAAAAGTGGCTCGCCATTTTTCCAAATAGATTGGTGCGTATGCATACCTGTGCCGTTATCGCCATAGACGGGTTTCGGCAAGAAGGTTGCGGTCTTGCCAAAGCTATGCGCGGTTTGATGAACGACATATTTATATATCTGCATCAGGTCGGCTTGTCGGGTGAGGGTGGTGAAGCGCATGCCAAGCTCGTGTTGCGCCGAGCCGACTTCGTGGTGGTGTTTTTCCACCTCAATGCCCATGGCTTTCATTTGCGTGAGCATTTCGCCGCGTAAATCTTGCGCGCTATCCATAGGAGGCACGGGAAAATATCCGCTTTTGGTTTTGATGCGATGACCCATATTGCCACCGAGTCCTAGCTGGTCGTATTCGGTATCGGAATTGATTGGCAGCTCGGTATGGTCTAGGACAAAGCCTGTGGCGTAAGGGTCGGTGTTATAGCGGACATCGTCAAAAATGAAGAATTCGGCTTCGGGTCCAAAGAAGGCGGTATCGCCGATGCCGCTTTGCTTGAGGTAAGCCTCTGCCATTTTAGCGGTGCGGCGGGGGTCGCGTCCGTAGGGTGTTCCGGTGTCGGGTTCAAGAATATCGCAGACAATTACCAAAGTAGATTGCGCGAAAAAGGGGTCGAGGGTTGTTAGGGCGGGGTCAGGTTTTAGCACCATATCGGATTCGTTAATCGCTTTCCAGCCGGCGATAGAAGAGCCATCAAACATTTGCCCAAGTTCAAAGAAGTCGTCATCGACTAGAGATTTATCAAAAGTGACGTGTTGCCATTTACCGCGCGGGTCGGTGAAGCGCAAATCGACAAATTCGATATCCTCATCTTTAATTTTTTTTAAGATAGCGTCAGGTGTATTTTCAGGCGGGGGGGAATGAATATCTTCGATATTCTCGTCAAAATTCTCGTCAAAGAAATCGTCAGGGGGGGTATTTTCGGTGGGCATTTTTATTCCTTTAGGTTATTTTTATAGAGCTTGGTCGCCGGTTTCTCCGGTGCGGACGCGCATAGCGTCTTCCACATCAAGGATAAAAATTTTACCATCGCCGATACGTCCGGTATGAGCGGCGTTGCGCGTTGCTTCCATTGCTTGTTGAATTTTATCATCGCTCACGAAGAGCTCAATTTTAACTTTGGGGAGAAAATCGATAACATATTCTGCTCCGCGATAGAGTTCGGTGTGTCCTTTTTGCCGTCCGTAGCCCTTGACTTCACTCACGGTGAGTCCTTCAATGCCAATTTCCTCTAACGCCTCTTTAACAGCATCGAGTTTGAACGGCTTAATAATCATTTCAAGTTTTTTCATAAGATACTCTTATACTTTAATGGCATACTTAATGGGGGATTGTAGCATTTTTTCTATTTATAGGAAATTTATTTTGGCGTAAATTTATTTTGTTAGCTAATGAGGTTTGGCAGGCGATTAGCCCACGGCTTGGCGGCTTCCATTTGATAGGCGAGCGCGAGGAGCAAGCGATCGCGTCCGAAATTGGCGGCGAGCTGAACGCCGACAGGCAGGTCGTCTTCCGTCCAGTGCATAGGCACGGACATGGCGGGCGTGCCGGTAGCGTTATGGAGCGGCGTGTAAGCGGCGAAGCGAGAGACGCGTTCATTGAGGGTATCGAAATCGACGGTGGGGGCTTGCTCGCCAATTCTAGGCGGCGGCGATGCGGTAACCGGCGTGAGCCACACGTCATATTTTCTGAGGAAGCTTCTTGTTTGCCTTTGTAGTTTTTTGAAGCCCTCAACCGCTTTTTCTATTGCTTGTTTTTTATCTTTAACGGCGTCAAATTGTCTAGCGAGTCCGAGCGTCCAAGGTTCGAGCCACTTGTCCATATCTTTTCCGGTTTGTTTAGCGAGTCCATCGCGTGTTGCGTGCGCGCCCGACGACCAATAGACAAGAAAATCATCAACGAGCGTTTCATTTTGTAAGGGGGTTTTCTTAACGGGGATAATGGTATGCCCTAGGCTTTCAAGTAGCTTAGCGGTTTGCAGCACGGCTTTTTGGACTTCGGGGTGAGGCATGCGTCCAAGGTTATCTTCTAATGACAGAGCGATTTTAAGTTTGCGTTTTATGGGTCTATCGACGAAGCCGACAGGTCTTAAACCTCTTATGCCTCTGCGTGGTTTTTCGGTGAGGGCGAGAATGAAAGCGGAGTCGCGCACCGACCAGCTAATGGTGTGAGCGATAGAAATTTCCCATGGAGGTTTGGGGCTATCGGGATACTGGTTGCCGAAGCGTCCGCGAGAAGGTTTGAGTCCGAATAGTCCGCAGTTGGCTGCGGGCAATCGTATGGAGCCGCCGCCATCGCTAGATTGTGCGGCAGGCACTAATCTCGCGGCGACTGCGGAGGCGGCACCGCCGGAGGAGCCACCGCTGGAATAATCTAAATTCCACGGGTTGCGGCAGGGACCGAGTGCCAAAGATTCGGTTGTAGAGATGAATCCATATTCGGGCGTATTGGTTTTACCGAGGACAATCATTCCGGTTTTTTCAATATCATCAACATAAGGATTTTGGTAATCGGCGATGCGGTCTTTGAAGAGTCGGGTGCCGGAGGTCCATCGCACGCCTTTATAAGCGGTGAGGTCTTTAATCAGGTAAGGGGTTCCCCACAATTTACCTTTAGCGTTGGCGCTTTTGGCTCTTTGGCGCGCTTGGTCGTAGCTTTCAGAGACGACAGCGTTAATTTTGGGGTTATACTTTTCGATACGGCTGATGGTGGCATTGATTAGCTCTAGTGGGGACAGCTCTTTTTTCTGGACGAGTGCAGCTTGAGAAATCATGTCTAGCTTTGGCAGGTCGCTGATGATAGCGGCGTTTTTGCTTGACGGGAATAGGTCGCAAGCGGGTGCGGCAACGGCAAGCACGCCTCCGGCGGATAGTAGTTTAAGAAATTCGCGTCTTTCCATTATTGCCCCCTCTTTAGAGTATCAAGTATAGGGTATTGGGGGTCATTGTGTCAAATGCTGCGTTTTAGCTTTTCCCTTTTGTGAAATTCGGTCTATAGTTAGGGCATTATGTCTATCATAGATAAGCAAGCGATTGAGAAGATGGCGCGTTTGGCTCACATTAAGGTTGATGAGGGTCATATTGCCTCTTACCAGCATGATGTGTCGGCTATTTTGGAGTGGGTCGGTCAGCTGGAGGAGGTGGATACTTCGGGCGTGGAGGCTTTAGCCCACCCGATGGCGCTCACGGGCAGAATGCGCAAGGACGAAGCCGCCGAGCCGATAGAGCCTGAGGTGGCGTTAAGCGCGGCGCCTGAGAGTCAAAGTGGTTTTTTCACTACGCCAAAAACGAACGAATAGTTGATGAGTAAAATCAGCGAATATAAAAAGCGTCTGTTGAGCAAAGACCTATCGGCACGAGAGCTAACCGAGCATTTTTTGGCGCAAATAGAAAAAGCGCGCCCGCTGAATGCTTATGTGGAAGTTTGCGCCGAGCAGGCTCTCGCCCAAGCGGACAGGGCGGACGCGAACATCGCGAAGCAAGAAGCGCGCGAGCTAGAGGGCATTCCTCTGGGAGTGAAGGATTTATTCTGCACGAAGGGCATCAAGACAACGGCGGCGAGTTCTATCCTTGAAAATTTCACGCCGCCTTATGAATCGACGGTCACGCAAAGGCTACTGGACGAGGGCGCGGTTTTTTTAGGCAAGCTCAATATGGACGAGTTCGCGATGGGGTCTTCGAGCACGACAGGCGCGCGGGGCGCTGTGGTTAATCCCTGGAGGTGTAGTGGGAAGCGTAATGGAGAAGCCTTGTCATCGGGCGGTTCATCGGGCGGCAGTGCGGCGGCGGTCGCGGCAGATTTATGCGCGGCGGCACTCGGCACAGATACCGGCGGCTCGGTGCGCCAGCCCGCCGCCTTGAGCGGAGTCGTCGGGCTAAAGCCAAGCTACGGACGCTGCTCGCGCTGGGGCATTATCGCTTTCGCCTCATCGCTAGACCAAGCAGGCACGCTCACCCATAGCGTGGAGGACGCCGCTTGCTTGCTGAACGTCATCGCCGCCTATGACCCCAAAGATTCAACGAGCGCCAATCGTCCGACTCCTGATTTCACCCAAGCCCTCACGGCTAAGCGAAAACTCAAAGTGGGCATCGCCAAAGAATATGAAGCTGCCAGTCCAATGCTATCATTGCTAGAGGAAGCCAAGGGTTGGTTTCAAGCGCAGGGTGCCGAGCTTGTTGAAGTTTCTTTGCCGCACACGAAATATGCTTTGCCGACCTATTATATTATCGCGCCGGCTGAGGCTTCGTCCAATCTCGCGCGTTATGATGGCGTGCGCTACGGCAAGCGCGTGGCGAGCGATAGCCTAAACGCTATGTATGAGGAAACCCGCGCGGAGGGTTTCGGCGATGAGGTCAAGCGCCGTATTCTCATTGGCACTTATGTTTTGTCGGCGGGTTATTATGATGCCTACTATCTCAAAGCGCAGAAGGTGCGCAAGCGCATTGCCGATGAATTCGCCAAAGTGTTTGAGGAGGTTGATGTCCTGCTAACGCCGACCACCACGCAGCCGGCTTTCGCGCTTGATAAAAAATACGAGCCGATTGATATGTATATGAACGATATTTTCACGGTGCCGGCGAGCTTAGCGGGCTTGCCTGCTATTTCTGTGCCGGCGGGCTTGTCGGCAGAGGGATTGCCTTTAGGGCTACAGCTTATCGCGCCGCCTTTTGAGGAGGAGCGTCTTCTCACGGCTGCCGCGCGGCTAGAAGAGGCGGCGGGCTTTAGCGCGAAACCTAAAAACTGGTGGGAGCAAGAATGAGCTGGGAAATTACCATAGGGCTAGAAGTGCATGCGCAGATAAGCTCGCGCTCGAAGTTGTTCTCGGCAGCCCCGACCGCTTTTGGTGCGCAACCCAATCACCAGCTTGCTCTGCTAGACGTTGCCTTTCCGGGAATGTTGCCGGTGCTGAATGAGGAATGTGTCGAGCAAGCCGTGCGCGCTTCTTTAGGTTTGGGGTGCGAGGTTCATCTGGTGTCGCGTTTTGACCGCAAGAATTATTTTTATCCCGACTTGCCACAAGGCTATCAGATTTCTCAGTTTGAGCACCCCATCGCGACCGGCGGCTCGGTGGTGATAGACCTATCGGAGACAGAGCAGAGGACGATTAACCTAGAGCGCCTCCACATAGAGCAGGACGCCGGCAAAAATATCCACATAGAAGGCGCGGGTCAATCGAAAAGCTATGTTGATTTGAACAGGGCGGGGATAGGGCTGATGGAAATTGTCTCTAAGCCCGAAATGCATTCGGCGCAAGAGGCACAAGAATATGTGCGCAAGCTGAGAGCGATTTTGCGTTATCTCAATGTGTGCGATGGCAATATGGAGCAAGGCTCTCTGCGCGCTGATGTGAATGTTTCGGTTGCGCGCGCCGGCGAGGCGCTCGGCACAAGGTGTGAGATTAAAAACCTCAACTCGATTAAGTTCATCGGGCAGGCTGCTGTTTATGAAGCGAGCAGGCAAATAGAGCTGCTGGAGCAAGGGCAAACGATAGACCAAGAGACGCGGCTCTTTGATACGGCGAGCGGCACCACGCGCACGATGCGCTCAAAGGAAGACGCGCACGATTATCGTTATTTTCCCGACCCCGACTTGCCGCCGCTCGTTTTGGAGCAAGCGCGGGTCGATGAACTCAAAGCCAGCCTGCCCGAATTGCCAGACGAAAAGAAAACCCGCCTCCAAAATCAATATGAGCTTAACGCTTATGACGCCAGCGTCTTGATTGTGGAAAAAGCGCGCGCCGACTACTTCGAGGCGGTGGCAAAACAGCTAGAGGCGAAAGGCATTTCTGCTAAACTCGCTGCGAACTGGGTCTCGGGCGAGCTGATGAGCTACCTCAATAAAACCGAAACGGGCATCGATGACAGCCCGATTAGCGCGAAGGACCTCGCCACTTTGATTACGCGCATTGACGAAAATGTTATTTCGGGCAAGCTAGCAAAAGTTGTTTTTGAAGAAATGACCAAAACGAGTAAGCAGCCCGATGAGATTATTGAAGCCAAAGGGCTAAAACAAATGTCGGACAGCTCACAACTAGAATCTATATGTGATTCTATAATTGGACAAAATAAGGATAAAGTTGAACAATTATCTACAAAACCAAAAGCTTTTGGTTGGTTTGTTGGCGAAGTGATGAAAGCAACACAAGGCAAGGCGAACCCTCAACTCGTGAATAAAATTTTACGCGACAAACTTAGTTTAGATGAGTAAAAACCAAAACCCCCGCAACCCCGCGCTCACAGGGGGACAGCGCACCTTAAAAAGGTTAATAAAAGGTTAAAATGTTTTGTTGCTGGTTTTATAAAAAAGAAAAAATAAATTAGCGTGTCAAACAAAAAAATAATTTTATTTTCAGTAAAAAACAAAAAACAAAAAGATAAAAAGCTTGCAGGTTTTTTAATGATTGTTTAATAATTTTCTTAAATAACTTAATATGATAAGTTCTCGTTAAAGAGAACAAGAAACTTAACAACAAAGGAGTAAGTCATGCCTGTAAGAAGAAAGAAAGCAGCGACAAAGAAAAAAGCTACAGCGAGTCGCAAGAAAAAAACTGTAGCTAAAAAGAAGACGACGACCCGTCGTCGCAAAAAGGTTGTAGCCAAAAAGAAAACGACGACCCGTCGCCGTAAAAAAGCTACAGCCAAAAAGAAGACGACAACCCGTCGTCGGAAAAAGGCTGTAGCCAAAAAGAAGACGACAACCCGTCGTCGGAAAAAAGCTACAGCCAAAAAGAAGACGACGACCCGCCGTCGCAAAAAGGCTGTAGCCAAAAAGAAGACGACAACCCGTCGTCGGAAAAAAGCTACAGCCAAAAAGAAAACGACACGTCGTCGTAGATAGGGTTGCGCACGCGGCTCTCTCTAGAGAGTTTCTCTAGAAAGCCTGTGCGGTAATTATTGGGGTGTGGTAGCTTCGGCACCACGCCCCAATTTTATTGCGTTATTTTTAACGCATTATAGTGAGGGCTTGACACAAAAGCCCTTTTTCATTTATCTTAACCTATAAGCATTAAGCATAAATTATTAAACATAAAGGGAGGTTCCTTATGGCAACCAAAAAATCAGTTAAGAAATCAGTTAAGAAGGCGGCTCCCAGAGCCACACCAAAAGCAAAAGGTAAGCCGATAGAGCTTTACTACTGGCCAACGCCAAACGGCTGGAAAATTTCCATTATGTTAGAAGAGTGCGGTTTGCCTTATAAGCTCAAGGGTGTGAATATAGGAGCGGGCGAACAATTCAAGCCGTCCTTTCTGAAGATATCGCCGAACAACCGCATGCCGGCGATTGTCGACCCGAATGGACCTGGCGGCGAGCCCATTTCGGTTTTTGAATCGGGAGCTATTCTGCAATACTTGGGACGCAAGACCGGCAAGTTCTACCCTAAGGCGGAGCGCGCGCGCGTTGCGGTTGATGAGTGGCTTTTCTGGCAAATGGGCGGGCTCGGTCCTATGGCGGGACAAGCCAATCACTTTAGGATGTATGCGCCTGCCATTATGAAAAAGAAAATCCCTTACGCGATTGACAGATATACCGATGAGGTCAATCGTTTATTTGGCGTTATGAATAAGCGTTTAGCGAAGAACAAGTATCTCGCGGGCGATAAGTATACGATTGCCGATATGGCGTGCTGGGGCTGGGTTTTGCCTGCCGAGCGCATGGGTCAAAACTTAGATAACTTCAAGCACTTGAAGCGCTGGTTTACCGAATTGAATGAGCGCCCTGCGGTGCAAGCGGGCTTTCATTTAGGTCGCGAGCTGCGTCAAGAGCTCGGCGCGAATTCTAAAGAAGCGAAGCAAGCGCGTTCGGTTCTTTTCGGTCAAAAGGCTAGGAAGTAAGTTAGAGTGGTCTCAATAACATGAGCATGGCAGGGTCGGTTGAAGAGCTCATTCGCTTTCTCGATTTAGAAGAGATAGATGTAAATTTGTTTCGTGGTTTGAGTCCGTCAGGCGGCTGGGGTCGTGTTTTTGGTGGTCAGGTTATCGCGCAGTCTTTGGTTGCGGCGCAACGCACGATGGACACAAGCGATGAGCGCATTTGCCATTCGCTTCACTGCTATTTTTTACGCGGCGGCGACCCGACGTGTCCTATTTTATATCAGGTGGTGCGTTCGCGTGATGGGGGTTCTTTTTCCTCGCGCCGTGTCATTGCCACGCAAGGGGGCAAGGAGATTTTTCATTTTTCGGCTTCTTTCCAAAAGGAGGAGAAGGGGTTAGAGCATCACTTTCCTATGCCGTCGGGCATTCCGGGTCCTGACGCGCTACCGACAGAAAACGAAATGCGCTCCAAGCTGATTGATAAAATTCCAACGGAATTCAAGGAAAGTTTTTTACGCACGCGTCCGATTGATTTGCGTTATGTCAATCATCGTGGTTTCATTGACCCGCAGCCGACGCAAGAGCCTCAATATATTTGGATTAGGGCAAAATCGCCTTTACCGAGCGATGATATTAATCAGCACCAGATTGTTTTGAGTTATGCTTCGGATATGTCTTTGTTGGATACGGGGTTGGCGCCGCACGGCATCAACTTTCTCAACGAGACGATACAAATGGCGAGCTTAGACCATGCGATGTGGTTTCACCATCGTTTCCGTGCGGACGAGTGGTTGCTTTACGCGCAAGATAGTCCGTCGTCATCGGGTGCGCGCGGCTATAATCGCGGCTTGATTTACACACAAGAGGGCAAGCTGGTAGCTTCTGCTATCCAAGAGGGCTTGATGAGAGTGCGCTCGCGCTAATATGAAGGCGCGGTTAGTTTCTGCCGCGCAGCAGTTCAAGCAAATCTATTGCTGAGGCACTGACATCGGTGCCGGGGGGGAAGACGGCATCCACGCCCGCATCCTTCAAGTGAGGGATATCGTCATTAGGAATAACCCCGCCGACAACCACCAAAACATCACCGCGCTCGGCTTTGTTTAAGGCTTTCACCAGCTCTTGCGCTAAAGGCAGGTGCGCGCCGGCTAGAGAGCTTATCGCCACAATATGGGCGTTTGCCTCGATGGCTTGCTCGGCAACATCGCGGGCTGTTTGGAACAAAGCCCCGAGGCTGACATCAAAGCCCATATCGGCATAGGCGGCGGCGACCACTTTTTGCCCGCGGTCGTGGCCGTCCTGTCCGGCTTTGGCAATGAGAATATGCGGGCGAAAGCCTCTGC
The DNA here is from genome assembly GCA_965209065.1 of Alphaproteobacteria bacterium. Classification (GTDB taxonomy): domain Bacteria; phylum Pseudomonadota; class Alphaproteobacteria; order JAPOUT01; genus CBDBUR01. The sequence continues at coordinate 421,580 of OZ242373.1, forward strand.
GCTGCTCAAACTCCGCCGAAATTTTGCGCGCGCGTTGTAGCCGCGCGTTGCCTTCGCTTGCGGTGCCATAAACACCTCTTATCATTTCGGGTTTGGCTTTATAGCGGGTAAAAACTTTTTCCATCGCGAGGCTCATTTCGCCAACGCTGGCACCGGCTTTCGCCGCCTCAACGCAAGCGGCAAGCAGGTTTGCTTCCCCCGATTTTGAATCTTGGGAGCTTGCTTCTTTTTTGGCAGCCTCAGTTATTTTATCGAGCAAAGTTTTGGTTTTGTTTTCATCGCGTTGGGCTTTGGCAAGGCGCAAGCGTTTCACTTGGTTTTCGCGCACTGCCATATTGTCTATTTTAAGAATGTTGATTTCGGGTTCGTCTTCCACCTGATAGCTATTGACACCAACGATAATATGTTCGCCGCTATCAATTTTGGCTTGGGTGTAGGTGGCAGCTTCTTCGATGCGCTTTTTGGGCAAGCCCTTAGCGAGTGCTTCCACCATACCGCCTTCGGCTTCAATTTCATCAATCAGGGTGCGTGCGCGTTTTATCATATCGAGCGTTAGGCGTTCAACATAATAGCTACCGCCCCAGCCGTCGATGGTGGCGCAGAGGTCGGTATCATTTTGTAAAAACAGCTGGGTCTCGCGCGCGAGCTTCGCCGAAAACCGACTCGGCAGAGCCATTGCCTCGTCCAAAGCGTTGGTGTGTAGCGATTGCGTGCCACCACTCACAGCCGCCATCGCCTCCAAGCAAGTGCGGGTGACATTATTGAAAACATCATTAGCGGTTAAGCTCCAGCCTGATGTTTGGCAGTGGGTGCGCAGAGCCATCGACTTTTGGTTTTTCGCGCCGAACCCTTTCATAATGTCTGCCCACAAAACGCGCGCGGCGCGCATTTTGGCAATCTCCATAAAGAAATCCATACCGATGCACCAAAAGAAAGAAAGGCGCGGCGCGAATTCATCAATATCCATTCCGGCTTTTAATCCGGCGCGCACATATTCTATCCCGTCGGCGAGCGTATAGGCGAGCTCCAAATCTTTACTCGCGCCGGCTTCTTGCATGTGGTAACCGGAGATAGAAATCGTATTAAATTTTGGCATGTGCTTAGAGGCATAAGTAAAAATATCGGCAACGATGCGCATCGATTCCTTCGGCGGATAAATATAAGTATTGCGCACCATAAATTCTTTGAGAACATCATTTTGGATAGTGCCAGCGAGCTTTTCGGGCGGCACTTTTTGCTCGGCGGCGGCGGCGATGTAAAGCGCCATTATCGGCAGCACCGCGCCGTTCATTGTCATAGAGACGCTTACTTCATCAAGCGGAATTTTATCAAACAGGATACGCATATCCTCGAGGCAATCGATGGCAACGCCTGCCATACCAACATCGCTCGCCACGCTTTTATTGTCGGAGTCGAAACCGCGATGGGTCGGCAAATCAAACGCCACCGATAAACCTTTCTGCCCATTGTCGAGCGCGTGGTGATAAAAGTCATTGCTTTCTTCGGCGGTGGAAAAGCCAGCGTATTGCCGAATAGTCCATGGGCGCGTTAGAAACATCGCGGCATAGGGACCGCGCATAAACGGCGGCGCGCCCGAGAGGCTCATTATATTTTCTTGCTGCTCGGGGGGAAGGTCTTTTGGCGTGTAGTAGTTTTTGACTTCAATCTGCTCGCTGGTTTTAGTGGTGCGCGGCTCGGGCAGAGGGGGTGCGTCTTCGGGCAGGGGCGCGGTCTTGCCGAGCTTCGCCCACGCCTCCTCGGCGAATTGCCGCGTGAGGGTCTCAATCAAGCCGGAGCCAGCCGCAGGGTCGAGCGTTCGGCTCAACAACCCCTCCTTCTGGGCAATGAGCCAAACGTTGCGCAGCAGGCGTTTCGCGTGAGGATTATGCTCGCTGTGGGGCGAAAGCGTGATGTAGTCCGCGCCGCCACAAATGGCACTAAAGCACGAGGCGAGGCTGACGAGCATATAATTCCAGTTTTCCTCCTCCAGCTTTTTGGCGGCGGCTTCAGGCGCGGGTAGGGGCGCGCAGGTATAAATTTTTATTTCTTTATTTTGTTGCGCAGTAGCTATCCACCTTGCCGCTCTAATTTTGGCGATAGAGATAAACAAATGAGGATTCACTTTAAGCGCGATTGCTTTTTCATTCTCGGTGTTCATTAGCTGAAAAGCATCGGCGAGTTCATCGCTCGGCGAAGTTTTATCGCTAAGCGGCAGGGGGCAAGTTTCTAAAAGTTCCGTTTGCCTAGTATTGATGAAGCGCGGCGCGGGCTTTGCCTTTGGGTTGCCGAGCAGGGGCATTTTAACCCCATCGATAATTTTGGCAACCGAGTCTATCGTATCGGTTTTAGCGGCGGCGCAAATAGCCTTTTGCCATTCGGTTTCATTCATTGCTTATTTTGTCTTTGCCAAAAAGAGGTTGTAGATTTTTGGGAATAAGAATAGAGCCGTCGTCTTGCTGATGATTTTCCAGCAGGGCTATCATCGTTCTGCCGGCGGCGATAGCGGTTCCATTAAGAATGTGGGGGTGTTTATTTTGCTCGCCATCTTTATAGCGAATTTTGAGTCGCCGCGCTTGATAGTCGGTGCAGTTGCTGGCGCTGGTGATTTCGGCGTATTGTCCATTATTTCTAGCGGGCATCCACGCTTCAATATCAAACTTGCGAAAAGCCGGCGCGCCGAGGTCGCCACTAGCAACATCAATCACACGATAGGGCAGCTCAAGCGCATCAAAAATATCGCACTCAATTTCGAGCAGCTGGTCGTGTAGCGTTTCGCTTTGGTCGGGGTTGCAGAGGACGAGCATCTCCACTTTAGTGAATTGATGAACGCGAAAGAGTCCGCGTGTGGCTCGCCCTGCCGCGCGCTCGGAGCGAAAGCAGTGGCTCAACCCCGCGAGCTTTATCGGCAGGTCGTCTTTGATAATTTTATCGGCGAACATACCGCACAGAGGAATCTCGGAAGTTGCGATTAAGTGTAAGTCGGTGCCTTGAATGATATAGGAGTTGGCTTCATCGCCGCGCGGCATATAGCCTGCGCCACTCAAGATGTGTTCGTGGACGAGCTCCGGCGTTATCACCGGGTTGAAGCCGTGCTGCGCGAGCTTATCAAGCGCGAAGTTTTGCAACGCGAGTTCAAGGCGCACGCCATCGCCCAAGAGATAATAGAAACCGGCGCCTGACGTTTGGCTTGCGGTTTGGAAATCGAAAATACCGAGCGCCTCGCCGAGTTCCACGTGGTCGCGCGGCTTGAAGGGGAAGTCGGGTTTGGGTGTCTTGCCGAGTTTCATCTCACGCGAGGCGGTTTCGTCTTTACCGAGCGGCGTTTTTTCGTGAATGAGGTTAGGGATTTCGCGCAGGAGTTGGTCGCTCTGCTCGGAGATGGTGGCGAGGTTTTGGGTTATGCTTTGCCGTTCGGCTTTGAGTTTCGCGCCCTGTTCTCTTTTTTCATCAATGCTGAGGGTGTTATTTTTAGCGAGCTGGTTGGCTTCGGCGCTGAGCTTTTGGAGCTGGGTTTCGAGTCCCTTCCTTTTTTGCTCGGCTTGCGCGAAGGCGGCGACATCACAGGCGATATGGCGCGCCTGAGCCGCTTTAGCGACGCGCTCCTGATTTTCAATAACAAACTTTCGGTCAAGCATAGATTACATATTACGGAAAAAGGATAACTTTAACAATTATTCAATTTCCATTCTTTTTTTAATTTCTTTAGAAATTGTTTCAGCGCGTTTTTGTAAAAAGGTGTCATAATCATCGTTATCTATTCCATCTTTTATATCTATGAAGTGTTTTTTTAGAGCTCTTTTAATTGTTTTTTCATCATGCTCTTTAATAAATTTGCCAATATATTCAGACGGTGCTTTGGCACGAATTTCTCCTTTATTCAGCCCAGCACTAATAATAGTGATATTCATCATACTGTTTTCATTAGCTATTTTCTGCTTTTCTAGAAAAGCTCTAGGAAAAAAATGGTGATAATTTTTACTTGTCGCTATTTTTAACCATGCATTGTCTAAGACAACTTTCTTGCCACTTCCATCAAAATCTTTTGGTTCTTGACTGGCTAGCAAGCAAATAATCCCTTTACAAAAGCTGTTGCCCGCTCTGAAATTGGTTTGTATTAAATCTTCAGGGGTGGCGTCTACTTTAATACCATCATATTTGGGGCGCTCATCATTTAATATCTTACCCATACGAGCAACATCTTGGGTTAGCTTGCCTTCTGCCCCGCTTGAATATCTATAAGATAATGCCATTCTCCAAAAAAATTCTTGTAGATATTGCTTTTGTGTTCCTGTAGGCCCTCCCCCGTTTTTAAGAAAGAAATAGGAAAATGTCGTTAGTAAAGAATCGAAAGGTAAAATTTGTGATACAGGGATAAGATAAACATTTTTAAAATACTCTATGCTGTCTTCAAGCGCAGAAATACATTTGTCCCAATTATCGATAATATCCTGTTTATTTAGTTTTAATATCGCTTTACTATTACATTCGTTGTTTTTGTCTAGGAGCAACCCGAGAATGTGTAATATAGTAGAGCTTGTAATGGTTTCATAGTTAACATCTTGTAATTTATTGATAAACCCTTTCCATTTTTCTTGCATATCAAACTTTTTTTCTTCATCGTAAGTTTTTGCCGCCATTATTTCAAATAGGGTAAGTGTTTGCCCTCCAGTATTAATTCTAGTAAAAACCTCAATGGCGGAATCAATATCATTTTGTTTTAACAGAACAATTGAAAAATTATACTTTTCAAAAATTTGATTATACTCAAGAATTTTTTCAATATCATCTGGAAATTTTTTTAGAAGGACTTTAAAGTTATTGTCTTTATTGTGATTTAGAACTTCGTGCAGTGTAACGTAATCACCATCAGGTTTTTCTGCTGTGATAACCTGTTCGCTGTTATTGTTAATATCTTTTTTAAGGTCAATATAAATTTCTTTATAATCTGTTTCTTTTTTCCCTCCTGTCTTTGGAATTTTTGCTCCAAGAAATGCCGCATAAAGAGAAGTGATGCGCTGCTGTCCGTCCAAAACATACCGAACTTTATTTCCTTTGGGAGCGTCTTTAAGTTTTAAATTCCCAATGTTTTTTACTTCGTTCATTCTTTCGCTTGTTTCCCATAGAATAAAAGTGCCAACAGGGTAGCCCTTTATTATGCTATCTAATAAACGCGCTGTTTTATCTATACTCCAAACAAAATCACGTTGAAATTTTGGAACTTTTATAATTCCATTTGTTGTGTTGCTGATTAGATCAGAATAATTCTCTGCTTCTGGTTTTGGTTGCTGGTGCATAGTTTCCCCTCTTTTGTTTCCTTTATATCACAAAAGCATATTTTCCTCGCCACAAATGGCGAGCCACCCGTGGCGGAGAGGAAGGGATTCGAACCCTCGATGGGCTTATGACCCATACTCCCTTAGCAGGGGAGCGCCTTCAACCACTCGGCCACCTCTCCACTTGTGATATAAGCCTAAAACTAAAAGAAGTTCAAACTAAATAAACTTCGCGTGAGAACCCCTTATATTTTCAGGCAATAGGCTTATATTGTGTTTATGTCGAAATCATCGGGTATCAGTAATAACCGCAGCACGCCGCCTAGCTTGAAGCAGGGGCGGCGCGCCTTTGCGTCTGGCGCTGCGCCGGCGGCGAGCACGAAGGAGGAGCGGCTCAAGGCGAGTAAGGTAGAGTATCAAAGCATCACGCAAATTGACGCGACCAAAACGCGCGGCGGCGAGAGCGGGCAGAAGTCTGGTGCTGCCCCAAAGTCTAATGGGAGGTTTAGCGGTTTGCGTCAAAGTTTTCATAAGCTACGAGTCGGCACGCGTGCCAATCGGGGTCTTGCTTCTGGGCGAGCCTCTGGGCGCGCTACTGGCGACAAGTTTCAGGCGGCGATAGAGAGCTGCGCTTTAACGAGCACCTCCACCCCGACAGAAGCGGAGAAGTTAAATTTCCTAGCCCGCGAGGCGGAGCGCGATAAGAAGCAGCAAAAAACAGATGCGACCAAGAAGCTTTTACAATTTTTGGTAACGAGACCTAAGACGCGCCCGAAGATAATGGAAGAAGTGATGATGCCTCTCGACAGCCTCAAGTCGAAGCATGAGGTTGCTTTGATAAGCGCGGACAGCAAAGGCAATAAGATAAAAATGGCATCTCATATAAATAAGCTAGAGGACGGGGAGAGTTTGAAGGATATTCTGTCGGATAAGAAGCTGGTGACGGAGCATAAAACCTACGAGGACAGCAGGGCTTTGTTGGCAACACTAGAGCAGGAGCAAGGAGAGATGGCAGAGCTGGCGGTGAAACTCAGCGACGGCTCGGCAAGCAATGAGGAGCGTTTAGCGCTTAGCCAAAAGTTAAGTCAAAACAAAGCGGACACAGAGATTGCCAAACATTACATAGGGAATGCGCTCACGAGACTTGCGCCACAACATGAAAATAATATGGGGCGTATTATTTCGCTTCAAGCCTTGAACGAGCGCTTGTCGGCGCACGATGAGGTTTGCGAGAGTTTCCGCGCGCGCTACGCGGCCCTTTTGCCAGAGGTCGATGTTCATCAAGCGCTTGATGAGAGTTATCAAAACGTTCACCAGGTGGAGAGTGTTTATCAAGCCTTGCAGATAAAATCGGAGCAGCTGACAAAAGACGGCGAGCCGAGCGATGCGCGCAAAGTGGATGCGGCTCTTGGGCAGACAAAGAAGGAGCTGGATAAACTTAATAAAAAATTGGAGACAAGGGCGGAGGCTTTGGAAAGCGGTGGGATAAAACATAAGCGTTTGTCAAAACAGCTCACGCGCTCAGCTTCTACTGGGGGGAGCAAGCCGTTTGACTACAAGCCCGACCTCCCCGATGCGCTACAGCCGAGCGAGGCGATGCTCCAGCAAGGGCGCCGCCGCGCGCTCAACAGCAAGACGTGGGGGCTTGTCGGGCATAAGGTTATCGTGGGGGCAGACGATAATAGTGCGAGGCTATTGGGCTATACGAGCACGATGGTTCCTGTGAGTTCGCCTAAGGGCGTGGCGCAATGGATTACGCCGCCTTATGAAGGCAGCGCGTCTGTGAGGGCGGCGGCGAATTTGCATGCGCCCAATCTAGCCACGACCAACCTAGAGAACGAAAATGGCGAGCCGCTTTACAATGCGGTGCGACACGGCGCGCTTGACTCGTCTGGCTTTAACACGGAGTTCATAAAAAACAGCGCGCCCCAAGAGACGGAGGCGGTGCTCGAGCGTCATTACACGGGCGTGAGGGAAACCTTTGACAATGATATGGGCAAGATGACAAATTTTTTGCGCGACCCCGCCACCTCAGCGACCTTCCCCGCCGCGATTGAAGCGATGCAAGAAAGCATTGCCGATAGTATGGCAAAGGAAGTTGTCAAGACCTGCGTGTTGAGTGATGAGAGTAAATATCAAAAAGCGATAGACCGCGGGCGTGCAATCCCGACAGAGGGCTTGGATGTTGGTTCGCCCGCGTTGCTTGTGCCAATCAACGCGATTAACCTGATGGGCGTAGAGAATGGCGAGAAGCGTCAGGCGCAACTCGAAGCTCTCCGCCGCGTGAGCGATTTCGGCGTGCCGTTCAATTTAGAAATTCTTAATAAGGAAACGAAAGAAGTTGTTTATGTTCCAGTGAAGGTTCAGTTGCGCGAGTTTAATTTCAATGTGGCGGCGGAGTCGTCAGCGTTGAAAAGATTGTTTAGTTCTAAAAAATCTGCCACAAGCAATAATGCTCCTAGCAACAACGTTCCCAGCGACAATGTAGAGTGGGGCTTCGAGCTTGATAAAAAAGATAAGCAAAAAGAGAGAGGGTTGGTTGCCTTGCTCGGCAGACGCGGCGGCACTTATGTTGGAGGTGCTGCGGGGAATAGAATAATGGAGTTGGAGCAAAGTTTAGAAATTGCGGAGCAACAGCTTGAGCATGAAAAGTCTAACGGCGAATTAAATCAGGGGCATTTCGACAGAATCAGCAGACGCGAGCAAGATGTGATAAGGATTGCCAAAGCAGGCAAGCGGGTGCAGTTGCTGAGCGACCAGCTCAAGCAAATATGGAAAAAGGGGGATTTTCGTTCTTACGAGGGCGAGGCGAATAAATTCACGGCGCGGCTTGCTCTGCTGTGCTCGGCAATCGGCGAGCCGCCCATTTTAAGCGATGTCAATGGTATGGATAGGGTCGATAGCTGTGATGCAGAGGCGAAATATCTTGCCGCGCAGTTAGACGCGACCGGCACGCTGCCGAAGCCTGACGAGGGCAGGGATAAAATAAAGCGCGGCGATTTTCTTTTAGCCGGCGGGGGCAGAGAGCTTCGCCGTTATAATGATGGGCTAATAAATTAGTTTTTATAATAAGCGTTGAATTCTGTTATAATAATTTATGGCAGAAGTGAAATTCAGAGGTTCGATTACGGCGTTGATAACGCCCTTTACCCAAGAGGGGGAGATAGACTGGAAATCTTTTGCTTCTTTTATTGACTGGCAGATAGAGCAAGGCAGCGCAGGTCTTGTGCCGTGCGGCACGACCGGCGAAAGCCCGACGCTCACGCCGCAAGAGCATTGCGCGGTGGTGGAGTTTGTCTTCAAGCAGGCAGGGGGCAGGGTCGCGGTGATTGCTGGCACTGGCTCTAACGCCACGCGCGAGGCGATAGAATTCACGCGCCACGCCGAGAAGGTTGGCGTAGATGGCGCGCTTATTGTCGCGCCTTACTATAACAAGCCTTCACAAGAGGGTTTGTTTCGGCACTTTGAGGCGATAGCCGCGCAGACTTCTTTACCGATTATTATTTATAATATTCCCGGTCGTTCGATTGTGGATATTTCCAACGAGACGATGGCGCGTTTGGCGGAGCTAGACAATATTGCGGGTGTTAAAGATGCGACAAGTGATATGTCGCGCGTGGCTGCTTACCGCAAAATGTGCGGCGATAATTTTTGTCAGCTATCGGGCGAGGACGGCACGGCTTTAGATTATATGAAAGCGGGCGGCGATGGGTGCATATCGGTTTCGGCGAATGTTGCGCCTAAATTGTGCGCCGATTTTCAACGCGCTTGTTTGGCGAAAAACTGGCAAGAGGCGGAGCGTTTAGATGTTGTTCTGCAACCGCTTCATCAGGGGTTGTTTTCTGCGCCTTCGCCTGCGCCGTCAAAATATGTAGCGAGTCGTTTGGGGCATTGCTCTCCAACGCTGCGCCTACCGCTGGTCGAGCTAAACAAAGCGGAGCAAGCGCCATTAGATGATATAATAAAAAGGTTAAGGCTAGGAGAATGAGATGGATATTATTGCAGAGAACAGAGGGACGCGCCGCCATTATCATATAGAGGATAGGTTAGAGGCGGGTTTGGTGTTGCGGGGTTCGGAGGTGAAGGCGTTGCGCGCGCATCAGGTTAATCTGAACAAGTCTTACGCGCAAGAGCATAAAGATGGTTTTTATTTGGTGAATGTTCATATCGGGAAGTATGCGTCCGCGCTGGACGGGGGACATGCGCCGCGCCGCGCGCGCAAGTTGTTGATGACGAAGCGTCAGCAGATTCGGTTATCGCAAGAGGTGAAGCAAAGCGGAATGACTTTGGTGCCGACGAAGATATACTTTAGCGATGGAGGTTATGCGAAAGTGGAGTTAGGTTTGGCGCGCGGCAAGCAGCACCACGACAAGCGCGCCGACGAGCGCAAGCGCGAATGGCGCCGCCGCAAAGAACGCCTGATGAGAGACAAGGGATAAAAATCAAAGCGAATGATATACATATTGAATCAATGCATAATCTGCTATAGATAGGTTTATGTTAGAGAATCGCACCATATTCAGCTGTGATAATTTGCCAGTTATGCGGGGAATGGAAAGCGAGAGCGTTGATTTAATTTACCTTGACCCACCTTTCAATAGTAATCATAACTATGCCGCTCCGCTTGAGAGTGAAGCGGCAGGCGGTGCTTTTAAGGATACTTGGACTTTAAGCGATATAGATGAGGATTGGATAGGGCTTATAGCAGAAGCCTACCCCGCCCTTCATAGTGTTATTGAAACTGCTGGCAAGGTTGGCGGTGATAGCAACAAAGCTTATATGGTTTATATGGCGGTGCGAATTATGGAAATGTATAGGTTGTTAAAGCCGACAGGCTCGCTTTACTTACACTGCGACTCGACTATGAGCCATAGCATAAAATTGATGCTGGATTCTGTTTTTGGCAAGGACAGATTTACAAATGAAATAATTTGGAAAAGCACTAATAGTCCCAAGCCCCAAGCGAAAGCGTTTGGTTTTCAAAATGAAATAATATATTTATACACAAAAACAAACGAATTCACTTTTAATAAAGTATATAGAGAGCATGATGAAACGAGCCTTAAGCCTTACAGATATGATGATAATGATGGGAAAGGGAAATATAGACTAATAGAGATTGAAGCCCAAGGTCTCCAAAGATATAAGGATAGAAAAGAATTTAAGTTTTTAGACAAAACCGCTCCTTACGTATACGGCTTAGAGAAATTAAACCAATGGCACAAAGAAGGAATGATTTATCGTTCTAAAAATGGGAGATATTCTAAGAAGCAACATCTTAAAGATGTAAAAGGTATTTTAGTTTCTAATATATGGGTAGATAAGAATGTAGCCCCAATACAAAAGGATGAAAGCACAGGCTATCCCACACAAAAGCCACTTGCTTTGTTGAGGCGCATCATTAAAACGTCTAGCAATGAAGGGGATATGGTGCTAGATCCATTTTGTGGTTGCGCTACGACTTGCCTTGCTGCAGAGGAATTGAAACGGGACTGGATAGGGATTGATATTGACCCACTAGCCGCAAAGCTAGTGGTAGATAGAATGAAAAAAGAACTTGGCTTGTTCGGGCTTGGCATTCAAAATCCAAATAAAGCGCCACCGCCAGTTGAAAAACTATCCCGCAATATAAAACATATTTTATTCCATAAGCAAAATGGGGTGTGTAATGGTTGTAATATAACTTACCCTATACAGATTTTTCATAAAGACCACATCGTGCCTAAAGCTAAAGGCGGCGCAGATTCGGATTCTAATCTTCAGCTTTTATGTGGCTTTTGTAATAGCTTGAAAGGTGATAGGTCTATGGATTATCTTAAAACAGAGCTTAAAAGTAAAAAAATTATAGAGTGAAATAGAAAACCTTTTTTGATTTATTCCCCTTTGAATTTAGCTTCGCGTTTTTCTAAGAAAGCTGCCACGCCTTCTTTGCGGTCTTCGGTGCCGCCGGCAACTTTTTGCGCCTGACGCTCTAAATCAATCTGCTCTTCGTAAGAATTGCCTAGACTATTCCAAAACAGCTCGCGCGTGAGCGTGAGCGCAAGCGTCGGACCATTCGCTATTTCTTTAGCAACCTTGGTCGCCTCTGCCATAAAGGTTGCGTCATCATAAACGCGGTTCACGAGTCCCCACGCTAAGGCTTTGTCGGCTGGCAGGCGCTCGCCCATTAGGGACATTTCGCGTGCGCGCGCCACGCCTATCAGGCGTGGCAAAATCCACGTCGAGCCGCCGTCTGGCACTAAGCCGATGCGCCGAAAGGCTTGGAGAAAAAACGCAGACTTCGACGCTAACACCATATCTCCCATTAGGGCAAAGCTCATGCCGACGCCTGCCGCCGCGCCATTCACGGCGGTGATTATCGGCATCTTGAGATTGCGCAGCCGCCGCAAGGTCGGGTGGTAGCCAATCTCTAGCCCCGACCCAAAATCGATACGCGCGTTGCTTTTATTATCCTTGTCGCGCTGGTTTGTCTCCGCGAGGTTAGCGCCGGCGCAAAAGCCGCGCCCCTCGCCGGTTATCATCAGGGCGCGGAGCTTGTGGTCGCCATACTCCAATTCGTCGAGCGCCTCGTTGATACCTTCAAGCATCGCCATACCCATAGCGTTCATTGCTTCGGGGTGGTTCAGCACCAACGTAGCTAACGTGCCGTCAATGCTAAGTTTTGCGCGGTTAAATTCCATAGATGAAGAGCTCATAATGCCTCCTTTGCCTTGACTCCCTTTGTCAATATACTACAATATAAAGGTTGAAACTTCAATATCTATTACCAAATGCAGGAGGTTATTATGCAAAACGGTTCAGGAAACACATCAAATATGGAGGCTGTCTTAGAGCAGCAGAAGCAGGCTCATGTCCGTGAGGGCGCGCCGAGTGCCGCTAAGCGCAAAGAGTGGCTCAACAAATCGATAAAGCTGCTTGTCAGCCATCAAAAAGAGATAGCCGATGCGATTAGCAATGATTTCGGACATCGCTCGCAGGAGCAGTCTTTGCTTACGGACGTGATGGGGTCGATTGGCTCGCTCAAGCATGCGCGCGCCAGCATAGACAAGTGGATGAAAGCGCAAAAAAGAGTGCCAAACAAACCTCTGGGGTTGCTTCGTGCCAAAGCGCGCATTGAGTTTCAACCGAAGGGTGTTGTCGGTGTTATCTCTCCATGGAATTTTCCGATAAATTTAGCTTTCGCGCCGCTTGCGGGTATTTTCGCTGCGGGCAATCGCGCGATGATAAAGCCTTCAGAATATACGCCGGCGTCTTCTCAGCTAATGAAAGAGATGTTTGCTAAAGAGTTCAACGAAGATGAGGTTGCGGTTTTTGTTGGAGGTCCTGAGGTGGGGCAGGCTTTTTCTGCTTTAGCTTTTGACCATTTGATATTCACCGGCGGCACCGCGATTGCCTATCACGTGATGAAGGCGGCTTCTGCCAATCTCGTGCCTTTGACGTTAGAGCTGGGGGGGAAATCTCCGACCATTATTTCTAAAGACGCGGATATTAAAGATGCGGCTGAGAAAATAATGACGGGCAAGACCTTAAATGCGGGGCAGATATGTCTTGCGCCTGATTATGTGTTGATGCCTAAGGGCAAGAGCGAAGACTTCCGCAAGGCGGCAGAGGATAGCGTTGAGACGATGTTCCCGACGATGAAGGATAATCCTGATTATACTTCTGTTATCAACCACCGCCACTACGAGAGGCTGCAGGAATACTTGGCTGACGCTAAGCAAAAGGGCGCTGAGGTGGTTGAGATTAATCCAGCGAATGAGGATTTCTCGCAACAGCCTTATAATAAGATGGCGCCTCATCTTGTTTTCAATGTCAGTGAGGATATGAAGCTGATGCAAGAGGAAATTTTCGGTCCTATTCTGCCGGTCAAGGAGTATAGCGAGATTTCTGATGCGATTGGTTATGTGAATAGCCATGCGCGTCCTTTGGGTCTTTACTATTTCGGCAAGGATAAGGCGGAAGAAAAAGAAGTTGTTTCTCAAACGACTTCGGGTGGCGTTACGGTCAATGATGTTATTATGCATATTTCGATGGAAGACTTGCCTTTCGGCGGCATTGGACCGAGCGGTATGGGTTCTTACCATGGGCACGATGGCTTTTTAGAGTTTAGTCATAAAAAGGCTATTTACACGCAATCGCCGTTTGGTTTTGTCGCGGGAATGTTCCGTGCGCCTTATGGTGATAAGCATCGCAAATTGCTAAAGGGGCAAATTAAAGCTTAAAGCTTAAGGCTTAAGCCTTAAAGTTAGTTTTGTGCGCTGACATACTTATCGACGGCTTTAATCATCGTCGAGGTTTTGTCATTAAACATATGGTTTGCGCCTTGAATTTCTTTATAGACGACATCGATGCCGTCCTGCGCCTTGAGTCTTTTGCTTAGCTCGCGCGCGGATGCGGGGGAAGCGACCTTATCGCTACTGCCATGCACGATTAAGCCTGAAGAGGGGCAAGGTGCGAGAAAGGTAAAATCATAAATGTTCGCGGGTATAGCGATAGACACAAAATTGCTAATTTCGGGACGGCGCATAAGTAGCTGCATCCCAATCCACGCACCGAAAGAGTAGCCGAAGACCCAGCATTTTTTATGCTCGCTGTGCTCGTTTTGTAGCCAGTCGAGCGCGGCGGCGGAGTCGCTAATTTCACCGATACCATTCTCAAAAGCGCCAGTGCTAAGCCCGACACCGCGATAGTTAAAGCGCAGCACGGCGATGCCTTGTCCCATACAGACATCAAATAAGTGGCGTATAATCGGGGTTTGCATAGAGCCGCCCAAACGCGGGTGCGGCGATAGGAGTAGCGCGATGGTTTCTTGGTTTTTGCCGTCCGCGCTAAAGTGCTCGCCTTCTAGGCGTCCAGCTCCTCCTTTGATGGTGATATGCGGCATTGGGTTCTCGCTTAACGCGCTTCGTGCGAATTTGCTAGCAAATTCACAAAGCTGTTTTCAATAAATATCCCTATCGCTCGTGATAAGTAGTATAATGGAGGCAGAGGTAAAAAGCAAGCACAATCTACAAGAAAAAATATAGCAATGACAAACATTTATATGGATTATCAAGCCCATAGCCCTACGCGCACAGAAGCGAAGCAGGCTATCGTTGAGGCAATGGAGCTTATTGGCAACCCGTCCTCGCCGCACGCGGCGGGCAGGAAGGCTCGCGCCGCGCTAGAGGATGCGCGCGGGCAAATCGCGCAGTTTTGCGGGGCTAGAGGGGGGAACGTTATCTTCACCAGCTCTGGCACAGAGGCGAACGCGCTTGCCCTAAAGATTGGGGGGAACATCGGGCAGTCCCCATCTTGTTTTATTTCTGCTGTTGAGCATATTTCAGTTTTTGCGAATGCGCCGTCTCATCGTTTGATTGAGGTCAATCAAAGCGGGGTGGTTTGCCTCGAGAAGCTAGAGCAACAACTTGCTCAAGCGGATAGACCTTTCGTTTCGGTTCAGCTTGCCAATCACGAGACGGGTGTTATTCAGCCGATAGGAAAAATTGCTTCGCTGGTGAAGGCGCGCGGTGGGTTTATCCATTGTGACGCGGTTCAAGCGGCGGGTAAAATTCCGCTTGATATGGCGGGGCTTAATTTAGACGCGATAACGCTTTCGGCGCATAAGGTTGGCGCGCCGTCTGGCACGGGTGCTTTGGTGCTTGCCGATGAGGTTTCCTTTGAGCCGCTGATAAAAGGCGGGGCGCAAGAATTCGGGCAACGCGCGGGGACGGAAAATTTAATTGGCATTCTTGCTTTTGCTGCGGCACTTCGCCTCACGAGCGATAAGCCGCTCGCCGAATGGCGTAATGAGATAGAGGCGGCTTTACCACAAGAGGCGGTTATTTTTGGCAAGGAGGTTGAGCGTCTTGATAACACGTCTTCTTTCGCTTTACCTAACTTGAGCGCGCAAAAGGCATTAATTCTTTTTGATATGGCGGGCATTCATTTATCGGCGGGGGCTGCTTGTTCTAGTGGCAAGTTGTCGGCTTCGCCGACTTTGTTAGCGCAGGGTCTTTCGCTCGATTTTGCTTCGCGCGCCGTGCGTCTGAGTCTCGGCTGGCAGAACCAACCGCAAGACATTGCTTATTTTATTAAAACAATGAAAACCATTTGTGCGCAACACGCAAATGATAAAGCTCAAGCAGCCACTCAAGCAGCCACTCAAGCAGCTTAGGGGGGGGAGAGAAAAAAATTATGCCAGCCGCTTCCGATACTCTAGAGAAAATTAAAAGCCTCAAGCAATATAAATATGGCTTTGAGACGAAAATAGAAAGTGAAAAAGCGCCTAAGGGTCTTAACGAGGATACCGTGCGTTTTATTTCGGCTAAGAAGGGAGAGCCTGCGTGGCTTTTGGATTGGCGTCTGCATGCTTTTAGGGCGTGGCAAAAAATGACCGAGCCGCAATGGGCGAAGGTGGATTACGCTAAAATTGATTATCAAAATGCTTATTACTATTCGGCGCCCAAGTCGCAAGAGGATAGACCGAAGAGTCTTGATGAGGTAGACCCGCAGCTGCTTGAGGCTTATAGCAAGTTGGGCATTCCTTTGGTGGAGCAGGAGCGTTTATCGGGGGTTGCGGTTGATGCGGTGTTTGATTCCGTTTCGGTTGCGACAACTTTTCGCGACAAATTGGCTGAGATGGGTATTATTTTTTGCTCTTTCTCTGAAGCGGTGCGCGAGCATGGCGAGCTTGTGCGAAAATATCTCGGCTCGGTTGTGCCGCGCGGGGATAATTATTTTGCGGCACTCAATGCGGCGGTTTTTTCTGACGGCTCTTTTGCTTATATTCCTCAAGGCGTTCGCTGCCCGATGGAGTTATCGACTTACTTCCGCATCAACGAGGCGATGACCGGGCAATTTGAGCGCACGCTGGTGATTGCCGACAAGGGCTCTTATGTCAGTTATCTAGAGGGCTGCACCGCGCCGATGAGGGACGAGCATCAGCTTCACGCGGCGGTTGTCGAGCTGGTTGCGTTAGAAGATGCGGAAATAAAATACTCCACCGTTCAAAACTGGTATCCGGGAGATGAGAATGGCAAGGGTGGCATTTACAACTTTGTTACCAAGCGCGGCGATTGCCGTGAGGCGCGCGCTAAAATTTCTTGGACGCAGATAGAAACGGGTTCGGCGATAACGTGGAAATACCCTAGCTGCATTTTGCGTGGCGATAATAGTCAAGGTGCTTTTTATTCGGTTGCTATTTCTAACAATAAACAGCAGGTAGATAGCGGCACGAAAATGATTCATCTAGGCAATCAGACGAAAAGCCATATTATTTCTAAGGGCATTTCGGCGGGTCGTTCGTCGAATGCCTATCGCGGGCTAGTGAAAATTCACCCCAAGGCGAAGGGGTGTCGCAATTTCACGCAATGCGATTCTCTTTTAATTGGAGATGAGAGCTCGGCGCACACGATTCCTTACATTGAGGCGGCGCGTCAAGATAGTTTGGTGGAGCATGAGGCGACCACCGCAAAAATTTCTGAGGAGCGTCTTTTTTACTGCCAGCAAAGAGGCTTGAGCGAAGAAGAGGCGCAAGCGCTTATCGTGAATGGTTTTTGCCGCGAGGTTTTACAACATCTGCCGATGGAGTTCGCCGCCGAAGCGCAAAAGCTCGTAAGCCTATCATTAGAAGGGAGTGTCGGATGAGTTTATTAGAAATAAAAGATTTACATGTCTCGGTTGAGAAGAAGGCTATCCTCAAGGGCGTTTCGCTTGCGCTTGGTGCTGGCGAGATGCACATCGTGATGGGGCAGAATGGTTCGGGCAAAAGCACCTTGGCGCATGCTATTGCGGGCAACCCGCACTATACGCTCACAGAGGGGGATATGTTGTATGAGGGGCAAAGCCTGCTTGCGCTGCCGCCGAACGAGCGCGCGCAGAGAGGCATTTTCATCAGCTTTCAGCACCCGATAGATTTGCCGGGTTTGCGCGTGATGACTTTTTTACAAAGCATGCTGAATGCTTGTTTGAAGGCGCGCGGGGAGGCGGAGCTGAACGCGGCTGATTTCCTGCGGCTGGTGCGCGAGAAGGCGGCGAGTCTCAACATCACGGAGAATATGTTGCGGCGCGAGGTGAATGTTGGTTTTTCGGGCGGCGAGCGCAAACGCTTTGAGGCACTGCAGATGCTTCTGCTTGAGCCGAAGCTGATAGTGCTTGATGAGATTGACTCTGGGCTTGATATTGATGCGTTAAAGAATGTTGTTGATGTTGTGTTGCAGCTTCATCAGCAGGGCAGTGCGGTTTTGCTTATCACGCATTATCAAAATTTACTCAAGCGGCTTAATCCAAATCAGGTGCATATTTTTCAAGATGGCAAGGTCACGCGCTCGGGGGATAAGAATTTAGCATTGGAGGTTGAGCGTTCGGGTTATCAAGCAGTGGCATCGTAAATGACAATAGAGCTACCAAACACAAAGCAGGAGGGGTTTCAGTGGTCGGACTTTAGCAAAGCCGTTCTTGACCCGAAAGCCACCGCGCCCAAGCTAGATAAATTTGCCGAAAGCATTACCCACGCGCTAAAGTTTATCGCGCGCAACGGCTTGATGGAATTTAACATAAAGCATTGTAATAAAAGTCTTTCTCTAGCGCTAGACAAGAGCGATGCTTCGCCGCTTTACCTAACGCACCGCGATGGCTGCGCGCAATTTTCGCTAGAGCTAGAGGCGCACCAGCAGGGTGTCTTGTTTGAATATGTGGAGACGGAGTCGGTCAATGTGTTAGCGCAAATAAAGTTGGGGGAGGGTGCGCGCTTAACGCATTATCGTGTGTTCCAGCCGTGTGATAGCGGGGTTCATTTCACCCACCACGAGATAGAAGTTGCGCGTGGTGCTTCTTATGATGGCGTGGTGCTGACTTCGGGTGCTGAGCTCCAGCGTGCTGACAGCAGAATAACGCTAACGGACGAAGCGGCGCATGCGCGCTTGCGGGTTGCGAGTTTTATGAAAGACGAAACGCACTGCGACATCGGCGCGGAGATGCTTCATCTTGCTGCTGATACACAGAGTATGTTTCATGCGCACGGCGTATTGAAAGACAAGGCGCGCACAAGTTTTAGACCGACAGGATTTATCCAAAAAGGCAGCACGGGCGCGAAGCTTCACCAGCTAACCAAGTCGCTTTTGTTGAGCGAGACGGCAGTGATGAACGCCAAGCCGGAGCTTGCCATTTACCACGATAATGTAGAGTGCTCGCATGGGGTTGCTTCTGCTTCTTTGGACGAGAACGCGTTGTTTTACTTGTTAGCGCGTGGCATTGACGCGCAAGAAGCGAGGCAAATACTATTAGATGCTTTTATCGCCGAGCTTTTCCAAGATGACGAAAAGGCGCTGACGTTGGCGCAAATTAAATTGGGTGCTTTGTAAATGGAGCCGAGAAAACCGATAAGCGCGGCGCGTGATGATTTTCCTATTTTGCACCAAAAGATAAATGATTATCCTTTGTGCTATTTAGACAGCGCGGCTTCGGCGCAAAAGCCTCAAGCGGTTATCGACGCTATGGTGAAAGCCGAGAGCACAGAATATGCCAATGTGCATCGCGGGCTTCATACGCTGGCGAACAAGGCGACCGAAAATTTTGAGCATGCCCGCGCACGCGTGCGCGATTTCATTGACGCGGAGCAAACAGAAGAAATCATTTTCACTTCGGGTGCAACTGAGGGGATAAATTTGGTTGCTTCTAGCTTTTTAGCCCCGCAGCTCAAAGCGGGAGATGAAATTATTCTCTCGCAGTTAGAACATCATTCCAATATTGTGCCGTGGCACTTTTTGCGCGAGCGCAAGGGCGCGGTCTTAAAATGGATTCCGACCGATAGCGAAGGGCGCATTAATTTAGCTGAAGCTGAAAAATGTTTTAGTGAAAAAACAAAAATGCTTGCGATAACGCAAACCTCTAATGTTTTGGGGGTTCATACGCCGCTCAAGGAGTTGATTGCCCTTGCCCATAGTCACCAAGTGCCGGTGCTGGTTGATGGCTGTCAGGGTATTGTGCATCAAAAAACTTCTATGAAAGAGCTAGACTGCGATTTTTATGTTTTCTCCGCGCATAAACTTTATGGTGCGAACGGCATCGGGGTGTTATACGGCAAGCGCGCGCTTTTGGAGGCGATGCCGCCTTACCAAGGCGGCGGCGAGATGATTGCTGAAGTAAGGGAGAATGAAATAACTTACGGCAATCTGCCGCATCGCTTTGAGGCTGGCACGCCGCCGATTATCGAGGCGGTTGGTTTAGCCGCCGCGCTCGATTACCTTGACGCGCTCGGCTTCGATAATATCCAAGCCTATGAGAAGGAGCTGTATGACGAGATGGTGTTGGCGCTCAAGAGCGTCAATCATATAGAGCTGCTGGGGTGCGCCCCTGACGATAGGATTGGTGATAGGGCTGGGAATAAGGCGCCGATTATTTCTTGGACGAGCAAGCTCGCCCACCCGCACGACATAGCGCAGCTGTTGGATCAGCAAGGCGTGGCGATTCGCGCGGGACATCACTGCGCGCAGCCGCTGATGGCGGCGCTCGGCATTCACGCTACGGCGCGCGCAAGCCTCGCTTTTTACAACAATAAAGAGGATATCGCGCAGCTTGCCAAAGCCCTACAAAATGCGATAAAATTTTTTCTATGAGTTCGGCAGACGTAAACCCCGATAACAAGGCTATGGAGCAAAAGCTAGTGGCGGCGCTCAAGGGCGTGTTTGACCCTGAGATACCGGTTGATATTTATGAATTGGGGCTTATCTATGAGGTGAAGGTCAACGGCGGCGATGTGGAGGTTGATATGACCTTGACGGCGCCGGGCTGTCCTGTGGCGGAGGATATGCCTCTTTGGGTTGAGGATGCGGTGCTTTCGGTTGAGGGCGTGGAGCGTGTGAAGGTGAATATGGTTTTCGACCCGCCGTGGGACCCGAGCCGAATGTCTGATGAGGCGCGGCTGGCTTTAGGCATGCTATAGTTTTATGATGAGGTGTTTATGACAAAAATAAAACAAGCGATAACCTTGACGAACGAGGCTGCCGAGCAGATTAAAGTTTTGCTTGCCGAAGCCCCGCGCGAGCGTGGCGCTTTACGGCTCGGCGTGAAAAATGCGGGTTGTGTCGGTCAGGCTTACACCTTGAATTACGTCAAGCAGCCAGAGTCTTTAGATGAAGTGATAAAAGATAAGGACGTTGTGATTGCGATTGAGCCTAAAGCCTTGCTGTTTCTGCTTGGCACGGAGATGGATTATAAGCAGGAGGCTTTATCTTCGGGTTTTATTTTCAACAACCCGAACCAAATAGATGCTTGCGGTTGTGGGGAGTCCGTGCAGCTCAAGCCGTCTGAGCTTGTGCTAGAGAAATAGAGAAATAGAGAAATAGAAAATTTATTTTCCTGCATCAATTTCAAATACTTTGCGCGCATAAACTTCAAACCCATATTTTTGATATAAGAGTAAAGCGTTGGGGTGGTCTAGGGTGCATGTTTCAATAATTAAACGAGAAATATCTTTAGCCCATGCTGTTTTAATCATTTCGTTGAGCAAAAAGCCGCCAAGCCCTTGACCTATTTTTTCTTCCATTAAACCTAAGAAAACAATATCTCCTAGTTTAGGCTTGCGAAAATCAATTTCAGAGAAACCCACAGGCACGCCACCTTGATAAAGAATATAAATTTCTACAAGAGGGTCGTGAATGGTTTTGATTAAATCGCGGTCGTTTATTTTATTACGAGAAACCCAAAAATGCTTCTCACCCACGCGCTCGTATAGATAGCGATAAAAATGCACAGGCGGGTTATCCGCCCGAAGCAAGGCGCAATCTTCCAGCAACAGATTATTCTTGCGCGGCACGGGCGGGGCAAGCATTTCTAAATAGGTCACCGTCGTTTTGATATAGTGCTTTTTTTTAACAAGTCTCATCATAGCCAATCGGGGTATGGAAGGTTTTTTTCTTTTAGAAAGGTAGGATTAAATAGTTTAGACTGATAACGCGTGCCGTAATCACACAAAACCGTGATAATTCTATGTCCCTTACCCATCTGTTGAGCAAGACGAATAGCGGCGGCAACGTTAATGCCAGACGAACCGCCCAAACATAAACCCTCATCGCGCAAGAGCGAAAAGACAATCGGCAAAGCCTCCTCGTCAGGGATTTGGAAGGCATCGTCAATCGGCGCGCCTTCTAAATTAGCGGTGATGCGTCCTTGCCCAATGCCTTCGGTAATAGACGTGCCTTCGGCTTTAAGCTCGCCGAATTTATAGTAATGATAAAGCGCAGCACCCATCGGGTCAGCGGCAGCAATCACAATGTTTTTATTTTTTTCTTTAAGCGCAATGCCCACGCCCGCCAAAGTGCCACCGGTGCCGATAGCGCAAGTGAAGCCGTCTATCCTGCCGTTTGTCTCTTCCCAAATTTCAGGCGCGGTGGTTTCTATATGGGCTTGGCGGTTGGCGACATTATCAAACTGGTTAGCCCATATGGCTCCGTTTGGTTCGCGTTCGTTTAGCTCGCGCGCCAGCCTGCCGGAGTATTTAACATAATTGTTCTCGTCCTTATAAGGAACGGCAGGCACCTCCACGAGCTCGGCGCCGCACAGGCGCAGCGTGTCCTTCTTTTCTTGCGACTGCGTTTCGGGAATAACAATCACCGAGCGAAAGCCCATCGCGTTGCCAATCAGCGCCAAGCCGATGCCGGTATTGCCCGCCGTGCCCTCAACGATAACGCCGCCGGGCTTGAGCGCGCCGGTAGCGATAGCATCGCGAATGATGTAGAGGGCGGCGCGGTCCTTAACCGACTGGCCGGGGTTCATAAACTCAGCCTTACCAAGAATCTCGCACCCGGTGAGCTCGGAAGCGGCTTTGAGCCTTATTAAAGGCGTCCTGCCGACCGAATCGGGCATATTTTTATAAATCATAATTTCCTCTTTTTGACTTTATGCTTTTCCTTCTATAGAATAAAAGAAAGTGAATCAATCGTAAAGGAGCTATCGTTATGGCAAAATTTTTATCTTCATTGACAAATGCTGTTATCACAGGTTTTGTATTGTCGGCGCTTTTAATTGCGCTCTATCAGGGTTTAGGCGGGGAGTTTACGCATAGTTTTGGGGCATTTTTCATGCGCTGGCTTCACGTGTTGAGCGCGGTGATGTGGATAGGGCTGTTGTGGTATTTCAATTTTGTTCAGATTCCGAACATGCCTTCTATTCCTAGCGAGCAGAAGCCTGCTATTACGGGCGTTATAGCGCCGGCGGCACTTTTCTGGTTTCGCTGGGGAGCGATGGCGACGATTGTCACGGGTCTTTTGCTAGCGTGGATGAACGGCTATCTTGTGAGCACCTTGTCTTTGGGCGGTATTCTGCTTGGCGAGGGCATTGAGGTTGAGAAGCATTTGGCGCTTGGTATTGGCATGTGGCTTGGGATTATTATGTTCTTGAATGTTTGGCTGGTGATTTGGCCGAATCAGAAAATTGCCTTGTCTATCAATGGCGGCAACGCATCGCCTGAAGAGAAGGCTGCTGCTGGAGCTAGGGCGGGAATGTTCTCGCGTATTAACACGGTGCTTTCTATTCCGATGTTATTTTCTATGGTCGCCGCCCAAAACATTTATTAGGGTTAGTCTATTAAAGACTTACTTTTTAGCGAGCACTTGTTTTAAGACTTTAGCCGTATAGCTGCGTTTCACTTTGGCTACATCTTCGGGTGTGCCTATAGCGACAATTTCGCCTCCGCGCGCGCCGCCTTCGGGACCCAAATCAATAATCCAATCAGCCGTTTTAATGACATCAGGGTTATGCTCGATAATCGCGATAGAGTTGCCGCTATCGACCAGCGTGTGTAGCACCTCTAGCAATTTTGCGGTGTCGTGAAAGTGTAATCCGGTGGTCGGTTCGTCTAGGATATAAAAGGTTCTGCCAGTAGCGCGTTTGGATAACTCTTTGGCGAGTTTAATCCTCTGCGCTTCGCCGCCAGAGAGCGTGGTGGCAGGTTGTCCAACTTTAATATAGTCCAAGCCCACGCGGCGCAAGGTGTCTAGCTTTTCATATATCATAGGCATCGCGTCAAAGAATTTTGCGG
Organism: Alphaproteobacteria bacterium; assembly: GCA_965209065.1. Taxonomy (GTDB): domain Bacteria; phylum Pseudomonadota; class Alphaproteobacteria; order JAPOUT01; genus CBDBUR01. The sequence continues at coordinate 444,872 of OZ242373.1, forward strand.
CTTCTTCCACGCTCATATCAAGGACATCGGCAATAGTTTTATCGCGGTAAGTCACTTGTAGGGTTTCGCGGTTATAGCGTTTGCCTTGGCAAGTTTCACAGGTGACATAAACATCAGGCAAGAAGTGCATTTCAATTTTGACAACGCCATCGCCTTGGCATGCTTCGCAGCGTCCGCCCTTGACATTGAACGAGAAGCGACCGACCGACCACCCGCGCTGTTTTGATGCGGGCAGCCCAGCGAACCACTCACGAATGGGCGTCCAAGCGCCAGTGTAAGTCGCGGCGTTAGAGCGCGGTGTGCGTCCAATCGGCGACTGGTCAATTTCGATAATTTTATCAATTTGCGTTTTGCCTTTAATAGATTTATGCGGCGCGGGGTTAAGGCTGCTACCATTGAGTTGGCGCGAGAGGCTATTATAAAGTGTATCAATCAAAAGCGTTGATTTCCCCGAACCCGACACGCCGGTAAAGCAAGTCATCACGCCAAGCGGCACATCAATGCTAACATTTTTGAGGTTGTTGCCGCTCGCACCAATGACACTCAAGGTTCTTTTTTTATTAAATTCGCGGCGGGTTTTAGGAACGGCGATAGATTTTTTCCCCGAAAGATATTGTCCGGTGAGGCTTTTTTGATTTTTGCGAATTTGCATTGGCGTTCCTTTAGCGACAATATGTCCGCCCTTACGCCCGGCGCCCGGCCCAATATCCACGACATAATCGGCGCTAGTGATAGCGTCCTCATCATGTTCAACGATGATGACGGTATTACCGGTATCGCGCAGTTTATGTAGGCTTGAAAGCAAGCGGCTATTATCACGCGGATGAAGACCGATGGAAGGTTCATCTAGCACGTAAATAACGCCGGTGAGCCCAGAGCCTATTTGCGATGCGAGTCTAATGCGCTGGCTTTCGCCACCCGAAAGCGTATTTGCGGCGCGCGACAGAGTTAGGTAATCCAAGCCGACATCGCACAGAAACTGCAGGCGCGCTTTAATTTCGCGTAGCACAAGTGCTGCAATTTTCTTCTGGCGCGCGGACAGGCTTTTATCGAGCGTGCTAAACCAATGGAGAGCATCAATAACGGGCATTTCGGTTATTTCGCCAATGTGTTTACCGTCAAGCTTGACGCACATGGCTTCCTCGCGCAGGCGATGACCGCCACACACGCCACAAGCCGCAGAGGACTGATAGCGCGAAAGGTTTTCACGCATATAATTGCTTTCAGTTTCTTGGATGCGCCTATCGAGCGAAGGCAGCACGCCTTCAAAGGATTTCTTAAATTCATAACGCCGACTAGAGGTTTGAAAAACGAAACTAAATTCTTCATCATCTGAGCCGTTGAGTATAATTTTCACAAACTTAGCAGGCAAGTTTTTCCAAGGCTCATCGAGCGAGATTTTATACTCTTTAGCAACGGTGCGGAGCATTTGCATATAATAAGGTGCTATGGCACCGCCGCGCGTCCATGGCATAATCGCGCCTTGATTGATAGAAAGGCTTGTATCGGGAACAACCAAATCAGGGTGAGTGAAGGGACGCACGCCTAGCCCATCGCATTCGGGGCAGCAGCCGCGCGGCGAATTAAACGAAAACAGGCGCGGTTCAATTTCCTCAATAGTAAAGCCCGAAACCGGGCAAGCGAATTTCTCAGAAAAAGTAATTCTCCTTTCTTCTTTTTTGCTTTTTTTATCCTTGATTTCTTCGAGAACAGCAAGCCCATCAGACAAGCGCAAAGCGGTGCCTAAACTATCGGCGAGTCTATCTGTGCTATCTTTTGTAATCGCGATTCTATCAACGATAAGGTCAATATCGTGTTTGATATTTTTATCGAGTCGGGGCGGTTTTTCAAGTTCATAGAGTGTGCCGTCAATTTTGATACGGCGAAAGCCTTGCTTGAGGAGGTTCGCCATTTCCTTGCGATATTCGCCTTTACGATTACGCGCGATGGGCGCGAGCAAAAGCCAGCGGCTATTTTCGGGCAGTTCGAGGAGCTTATCGACCATTTGCGAGATGGTCTGGCTCTCGATGGGTTTGCCGGTTGCGGGCGAGTAGGCGATACCGGCGCGCGCGAAGAGGAGGCGCATATAGTCGTAAATTTCGGTCACGGTGCCGACGGTGGAGCGCGGGTTGCGCGAAGCGGTCTTTTGCTCAATTGAGATGGCGGGGGACAAGCCCTCTATTCTATCGACATCGGGTTTGGCGGTTGCCTCGAGGAACTGGCGGGCGTAAGCGGACAGGCTTTCGACGTATCGTCTTTGTCCTTCGGCGTAGATGGTATCGAAAGCGAGCGAAGATTTCCCCGAGCCCGAAAGCCCAGTAATCACCGAGACTTTATTGCGCGGCAGTTCCAAGCTGATGTTCTTTAGATTATGTTCTCTTGCGCCAAAAATGCGCAAGGGTTTACTTTTTTCATTAGAAGTCATTTTATAAACTTAACCTTATTCATTGGCTCAAAGCCCCTGCCACAAGTCCAAAACGCGACTATTATAGAGGATAAGTATAGGAAAAGCCAAGCATAAAGAGGGCAGATGGAAAATTTATTTATACACTTGCGCACCCATAGCACTTATTCGCTGTTGCAGGGGTCGCTTAGGGTAGAGCGTATGGGCGAGATGTGTCGTGAGGCGCGTCAGCCTGCTCTCGCGCTTGCCGATAGCAATAATATGTTTTGCGCGCTGGAGTTCTCCGAGCAGCTAACGGCGGCGGGCATCCAGCCTATCATAGGCTGCACGTTCAACTTGGAAGATGAGTCTCTTCTTGTTTTGTTGGTGAAAGATGAGGAGGGGTATCAAAACTTAATGAAGTTGAGCTCGCTTGCTTACGAGCGCGCGAAGCCTCATATTTATGAAAAGGAGCTAGAGACCTATCATCGAGGGTTGATTTGTTTGAGTGGTGGCAATCGGGGCATTTTGGACAGCAGGCTTGTGAGCAACCGCGAAACAGAGGCGGAGGATAAGCTGGTAAAGTTAAAGGGTTTGTTTGGCGATAGGTTTTATTTAGAAATTCAGCGGCACGGATTGGCGGAGCAAAAAAAATGCGAGCAGTGGTTGTGTGCGGTAGCACAGAGACATCAGCTGCCTCTTGTTGCGACCAATGATGTTCATTTTCTTAAAAAAGAGGATTTTGAGTCGCACGATGCGCTTTTGTGTATTGCCGAGAGTAGAAAGCTAGATGATGACTTTCAGCGTCACATTACGCCCGAGCATTATTTCAAGAGCGGGGAGGAGATGATAAACCTCTTTAGCGACTTGCCTGAGGCGATAGAAAACAGCGTGGAGATAGCGCGGCGTTGTTCTTTTTTTCCGCAAGAGCAGGAGGCGGTGCTGCCGCGCTGGGCGCTTGATGAGGACGAGGCTATCACGCTTAAAAAACTAGCGCAGCAAGGCTTGGAAGAAAGGTTAGCCCATTTAGAAAAGCAGCAGGCTTTGGTTGGTGAGAGGCAAGATTATCAGGCGCGATTGGATAGGGAATTGAAGATGATAAGTGATATGGGTTTTGCCGGTTATTTTTTAATTGTCGCGGATTTTGTGCAATGGGCTTTGAAGCAAGATATTCCTGTGGGGCCGGGTCGCGGTTCGGGTGCGGGTTCTCTTGTGGCTTACGCGCTGAAGATAACGGATTTGGATCCTCTGCGTTTCGGTTTAATTTTCGAGCGCTTTTTGAATCCCGAGCGTGTTTCCATGCCCGACTTCGACATAGACTTTTGCCAAGAGCGGCGCGATGAAGTGTTTCACTATGTGCGCGAGCGTTATGGCAATGATAGGGTTGCGAACATCATCACGTTTGGAAAGCTGCAAGCGCGCGCGGTTGTGCGCGATGTGGGTCGTGTGTTGGGAATGCCTTACGGTCAGGTGGATAGGCTGGCGAAGTTGATACCGAACAACCCCTCTCACCCTGTGACGCTGGGTCAAGCGATAGAAGGGGAGCCTGCGCTCCAAGAGGCACGGCAGGAGGAGGAGCAGGTTGCCAAGTTATTGGATATTAGTTTGCGTCTTGAGGGGTTGAACCGCCATGTTTCTACCCATGCGGCGGGCATTGTGATTGGCAACCGCCCGCTGAACGAACTTATCCCGATTGCTAAGGACCAGACCGGCACGACGATTACCCAGTTTTCTATGAAGTGGGCGGAGAAAGCGGGGCTGGTGAAGTTTGACTTTCTAGGGCTGAAGACTTTGACCGCGCTCAAGCGCGCGCGCGACTTGCTTGCCGAGCGCGGCGAGAGCATAGATTTAAGCACGATTGCGCTAGACGATGAGCCGACCTATGCGCTTTTAACGAGCGGCGAGACGGGTGGCATTTTCCAGATGGAGTCGAGCGGTATGCGCGATGTTCTGCGTCAGGTTGAGCCGAACCGCATCGAAGATTTGATAGCTTTGGTATCGCTTTACCGCCCCGGTCCTATGGAGAACATACCGCAATACGTCAAGCGCAAGAAGGGGGAGGAGGCGCCGGATTATCTGCACCCGATGTTAGAGCCGGTGCTCAAGGAGACTTTTGGTGTTGTGATTTATCAAGAGCAGGTGATGCAGATAGCGCGTGTTTTGGCGGGTTATTCGTCGGCGGAGGCGGATTTGTTGCGGCGCGCGATGGGCAAGAAGATACGCAAGGAGATGAACGAGCATCGCAGTCGTTTTGTGAAGGGCGCGGAGCAGAAGGGCGTTGAAAAGAAGAAGGCGCAGCACATTTTTGAGTTGGTGGAGCGTTTCGCGGGTTATGGTTTCAACAAGAGTCATGCGGCGGCTTACGCTTTGCTTGCTTACCAGACGGCTTGGCTGAAGACGCACTACCCGACGGAGTTTCTTGCCGCTTTGATGACGCTTGATATGCACAACACGGACAAGCTCGCGCGTTTCAAGCAAGAGGCGCAAAGGTTGGGGATAAAAATAAAGCCGCCGAATATAAATTATTCCGATGCGTTGTTTTCAGTGCGGGAGGGTTCGATTTTGCATGCGCTTGCGGCGGTGCGCGATGTTGGTGTGGAGGCGGCGCGTGGCATTGTTGCGGCGCGCGCTGAGCTCGGTTCCTTTGCGGACATTTTCGCTTTCGCGCAGGCTTGCGGCGACAAGGGGTTAAACAAAAGGGCATTAGAGAGTTTGGCGCAAACGGGTGCGTTTGATTCCATTCACGCCAACCGCCGCCAGCTTGTGGAGCATGCGCCGATAATAATGAGTGTTGCGCGTCAAAGTCAGGAGAAGTCTCAAGACAGCCTTTTCGCGGGCGACAGCGGCGGCGACAGCACGTTGCCGCAGTGCGAGGATTGGAGCATGGAAGAGAAGCTGGCGAATGAATTCAAGGCATCGGGGATGTATTTGTCTGACCATCCCTTAACGGCGTGGCAGGAGAAGCTAGAGGGTTTGGGGATTATTTCTTTCGCGGAGTTTGAAGAGAGCAAGAAGAGCAGGGGTCGTCTGGCGGGAGTGATAACGGACATACAGGAGCGGCGTTCGCGCAAGGGGGCGGCTTATGCTTTTGTGCGTTTATCGGATTTGAGTGGGAGTTATGAGGTTGTCATTTTCACGGAGACCTTCCGCGCGACCCGTCATTTTTTAGAGAACGGCTTGCTGGTGGTGGTAGAGATAGAGGCGGACAGGGGAGGCGCGGGGAGTGGTGAAGGCACGCGGTTGCGCGCGCAATCGCTAAAGCGTTTTGACAAAGATTACCGCGCGAAGGTTCAGCGCAAGCAGATGTGTTTGCGTTTATTCATCAAGCAGCTTGATAAGTTGCCCGACATAAAAAAGGAGCTGCTTGCCAATCCTGGTGGCACGCGCGTTCATTTGGTTTTAGAGAATGGTGCGGAAATATCTTTGCCTGATGGCGTTGCGTTCAATCAAGAGTTAGCGGATAGATTTGCCGCACTTGGAGCGACTATTAGCGACTAGCGATTGCTAGCGACTAGCGATTTTGGATTAAAATTATTCCGGCGCGTTTTTTAATTGTTTTCGCGCTATCGGTTGTTCTGCCGATGTTAATTATATTTCCCTTAATTAAACTTGGCACATGAATCTTGTTTGGAGGAATTGTGATACCGCCATTTTTTTTCAATGCGCTAGCAGAGGCAGAGTTCAACAAACCGCCCACATTCACTACCGAGCTTGGATTAAGCTCAAATCCTTTACGCACTGAGTCTAGGATTAGAGAAAGCGACGGATTTATAGTTAGTATAGAAAACGACTGGCCTAGAGAAAGCGACTGGCCTAGAGAAAGCACTGTATTCTCAGCACGAAGAGAGGTAGGCGGGGTAGCTGCGTTGGCATTTCCCACCCCTTGAGGATTTTTTTTAGGATTTATATCTGTTGTCGAGATAGGTTCTGGGAGTAAATTAATTACCTTTTCGATATTCCCAGTTATTTCGAAACCTCCGTTAGGGAATTGAGTGATTTTAACATCAGGAGGAGGGGTTCCGATTACTTTGATGCTTCCGTCAGGTAATTGAGTGATTTTAAAATCATCTGCCGCAATCGCTGTGGAAGTGACCTCTGCGAGTAGCAAAAAAGCGAGCAACACAGGCAGGCTTCGGTTCAATATGGATAACTTCGTGTTCATAGCAAGTCCTCCTAACTATAAATTTTACTACCTACAAGGATAGGCGATTCTCGACCTTTTAGCAAGCGCGCTTATTGTCGCCCTTACCTTACTGGCATAGGCTTTGGGGGGTGCAAGTGAGGCTTGCCGCCCATGAGACAGGTGCTTGGGGTGTCGTGCCGCTATAAGTCAGGGCGGGCAGGACGGAGAAAACAGCGGGAGCAGCCACGCCAAACGTAGCGCTTTGGCTAATGCTAATGGTGGCGGCTCTAATGGATGCGGTATCGACAAGCATCACCGCGCCGCCGGCTGTAAGCATAACCGCGCCTGTGCCTCTATCGATATCACCGATGACGCTGACATCACCGCCTGCCTTCAGGGTGAGGGCGAAGTTTTGTCTCAAGGCGTGTCGTTGCTCGAAGATGAGGTTATTGCCTGCGCCGTCAGCGGTAATGGAGGTATCGGCATCGGGCGTGATGATAGAACCGCCGGCGCGCAAGATGATATTGCCGTTGGTTTCGATACTGCTTAGCAGGCGAATATCGTTCATCGATTCGATAGTGATATTGTGTTCGCTCTCGCTTGTGGCGGTGTTAGCCTCATAGACCACGCGATTGGCGGCAATGGAGACACTTCTTTCAGTGGCTTCAATTTTGCCACCGGCTTTCAGCGTCAGGGTGCCGAAGCCGACATTGATATTATTATTGATTTGAATATCGGCAACTGCGGTGAGCGCGACATTTTGATTATTAGTGGCAGGCATCTCTTCGGGCATAACCATATCGTCTGGCACATCAATCATAATGTTATTGCCGTTGAGCTTAACGGGCTTACTGCTAGAGAACACGACTTCGGGTGCTTGAATGATGATATTTTCGCTAGAGGCGATATCGGTATGAAGCACGATGCGCTGGGTAGCGATGAGGGTAATTTGATTTTCGATTCCGTCTTCGTCATCGGCGGCATTTTGGATACTATCGGCGCGAATGATGATGATTTGAGCTTTAATGTTGATGTCGCCGGCAGGGACGATAAACTTCTCGCCGGCGGTAACGATGAAATCTCTTTCGGCTTCGTTATCGTTTTCGCTAATGTCGAGGTTGATATCATCGCCGGTGCCTTCGTGTTCGCCGAAAGTATTGCCATCGCCGATATGGTCCATCAGGGTGACGTGGGTATCGGAGTTAGCGCCGAACTGCCGCGCCCAATCAACGGAGGTTTGCTCGTCATTGCCGATATAGCGAATGAGGGGTTTGTTGTCGTCATTGGCGCTGAGCGTGAAGGTAACGTTATCGGCTTGGGTAGGCGTGAAGACTTCCGTTTCTTGCGTAAGGATAACATCGCGCGCGTTGATGGTTACGCCACTATTATTAAAGTCTTGATTGAATATAATGGTTCCGTTTGTAGAGGTGAGGCGAACGATGCTGTTGTCTGTGTTGATGCCGACATCATACTTACCAATCAAAGTAAGGTCGCCCCCTGCTTCAATGGTGAGGTTTTGGTTGCTCACGGCACCGGCGTCTAGGGATTCGATCTCGATAGTTCCATTACCAGTGATAGTTGTTGGTTTATCGTTAGCGAGGGTAAGCGTGTTGGCGTTCAAAAAGAAGTTGGTATCGCCTGCTTTCACTTCACCACCGATATCAATAGTGACAACTCTACCGATAATGCTGGTGTTTTCTTCATTAACGAGTAAATCATTCCCCGCCATAATGGTTATATCTCTGCCAAAATTAAATGATGCGCCAGTAAGGAGAATATCATTTGTGGCGAGCAGCGCGTAAGAAGTGTTATTATTTTCGTTGACTCCTGAGGAAGAATTATCGCGTATTGTTATATTGTTGGCACTGAGTGTAATGGTGCTATCGGCGGTAGGGTGGGAAAACCTGATGTTTATATTGCCGCCTGAGATTAACGTTAAGTCGCCAGTGCCGAGGGTTATATCGTCAGTGATAGTGATTCCCGTGGGGCCACCGTCGGTAATAGTAATAGAGAGGCTTCTATCTTCAACCACCATCCAGTCTTGAATGGTGAGCTGCGCGCCGTTTCTGCTATTGATGAGTTCAAGCGCGGAGCTGAACGTCAGCTTCAAGTCATCAGGCACGGCATTGGGGAATGCGGCGTTGCCTAGTTCCCACTTAAAGGTGGCGGCATCGATGGTGGTTGGCATGTTGCTCGTGGTGTTCTCTGTTTCGTCAGGCAACCTGAGCGTTATCTCAAGCACGAGTTCTCCAGAGGAGATATCCACCACTTCGGCGGAGAAGTTGCCGCCGGATAAGGAGAGGGCGGCACTGCTACCTGCTTCTATTGTCAAGGTTGCGCCTTTTGTATCGGTGGTTGCTTTGGGCAGGTTGATTTTCAAGTTGATGAGGGTCACTGCCTCGCTTGCGGTTAGGGTGAAGTCTTGCTCCAGCATCAAGGTGGGTGCGTTTTCTCCTGCCACTAGGATTAGCGCGGCGGCGGAGATGGAGTTTGCTCTATCGGTGGCGAAGTTAATCACGCCACGTGCGATGAAGGAGATGTCTTGCTTGTCGCTGGTTGGCACGAGGATAGGTGCGCGACCGCCGCCAAGCGGAATAATATTCCCACTAATAACGGCAATGGTGCCACTAAGGGTTATATCGCGCGCGCGGAAAATTTGGTGTGCGACACTTAGGATATTAATTTCACCATCGGCTAACAAGGTTAGGTCTCTAAACCGATGAATGAGGGTGCTCGTAGCGGTGGATGTAAGTCTTATATCACCGGCGGCGTTTAATGCAAGGTCTCTACTTAAACCACCTGCTGAGGCGATAGCAGTTTTCGTGTGAATAGTAATATCATTTGCCGTAATGGTGAAAGATTCTTTTCCACTAAAGCGCAGGGTGTTGCTGAAGAGTCTTAAATCGCCATCGCCTAAGTTAATATCATCTCTTACCTCTATGGTTGTTTCTGTGGTTAGCTCTGATGTGTATTTTGGGTCGAAGCCGCCAAGAACTCGGTGGGCGAATGAGTTGAAGTCAGCCGCTGCTGGGAGGTTTATGCCGGCAGTGGTTGCGCTTTGTTCGATTCCCAGCCACAAGGTTTTTCTATTTTCTGCCATCCATGGCTTAAAGAATATCACTCCCCTTCGCGGAATAACGAGCATGGTAGTGGCGGTAAATTCTAAAGGCTCGGGAACATCGGCGAAGGTTTCTTGTGCATACTGGAGGAGCACAGAGCCGGAGCCTAGGCTAAACCGCCCATCGAGCGTTAAAGTTCCTACAGAGTGTAAGCTTAGCGACCGGTTGCTGGCGATGCCTGCTTGGGGAGAGGTGAGCGTCAAATCTCCATTGGCTAGAATTGTTATTGATTTTCCTGTGGAGAAGTGAATTGCCTGCGTGGCGATGAAGTTGAACTCTCCGATAACCTCTGCGGTGTCTGCGCGTGTTATTTCGCTGTCAAAAGTTATGTTGAGCGCTTTCACGGTTATTACGTCTTGTGCCAAGAAGCTTGTAACGCCTTCTGTTTTTAGAATAACATTGGTGCCGCTTTCGCTTCCATAGCTGAAGTCTATAAAGGGGGAGAATATTTGAATTGCAAATAGAGCGCCTATGGGGGAAGTGCCTTCAAGGGTTAAGGTTCTAGGCGTTGCGGTGGAGCTTGCCGAGAATAGGCTGGCGGTTTCTCTTGTGGTGGTGATGGCTATCGTGTCCGCTTTTATCAGCACATCGCCGGTTACGTCTTCGCCGTTGAAGGTGTTGGGCAAGCTGATGGCAAGCGCATCGCCGAGGTTGAAGTCGCCGCCGTCTTCCACGATGATGTTTGTTTCGCCAGTGAAAACAATAGTGTTGGCAACGGGAATCCTTTCACCGTCTATGGTTAGCGTGGGAGCGGCTACACTGCCACCGCCTATGTTTATATCGCCGCCGCCCATAATGGTTAAATCGCCGGAGATAACAAAAGGCGCGTAGGCTTTAGGAGAGAGAATAGCAGGCGCGTTCACCGCAAAAGAATTCTCCGATGGGGTGGGAACGATAAAGGCTTTGTTCTCCTCGCGGAAAGTCTCAACGACTGCGATGCGCTGTGCGTTGGTGCTGGCACCGGCAAGGCGCGCGGATAAATTATTCACTGCCGTGTTGTATTGCGCTTCGGTGGGGAATTGTAAGAAGGCAAGGGCGGTTTGTATCAGGTTGTCTTCCAACAGCAAGCGGTTGGTGAGCGCGGGGTCGCCCAAGCTGCCGAGTGCGAGCAGGAGGTTCTCTCTGCCGAGCTTGCTAAGCCCCGCTGCGCGGGTGCTATCTGCCACTTTTGCGGAGTCTTCGTCATCATCTGCCGCCGCGAAAGTGGCGATAAGGTTTGCGGTAAAGGCTTCTCTTGCCTCGGCGCGCGCCAGACGGCTGGCGGATAGGTTGCGTAATTCTTTCGCTTGCCCTCCTGTTAGGCTTTCGGTTGGCGAGTTGGCGATGGCGTTGAGCTCATCTATTCTAGCGGTATTTCTGGCTTTTGTTGCGGGCGACACGATTAAGTTTAATAAACGCAACATCGCTAAAGGCGTAGTAGGATAAATGTTAACCGCGCTATTGTATTCTATATCTACGTCTTCATTTTTAAACTTCGCCTCATTGAAAACTTCCACGGTTTTTGTGCCATGAAAGTGATTCAAGGTCAGGTCAAAAGTAACCCCCTCTAAACTATAGATATTGATAGTAACGCCTTTACCATTACTGCTTGTTGCATTAGAAGCAAGGTGCACGCCTAAAGCGTAGATATTCACTACTGAGTTAATATTCCCACTAAAGATAGTAGAGAAGCGGATGCTATTCGCCTCCATTGTTAATGTGCCACGCACCCTAATAATGGTGCCGTTAGAAATGTCGATTGCTCCTGTTCGGGTTCGGGTGCCATTATCATCTTTAATTCCTTCAATACGAAGTGAGCGCAAGGAAAGGATATTGCTATCCCGATCTATTCTAAACGTGTGGTCTCCTAATTTTATCACCGGCGTATCTAGCGTTACAGAAGCGAATTCGGCGAAAGCGAAATCGGTTTCTAGTGTAATACCCTCACTAGCAGTTATCGCTAGAGTTTTGGATGCTGCGCCACCCATACGGAATCTATTAAGGCTTATGGTTCTTGCCGTGAGGGCAACGTGTGAATCTTGAGCATGGATAGTAGGCAATTCTAAATGGTTATTAACATTGATAGTAAGACCTTCAGGAAATACTCCAAGGCCACCAGTGCCATCATCTACAAAAATCGTGCCGCTATTGCTACCAACCCTTACCATAAGCGAGTTGGCTTTAATAACCTTTGTGCCTATGGGGAAAATAATAGAACCCGTCTCAGTGATGAGCGTAATATCAAAGTTAGAAAAGTCTAAAACGCCATTCTCATCAACCACAAGGGCACCGAAATCTGCCGCATTGGCTGTTATGAAGTCAGCAACGAGTAGATGGACTGCGCCATCCTCATCATCATTGACTGAAAAGGTGATAGTCTTAATGGGGAGAGGAGCAAACCAGCTATGCGCCGCTTGGAACTGACCGCTCAAATTGGTGATGCTTGGCTTGCCAGAACTAGGAATAGTGAAAGTCGCATCAACCTCGGCGGCGAAGGGTGCGCCGTTTTGCGACAACCGAACAGCCGCCGCCGCCAGCACAACATCTGCGCCATCAGCGCCGAAAAGAATGACCCCAATCCCGCCATTATTGCCAGCATTCACTTCAAGCTCACCGGCGCCAATGTTGATATTGCCCATAAGCGATACATCACCCGCCGCCGTTAGCGTGAGGCTTTGACCGCTCGCCGTTGCTTGCGCCGCCGCAGAGCGCAACGAAATATCTCCGCCAGCAGAAATGCTGGACGCGCCGTTCACATCAAAGACTAGCGCGCCTTTCTCTGCAATCAAGGCTAGACCATACAGACCATTATCTATATCGGCGGGTAATCCAATGTTCGCCTCTGTGGCGGTAATCGATAAATCACCTTCACCATAAACAAGCCAGTTGGGAATATCAAAAGCAGTCGTGCCGAGATAAGTGAGCGAAAGCGCGCCGTCATAAGTAATCGTATTATCGGTCAGCTCAAACTCCATCGCCCTGAGCGAGAGCGCCGTTCTGCCATGACCGAGGCTAATATCAAAGTCCGCAGGAACAATAATTTTACCCGCTTCATACGTGATGGATAGCGCGTCAATCGTAGTTTTTGCCCAATCGGGAATCGTGAAGACGCTAGCGCCCGTGTCGCCCGTGCCAGTATAAACAATCGCCAGCGCGCGCGGGGTCATGCTATCGGTTAGGTCGGCATCAAGCTCTGCCGCCGATAGCGTGAAGAAGTTGCCGCTCTCAAGCCCCGCCGCAAACAGCCCAGTTAAGGTCAGCTTGGCAGTCGCCTCCAGCGTTACCGCTTGCCCACTACCAGCAGGCAGGGTGCTAGAAGAATTTAGCGTGATGTTTGCCGCTTTAAGCGTAGTCGCTATATTGGGCGAGAAAGCAATACCCATACGCGTGCCAGAGGGAACAGCGCCAACAAAGGCGCGGTTCGCCGTTATGATGATGTCGCCGGTGCCAAAGTTAAACGTGCCGCCAATCACAATATCAATTGTGTCCTCAATCGTGAGGGTGTTGTTGCTTGCGGTCGGGCTATCGTCCGCTGAAATAAGCGTAAGCGAATAAGCCGAAAGGGTGGTATCAGCAGCGAATACCAGCGCGCCTTCTTCGGCTATCAAGCCCAAGCGGTTACTGCCAAAAGTAATAGAGGCGGGGATATTTATACCAGCTTCGGTTGCGATGAGGGTTAAGTCTTTGCCGCTGTTTAGCATCCAGTCGGGAATGTCGAAGGCACTGGCGCCAGTATAAACGGCATTGAGCCTGCCCCATGTGCGGGTGTTGCCTTCAACCGCAAAGCCCGAAGCGGTGAGGGTCAAAGAGCCAGAGCCAAGGTTGAGGTTATCGGGAATTGTGATAGAGCCGACAGGATTATTCACTGCCAAATTCTTATTGGCGGCAATCGCCCAGCTAGGAATGGTGTAGTCGCCGCTTCCGCCGTGCGTGAGTTCGAGGGTTGCCTCTCTCTCGATGGCTTGCGCGAGGGTTATATCGCCAGCAGTTATGGAGGTCTTGCGGTCGGTCGCTAGATAGATGGGGTTATCGGCGCTCGCGGTGAGCGTCAGCGTTCCCGTGCCGATGTTAAACGCGCCGTTGAGCGTCAAGCTACCCGCCGCAGTGAGCGTGAGGGCTTGATTGCTCGCGGTTGGTGCGCTGTCTGCGGCAGAGGTGAGCGCGATGTTGCGCGCGTTCAGCGAGGTTGCCTGCGCGTCTGAGAAGTCAATGATGCTATCGGCGGTCAGCGTGATATCGCCGGTGCCTGCGTCAAACGAGCCGCCGAGCGTAATTTGCGCGGAGTCGATAATCGTGAGGTCTTGGTTGCTGGCGGTGGGTGCGCCGTTAGAAATGAGCGTAACAAAATTAGCGGCAATTCTTGTTTCGTGGGTGGTGACGAAATTAATCGGCTGGCTTGCGCCGGCGGTGACGCTAAACGCGCCGCGTCCCCTATCGAAAGTGCCACCGAGCAGCACGAAGCCCGAAGCGGTAATCGTGAGATGCGTGTTGATGGTGGTGGGCGTTCCGCCTAAAGAGATAAGCGTGATATTTCTAGCGATTATCTCGCTTGCGAGGTCGGGGAAGTTGAGGTTGCCTTTCTCCGCTATCAAGGTTAGGTTGTTCGTGCCGAAGTCAAAAGAGAAAGAAGTGGGGACGATGATATCAGCTTCGGTTGCGGTGATAGTTAGGTTTCTATCGCTTCTCACCCAGCTAGAAATTTGGAAGTCATCAGTGCCGCGATAGGTGATATTCAAGCTACCGCCATAAGCAATCGTTCCGCGCACGGCAAAGCCGGTAGCATCGAGAGTCAAAGCGCCGCTGCCGATGTTAAGCCCGTCTAAAGCGATGACATCGATGAGCGATGTAACAGAGAGAGGGATATTCGACTTGATTGCCCAGCTGGGAATAGATCTATTTTCGTCTGCGCTGTTGGTGTAATTGAGTTTAAGCGCACCCCACGCAAAGGCGGTTGCCTCTTCTGGCACAACAGGAGCGAACTCCCCACCAGCAAGCGACAAAGTGGCAGAGCCTATATCCAAGTCATTGGGAATAAGGATAGTGCCAGAGTTCAGCTGGGTGACAGACAAGTTTTTGCCACTTGCTATTGCCCATGCGGGTATGGTGAATCCTTCAACGCCGTTGTTGTGCGTTATGTTGATTTCACCGAACACCGGCGGGCTTGCCGCGCCACTTGCCGGCGGCGCGAGGCTGAAGGCGATGCTTTCAAGCGACAAAGTGCCAGAGCCAATATCAAAGCCATCGGGGATAATGATTTCGGCCTGAATAGATACGACCAGTCCGTCTTCATCTAGAGTTGTGGTTGCGACCGATAAATCGGTGCCGCTTATTGCTGCCCACGCGGGTATAGTGAAAGTTTGTTGCGTGGCGCGGTCGTAGGCGTTATAGGAAATAGCGATAGAGCTGGCGGACAAGGCGGCGCCCGATTGGAAAGCAAAATGGCCGTCGTTTGTCGCACCTTCTAGCATCAGATTAAAGGAGTCTTCGCCCAAGACAACCCGCGGAGCGTTAAAAGTAATAGAGCCATCGTAAGTATTAGAAGTATTAGAAACAGGGTCAACAAGTTTTCCGCGCGCTATTCTAAAGGTTTTGTTTAGGGTGATTGCTTGGGTGGCGGCGAGGGTTAGAGCAACAATTATTCTATTGTCATCGGTGTTTGTGCCGGTAGAGGTGATAGAGATATTTTTCGCGGTGATTGAGGTTGTGCCAGAAAAATCAACCACGCCTTGTTGGGTGTTCAAGATAAGGTCGCCGCCGCCGATGTTTATTTCAGCAAGGGTGGTAGCAATGTTGGCTTGGGTGGCAGTGATAGACAGGCTTCTACCGGTCGCAATCATCCAGTCTGCTATGGCAAGGTCTGGCGTTCCGCTATAGGCGATGGTGAGGTTGCTACTCAAGGCAAGCGTGCCAGAGAGGAAGGTTTCCATCGTATAGTTCAAAGTGAGGGGTTGGGTTGTAGCGGTTGGTGTGCTGCCGTCTGCCGCGAGCAGGCGAATGGTGCCTGCCGTAATGGAGGTTGGCGTGGTGGTAGAAAAGTTTAGCGGTGCGGTGGTGTTTTCTACTCGTCTCAAAGCGCCGTTCTCGTTGAAGAATCGGTTTGCGCCGATGATGACAAGCCCTTCGCTTCCGGCGTCAAGAGAGCCGCCGAGCGTGACGGCGCCTTTTGCCAAGATGGTGATGCCGCCGTTTAGCTTAAAATCGCCACTGATGGTTGCGGTTCCAGCTGCCTCAACGACGAGGCTTCTATACATTGGCGTTGAGCCGCCACCGCTAGACGTTAAGCTAATATCATTGGCTTTGATTGACAAAAAGCTAACGTGGCTAGATGAAATGTTGATGGGGCTATTCGTGCCGGCAGCAAAGGAGATATTGCCGGTGGTTCTAGCGAAGCCGCCGCCAAGTGTTAGCTCGCCTGCTGATGTTACCATCAAGTTTTGAGTGTTGGCGCGCTGGTCTGCCTTTCTAGAAACGAGAGTGATGGTTTTGGCGTTAATGGTTGTTGGTGCGGTGTCGTCGAATACTAGGCTACCAATTCGAGCGATTATGGATAAGTCAGCGGCGGCATTGTCGAAGGCGGTGGGCATGATGATGTTGGCTTGGGTTGCGGTAATGGAGACGGAGTCTTTTGCGAGTAGCCAGTCGGCGATTGTGAAGCTATTGGATCCTGTAAAAAAGATAGCAACTTTGTTATAGAGGACATTGTTCGTGTTATTATCGCCGGCGGGGTCATCAGCGAAAAAGTGTGCCTCCGCCTTGGTGCTTGATAGGGTTAATGTGCCTGTGCCGATACTTATATTTCTTAATATAATTGTCTTTTTTAGAGATCTAAGTATGAGGTCTTGATTGCTCGGTGGTGGCGAACTTGTATTGGAACGGATGTCGATATCACCAGCTGTAATGAAGGTGGAGACTTTATTTGAGAATTTTGCTCTTTTTGCTGTGAAATCGCCTGTTCCCAAATCAAACACACCACCTATCGTAGCCCCGATAAGAAGTGCGGAAGTTGGGTTAATGATGACATTGCTGTTAAAAACCCTTGGTGTGCCACCTCGTGAGATGAGGCTGGTAGTTCTCGCGCCAGCGATGTTGGTGTCTTGAATGAAGCTAATAGCACTGCTGGGACCTGAAGTAGCTGAGAAAGAAACAAAAGGGTTTGAGAACTTAAAAAATCCGCCAAGCTCTACTCTGCCCGCAGCGGCGATAGAGATACCTTGTATGCTATTAGCATTTAGACCGGTTGAGCTATCATCACCTCTAGAAAGAAGGGTGATGTTGTTTCCTGTAAGGGTAGTGCCTCTTCTATTTCCGGCGAATTGCACTGTCGCCGGTGTTGCTGACGAGGCAACAGAAAGAGAATTCGGGAAAAAGATAGCAGAGGGATTGGGGTTTTGTTCCCCAAGATGATGGTTTGTGCCGGAAGCGATAAACATATCGCCATTTTCTCCGGTATTAAAATGCCCTTGTAATTTTACAGAGCCTGCAGCAGCAACAAGAAGGAACTCGTTGCTAGGCGTTGCGGTGCCCCATGTAGAATAAAGCGTAATATTTCTGCCTAAAATATAAGTTGGCACGCCGCTTATAAAGTTAATGGGCGCGTCTGGTCCCGAAGTGATGGTGATATCGCCACCCAGTCCCTTGTTCAGAATCCCACCGAGCGTAACTATATTGCTTGCGCTAATCGTGAGAGTTCGGGAGGTTGGGCTTGGGTTAGCAGCAAGGGAAATAAACGTTATATTTCTACCACTAAGCGTGACGTCGCGGGAGCTTGAAAATTGGATTGTATTCTTTACACTTGCTTTTCTAGTGGTCTCGGGTCCCCTGAGGGTTAAATCCCCGCTTACCGATATGCTATAGAAGATGGATATTGCTGGAGCAATGAGCGTTAGTCCGCCATTGGTTTTGTTGATAGCTCTGTCATTTATCGTTATACTTTCTTTCGCTACTAAGGAAACATCGCCGTCATAGTCTTCAACAGCCTTGGTTGAAATGTTAAATAACTGATTGCCATTGTCAGTGCCGTCAGTTTTCTTAACCTCGCCATCACCTTCAAGGTGACTATTATGGTTTTCACTATTCGAAATGTGAATTTCGCGAGGGTCAAGCAGAAGCTTTGCCGCTTTCACCTTGAATATATCAAACGAGGCTAAATGCTGCTTACCCGATACTTCAACAAAACCGCCTTCAGCGTTTATGCTTCCTTGAAAGTTTGTGCTAACGTCCGACCAAATAATAACGCGCGGAGAAGTTATCAACGCACCCGATTCCACAATCGTTTTTTGCGCGTTAGCAATATCTCCCTTGCCTTGAAAACCACCACCGACTAAAACTTCTTTATTCGCGGTAAGAACCGCACTTGAACCGAGCCTAACTTCACCCGCGCCCTCTACGATAATTCTTTGCGCCTCAACCGCCCCACCTATATTAACGGCAACATTGACAACGCCATTATTACTTAAACTTTGAAAATGAACTTCGCCCGAAGGTGCTGTAATAACACCATCAGCCCGAACCGCGCCTGCCGTTGCCAACAGCCCGCCAACATTCACTACCGAACCCGCGCTAAACTGAATGCCTGCTGGGTTTTCTAAAGAGACTCTACCATTGGCGTTTAACGTGCCGTTGATGTTTGTCTCAACACCATTGCGAACTTTAATCGAAATCAACGCAGACGCCGAAGGTTGCGTGATGGTCACCACCTCATTTTCGGCAATATCAAACCGCTCCCAGCTTGTCCCTAGGTAAGCGCTATTTTGTTCAATTTCAAAGGGGTTAGAGATGTCTCCTTGTCCTTGCGTGATTCTCCCTCCGTTGGGGGCGGCGGAAAGCGCGCTCGCGCTTCCAATGAGTAAAAAAGCAAGCAAAACAGGCAAGCTTCGGCTAGATGGTGTTGATATAAGGCACATAGATCCCTCCTCTTTATATTATGAATATAAACAATAATTCACCTCTTTTCAAGTAAATTTTACAAAAAGAGAAAAAAAGTGAAGTCAAAACTCCTACTATGAGCCGCTATCGCGCCAGCGGAGGTGTTGCGATTCCTCGCGTTTTCGCTCTATAATGCCGAGATGAAATTCATCGCCTTGATTTTGGCTCTTTTTTTCGCCACCGCATGCGCTACCAGCTCGGAGAGTTCGGGCATGCTGCTCTATCGTATGGGCTTCTACAGCAAGGCGCTGGAAAGCTGGCGCGATGCCGCGCAAGCGGGCGATGGCGGTGCGGCTTTTCGGCTCGGCACTGCCTATCTGGACGGGGTCGTCACCAAGCGCAACCCCAAAGAGGCGATAAAGTGGATTAAGCTCGCCGCGAAGCTGGGAGACGCCCGCGCCGAAAGCGAGCTAGGTGCTATTTATGATTGCGAGCTATATAAATGTAGCACGCTGGGGCTAAAGAAATCGCCGCGCCTTGCCGCGCAGTTCTATCTGTCGGCGGCGCGTAAGGGAGAGCCGCAGTCGCAGTATAATATCGCCGTGCTGCTGGAGGAGGGCATCGGCATAAAGCAAAATTATGTGGAGGCTTATAAATTCTACACGCTGGCGATTGAAAACGATTTTGCGACTTTCGCTCATAGCGCGCGCTCTAAACTTGCGCAGAAAATGTCGCGCGCCGAAATTGAGCTCGCTAAGCTAAAGGTTGAGGCTTTTATGCGCGGCGCAGATGACGAACTAAGCGGACTATAACCAAACTATAACCGAACGCCTTACTGGCATAAACTTTCGGTGGTGCAAGTGATGCTCTCCGCCCACGAAAGAATGGAAGGCTGAGGAAAGGCACCGCTATAAGTCAGCACAGGCAAGACAGAGAAAACAGCAGGGGCTTCCGCGCCAAACAAAGCGGCTTGGCGAATGTTAATCATATCGGCTTTGATTGTTCCCGCATCCATCAGCACAACCGCGCCGCCAGCTTCAAGCGTCAGCGCACCCGTGCCTCTATCGATAGCGCCGATGAGAGTCACATCACCGCCTGCCTTCAAAGTGAGCGCGTGGTTTTGCCTAAAGGCATATCGTTGCTCGAAGATGAGGCTGTTGCCCGCACCTTTAGCCTCAAGGGTAGTATCGGCATCAGGCGTGATGATAGAACCGCCCGCCTTCAAAATGATATTGCCGTTGGTTGATATATCGCTCAGCAGGCGAATGTCGTTCATAGATGTAATGGTGATGTTGTGTTCGCTATCGGTTGTGGTGGTGTCAGCCTCATAGACCACGCGGTTAGCAAGCACGACAACATCTCTCTCAGCGGCTTCGATTTTGCCGCCGGCATCTAGCGCCAGCGTGCCGAAGCCGATGTTGAGATTATTGTTGATTTGAATATCCCCAGTGGCAATCAGCTGAACGTTTTGATTATTGGCGGTCGGCATATCAGCAGGCATAACCATACCCTCAGGAATATCAATCATAATGTTGCTACCTTTGAGTTCCACCGGCTTGGTGTTAGAGAAAATAACCTCAGGCGCTTGAATGATGATGGTTGCGCTAGAAGCGATGTCGGTATGAATGGTGACGCGCTCGGTAGCGATGAGGGTAATGGGTTTTGTAATGCCGGTGTCGCTATCGGTATCGGTTTGGATACTTTCGGCGCGGATGAATATAGTTTGCGCTTTAATTTCGATGATGCCGTCAGGCACGATGAACTTCTCGCCGGCGTTGATGATGAACTCGCGGTTTCTTTCTTTAACCTCAGGCGCGGTGAGGTCGATATTAACATTGTCGCCATCGGCGGTGTCGCGTCCTTCAAAAGTTCCGCCTTCTTTTAGAGCGTCTTCCAAGTTTGCGTCATCGGGGGAGAAGACACCGAACTGCTCTGCCCAAGTGATGGCTTCCTGTATGCCAGTGCCGAGATAGCGAATGAGGGGTCTGTTATCTTCATTATCTGCGAGGACGAAGGTGGCGTGAGTGGCTTGAGTAGTGGTGAAGGCAACCGTTTCTTGCGTGAGGATAAGGTCGCGCGCGGTGAGGGAAGTGGCATCATTGAAAATGATAGTTCCCTTTTTAGCCGTGAGGCGCATGATGCTTTCGTTTTCGTCCGCGCCGATGTTTAGCGCGCCGGTTAGGGTGATGTCGCCATCAGCTTCAATGGTGAGGTTTTGTCCGCTTGCGGTAGGCGTGCCAGAGGTGCTGATGATGATAGCACCAGCAGTAATGGTGGTTGCTTTATCAGTCGCGAAGTTGAGCGTGGCGGGTAGGAGGGAAATTGTGAAGCTACCCGCTTTCACCACACCCCCGATAGTGATTGTGCTACCGCTAAGGCTAGTGTGTCGCTCAAATATAATTTCATTTCCTGCGATAAAGGTTAAATTCGTGCTGAAATTAAATCCTAGGGCATCGAAGTGGATATCATTTGTGGCGTTGAGAGTTAGAGAGGTGCCATTTGTGGCGTTGATTCCGCTGTTGTTCCCATCGCGTAAGGTTATATTGTTGGCGCTGAGCGTAATGGGGTCGCCGTCAGCATTATTGAAGAGAATATCAAGGGCTGTCCCGCTAGAGGATAAAAATAAGTCGCCGGTGCCGACATTTATATCGTCAGTGATAGTGAGTCCTGTGTTGGCACTGGTGCTGAGATTAACGCTAATGGAGAGGCTTCTGTTTAGCGCGACCATCCAGTCTTGCACGGTGACGGCGGCGGCGGTTCTGCTATCGGTCAGCTCGAGGGCGGAGAGGTTCATCAGGGTTAAGTTGCTTAGGGTAGCGGGGAAAGCGGCGATGGTTTGTTCCCACTTGAAGGTGCCAGCGTCGATGATGTTCGCGTTGGTGAGCGTGAAGGCTTGGGGGTTAATATCCACCACTTCGGCGGAGAGGGTTGAGTCATCAAGCGTGAGGACGCCGCTATCATCGCCAATGGTAATGGCAATCGTCAAGGTGCCGCCTTTAGCCTCATCGGTGGTTCTGCCTAAGTTGATGGTTGTGTTGGTGAGCGTGATGGCGGCGGCGGCGGTTAGGGTGAGGTTTTGCCCGCTCGGCGTTGGTTTGGTTGGGTTGTCGCCGAGCGTGATGGTTATGCTGTCGGCATTAATGGAGGTTGCTCTATCGTTAGCGAAGTTAATGCTGCCGCTGGGGTTTAAGGTGAGGCTTTGCTCATTGCCGTCTGCATCTTGAGCCAGTATAGTTCCGCCGAGGGTTATGTTCCGCGCCGCGAAGACGATTGTATCAGTGGTGGTAACCCCTGCGCCAGCGGTAAGAATAATTTTCCCACCAGCTAAAAGAGTCAAATCAAGCTCTAGTCTATTCTTAAGTTCATTATAGAAGTAATTTATATCGTTCCTAGCGTCAAGGGTCAAAGAGGCAGGGTTATCTCCAGGAAGCACCTGCGAGGATAAAGTGATGTTGATATTATTGGCTTTCATTATGGAATTTCCTTCGGGAGCAAGGATATTTACGGTGATGGTTAAATCCCCATTACCTAAATCGAAATCACCATCGGGGAGAAAGATTACAGTGCCGGGGGCTGCTTCGGTAATGGTTAGATTTCTGTTGAGAGCAGCCCACCAAGGTTGGTAAAAAAGGTTGCTGTCGCGTGATTTAATGGTTAGGTGGGCTGTGGTGATGCTTGTTGCCCTGCTTCTAATGAATGTTCCATAAGTCAAAGTAATATCGCCGGTGCCGACATTAAAATGCCCATTGAGTTGAAGCTCAGCGCTACCGAAGCCGAATGTAGAGTCAATCGCGAGGTCTTGGTTGCTGGCGCGGGTGCTTCTTTGTGGCGAAGTTAAATAGATTCTACCGCTTGTGATGCTTGTTGGCGCGTCCGCCCCAAAATGAATGGCGTTGCTGGCACTAATTCTAAGCCTTATCCTTCTAACACCACCATCATCATCTGTTATATTCTCGGCGAGGAGCTTGCCCGCAAGGGTTATATCGCGCGCTCTGATGATAGAGTCTTCTCCGCTTGTGGGGATAAAGTTTATGACACCATCAGTGCCGGTTGTTTTCAGCACAAGGTTAGCGCCGCTATTACTTCCATAGCTAAAGTCTATAAAGGGCGAGATGATATCTACCTTGCCGGCGGTTTCGAAAGTTATGGTTCTAGGCGTGGCAGTGGTGCTGGTTGAAACAAATCTATCGGTTTGTCTGACGGTGTTGATGATTATATTATCCCCTTTGATGAGCACATTACCAGTGACCGCTTCTCCATTGACGATGTTCGGCAAGCTAATGGCAAGCGCACCCTTGATAGAGAAGGCGGAGTTATCGTTCATCGTGATATTTGTTTCACCCCTAAAGGCAATGGTTCTATCAAGAGGCATGACTTCGCCACCGATGGTTTGCCCAAGTATGTTGAAATCATTGCCCTCTCCCATAGTCAAGGTGCCTGAGATAAAGAAGGGGAAGAGACCACCATCAACAGACGGCAAGCCTTCTTCAGGCAACTCAAACTCTAAGATGGAAAGAGGATTGCCGCCCGGCGGGACGATTAAGCCCTTTTCTAACACTAAGCGATTGGTAGCCGCAGGGTCGCCCAAGCGGGCGAGCGTTAGCAGCAGGGCTTCTCTGCCTTGCGAAGTAAGCTCGGTAATGCTGTTTTCAACCAGCGAGGTTACTAGAAATTGCTTTCTTGTTTCTATGTCTAGTTTTTGCGCGCCCAGCTTGGCTAATTCCGCCGCTTGGTCGCTTGTTAGGGCGGGGTTGCTTGAGTCAGCAATGTGGGCGGTAGCTATCGCTCTGAGATCATCTATTTTGCTATTGGTTGCGTCTGGCACAATTAAATCTAGCCTAGTAAGAATTTCGGTAGCAGAAAGCGGATAAATGTTTAGATCACCCCTAAAAGGGCTGGCGGGGTCTATGCTAAGTGGCGTCAAGTCAGCATCAAAAGAAACACCATCAAAGCTATAGATATCGAAGTCACTCGCGAAGCCATCCTCCACCACCCCAGCTGCTTCAATGTGAACGCCTAAGGCGACGATGGAAGCGGCACTAGTAATAATGAACGTGCTGGTTGTTATTAGAGTAAAATAGCCCTGCACGATTATTTCGGCGTTACCTAAATTTGTATTCCCGCTTGTCGTAATAACCACCGAGCGTAAAAAAGTGATTTTACCACCAAGCACAGGAGTAGCGCCCTCGGCAGTTGTTATGGATGGCGTATCTATTACTGTTTTACTTCCTCCTATGAAAAAACCTCCAATAATACCTTCAGTTGCCCTTACAAATGCATCGCCATCATTTTCAGCACCCTGATCTGCATTTGCACTCACACGCCCTCTTGCGTCAAATATCCTTGCCGTTATAGTGATATTTTTAGCACTAAATAAACTGCTTGTTAAAGTGAAAGTATCATTTACATTGATAGTTATACTTTCGCTAAAGAGATGCGCAACACCAGCTCCGCCTATAGTCCTGCCCGTTTCGGTAATGCCGAGGGCTTCTAATGTGAGCGAAAAGGCTTTGATGACCCTGACACTTGACGGGAAAATGATAAAACCATCTGTGGCAAGGTCGCTGGGATTTGCAAGCTCGGAAGCGGTGGTGCGGAATGTTATGTCGTAGGCTCCAAAATCTAAAACGCCATCGTCATCAATGCTAAATTTCATAAACATATCATTATTGGCTAATAGGTCGGCAATATCTATATTGGCTTCCGTTACATCAATCACTAGGGCGGGGACCTCAAACCAATCGTAAGCCTCTTGCGGTTGTATGCCCAAATTGGTGATGGTTGGCTTGCCACCACTCGGAATGACGAAGGTCGCATCAACACTTGAGGCAAACGACACATTCATTTGCGATAGGGCAATGGCACTCGCCGTTAGCACCACAGGCACGCGCGCAGCATCTGGCGTTGCGCCGTCCGTGCCGAAACGAATAACACCGATAGCACCGCTATTGCCAGCATTCACCGAAAGCACACCATCGCCGATGTCGATAAAGCCTTCAAGCGATATATCGCCCAGCGCGGTTAGCGTGAGGTTTTGGTCGCTCGGCGTTGCCTGCGCCACTGCCGAGCGTAGCGAAATACGACTTGCCGTTATAATCGTTTCGCCAACGTTTCTAAATATCAGCGCGCCTTTCTCTGCGATAAGGGTAAGCGCGAAATAACGCTCTCCATTGGGGCTATCGCGCAGAACCATTGGAATGCCAGAATTAATGTCCGCCTCTGTGGCGATGACGGTTAGGTCGCCAACCGCGTTATTGACAAACTTCGCCCAGTTAGGAATGCCGAAAGTCTCCGTGCCGAGATAGGTCAGCGAAAGGTCGCTGCCATAAGCAACAGAATTACCTTCCGCCTCAAATTCCATCGCCGTGAGCGAAAGCGCCGTCCTGCCTTGTGTAATATCAAAACTGGTCGGAATAATAATTTTGCCCGCCCTATAAACGACCGAGATTTCGTCAAGCGCAGCAACCACCCACGCAGGAATGGTGAAGTCCCCGCTGCCGGTATAAATAACCCTAAGCGAACGAGGTCTAACGGGGTTGGCGAGGCTCACGTCAAACTTCGCCGCCGATAGCGTGAAGAAATTGTCTAGCTCCAGCCCTACCGTGAGAAAGCCCGATATAGTGATTTGGTCGCTCGCCTCTAACCGAACAGCCGCCTCACTGCCCGAAGGGGACGCGCCCGCAGAGGTCAGCACGAGGTTTGCGCCTTTTAGCGTTGTCGCCATATTGCGCGCAAACGCAATGCCCGCATGAACGCCAGAGGGCAGGGCATTCACATTAGGGGCAGCCGTTAAGGTGAAAGTGCCAGAGCCAATATCGAACGTGCCGCCGAGCAAAATATCACGCGCCGCAAGCAGCGTTAGGTTTTGGTTGCTCGATCTGGGCGTGTCGCTGGTTGAAAAGAGAATGATGGTTGAAGCCTCAAGCGTGGTCGCGCCACTGCTGGCGAAAAGCAGCTCGCCTTCCACCGCCACTAGTGCCAGGCGGTTGTCGCCTAAGTTTAGCGAAGTCGGCACGTTAATATCGGCTTTGGTTGCGGTGATGGTTAAATCGGCATCGCTGGTGCGCATCCAGCTGGGAATATCAAACGCATTCGCGCCGACATAAATCGCGTTGAGCCAAGCCCACGTCCGCGCTTCACTGCCGGAAACACTGAAACTTAATCCGCGCAAGGTCAAAAAGCCATTGCCGATGTCAAACCCGTTAGGAACAGAAATGCCGCCGTTAAGGTTCGTTATGATTAAATCCCTGTTCTCCAAAATCGCCCACGCGGGAATGGCGTAAGCACCATTTCCAGTATAAATAAGCTCAAGAGCTTCCACGCGTTCAATCGTGGGGGCGTTGGTGAGCGTGAAGCTTCCCGCTCTAAGCGAAGTGGTGGCGGCGGTTGCCACGTTGAAAAGACTCTCATCCTTATCGCCGATGGTGAGCGTGAGTGCGCCACTGCCAATATCAAAAGCGCCGTTAAGCGTCAGCACACCCGCCGTAATAAGCGTGAGGGCTTGGTTGCTCTGCGTTGGCGTTTCGGTGGTGGAAGTCGCGGTTAGCGTGAGGTTGTTCGCGCGAATAGAGGTCGGCAGGTCAGCCGAGAAGTTAATCACATCGGAATTGATGCTGAAGTCGCCCGCGCCAGTGTTGAAAACACCACCGATATTAACCTCAAAGGCATCGATGATTTCAAAGTCTTGGTCGCTCGCCGCCGCGCTTCTGCCGTTAGAAATGAGCGTGACAACGCCGCCGAGTATGTGCGTTGGCTCCTCCTCATCAAAAGTGATAGAGCTACCCGCACCCGCAATAACCGTGAAGGCTTGGCGACCAGTGGAGAAAAAGCCGCCCAGCTTTACCCTGCCGCCCGCTATAACCGATAGCGGCGAACCTAAAGCTGTGGTCGAGAGGTCATAGCCTACGGGTATAATTTTTTCAACCGTTGTTATCGTTCCGAGGCCGGTGCCGCCATCCTCAAGGGGGGGGTCATAACTGGGGATGTCAGAAAAGAGCGCAATCTCATTTCCATCGGAAATAAGCTCAACGTTTCTAGCGCGAATTGTGCCAACGTCAGCCGAGAAATGTAAGCCGCCCTCTGCCGCCTTCAAGGTTAGATTGCCGTTGCCCAAATCTATAGCCGATATAACGTGAAGTGCCGACTTGGTTGCCGTGATAGATAAATTTTTACCAAAGCTGCCACGCAAAAAGGGAATAGGGGCATAGCTAGTGAAAGAGCGCTCTTCGCCTTTGGTGGTAGTGTAATCAAAAGTAGTTACTGGTTGAGTGGTGTCGCTATTGGAGAAGTCTTCGAGGCGGGTATTAAAAGAAACTGCATCTTCCACAAGCAAGAGGTCTTGCTCTCCATGATAGATGAAGGTAAAGTTTTGCCCATAGCGAGGGAAGAATATGGCATCTTCAGCAATCTCGATGGTCTCTCTAACTTCAATGGTGAGATTGCCAGTAATGTTAATGTTTCTTAAATCAAGCTCATCTGCACGAATGGTGAAATGAGCAGCTCTTACGGATGTCATCCAATTCCTAGGGTTAGGGGTGTCGGCTCTGGGTGAGCCGATGAAATCTATTTCTATTGACCCCCAGTTATACGTGCCAGTGTCTTCTGCCTGAAATTCGGAGGCGTTGAGGTATAGACTGCCCGAGCCAATGTTTAGGGTGTTAGGAACGACAATTTCGCCATCATCACCTTCATGGATAACCGATAAATCTGCATTCTCGCGTATCGCCCACGCAGGAATGGCGAACTCGTCTTTACCGCCGGTATAAATAATCTCGATAGCACCAAAAACAAGCGGGCTTGCATCTTCACCGCTCGAGGGGCCGAGAAGATGGAACCCTCCTCCACCCTTAATCGATAAGGTGCCATCACCAATATCAAAACCATCAGGAATCCGAATAATGCGAGAAAGCGGCGGCGCTCCTTGTGGGGAGACAACCGATAAATTGATGCCATCAATCATCGCCCATGCGGGAAGGTCGAAAACTTGGCTATTAGCGGTAACTTCACGTATAGCAATGAGGGAAACCGGGCTATTAGCAGTAATTATCGCGCCCTCTTGGAAAGTAAGATAATTACCCATAGCTTGTAGGTGTAGATTAAAGGAATCTCCGCCAAAAATAACGTTAGGAGCGTTGAAAGCGATAAGACCAAGACCATTTCCGCGCAGCTCTAATTGGGCGTTCAAATAAAACTGCGTGCGCGCTATGCTATAGGTGCCGCTTATGGTTATGGTTTCGGTGGCAGTGAGAGTTACGGTGGAAATAATTACACTTATTGGCGTATCGCCAGCAGAGGTGAGCGTGATATTCTTAGCAGTTAGTGAAGCACCACTTTCTATAAACGCGATAACACCTTGTTGAGCGTTCACGGTAAGCTCACCTGTTCCAAGGCTGATAGAGTTTAGAGTGATATTGCCTTGCGTGGCGGTGATAGATAAATCTTTATTTTCACCGCCTCTTGCCATCCAGCCCAGCAAGCCGAAGCTATCTGTTCCTTTATAGGTGAGGTTTAGCGCGCCGCGGTTGATGATAGCGTCTGCACCCGAAAAGCGCGCCGCCAATAGATTTAGAGTGCCAGTGCCAATATCAAAAGTGCCTTCAAGGGTTAGGTCGCCCGAAGCATCAAGCGCGAGGGCTCGACCGCTTGGCGCGGGCGTGCCACCTGACGCAAGCAGGTAAATATCATTGCCCTTGAGCGAGGTCGCCATTGCGGTTGAGAAGTTTATCGGTGCGCCATCGCCCGTGCGCGTTAGGTTTCCTTGCGCGTCAAGGACATGCACTAGCCCCGACTCAATGGTGATGTTGCCGCTTCCCGTATCAAAAGAACCGCCGAGCGTTACCGCTCCTGATGCCACGATGCTAAAGACCTTATCGCTTGGCGTGGGGACACCGCCTCTAGACATTAGGCTGATGTTATTGCCTCTTAGCGATAAGCCGTTTGAAATGGCGGCAATGTTGAAAGGGCTACTTGCGCCCGAAGTGGCAGTGATGTTGCCGCCCGTTCTTGTGAAGTTGCCGCCCAGCATTAGCGTGCCTGATGCTGTTATCGTTAGGTTTTGCGCGTTTTCTGTCGGGTCTATGCGGGTAGAAATGAGCGTGATGTTTCTCGCGCTAATGCTTGTTGCGCTGGTGGAAGAGAATTTAAGCGATGCAACTTTAGCAATGAGAATTAAATCTTTATTGCCGAGGTCGAAAGAGGTTGGCACCATTATATTGGCGTTGTAGGCCGTGACAGAAACAAGCTCGTTTTGCATCATCCAGCTAGGAATCACAAAGTCATCGCTCTCTAAGCCGCCAGTGTAGAGAATATGAACCTTATTCGAAGTAACAGCAGGCGCAGAGGCATAAGCATCCTCATTGTTGCTGTAGAGGCTTAGCTCTCCGCTACCGATGGAAAGCGTGCCGCTGAACGCATACAGACCCGTAGCAATAAGCGCGAGGTCTTGGTTGCTCGCGCGCGCACTGCCAGTGGAGGTGAGCGTAATATCGTTCGCCGCAAGTATGGTTCTTCTTTCAGTTGAGAAGTTTATCGGCGCACCCGTGATAGACAAATCACCCGTGCCAGCATTGAAAATGCCGCCCAGCAACACACCACCCGAAGCCGTGAGCGTGAGGTCTTGGTTGCTTGGGGCAGGAGAAACGCCGCTCAACGAAAGGAGCGTCAGCTTGCCCGTAACATCAATGGAGGTCGGCAGGCTCTTGGAGAACTTGAAGGTGCCGTATTGACCAGCAGTAATAGAGAGGTCATTAGCGTTGGCAAAAGTGCCGCGCAGGGTTACATTGCCCGAAGCCGTGATAGATGTGTTTTGATTGCCGCGCCGCGTGCCACTTCTAGAGATGAGAAGGATGTTGTTTCCTGTAATGGAAGTCCTAGAGCTGCCGCCATCAAAGAGAAGCTGACCATCTGTGCCAGATGGCTCAAGCCGAACGAGAAGCAAGTTCAACTTAGAAAGAGAGAAGGAGGTAGTGAGTCTTGTGCCAGCCGCAATGACAATATCACTGCCAATCGGAGAAGCAGAAGAGCGGAAGGAGGTGCTGAAATTGCCGCTCATCTCTATATCATTTCTCGCAATAATGTGAAGCGCGCGGTGGCTTGGTGCGGGTGCCGGACCTCTAGAGTGAAGATAAATGTTGTTGCCGATAAGATAATGCGTGGTCGTGCCGACAAAGTTGATGGGCGAACCCGTGCCAGACATAACGCTGATATCACCCGTGCCAGTATTTATGAGACCGGCGAGAGCCACACCACCGCGCGCGTTAATCGTCAGCGCATGGTTGTTGCTTGTGGAATCGGCGAAGCGTAAGGTGATGTTCTGCCCGCTTACGCTCAGCGCGGCAGAGCGGATAACATTATTGCCTTCGCGAATATGAAAACTGCCTCTGCCGAAATCAAATTTTCCGCCAAGCGTAATCGTGCCGTTACTCGCAGGAATGAGCTTGACGCTTTGGTGGTTCGGACTCGATTTAGCCGAGAAAAGCGTTATGTTTGCCGCCTCAATGGTTGTCGTTTCGGTTGTGCTGAACATCAGCGCACCACGCCGCACCTCTATCGTTAATTTGCCCGTGCCAAGATTGACAGAGGCAGGAACAACCAGCTTAGCACTCGCATTACGCGCACCAATATAGAGGTCCTTGTCTTCCATTATCATACTTTGGGGAATAGTGAAACTGCCCGCGCCCGAATAAATAAAGCCGATGCCGCCCCTATCCACACTCGGAACAATGCCATCATATTCGGCGGCATCAGGAGGCGTTGTCCCGCCTAGAATAAGCAGCCCGTTGCCAATCTTCAAATTAGCGTTTACGCTAATTTCGCCTGCCGCAATAAACGTTAAATTTATATCTCTAGCAAATTGAGTCTCTATTCCAGTCGCGATGCCTATATCATTCGCTATGATGGTTGTGTTAATGCCGCTTTCAGAAAAACGCAAATCTTCTTCTATGGTGGCAGTAAAATCACCGCTACCTAAATCAAACGTGCCAGCTAAAGTGAAGCCGCTGTTAGTAGAAGTCGTTGTAATGGTGAAGTCTTGATTGCTCGGTATAGATATGCCGCCGCTAGAAGTAAGTTCCCCATCATTGGTTGTAATGTTTGTTGCGCGCGCGGTAGAAAGGTTTATGGGGAAGCGAGAACCCGAGCTAGCCTTGAAGTTGCCGTCTCCCGTATTAAAGTTTCCGCCAAGCGTTATGATGCCAGTCGCTCTTATGGTGGCGTCCTTGTCTCCTGTGGTGGGTGATGCCTTCGTGCCAGAGTTTAAGGCGATGTGGTTTCCTGTTAGCTTGATGTCGCGACCGGTTGTGAATTCAATGGCGGCGGCAGCCCCCGAAGTGATAGAGATATTGCCGCTTCCTGTTGCTAGAGGTGTGCCGAGGGCTATCGCGCCGCTTGCCGTTATTGTAAAGTCTTGGTTGCTGGCGGTAGGGGTGCCGAAGTGGCTTATAAGCGTGATGTTCGCGCCATTAAGCGAGGTTGCCGTCTTGTCTGATAAAGTCACTGTCGCAGTTGAGTTAGTGTTAGAGGTGGTTATGCTAATATGTCTGCTTCCTGTATCAAATTTTCCGCCAAGGCGCACACTGCTTTGGAAAGTAACGGTGAGGTCTTTATTGCTGGCGGTTGGTGTGCCAACGGAAATGAGGGTTAGGCGGTTTGCGGTAATCATTGTTTCGCTAGCTGTGGAGAAGTTAAGCGCGCGGGTTTGTGCTTCTAGTGTCAAATCTGCGACTGTTCCAATGGTTATTTCAATAGGCACATTGATGTTTGCTTTTGTCGCCACAACCGATAGGCTCTTGCCCGATTCAATCGCCCAATCGGGAATGGATAAATCTGCGTTGCCGGTATAGATAATGCCTGTGCTGCCGCGCACGAAAAGGTCAAACGTGGCTTGAGGGAGAACATTTGAGTTTTCTATCGTCAAGCGACCTGTGCCGATAGTAAAAGAGCCCGTTATGGTAAGTGTGCCTGATGCCTTGAGCGTGAGGTCTCGGTTGCTGGCGTCGCCGGTCTTGATAGCAGAATTAAGAGTTAAATTGGCGGCGGTTATTGTGGAGTTTGTCTTTACAGATGTTGGTTGCCCCGTGAAGCTTATAGCTCCGTCTGTTGCTGCGGTAATGCTTAGGTTTTGGAGTTCCCCAGTGGATGACCCACTAGTGGGCGACCCACTAGTGGGGGATTGCGCTTTTATATTTCCATGCAAAAATATATTGCCACCATTGATAGTTGTCTCTTTAGTAAAAATTACCTCGTTAGAGTGAATAATTATACTCGACTTGTCATCTCCCTCACCAGCAAGCTGAATATGGGACGAGCTAATAGTGATGATGCCCTCAAAAGCTTGAAATATGAAATAAGAACGGCTGGCAAGATGAATACCTGCTTCATCGCCAGAGCCGGTAGATCTTGCGGTTAGGTTCATAGTTTTAATGGGGACGGAACTAAGGCTTTCGATATCGGTGGTGCTCAGAACCAAAATGCGATAGGCATCTATCGTAAGTGTGTTAGTTATCGGCTGGGCGACTTCAAGCACAACATTGGTGTTATTGGTGGTGGTAAGGGTAAGTTCTTGCCGATTGCTATTTCCCATCCAGCTTTTGAGGGCTAGATAGTTGTCCGCGCCCGCCGCCGCCGTGTAAGTGAGGGTGAGGTTGCGCGTGTCAATACTTGTAGGCGCTGGAGCTTGCTCGCCCGTGCCAGCAAAAGAAAGGGATACATCGCCACCTGAGAAAAAATAACGACCTGTCATATTAAGCACGCCCGATGCCGTAATGGTGAGATTTTGATTGCTATCACGTCTGGTAATAGATGGGCTTGCGAGGCTTATATTTCCTGCGGTAAGGGTTATTGGGTTACTTGTTGAAAAAATAAGACTCTTATCAGCCATAATAGTTAAATTACCCGTGCCAAGGTCTATAGTATGAGGCACGAAAACGTTTCTCAGTTGAGACTGAACGAGTAAATTTTTACCCTTCACAATTCCCCATGAAGGAACACCAATATCGTTAGCCGGCTCGAGGCCCCTAGAGATAAAGCCGAAACCGCCTTTGGTGAATTTGTCAAAAAGGGCTTCATCAAAATATCTTCCTTGATAGGACTCCATAATCAAGCTGCCGGTGCCAAGATTAAAAGCACCCTCTATGTTGAAAGCATCACTTTCAGCTTCTGGTTTGAGCGTGAGGTTGTTGTTGCTTGGCGTGGCAGTGCCAGTTGAAGTGAGGTTTATCCTCCTAGCCGCAAGGGTTATATCTTTATCGGTCGCAAAATTAATTGCGCCGACTTCCGCCGTTAAGTGTATGTCTGCAGAATTACCAACGTTTATAGAGTTGGCAACAAGGATATTTCCTGTGGCGGCGGTCACTCTTAAAGTTTTGCCGCTCACAACCGCCCATGCGGGAATCGTGAAATTACCCGTGCCAGTATAAAGCAGCAATGTTCTAGAACTGGAAATAGAGGGGGGCGCGGTGGCAAACACATCAGCACTAGAGCCAGATAAAATGAAAGACGATTCCGACCCAAGATCTATGCCACCTGCCTCCGTTATGGCAATCGTGCCGGTGGGGGCAAGCACCAAGTCTATAAAGTTGTTGCTTCCTTTTGTTGTGGAGGTGAATGTCAAATCTTTACCTGCAATGGAAACATCTGATGAGGAGTCTACGATGAATTTGAATTCTATTGTGCCGGCTGTGAAAGAGAAGTCGCCGCTTCCGCTATTAAAGTTTCCTTTGAGGTTCAGCTTGTCGCCCGACATTATTGTGACATCTTGGTTGCTTGCGGTCGGCGTGCCGATGGAGGTGAGGGTTACACCTCCAGCGTTAAGGGTGACCGCCGCATCAGTGGCGAAATTAATCGCGCCGACTTGCGCCTCTATGGTGAGCGCAACCGAACCGATGGATAAAGACGGAACAATAATATCGCCTTTAGTGGCAGTTACCGATAAAGCTATCTCATCTACCGCCGCCCATGCAGGAATGGTTAAACTTCCGCTTCCTGTGAAAATAAGAGAAAGTTCGCCTTGAAATGTTATGGCAGGGGCAGCAGCAGACTCAAAGAGCTTGGTAGCAGAGCTTTCTAGCGTTAGACCGCCTGTTCCTATGGCAATAGTGTTGCTCAAGGTTAAAGAGCCAGCAGTGGTAAGGTGTAGATTTTTGTTGCTTGCGGTGGCGGTGCCGCTCGTGTTGAGCGTGATGTTTCCCGCAGCGAGCGAGTTATGACTTTCGCTTGAAAATTGTATCGGCGCGCCAGTGATAGACAAATCGCCATCGCCGAAATTGTAATGACCGCCTAAGAAAACCTCTCCCGTTGCGGTAATCGTGAGGTTCTGGTCGCCTAGTCCAAAATACAGCTCGCGCGTGGAAACGAGCTTTATCGAAGCCGCCGTGATGGTTGTTAGGGGTTTTATTGCCGCCCTCTGTTCTGCCGTGAGGGGTGGGTCGGGTTTTACCAAGAAGAAATGAATTGAACCAACTTGCGCCTCTAAGGTTAAATCCCCCGTGCCAAGCTCAATAGAGTTAAACACGTTAATATCGCTCAGGGTCGCGGTGATGGATAAATCCTTGTCGGCGTTTATCATCCACAGCTGAACGTTAAAGTTACTCGAACTCGTAGTCATCACCGTAGTTGCACCAGTATGCATAAAGGTGATGGGCTTCACATAGGATATTTTGCCTGAAAGGGTTAAAGATAAATCCCCAGTGCCGATGTTGAAATTGCCGCCGAGCGCAAAGTTGCCGGTCGTAATCGTTAGGGCTTGGTTGGTTGTGGTTGGCGTTTCGCTTCCAGAGATAAGCCTTACATTAGCTGCGGTAATTGCGGTTGCTGCGTCTGTGGCGAAAAGTAGTGCGCCAGCTTTTGCCTCTAGGCTCAAGTTGCCAGTGCCAATATCTATAGTGGGCGTGGCGGTTAAATCTATATCCGCCGTTGCCGCTATGACGGATAAACTTTCACCATCGGCAAAACTGGCACTCGTAAAGGCGAGGGGGGTATCGCCAGTATAGACAAAAGCGGAATCCCTTGAGGTAACAGAAGAAAAGAGAGCCGTATAAGCAGCAGCAGTAGCAGGGAATGTTGGGCTTTCTGCTCTAAAGGTGCCTCTGCCAATATCAATAGAACCGGTTATGGTAATTGCGCCCGTTGCTTTTAACGTGAGGTCTCGTCCGCTTGGGGTAGATGTGTTAGGGCCTTCGAAGGTGATAGCAGGAGCAGTAATGGTGGTTGCTTTATCGGTAGCGAAGTTGAGCCTGGCGGGGTCAAGGTAAAGTAACCCATTTGCTCTTATCACACCACCGAGAGTGATCGTGCCACCATTAAGGTGGGTAGTGCCGGTGTCATCAAATATAATTTCATTTCCGGCGATAAAGGTTATATCCTTACCGACATTAGCTGTTGAGCCACTGAAACGGATATCATTTGTGGCGTTGAAAGTGAAATGGGATGAGCCGCTTGAGAATCCTTGATCAACACTCTTATCGCGTATGGTTATATTGTTGGCGCTAAGCGTAATAGTGCCATTGTCGTCAGGGTGCTGGAACAAGAAAGATGATGTCCCGCCAGCGGATAAGAATAAATCGCCGGTGCCGACATTTATATCTTTGGTGATAGTGAGTCCTATGTTGCCAGCGGTGCTAACGGTAATGGAGAGGCTTCTGTTTAGCTCCACCATCCAATCGCGCACGGTGAACTGTGCGCTACTTCTGCTATCAGTTATCTCAAGGGCAGAGAGGTTCAAGGTTAAGTTGCTTAAAGTAGAGGGGAAAGCTGCGGTGGTTTGCTCCCACTTAAAGGTAGCCGCATTGATGATGTTTGCGTTTGTGAATGTGGGGAGTGCGCCACTGCTGATACTCACCACTTCGGCGGCGAGGGTCGCGCCAGAGAAAGTGAGCGCGGTGGCAGCAGTTAAAGTGAGGTTTTGATCCGTTCCCGTCCCGCTCATTGTTATATTTTGGTTGATGTTAATTGTCGGCGCAATGAGCGTTAGATTGCCAGCGGCTTTGGTGATAGCCTCATCAAGCGTTATCGATGTGCCTGCCGCCAGCGAAACATCGCCCGCAAAAGCCGCGATAGACGCCGCCGAAATAACAAAATCACCCGTGCCATCGTCCGCTAGAACTGCGCCATCGCTGACTTCGCCATTATTATTGGTCGTCTCTGTGTCAATCGTGATGGTGTCAGGGTCAAGCAGTAGCTCCCCCGCTTTCACTTTCGATAGAGCAAACGAGGCTAAATGCTGCTTGCCCGATATTTCAACAAATCCACTTGATGCATCTATATTGCCTTGAAAATTCGTGTTGCCGTCCGACCAAATAATCACGCGCGGTGACTCTATGAACGCGCCCGACTCCACAATCGTTCTTTGCGCGTTAGCAATAGCTCCCTTGCCTTGAAAACCACCCCCAACTAAAACTTCTTTATTCGCCGTTAGGGTAGCCGTTGAGCCAAGCCTCACTTCGCCCGCACCCTCTACAATGATACTCTGCGCCTCAATGACACCGCCAACATTGACAACGCTATTATTCGCTAAACTCTGTAAATGAACCTCGCCCGAAAGCGCAGTAATAACGCCATCTGCCCGAACCGCGCCAGCACTTGTGCCTGAGGCAGACGCACTCGCCAGCAAGCCGCCAACATTCACCACAGAACCCGCGCTAAACTCCACACCCGCAGGATTCTCCAACGAAACCCGACCATTCGCCGTTAATGTGCCTGCTATGGTCGTGCCGCCGCCGTTCCTCACTTTTATCGAAATTAACGCAGAAGCAGAGGGCTGCGCTATATCCACGACCTCATTTTTCGCAATGTCAAAACTCTCCCAGCTCGTGCCGAGATAAGCACTATTTTGCTTTATCTGCAAAGGGTTAGTGAGGTCGCCCGCACCCTGCGTGACTCTGCCGCCACTCGGCGCCGCGAAAGCTCCGCCAAACGAAGTTGATGCCAAAAAAGCAAGCAAAACAAGCGGCTTTCCCGCTCTATTGCCCACTCTACTTATTAAGCGCATAGCTGGTCTTGGATACATAAATCCTCCCTAATTTTAGTGCCTACTCACCATAGAAAGTAAACGAATATCAATTCTTTTTCAAGAAAAATTTTTATCACTTTATTGCTTTATTGCCTTATTGCTTTATTTTCCACACGTTAGCGAACTCATCGGAAGTGAAATAGACCGCGCCGTCCTTGCCTACCGCTATTCCTGTCGGCACAACCGTGGAGACGGGTCCCCCCGAAAACTTGTTAATCGGCAAGCGAGAGGCTAAAACCTTCCTGTTGCCAGCCTTGTCTATCGCCAAAATGCGCTTGAGCTTCGTCTCCGCTACCACAAAACGCCCGTCAGGCAGGAATGCCAAGCCCTCCGCTCCCTGCAGACCCTGAACAATCACCGACAACTTGCGAGACCTCAAGTTGAACCCAAAAAGGCGACCCGCCTTGTTCTCCAAGATGTAAAGCGTCTTCTTGTCGCGACTTAACAATAGGTTCGCAGGAGAACCCACTAAACCAGTCGCAAAGGTCTTCTTCTTTTTCCAACCCTTGCCGCTCAAGCGCAACAGCTTGCCAGTCGCAAACTCCGCCACAAGCAAATCGCCGTTCGGCATCTCTACCGCATCATGCGGAGTCGTGAAGCCGTGTAGCAATGCCAACGAACGCTTCGTCTTGCGGTCCAAAACCTGAACCGAACCCGCCGACCAACCCGTAAGCAAAATATACTTCGCGGTCAGCTTGATGTTAATCGGGTAGTCAATCTCATCGCCAAATACCCGCGCTATCGTCTTCACCTCGCGCGTCTGCACGTTAATCGAGCGAAGCGCAAATACATCAGCAACGTAAAGCGTCTCAACCCCATTCTCATCGCCAATCGCCAAACCTCCCGCCGCCGCAAGCTTGCCCGATATAATCGTCCTCGACTCCCCAGTCTTTTTATCTATCTCTATAATCGCGTTATCCGACATATTAGAAATAAACAGCCGACCATCTTTATCAAACGCGAGGTTGTCAATCGCCGGATTCACTTTGGCTATCACCTTCTTCTTCCCGCTCTTGCGATTCACGCGAATGACCTGACCCAAAGACGTATCCACAACATAAAGCGCACCAGTCTTAGGGTCGATGTTCACCGCCGCCGGCGTTTTGAAGCCGCTCGCAATCGTCCTCATCTTCGCCTTCGCCAAATCTACCTCAACCACCTTGCCCTTAAACCAAAGCGGTCCGTAAAGCTTGCCGTTCTTGTCTATCTCAAAGCCGTTCAATCCGCCCATGCCCTCCATTATTTTACGCGGCGGCTTCTTGCCCGATGGGTCCAGCTCGTAAAGCGCATCACCCAGAAAAACCTGCGTGGCGTAAAGCCTGCCGTCCGCCGCAAACGCAAGCGAATTCATGCCCGGTAACTTCTCGGCAATCGTCCGAATCTCCCCCGAACCATCTCTGATGTAAACCTTGCCGTCCAAAAATGCCGTCCAAGCAAGCGTGTCCTTGCCGTAAAATGCAACATCATCGGCTTGACCCAAAGGCGGCGGAACAAGAACCGAACGCGTCCCGCTCTCTATATCAACCGCGTAAAGAGTCGAACCCAAAACCGAACCCGCAAGCAATCGCCCCTGCTGGTCAAATCCAATCCCGTGTATGCCGTGAAACGGAGACTTCGGCGTTATCTCCTCTATGTTCGAACAACCCACCGCAAGCAATAAAGCTCCAAGCAAAATATAATGTTTCATTTTTTCCTCCCTTATAAAAGTTTAAGTGTAAAAGTTATGAATTAAGTGCCTTAGCAATTTTATCCGCAATCGGCTGGAGCGTGCTCGCCTCGACCATCGTGCGCCCGTGTAGCGTCGGCGGCGCATCGTTCGCCTTGCGCGGAATAATATGAAAATGTAAATGAAAAACCGTTTGTCCCGCCGCCTCGCCGTTGAGCTGCAGTATAACAATGCCATCGCTGCCCAGCACCCGCTTCACCGCACGCGAGATTTCTTGCGTCGCCTTTATCACGCTCGCCGCGAACTCCGGCGGTAAGGAGAAAATATCCTCCGCAGGATACTTAGGCACAACCAGACAATGACCCTCCGCCGCAGGCATGATGTCCATAAAGCAAAGCCAGTCAGCGCCCTCCGACACCTTCACGCACGGCGCATCGCCACGTAAAATTTTAGCGAAAATGTTAGCATCATCGTAAGCCATCTGCACCTCCTGCCACTGCTTTTATTATAAGGGCTTTTTTCGAAAAGGGGTAGCATTATTAAGGTAAGCAATCTCCGCGCTCGTGGCTTGCTTTTCGTGCTGGAGATAGTCGCCAACCGCGCGCGCAAGCCCCTCGTGCGCTATCGCATGCGCCGAGTAAGTCTTCACCGGAATGTAGCCGCGCTCGATTTTATGCTCACCCTGAGCACCCGCCT
The DNA here is from genome assembly GCA_965209065.1 of Alphaproteobacteria bacterium. Lineage (GTDB taxonomy): Bacteria > Pseudomonadota > Alphaproteobacteria > JAPOUT01 > CBDBUR01. The sequence continues at coordinate 483,707 of OZ242373.1, forward strand.
CTACCACCTGCAGCTGATGCGCTATCGCGTAATCTATCGCCTGATAATAACTTAACTCAAAGTGGAGGCAGTCTTGGTATTCGGTGCAGCCCCAGTATCTGCCGTAAAGTTTCGTCTTGTCTATGAAGTTTAACGCCGCGGCAATCGGTTTATCTGCACGAAAAGCCATAATCAGCAAAATCCTATCGGCAAGCCTCTCGCTTAAAAGAGAAAAGGCATCGCGCGTCAAATAGGGTCTGCCCCATTTGCGCGAACCCGTATCCATATAAAACTCAAAGAAATAATCCCACAGCGTTTCTGTTAGCGCGCTACCAGTGAAATGCTTAATCTCTAAGTTTTCTTGTGCGCGTTTGCGCTCTTTGCGAATGTTTTTGCGGCGGCGCGAGGTCATCTCGCCTAGAAAATCATCAAACGAGCTATACCCCTTGTTGTGCCAGTGAAATTGATAATGCGTGCGCGACATCATCATGTAGTCTTGAGTGCGAGTGGGGGGGCAGTCTTGCGTGCAGGCACGCCATTGGTCTTCGGCTAAAAAATTTATGTGAAGCGAGCTTGCCTCAGTGGTTGCCATCGCTTGACGCGCGGCGTTCAATAAGGGCGCGTAATACTTTTTGTCTCCAAGCAAGCGACTGCCGCCAACCGGCGTGAAGGGAACGCACGAGCAAAGTTTAGGATAATAGCTTTGTCCCGCGCGCTCTAACGCGTCTGCCCAGCCGTGGTCAAAAATATATTCGCCTTGCGAGTGCGCTTTGAGATAAAGCGGCATCGCCGCGCGGAGCTTGTCCTCTTCCTCTAAAATTAAGTGGCACGGCTGCCAGCCGGTGCGCGGCGCAACGCAATGCGACTCCTCTAAAGCCGACAAAAATTCGTGAGAGAGACAAACCTGTTCCTGCGTGAGGGCGTTCCACCGCTCGGCGCTTATTTTATTTATCGCAGGTAAAAGACGCGCTGTTATTTTTTTATTCATTTATAATTCAATTTGGAATTGCGCTTCAATTTCTACAGCCACATTTCGAGGCAAAGAACTAACCCCAACAGCAAAGCGCGCATGCTTTCCTTTCTCGCCAAAAATAGAGACGAGAAGTTTTGACGCGCCATTGATAACTTCGGGGTGGTTGGTGAAATCGTCTACCGCATTGACAAAGCCACCAAGCCGAACGCAACGCTGAACTTTATCGAGGTCGCCATCACACGCCAGCTTCAACTGCGCCAAAAGAGCCAGCGCGCATAACTCGGCGGCACCCACCGCGTCGGCTTCTGTTATATCTTTGCCAACCTTGCCGCGCACCAGCTTTCCATCTTTTAGCGGAACTTGCCCCGATATAGTAATCAGCGCCGAGCCATCACTTAAAGTTGTTTTCACAAAGCCAACATAATCGCCCGCGCTCGGCAAAGGGGCAGGGAGGTTAAACCCCAACTCTTTTAGCCTGCTCTCAATATGGTTCGTATCGGTATGGTTCATAATGGATTAACGCTTAACTTATAATTCTTGACTCTCGCCCTATTTTAATAAAAAATGTGGCTTGGGTATAGAGAAAAACTCAAGAGGAAGCTATACAATTATATAACCGCACTACAAGAGGGCATTATGGCAAGGATAAAGAAGAAAATCGCGAAAAAAGCGAGCAAAAAGGCTGTGAAAAAAAAGGTTGTGAAGAAAAAGATTGGGAAGAAAAAGGCTACAAAAAAAACAGCGAAAAAGAGAGTCGCTAAAAAGAAAGCGAGAGGTGCCGCTTCAACGGAAATTGAAAGCAAGATGAGCCTCGCCGAACGCCGCCGCGCATTGCGTAAGCGCAGACGCACAATGAGACTCCAGCAAGTAAGCTCGAGCATCACGAGCGTTCAAGTCGTGGCGGGAACCGGGAGCAGAGCCAATGTGCTAACGCGCACACGCATTATGCGGAAGCGTCAGGAAATTGGCGTCCTGCCGATAGATAAAAATGTGATGATAAAATCTTTGATAAGCGCAGGCTCGGTGGAAGGCTTGGCGCAGAGGTTCGGCACCACCAAGCAAGCGATTGGCGGCTGGTTCGGCAGACGGGGACTCGCAGTCCAAGATGTCACCGACGAGGGCGGCGACCGCAAAAAAGAAATCCTCTGATGATAAAGAGGGTTTTTCTAACCACAAAATTCTTTCAGCAATACGGCTGGCTAGGGGAGGGAGTTGCGCAAGCCTTGTTTAATGTGTGGCATAGCGGCAACATATTTGATGTGCAGCCCGATATTGTCCTGCTTGCCGAAGGCGAGAGCGCGCAGTTTATCGAAACGCTCCGTGTGCCTAAAATTTTTGTTTCAAACAAATGGGAAGACAAAGCCGACGATTGCGTCCCGCCCGACCTCGACTGGCTGCTTGCCTCGATGCGCGCGCAGATTAACTTTTATCAAAAACACGCAGGGCTTGACTATTATATTAGTCGCGCACTGCATAACGGCTTGCTAGATGAGGAAAGTATATCTTCAGCACCTGCCAATGTGCTCGCGTTTGCCGACGATGACGATAGGGCGCTTTTAGAAATTCAACTCCACGACCACCATCACGTGTGCGACCCTTTGACAATGTCTATCCCCGAAGCCATTGTCGTTAAAGATGATTTACAAAAACTTAGCGATATTGCATCCCATGCCGAAGCGGATTCTATTCCAGTGTTTTTCTGGTCGGAGGATAGGGAGAAGATTCTAACCGCGCTTAACGCCGGCATCGATAGTTATATTACAGACTTGCCTCAAGCCGAGCCGCGCCTGACGCATAAAATTCACCAATATCGCAAATACTTTCTGCGCGAAAAGCAACTCGGTAGCACACTTGATATGGCAGCTAAAGATAGCCTCACTGGACTTTATAATCATCGCTGCTTGACCAAACATCTGCCCGCTTTGCTAAACGATTTGTCTAATAGAACATCGGGCAAGCTTGCGGCGATTTCTTTTGACCTCGACCGCTTCAAGCAAGTCAATGACAACTGGGGGCATAGCACCGGCGATGCTATTTTACAAAATGTCGCCGCTCTCCTACAGCAAGAAATGCGCGAAGGCGATAACCTCTATCGCTTAGGCGGTGATGAGTTTCTAGCCCTCGTCCAGCACATCAGCACGATGGAGGAAACTTACACCCTCGCTGAACGCCTGTGCGCGCTGATTGCCGAAACTTTCTTTGTGGTCGGAGAAGAGGTCGTGCCGCTAACAATTTCCGCAGGTGTCGCGCTTTACCAAAAAGGCGAACGCCCGCAAAGCCTGTTGCAACGCGCCGACGAAGCACTCTACCGCGCCAAAAATTTAGGACGCAACCGCGCCGCTTAACCCCCATGCGCCTCAGCCGATACTTCTTACCCATAGAAAAAGAAGCACCCGCCGAAGCGGAAGTCGCCTCTCACCAGCTTATGCTCCGCGCCGGACTCATCAGGCAAACCAGCGCCGGCATTTATACCTTTCTCCCTCTCGGCTTGCGCGTTCTCAAAAAAATAGAAAATATCGTCCGCCAAGAACAAAATCGCGCCGGCGCAATAGAACTGCTGATGCCAACTATTCAACCCGCAAGCCTTTGGCAAACGTCAGGCCGCTATGACGACTACGGCGAGGAAATGCTCCGCATCCAAGATAGAAGCGGACGGCAAATGCTCTATGGTCCCACCAACGAGGAGATGATTACCGAGCTCTTCGCTAAAGAAAGCTCGTCGTGGCGCGATTGCGGTAAAATTCTTTACCATATTCAATGGAAGTTTCGCGATGAAATTCGCCCGCGTTTTGGCGTGCTGCGCGGACGCGAGTTCCTAATGAAAGACGGCTATAGCTTCGACATCAATCAAGAGGAGGCGCGCAAAAGTTATTATAAAATGTTCGTCTGCTACCTCAAAACTTTCGAGCGGCTAGGCGTGCGCGCTATTCCTATGCGCGCCGATACGGGACCCATCGGTGGCGACTTGAGCCACGAGTTTATTGTCCTCGCTGAAACCGGCGAATCCCAAGTCTATTGCCACAAGAGCCTCGTGGAAAAAAGCCTGCCCGAAAATATAGATTATGAAAGCGACCTCGCGCCTCTTGTTGAGGAATGGACGAGCCTCTATGCCGCCGAAGGCGAGAAACACGAAGCGGAGGTTTTCAATAAGCTGCCCGAAGCGCAACGGCTCGCCACGCGCGGGATAGAAGTCGGGCATATATTTTATTTCGGCGAAAAATATAGCAAACCTTTCAATGCCACTTACACCGATAAGCAAGGCAAAAATGCTTTTATGCATTGTGGCTCTTATGGTATCGGCGTTTCGCGATTGGTCGGCGCGGTGGTCGAGGCGAACTATGACGACAAAGGAATTATTTTTCCACCGCAGGTTTCGCCTTTTGATATGGGACTGATAAACCTAACGCCAAAAGACTCTGCTTGCGCCGAGGCGAGCGAGACGATTTATCAAGCACTCAAGGCGGAAGGGTTTGACGTGCTCTATGACGACAGAGATGAACGCAGCGGCGTTAAGTTCGCCACGATGGATTTAATCGGCTTGCCCTATCAAATTATGATAGGTTCAAGGGGAATCAAAGAAGGAAAAGTTGAAGTGAAGACTCGCGCTAGTGGAAAAATAGATGAAGTGTCAAAAGATGACTGCGTGCGTTTCATCGGCGCGCTTCGTCAGGAAATTTTATGAAACTAAATAAATTTGAGTGGCTAGTTGCTTTTGGTTATCTGCGCGCGCGGCGTAAAGAAAGTATGATTTCTTTGGTGGCGACCATCGCTTTTTTAGGCATTATGCTAGGCGTTGCCGCCTTGATTATCGTGATGGCGGTGATGAACGGCTTTCGCATCGAGCTGTTAGATAAAATTCTCGGCGTGAATGGACACATTACGATATCGCAATCAATAGGCGACCCGGTTAAGGTCGCGAATAAAATTCGTAAATTGCCGAATGTAAAATATGTAACGCCGGTGTTAGAGCGTCAAGCGCTTTTGTCGGGACCCTATCAGGCGTCGGGTGTTTATATTCGCGGACTCACTGCCGCAAATTTAGCAAGCATTACTAAAATTAGCGAGCATATTGTTAAAGGCTCGTTGAAAAATTTTAATGAAGGTATTGTCATTGGAAAAAGGCTTGCGCGAAAAATTGGCGCGGATGTCGGTAAAGAGGTGACGCTTTTATCGCCGCAGGGCGTGGCGACACCTTTTGGTATGTTGCCGCGTTCGCGGCGCATTAAGGTTGTTGCGTTTTTTGAAGTCGGTATGTCAGAGCTAGACGGCGGGCTGGCTTTCTTGCCGCTTAAAGTATCGCAAGAATTTATGAACGCGCGCGGCGTGATTACCAACATAGAGGTCGGTTTGAAAGATGTCGATAGCACAAGAGCAACCGTTTTAGAAATATACAAAATTGTTGGCGATAGGGCGCGGGTTCAAGACTGGCGACAAACAAACGCAACGCTCGCCAGCGCGCTGGAAGTTGAGCGCAATGTGATGTTCTTAATCCTAACAATGATTATTATGATTGCCGTGCTAAACATTGTTTCGGGACTCGTGTTTCTGGTCAAAGATAAAGCCGGCGAAATTGCGATGCTTCGTGCGATGGGTGTTTCGCGCGGCGGTATCGTAAGAATATTTTTTATTACCGGCTCTAGCATTGGCTTCATCGGCACGCTTGCTGGGTTTCTGCTCGGCTGGCTTGTGTGCGAAAACGTAGAGCAGATAAGAGAAGTCTTCTCATACTTGGCGGGAACAGAAATTTTTTCGCCTGAAGTTTATTTCTTGTCGCGCTTGCCGGCTAAAATGGATCTCGGCGAAACGCTGTCGGCTATTATAATGGCGCTCACGTTAAGTTTTGGTGCGACCATTTATCCCGCCCTACGCGCCGCCAACATTTATCCCGCCGAAGCTCTACGTTATGAATAGCTTGGGGAATGAACCTATTTTGGAATGTCAAAACATCTCCTGCACCTACGGCAAGGGAGAATCACGCCTAGAGGTTCTTTCTAATATCAACCTCAAAATAGAGCGCGGGACGTCCTATGCGCTTGTGGGTCCCTCGGGCTGTGGCAAGTCCTCGCTGCTTCATATTATGGGGCTGCTCGATAGCCCGACCAGCGGCAAAATGCTCATAGAGGGAAAGCCCGCCGCCAACCTCTCCGACACCGAAATTAGCAGGATAAGAATGGAAACGCTCGGGTTCGTTTTTCAATTTCACCACCTCCTGCCCGAGTTTGATGCTTTGGATAATGTAGCCTTGCCCGCGCTCATCGCGGGAGAGAGCAAAACGACCGCTCGCCTCCGTGCCGCCGAGCTCCTCGCGCAAATGGGGCTAGGCAAGCACCTCTACGACCACCGCCCCGCCACGCTTTCCGGCGGCGAACGCCAAAGAGTCGCTATCGCGCGCGCCCTTATGAACAAACCCAAAGCTATCCTCGCCGATGAGCCAACAGGTAACCTTGACCCCGATACCGCAAAACAAGTCTTTATATCTCTCATCAATCTGGTAAACTTACCCAAGGCTGATTCTTGTGCTATAATAATCGCAACACATAACATGGAGCTCGCCCAAATGCTGGATAGAAAATTAGATTTGTCGGCGGGCTTTTTAGAAGGAGATAAATCGTGGCAGGAAGTTTGAATAAAGTTACTCTCATCGGAAATTTAGGCGCAGACCCCGAAGTGAGAACAATGAATAATGGTCGGCAGATGTGCACTATGAATATCGCTACATCGGATAGATGGCGCGACAAAGCAAGCGGAGAACAACGCGAACGAACCGAATGGCATCGCATCGTTATTTTTAGCGAAGGACTGGTGCGCATTGCTGAACAGCATCTGCATAAAGGCTCTAAAATTTACATCGAGGGACAGCTACAAACACGTAAATGGCAAGACCAAACTACGCAACAAGATAGATATGTTACCGAAGTGGTGCTGCAGGGCTTTAATAGCTCTTTGATAATGCTAGATGGCAGACGTTCAGGCGGCGGGGGCGGCTCAGGTGGCGGCGGCGGCGGCTCAGGCGGCGGTGGCGGCGGTGCGAAAAATGACGGCTATGAGGGAGCGGAAGTTGAAACCAATCGCAACTTTGATGACGATATCCCTTTTTAACCCATTTTAATTAAGAGCTAAATATGGCACGACGTAATGGTAACGATAAAGAAAACTTGCCTCCCAATGGTTCGCCTAAAGGCGAGCCACCCAGTGGCGAGCCACCAAATGATGATGGTTTTCTTTTACCTCCTTTAGGTTCAGGGGAATCTCCTATTTCTATAGAAGAGGAGATGAAGCGCTCCTATTTAGATTACGCGATGAGCGTTATCGTGTCGCGCGCGCTACCCGATGTGCGCGATGGCTTGAAACCGGTTCAACGCCGTATCCTCTATGCAATGAGCGAGAGCGGCTATCTGTGGAATAGACCGCACCGAAAATCCGCGCGTGTCGTTGGTGATGTGATGGGTAAATATCATCCGCACGGCGACCAATCCATTTACGATGCGCTCGTGCGTATGACGCAAAGTTTTTCCTTGCGCGTCGAGCTGCTTGACGGACACGGCAACTTCGGCTCGCTCGATGGCGATATGCCCGCCGCGATGCGCTATACCGAAGTGCGCCTAGCACCCATCGCGCAAAACCTGTTAGACGATATAGACAAAAACACCGTCAATTTCCGCGCCAACTACGACGAAAGCGAAAGCGAACCCGAAGTCTTGCCTTCGGTCTTGCCGAATCTTTTTATCAATGGCGCAGGCGGCATCGCTGTCGGTATGGCAACCAATATACCGCCGCACAACCCGCTGGAAATTGTCGATGCATGCTTGGCTTTTATCGATAACGACCAAATAACCGATGGCGAGCTGACTAAAATTGTTAAGGGTCCAGACTTTCCCACCGGTGGAATTATTCTCGGCACGCAAGGCATTCAAGACGCTTACAAAACCGGGCGCGGCTCTATTAAGCTACGCGCGAAAGTGGCAATAGAAAAACTCGCGCGCGATAGAGAAGCGCTCATCGTTAGCGAGGTGCCTTATCAAGTCAATAAATCGCAGATGATACAGCGCATCGCCGATTTGGTGCGCACCAATAAAATTGAAGGCATCTCCGGCCTGCGTGACGAATCCGATAGGCAAGGCGTGCGGGTCGTTATTGAAATTCGCAAAGATAGTCAAGCCGACATCGTGCTCAATCAGCTGTGGAGCAATACCTCTTTACAAATTAGCTTTAGCTCAAACATGCTCGCGCTGGTTGGCGGACGACCGCAGATGCTTACCCTCAAACGCTATATCAGTGAGTTCGTGCGCTTTCGCGAGGAAGTCGTTGTTAAGCGAACACGCTATGAGCTTTCACGCGCACGCGACCGAGCGCACATTTTGGCAGGGCTTTCTATCGCTGTCGCCAATATAGACAAAATTATCGCGCTGATTAAAAAAGCCAAAGACTCCCCCACCGCACGCGCGCAACTGATGAAAGAAAAGTGGAAGGCTAAAGATGTTAAAGATATTCTCACTATTATTAACGACCAGCGCTATAAAATCGCGCGTGATGGCAGCTATAAACTTTCGCCGGTTCAAGCCCGCGCCATTTTAGATTTACGCCTCCACCGCCTCACTGCTTTGGGACGCGAGGATATCGCTAAGGAAATGAAAGAGCTTGCCGAAAAAATTAAAACTTTTTTGGGCATTCTCGGCGAGCAGAAAAAACTCTATGCGGTTTTGCGCGGCGAGCTAGAAGAAATTCGCTCAAAGGTAAAAAGCCCGCGCAGAACTGAGATACTTAAACAAGAAGCAGAAAATATCGATGAAGACGACCTCGTTCAAAGCGAAGAAGCCGTGGTTACCGTTAGCCATAAAGGCTTTATCAAACGCGCTCCGCTCGCCGACTGGCGCGCGCAAAAACGCGGCGGCAAGGGTAAAGCTGCGATGCTCGTTAAAGATACTGATTTCGCCGCGCGGATTTTCATTACCAATACCAAAGATAGAATTTTGTTCTTTTCTTCTTTAGGCAAGGTCTATCAAATGAAAGCGTGGCGCTTACCGCAAGGGGCGGTGCGCACAAGAGGCAAGGCGATGACCAGCTTGCTACAGATGAGCAAAAGCGAATTCATCACTTCGGTTATGCCGGTGAGCGCCGAGCAAGAGCAAAGAGAAGATTTGTTTGTGATGTTCGCCACGCGTAAGGGCTATGTGCGCCGTAATAAGTTAAGTGATTTTATTAACATCAACCGCAACGGCAAAATTGCGATGAAGCTAGAGCAGGACGATGATATTGTTTCGGTTGCCTTGTGCTCTGTTGCCGATGACGTGCTTTTGACTACCCAAGCAGGTATGTGTGTGCGGTTTTCTCTAGAGGAGGTGCGGGTTTTTTCTAGTCGCACTTCGGCAGGTGTGCGCGGCATTAGTTTAGAGCCGCGCGATAGTGTGATTTCTATGTCTATTATGCACCACGTCGATGCCAGCCCCGAAGAGCGCAATGCTTACATTCGCCGCAGCCGAACCGATGACGATGGCGGCGATGAAGCAAGCGAAGTCAAAAGAGTTAAGCTTAGCGATAAACGTTTTGAGGAACTTCAAGCAAAAGAGGAATTTGTTCTCACGATTAGTATCAAAGGATATGGCAAGCGTTCTTCTTCTTATGCTTTCCGCACCACGAAGCGTGGCGGCAAGGGCATTGTTGCGATGAAAACCGGCAGCCGTAATGGCGTTCTGGTCGGTGCGTTCCCGGTCGATAACGAAGACGAAATTATGGTGATAACCGATGATGGACAAGCTATTCGTTGCGCGGTCGATGGCGTGCGCCTCGCCGGCAGAACAACGCAAGGCGTTAAAGTGCTAAACACCAAAGGCAATGTCGTCTCCACAACCCGCATCGAGGAAGACGACTCCCACAGCAGCCAAAACATAGGAAGCATAGGAAGCGAATGAAACGCGTAGGCTTATACACCGGAAGTTTCGACCCGATTACGCTAGGGCATTTGGATATTATGCGCCGCGCGCTCTTGCTGGTCGATAAGCTGATTGTCGCCGTTGGACGCAACGCCTCAAAGGCGACAATGCTCTCTCCCGACGCGCGCCAAAAAATGCTAGAGACCCTCGCCAAGGACGAACTCAAAACAGACAAAATACAAGCGGATTCCTTTAGCGGCTTAACGGTTGACTATGCCAAGCAGAATGGCGTAAATATCATCGTGCGCGGCTTGCGCGATACATCAGATATGGACTTCGAAGCAGGCATGGCAGGTATGAACCACGCGATGAACCAAGATATTGAAACGGTTTTTCTGCTCGCGCGCCCGCAACATAGCTTTATCTCTTCCACCTTAGTGCGACAAGTTTATCAAATGGGAGGGGACATTTCTCCCTTCGTGCCAGCAAGCGTTCAGGAGGCGCTAAAAAAATGAAAATCGTTCTTATTACTTTTTTACTTCTATTCGCATGTAGCGAAGAAACACCTTCCGCGCAAATACAAGAGCTTATCGATAAAGCCGAAACGAGCGACAAGCTCGCGCAATACGCGCTCGGCACTTTATACCTCAAGGGCGAGGGAGGGGTCGCGCAAGATTATCAAAAAGCAGCCCGATGGCTCAAGCTCGCCGCCGGGCAAAAGCAGGCGGACGCTCAATATATGATGGGGCTTCTCTATCAACAAGGTAAAGGTGTGCGCCAAGATAACAAAAAGGCAATGGAGTGGTATCTCAAGGCGGCGCAGCAAAATCATAAGGACGCGCAGTTTGAACTCGCCTCTATGTATGAGGCGGGGTATGAGGCGGGAGAACTCGGACAGCCCAATTATAACGAGGCGAAGCAATGGTATAACCGCTCTCTTTCTTTAGGCAATGGGCGCGCCGCTTATCAGTTAGGCGCAATGCACCTAAACGGCAGGGGCGTGCAGCAAAACAATATCGTCGCTCATATTTGGTTTGATTTAAGCACGCGGCTCGGCTTCGACAAAGCCGCCGAAGCAAGAGATGCGATTACAACCAAAATGACCCTCAACGAGCTAGAGGAATCTAAAAGACAATCCGATAAACTTTACAACCAACTTAAAGCAAATGGAGTTGTGGAATGAGTCTATCGCACATAACAAAATTTTTAATTCTCATTTTGCTCTTGTCCTTGCCTTTGGGCGCGGACGCTAAAAAAAAGGAAAAGAATATGCTCTACTTAAAATTGAAATATGGCACGGTCGTTATACAAATGTTTCCTAAAATTGCGCCCAAACATGTGGAGCGTGTCAAGCAGCTCGTCAAGGAAGAGTTTTATGACGGCATCATCTTTCATCGCGTGATTGATAACTTTATGGCGCAAACCGGGGATCCCACCGGCACCGGCACCGGCGGCTCTTCTTATGGCGGCGTGCCTGCCGAATTCACGTGGAACGAAAGCTTCACGCGTGGCACGGTCGGTGCGGCGCGTTCGCAAAATCCCAATAGTGCCGATAGCCAGTTCTTCATCTGCTTGGGTGACGCCACTTTTCTAGACGGAGATTACACCATCTGGGGCAGAGTGGTTAAGGGAATGGAATACGTCGATAAAATCCAAAAGGGCGAGCCGCCGAGCAGCCCCGATAAAATTATCTCTATGCGTTTAGCTGAGTAGTCCTTGCTCGTAGAAAATTTCACTTTTGACTTACCGCCCGAGCGTATCGCGCTTTATCCCGCTATGCCGAGGGATAGCGCAAAACTTCTTGTCGTCGGGCACGATAAACTGCACGATAGCTCTATTGCTGATTTATCGAATTATTTTCAGGCGGGCGATGGGCTTGTCGTGAATAATAGTTATGTTGTGCCTGCGCGGCTTACCGGCAAAACCCAAGCGGGCGAGGCGATAGACGTTCTGCTCTGCCAGCCGCTAGACGCTTATCGCTGGCACGTGATGATGAAAGGGAGCGCGGAAAAAATTACTTTTTCTCCAAACATAAACGCGCGGTTTATAGAAAAGGGGCAAGTGGAATTTAACGTGCCTTTTACCGAGCTTTATCCTTTCATAGAAAAGTTTGGCACCACACCTCTGCCGCCTTATATTGAAAACAAACGCGAGGTTGAAAAAACAGATAGGGCACTTTATCAAACCATCTATCATAAAAAGCAAGAAGCGTGGGGCTCTATCGCCGCGCCGACGGCGGGGCTGCACTTTACCGATAAAGTGTTCGCCCAGCTCAAAGCCAAAGGCGTGGAAATTTTAGAGCTAACGCTTCATGTCGGGATTGGCACTTTTCTACCCATTAGAAGTCAAGAGGTGGAAGCCCACGCAATGCTTCCCGAACGCGCTTTTTTAAGTCAGGCGGTGGCGGATAAAATAAATCAAATCAAAAATAAAGGCGGGCGGCTTATTGCGGTCGGCACGACCAGCGCGCGCGTGCTCGAAAGCGCTGCTACAGATGAAGGCCATGTGATTCCTTTTAACGGCGAAAGTCAGCTTTTTATTTATCCGAGCTATTCGTTCAAGGTGATTGATGGCTTGCTCACTAATTTTCATTTGCCGCGCTCCACGCCGCTTTTGCTTGTCTCGGCTTTGATGGGCTGGCAGAGAATTAAAGAAGCCTATCAGCACGCCATCGCGAAAGACTACCGCTTTTTTTCTTACGGTGACGCTTGCTTGCTTTTGCCGAGTTAGGATAAACTAACGCTATGCCTATTCTCTTGATTACATTTTTATTGGCGGCGTGCGCAAGTGAGGTGATTGCTCCGCGTGTGCTTTCAGAGCAAGAGCGCTTTGAGAAAGCACTCCAAACGGTAAAAAAAGTGAGAGGCGAACAAGAGCTGATTCAAGAAAAAAACCTACCGAGCCTTGCTAAGAAGGCTCAACAAAAAGCGCGACAAGGAGATAAAGATAGTCAATTTTTTCTCGCCTTCAGCCATCTCCGCGGGCTAGGCGTGCCGCGTGATTATGACAAAGCGCTCTACTGGTTCAAACAAGCGGCGAAGCAAAAAAACGATAAGGCTTATTATCAGTTGGGCTTTATGGCAGAAAAGGGGTTAGGGCAGTTGCCCGACTATCGAAAAGCGAGTGCTTGGTATAAAAAAGCAATAGACGCCTCGCAAGATGACGCCTCGAAAGAGGACGCCTCGAAAGAGGAGAATACGGCGGCTCTCTTTCGTCAAGGATTATTATATGAAAGTGGTAAAGGGACGACTAAAAATATAGACGGGGCTTTGTCTTATTTTTATCGCGCGGCAGATAAAAACTATTCCCCCGCTTTAAGCAAGCTCGGATTTATTTACTTAAACGGAGAAAATGTTTTACAAAATTACCGAACGGCTTATGCTTTTTTTCTTAGGGCGGGACAGCTCGGCTCGACGGAAGCACTCTATCAGCTCGGTGTGGTTTTTTTGGAAGGTAGAGGTTTTGACAAAGACAAGGAGCAGGCTTATATTTGGTTTAGCATCGCTTCGGCTTTAGGGAATCAACAAGCGCGGGAGAAACTACATAACATCGCTAAGGAATTTAGCACTTCTGATATATCTTCCCTACAAGAAAAGTCAGAAGAGTGGATGGCGCAAAATTTAGAGCGCAATGAGTAAAGATTTTTTTACTATCACCGCGAGAGCAAAAAAAGCGCGCGCAGGTTTTTTAACATTAGATAGAGGAAAAATAAAAACGCCCGCCTTTATGCCAGTCGGCACTTATGGTGCGGTGCGCGCCATCTCTCCCGATAGGGTGGAGGCGCAAGGCGCGGATATTATTTTAGCTAACACCTATCACCTAATGTTGCGCCCAAGCGCAGAAAGAATTGCCGCACTAGGAGGCTTGCATCAATTTATGCACTGGCACAAACCAATTTTGACAGACTCGGGCGGCTTTCAGATAATGTCGTTAGGCAAGCAGGTAAAAATAACAAAAGAGGGCGCGCGGTTTCGTTCGCACCTTGATGGCAGTCAAATTGACCTCACGCCTGAGCGCGCGATGGAGGTGCAAGCTCTGTTAGGCTCGGATATTCAAATGGTGTTAGACGAATGCCTCAAGCTGCCCGCCGACGAAGAGCGCATTAAGGCAAGCGTTGAATTATCTTTAGAGTGGGCGTTGCGCTCGAAGCAAGCGGCGGCGGCTGCCCAGAAAGATAAGCAAGATAAAAAAGTGTTTGGCATTGTGCAAGGCGGGTTATCGGAAGAGCTTCGTGCCACTTCGGCGCGCGAGACGGCACGGCTTGGCTTTGACGGCTTGGCTTTGGGCGGCTTGTCGGTCGGCGAGACGCAAGAGGAGATGCTTCGTGTGCTGGCTGCTACGCTGCCGCTTCTGCCTGACGCGGTGCCGCACTATTTGATGGGGGTCGGGCGTCCTGACGATATTGTGCAAGCCATCGCGCACGGGATTGATATGTTCGACTGCGTCTTGCCGACGCGCGAGGCGCGACACGGCAGAGCCTACACGCAAGACGGCGCGTTCAATTTACGCAATGCGCGTTTTGCCGAGGACAGCACCACGCTTGACGCGCACAGCCCCTATTCGCGTGCCTATCTCCACCATCTGTTTAATATCAACGAACCGCTGGCGATGATGATTTTGACCGAAAGCAATATTCGTTATTATCAGCAGCTTATGGCAGAGTGCCGCGCGGCAATCGAGCAAAATAATTTTGATGCCTATGCCGAATCAGTGCTTGCGCTCTACCCGAAAAGGTGATAAACATATTTTTTGTGTAAAAACCTTTATACCCCCCAAAAAATATGTAAAATGGATCACCTAGACGAACTAGAAAACAAAAGCATCTATATCTTCCGTGAGGCTTTCAACCGAATGGAGAACATCGCTTTGCTGTGGTCGCTCGGTAAGGATTCTAACGTGATGATTCACCTAGCGCGCAAGGCTTTTTTCGGCTATGTGCCTTTCCCTGTGGTGCATGTGGACACAGAGAAAAAATTCCCAGAGATGTATGCCTTTAGAGACAAATATATAAAAGAGTGGGGGCTGAATTTTGTGCGCGAGCTTTGTCCGCCGCTAGAGGAGATGGATGAGAGTTTGCCGCCGGCGGCGCGCTCGGCGGCGCGCAAGACGGCGGGACTCAAGCGCGCGATAGAAAAACACGGCTGGACCGCTTTGTTCGCCGGCATTCGCCGCGATGAGGAAGCAACCCGCGCCAAAGAGCGCATCTTCTCTCCGCGCGGACAGGACGGCAGCTGGGATTTCCGCAACCAGCCGCCAGAGTTTTGGGACCACTTTAAGACAGACTTTCCGCAAGGGGTTCATATTCGGGTTCATCCGCTGCTTCACTGGACCGAGCTAGACATCTGGCGCTACACCAAACGCGAGAACATTCCTATTATTTCTTTATATCTTTCTAACAAGGGCAAACGCTATCGCTCTTTGGGCGATAGGGATATTACCTCGCCGATAGAAAGCAAGGCAGCGACCCTTGACGAAATTATCGAGGAATTGAAAACAACAAAACAGGCAGAGCGCGCCGGCAGAGCAATGGACCACGAAGCCGAAGATGCTTTTGAGCGGTTGCGCTCTGATGGATATTTATAATGCAAGCGGATAATTCTTTATTGCGCATTGTGATTGTCGGGCATGTCGACCACGGCAAAAGCACTTTGGTCGGGCGTTTGTTTTATGAAACGGATTCTCTGCCCGAAGGAAGATATGAAGCGATAAAAGCCATGTGTGAAAAAAGAGGGCTAGATTTTGAATGGGCTTTTTTGATGGACGCTCTCCAAGCCGAGCGCGACCAAGGCATCACCATTGACACAAGCCAGATTTGGTTCAAAACGGAAAAACGCGATTATGTTTTGATAGATGCGCCCGGCCATAAGGAATTTCTCAAGAATATGATAACCGGTGCTGCGCAATCGGACGCGGCCTTGCTCGTGATAGACGCGGCTCAAGGTATGCAAGAGCAATCGCGCCGCCACGCTTATTTGCTGCACTTGATAGGCGTTCGTCAAGTGGCGGTCGCGGTCAATAAGATGGACATCATCAATTATGACGAAGCTACCTTTAGAAAAATAGAAGAAGAGGTGCGTGATTATTTTACCAATTTGGGATTAAGACCTCTGCACATTGTGCCGGTGAGCGCAAAGCAAGGGGATTTAATCACGCAGTCAAGTGAACAGCTATCTTGGTATTCGGGTTTAAGTATCACAGAGGTGCTAGATGACTTCGCGCCGACCGAACCAAAGCTCGCGCGCGCCTTGCGCTTTCCCGTTCAAGATATTTATAAATTTGACGAGCGCCGCATCATCGCCGGGCGAATTGAGTCAGGGCAATTAAGAGTAGGCGATGAACTCGTTTTTTCTCCGTCCAATAAATCGGCTAAAGTGGCAAGCATTGAAAGCTGGAATAATAAACAACCGCTGATGAAAGTGGGTGCTGGCGCTTCTGTAGGCATTACGCTAGACGAGCAGATTTTTGTTGAACGTGGCGAACTCGCAAGCCACTCCTCCAGCTTGCCAGTTGAAAGCGATGTCTTCCGCGCTAATGTTTTTTGGCTCGGGAGGAATCCTTTAGTAAAAAATAAAAAACTGAAGCTCAAGCTCGGGACGATGGAGACTTCGGCTGTTATCCAGCGCATTGAAAAAATTATCGACACCGAAAATCTTTCAAGCCAGAAAAAAGATGAAGTGCAACGCAATCAAGTTGCCGAGCTGATTATATGCACCGACAAAATGATAGCTTTTGACGAATTCTCCGACCTCGCCGATACCGGACGTTTTGTTCTTGTCGATGGCTATGACTTGGCAGGCGGCGGTATTATTTCTATGGAAGGCTATGCCGACCATCGCCCCAAAGGAACAAAAGCAACCAACATCACGCGTATAGAGCATCGCATCACAAAGCAAGAGCGCGAACAGCACAACGGACATAAGGGCGGCGTCATTTGGCTCACCGGGCTGTCGGGCTCGGGCAAGAGCACGGTCGCGCTTGGCATAGAGCAGTTTTTGTTTAACCGCAATTATCAGACTTATGTTTTGGACGGGGATAACATTCGCCATGGACTCAATAGCAACCTAGGCTTTTCGCCCGAAGACCGCGTGGAGAACATTCGCCGCATCGGTGAGGTGGCGGCGCTTTTCGCGCGTGCTGGCTTCATCGCGGTGACTTCTTTTATCTCGCCCTATCGCGCCGATAGAGCGCTCGCGCGCGAGGTGACTAGCAATTTCCACGAGATTCACATCAAGGCGAGCGTGGAGGATTGCGAGAAACGCGACCCCAAAGGGCTATACCAAAAAGCGCGCGCTGGCGAGATTAAAAATTTTACGGGCATCTCCGCGCCTTATGAAGAGCCGCTTGCCGCCGAACTCATCATCGATACCTGCGCTTTGGATGTCGATGAATCTGTTAAAAAACTTGCCGAATATATTGAGCGTCATTTTTCTTTTTAGCTTGCCGAAATAATAAACTATCAGGCAATAAAAAGATATAATATGTGATTAGAGAAGACTCAAAATTTTATTTATTACAATACTATGAAAAAAAAATGGACGGGAATTGTTTTAGCCGCAGGCGCGGGCAAAAGAATGGGAGGCGGACAAAAAGTGATGCAGCCTCTCGCGGGTTTGCCTATGTTAGGACATGTGCTGAACGCGCTTGCTGCGGCGGGCGCAGATGAAATTATCTTAGTCCTCTCGCCAAAAGCGGAAGAGACAAATGCTTTCGCTCTTGCTTTGATGCCGAATATAAAAATTGTGCGCCAGCCCAAACCCAAAGGCACGGCAGATGCGGTTTCTATCGCGATGGAGAAGGCAAGCAATGAGCGACTGGTTGTCGCTTATGGAGACACCCCGCTTGTGTTGCCAAAGACTTATAGAAAACTTGCCGCCTCTAAAACCGACTTAACCCTAAGCGGCTTTAAGGGAAACAAAAAGGGATATGGCAGAATTCTTTTTGATAAGCGTGCGATTGTTGGCATTCAAGAAGATGACGGCAAAACTGCTTTAGGTGAAGGTTATCTCAATGGTGGGTTGATGGCTTTAAGTCGTAAAAAGCATAAGGCGCAGATGGGCAAGCTCAAAAATAATAATCCAAAGAAAGAATTTTACTTAACCGATTTAGCTTTTCTTCCGTCTAGCAAAACTTTTATTGAATGCGATGAGGATGAGTTGCTGGGTGCTAATCGGCTTGAGGAGTTGGCGCGACTTGAAAGCATTTATCAAGCACGCGCGCGCTCGCTTCATTTTAGCAAAGGCGTTTATATGGTAGCACCCGAAAGTGTGTTCTTCTCGTGGGATACAAAAATAGCCAAAGGCGTGAGGATAGAGCCTTTTGTTGTGTTCGGGCGCGGCGTGAAAATTGCTAAGAACGTTGAGATTAAAAGTTTCTGCCACATTGAAGGCGCCGACATAGGCGCTGATGCTATTATCGGTCCTTACGCGCGCTTGCGTCCGCAAACAAAATTGAGCAGCAAGGTGCATATTGGTAATTTCGTTGAGGTTAAAAATAGCAGGCTCGGCGAAGGCACAAAAGCCAACCACCTCACCTATCTCGGCGATAGCGATATTGGCAAGCGAGTCAATATAGGCGCTGGCACGATTACGTGTAATTATGACGGGAAGGATAAGCACAAAACGCAAATTGATGACGGCGCGTTTATCGGCTCTAACAGCGCGCTGGTCGCGCCGATTAAAATTGCGCGCGGTGCTTACATCGGCTCCGGTAGCGTGATAACAGAATCCGTGCCTGCCAAAACGCTCGTGGTGGCGCGCGGCAGGCAGACCACCATAAGAAAAATAAAAGGGGAAAAATAAAATAATGTGCGGCATCGTTGGCATTATCGGCGAGGAAAACGTTACGCCCTATCTGCTCAAGGGCTTGGAGCGGCTGGAATATCGCGGCTATGATAGCGCCGGACTCGCCACTCTAGAGCAGGGGAAATTGTCGCGCGTGCGGGTCGCAGGCAGGATTAACAAACTCGCGGAGCAGCTAAACAAAACGCCTCTCGGTGGCACTATCGGCATCGGGCATACGCGCTGGGCAACCCACGGCGCACCTAGCGAGAATAACGCGCACCCGCATTTTGCTAAATGCCAGAGCTTAAAAGTTGCGATTGTTCATAACGGGATTATCGAAAATTGGCAGAAGCTCAAAGCAGAGATGCCCGATGCCAATTTGACAAGCGATACAGATAGCGAGCTTATCGCTCACCTTCTTGCGCGCCATCTAGTTAAAAAAGGGAGTGAAGATGAAGCCGTTCTTGCGACCATCAACCAATTACAAGGCTCGTTCGCTTGCGCGATTTTGATTGAAAATGAAAACCAACGAAAACTTTATGGCGTTTCGCGCGGCTCGCCGCTTGCCGTGTGCCAAGGGCAGGGCAAGCAGGCGCTCGTGTCGGACGGACTCGCCGCGACAGACTGGGCGGAACAAATAACTTATATGCACGATGGCGATGTCGTCGTGTTGAGCGAAAATTCAACCACAACTTCTGGTCGCTGGTTCGGCTTTGACGGCAAGCCGCTTAGCTCCGAGCGCTCTTTCCAGCCGTTTAATGTCGAGCAGGCTCAAGTTTCTAAAGGCGCTTATGAAAGTTTTATGCGTAAGGAAATGGAGGAGCATCCGCTTGCGCTAGAAGCCGCGCTCAAGCATTACGTGCAGGGCGAGCGGCTCGCGTTTCCCGCGCTGCCCAATCAGCAGAGCATAAGAAATGTGCTGATGATAGGTTGCGGCGGCTCGCTTCACGCCGCGCAGACCGCGCGCTACTGGCTAGAAAAATACGCCGAGCTGCCCGCGCACGAGGAGATTGCCTCCGAGTTTCGCGACAGGCATGCAGTTATTCCGCAAGACACTTTGCTTCTTTTCATTTCGCAGTCGGGCGAGACGGCAGACACGCTGGCGGCTTTTCGTCATTGCGAGCGGCAGGGGCATGCTTCGGTTGCGATTGTTAATCAAGCGCATTCTACTTTGGCGCGCAGCGCGGATTTAAGCTTGATGATGATGGCAGGAACAGAAGTCGGTGTTGCCGCAACGAAGAGTCTGACCTCGCAAATGGCGGTGCTTGCCCTGATTGTTTTACAGCTCGCGAAAATGCCAAAAATGTCAGAGGCGCAAAAGCAAAAACATATTCAAGCCCTCAAGCAGCTGCCCGATAAAATGCGTAGCGTGTTACGCTATGAAACTCATTTTGAAAAAATAGCGCAAGCTTTTTTACAAAACGCGCACTATATTTTACATTTAGGGCGCGGCGCTTTTTATCCTATTGCCTTGGAGGGCGCGCTCAAGATGAAAGAGATAAGCTACATTCCGTCCGAAGGTTACGCGGCGGGCGAGATGAAGCACGGACCCATTGCGATGATAGACGAGCGCACGCCGGTTGTTGCTTTCGCGCCTTATAACGATATTTTTCCCAAAACGCTTTCCAATTTACAAGAAACCCATGCGCGCGGCGGCAAGCTCATTTTGATTAGCGACAAGAGAGGGCTGGCAGAAGCGGGGGACTTGCCTGCCGCTTCGGTAGAGCTGCCCGATTGCGATGACTTCACCGCGCCGATATTATATGTATTAGCGGCGCAGTTTTTGGCTTATCACACGGCGCGCCTCAAGGGGCTAGATGTGGATAGACCGCGCAACCTCGCCAAGTCGGTCACCGTGGAGTAGAAAAATGGAAATACAGTGGATTTTTTATCCTAGAACAAATTTATTACCTGAATTTTTAAGGCAACCTGTAGAGAAATTTCAGGAAGTGCACTCAAAAATTGATTCAACTAAAAATGATTCAAATGACTCAAGGTTAAAAAGTAATCAAGTTTTAGAAATACTCACGCCAGGGCTTGAATCAATAGGTTATAGGGTAGAAAAAGGCAAAAAAACTATCGATAAAGTAAGGGTGCCCGTTCTATATGGCGCTCAAGGAAAAGAAGAGCTCGCATTTGAAGCAGATGCTTATAATAAAGATTCTAAAACTGTTATCGAAGTTGAAGCAGGAAGAGGAGTAACCAATAATCAATTCTTAAAAGATATATTTCAGGCGAGTATGATGTCTAATACTGATTATTTGATATTGGCGGTGAGAAATATTTATACAAGAAATAAAAATTTCTCCAGAGCAAGTAGTTTTTTAGAGACGATTTACTTAACAAACAGAATTAAATTGGATTTGAAAGGCATTCTTCTTATTGGTTATTAAGCCTCTTAATATAGCATTAACCAAAGCGGCATATTATACTTAAACTATGATGAGGCATTTTCTATTCTTATTGGTTTTAGCGATAAATGCTCCTGCTATAGCACTCGGTGCTATGGAAAGGGGGGCGGTTGCTTATGAAGGTAAAGACTACGCCACCGCTTTCAAGGAATGGGCTCCGCTGGCGCGCGCTCGCGACCCGCGCGCACAGCACAACATCGGCATCCTATACTTTAAGGGCGAGGGCGTGGCTCAAAATCAGCAAACGGCACGCCGATGGTTCGAACGCGCCGCCCAACAAGGATACGCACGCTCGCAATATAATCTTGGCTGGATATATGAAATGGGTTTAGGAGTCGAGAAGAACCTCACCACAGCGCGCCAGTGGTATAGGGTCGCGGTCGCGCAAGAGTTCGCGCCCGCAGAGTATCGGCTTGGGCTTTTATATTTTACTAGCGGCGATTATCCGCGCGCAAGAAGTCTGCTCGCGCGCGCGGCGGCGGCTGGGCAAGCGCAAGCGCAGTTCCTGCTCGGTAAAATTTATGACGAAGGTCTCGTCGGAGAAAAAAACAAAGACCTCGCGTTGCGCTGGTATCGCATCGCCGCCAATAACGGCAATGGCGATGGAGCTTATATGCTTGCGCTCCACTATTTGACGCTTGAAAAAAGAAACGAATTCCAAATCGTCAATTTGCTTAACCAAGCGGCAGAGCGGGGCAATGTCGAGGCGGTGAACGCTTTGGGCTGGGCTTTCGTTAAGGGAATTGGCGTCAAGGTGGATTGGGTCACGGCGACAAAATTGTTTCTCATCGCCGCGCGCGAGGGCTATGCCGAAGCTGGCGTCAATCTCGCGGCTATTTATTCTGCTCGTAGAGATTATGAGAAAACTTATCTATGGCTTGTCATCGCCGAGCGGTTGGGCTCAGAGAATATCAGCAATAAAAAGAAGCTCTTTGCAAAAAGGTTAGATGAAGAAGAACGCCAAACCGCTGAAGCAGAAGCGCAAAGGTGGCTAGATAAATATAGAACAAAGGCACTTTAATGAAAGCTAGTATTTCATTTTCGGGCATTTTGTTTTTATGTTTTGTCTTGTTTGCTTATGACAATGCGCGCGCAGATGATTCTGGCGCAGATGACTTAGATGATTTCGAAAAGGGGCTGCTCGCTTATAAAGTAGAAAACTACAGCAAGGCGATGGATATATGGAGCGCGCTGGCTAACCAAGGAGATGTGCGGGCGGTAACGCACTTAGGCCATTTATATTTTCGCGGCAAGGGCGTAGAGCTTGACTATGACGAGGCTTTCGATTTATATGCGCGCGCGGCAAAGAAAAATTATCCTCAAGCGCAATTCGCGCTGGGGATTATTTTTTCGCAAGGGCTAGGGGTCGCGCAAAACTACGAGACGGCGAATACGTGGCTTGCACTCGCGGCGGTTCAAGAGTTCGCGCCCGCGCAGCACAAACTCGCCCAGCATTACGAACGCGGGCTTGGCACAAAGCAGGATTTACAAAAAGCGATTGCCTCCTATCGCCGCGCGGCTAATCAAGGGTCAGACAAGGCGCAAACGCGAATGGGTGCTTACTATTTGGCGCAAGGGGATAAGCAAACCGCCGCCAACTGGTTCAAGCTGAGCGCCGAGCAGAACAACCTCACCGCGCAGTTAAGGCTTGGCGATATTTATAAGGACGTCAATTTGACGCAAGCGGCGCGGTGGTATGCGCTTGCCGCGCGTCAAGAGAGCGCGGCGGCTCAAAGAGAGCTGGGGTTAATTTTTCTAAAGGGCGGCGGAGGCGTGCGTCTTTCGCCTTATAAGGGCGTTTCTTTTTTGGGCGTGTCGGCGGAGAAGGGCGACGCGGCTGCGCAGGTTGCGCTTGCTTCGGTTTATATCGAGGCGAAAGTGGTTGAGCGCGATGTGCCTCAAGCCTTGCGCTTATTACAAGCGGCGGCGGCACAAGAGCACGGACCTGCTTTTTTAGCGCTCGGCAAACTTTATACGCAAGGCGAATATGTCGCACTTGATTTAAGCGAGGCGAAGGCGTGGTTAAACAAGGCGCAAGCGGCAGGTGTGGCTGATGCTTATTATTATTTGGGTAAAGCGGCAGAGCGTCAGGGCAGACAAAAAGACGCGGCGCGCTTGTTTAAGCAAGGAGTCGAAAAGGGCAGCGCACGCGCGGCTCTTGCTTTGGGGAATATTTATTTGAAAGGGTCGCCGCAGATAGCGCGCGATGTTAGGAAGGCGCGGATTTATCTCCTGCCGGTGGCGCAGCGAGGTCATCGGGTCGCGCAGTATAATCTAGCGGCGAGCTGGACGTTAAAAACAGCTTCGGCAAATCCTAATTTAGAGGAGGCGTTGAAGTGGTTGCTTGTTAGCTCGCGGCAGGGGTTGGGGCGTGCGCAGAAACTTTTGCCGAACATTCGCCGTTCTCTTTCGCCGCGCCAAGTGCGCCGCGCCGAACGCGCCGCCGATGCACTCATTCGCATACAAAAAACGCTTTAGAGATAAAAACCGCCTAAATAATAGCTTGGCTGGCATTCTATATCGGCGCGGCAGAACCCTCTTGACGAAAGCTCAAAGAAACTCTATACCTAATCAAAATCATTACAAAAGAGGCAAAGCGTAGATGAACCTACCCGATGTGAAAATGAGCGACCTCGTTCAAGTCGGGGCGCATTTCGGACACAAAACCTATCGGTGGAACCCCAAAATGTCGCCCTATATCTTCGATACACGCTCCGGTATCCATATTTTGGATATGACCCAAACCGTCCCGCGCTTGAAAGAGGCGATGGCGGCTATTCAAGATATTGTCGCGCGCAATGGCAGAGTGCTTTTTGTCGGAACGAAACGCCAAGCCTCTAAGCCCATCGCCGAAGCCGCCCAGCGTTCTCTACAGCACTACGTCAATCACCGATGGCTCGGCGGTATGCTCACGAACTGGAAAACGGTTGCCAACTCTATCAAGCGCCTCGAGGAAGTTGAGAAAAAACTGGAGGACGAAAATACCGGCTTCACTAAAAAAGAATTGCTTAATCAAAAAAATGAATACGACAAATTACAAAAAACGCTCGGCGGTGTGCGCTCTATGGGCGGCACGCCCGATATGCTTTTCATCATAGACACAAACCATGAAGCTATTGCTGTTAAGGAAGCAAAGCGGCTCGGCATTCCTATTGTTGCCATTGTCGATAGCGACTCCGACCCCGAAGATATTACTTATCCTATTCCCGGCAATGATGACTCTAGCGCCGCCGTTCGTTTTTATTGCGAGATGATGGCAACTGCCGCTTTACAAGGAATAGAAGCAAGCGCTGAAAACGAAGAAGCAGAAACACCCCCAGAAGAATCTAAAGAAGAATCTAAAGAAGAAACTGAAACAGCTGAAGCACCTGCAGAGCCAGAAGCAACGGAAGCAACGGGGGAAGCCGAAAAAGAATGAGTGTCGCCGCGCAAGATGTTAAAACCTTACGCGAACGCACGGGTGCGGGGATGATGGATTGTAAGTCAGCTCTCGCCGAGTGCGCGGGCGATATGGAAGCTGCGGTTGATTGGCTACGACAAAAAGGGCATGCCAAGATGGCGAAGAAAGCAGACCGCGCGGCTGAAGAGGGGCTTATCGCTTTGGCGGTAAAAGGCAACCGCGGCGCTTTGATAGAGTTGTCGTCAGAAACAGATTTTGTCGCGCGCAACACCGACTTCGATAAAGCCGCCAGCGCTTTAGCCGCGCTCGCGATTGAAGCGGGAGATAATTTACCCACCGCTAAAATGGAGGGAGGCTCGGTCGAGGAGTATGTGAAAGATTTAGCCGCCAAGTTAGGAGAGAACATTTCTCTCAAGCGCGTGCGTGTTTTGGAAGCGCCTGAGGGCGGACAGCTTTCGAGCTATTTACATAATAAGCAAGGCGATGGAACGGGTAAAATTGGCGTTTTGGTCGCGTTGAAAAAGGGCGGCGATGAGACCGGCAAAAAACTTGCGATGCACATTTCGGCAACGCGCCCGCTTGCAATAAACAAGGACGGCATTGATAAAGAAGTGATTGAAAGAGAAAGTAAAGTTTTGCTCGCTCAAGCCAAAGAGGAAGGCAAGCCTGAAGAGATTGCGCAAAAAATGGTCGCCGGTCGCTTGAAAAAATTCTACACCGAGACCGCTTTGCTAGAGCAAGAATTCGTTTTAGATGACGAGCTAACAATAGGAAAATTCTTACAGCAACAAGAAGCAGAGGTTGATAGTTTCGTTTGTTTCGCTTTAGGGGACGGGTAATGGAGTCTCCTTCTGCGCGAGTCTTGTTGAAAATTTCGGGAGAGTCGTTAGCAGATGATGGGGGGTCAGGTATTGATTTTGCCATAACGCGCAAAATGGCGCGCGAGATTATAGAAGTGGTTGAAACCGGCACGCAGCTCTGTTTGGTTGTCGGGGGAGGCAATATCATGCGCGGCGCTCAGGCGGCGAACGCCGGAATGGATAGGGCGACTGCCGATTATATGGGTATGCTCGCGACCGTGATGAACGCGCTCGCCCTCCAAGACAGCATCGAGCGCGAAGGCGCACCCACCCGCGTGATGTCGGCTATTACGATGACCCGCATCTGTGAGCCTTACATTCGCCGCCGCGCGATAACCCATATGGAGCAAGGGCGCATCGTCATTTTTGCCGCCGGCACTGGCAACCCCTACGTCACCACCGATACCGCCGCCGCTCTGCGCGCCGCCGAAATGAACTGCACCTCTCTCGCGAAGGCGACCCAAGTCGATGGCGTCTATTCCGCCGACCCCGCGCTTGACCCAAAAGCCGTGCGTTATGATAGGTTAAGTTATATGGAAGTGTTAAACCAAAAGCTCAACATTATGGACGCCGCCGCAATAAGCCTGTGTCGCGAGAACGCTATTCCAATTATTGTTTTCTCGCGTAAGGCTAAGAACGGACTCGCCGCCGCACTTTCGGGCGAGGGGCTGCGCACGATTATTAGCGATGACTGATTTCAAAGACATAGAGAAGCGAATGGACTCCGCGCTCAAAAAATTACAGGGCGATTTTTCTAGCCTCCACGCGGGCAGAGCCAACCCCGCGATGTTAGATTCCGTGCGCATTGAAGTTTATGGCACGCAAACGCCGCTCGCGCAGCTCGGCACAATAAATATGCCCGAGCCGCGCCTGATAACGATACAAGTGTGGGACAAGGCGCAAACGCAAGCGATAGAAAAGGCGATTGTCAAATCTGATTTAGGGATTAACCCTGTGGTTGATGGCCAGCTCATTCGTCTTCCCGTGCCGCAGTTAAGCGAAGAGCGGCGGAAGGAAGTTGTCAAGCTTGCCTCGCGCGCCGCCGAGCAAGCGCGTATCGCCGTGCGTAATGTGCGCCGCGATGGAATGGATAGCCTCAAAGCGAAAGAAAAAGAAATTAGCAAGGACGATGTTGCGAGCGGGCAGAAAAAAATTCAAGCCCTGACCGATGCGCACATCAAAGAGGTCGATAAGCTGTTAGATGATAAAGAAAAAGACACGATGACGATTTAATTTTGGGACAATTTAATTTTGAGACGATTTAACTTTGGGACGATTTAACTTTAAGGCAAATTTAATTTATGACGGGAGAGAAAAAATTGCCACACCACGTGGCATTGATAATGGACGGCAACCGTCGCTGGGCTCAAGCGCGAGGGCTCTCTAGGAAAAGCGGACACCAAGCCGGCATCGATGCTTTAAGAGAAATTATTCGCACCGCGTCTAACATCGGCATTAAGCATTTAAGCGTTTATGGTTTCAGCTTGGATAATTGGCATCGCTCGCAAGATGAAGTCAATGACCTGATGCTGATGGTTCGGAACTATATCAAAAGCGATTTAGACGAACTACACCAACATAAAGTGCGCCTCACCTTTCTAGGCAAACGCGAAGGAGTCGATGAGGATATTCTAAATTTAATTGACCACGCGAGGCATTTAACAAGGCATAATGAAGGAATGGTTCTAACGATTGCGTTCAATTATGGCGCGCGAGATGAAATTGCCCGCGCCGCGCAGGCACTCGCTCAAGCGCGAGAGGAGATAACTCTCGAAAGGCTTGATGCGGCACTCGCGCCGACGGTCGATTTGCTCATTCGCACCGGCGGAGAGCAAAGGCTCAGCGATTTTCTTTTATGGCAAAATGCTTACGCTGAATTTATTTTTGTCGATAGCTTTTGGCCTGATTTCTCGCCTGCGCTTTTTTTAGAAACGCTAGAGACCTATCAAAGCCGCCGCCGCCGATTTGGCGCGGACGAAGCCCTATTGGAAGATGAATAACTTCGTCTCTAGAGTGGCAACCGCCTTGGCTTTAATGCCGCCAATCGTGGCGGCTATTTGGTTTGGCGGGATTTGGTTTTTGATACTTTTGGGTCTTGTCGGGCTTTTGCTTATTTGGGAATGGGTCAAAATTTTAGATGATAAAGTGACCTCGCCCTTGTCGGCTTTATACGTGATGGCTTTGCTCGGCATTTTGTTTCACTTTTGGCAGAGCAATGAGCTTGTGTTGAGAACTTTTGGGATTATCGCGCTTGGCGCTTTAGGCGCTTTGTTTATCGCGAGCTTACATAAAAAAAATAAACTCCTATCAAGCGTGGGGTTAATTTATTTACTCACGCCTTTTATTTTGCTCGCGCACTTGCGCGGCGATGGCAGTGATGGCAAGGTGGCTCTGTTTGCTTTTCTGTTTTTGGTTTGGGCGAGCGATACCGGCGGCTATGTGTTTGGCAGATTGGTAGGCGGAGCTAAATTAGCGCCGCGCATTTCTGAAAATAAAACATGGGCGGGTGTTTTTGGCGGTGTTTTATTCTCCCTTACCACAGCTGCTATTTTGATTTATACGCTAGGTCTATCACCGCAATTATTGTTATGGGCGGTGCTTATTTCTCTTGCCACGCAAGCCGGCGATTTACTGGAATCTTATATGAAGCGTTATCACAACATCAAGGACAGCAGCCATTTGCTGCCGGGACACGGAGGCGTGTTAGATAGAGTCGATGGTTTATTGCTGGCGATAATGGTTTTCTATTTTATCTTTTTGCTTTTTGGCTCAGGCTCTATCGCGACTTGGTTGGTGCGCGGTTGATGAAAAAGGTTAGCATATTAGGCGCGACGGGTTCTATCGGACAAAGCACGTTGAGCATTTTGTCGGAGGAGTCTTTTTGTTTAGGCGCGGTGACGGCAAATAAAAATGTTGCAGCACTCGCCCAGATAGCGCGCGACAGAAAAGCCGAGATGGCAGTCATTGCCGATGAAGCACTCTATCAAAACTTGAAAGAGCAGTTAAGCGGAACGGGAATAAAAGTTGCCGCCGGTGCAAGCGGGCTGATGGAAGCGGCGTCCTATCGTGTCGATGTTTTCGTTGCGGCGATAAGCGGCATCGCCGGCTTGCCCGCGACCTTTGCCGCCGCGACACACCAAAGCCATCTTGCCATCGCCAACAAGGAGGCAATCGTGTGCGGCGGCGCTTTGTTAATGAAGCAAGCGCAAAAGTCGTGCTGTAAAATTCTGCCCGCCGATTCC
Source organism: Alphaproteobacteria bacterium (assembly GCA_965209065.1). Taxonomy (GTDB): domain Bacteria; phylum Pseudomonadota; class Alphaproteobacteria; order JAPOUT01; genus CBDBUR01. The sequence goes on from OZ242373.1 coordinate 512,222, forward strand.
GAGCACCACGCGCTTAGCCGTTTGCTAGAGAAGGCCGGCGAGGTAGAGCGCGTCATCTTAACGGCATCGGGCGGCGCTTTGCGCGATTTACCTTTAGAGCAGATGAAAGATGTTCTGCCCGAACAGGCGACCGCTCACCCCGTGTGGTCGATGGGGAAGAAAATTTCGATTGATTCGGCAACGATGATGAATAAGGTTTTAGAACTCATCGAAGCGCACACGCTGTTTGATTTGCCGGCTGACAAACTCGCTATGGTGCAGCACAGAGAATCGCTGGTTCATGCGCTGGTGGAGGAGGCAGGCGGCGGGCTGTTCGCTTTTCTCGCGGCACCTGATATGCGCATCGCGCTCGCTGATATTTTGGGCGCGCATCACCACGACCTGCCGCGCCTAAATTTTGACACGCTCACGCGCTTACACTTCGAGCCGATTGATAGCGCGCGTTTTCCTGTTGTCCGTTTAGCGCAGCCGGTCTTGCGCTCGGGGCAGGCGGCGGCGATAATCCTCAACGCCGCGAACGAAATGCTCGTTGGCGCCTTCCTACACAAGAGGATAGCCTTTAACGCTATTGCCAAAGGGGTTGAAAATGTGCTAGAAAAAATGAGAGTGCCACAGCAGCCTCACACCCTAGAGGACATCACGGCGTTAGATAACCTAGCGCGAAAAACAACGGAGGCAATGATAAATGATTGAAACGTTTAGTTCTATATTAGGTTATGCTTTACCATTTTTGTTTATATTTACATTGGTGGTGTTTATCCACGAGCTAGGACATTTTTTGGTCGCGCGCTGGAATGGTGTTTTCGTGGAAACTTTTTCTATCGGTATGGGCAAGGAGCTGTTTCACCGAAACGATTCCTACGGCACGAGATGGCGTGTAGCGCTTTTTCCGATTGGAGGGTATTGCAAAATGCGCGGCGAGCAAGACGGCTTGATAGAAGAACAGCTCACCAAAAATGCAAGCAGTCAAGATGCAAGCAGTCAAGAGTATAAAAGCTCCTGCTATGACAACAAAAGTGTGTATGAGCGTATGGCGATTGCATCGGCAGGTCCAGTCGCTAATTTTGTTTTGGCCATTGCTATTTTCTGGGGTATCTTTTTTATTTTTGGCGTTCGGCAGGTTAGCAGCGAAGTGAGCGAAGTTTTTAAGGGCAGTGTCGCTGAGGCGGCAGGCTTCCAAAAAGGCGATTTGATTTTATCAATCAATGATGAATCGGTTTCCGCACCGGGTGATGTGTCGCGTTTGGTTTCCCTATCGGTGGGGGAGCGTCTCGCGATAAGGATAGAGCGCGAAGGGAAGCAAGGGGTTTTGTTCGCGGTTCCGCGCTTGGGCGAGGTCAGCAATAGAATGGGCGGCACTTACACCACAGGCGCGATAGGCATCGGTTTAATTGAAAAAGAAATTGGCAGACAGCATGTCGGTTTGTTTTCCTCTTTCGGGCATTCGGTTGGACATTTTGGCAAGGTTATCGGGGTAACCTTTACCTATCTCGGTCAGCTGATTATCGGCAAGCAAGACGCGTCTAATCTGTCGGGGCCGGTGCGGATTATTCAAATAGCGTCAAAGAGCGCGGGAGAAGGGTTTATTTCTTTGCTTGCCTTGGCGGCGGTGCTGTCGATTTCTTTAGGGATTATGAATCTACTTCCCATTCCGGTTTTAGATGGCGGGCATATTTTGTTTTACATCATTGAGGCAATAAAAGGCTCGCCGGTGAGTGAGCGCGCGCAGCAGCATGCTATGCGTGTTGGCTTAGTGCTTATTTTCGCCTTAATGTTATTTGTGACGCTCAATGATTTTATTCAATTGGGTTTATTAGGTCTGGATTAGTTCATAGATGTTTATCGCCCGCGCTTGTTGCAAAGCACTTTATGCGCTGTTTATTTTTGGCTTCATTTTAGCTTTGTCGGGTGAGGCATTCGCGCAGACGATTAACGCCATCGAGGTGCGTGGCAATCGCCGTATTGACGGCGCGACCATTCAAGCTTACTTGCCTCTGCGCATTGGCGATGAATATAACGAAGCCACCGCTGACAAGGCACTCAAAACTTTGTTTAGCACGGGTCTATTTTCCGACATCAAAATAAGACGCAACGGCAGAAAGCTCATTGTGGAGGTGGTGGAGAATCCTATTATCAGCCAAGTGGCTTTCGAGGGAAACGATGTGCTTGATGAAGATGTGCTCAAGCCTTTGATTAACGTTGTGCCGCGCGCGGTTTATAGTCGTGCGCAAGTGCTTGCGGCGGCGCAGGTTATTATTCAGCAATATCGCCGTCAGGGTTATTATCGCGTGCGGGTGGAGCCAAAAGTCATAGAGCTTCCTTCGCACCGCGTGAATGTCGTGTTTGAGGTTACCGAAGGGGAAAAGAGTTATATTGAAGCAGTTTATTTTATCGGCAATAAAGTGTTTAGCGATTATGAGTTGAAGTCCTCTATCGCGAGTGGCGAATATGCTTTTTGGAAATTTCTATCTGTAACCGACACTTACGACCCCGATAGACTTGAATTTGATAAGCAGCTCTTACGCAGTTTTTATACAAAACGTGGGTTCGCTGACTTCGCAGTTCAAGCCGTTTTAGCTGAGCGCAATATCACCGATAATGGTTTTTACATCACTTTTATTATTGATGAAGGCAAGCGCTATCGTTTTGGTAAAAATCGCTTTAGGATAAAAATCCCAGAGCTAGACAAGGATATTTTTGAAACCTTAATGCAATATGATACAGGTGATATTTTCAATGGGTATAGGATAGGTCTTAGCCGTGATGCGATTACTGAAGAAATGCAAAATTTAGGCTATGTTTTTCTTAACGTTACCCCTGATTTAGAAAAAAATAGCGACACACAAATCGCGAATGTGATATGGCATATTACCGAAACGCCTCGCAGTTATCTTGAACGCATAGAGATTAAAGGCAATAGCCACACGCAAGATGAAGTGGTGCGCCGTGAATTTAGATTGAAGGAGGGCGACCCGTTCAACCTCGCTTTGATGGCGCAAAGCGAGCGCGCCATTAGAAACTTAGGCTTCTTTAATAATGTCGCGATAGATACCAGACAAGGCTCAACACCCGATAAGGTTATTTTAGACGCGCGAGTAGCGGAGCGACCGACAGGTGAAATTTCTTTAGGCGCCGGGTTTTCTACGATTGATGGTTTTATCGCTGACTTTTCAATTCGCGAAACGAATTTTCAAGGCAAGGGACAAACGCTAGGGGTTGCCTTTTCTTATGCCGAGCGGCGGCAAAATGTGAATTTAAGTTTTGTTGAGCCTTATTTTTTCGGTTATCGTTTAAGGTTTGGCATCGGCGGCTTTTACCAAATAAACGATTTGCGCGACACGCAAGGATATAACCTAGACCGCACCGGCGCTTCTTTGTCCTTACGTTTTCCCTTGCGTGAAGATGCCTATTTCACTTTGTCTTACGAATTGCAAAATGATCGTATCTATAACTCCGATGGCAATTTTGAGGAAGGTGATACGCTAGAATCTATTTTTGGCTATAGGCTCTCTTACGACCGCCGCGATGATATTCGCACGCCTTCGTCGGGTTGGTATGCGAGCTTCGGGCAAGATTTCGCCGGCGCGGGCGGGCAAGCAAGCTATGTGCGCACCATAGGAGATATTCGTTTTTACAGAACGCTCGCTGATGTTATTTCGGGCAAGTATATTTTTGCCTCGCGCTTGCTTGGGGGGCATTTGTATCCGCTTGGGGACTATGAGCCACGCACGCTCAACAATTTCTTCTTAGGCGCAGGCAATGTCAGGGGGTTTGACCGCTCGGGCGTGGGACCAAGAAGGGCAAGCGGCACAAGCGTCGGGGGCAGGCTCTACGGTATCCTTTCCAATGAGTTAAGAATTTCTAGCCAATATCTAAAGCAGGTGGGCTTGACGCCAGTGCTTTTTTTAGATACAGCTATAGTAGGTGATAGTGGCTCCGATACGAGACGTTATTATGCGGTGAGAAATGACCCGATAAGAGACAATTTTGCCCTGCGGATAAGCGCAGGATTTAGTCTTTTATGGGAATCGCCCTTGGGGCCCTTGCGTTTCGACTTCGCTGACGTGTTGCTAAAAGAATCCTATGACGATGAACAAAACTTCCATTTCCAAATTGGAGTATCATTTTAACCATATAAAGAAAGGACAAAGATTATGAAAATGATAAAAATAGTTTCAACACTAGTGGTGGCTGTGCTGCTGACAGCTTGCGACCCTATAGGCGTAGGCGGCGGCGCGAAAATTTCTTATGTTGATGAGCAGAAGGTCATTCGCGATTCTAGAGTCGGAAAAGATTTTAATCGGCAAGTCAAAAGCTATAGAGAGAAAGCCGAAAAAAGTCTCACGCGCGAAAGAAAACGCTTAGAGCGCGAACAAAGAAACCTAGAAAAACAAAGAGCAACCCTATCTGCCTCTGCCTTTCAGGAGAAGCAAGTTAGCTTTGGTCAAAAGGTAGAGCGCTTTCAGCAGAAGGCTCAAGAGGAGCAAAGAAAACTGCAAGCCGGCGCGCAAGATTCACTTTCTGAAATCACCGGCGTGCTTGAGGGTATCTACACCGAAGTCAAAGATGACGGGAATATCGATATTTTATTTAGAGGCACAGCTGTTTTAGACGGAGATTCTAGTCTTGATGTAACCGATAAGGTTGTCAAAATACTAGATGATAGGCTCTCAAGTATAAAGTTAGAGGTGCCGAAAGAATAGGGGGACGCTATTTCTGGGTATGGTTTTTTTGAAAAAGAGGCACCCATCAGTTTGGGGGCGCTCGCGCAGAAAACGGATAGCGCGTTGGTTAAACCCGAAGATGCCGATATAGAAATTATGGGGGTCGCGCCTCTTGACGAGGCGGGTGAAGACGATATTAGTTATCTTACAAGTCGGCGGTTTGTCGGTGCGCTACGCAAAAGCCACGCGCGCGCTTGTTTCATGTCCGAAGAGCTCGCCGCCGAAGCGCCATCTCATATTGTGGTGTTGAAAACCTTTCAGCCGCACTTGGCTTACGCCAAAGCCTTGAGTTTATTTTATCCGCAAGCCTCCATTCACAAAAGCGGGCTAGGGCAAACGGGTATCGATGAAAGCGCACGGATAGATTCTAAAGCGAAGCTCGAAGCCGGCGTTGTGGTAGAGGCTGGCGCGATTGTCGCATCGGGCGCGCAGATTGGCGCGGGCACGATTATCAGTGCCTATAGCATCATCGGAGAAAATTGCGCGATTGGTAGAAATTGTTTTGTTGGCGCGCATTCTTCTATCACGCATTCCTTGATTGGCGATAGGGTTGTTATTCATACCGGCGTGCGTTTGGGGCAGGCGGGGTTCGGCTATGTGCCGCAAATGAACGGCGCGGTGCATGTGCCACAAATCGGTAGAGTGATTATCCAAAATGATGTTGAGATTGGTGCCAACACGACAATTGACAGAGGCAGCACACGCGACACCACTATCGGCGAAGGCACAAAAATAGATAACCTTGTTCAAATAGGACATAACGTTCGTATTGGCAGGCATTGTTTTATCATCGCGCAAGTTGGGATAGCGGGTTCGGCGCGCATAGATGATTATGCTATTTTGCTCGGTCAGGTTGGCATCGCGGACAACGCTCACATTGGCGCGGGCGCGCGTTTGGGCGCGAAATCGGGCGTTATGGCAAAAGTGCCGGCGGGCAAAGATTATATGGGCTATCCTGCTAAAGACTTCAAGCTTTTTCTACAAGAGCAGGCTTTGTTAAAAAAACTTCTAAAACAGCACAAGCAAAAAGGGGGCAAAAATGACAAATGATACATTCAAGGGTGTCTTGGGGGTTGATGATATTATCAAGCTGATGCCTTATCGTTATCCAATGTTGATGTTAGACAGGGTGGTAGAGCTCAAGAAGGATAGTTTCGCGCGGGCGTATAAGAACGTTTCTATTGGCGAGATATTTTTTCAAGGCCACTTTCCCAACCACGCGATTATGCCGGGCGTTTTGATTATAGAGGCGGTCGCGCAAACTTCGGTGGTGCTTTGGTCTTATTTTCATCAAGACGAGAAGGAGGGCAAGGTCGTTTATTTTTCCTCTCTGGAGAAGGCGAAGTTTAGAAAACCTGTCGTGCCGGGCGATGTATTAGAGATAACGGTTGATTTTCAGCGCCGTGTTAAAAACATTTGGAAATTTAAGGGGCAGGCTTTTGTTGAGGGTCAGCTGGTGGCTGAGTTGGTTTTCTCTGCGGCTTTGATGGATATTAGCGGAGAAGACAAGAAGTGAAGATTCACCAAACAGCGGTTGTTTCGTCAAAGGCTGAGCTTGGCGCTGATGTTGAGGTGGGTCCCTATTGTGTGATAGACGCGGGCGTTCATATTGGTGCTGGCACGAGGCTTCACGCCCATGCGGTGATAACCGGCGATACCCATTTAGGCGAGCGCTGTGAGATTTTTCCCTTTACTTCTATCGGTGCCGTGCCGCAAGACCTGAAATATGCAGGCGAAGAAAGCAGCACGCACATTGGCGATAGGACGGTTATTCGTGAAAATGTTACGATTCATAAAGGCACATCGGGTGGCTGTATGGAAACGAGAATTGGCAAAGATTGTTTTATTATGGCGTGCGCGCATGTTGCGCACGATTGTATTTTGGGTGACAATGTTATTCTCGCCAATGCGGTTTTGCTTGCCGGACATTGCGAGCTAGGCGATTATGTTTTTATGGGAGGCAATTCGGTTTGCCAGCAATATCTTAAAATAGGGACGCATGCTTTTATCACGGGGAGTTCGGGGCTTGCTAGTCATATTCCGCCCTATGTTAGCGTGTTCGGCATTCCTGCGGTTTGGACGGGGATAAACATCATTGGGTTAAGGCGGCGCGGCTTTGACAATAAGCAAATTAACGCTTTGCGTAAATTTTACAACACTTTTTTCAAAATGCAGGGCACGGCTCAAGAGCGGGTAGAAAAGTTAGAGAAAGAATTTTCAAATGAGACCAGCAGCATAACCGATGAAGCGCTTGGTTTTATCAAAAGTTCTTTTGATGGTCGTCACGCTATTTTACAATCGAGGCGTTGAGAGAGGGTTCGTTCGTTATGGCAAAGCTTGCAATCATAGCAGGAAGTGGTTCTTTACCCCACCGCGTAGCGCAGGAGGCATTAAAGAAGCACGATATTTTCGTCATTGCCTATGAGGGCTTGGCAGACAAAGCCATGCGCGAATTCAATCATGCGGAATTTTCTTTATTGCAGATTAATACGATTATTAAGAAGCTCAAGGAGGAGGGGTGCAAGCAGCTTGTTTTGATTGGCGGCGTGGCTCGCCCCAGCACGAACCCCGGCGGGTCTTTAATCGCCGACATTCCGTCAAAACTTTTAGAGATGATACAGAAAGATATGGAATGGCAGAAGCAAAACAGTGACGATATGATTCTATCGAATTTTGTTCGCTATCTAGAAGAGGTGGAAGGCTTTACGATTAAAGGGGCGGAGGAAATATGCCCCAGCCTAACAATGAAGGCGGGTTTTTTGTCGGGTCGCGCCGACAAGAACCGTCAAGACGGGCAACATCAAATAGATATGGATTTGGGAATTAAAGTCGTTAATGCGATGGGCGAGTTGAATGTGGGGCAGTCGGCGGTCGTGACGAATGGCGTGGTGGTCGCGGTTGAGGCGGTGGAAGGCACGGATAATATGTTAGATAGGGTTTTGTCTTTGCCTCAGGCTTTTAGAGGGGCGGAAGATGAGCGCAGGGGGGTTTTGGTTAAGATACCCCGTCCCCATCAAGATTTAAGGATAGACATGCCGACCATAGGCTTAAAAACTTTAAGCAAAGTGGCGCAAGCCAATTTAGCGGGCATCGTGGTAAAGGAGAACAACATTTTAATCGACGATAAGGACGCGCTAAAAGCGCAAGCGAAAAAAGATGGCGTTTTCATTCAAGCTGTGTCGATAAAATGAGGCGCGGGCACATCGCGCCTAAGCGCCTTGCGCTGGTGGCGGCTGAGGCATCGGGGGATTTGCTTGGCGGCAGGCTAATGGCGGCGCTCAAGAAGCAGGGGTTTGAAGGGAAATTCTTTGGTGTCGGCGGCAAAGAGATGATTGATGAGGGGCTTGAAAGTGTTATGCCGCTTTCGCTGATATCGCAAGTGGCGGTGATTGGCGTTATATTGCATGGGTTTGCTTTATTGTGGCGTATTCGCAAGATAGCCAATAGCATTATCGCCGGCAAGCCTGACGCTTTAATTATTATTGATAGTTATGATTTGACTCATCGCATTGCGCGCTCGGTGTTTCGGCGCGCGCCTGATATTAAAATCATCAACTACGTGCCGCCTAAGGCTTGGGTGTGGCGCAAGGGTCGTGCGAAGAAAATGAAAAAATATATCACGCACTGCTTGGTGCTTTTTCCTTTTGAGGAGGATTTTTTTCGTTCTTATGGGATTCCGACAAGTTATGTTGGTCATCCTGCTTTAGAACATCAGGCGGACGAGGCGGAGTCAAAAGCATTTCGCACGCGTTTTGATGAGAATAAAAAGTTTGTTTTAATAGGGCTTGGCTCTAGGCGAAAGGAATTGAAGTATTTGGCGGCACCTGTTGCGGAGGCGATGGAGGTGATAAAAGCAAAAGAGCCGAACGTAGAATTTTTTTTACCACTTGCTGAAACGATTGCTGAAGAAACAATAGAAAAGGTTAAGACGTGGCGCGTGCAGCCTATTTTGGTTCGCGAGCAAATGGAGAAGCAGGCTTTATTTCGCGCGGCTGATGTTGCGCTTGTGGCATCAGGCACAATTACGCTAGAGCTGGGGTTATCGGGCACCGCTTCGGTTTGTATTTACCGCTTAAATTATTTAGAAGAAAAAATTGGTTTTCTGATTGTTAGCTTCAAGTTTGCGAGTTTGGTTAATTTAATTTTAGATAAAATGGTTTTTCCCGAATTTCTAAGAAGAGAAACGGTCAAGCCGCAACCGATTGCCGAAGCAACAATAAAGTTATTGAGAGAAGATAACACGCGCACGCTTGCCGAATTTCACCAAAAGCTACAGACGCAAGAACCACCGAGTGTGATGGCGGCGCGTAAAGTTTTAGAGATTAGCGCTTAACGATTAGCGCTGGTTCATAAGCTTATAAGGTCTAGCGGCTTCGCCGATGTATAGCTGTCTTGGTCTGCCGATTCTTTGTTTCGGGTCTTCAATCATTTCGTTCCACTGCGCGACCCAACCGACCGTGCGCGCAACCGCAAACAGCACGGTAAACATAGAGGTCGGAAAACCCAAAGCCTTCAAGATAAGCCCCGAATAGAAATCAACATTAGGATAAAGTTTTTTCGCGATGAAGTATTCGTCATTCAAAGCGATTTCTTCGAGCGCCATAGCAACTTCTAGCAAGGGGTCCTTGTTGTCAATTTGCGACAAGACCTCATGGCATGTGTTGCGCATAATTTTTGCGCGCGGGTCGTAGTTTTTATAAACCCGATGACCAAAACCCATCAAGCGGAAGGGGTCGCTTTTATCTTTCGCTTTAGCAATATAAGCAGGGATATTCTCGACGCTGCCAATCTCAGAGAGCATATTGAGCGCGGCTTCATTCGCGCCGCCATGCGAGGGACCCCACAGCGCGCTAATGCCGGCGGCGATACAAGCGAAAGGGTTCGCCCCGGTCGAGCCCGCCAAACGCACGGTGGCGGCAGAGGCATTTTGCTCGTGGTCGGCGTGGAGGATAAAGACTTTATCCATCGCCTTGGCGAAAACAGGATTAACAACAAACTCCTCGCACGGCACGGAAAAGCACATATAGAGGAAGTTGCTGGCAATATCTAGGTCGTTGCGCGGGTAGTTGAAAGGCTGCCCGACCGAATATTTGTAAGCCATCGCGGCGATGGTCGGCATTTTGGCTATCATGCGCCGACTGGCTATCATTCTTTGCTTGGGGTCGGAAATATCGAGCGAATCGTGATAAAAGGCAGACAGCGCACCCGCCACGCCTAGCATAATCGCCATAGGGTGAGCGTCTCGGCGGAAGCCATTGAAAAATTTATGGATTTGCTCATGCACCATCGTGTGATAGCGGATTGCGTTGTCGAAGTTGTCGAGCTCTTTTTGCGGGGGCAGCTCGCCGTAAAGCAGGAGGTAGGCGAGCTCGATGAAGCTCACATTTTCGGCGAGTTCTTCAATCGAGTAACCGCGGTGGAGCAGAATGCCCTTATCGCCATCAATGTAGGTAATTTTAGACTCGCAGCTCGCGGTAGAGGTGAAGCCGGGATCATAGGTGAAATGGTTGGTGCTACCGTATAGCTTCGACACATCGACCACGCTAGGTCCTGTTGTGCCGTCGTAGATGGGCATCGCCTCTTGTTTCTCGCCCAGCTCAAGCGTGGCGGTTTTCTTGCCGGCTTCGATGTCGGCGTTAATGTTTTTCATCATTGTTTCACTCATATTATCCTCTTTAGTCTTTTTAGTGTTTCGTTTTTACCAAGCGCATTGATAACATCAAATATACTAGGAGCGTTTTTTTGCCCGATGATAGCTATTCTCATAGCCTGAGCGGTTTCTTTAAGTCCGCCATTTTGCTTGGCAAAATCCTCGATGGTTCCTTTTATAGTATCCCACTGGGATTCTTCGAGCAGTTGAATGAGCTTTAAGATAAGAGCTTTATTAGGTTGAAGCCCCGAACTATTCTCATACGCTATTAGGAATCTAGCATTTTCAGTGAATTCGGTCAATGTTTTGGAGCGCTCTGCGATGCGTTCTAAAATAGGCGTAAACCTTTGGTATTCATCGCTTTTTTCTAAACTCGTTCCTTTACTTGCGCCTTGGGCAAAAAACTGAAAACGCTGTTCGGGGGTTAATTTCTTCATATAGTGCTTGTTGAGGTAGTCTAGCTTGTTTTGGTCAAAGCGGGCGGGAGATTTACCAATGCCCTCAAGTGAGAACCACCCGATAGCTTCTTCGGTGGAAAAAGTTTCGTCATCGCCGTGCGCCCAGCCCAATCGCGCGAGGTAGTTTCTCATCGCTGCGGGCAAATAGCCTTCTTGCTGATATTCGTTAATATCCTGCGCCCCCTGCACTACATGGCGGCGTTTGGATAACTTCGCGCCATCGGTGCCGTGGATTAAAGGAATATGGGCAAAAATAGGCATCTCCCACTCCATCGCCTTATAAATTGCCGCTTGACGCGCGGCGTTCGTGGCGTGGTCATTGCCGCGAATGATATGGGTTATCTCCATATCGTGGTCATCAACCACCACGCACAGCATATAAGTCGGCGAGCCATCGGTGCGCTGGATAATGAAATCGTCAAGCTGAGCATTTTTTATCGTCATTTTGCCGGTAATTTTATCGTCAATGCTTATCGTGCCATCTAAAGGCATCTTGATACGAACAGCTCCTGAACTCAAATTGCGGTCGCGACAGGTGCGGAAGTATTGGATGGGGAGCTTTTCTTTCTTTGCTTTTTCGCGCGCGGCGGCTAATTTCTCAGCCGAGCAGTCGCAATAATAAGCGGCACCTTTAGCGAGAAGCTCTTCCACGACTTGGCGATGACGCTCGGCGCGATGAGATTGATGGACTATCTCTCCGTCCCAATCAAGCCCCAGCCACTTCAGCCCGCCCAAAATCGAGCGCTCGGCTTCGGGCGTAGAGCGTTTTTTATCGGTATCCTCAATTCTTAAAAGGAATTTACCTTTTTCGTGTTTGGCAAAAAGGTAATTGAATAAAGCGGTGCGCGCGCTGCCCAAATGGAGCGCGCCGGTCGGCGATGGAGCAAATCTAGTAATAGTCATAATTTATCATTCTAGCATAATTTCTTGTATAATCGCAAAGATGAATAGTGAAAATTCTACAGACAAGCAGCCCGCAGATAAGCAATTAAGAGAAGCCTTCGGTCATTTTGCCACCGGCGTTAGCATCATCACCGCCGAGCATCAGGGCATTGTTTATGGAATGACGGTTAATTCTTTTACCTCTTTATCTTTGTCGCCGCCTTTGGTTTTGTGGTGCTTGGCGTCTGACGAAGCGCATCAGGTTTCTTACGATTTGTTTAAGGATGTTGAAACTTTTTCGGTTAGCGTTTTGAACGAAGAGCAAGAGGCTCTGTCGCGTTATAGTGCGCGCCATGGGCATCATCAGTTGGACGATGATCAGTTAGACGGGGATCAGTTAGACGGGGAGGCGGTCAATCAGCAGGGGGGATTATTTATCAAAGATGCTTTGGTTGGGTTTCGGTGCTCGGTGCAGCAGCGGCTTCAAGCGGGCGACCATATCATCATCATCGGCACGATAGAGCATTGTGAAGTTTTTGATAAAGAAAAAAAGCCACTTATTTTTTATCAAAAAAAATATCACAGCCTAAAGTAAAGCTGCTACAGCAAAGGTGCTATATGGGGCGCGAAGTAAGTTAAAATAGAGTCAGCTCCCGCGCGGCGTAAAGCCACAAGACTTTCAATCGCTATTTTTTCTAACTCTTTAGGGTCGCTGCTAGCGCTATTGGCTATCATCGCGTATTCGCCCGACACCTGATAGGCAAACACTGGCATAGCAAACTGCTTTTTTACACGATAAATAATATCAGCATAAAAGTGCGCGGGCTTGACCATTATAATATCAGCCCCTTGTTCTATATCTAAAGCGGTTTCGCGTAAGGCTTCATCGCTGTTGGCGTAATCCATCTGGTAGGTTTTCTTATCCCCCTTGAGAACATTCTGCGAGCCGACCGCATCGCGAAAAGGCGCATAGAGCGCGGAAGCATATTTCACCGCGTAAGATAAAATAATTCTATCGGCAAAGCCGTTGGTGTCGAGCGCGTGGCGAATAGCGCCGATGCGTCCGTCCATCATATCGGAGGGCGCGATAACATCGCACCCCGCCGCCACCTGAACCAGCGCTTGCTGCGTCAAGCATTCAACCGTCTCGTCATTTAAGATAACATTATCCTTGAGAAGCCCATCGTGTCCGTGCGAGGTGTAAGGGTCAAGGGCGACATCGCATATCACACCAAGCGCAGGGTTGGCTTCCTTCAAGGCGGCAATGCCACGACAAACAAGATTATCCCGATTGAACGCCTCGCTGCCGGTCTCGTCACGCTTTTCGGGCGGCGTTAGCGGAAAGAGCGCAACCGCAGGCAGCTTCAGCCGAGCGGCGGTCTCAGCGATATACGCCATATCCTTAATCGGGTAGCGCACGATAGAGGGCATGCTCGCAACAGGAACGCGCTCATCGCCCTCCACGAGAAATATAGGCCAAATCAGATTTTGCGCGCTAAGCGAAGTCTCGGCGACAAGCGCGCGGATAAAAGGCGAGGCGCGCAATCGGCGCGGTCGCGTGGTCGGGTGCTTGGCGTGAAAACTAAATGACATAAGCGCATAATAGCATTATATTAAAACGATGAGCCAATTTTATGATGAGCAGTTCGCTCAATATATTGCTTCACTGCATAAAGAGGGGCGTTATCGTGTTTTTGCCGACATCACACGCAAGCGCGGCGCGTTTCCGTTTGGCGTGTGGCATGACGGCGCGCGGCAACACGAGATTATCATCTGGTGTTCCAATGATTACTTATGTATGGGGCAGCACCCGAAAGTCATTGCGGCGATGCACGATGCGCTAGACGAAGCCGGCGCCGGCGCGGGTGGCACGCGCAATATATCTGGCACGAACCACTATCATATTGAATTAGAGCAAGAGCTTGCCTCTCTACACGATAAGCCTTCGGCCTTGTTGTTTAATTCGGGCTACGCGGCGAACGAAGCGGTGTTGAGTTCGCTTGCGCGTTTGCTGCCGCACTGCGAAATTTTTTCCGACAGCATGAACCACGCCTCGATGATAGAGGGCATCAAGCACGGCGAGGGCAAGAAACATATTTTCAATCATAACGATTTAGACGATTTAGAGCGCAAGTTAAAAACGGCTGAGATTGATGTTCCTAAAATTGTTGCTTTTGAGTCGGTTTATTCTATGGACGGAGACATCGCGCCGATTAATGAGATGTGTGATTTAGCCCATCGCTACAAGGCGCTGACTTATTTAGATGAGGTGCATGCGGTTGGTCTTTATGGCGCGCGCGGCGGCGGCATCGCCGAGCGCGAGCGTGTGGCGGATAAGGTTGATATTTTACAAGGCACATTAGCCAAAGGGTTCGGCGGGCAAGGCGGCTACATTGCCGCGAGTGCGCCTCTGGTTGATGCGATGCGCTCTTACGCGCCGATGTTTATTTTCACGACCGCTATGTCGCCGGTGTTAGCGGCGGGTGCGCTTGCGGCGGTGCGCCATCTCAAAGAGAGTCAAAGCGAGCGCGAGGCACTTCACGCCAACGCTGAGTTTCTCGCGCGCACGCTAAAGCAGGCGGGGCTGCCGGTGCTGGATAATCCGAGTCATATTGTTCCAGTGATGGTCGGCGACCCGATAGAGTGTAAAAGGATAACCGATACCTTGCTACACGAATATGGTTTTTATGTTCAGCCGATAAACTATCCGACCGTGCCGCGCGGCACAGAGCGGTTACGCTTTACACCTTCGCCCGCGCACAGCGAGAAGATGATGCTTGATTTGGTAGAGAGCTTGAAGGCGGTTTGGCAACGCTCTGCCGCGGAGTAAGATGTTTAAGAAAAAAAATGAGTTTGAGCTCATTCAATCTTATTTTGCCCCCTTGAGTAAAGGCTATGAGGGTGCTTTAGCACTAAAAGATGACGCGGCTTTGCTCGATGGTTATGTGATAAGCACCGATGGCTTTTTAGAGGGCGTTCATTTTCGTTCAAGCGACCCGCCTGAAGCCATAGGCGAGAAAATATTACGCGCGAGTCTATCGGATATTGCGGCGATGGGAGCCGCACCCGAATGCTGGTTTTTAACGGCGGCTTTTGGTAAAAAACTTGCGGCGCGGATAAAAGATTTCGCTAGGGGGTGCGGTGCGGCGCAAGAGCTCTTTGCTATTCATCTAGCGGGCGGGGATATGGTTGCTTCGCCTTCGGCTTCATTTTTTTCGGTAACGGTGGTTGGTAAAGCGCGAAAGCCTGTCAAGCGTAGCGGTGGTCTTGTGGGCGATAGGTTATATGTCAGCGGCACGCTTGGCGATAGTGCTTTGGGGTTGAGGTGCGACAATCGGTTTTTGCGTTCGCGTTATTTATACCCGCAGCCGCGTTTAGCTTTGGGGCTTTGTTTGCCGAAGCTCGCGCACGCGGCGATAGATTTGTCTGATGGTTTGGTGGCAGATTTAACGCACTTATGCGGTGCGAGTGGTTGCGGCGCGCACATTTATGAGGATAGCCTACCTTTATCGCGCGAGGCTCTAGAGTTTGGTGCGCGGCATTTAGCCTTGAACGCGGGCGATGACTACGAGCTTTTGATAGCAGCACCCGCCAAGAATGAGGCAAAACTTTTTGCTGCGGCGCACGAGGCTGGCACACCGCTCACGTGTATTGGCGAGCTAACTCGCGGCAAGAAAATCACTATTACCGATAGCACCGGCGCGGTTATTAAACCGGCGGGTGGCTACCAGCATTTTAAGTAAATCGTTTATTCAGCCAGTCGATGATGAGCTTGTTAAGCTCATCGGGTTTTTCTTGCTGCGTCCAATGACCGCAATCCGCGATGATATGCTTTTCTAAATCGGGAACAAATTCCTCCATGCCCTCAGTCATTTCGGGGCGGAGCACAACATCATCGGCAGCGGAAATCATCAGCGCAGGGTGAGGCACAAGCTGTTTAACATCTTTACTCGCTTCCCAGTTGCGCGTCATATTACGATACCAATTTATACCCGGCGTATAACCGGTTGCCGTGAAAGCCTCCTCATAAACTTTGAGCTCGTCATCGCTAAAGAGCGGCTGCCCACCCAAATCACCACCTTGCTGGAAGGCTTTGACAAAGCTATGGCTTCGCCGCTCGGCAGGTTGCGCATCGTATTCGGCGCGCTTCATTCCCTTGCGATACCAAAAGCGCATAGAGCGCGGAATATCTTCCTCAAATATTTTATCCACCACGCCATACTCTTGGAAACGCACGACATAGTTTTCATCGCCGAACAAGTGGCGCATCGTTTCAATCGGCTCTTGCTTCGAGCGCGCGGTAAAGGGCGTGTTCACACCAATCACACCTGCCACGCGCTCGGGGTAGTAAAGCGGAATGCTCCAGACAATAAAGCCGCCCCAGTCATGCCCGCAGAAAATTGCTTTTTCAATGCCGAGCTTATCGAGCAGGGCAATCATATCATCAACCAAGTGCTTGACATCATAAAGCGGGACGTCAGCTTCCGTGCCTTTATCGCTCAGGGGCTTTGCGGTTTTGCCGTAGCCGCGCATATCGGGAGCGATGGCTCGAAAACCTGCTTGGCTGAGCGCGTCAAGCTGGTGCCGCCACGAGAAGGCTATCTCAGGAAAGCCATGGCACAGAATAACGGGCGGACAGCTATTCTTCTCGGTGCCTTTTTCATAGATAGCCATTTTCAAATCGGGGATTTCGACAAATTGGGGTTTGGGAAACATAATAACCTCCTTTTATGCTAGCCTTTTTTTAGATATAATGTTATAGCACGATTATGGGAAAAGTTACATATATACAGCCTGACGGCTCTAAGCAAGAGGTGGAGCTGGATAACGGCGCGACGGTGATGGAGGGCGCGGTGCAAAACGATGTCTCCGGCATTGACGCAGATTGCGGCGGAGCATGTGCCTGTGCCACGTGCCACGTTTATATCGAGCCTGCTTGGCGTGAGAAGGTCGGCAAGCCCGAAGATATGGAAGAGGGGATGTTAGATTTTGCGACAGAGGTCAAAGAGGAGAGCAGGCTTTCGTGCCAGATAACGATGAGCGATGAGCTAGATGGTTTGGTCGTCCGCTTGCCCGAAAAGCAGTTTTAGTAGCAGAGCATGAGTGAGCCAATTAAAACCGATGTGATTATAATCGGCGCGGGACCTGTAGGGTTATTCGCTATCTTCGAGCTTGGCTTGCTAGACCTCAAGGTTCATTGCTTGGATATTCTCGATAGACCGGGCGGGCAATGCGCCGAGCTTTATCCCGAGAAGCCAATTTATGATATACCGGGTTTTCCGGTCATCAACGGGCAGGAGCTGGTGGATAATTTGATGGAGCAGATAAAGCCTTTTGACGCGCAGTTCCATTACCAGCAGATGGTAACGGAGTTAGAGAAAAAGGACGAGCGTTGGTTTATTAAAACCGATGGCGGCATAGAGATTGAAGCTCCGGTTGTGGTGATTGCCGCCGGCGGTGGTTCTTTTCAGCCCAAGAAGCCGCCTATTCCTGATATTGAAAAGTTTGAGGGCAGCTCTGTTTTTTATTCGGTGCGGTCGATGGATTCTTTTCGCGATAAGAATATTTTAATTTCGGGCGGGGGCGACTCGGCTTTAGATTGGTTGTTGGCGCTCCAGCCGATAGCCAAGTCTATTGGTCTGATCCACCGCCGCGATGGCTTTCGCGCCTCGCCTGATTCTGTGAATAAGATGAAGGCTCTGGTCGCAGAGGGCAAGGCGGATTTTCATATTGGGCAACCGATTAGGCTCAATGGTTCGGGGGGGAAACTTGAATCGCTTACCGCCAAAACCGCTGACGGCGAAATAAATATTCCCTGTGAATACCTGTTGCCCTTTTTTGGTTTGACGATGAAGCTAGGACCTCTTGCCGACTGGGGCATCAACTTACATGAAAATTTGATAAAGGTGAATACCGAAACTTTCGAGAGTGATAAAAAAGGTTTATTCGCGATTGGCGATATAAATTATTACCCCGGCAAGTTGAAATTGATTCTATCGGGGTTTCACGAGGGCGCCTTGATGGCACAAGAGGCGGCGCGCATTGTTCATCCCGATAAGAAAATTGTTTTTCAATACACAACCTCTTCTACAAACTTACAGAAAAAACTGGGAGTAAGGTAATGGGTTTTTACGCGAACCATATTGTGCCAAAGCTGATTGATTTGAGTTGTAGCACATCGCCTATTATGAAGCAGCGCGCGAAAATAGTGCCAGCGGCAGAAGGCGAGGTGTTAGAAATAGGGATTGGCTCGGGGCATAACTTTGATTTTTACAATAGAGATAAAGTGAAGCGCTTGATTGGTCTAGAGCCGTCGGCGGCGATGAGGCGTCTTGCGTCCGAGCGCGCGCAGCAGCGCGGCATAGACGTTGAGTTCATCGATTTATCGGCAGAGACAATACCGCTTGACGATAAAAGCGTTGATACGATTTTGGTTACTTATACGCTTTGCTCTATTCCTGATGTGCGCGCGGCTTTGAGCGAGATGAGGCGCGTGTTGCGTCCGAGTGGCTCGTTGTTATTTTGCGAGCATGGTCTTGCGCAGTTGGAGTCGATTCAGAAGTGGCAGCGGCGCTGGGAGCCGCTTTGGAAAAGAATAGCCGGCGGTTGTCATTTAACGCGCGACATTCCCAAGCTCATCGAGGGTTCGGGCTTTCGTTTAGAGCAATTAGAGGAGATGGCTCTTCCCAATACGCCGGCGATTGCCGGGTATAATTATTGGGGACGAGCTTTGACGCGGTAGTTGTCGTCTGCTTTTGCGATAAGCGCGGCGAACCGCTTGACGGCAGAGGCAGGCGCGGAGGTGCTACGCGCGGGCGGCAACGCGGTTGATGGCGTGTTGGCAGCGGCTTTCACTTCTTTTATCGCCGAGCCGATTATGTCGCAGCCTTATGGCGGCGGCTTTTTGATGGTGCAGCAGAGGGGCGAGCGTCACGCGCACTTGCTAGATTTTTACGGACATACGCCCAAGATGAAAACATCACAAGAGGCATTAGATAATTGTGTTGTTGAGG
Organism: Alphaproteobacteria bacterium; assembly: GCA_965209065.1. Lineage (GTDB taxonomy): Bacteria > Pseudomonadota > Alphaproteobacteria > JAPOUT01 > CBDBUR01. Next base: position 530,949 of record OZ242373.1, read on the forward strand.
CGGATTTTGGTCAAACGAAGCAGAAGTTTCACATTGGCGCGGGGACGATAGCCGCGTCGGGGTTGGCTTTGGGTTTTGCCGAAGCCTTGGCGCATTTTGGCACGATGACTCTTCCCCAGCTTGCGGCGCAAGCCATTTGCTTGGCGCGTGAGGGGATTGTGCTTGACCAGAAGCAGGCGGATATTTTTCAAGTTGTTGCGGCTGTTTTACAGAGCGACAAAGATGCGATGGCACTTTACGGCAATGATAAAGGTGCGCTGCTACAAAAAGGCGAGCTGTGGCGCAACGAAGCGCTCGGCGATGTGCTTGAGGTTTGGGCGCAAGAGGGCGCGCGTTTTATGAGCGAAGGCGAAGCGGCGCGTGCGCTGTTAGAGATAACGGAGCAAGGCGGCGCGGTGCGCGCGGAGGATTTGCGTGATTATCAAGTGAAGGCGCGCGAACCTCTTGCGATAAAGTATAAGGGGGTGGATATTTTTGCTAACCCGCCGCCGTCTGCTGGGGGGGTGTTGATTAAACTTGCTTTGTCTTTGCTAGAAGAAACGCAGCCGATAGATGTAGCCTCTGCTTTAACAAAACTTTATCATGCGCGTGAAGCTTTGGGTCATTTGTCTGACCCATCGAAAGGGGAGGCTCTGCTCGCGCCTGAGGTGCTTGCCGAGCTGCGTGCGCGTCCTAAGTTTTGGCGCGGCACGACCCACATTTCGGCGATAGACGAGAGAGGCTTGGGCGCGAGTTTAAGTATCACCAATGGTGCGGGCTCGGGGCTTATCGCCAAGGGGACGGGTATTCACTTGAACGACATGCTCGGTGAGCCTGAGCTGATGCCGCAGACGGCAAACGGCGATGAGGCGCTTGCCTTTCCGCCTGATGTGCGCTTGTGCTCTATGATGTCGCCGATGATGGTGAGCGCGCGTGAGCATTTTATTTCTATGGGCGGTGCGGGTTCAACGCGCATTCCGTCGGCTTTGGTTCAAACGCTTTTGCCCTTGCTTGACGGCAAAAGCTGTGAAGAGGCAGTCGCTGCGCCGCGCATGCACTATGAAGAGCGGCTATCTTTTGAGGATTTTTTTAACCAAAGCCAAAAAGAAAGTTTGCTAACCGCCTACCCTGATGCAGAGGTTTGGCAAGCGCGCGCGATGTTTTTTGGCGGGGTGAATGTCGCTCATTTAAGTGACGGGAGGCTAGATGCCGCCGCCGACCCGCGCCGTGCTGGACTCGGACTGGTTGGCTCTTCACGAAAAGTTGAATAAGCATAAGGTTTAACTAACTTATACTTTTATTATGTCTCGTATTGAGTCAAGCTCTATTGTATCTGGTGAAATTACTAGGCGCATCACGCCGCTCCCGCAAGCGCAAGACGCGGGTAGCCATGCCCTGCGCGCGCGCCAAGTAGGGCGAGCCCAAAAAGCAGCAAAACGAATGAATATGAACGCGGTCGATAAGGAAATCTACCGCCAGTCGCTTTCGGCGCAATCGGAGTATATGCGTGGCAAAAGAATTACGATTCTATCCAAAGAAAGAGCGGAAGTGCGCGAGAACATTTTCAAAATTTTACAAGATGGTGTTTATTATGCTCATCGCGCGATTAAAAACAGCGCGAATAGCTTAGCGGATTACAAAAAGTTTCGCACGTTGAAACTTGACATAGGGGAGATGGCACGGCGCAAGTCGAAAGCGAAAGCGGCGGCGCTCAAGCACGCGCCGCTACAGGAATTCACAAAAATGCCGCGCGATACACAACGACAGGTTAAGCACTGGGCAGATGTTTTATCGCTGAGTTATAAAGGCGCGAACGTTCCGCCAAGCAACCTTCAGTTGCCTGACGGCTATGAGCTGCTCGCCGATGAAGAGATGCCTCAATCCCTCGCTATGTTTTATGACGACACTTCGGGTTTAATTCAAACGCCATCGGGGTGTAAGGCTTTACTGATGAAGTCGGGCGATAAGTTGGCGGTTGTGTTCGCCGGCACGGAGGGTGAAAAAAAATCTGATATTGGGCGTGGCGGCACGATGCAAGCCGACTTCGTGCAGCGTGTGGGCGGTTTTTCCTCCATGTATCGAGACGCGTCAGGCATCACCCGCCTGCTGCTAGAGCATAACCCTGATAAAAAGATGGATCTTGTGGGGCATTCTTTAGGCGGCGGGCAGGCTCAATATGCTTTAGCGACCAATGCCGATGAGGATAGTCACAGAATGCGCGGCTGGACGTTCAATAGCGCGGGGCTTTCGGCTTCTACGCTCGGCGCGATAGAATCTTCGCGTGTCGAGAAGGTGCAGGATTTGGTTATCAACACGCGCGTCGATGGCGACCCGGTTTCCCCCGGCTCAAGAATGGGCGAGAGGTTTAAGGGCGTTCTCTTGGGGCGCACATGGACTCTCAAAAGAGCGGGCGCACGCCCGATAGACGCGCAAGCCCATAGGGTTCTTACGTTACGCGGTGAGTTAGACAAGGCGGTAAAAGAATAAACTTGCTATACTGCAAGAATGAATTTGGAGAAATCGCAAGAAAATCAAGATAGGGCATGGATGACGCGCGCGCTCAATTTGTCGGAGCGCGGCTTGGGGCTGGTCGCGCCTAACCCTGCGGTGGGGTGCTTGATTGTCAAAGAGGGCGAGCTTATCGCAAAGGGCTGGACGCAAAAGAACGGCAGACCTCACGCCGAGACGCAAGCTCTGTTGCAAGCGCGGCAAAGGAACAGGTCGGTGGAAGGCGCGGACATTTATGTCACCTTAGAGCCGTGCGCTCACGAGGGAGAGACGCCGCCGTGCGTTGATGCGCTGATTGAAGCTAAACCCGCGCGTGTTATTTGCGCCCTTCAAGACCCCGACGGGCGCGTCGATGGCAAGGGCATAGAAAAATTGCGCGGCGCGGATATTGAGGTGGTTGAAAATGTATTAGCCGAAGAGGCAGCTTTTTTGAATCAAGGCTATCTGTTGCGCTGCACCGAGATGAAGCCTTTGATAACATTAAAGACCGGCTCTACTTTAGACGGCAGAATATCTACTATGACGGGCAATAGTCGGTGGATAACCAATGAGGCATCGCGCGCGCAGACTCATCTTTTGCGCGCCACGTATGATGGCGTGATGATTGGCTCGCGCACCAGTTTAGGCGATAACCCTGAACTGACCTGTCGGTTAAGCGGATTAAAGGAGCGCTCGCCGATTAGAATTGTTGCTGATAGTCATTTATCGATTTCGCTTACCTCGAAACTTGTGGAAAGCGCGAAACGTTATCCGCTTTGGGTTTTGTGTCGCAAGGAGGCAGACCCCTTACGCCGCGAAGCTTTAGAAGAAAGCGGGGCGAAAGTATATGATGTAGAGGTTGATAAAAAAACGGGAATGCTAGACACGCAAGACATCACGAGTGTGTTAGCGACACTTGGCATCACGCGTTTGTTGTTAGAGGGCGGGTCGCATTTGTCGGCGAGCTTTCTGCGCGCTAATTTAATCGACAGGCTTTATTGGTTTAGCGCGCCAAAGATTTTAGGCGGAGACGGCACACCAACCTCTGCGGGGTTGGGGGTTGAGCGTTTAACCGACGCGTCAAATTTCGTGCCGCTCTGGCGGCAGCCGCTCGGCGATAATATGCTTATGGTTATGGAGCGCGCTTAATGTTTACCGGAATCATAGAGGCGCAAGGAACAATAAAAAAGCTCACGAAAGGCAATGATGTTTGGCAACTGCTTATTGAAGTGCCTCAGAATTATATTCGGGACTATATTCAATTACCGATAGGCTCTTCGGTTGCCTGTTCGGGTGCCTGCTTAACTATCATAGCGCAGGAAGCCGATAGCTTTGTTGTAGAAATAACAACCGAAACCCAAGCCTGCACCAATTTAGGCAAGGCAAAGGTTGGCACAAAAATAAATTTAGAGCGCGCGATGAGCGCCACCTCCACCTTTGACGGACACATTGTAACCGGGCATATTGACGGACAAGCGGAGATAGAGACCCTCACCAAACAGGGGCAAGAGATGATGCTTACCTTGCGTGCGCCGTCTGAGCTTAGTCAATATATTGCGGCGAAGGGCTCGGTGGCACTTGACGGGGCATCGCTGACGGTTAATCGGGTGGATGGCGATAGGTTCGATATAATGCTTATTCCTCATACGCTTGAAGTGCTAGGGTGGCACGCGCTAGAGAAAGGTTATTGTTTTAATTTAGAAATAGACTTATTATCTCGCTATGTCGCCCGCTATTTACAAAGGAGAGGTTTATGAGTGAAAACATTACCCAGCTACGCCGCTACAGCAAAGAGGACTATGATTATCTTTCTCCAACGGATGAGATAATCGAGGAAGCGCGCAATGGCAGAATGTTCATTCTGGTTGATTCCGAAGACAGGGAGAACGAAGGGGATATAGTTATTCCAGCACAGATGGCGACGCCCGAAGTTATCAATTTTATGATAACCCATGCGCGTGGGCTAGTGTGCTTGGCGATGACGCAAGACCGTATCCAGCATTTAGATTTGAGCTTGATGAGCTCGCATAATCAAAGCGCGGCGCAGACCGCATTTACCGATTCTATCGAGGCGCGCGAAGGGGTGACGACCGGCATTTCGGTTCACGACCGCGCCCATACGATTGCGGTGGCGATTGACCCGACAAAAAACTCAGAGGACTTAGCGCGTCCCGGTCATATTTTTCCTCTCGTGGCGCGTGCGGGCGGCGTTCTGGTGCGCGCCGGCCATACCGAAGCCATTGTTGATATCGCGCGCCTTGCCGGGTTGAACCCTTCGGGTGTTGTGTGCGAGGTGATAAACGAAGATGGCGGTATGGCGCGCCTGCCCGAATTGGTGAAGTTCGCGCAACATCACAATATGAAAATAGGCGCTATCTCCGACCTCATTGCCTATCGGCGTAAGAAGGATAATTTGCTTAAACGCTATGCCGAGCGGCGTTTCACAAGCCGTTATGGCGGCGACTTCCAAATGTTTCTTTACGAGAATACGAGCGACAACACTTACCATGCGGCTTTGGTTAAGGGCAACATCGCTGACGGCAAACCGGTTTTGACGAGAATGCACGTCGCCAATGTTTCGCAAGATATGTTAGGTGAAGATTCTCCGCGCGCCAATTTGCTTAAACGCTCTATGGAAATTATTGCCGAAGAGGGCAGGGGCGTTATCGTTCTTCTCCACCCCGACCGCAGCCCAGTGTTTTCCGCGCAGCAGTCGAGCCGCTTGGTTGAATATGGTTCGGGCGCGCAGATTCTTATTGATTTAGGTATAAAAGAAATGATTCTTCTCACCGATACTGATTTCAAGGTGGCGGGGCTAGAAGGGTATGGGTTAAAAATTATTCGCAGGCATGCTGTTCTTTCGCCAAGCGCGGAAGAAAAATAATGCGCTTGCTTATTTTAGAGGCTCGTTATTATGAGGATATATCCAATCAGTTGAAGGCGGGTGCCGAGCAAGCACTCGCGCGCGTGAAGGTTGAAGCCGACTTCATCACGCTAAAAGGCGCGTTAGAAATTCCACCAGCGATTAAGGTGGCGTCTGGCTCAAGCAAGTATAATGGCTATGTTGCTTTGGGCTGCGTGATACGCGGCGAGACTTCGCATTATGATATTGTTTCAATGCTTTCGGCGAAGGGCTTGATGGATTTAGGCACGCGCGAGGGGCTGGCGATTGGCAATGGCATTTTAACGGTTGAAAATCGCGAGCAGGCGTTAGAGCGCGCGCACCTTGACAAGGGCAATAAGGGTGGTTTCGCGGTTGATGCTTGTTTGGCGTTGCTTGCGCTAAGAAGCGAATGAAAAACAAGACGCGGCTTATCATTGTCCAAGGGCTTTATCAGCGCGCTATCGCGGCGAGCTCGCTAGAGCGCTTGCTAGAAGATTTTTCTCATTTGGCGGAGCTAACCAAAAGCAAGGGAGATTTTGAGTATTTTGCTAAAGTGGTCGAGAAGGTTGTGCGCGAGGAGGCGGTGCTAGACAAAGAAATTGCCGAAGCCCTTCCCGACGGCTGGCAGGTAGAGAGGCTAGACAAGCTTTTGCTCTCTTTGTTGCGCGCCGCCTTGGCTGAGCGCGAAGAGGCGAATTGGTTATCGGATTATGTGAGGCTTGCCTATCAGCTGTTAGACAAAAAAGTTGCGGCGATGGCGAATGCTATTTTAGACAAACTCGCTTTTTGAGTAGCCTTGAATATAAAGCAAAGCGGTTAGGTCGTTATGTTTAATCTGGCAATCCGCCCTGTCGGCGAGGATAGGCTTATCGCCAAAGCAAACACCGAGCGCGGCAGCTTCAATCATATCAATATCGTTTGCGCCATCGCCGACCGCGATAATCAGCTCAGGGGCAAGGTTGAGCGCAGCCGCTTTTTCTAGCATTTGTTTTTTCTTACTGCTTTGGTCGTAAATGGGCGCGATGAGCCGACCGCTTAGCGCGCCGTCAAGAAATTCTAATTTATTGCACTTGGCTTTTTCAAAGCCGGTGCGCTCGGCGATGGGTGCTGCTAAAATATCAAAGCCGCCAGTGAGGAGCAAGCAAGAAGCGCCGTTGTGTTTCATCGTTGCCGTGAGTTGGTGTGCGCCTGCGCGCACTTCAATTTTGTTTAGCACTTTTTCAAAGGCGCTCTCTTTGATGCCGCGCAAAAGCTGGACGCGTTTTTCTAAAGCGGTAGCGAAGTTTATTTCGCCTTGCATTGCTTGCTCGGTGAGTGCGGCGACTTCCTTTTCCACGCCGACTAAACTTGCGAGCATATCAATCGTTTCTTGGTGGATAAGGGTTGAGTCCATATCACTCACGAGCAGTTTTTTCTTGCGCATGTGAAGAGGCTGAAAAGCAAAATCGCAAGCAGGGTGTGTGCCAACGAGAGCGGCGAGCTTCTCTTTGTGAATTAAAGGGAGAGGGGCAATATCGCATGCTTCATCTGGGTTGAGCCACGCGAGGTTTCCGCCAAAACGTTCGCGCGCGGCTTCGGCAAGCGGCGAGATATTTTTGCCAATAAGGGTTAAGACATAGTCCATAATTATTATGTATAAATTATTTATGAGAAAAGTTCTGTTAATTTATGGGGCGACATCGGCGGGCAAGTCTGCGCTGGCTTGCGAGGTGGCGGCGCGGACGGGCGGCGAAATCATCAATGCCGATTCGCTACAGGTTTATAAGGAGCTGAATCTTTTATCGGCGCGTCCCTCGGCGGAGCAGAGCGCGCGCGTGCCTCATCATTTATACGGCTTTCGCTCGGCGCGCGACAGCTATTCGGTTGGCGACTGGCTCCAGCATGTGGCGCAGGCGATAGAGGCGATAGAGGGCTTGCCGATTATCGTTGGCGGCACGGGGTTGTATTTCCACGCGCTCTGCGAAGGGCTAAGCCAGATAGATAATAGCCAGATAGATAATATCGAAGACAACATAAGAAAGCGACTTGGAGATGAGCCGCTAGAGGTTCTGCATGCGCGCTTGAAAGAGGTGGATAGGGAGTTGTTTGAAACGCTCGCGCCGCAAGACAGGCAGCGGATAACGCGCGGGCTGGAGGTCTATGAGGCAACGGGGGTGAAGTTGAGTGAGTGGCAGAAGCGTCCGCGTCAAAAGCCGCAGGGGCTGGAGGGGTTGGCGTTCATCAAAACGGCTTTGTGTCCGCCGCGCGAGGTTTTGGTGGCGCGCGCCGAAGCGCGACTAGACAGCATTGAGCCTGAGGCTTTGCTTGCCGAGGTTCAAGGTTTATCGCGCGAGTTGCCTTTAGATAGCACGAGCACCGCACTAAAGGCTTTGGGTTATCGAGAGTTTGCGGCTCATTTGCGCGGCGAGCTGACTTTTGCCGAAGCGCTTGAGCGAACCAAGCGCGCGACCCGTCAATATATTCGCCGCCAGCTCACGTGGCACCGCAACCAGATGAGCGATTACAAGACTTTTACTTCTGCTGATGCCTTCAGCAGTGCTTTAGACGCAGATTTCAAGTTTTAAGGGAGGTTATTCTAGAGAGGGCTTAGATTTAGGTAGGTTTGAACTGCTACACTAAAGCACGCATTTTTTTTATCTTATTTTCATCTGTTATTTGGCTACAAGTTTGACGGGCATTTTCGAATAGCAGACTATAGCCATCGGAAGAATTTACATCTATTTTGTTTTTGTTATTCCACCAAGCAACACTCCTTGAATAGAGTCCAGATTTTTCATCAAAAAGAACTCCGCTGCCAATCCTGCCAGCATAAAAATAACCCCAATTATCTTCCCTATCTCGTGTAATAAAAATATCACCTATTTTGACATCATTTTTGAATTCTCTAACACCACTAGCCAATTTTCCAACAAAAATTGTATTGCTATCAAGTAGCATTTTGATTTTGTCCTTTTGTTCTATATGGTCAAGCTCCTCTGGGTTTTGTCTAATTAACCAGTATTCAGTTTTATTTATAGTTTTGCTTTCCTCATTCATAATTTTGCCCTCTAGTATTAAAAGTTAAAGATAGGCAGTTTATAACAAGTCCCACCAACTAATCAACTGGTTAGATTCCCGCTTTCACGCCCACTCGTGGGGTGAGAATGACGAGGGGGAGGGTTTCGTGGAGAAGGGAGCGGATTTATCTAGTTATGTATATAACCCCCTTTATAATTTCACTTGACCTTTTCACTGGGGCTGGTCTATAGTGCCTATGTTCCTAAATATTCTAGGGAATCCCGTTTGTCGGGCTTTCACTGAATAGAATACCCGATAGCCTAGCTAGAAGGAAATAAAGTGGCTACAATCCTAATTGTAAATGTAAACAGAGCCCGACTTCGGGCGGGAAAACATTAGCAATTAGGGGGAAATATGTATCAATCTATTATCAAAAATTCTATACGCTTTTTGTTAGTTGTCGGGCTTTTACTGCCTTTGAGTCCAACGAAAACGCTGGCGATAGACTGCGAGGAGTTTTTGGAAGGAACGCAACCCGGCGAGACAAGGCGATGCCGAGAAGAAAGTGTCAATGCGGGAGCGGTTGTCGGTATTGTTCTTGGGCTGTTAGGAATAATTGGGCTTGGCGTTTATATCGCATCTGCGGCAGGGGATAATAGCTCGGACAAAGACGATACCCGCAATGAAGATAAAAATAGCAACTCCTTTATTTTTAGTTTGGGGAATTTTAATTCGGGTGTTTCTAATTCTGGCGATTTTAAGCGGAGTAATGTTCTATCCCTCTCGCCTCATTTTCACCTAACGGAAGAGGAGCAAATTACAGGATTGAGGTTAAAGTATAGCTTTTAGAGGGTTGTAGATAATCAGGCAACAGGCTTGCTAAATGGTTTATAATGAATTATTAACCAAAAGCGGGTATAAAAAAGTATGTCTTTAGAAGCAAAAAATAGTTCTTTAAGCGGAGCGAAAATAGTTCTTCAAGCGCTGGTTGATCAGGGTGTTGAGGTTATTTTCGGCTATCCCGGCGGCGCGGTTCTGCCGATTTACGATGCCCTGTTTGATGAGGACAGGATTCGTCATATTCTGGTGCGCCACGAGCAGGGCGCGGTTCATGCGGCTGAAGGCTACGCGCGCTCGACCGGCAAGGTTGGGGTTGTGCTAGTTACTTCGGGACCGGGCGCGACTAACATCGTCACCGGCTTGGCGGACGCCTTGATGGATTCCATTCCTCTTGTTTGCCTAACCGGGCAGGTGGCGACACACTTAATCGGCAATGACGCTTTCCAAGAAGCCGATACGGTTGGGATAACGCGCTCCTGCACGAAGCATAATTGGCTGGTGCGCTCTACCGATAATTTGGCGCGCCGTATTCACGAGGCTTTTTATGTCGCGCGTAGCGGCAGACCCGGTCCTGTGCTGGTGGATATTCCTAAGGACATTCAAATCAACGAGGGCAGATATCAAGCGCCCACGCCGCAAGGGCATAAGACCTATCGTCCTCAAATCAAGGGCGACATCAATAAAATTCGCGATGCGGTTCATGCCCTAATGAGCGCGCAACGCCCGGTTATTTATTCGGGCGGCGGCGTTATCAACTCGGGCGAGCAGGCAAGCAACATGCTACGCGAATTTGTTCAGTTAGCGGATTTTCCGATAACATCTACTTTAATGGGGCTGGGTGCCTATCCCGCGAGTGGCGCAAGCTGGCTCGGTATGCTCGGCATGCACGGGTCGAAGCAAGCAAACATGGCGATGTATGAAAGCGATGTGATGCTCTGCGTGGGCGCGCGCTTCGACGACCGCATCACCGGCAGGCTTGATGCTTTCTCGCCGCACTCGCGCAAAATTCATATAGACATTGACCCTTCGTCTATCAACAAGAACGTGATTGCCGACATAGCTATCATCGGCGATTGCGCGCACGTGCTGGAGGATATGATTAGAATCTGGCGCAACGAAGCGCACGGCATCACGCGCGATAAATATAAAGACTGGTGGAATAAAATTGAGGCTTGGAAGAAGCCGAAAAGTTTCACTTACAAGCAGGGTGATAAAATCATCAAGCCACAATACGCGATTGAGCGGCTTTACGAGCTCACGAAGGACAAGGATTGCTACATCACGACTGAGGTGGGGCAGCATCAAATGTGGGCGGCGCAGTTTTACCACTTCCAAGAGCCGCGCCGCTGGATGACTTCGGGCGGGCTAGGCACGATGGGCTATGGCTTGCCCGCCGCGGTTGGCGTTCAGGTGGCTCACCCGAATAGCCTTGTGGTTGATATCGCCGGCGAAGCTTCGGTTTTGATGACAATGCAAGAGCTATCCACTGCGGTGCAACATAAACTGCCGATAAAAATATTTATTCTCAATAATAAATATATGGGAATGGTGCGTCAGTGGCAGGAGCTTATTCACGGCGGGCGTTATTCCCATAGTTATAGCGAGGCTTTGCCCGACTTTGTCAAGTTGGCAGAGGCTTATGGTGCGCTCGGCTTGCGCGCCGAGACAAAAGACGAGCTAGACAACAAGCTGCACCAGATGATTGACAGCAAGCTTCCGGTTCTGTTTGATTGCGTGATTGACGAAAACGAAAATTGCTACCCGATGATACCTTCAGGCGCCGGACATAACGAGATGTGGATGTCGGAAGAAGACGAAGGCGAGATAGAGGTGTCGGAAGAAGGCAAGGTGATGGTCTAATGGAGGCGAATTTGATAAGCTCGCATACGATTTCAGTTTTGGTGGATAATGACCCCGGCGTTTTGGCGCGCGTGATAGAAATGTTTTCGGGCAGGGGCTATAACATCGAGAGCTTGACGGTCGCGGAGATTGACGAGGAGAAAGAGCTGTCGCGCATTACGATTGTGACTTCGGGCAATGAATATGTTATTCAGCAAATCAAGGCGCAGTTGGGGCGGATTATACCGGTTCATCACGTGATGGATTTGACGGAGGAAGGCGCCTCAGTGGAGCGCGAGCTGGCTTTGGTTAAGGTTCAAGGCACGGGGGAAAAGCGCGTGGAGGCTTTGCGCCTCGCCGATATTTTTCGCGCGCGCACGCTCGATGCGACCGCCAACTCTTTTATCTTTGAGGTAACCGGTTCAACCGAAAAAATCGAAGCCTTCATCAACTTGATGCGCGGCTTGGGTTTTGTGGATATTTCTCGGACAGGTATCGCGGCAATTTCGCGCGGTGCTGAGTCGATGAAATAATAAAAAATAATAAAGGAGAAACTTATGGAAATTTTTTATGATAAAGATGCCGAAGCTAATTTAATCAAGGGCAAAAAGGTGGCGATTGCGGGCTATGGTTCGCAAGGACATGCCCATGCGCTCAACTTGAAGGATTCGGGTGTCAGCCAAATAGCGATTGGGCTTTATGAAGGCTCGCCTTCGGGCAAGAAAGCGCAAGCCGATGGCTTTGATGTGAAGTCGGTCGCCGATGCGGCAAGCTGGGCAGACGTGATGATGGTTGTCTTGCCCGATGAAAAGCAAGCCAACATTTATAAAGAGGCGATAGAGAAACAATTACCTCAAGGAGCTGCCCTATTGTTTGCGCACGGGTTGAGCATTCACTTCAAGCTGATAGAGCCGCGCGCGGATTTAGACGTGGTGATGGTCGCGCCAAAGGGACCGGGTCATACGGTGCGTAGCGAATATGAGCGCGGCGGCGGAGTGCCATCTTTGCTTGCGGTTCATCAAGACGCTTCGGGCAGCGCGCAGGCTTTGGGTTTGTCTTATGCCAGCGCGATTGGTGCGGGCAAGGCGGGCGTTATCAAAACGAGCTTTAGAGAAGAGTGCGAAACCGATTTATTCGGCGAGCAAGCAGTTCTATGCGGCGGGGTGACCGAGCTTATTCGCGCGGGTTTTGAGACTCTGGTCGAGGCGGGCTATTCTCCCGAGATGGCTTACTTCGAGTGCCTCCACGAAATGAAACTGATTGTGGATTTAATGTATGAAGGCGGCATCGCCAATATGTTCTATTCGGTTTCCAACACGGCGGAGTATGGCGCTTATGTTTCGGGCGAGCGCGTGATTGACAAGGGCGCGAAAAAGAGAATGAAGAAAATTCTTGCTGAAATCCAAAACGGAAAATTCACGCGCGAGTGGATGTTAGAAAATAGTGTTGGTCAAACCAGCTTCAAGACAATGAGAGAGCGCCACGCTAAGCACCCGATTGAAAAAATAGGTGAAAAGTTGCGCGCGATGATGCCGTGGATAGGTGAAAATCGTCTTGTGAATAGACAAAAAAATTAGCGCGCTAAAACTAGCTCGCTAAAATTAGCCCTCTATTGACAAAAAGGGTTAGACGGAGCATAATTTTCTTATGGCAGAAAAGATAAGGATATTCGACACCACCTTGCGTGACGGCGAGCAATCACCGGGCGCTGCGATGACGCAAGAGGAAAAACTCCGCATTGCCGAGCAGCTTGACTCTATGGGTGTGGATATTATCGAGGCGGGGTTTCCTGCCGCGTCAGAAGGCGACTTCCAAGCAGTGAGCGCAATTGCGCGCCAAAGCAAAAATGCTATCGTGTGCGGCTTGGCGCGCGCGAACCGCAATGATATTCAACGCGCGGGCGCTGCGGTGGGTCAGGCAGAGCGCGGGCGCATTCACACTTTTATTTCCACGAGTCCGGTTCATATGAAGCACAAGCTCCAGATGGAGCCGGAGCAGGTGCTAGAGGCGGTTGGCGAGTCGGTCAAGTGGGCGCGCGCGCTGGTTGATGATGTCGAGTGGTCGCCCGAAGACGCCACCCGCACCGACCACGATTTCCTATGCCGCTGTATAGAGCTGGCTATCGCCAACGGGGCGAGCACGATAAACATTCCCGATACGGTCGGCTATTCTGTCCCTGCCGAAATAGGTGAGTTTTTCGCGATGATAAAAAATCGCGTGCCGAATATAGATAAGGCGGTTTTGTCTATCCACTGCCATAATGATTTGGGTTTGGCGGTCGCCAACTCGCTCGCGGCGATAGAGGCAGGTGCGCGTCAGGTGGAATGCACCATTAACGGACTAGGCGAGCGCGCGGGCAATGCCGCTATGGAGGAAATCGTTATGGCGCTCAAAGTGCGCCACGACAGAATGCCTTATGACACCAACATAGACACCAAGCAATTCATTAAGGCATCGCGGTTGGTTTCGAGCATCACTAATTTTCCGGTTCAATATAATAAAGCGATTGTCGGCAAGAACGCCTTTTCGCATGAGTCGGGCATTCACCAAGACGGAATGATAAAGAACAACCAGACCTACGAGATTATGTCGCCCGAGTCGATTGGTTTGACTTCATCCTCTTTGGTTTTGGGGAAGTTATCGGGGCGCAATGCCTTTCGCCAAAAGTTGCTGGAACTAGGCTATGAGTTAGGCGATAACGCTTTGGCTGATGCCTTCTCGCGTTTCAAGCAGTTGGCTGACAGCAAGCGCACGATTTATGATGAGGATATTATCGCGCTGGTTGATGATAGCGCGGCACAGAGTTCGCAACGGGTGAAGTTTGTTTCTTTGAGAGTCCAAGCCGGCTCGGAAGGACCGCAAACGGCAGACCTCACGCTAGAGGTGGAGGGCAAGAAAATCGAAGCCTCCGCCGAGGGGCATGGTCCGGTTGATGCTATTTTCACCGCGATAAGAGAGCTTGTGCCGCACGATGCGCGGTTGGCTTTATATCAAGTGCATGCGGTCACCGGCGGCACAGACGCTCAGGCTGAGGTCAGCGTTCGGTTAGAAACCGATAGCCGCTCGGCTTATGGCAGAGGGGCGGACAAGGATACGCTCGTTGCTTCGGCGCGCGCTTATATTAATGCGCTCAATAAAATTGAAATAGCGCCGAGTATCAATGCCCAGCACGCTTGACACTCCCCACATTATATTTTTTATTGGCAACGAAAACGAGGGGCGCATAGCTCAGTTGGTAGAGCAGCTGACTCTTAATCAGCGGGTCCGGGGTTCGAACCCCCGTGCGCCCTCCAATTCGCACATGCTGGTATAAGGAGAAAGAATGAACGGAGCGGAGGCACTTGTCGCGAGTTTAGCGAAAGCGGGAATAGAGGTTTGTTTTACCAACCCCGGCACATCGGAGATGCACTTTGTCTCGGCGCTCGACAGCGAGCCGCGACTGCGTCCTATTTTGTGTTTGTTTGAAGGTGTCGCCACTGGTGCCGCCGATGGCTACGCGCGAATGAAAGGCAAACCGGCAAGCACTTTATTGCATTTGGGCGCGGGGCTATCGAACGGGCTTGCCAATTTACATAACGCGCGGCGCGCATCCTCGCCGATAGTGAATATTGTCGGCGACCACGCCACCTATCATTCGCAGTATGACGCGCCCTTACAAAGCGATATTAAAACGTTGGCGCGTCCGGTGTCGGCGTGGGTTTATTCGGCGGCGAGTTCGCGCTCAACTGCTTTTGATGCGATGCGCGCGGTTCAAGCGGCGGGACATAATCAAATTGCGACTTTAATTCTTCCTGCCGACTGCGCATGGAGCGCCGGCGGCGTGGTTGCCGAGCCTTTAGCCATTAACGCGCCGCGCGTGCCGTCCGACGCGCAGATAGAAGAGGTTGCGCAAAAAATGCAAGACGGCAAACCGCAAGCTCTTTTGTTGCGCGGCAGCGCTTTAACCGAAAAAGGCTTAGAGGCGGCAGGGCGCATTGCGGCAAAAACCAACGCGCGGCTCTTGTGCGATACCTTTCCTCCGCGTTTAAGGCGTGGCGTTGGCATCGTGGAGGTGGAGCGCATTCCCTATTTCGCCGAGCAAGCGCAAGAATTCTTAGCCCCGATAGAAAGAATCGTTTTGGTGGAAAGCAAGCCGCCGATATCGTTCTTCGCCTATCCCGATAAGGCAAGCTGGTTGAGCGCAAAAGATTGTGAGTTTGAGGTTCTCGCCCAGCCGCAAGAAAATGGCGAGGCGGCACTCGAAAAGCTGGCGGATATTTTGTCCGCAAAGGAAATCGGACCAGGCGAGCCTGCGTTCAAAACAGAGGCGGGGCTTGCCGACATAGAGGAGGGGTTTAACCAATGGACGATAGGCGCTATTCTCGCGCGCCACCTGCCGCAAGATGCGATTGTGATTGATGATGCGGCGACTTCGGGTTTAGGTTCTTTTGTCGCGCTCGCGAAGGCACCGCCTCACGACTATTTGTCTTTGACCGGAGGCTCTATCGGGATAGGCATGCCTCTCGGGGTGGGTGCTGCGGTGGCTTGCCCTGAGCGTTCGGTTATTGTTCTATCGGGCGATGGCTCGGCGGCTTACACGCTCCAAGCTCTTTGGACCCAAGCGCGCGAGGGGCTAAACATCGTTAATATCGTGTTTTCTAACCGCTCTTACGCGATACTCAACATAGAGCTAGAGCGCGTGGGAGCGAATGCTGGTCCTAGGGCTCTATCGGTGCTAGACCTGTCGAATCCTGAGATGGACTGGCTCAAGCTCGCGGAGGGCTTCGGGGTGGAGGCGGCGCGGGTGAAGGATAGCCAAACCTTCCAAAAAACATTAGAATATGCGCTTAAAGCTAAAAGCCCTCAGCTCATAGAGGTGATATTAGCTTGAAGTTTTGCCGTTTAGGCTTTATAAAGTTTAGAAAAGGTTTTAATTATATGCGCTTATTTACATTTTTACTCGTTTTAGCTTTTATTAGCGTTGGAGAGCCTGCGCGCGCAGATGAAGAGGATTTGCCGCGCTCGCGTGATTTCCTTGATATCCCCGATGTGACCGACCCCGCCGCCGACCCTGTCGACCGCGTTCCGGTCAAGCCGATTGAACCAAGACCCATACCAAAAGATAGCGGTAGCAGTTCAGATAATTTTATTCTAAAGAAAATTATCTTTGAAGGGACACGGACTTATAAAACGAAAGACCTCTATCCTATTTATAAGTTTTTTATTGGCAAAAGTGTTTCAATTGAAACGCTCAACCAAATTACCGCGCGGATTGAACGTTATTATAAACAACAAGGCTGGCTGGCGACAAAGGTTATCGTGCCGGCGCAAACCATTAGCGGTGGCACGGTGCGTATCCGCATTTTTGAGGGACGCATTACCGATATTATCCTCAAAGGAGACGCGGGCTTATCGAAAGATTTAATCAAAAAAGGATTAAAGAGTATCAAAACCGGCAAGCCGGCAAAACTGCGCGAGCTAGAATATGCTTTAGGGCAGTTGCAAAACTATTCGCATTTTACCTTACGCCCTAGCCTAAAACCTTCTGAGAGCGTCACCGGCGGTGTCGATTTGCTCGTTGAAGTCTTGGAGCATAAACCCTATTCGGGATTATTCCTTATTAGTAATACCGCGAACGACTCCGTTGGACCTTGGACAGCCGCCTTGCTCACTAACTTTGTGTTTGCCGAAACGACTCTATCAGCCTATCTATCTAATTCCTTTTTAGAGCCTGACGAATCTTTTGTCGGCAGATTAAGCTATGAGCGCCGCCTAGATTTCTTTGGCTCAAGGATAGGGGCTTATGTGAGCGGTAATCGCACCCAGCCCGACCCCGGCTCTTCAACTTCCGCGATAGACGATAAGGGAACAAACTTTGGCTTTTACTATCACCTTTATGCCTTGCGCGCGGGCGCGTTTAATATCTCAACGCAGTTTAATTATGACTGGTCGCGGCGCTCAACGTTTAATAAAAGCTCAGGCGTGTTTTCAACGCAGGGCGATAGCAATGTCTTAACGCTAGGCTTGTCGGGAAATTATCGCTCTCCGTGGAGCAGCTATACCAGCTTGACCTTTAACGTCAAGCAGGGCTTGACCGAAGGCGGTGGTCCCGATAATGGACAGCAAAGATTTACCAATGGCATCGCCAATTTTGACCGCCGCGCAACTTGGTTCACCTTAGACCTCTCGCATATTCAGCCGTTAAGAGTCCAACAAGGCTTCGCGCCGGGCTTCGCCCTGTCCCTGAGCGGACGCGGACAATATACTTTTGACCCGCTTACCAATAACGAACGTATTTCTTTTGGTAAAACCGGCATCGGGCGTGGCTTCTCGGGCGGTCGCATCTCAGGAGACCATGGCTGGGGACTCACAACTGAGCTACGCGTTAGCTGGGGGCATATTGGCATTGTGAATAATCGCTCTTTGATACAGGACTTGACCCTCTATAGCTTTTTTGATGTAGCGCAAACTTTTTACTTCAATGATGATGATGGCGGCAGAGGCATTGACATTGAGGCAAGACGTGAATTGTTTTCAGCCGGTCTCGGCGCGCGCGTGCGATGGGCGAATAAATTCTATATTGATTTCAACTGGGCGCGGGCTATCAATAACCCTTATCAAAAACGCATCTTTGTAAATAACATCATTATTTCAGGGCGCCCGTCAAATGATGGGTCCGACCTAAATGACAAGGGCGCCGATGATTTCACCGTTCGCTTGTATTATTTATTCTAATTCAGTCAAGGAGGGCATATGACTTATCGATTATTTGGCGTTGAGCTCTCTCCCTATTCGGTGAAGGTGCGTTCCTATCTGCGCTACTGCGACATAGAGCACAAGTGGATAATCCGCGACCAAAGCAATAACGCGGAATTCCAAAAGCATGCCAAGCTGCCGCTCATTCCGCTGCTTATCGCGCCTGATGGCGGCGCGGCGCAAGATTCCACCCCCATTATTCAAGGCTTCGAGAGGCAACATGATGTCCTCACGCCTTTAGGCGCGGTCGCGCCTTTTATCTCCGAGCTGCTGGAGGAATATGCCGATGAATGGAGCAATAAGTGGATGTTTCATTATCGCTGGTGGTATCCGCAAAACCAAAATAGCGCGGCTTATCGCATCGCTGAGACGCAGGTGCCGAACGTCTTTTGGGCGCGCCTGCCGATTGTCAAGCAGCTCCTCAAAAAGAAAATAGCGAGTTTTGTCAAACAGAGAATGATACCGCGCCTTTCTTTTGTTGGCTCTAACGAAACCACCAAACCGCAAATAGAAAATAGTTTTCTCAATGCTTGCGAGATTTTAGAAAAACATCTCGAGACGCGTGATTATATTTTTGGCGCAAGACCTAGCCTTGCCGATTTTGGTCTCTGGTGTCAGTTTTATATCCTCTGGACCGACCCTACGCCGCGCGCAATTCTTAAAGGCTATCCTAATTTATTGAAATATATCAAGCGCATGCTAAAGCCTACCAAAAACGGCGACTGGGAAACGTGGGACGCGCTCGCGCCTACTTTGATGCCGCTCTTGTCGAGTGAGGTCGCCAAGCTTTTTCTCCCATGGAGCGATGCCAATGCCACCGCGCTTGCAGCAGGGCAAAAGGAACTTTCTGTCAGGTTGAACGGGGAACTTTTCGAGCAACAAACCCAGAAATATCATGCGCGCTCGCTCAAGGTTATTCGTGCCGCTTACCAGCAGCACAAAAATCCCGAGCTCGATAAAGTCCTAGAGCAGACCGGCTGTAAAGCGTGGCTCGAAAAATGAGGTGGCGCATCCGTCGGAGGATTAGCTCATACATTTTACGTAAGATAGCTTCCCCCCAAAGACGCAAACGCAAACGCGCTCAAGCGGAGGCGAAAAGACAAAAAGAGGGGCGTCCTCATCAAATTTATTACTTTCATCAGTTAAACGACCCCTATAGTCATTTGGCGGCGCAGAAGCTTGCGGCGTTTGCGGCATGCTTTGATGTAGAAATTTTGCCTCATTTGGTTGGCGAGCCGCCGACAGAGGCTACTCCCGAAGCGATTATGCTAAAAAATTACGCGCTACTTGATGCGAAACGCATTGCGCCTTTTTTTGATTTAACTTTTAGCAAAAATTGGCAAGTGCCCTCGGCGGAAGAGCAAAGCCTTGCCGCGCGTTTTCTAGCGGGCAATGATTGCGCTCACCTCGTTGAGGTCAGCGCGGCTCTTTGGAGTGGGGACAAGCAAGCGCTCAATGCTTTAACCGAAAAGGGCAAGCTAGCCAGTGCCGAAGAGGCCGAGGCTTTTATTGACAAGGGCACAAGCTTGCGCAAGGCGCTGCGTCATTACTTGGGCGCGATGTTTTATTATGAAGGGGAGTGGTATTGGGGAATAGACCGCCTGAACCATTTAGAAAAAAGGCTTAGGGAGCTAAACATCGCCCGCGCGGACGAAGGCGCTCAGGATATTACTTTTGCGCGGCTAGATAGAGCGCCAAGCCGCATTGATGTGTTGAACATAGACAAGCCTAAATTACAGCTGGAGTATTTTCCAAGCCTGCGCAGTCCTTATAGTTATCTATCGATTGACGAGACTTTGGCGTTGGAGCAGAATTATCCGGTGGAAATTATTTTTCGCCCGGTGATGCCTATGGTGATGCGCGGAATGAAAGTGCCGCCGACCAAGGGCTTTTACATTTTCTTCGATACCAAAAGGGAAGCGGAGATAAGAGGTGTTGATTTTGGCAAAGTGCTAGACCCACTCGGGTTGCCGGTGTTGCGCGGGTTCTCGCTTTTCAATTACGCGCGCGCGCAAGGCAAGGCGGGAGCTTAT
Source organism: Alphaproteobacteria bacterium (assembly GCA_965209065.1). Lineage (GTDB taxonomy): Bacteria > Pseudomonadota > Alphaproteobacteria > JAPOUT01 > CBDBUR01. The sequence continues at coordinate 550,743 of OZ242373.1, forward strand.
TTACAAAGTTATTTCCGCGCGTCTTTCGCTGAAGGAATTGATGTTTATAGCAAGCGCGGGTTAAAAAAAGTTGTTGAGCGCGCGGGGTTGGATTGGCGGGCTGCGAAGCCCTTGTTAGACAATGAGGATTGGCACGAAGAATTGGAGAAAAACCGCGAGGCGATGTTCTCCGCGGGGTGCTGGGGCGTGCCGAGTTATCGGCTTTTGGGCGATGATAAGAATGATGACTTCGCCGTTTGGGGCAACGACCGCCTCTGGCTGATAAAAGAAGAAATCGCGCGGCGTCTATAGAGCCAGATGGGAGAGCCAGATGGGCATTTTTATTTTTTCTGTTTTAGTTCCTGCTTTATTTTTCACGGCTTTGTTGTCGGGGGTTTTCGGCATGGTCGGCGGAATGATTTTGATGGGCGTTTTGCTGGCACTTTTCTCGGTTTCCGATGCGATGGTGCTGCACGGGATAGCGCAGACCTCATCGAATGGCTCGCGGGTGGTGTTGCATTTCAAGAATATCCAGTGGCGCATTATCTTTTTTTATCTTTTAGGGGTCGCGCCGATGATGTTGTTTTTCGGTATTGTGGCTTTTGTGATAGACAAGGCGTGGGCGCTTGTTGGGCTGGGAAGTTTTGCCTTGCTAACGATTGCTTCGCCAAAGCGGGTGGCGTTTGATAGCGCCAAGCCGACGCATGCCGCCTTGTGCGGTGCGAGCAACACGGCGGCGCATTTCACCATAGGCGTTACCGGTCCTCTGCTCGATATTTTTTATTTAAGAAGCACGCTCAACCGCCACCAAATCATCGCGACAAAGGCTGCCACGCAAACCTTAGGACACATCACAAAAATAATTTACTTCACCTTGATTGTGCGCTCTGGCTACACGATAGAGTTCGACCTTTGGGTTTATGCGATGATTGTCGCACTTGCTTTTGCGGGCGCTTTTTTAGGCAGAGCCATCTTAAACAGGTTTAGCGAAGTGCACTTTAGAACGGGAATGAATATCTTGTTGGGGCTTTCGGGGCTTGTTTATTTAATTTGGGGTGGCTATTTGCTGTCGCCTTGGGTAGAGTAGCTCTATGACGCAGACGCAAGAAGTAGAACAGGCTTTCCAAGCAAAATTAGCCGCCGCGCGCGAGGCTCTGCATTTTGTAGAGAAGGGTATGGTTGTGGGTTTGGGCTCTGGCTCGACCGCGGAAATTTTTATTGAGCTTTTAGCCAACCAAAAGCTAGACATCGGCTGTGTAGCGAGCTCGAACAGGTCGGCGGCTATCGCGCAGAGACTTGGACTACAGGTGCTGGATAATCTGGCGTGGCGTGAAATAGATTTAACCATCGATGGCGCTGATGAAATTGACCCGCAGCTTCATTTAATCAAGGGGTTGGGCGGAGCTTTATTGAAGGAAAAAATTCTTGCGACTTTTTCTAAGAAATTTATTGTGATTGCCGACGAGAGCAAAAGGGTTGAGCAGTTAGGCGCGCGAACGGCGGTGCCGGTGGAGGTGTCTCATCTCGGCAGAGAGGCTTCGCGTTATCGGCTGGCGCAATATGTCGGCGATATTGACGATGTTCGGTTGCGTTGCGATAAAGCGAACAAGATTTTCAAGACCGATGGCGGTAATTATATTTATGATTGTCATTTTGGCAGGCTTGCCGATGCGCGTAAGACAGCGGGGCAGTTAGCCGCGCAATCTTTTATTTTGTGCCATGGGTTGTTTTTGGGCTTGGCGCACGGAGCTTTGATAGGCACGGCATCAGGTGGTGTAGAGCATGTCGGCTTATGATTTATTTGTTATCGGCGCGGGTTCGGGTGGCGTGCGCGCGGCTCGAATGGCGGCGCAGTTTGGCGCTAAGGTTGCGATAGCGGAGGAATATCGTATTGGCGGCACTTGTGTGATTCGCGGGTGCGTGCCGAAGAAGCTATTTGTTTATGCCTCGCACTTCGCGGAGGAGTTTGAGGTGGCTAAAACCTTTGGCTGGCAGATAGAAGCCACTGACTCTAACTGGAATTTCAACTGGCGCACCTTACTTGAAAACAAGGACAAGGAGATAGAGCGGTTGAGCCAGATTTACCGCAGCAACCTAAACAAATCGGGCGTGGATATTTACGAACAAAGAGCGAAGCTGAACGCACCGCACGAAATAGAATTGGCGAATGGAGAGCTTATCGAGGCGAAAACTATTTTGCTTGCTACGGGTGGTTCGGTGCATTTGCCTCCGCTCGAGGGCATTGAATTTGCGATTACCTCCAATGAGGCTTTTCACTTAGACGCCTTGCCAAAAGAGGTTGTGGTTATTGGCGGCGGTTATATTGCGGTTGAGTTTGCCGGCATTTTCAACGGGCTAGGGGTGAAGACGACCCTTGCCTATCGCGGGGAGGAAATTTTACGCGGCTTTGATAAAGAGCTGCGCCAAGCATTAAGGCAGGAGCTTACTCACAAAGGCATTGATGTGAAACTTAATCATGCGCCGGTTCGGCTCACCGCAAACGAGATATTTTTTGACGGAGAAGAAAGCATTCAAGCCGATTGCTTTATGTTCGCGACCGGCAGAAGACCAAACACGCAAGGGCTAGGGCTAGAGAAGTGTGGTGTCGCGCTAAAGAAAAATGGCGCGGTGGTGGTTGATGAATTCTCCCAAACAAGCCAAGAGAACATTTATGCGGTAGGCGATGTAACCGACAGGGTCAATTTGACGCCGGCGGCTATTCGTGAGGGTGCTGCTTTTGCGCGCACGCTTTTCAATGGCGAGCGCATCGCGGGTTCTCATTCTTTTGTGCCGACCGCGGTTTTTAGCCAGCCGCAGTTGGGCGTGCTCGGTCTCACTGAGGAGCAGGCGGTGGAAAAATATGGCGCGCTTGATATTTATGCCAGCACCTTCCGCCCGATGAAGTTGTCCTTTAGCACGCTGCCGGAAAAAACTTTTATGAAGCTGCTCGTTGAACCCAAGAGCGATAGAGTGGTTGGCGTTCATTTGATGGGGGCGGAGGCGGGCGAGCTTATTCAAGTTTTAGCGATAGCGCTTGAGCTCGGCGCGACAAAGGCGCAGTTTGACGCGAGTCTCGCGGTTCATCCTACTGCGGCGGAGGAGCTTGTGACGATGGCTGCTCCAACCCGCCAAATTAAAAAGTGATTTTGAGCGCAAAAAGTGTTATAAAAAAACAATGACCAACTGGCAACCCAATAGCTGGCGCAGTTTTCCGGCCCAGCAGATACCCGAATATAGCGACAAGCATGCTTTAGAGGATGTGGAGGCGCGGTTGCGCTCTTATCCTCCGCTGGTGTTTGCCGGCGAGGTTCGGCATTTGACTTCTTTGCTAGGCGAGGTGGCGGAAGGCAAGGCGTTTTTGCTTCAAGGCGGAGACTGCTCGGAGAGTTTTGCCGAACACTCGGCGGATAACATTCGCGATAGTTTTCGGGTGCTACTACAGATGGCGGTGGTTTTAACTTTCGCGAGCACGCTGCCGGTGATTAAAATTGGTCGTATTGCCGGTCAGTTCGCCAAGCCGCGCTCCGAGCCGAGCGAAACGCAAAATGGCAAAACGCTCATGAGCTATCGCGGCGACATCATCAACGGAATGCCTTTTGATGAAGAGAACCGCGCGGCTGACCCTAATCGTCAGATAAAGGCTTACCGCCAGTCGGCATCGACCTTGAACTTGTTGCGCGCGTTCGCGCAAGGCGGCTATGCTGATTTACATCAGGTGCATAGCTGGAATATGAGTTTCGTTGCGAACAGCACTTCGGGCGAGCGTTATAGCGAGATAGCCAAGCGCATTACCGAAGCGCTAAACTTTATGACCGCGTGTGGGGTTTCGAGCATCACCGCACCGCAGCTTTCGGCTGTGGATTTTTTCACAAGCCACGAGAGTTTGCTTTTAGGTTATGAAGAGGCGCTCACGCGCGTTGATTCTACGCGGGGCGGTTTTTTCGATACCTCCGCCCACATGGTTTGGATTGGCGACCGCACGCGCCAGCTTGACGGCGCGCATGTGGAATTTTGCCGCGGCATTTCTAATCCCATCGGTTTGAAGTGCGGACCGACGCTTGATAGCGATGAGCTGCTTCGTTTAATTCGGGTGCTGAACCCGCAAAACATTGGCGGGCGTTTGACTCTCATCTGCCGCTTTGGCGCGGATAAGGTCAGCGATGGTTTGCCTAAGCTCATTCGCACGGTGGAGCGGGAGGGGCTAAAGGTGGTTTGGTCGTGCGACCCGATGCACGGCAATACGATTAAAGCCTCCAACAATTATAAAACGCGACCCTTTTCGCGCATTGTTGATGAAATCAGTCGCTTTATGGATATTCACTATGCCGAAGGGACGCACCCCGGCGGCATTCACCTAGAGATGACCGGACAAAATGTTACCGAGTGCTTGGGTGGTTCGCAAGCCATATCGGAAGCGGATTTATCGAGCCGTTATCACACGCACTGCGACCCGCGCCTCAATGCCGAGCAAGCCTTAGAGCTTGCCTTTCTGCTCGCGGAGAAAATCGAGAGCGTGCCGAGAATTAAAAAGCAGGCAGTGGGTTAAGCCTTAAACTTAAACCGCTTTATCGGGTCCTATCTTGACAAGCATCTTGCCGAAGTTATTGCCGCTAAAGAGGTTGATAAAGGCTTTCGGCGCATTTTCTATACCTTCTTCGACGGTTTGTTTCCACTTGAGCTTGCCGCTTCCAATCCACTTTTGCATATCAGCGATAAACTGAGGCAACAAGTCTGTATGGTTAGACACGATAAAACCTTGTAGCTTCAGGCTTTTGCCGACACACAAAATCATATTGTTAGGACCGGGCTGCGGCGCGGTATTATTATATTGAGAAATCATACCGCACAGAGCCATGCGCCCAAAAGGGTTCATCGCGGTAAGGGCGGCTTCTAGATGTTCGCCACCGACATTCTCAAAATAAACATCAACGCCTTTAGGGAAGGCGTCCATCACAGCGTGGGTTAGGTTGCCGCAGGTTTTATAGTTTATCACCTTATCGACACCAGCTTCTTTAGTGAGCCAGTCGCATTTTTCGTCACTGCCAGCAGAGCCGACCACGTAGCAGTTTTTCGCCTTAGCAATTTGACACACCACCGAGCCAACAGCTCCCGAAGCAGCTGACACAAAAACATTCTCGCCGTCTTTCAGCTCAGCAATCGCCATTAGCCCGGCGTAAGCCGTTAGACCCGGCATACCTAAAGTGCCTAAGAAAGTTTCAATCGGCAAGCCTTCGGGTGCGTCTATTTTTTGCATCGTGCCTTCGTCGCAAGCCGCAAACTCACGCCAGCCGAGCATGTGGCTCACGTAATCGCCAACCGCGAATTTCTCGCTATTGCTTTCTACCACTTGCCCAATCGCGCCGCCTTGAAGCGCCTCGCCGATTTGGAAGGGCGGCACATAACTGCGCACATCCATCATCCTGCCGCGCATGTAGGGGTCAACCGACATCCATATATTGCGCACGAGCGCTTGCCCTTGAGACGGACTCGGGGCAGGCGTTTCGGCAAGTTCAAAGTTATTGGGTGCAGGTGTGCCTTCGGGTCGAGACGCAAGCCTGATTTCTTTACTCATTTGGTTAGACATTTTTTCCTCCTATTTGGAATTGGTTTAGTTATAGTTTGATGATGCGTTTTCCAATATTCTCCCCAGCGAGCAAGCCAATCAGGGCTTGAGGGGTTTTCTCGAAACCATTTATCACGTCCTCAGCGACGATGATTTCCTCATCTTTCGCCCACTGCGAGAGTCTGCGGTCGGCTTCGGGGTAGAGGTAGTCGTAATCCATAACGACAAAGCCCTGCATATTGATTCGCTTAACGACAATGAGTCCGGGCACACCGCGCGGACCGGGTGCAGCGCCATCGCTGTCATACTGCGAGACCGCGCCGCAACAAACGACACGCCCATCGCGCGGCTTCATTAAGAAAAGCGCGGTTTCCAAAATTTTACCGCCGACATTATCAAAGTAGAGGTCGATGCCTTTCGGCGCAACGGCAGAAATCTCCTTCATCAAGCTAGGGCTTTTATAATTGATAGCGTGGTGAATGCGCGCTTCTTGGATAAGCCAATTACATTTTTCATCGCTACCGGCAAGACCGATAACAGTTGCGCCTGCTAGTCGCGCAAGCTGTGCGGCGATAGAGCCGACCGCGCCCGCCGCCGCTGACACCAAAACGACATCTCCCGCGCGCGGTGCGCCGAGGTGGCTCATACCGATATAAGCCGTATGCCCAGCGATACCCAACATGCTGATTAAATTAGTTAGAGGTTCAACTGGTTTGCGTTTGTTTAGATGGCGCGCGGAGGCTACGCCATATTCTTGCCAGCCTAAATCGCCTTCAACAATATCGCCCACTTTTAAGTGAGACGCACGGCTATCGAGAATTTCGCCAACCACGAGACCGGGCATCGGCGAGCCTTCGCCCACTTGTCCACGATAGGTAGCACCTTGTAGCCAAGCGCGGTTCGCGGCATCTAAAGAAATTAAAAGCGTTTTAACTAAAGCCTCGCCTTCTTCGAGCGGTGCTATGGGTTCTTCGCGCAGGTCGTAGTGGTCTAGCGACAGCTTGCCGCTAGGTTTGGATTTGAGATAAAACCGCCTCGTTGTAGTCGGTAGATTGGTCATGTTTCCTCCGGTTATTTTCCTTCAGGTGCTAGACTTCCTTTTCTAAAGGCTAAGTCAATCGCGTAGGTTGTGAAGCCAGCGATAAAGCCGGGCAGCACAGAATATATTGTATCATTAAGTGGCGTTTGTCGCCATAGGAACATAGCAATAAAAGACACCGCCATCATTAGGATAATCGTCATTTGGGTTGGTCTTGCGCCTAGCACATAGACGATAAGCACAGGACCGAAGGTGACCGCAAGCCCCGCCCAAGCCACAAGCACTAAAGAGAATACAGAAAAGCCTCCTATGGTGAAATAATTGCCAAAGCTGGCGATAAAAACAATAAACAGCACGACAAGCGCGGTCGCGAGCTCGTCGGTGCGGAAAGAGGGGTGGGGGTCTCCGCGCGAGAAGTCGTGCGTGAGCGCCGCCGAGCAAGACAAAATCTGCGAATCCGCTGTTGAAAGAGAGGCGGCAAAAACACCCGCAAGCATAGCGCCCGCGAGTATCGCCGGCAGAAGCTGTTGCGATAGGGCAGGGAGGCTTAGCTCTGGGTCAAAGCCTCCTCCAGTTGGCTCATTAAGCAGAATGCGCGCGGCAAGCCCCACGCCTAAAGCAAAGAGGTTGAAGAACACGCTCCAGCCATAGTTGTAAAGACGAATTTGCGTCATCTCATCGGGCGAGCGCATTGCCATATAGCGCACCATAATGTGCGGCTGTCCGATAGAGCCGACCCCGGCTATAATCCAACCGAGCACAAACAACATCGCGCCGGAGGTGCCGTCAAAATAAGTGAATTCGCTAGGAAACCAATCGAGGTAAGTAGGTGAAATTTTATCAGCGGCGGAGATGAAGCTGCCGATGCCTCCCACTTCAACAATGGCATAAATCATCAAGAGAAGCATCGTGAGGAGCATAATCACTGACTGGACGGCATCAGTCCAAATAGAGGCGCGCAAACCGCCAACCAAACAATAAGATAGAATAATCACGCCTCCCAGCAAGGAAGCCGCACCAATATTCCAGTCAAGAACAACCGACAGAGCTTTCCCACCCGCTTGTAATTGCGCCGCCGCGTAAAGTCCAAGCAAGCCGAGCGTCAAAACCGCGCCAATAATTCTAACATAGGGATAATTCTTGCCACCCCAATGAGCAATCAGCTCAGGGAAAGTGGTAGCCTGCCGCGCCACCGACTCCTTTTGTATTTTGTCATAAACAAAAAACGACATAATGAAATCGCCAAGCAGAAAGCCCAAAGCAAGCCAAATAGCATTCAGCCCCTGCAGATAGGCAAGCCCGATAAAACCGATAAACATAAAGCCGCTATTGGTGGTCGCAGCAACAGAAAGAGCCGTCAAAATAGGAGGCATCTCGCGCCCCGCCACGAGATAATCGTCGTCGGTGTGAGGCGTGCCGCGCGCCGCCCAAATGCCGACACCCACAAAAATAAGAAGAAAAAACGCAAAACTCGCGATAAGCATACCTGCCATCCTTTTTACAACCTATACCATAAGCAGATAAAAAAGGCTATAAAATATAATATGGACGATAACCTAAAATTGGTGGTGAGCCAGCAAAACCCGCTCGTGGGTGATGTTTGGGGCAATGTAAACAAAGTAAGCCACGCCATCAAAGAGGCGCGCGCGCAAGACGCTGACCTCGTGCTATTCAGCGAGTTGTTTCTGTCGGGCTATCCGCCAGAGGACTTGGTGCTTCACGCGAACTTTATCGCTGATGTTGCAAAGGGCATAGAGCTTATCGCGCAGGAGACAAAAGAAGGCAAGACCGCCTGTCTGGTCGGTGCGCCCTATTATGATAAGGACAAAGAGAAACTTTATAATGCCGCTTTTTTATTGGAGGCGGGCAAGGTGGCTTACAGGGTAGATAAGCAGCACCTGCCAAACTATGATGTGTTTGATGAGATGAGGGTTTTTGCTAAAGGCGCTACGCCACGCGCGCCCTTTATGTTTCGCGGAATGCGTTTAGCCATTCGCATTTGTGAGGATATTTGGGAGGAGCAGGTTGAAGCCATCAAGGATAGCGACTTGCTTATCGTTCTCAATGGTTCGCCTTATGAGGAGGGCAAGCCTCAAAAGCGGCTTTATCATTGTGAGGCGCAGGTAGATAAAAATAAAATTCCGCTGGTTTATGTTAATCAGGTTGGCGGACAAGACGAGCTCGTTTTTGATGGCGGCTCTTTTGTTTTATCAAAAGACAAGACTTGTATTGCGCGGTTGCCCTCGTGGCAAGAGGCGAACCTCTTAACCGAGTGGCAAAAAACTAGCGCAGGGTGGCAGGCGACTCCGCTTGCGGAAAATCCTAAACAAGAAGGCGAGCAAGAAGCCACGTGGCAAGCGCTTACGCTGGGCTTGCGCGATTACGTGAATAAAAACGGCTTCAAGAGCGTTGTTTTGGGTTTGAGCGGCGGCATTGATAGCGCCTTCGTGGCGGCGCTGGCGTGCGATGCGCTCGGTGCGGCGCGCGTGCATTGCGTGCGCTTGCCTTCGCGCTACACTGCGCAAGAGAGTCAAGACGATGCGCAAAAGTGCGCGGACGCTTTAGCCGTCAGGCTCGACACGATAGAAATTGAACCTCTGGTGCTTGTGGCGGAGAAATCCCTCGCGCCTCTTTTCAGCGGTGCGACCCGCGACCTGACCGAAGAAAATATTCAATCGCGCTTGCGCGGGCTTTTGCTGATGGCGCTTTCCAATAAATTTGGTGCGATGTTGCTTTCCACCGGTAATAAGTCGGAGATGTCGGTTGGCTACGCCACGCTTTACGGCGATATGAACGGCGGCTTCAATCCGATTAAAGATGTTTATAAAATGGAAGTTTATGCTTTGGCGGAATGGCGCAATAAAAACTTTCCGCAACGCGCACTGGGTAAAGAGGGCGAGGTTATTCCTAAAAACATTATCACCAAAGCGCCAAGTGCCGAGCTACGTGAAAATCAAAAGGACGAAGATTCCTTACCGCCTTACGAAACGCTTGACAATATTTTACAAAAGCTAATTGATATAGAAATGCCTTTAGCGAAAATTGTCGCCAGCGGACATAAGCCAGAGGTGGTTCAGCATATTGCTAGACTTGTGCGCCTCGCCGAGTATAAGCGGAGGCAATCGCCACCGGGCGTGCGTTTAAGCAAGCGCAACTTCGGCAAGGCGAGACGCTATCCCATCACTAACGCTTATAAAGCAGAAGAAAACTTATGATAGGGCACTTATGATAAAGGTGCGCTTTGCTCCATCTCCAAGCGGCTATTTGCATTTAGGCAATGCGCGCACGGCTTTGCTCAACTTTTTGTTTGCCAAAACAGAAGGCGGCACATTCATTCTGCGCATGGACGATACCGATGACACGCGTTCAACACAAGAATACGCCCACGCGATAGAAGAGGATTTGCGCTGGCTCGCGGTGGAATGGGAGGATTCTTTTAAGCAATCCACGCGGTTTGGGGAGTATCAGCAGGCGGTAGAGAAGCTGAAATCTTTGGGCTTGCTCTATGCTTGTTATGAAAGCGAGGAGGAGCTGGCACTCGCGCGGCGAGCGGCACTCCAAGCCAAACGCGCGCCGGTGTATAACCGCAAAGCGTTGGAACTCACGCCCACCGACCGCCAAAGCATCGAGGCGCAAGGCATCAAACCGCACTGGCGCTTTAAGCTATCGCACCAAAAGGTGGATGTGGTTGATTTACTTCACGGCACAACTGCTATTGCCACGAACAGCCTTTCCGACCCGGTGTTGATTCGCGCGGACGGCAGGTTTTTATACACCCTGCCGAGCGTGCTAGACGACTTAGATTATGGGATTACCCACATTATACGCGGCGACGACCACCTCACGAACAGCGCGGTGCAAGTGGAGCTCGCGCGCGCTTTGGGTGGCGACGCGCCCATCTTCGCGCACCACCCCTTGATGGTGAATGAGGACGGCAGCCCTCTGTCTAAGCGCAACCAAGATTTTTCTCTGCGCGCTTTTAGAGACGAAGGCTTTGAACCCGAAGCTATCACCGCGCTTTTGGTTGGCGAAGAATTTGATTTTCAGCAACAAGCGAAACACAATGTGCGCTATGAGCGCAAACGGTTAGAAAAAATAAATAGCGGTCTTATTCATAAAATGGATTGGGAAAAAGTAAAAGCGCGCTTGCCTTTAGAGATAAGCCAAAACGATTGGCAAGGTTTGAGGCATAACCTAACTTTCATTAAAGATGCAGAATTATGGCACAGCATTATTTATGGCGAGCCAGCACTCCCGCAGCAAAAGGAGGAGCAGGCTTTTCTACAAACAGCCTTAAGGCTTTTACCTCAAGCACCGCTGGACGAAAACAGCTGGGGAGAATGGACGAAAGCACTTTCAGATGCGACCGGTCGTAAGGGCAAGGCATTATACTTGCCGTTGCGCCTCGCGCTTACAGGGCAAGACAAGGGACCAGAAATGAAAAATATGATAGAATTATTAGGATATGAAAAAATTAAGAAGCGTTTAAGTATTTCGCTATAGATTTTATTACAAGAGAATATGGAAAGGCTTTATATATTTGATACCACCTTGCGTGACGGCGCGCAGACACAAGGCATTAGCTTTAGTGTCGCGGATAAGCACGAGATAGCCAAGATGCTAGACGCGCTCGGTGTCGATTTCATTGAGGGCGGCTGGCCTGGCGCGAACCCGACCGATAGTCGTTTTTTTGATGACGCGCCGCAAGGGCTCAAGGCTTGCTTTGTTGCTTTCGGTATGACCGCGCGCGCTGACCGCTCGGCGGAGAATGATCCGAGCCTCGCGCCTATTCTCAAAAGCACGGCGGACGCCGGGTGCTTGGTTGCCAAGAGCTGGGACTATCACGTCAAGACCGCGCTTGAAGTGAGCCTCGAGGATAATTTAGATAGCATCACGAAATCTATCAAAGCCCTCATCGCGAGTGGCAAGCGCGCGATGCTGGATGCCGAGCATTTCTTTGACGGCTTCAAGGCGAACCCAAGCTATGCGACCGATTGTCTCGCGGCGGCTTTTGAGGCGGGCGCAGAGTGGCTTGTCCTATGCGACACCAACGGCGGCACCTTGCCGAACGAGATTTATGATATTACCAAGCAGATTAAAACGAGCCGCCCTGAATTTAATCTTGGCATTCACGCGCATAATGATACCGGCAATGCGGTTGCTAATTCGCTTGCGGCGGTTCAAGCCGGCGCGCGCCAAGTGCAAGGCACGTTGAACGGACTGGGCGAACGCTGCGGTAATGCTAATCTTGTAAGCCTCTTGCCAACGCTTGTGTTGAAAAAACAATTTGCCGAAAATTTCCAAACGGGCATCACGCCAGATGCGTTAAAAAAAATAACTGCCTTGTCTCGTCAATTTGACGATATTATCAATCGCCGTCCAAATCGTTATGCGCCTTATGTTGGTAGCTCGGCGTTTGCTCATAAGGGAGGCTTGCATGTCTCGGCGGTTGTGAAAGATGCTGCCACTTATGAGCATATCCCGCCTGATCAAGTCGGCAATCGGCGACAAATTCTTGTTTCTAATCAGGCGGGGCGCGCGAACCTGATGGAGAGACTCCAAGGGCTTGAGCTGCCCCAAGCGCTCATTCCAAAAGATAGCTCTGATTCAAGAGTGCAGTTTTTACTCAGCGAATTAAAGCAGAAAGAAGATGAGGGCTATTCTTACGAGGATGCCGAAGCGAGTTTCGCGCTGTTGGCATGGCAAGTGCTCGGTGATGTTCCGCAGCTCATTAAGATAAATTCTTTTCGCGTGCTGGTAGAAAAAAGGCAGAACGCTCTAGGGCAGGAGGTTTTGGTGTCCGAAGCGATTGTCAAAACCACGCACGACGGCAAAGAAGAAGCCCATTATGGCGAAGGCGAGGGTCCTATCCACGCGCTCGACCAAGCCTTGCGCGAGAGCTTGCCCGAATACAAAAAAATTCTCCAGCAGATAAAGCTGGTTGATTATAAAGTGCGTATTCTCAATATGGGCGCGGAGGCGATTACGCGCGTTGTCATTGAAAATGAAAATCTAGAAGGGCGGCGCTGGCGTTCGCTTGGCATTTCGCCGAACATTATTGACGCTTCTTTCAAGGCGCTAGTTGATGGTATGACCTTCCATTTAATGAGGAAGCAATAATGCTTGTTCGCGCTTCTTTGCTCCTGTTGGCTTTGTTAGCAGGGTTTTTTCTTTGGTTTTATTTTCAAGACAACCCGAAGCCGCAACCTGCGCAAGCGAAGGGGGTCCTCCCTACCTTTGACACCGTGCGCATTGATAAAGAAAAGACCGCTGTTCTGGCAGGACGCTCCGCTCCTTTTGCGCTGGTGAGCTTAATGCATGATGATAAGATGCTAGGCAACAGGTTGCTCGGCAACAAGTTGCTCGGCAACAAGTTGCTCGGCAACAAGTTGCTTGATAACAAGTTATTGGGTAGTGCGCATGCCTCGGCGCGCGGCGAGTGGGTGATGGTTATTGATAAACCTCTAACACTCAATGCGCTTTCCTATTTAAGGCTACGGAGCAAGAACCGCGCGGGCGAGGTCGTGCTTTCTGACGAGATTGTCACGCTTAGCGCGAGTAATCCGCCTTATGTGGTGCTGACGAAACCCAATGGCTCAGAGGTTTTACAATCAAGCTTTTCCGAACTGGGCGATGTTCTGCTGGAAACGATAGACTATGACGAAAATAAGAATGCTATTTTTTCAGGCAGAGCACGCGCGCAAGCGCAAGTGTTCCTTTATTATAACAATCAGTTTATCGGTCAAGCGAGGGCGGGGCAAAATGATAAATGGCAGATAAAGGCGAAGGATATTGCCGCGGGCAAGGGTGTCGTGCGCTTGGATTTGCTAGGAGAGAAGGGCGAAATTCTAGCGCGCTTAGAGCTGCCGGTTGCTATTGAAGTAGCGCAAAAGATTGAACCACAGGTGGAACACAAGGTGAAACCACAGGTCCTCATTCAAGCAGGCGATAGCTTATGGAAAATCGCGCGAAATTTATATGGCAAAGGCACGCTTTATACGATAATCTATGAATATAACAAAGATAATATCAAAGACCCCAATTTGATTTATCCTGGTCAGGTATTCCAAACCCCCAACCAATAGGAGCAACATGACAAGCTTTTTACCTAAAATTCATAAAGAAGGCTATTTATTCATCGGAGTTTTTTTTCTGATAACTTTATTTTTGTTTCTGTTATGGATACCCTTGGGCTGGCTCGGTGTTATTTTAACGATATGGTGCTGCTATTTTTTTCGCGACCCTGAGCGGATTCACCCGCAAATAAAGCGCGCATGGGTTGCGCCGGCAGATGGAGTCATTTGCTCTATTGCTAAAATGAATTTACCCGAAGAGGTGCGCCGTGATGACCAGAGCGAATATCATCGTGTTAGTATTTTTATGAATGTTTTTAATTGCCATATCAACCGCGCACCCTATGGCGGCAAGATAGAATATATCGATTATGTGCGCGGGGCTTTTTTCAATGCCTCGTGGGATAAGGCGAGCGCGCAAAACGAGAGGCAGCATTTAACCTTGCGCTCTTTAGATGGGGATAAGTTTGTGGTTACTCAAATAGCAGGGCTTGTGGCGCGGCGCATTGTCTGCTGGACGACAATGGGCACAAACTTACAACTTGGCGAGCGCTTTGGTATGATAAGGTTTGGTAGCCGTGTTGATGTTTATCTGCCCGCGCATATTGAGCCTATTGTGCAGTTAGGGCAAATTACCATCGGTGGCGAAACGATTATCGGGCTTGCCGCCGCTACAGCTACAGGAATAAAAGAGGAAGAAAGCCGTGCCGAATGATTCTGAAAACAAACTACACGTTGTAGAAAATACTGATTTCCAAGAAGAGAAAAAAGTAAGAAATAACCTTTGGCGGATTCCTAAAATATCGGCTTTGCGTCTTTTGCCGTCAGCGCTGACTATTTTTGCGATGTTCTTAGGGTTTGCTTCTATTCAATTTGCTTTTTTAGGTCGCTTTGAGCTTGTTGTCGGGCTTATTTTTATTTCGGCGGTTTTAGATATGCTAGACGGCAGGGTCGCGCGGTTTGTGAGTCAAGAAAGCCGCATTGGTGCGCAACTGGATTCGCTTGCTGACTTTCTAAATTTTGGTATAGCGCCTGCCTTTGCCGCTTGGCACTGGAACTTAAAAGAGTTTGGCGATTTAGGCTGGGGGCTTGCGTTTTTATTTACTCTGTGTTGCGCCTTGCGTCTCGCGCGCTTTAACGCTTCTTTGGAGGAGGACGAAGCCTATTCCAAAAAGTATTTTCAAGGTGTTCCAGCACCGGCGGCGGGATTGCTTCTTTTCATGCCGATGGTAATGAGCTTTTTAGGAATTCAGAATGAGGTTTTTCTCGATACGATGATGCTTATTTTCACCATTGGCGTGGCTTTGTTGATGGTTAGCTCTATCCCGACTTTCTCAGCTAAGAACCTGCGCTTGAGGTTTCCGCGCACCAATTTTGTGCCGGTTTTATTGGGGGCTTCTTTTGTTAGCGTGTTGGCTTTCAATTTTCCTTTTGTCGCTCTTTTACTGCTGGGGGTTGCCTATCTGGCTTCTATTCCTTGGACGATTTATTGCCACTATTATTCAGATTAGGCTTTTGCTTTAACCCCTGCTAAAGAAAGCATTTTTTCTTTCCAAAAGTAGTAGCTTTCTTTTAAGACGGCAGGCATACATAACAAAACGGGCGTCAAAATAAGGGTTAACATCGTGGAGAAAGCAAGACCATAAATAATAGCAGTAGACATCTGCACCCACCACACAGAAACAACACCGCCAATATCAACCACGCGCTTGAAGAAATCTATCTGAATTTGTAGCGCCATAGGCAGTAATCCAATTATCGTGGTGCAAGTGGTTAGCAAAATAGGGCGCAAGCGTTGCGCCGCAGTGCGCAAAACAGCCTCAATCGGGTCGCTGAATTCTTGGCGCAAGCGGTTAAACGTATCAATCAGCACAATAGAATTATTAACGACAATCCCCGCTAAAGCCATAACGCCGGTGCCGGTCATAATGACAGAGAAAGTATGCCCGGCTAACATTAGCCCAATCAAAACGCCCATCACCGAAAAAATAACGGTGGAAAGCGTTATCATCGACTGGTAGAAGCTGTTGAATTGGGTTATCAAAATTAAAAAGATAAGAAAGAGCGCGGCTATCATCGCTTTAGAGAGAAAAGCGGTAGATTCATCTTGCTCTTCATTGGAGCCGCGAAAGCGCCAGTGAATGTTGGGACCGAAATCTTGCTTTTCAAGCCATGGGCGAATTTCATTAATCTTATCATCGGTTAGAACTTTCGCGCCGGTCGCCGGGTCAATGATGGTGTCGGCGCGAATAAGCGTTTGCCGTCTGCCATCAACGCGCTCTATGTTATCGACTTTTTTCTGCGCTTTGCGTTTGACGAAATTCGCAATCGCGACTTGTCCGCTCGGGCTCGGCAGGCGGAGGCTATCAAGCTGGTCGAGCGCGCGTCCCTCGCGCGGAAAGCGCACACGGATTTCCACCTCTTCATCGGAGTCGCTCGGGCGGAAGTTGCCAATCAAAATGCCATTGGTAACAAGCTGAATAGCCGAACCAACGAGCGCAATATCCGCGCCATAACGCGCGGCGATTTCCCTATCAACATCAAACACCCACTCAATGCCCGGCAGGGGGCGAGAATCCTCAATGCTCGTTAGTCCCGACACATTGCTTTTAAGATGATTGGTTATTTTAGCCGTAGCAGCGTAGAGTTCTTCACGGCTTCCTGTGCTGGTAATTTCAATTTGGATATTTTTACCTTGCGGGGGTCCTTCCTCTAGCTTGCGCACTTCCACGTGAATGCCGGCAATCGTTTTTCCTCTTTGGCGAATTTCTTCCAAAATGAGTTCGCCCTTGCGTCTTTGTTGATAGGGCAAAAGCTCTAAAAGAAAAGTGCCGATTAAATCGCGTGGCGCATCACGATTATTTCTATCGCCGGGATTTACACTGCCGCCAATCACAGCAATAGCGGTATCGATGCCTTTTGTGCTAAGCACTTCCTTTTCAACACGGAGCATCAAGGCGCGTTTATCTTCAATAGAGAGGTTGCCGCGCGCGCCAACAAAAACATTGGCATATTCTGGCTCGGTTTGGACAAAAAGCTCCACGCCATTGTTGAACCGCCCGAACAGCGTAATAATAATAAAGCAAATGCCAAAAGCCGCACCGAGCACCAACAGAGGTCGGTGAACGAGCTTCCTTAATGTTTTGAGATAAATTCCGGTAGCGCCGGTAAGAGGGATAGTTTCATCGTTCGAGCTGCTGCCTGCGAGGCTTTTTAATTGAGCGCGCTGCTTTTCATTCGCGCTGGTCTTGCCAATAATAGAGCCGATGACCGGTAAAAATATCAAAGCGGTTACCAGCGATGAGCTCAAAACGACAATCAGCGTAAGGGGCAGGTAGCTCATAAATTGGCCGGTAACGCCCGGCCACAACAACAAGGGAATAAAAGCCGCAAGCGTCGTTGCGGTGGAAGCGATGATAGGAAAGAACATCCGCTGCGATGCCATAATGAAAGCCTCTTTTTTATGAAGTCCTTCTGCCATTTTTCTGTCGGCGTATTCCACAATGACAATCGCGCTATCCACGAGCATCCCCACCGAAAGCACCAGCCCAAACAACACCATCATATTAATAGTGAAGCCGCCAATCGCGAGAAAAAAGAAGGTCATCATAAAAGAAATGGGAATAGCAAAGCCAACCAGAGAGCCAGAGCGCAACCCTAAAGTCGCGACAACAATAATCATCACGAGCATAATGGCAGTCATCACGGAATTGCGCAGGCTCGACAAGGCGCGGTCGACAACAGAGGAAGTGTCCAAGCTATAGCCAATAGAGATGCTATCGGGGACTTGCTTTTTTGCTTCATCAACATAAGCGCGCACGGTTTTTGACGTCTCGACAATGTTAGCCCCGATTCTCTTAACGACTTGGATAGACAGGGCGGGCTTGCCGTTCACGCGCACGAGCTGGCTTTGGTCTTTGAAGGTGCGGCGGATGTCGGAAATATCGCTGAGAACAATACCGCCTTTCTCGTCCCCAATCAGCGGTATGTTGAAGAGGTCTTCGGCGGTTTCCACCAGCCCCGGCAGCTTCACCGAGAATTGCCCGTGTCCTGTATCTAGGCTACCGGCGGCTACCATCAAGTTATTGCGCGCCACTTTACTAATCAGCTGCTCGTATTGAATATTGTAGCTCGCCATTTTAGCCGGGTCGGCGACAATTTCTAGCAGCTCCTCGCGGTGCCCTTGTAGCTTCGCCTCGAGAATGTTAGGAATGGTCTCAACGAGGTCTTGTAGCCGTTTGGCATAAGTGTAGAGGGTGCGCTCGGGGACATCGCCGGCAATGGTTATGATGAGAATCGGAAAGAGCGCGGTATTGAACTCAAAAATTTCTGGTTCTTCGGCGTCTGCGGGGATTTCAGCTTTGGCTTGATCCACCTTGTTGCGTATATTTCCTAGCACGATGTTTTTATCAAAATCGACTTCAAACTCCAAAATGATACCCGCGTGGTGCTGCGATGCGGTCGCGCGCATTTCCTTTAGCCCTTCAAGAGAGCGCAAGTGCGTTTCCATCGGTTGAATGATAAGCCGCTCGGCATCTTCAGGCGAAATGCCGGGGAAGGGAATAGAGATATAAAAAATAGGAATATCAATATCAGGGTCGGCTTCGCGCGGCAGGGACAGGAAGGCGGCAAAGCCCGCAAAAAACAGCACGACCATAGCGGTTAAAACCGTGCGCGAGCGGTCGACAAAAACGGCAATAAACTTACTCATTTGTTTCGCGCCTTTGGCGTTTCGCTCCTTTGGTTGCTGGAATCGACAGCGACTTCAGTGCCATCGCTCACATATTCTTGCCCGACAATGATAAGGCGCGCCTCGGGCGGCAAACCCTTTACCCAGTATTCTTCAGTATTGCCCTCGATAATTTCAATCGGAACAAACTGCACGATGTTCTTATTGTTTTTTCGCACAACAAGGCGCAGCCCAATTTTACCTTGCGCGTTCAAAGTTAAAATAGAAGGCGGAATAGAGTGTGCATAAACGCTTTTGAGCGGAATATGAATCTGCACGGTAATGCCTTCGCGCACCGCGAGTTTGGAATCGTTGTTTGGTGCTTGCGCTTCTAGTTCAATGCGATAGGTTTTCGTTTTAGCGTCCGCGCTATGAGCGATATAGCGCACAATGCCTTTTAATTTAGAACCATCAGGCAAGACAATCGAGCCACTTTCATCGGGCTTGATTTTGACAACCTCATCTTCGGTGATATTTCCTGAGACAACCAGAGGCTCCATATCAATCACTTTAGCGCAAGCGGTGCCGGTGCTGGCGAAATCGCCGACATCCAAAAAGACTTTTTCTAAAATGCCATCAAAAGGAGCAAGGATAGACGTATGCTTCAAAGCTAATTTTGCGCGCTCCAATCGCGATTTCGCCGTGCTGTAGTTCGCGCGCGCTTGGGCTAAAGAAATTTGCGTGCTATACCCTTGCTTGGAAAGTTTCTTGGCAGAGCGTAATTGTAAATTTCTTAATTCCATTGTTCTTTGTGCTTCTTCTTTCTCTGCTTGCCGATTGTCGATAGAGATGCCGCACAAGAGGTCTCCTTTGCGCACAAAGTTTCCTTCTTTTTCGGTAGAGGTGAAGCGCACCTTGCCGCCGATTTCGGCGCGAACGGTGACCGAGCGCTCGGCTTCGATAATGCCGCCGCGGATAACAATTTTCGGCTGCCGCGCTTGCGCGATACTCAAACGCGTTTGCACTTTCGGCAGACTGCTTTTCGCTATGGGTTTAAGCGAGGCAGTTGCTGGTTCGTCGTTTTGGCTGTCGCGCAGATAGCCTGAGCCAAGCCACACAGCCGCCACAGCCACTACCATCAAAGCGGAAAAAACCGAACCCGATATGCCAAAGCGGCGCTTTTCTTTTTTCTCTTCTTCGCTCATTCTCTCTTTATACTATATTATTGCCCGTTTTTGTGAATTAAAGCACCGCAGAGCGCTCGCCAAGAAGCCAGAGGATAAAAGCGCGATAATCTAGCATCAGCGCAATAGTGTTAGAAAGGATAAGCAGCGCCAAGTATTTGCCGAACAGGATAGACCAAACGGTATAGCGCAACCTAAAAGCGAGATAGATAAGTAAGGGCGTCCATAGCACAATTTGGCTCAGCCCGACAAAGCGCGTGTAGCTTATTTGCTGAATGAAAAAATCATAAAAAACCAGACTCCAAATATGAACCAGCCACGTTATGATAATCCACCGCGCCTCGCGCTGCGTCAAAATGAAAGGCAAGGACAGCGAATTAATAAAGACCAGCCACCAAAACCATATTTGGAAAAGCTCACTTTGAACGAGAATTTCATCAACAAACATAAGCGGTATTTTAACACATTTACGGGTGGAGGTGAGTTGTGTTATAGTTTTTATCACAGGAGAGGGAATATGAGCGAATTACGAAAAGCGGCGACCATACTGCTGCTAAGAGACGGGGCAGAGGGGCTTGAAGTGTTTATGGTGGAGCGGCACCACCGCATAGATTTTGCTAGCTCCGCGCTTGTTTTTCCCGGCGGCAAGGTTGATGAACATGACGAGAGCTCGAAACTAAAGAAGCTCACGCACAGCGGCGCGGCTGATGACGACCTCTTCGCCTATCGTATCGCGAGCTTGAGAGAAGCCTTCGAGGAAACCGGCATTCTATTAGCAAAGCGCCAAGGCGAGGATAGCTTTTTATCTGGCACGAGTGCTTTCAGTCTCTGGGATTACCGCAAGAGAATAGAGGAGCGTGAAATTTTGTTTGGTGATTTTTTAGAGTCTCATCGGCTGGAAGCGGATATTTCTTCGGTTGTGCGTTATGCGCACTGGATAACGCCGGCGATGATGCCGAAGCGGTTTGACACGCAGTTTTTCATTGCCGCCGCACCCGAGGGGCAAGCAGGGCTACACGATGGCAGAGAGATGGTTGATTCCATTTGGATTAGACCCAAAGACGCGCTCGCTGACGGCGAGGCGGGCAAGCGTCAAGTTATTTTTCCTACGCGGATGAATCTTTTTATGATTGCCGAATGCGAGAATGTCGCGCAGGCTTTAGCCGAAGCGCGCGCGCGTCCTATTGTTACGGTGGAGCCTAAGCTTGATAGGAGCGGCGAAGCACCTGTCTTGCGTATTCCAAAAGAGGCGGGCTACCCGGTTGATTACGAGCTAGTAGAAAGCATTAAATGATAAGCGAGTTTCTAAAAAGCACACGCGACTTGATTCAAGCTGTGATATTGCTTTTAATTTTGATAGTCGTCCTCAAGTTATTTTCCATTCCCGACACTGAGGAGATAGGCGACTGGATGAATTATCGCCGCGCGATTGCCAACATTGAACGCAAAGGTGAAGCGTGGCATTCTTTTTCTACCGCAGAAGGACTCTTCTGGCGCGGGGGCTTCTCCAAAAATGAAGAAAAGGCAATAGAGCTTTTATGCGTGCTTGCCAAAAAGAGAATGGAAGAAGCAGAATTACTTTTATTGATTTACGATAAGGGCGTTGAAGACTGCGCCCAAAAAGATGAAGAGCCAAAAAGATAAAAATTAAGACTGGAATTGCTCGGAGATGATGCGCTCTTCAAGCTCGTGTCCTCTGTCAAACAAAAGCGGCAAGGTGATGTTTTTATCCTCAGCGATATCAACCGAAACGACATTATGAATTTCTTGGTGGTCGGCGGTGGCGCTGACCGGTCTTTTTTTATGCTCGCGCACCTCAAAGCGCACGCGCGCCGACGAAGGCAGCAAGCCGCCGCGCCAATGACGCGGACGAAAAGTGCTAATCGGCGTGAGAGCCAACACTTCCGCGCCAAGTGGAATAATCGGGCCACCAACCGAAAAATTATAAGCCGTGCTTCCCGCCGCCGTAGCGAGCAACACGCCATCGGCATAAAGCCCGTCAAGGCGCACGCGCCCATCAACGTGAATGCGAATGTGAGCCGTCTGTGATACTTGACGCAGCAAAGAGACCTCATTGATGGCGAGCAGCTGCTTCTTTTTTCCGTTTCCAGTTTGCGCACTCATACTCAGCGGGTGAAGCCGTGTCGTGCTTGCCTCGGCTATTTTTTTCTCTAGACTTTTGAGCGCGCAAAGTTTGTTAAGCAGAAAACCAACCGTGCCTAAATTCATTCCATAAATTTTAGCTTGGTAGCGCTTGGCAATATAAGTATGGAGGCACTGGAGCATAAAGCCATCGCCGCCAAGCACGACAATCACGTCTGCCTTGCTCGGTGGGTTTTTGCCGTATAGCTTTTCAAGCTCCCTAGCTTTGGTTTGAGCGTCTTTGTTTTTTGCGGCAAGGAAGGTATATTTCATTTAGCCTCCGGTGGTTGCCATCATTCTTTGCGGCGAGCCGCTCACTTTATTTTTATCAATATAAAAATGATGCTCTAAAGGTTTATGTTGCATTGCTTCGTTTAGAGCTTGGTCTAAACTTTCGCCGGCGCGCATCACTTTTCTTAAATCAACGAAATGATTATGTCCTAAACAAGTCCAAAGTTTTCCGTCCGCACTAACGCGAACGCGGTTGCAGCTCGTGCAAAATTTATGGCTAAGAGGCGTGATAAAACCGAGCCTGCCATTGGTTTCAGCAACTCTAAAAAATTGCGCGGGACCTCTAGAGGCAAGGGGGATATTTGTTTCTTCAACCAAGCGCCACTTGTGCGCAAGCTGCGCGTGCACTTTATTAAGCGGTAAATAGTGTTTGGTTAAATCGAGTCCGGTATCGCTCATTGGCATCGTTTCAATGAGGGTTAGGTCCATATTATTTTTGTGCGCCCAAGTAATTATTTCGGGTAGCTCGTCCCCGTTCAGCCCAGCGAGCGCAACGCAATTTATTTTAACCCGCAACCCCGCCGCCTGCGCCGCTTCAATGCCATCAAGTGTTTTTTGTAGCGCACCGCTTTTGCTGCGCGTGATTTTAGCAAAAACCTCATCGCGCAGGCTATCGAGAGAAACATTAACCCGCTTGAGCCCCAGTTGCGCAAGACGCTCGGCATAGGCAGGCAGGAACGTTGCGTTTGTCGTCAAGCACCATTCATCAAGAAGCTCTAATCGCGCAACTTGCTCGGCGATAGACATAAAGTCTTTACGCGCGAGCGGCTCTCCGCCGGTGAGTCTAATTTTACGCACCCCGCGCGCGACAAACACCTTCAGCAGAGTGTCGATTTCGTCTAGAGTCAGCAGGTCTTCTTTTGGCATAAAGGTCTGCCGCGCGCTCATGCAATAGAGGCAGCGCAGGTCGCAGCGGTCGGTTAGGGACAGCCTAAGATAGCTAATTTTTCTACCGAATCCGTCTATTAAATTATTTTGAAGCATTGGGTGGATTATATTATAATAATCCTATTATTCAACCTGCTAAAAAGAGGAAAGTATGGAAACAACAGAAGAACAGGCGCGGATTAATTTAGCCGCGACCTACCGTTTGGTCGCTCTTTATGGGTGGGACGATTTGATTTACACGCACATTTCTGCTCGCGTGCCGAATAAGGAGAACCAGTTTTTTCTCAACCCCTACGGCATGACCTTTGACGAGATAACCGCTTCTTCTTTGGTGAAGGTGGATTTGGACGGCAACAAGGTGTCCGATAGCCCTTATGATATAAACCCTGCGGGTTTTACGATTCACTCGGCGGTGCATGCGAGCGGCAAGGATGCCCATTGTGTTATTCACACGCATTCTGATGACGGCACGGCGGTTTCGGCGCAGAAGGACGGGCTCCTGCCCTTGACGCAAACCGCGATGATAGCGCTGGACGACATCGCCTATCACGATTATGAGGGCATTGCTTTGGAGGAAGACGAACGCGCGCGGCTCGTGGCGGATTTGGGCGACAAGCACATGATGATTTTACGTAATCACGGGCTCTTGACGAGCGGTCAAACATGCGCCGATGCCTTTTTGCGCCTTTTCTTTTTAGAGCGCGCTTGCACGATGCAGATAAAGGCATTGAGCGCGAGCAAAGACGGATTGAACCTTCCCAATCAAGGCGTGCCAGAGAAAACCGCAGGTCAGGCGAAATTTTCTAGCGCGAACGGCATAGGAAATTTGGCATGGGGTGCCTTGCTAAGAAAACTTGATAAAACCGATGCGTCTTATAAGAACTAGGAGCATAAAATGAAAACTTTATGGAGCGAACAAGAACTTTTAGCCGAACACGATTACGCTAAGCCTCACGAGGCGGCGGGAATGAAACTACACGGCGGATTTGACGCGCAGGGAAAATATATTTCGCCGCGCACGAAACATCGCTGGGACGCGGTGCGGGCGTGGCAGGCGCAGCTTCAAGAGAAGGGGTTTGAGTTGCTTGACGCGTCGGGCGCTTTGTTGGCGCGCGGCAATTATCCTAACGCTTCGCAGCAGCAGCTTCTTTTGCGCGAGAGGCTTGGCAGTTCTTTCTGGGACGGGCTGACCATTACTGGCATCATAGAAGCGCGCGGCGCGATGCTTGCCAATTACACCCCGCCCAATTTACAAGAGGTCATAGAGGAAGACATTAGCCAAAGCGCGACAGGTCATTTGCATAAAGGCTTGCTGGTGGCGCACGGGATAGACGAAGGCGGCGACCCGAATACAGAAGGCGGTTTAGGCGCGCACGACAAAATGTGGTTCGCGGTGCGCGATTTGATTTTTGGCGAGAGGGCTTACCCGCTGCCACAAGTGCCGCCGAGCATCGAGCGACCCAAAGACGGCGCGTTTTTTCCCGACATGCCCGATGAAGTGGATTTCATTTTTACGCTCTTGATGGACGTGCTGATGATAGAAATTAGAGCGGAAGCCTATTTCAATTTTTGCGTGGAGGTTATTTCCGCTCCGTCGAGTTTCGCAGACCGCCCGTCCGAAAAGAAGCTCGCCGCCGAGATGGTAGAGCGTATTCGCACAGATGAAAATATTCATGTTGCCTATCTGCAGACGGTTATATCGGAGTTGAGAAGTTTCACCTTTAAGACAAAAAGAGGGCTCATCAGTGGCAAGGAGCTTATCGATGGTGTTTGGGCGGGTATGATTGAATGGCACGGCAAAGAACAATTTGACCTCGTGCGCGCACAACGCAAAGAATCCTTTCATAAAGAATTCACCGCAGAGCTAGGCGACAAAGCACCCGCTTTCATAAAAGAATTTGACGCGGCAGAAAGCACCGCCATGAAACAGGGCACGAAACACGCCGCAGAATAAAAGGAGGCAATATGAAATTTGGCATTTTTTACGAACACCAACTCCCGCGCCCATGGAACGAAGGCGATGAACAAAAGCTATTCAATGACGCGCTCGAGCAAGTGGCGCTTGCCGATAAGCTAGGGATAGATTACGCGTGGGAAGTGGAGCATCATTTTTTGGAGGAGTATTCGCACTCCTCGGCGCCGGAGGTTTTTTTGGCTGCCTGCTCGCAACGCACCGAGCGCATTCGCTTGGGGCACGGGATTATGCTGATGTCGCCGCAATATAATCACCCGGCGCGCGCGGCAGAGCGGCTTGCCACGCTAGACCTCGTTTCTAACGGCAGAGTGGAGTGGGGCACGGGAGAAAGCTCGGCGCGGCTGGAGCTCGATGGGTTTGGCATCGAGGTCGCAGACAAAAGAGCCCAGTGGCGCGAAGGCGTTGAGCAGTGCGCGAATATGCTCGCGATGGATCCCTATCCCGGTTTTGAGGGCAAGTATTTTTCTATGCCGTGCCGCAATATCGTGCCGAAACCTGTGCAGAAGCCTCACCCGCCTTTGTGGGTGGCTTGCTCTAACCGCGAGACGATAAAGCTTGCAGCACGGCTCGGCATTGGCGCTTTGACCTTCGCTTTCATTGATGCGGAGGAGGCAGCGCTTTGGGTTGATGATTATTACAGCATTCTAAAAGAGGAGTGCGTGCCGATTGGGCATAGCGTGAATGCGAACATTTGTATGGTGAGCGGCTTTTCTATTCACGAGAACGGACAAGAGGCAGAGCAGCGCGGGCTAGATGGCTTTCGCTTTTTTGGTTATGCTTTGGGTCATCATTATATTTTTGGCGCGCACCAGCCGGGTAGAACAAACATCTGGCAGGGCTTTGAGAAAAACAAAGGCAGTATGCCAATAAGTAGCAACGGCGGCATCGGCACGCCCGAAGATATGCGCAAGCATTTAAGAATTTTCGCTAACGCGGGGGTTGATCAAGTTGCTTTTATTCAGCAAGGCGGGCGTAATCGCCACGAGCATATCTGCGAAGCGCTAAAGCTTTTTGCTAAAGAGGTGATGCCCGAATTCCATAAAGGCGAAGCCGTGCGCGAGCAAGAAAAGCAAGAGGAGCTTGCTCCTTATATTGCTAAAGCCTTTGAGCGTAAAAAGAAAATGAAAGCGCTTAAAGATGATGAGATTCCGATTGTTGAAGCACTTGGCAGACAAATAGCCGAGCAGAAGAAACCAACCGCTGCCGAATAATAAAAACCCTCCTATATATTTCTATATAGGAGGGTTTATTGGTTTGTCCCCGTCTCCTTAAATTCTTATTGCTCTAGCTCAAACCTGAACGTGATGTTGCTGGGTTTTGCGCCGGCGGCAACAAAGAAACCTTTCCAAAAATTTTCAGCCGAGCGGTCGAGCTTGCCTTTAACATTGACGTTAAAGATAAGCACTTTATCGGTTGGGCGAAACTTACCATTCACCGGCAAACCTTCTAGATAACGCTTGGCTCTAGGGGTAGAGGTAAGCACCTCTTTATAAGACGGGCATAGCACAGGGCTACTCGGCGAGCTTCTTTTACATATTTGGTGAAAAGAGAAATTCTTAGAATTTTGGAAGAGGTCGGAAACGAGGACAAAAACGCGTTCGCCGGGTCGTTCAGAGAAAAGCAGTTTAGGGTTGTCAGCCACTTCCGAGATAGCTTCTAATATAAGAGACTTAGGCGCACTCGTTGGCTTGGCGAATATTTCATCAGGGATAATTTTTTCAGCGAGGCAATAGAAAGAGTTGTTTTCTTTTTTAATCTGCCCGGGGGCGTCAAAGATATAGCTAATCTGGTCTTCAGGTTTGGGGGCGCAGAATCTTGTGAGGTTCATCGTAGAGAGCGCGCCCTTATGGAAATGGGCGACAATCAGTTCATCGCCTTGCGCGCTTGGCTTAATCACGCGCTTATTGAACACATTGGACTTAATCCAAGCGATGGACTTTTTATTATAAGGGTCGGAGCCATCGACAAGAATGAAGATGGTCTTTTTTGTCTCCCCCGCACTTTTACAGATGGATTGGACGGATTTTTTGATGAAGTTCTTTTCTTGTAGGGAGCACTTCGCCGCCGACGCATTGTTTGGCATAAGAGTGATAATGGATAGGGCAAGAATTGCCGGGGCAAGTAATGCCCCAAAGATGATTTTGTTTATATGTTGCATTGCGCTATAACCTCCAGTTCAGCGAGTGTATTGGTAAGAACAATAATTGTTTTTTCAAGGTCTTGTTCTGCTTGAGAGTGTTTTTTAAGGAATTCGTTTTCAAATTGAGATGCTTTTTTCTGGCGTTCGTCATCGTCCATATAGCAGTTGGCAGCGCCGGCGAACACATATAAGGGGTCTGTTTGGTCGTCGTCAAGCAGGTGCGCTGGTCTTTGTATCAGGCTTTTCGGGGCGGAGTAATTTTCGTTTCGGTAGTTTTCGTGTGTGGAGACATATATTTCCCAGCTAGAAAGGAAGGCGTCGTTAATTTTATCTGCCCATTGTTCAAAATCGACAAAGTAGTGCTGGACTTTATTAATTTCCTTAGACCATTCATAGATGGATTGCTGCGCTTGGTTGAAAGTTTTTTGCGTTTTTTCTCTAGCGATTCTTGTGGTTTGGCTAAATTGTTTCTGATAAGACTTGAATTCGTGTTGAATGATGTTGCGTTCTTTAATGCAAGCGCGCCATTTTGCGCCATAGCCGGGGAAGGGGTCGTCGGAGAAGTATCCATCAAGCAGGGCAGCAGTTGCAAAGAGCATACCCACCGCGACCACCAAAGCAGATTGAAAAGAGAGAACATCAAGCTGACCGAAAGGCATTATCGCAAGTCCAGTATTGACGGCATCAAAAGAATCTTGCGCGGCTTCTTGTAAAGAGCGGAAGACAGCGAGCGCGAAATTTAAGTAGATGATAAAGGCAAGGAAAGATGCTGTCCCAACAAAAGATAGTAGTTTCATTTTCCAGTTGGGGTGGAAGAATATGGCGGGAACGAGAAAGCGTCCAACAAGATAGCCAAAGATGATATTGATAGCCGATGAAGAAAGCGAGATAGTTAAGCCGCCTAATAAGCCTGTTACTTGAACGAAGAGAGAAGCATTAAAGAAAGATTCGATGAGATAGATGACAGAGATAAAGGCGACATGGCTTCCCGTTCCTTTACCGCCGCGAATAGGTTCAAACGCGAGGTCGTGCTGGACGCGGAAACGCTGGAGGTCGGCGTGGCGGCGGACGAATTCTTTATAGTGGAAGTTAATGGATTCGGCATGGGGAGAAAAAGTGAGGGCGATAGACATTTCATCGCGCACTTGATTGGCTTGAGCTTCTAGCGTAACGCCTGAAAATTGCATCACGAGGTTATCGACTTTTGTTTCTATTTCTTCAAACAGGGATTGGCACGATTTGATGCCTTGGTTATAGATGTTCTTCAATTCATTTTGTATGCTCACGATGGTGGGGGGCAGGAGAACGCTTCTAGGGTTGGGCATACTGCTGATGGCGTCATTTTGTCCTGCTTCTTGTGCTTTAATTTCGTATTTCTGCCCGCTAATGGAGGGGAATTCGTATCCGCGTTCGGTTGCGGCTTTCCTGGAGTGGCGGCGTGCGACACGCACCGAAGCAGCTTGTCGCCTAGTCGCGACCCACAGGCGCGTGCTGGTGCTCACCTCTTGCGATATTTTTTGAGGAAGCTCTTTTATTTGTAAGAGGAGCTCTCGCCCTTTGTCTTGTAGAACGCCAATATTCACAAATTGCTTCCTAATCTCCGTTGGGGGGCTTTTTAGAATCTTGATTGAGTTAAGAATCTAGTAGTTAGGAATCTATAAGAGCTTTATACTAGAGTCAAGCGGGGTTATATCAAATTGGGTCAAATTTTTCTTGCTACGGCGAGGCTAACCTGCCATAATGCCCGTAAAAATAGGAGGGAACACAGATGACTCACGACTTAATTTTATACTTTATTATAGCCTGCGGCTTTGTAGGCGTTATTTACGGCATTTTGACGAGCCGCTCGATACTGGCGGCGAGTGCTGGCTCGGAGCAGATGCAGAGCATCGCGGCGGCAATCCAAGAGGGCGCGCGCTCCTATCTCAACCGACAATACAGCACGATAGCTGCGGTTGGCATCGTGATTTGCGGGCTTGTTTGGTATTTTCTAGGACAGCTTTCGGCGTTTGGCTTTTTGACCGGTGCGACCTTATCGGGAGCGGCGGGTTATATTGGAATGTTGGTTTCGGTTCGGGCGAATGTGCGGACGACCCAAGCGGCATCGCAAGGCTTGGCGCCGGCTCTATCGATTGCCTTCAAGTCGGGAGCGGTTACCGGAATGCTGGTCGCGGGTTTGGCTCTGCTAGCGATTTCGATTTACTACTCGGTGTTGGTGATTGGCTTGGGTATGGACCCGACCTCGCGTGAGGTTGTCGATGCGCTGGTTGCTTTAGGTTTTGGTGCGTCTTTGATTTCGATATTTGCTCGGCTGGGCGGCGGCATTTTCACGAAGGGCGCGGATGTCGGTGGTGATTTGGTCGGCAAGGTTGAGGCGGGTATCCCAGAGGACGACCCGCGCAACGCGGCGACCATAGCCGATAGTGTCGGCGATAACGTTGGCGACTGCGCCGGCATGGCAGCCGACCTCTTCGAGACCTATGCGGTTACGATTGTCGCGACAATGGTGCTTGCGGCGATTTTCTTTGTCGGTCAGCTTTCGAGCGCAACCGTGATGAGCCTGATGCTCTACCCTATGGCGATTGGCGCGGGTTGTCTTTTGACTTCAATCATCGGCACGTTTTTTGTTCGGCTTGGAAAGAGCCAGTCGATTATGGGCGCGCTCTATAAGGGATTTATTGCCACTGCGGTTCTTGCTATTCCGGTTATTTATTTTGTTACGGATTATCTCGTTGGCTGGGAGACGGAGCTTCGCGCAACTGGTATCACATTCAATGGCAGCGACTTGTTTTGGTCTGCGGTGATTGGGCTCGGCGTTACTGCGATGCTGATTGTGATAACTGAATATTATACCGGAACGGGTTTTCGTCCTGTGCGCTCGGTGGCGAAGGCGTCGGAAGCGGGACACGGCACGAACGTTATTCAAGGGCTGGCGATTTCTTTAGAAAGCACCGCGCTGCCGGCGCTGGTGATTGTTGCGGGTATCATCAGCACTTACTTGATTGCTGGCCTTTTCGGCACAGCGATTGCGGTAACCGCGATGTTGGCGCTCGCGGGAATGGTTGTCGCGCTGGACGCGTTCGGTCCGGTAACCGATAACGCTGGCGGCATAGCGGAAATGGCGAAGCTGCCCGAAGACGTTCGCAAAACAACTGACGCGCTCGATGCTGTCGGTAATACCACGAAAGCAGTCACGAAGGGCTATGCGATAGGCTCGGCGGGTTTGGGCGCGCTGGTTCTGTTTGCGGTTTATACGCAAGACTTGAGGTTCTTTATAGAGAACTCTGCTGATTACGCTTACTTCGCGGGTGTGCGACCTGATTTTTCCTTGTCTAATCCTTATATTGTTGCGGGATTATTTATCGGCGGGCTTTTGCCCTATCTTTTCGGCGCGCTGGGTATGATGGCGGTCGGCAGGGCGGCAAGCGCTATCGTTGAGGAAGTGCGCCGCCAGTTCCGCGAGAACCCCGGCATTATGACCGGTGAGGTGAAACCTGATTACTCGCGCGCGGTTGATATGCTCACGCGCTCGGCGATATATGAGATGATTATTCCGTCACTGCTGCCGGTGCTAACGCCGATAGCTTTGTTTGTGGGGGTTTTGTTCATCGCGGGCAAGAGCGCGGCGTTTTCGGCTTTGGGCGCGATGTTGCTGGGGGTTATTATAACGGGGCTGTTTGTTGCGCTGTCGATGACGGCGGGCGGGGGTGCTTGGGATAATGCGAAGAAGTTCATCGAGGACGGCAATCACGGGGGCAAGGGCTCGGAGGCGCACAAGGCGGCTATCACCGGCGATACGGTGGGCGACCCCTATAAGGATACGGCAGGACCTGCGGTTAATCCTATGATTAAGATAACGAACATCGTTGCTCTTTTGATGTTGGCTGCGCTCGCGCATTAGAGCTACTTGTCATTCCCGCGAAAGCGGGAATCTAGCTCGCTTCCCCACGAAACTCTCCTCTTTCGTCATTCCCGCGCACGCGGGAATCTAAACAAGTTATCTCAATGAAACTAACGAGTGGATTCAATTGGACCCCCGCTAATCGGCTCTCGAACGGCTACAGCCTACCATTGCGGGGGCGACGAAGAAAGGCTATAGTTTATGCATCGCATAAACTATTTGGAGAGGAAAGTTGGAAATAGCATTACTTATAATCTTTTTTGTGGTTCTAATGTTGTTAGGGAGAAAGGCTGTTCTAATGATGTTAGCGAGAAAGACTTTTGCTAATCCAGAGTCTTTGCTTGAAAAAGCAGAGCAGGGCGATGCTGAAACGCAATATTTTTTAGGGTTGATGTATGCTTATGGAGATAGCGTCCCTCAAGACGATAAGGAAGCGATGCGTTGGTGGCGCAAAGCGGCAGAGCAAGGTCATGCTGACGCACAATTTAATTTAGGGACGATGTATCGTAGGGGGCAAGGTGTTCTTAAAGACGATAAAGAAGCAGCGCACTGGTATCTCAAGTCGGCAGAGCAAGGGAATGCTAAAGCGCAATTTAATTTAGGGGCGATGTATGCTAATGGGCAAGGCGTTCCTAAAGATGATAAAGAAGCCTTGCGCTGGTGGAGTAAAGCGGCAGAGCAAGGGGATGCTCAAGCGCAAAATAATTTAGAGGTGATGTATAAGCAGGGGCGAGGCGTCCCTAAAAATGACAAAGAAGCGTTGCGCTGGTATCACAAGGCGGCAGAGCAAGGGGATGCTAAAGCGCAATTTAATTTAGGGGTGATGTATAATACGGGGCGAGGTGTTCCTAAAAATGACAAAGAAGCGTTACGTTGGTTTCACTTGGCGGCAAAACAAGGGCATGCTAAATCTCAATATAATTTAGGGGCGATGTATGCTGATGGGGAAGGTGTTCAGCAAGATTATAAAGAAGCGTTGCGCTGGTTTCACTTGGCGACAGAGCAAGGGCTTGCTGAAGCGCAATTTAATTTAGGGCGGCTGTATGCTAAAGGGCAAGGCGTTCCTCAAAACCATAAAGAAGCGGTGCATTGGTATCGCAAAGCGGCAGAGCAAGAGTATGCTCCCGCGCAAAATAATTTAGGGACGATGTATGCTAATGGGCAAGGTGTTCCTCAAGACTATAAAGAGTCCTTGCGCTGGTGGCGTAAAGTGGCAGAGCAAGGGCATACTAACGCGCAATTTAATTTAGGGGCGATGTATGCTAAAGGAGAAGGGGTTTCCCAAAATTTTCATGAGGCTTATAAATGGTTGAGTATCGCTAGTGCTTTAGGGAATAAAGAAGCCACGAAAACAATAAATTTAATTGCAAAAAATTTAAGCCCACAAGAATTAAAACAAACCCAAGACGAAGTAAAGCAGTGGCTCGAAAAGTTTTCACAAAAGAAAAAGAAATAATGCTTTACCACACCCCCACTCACTAGGCATCGCGGGGGCATAAAATCGATTTATAAAAAACCAATAAAAATGGTATAATATAAAGTGAATCAACCGCTAACCCCCCAACTCATAAGGAGGACAAAATGAGCCCAGACGAAGACCTTTTACTTTTACCCGTTCTTGTTTTAGCCGCATGGAGCGTTTTTATGGCTCTGTGGATGTTTGCTACGCGCGTTCCGGCGATGACCCGCGCCAAGCTAGATGGCAAGCATACAGAAGACTTGGCTATGCTGCCATCGCAAGTGCGCGCCATAGGCAGTAACTTCAGCAACCTCTTTGAGCTGCCGATTATTTTCTATGTAACCGCCTTTGCGATATTCTTAGCCGGCCATGTAGATATGACCGCGATTTATCTTGCTTGGGGCTTTGTCGGATTTCGTATTGTGCATTCCTTAATTCACGGGACTTACAATAATCCGTTGCATCGCTTTGCTATTTATATGCTTGCGCTCTTTTGCGTGCTGGCGATGTTGGTTCGCGAGATTATAAACATTATTTAGTGTTTAGCTAAAAAGGGAGGAGAGATGGCAGGCATAGTTGCCTTTGGTGCTTACATTCCGCGCTTGCGTTTAGAGCGCGCGGCGGCGGTGAAACAGATGGCGTGGCTCGCGCCCAATCTTGCGGGCAAGGCGCGCGGCACTCGTAGTATGGCGAACTGGGACGAGGACGCGCTCACGATGGCGGTCGAGGCTTGTCGCGATGTGCTCGGCGAAGACGACAACCGCGATTATGTCGATGCCCTTTATCTCGCGAGCACGACCCTGCCTTTCGCCGATAGGCAAAACGCTACGCTTGTCGCCGAGGCTTTAACCTTAAAAGAGAATTTGATAGCGATGGATATTGCCAACTCTCAGCGCGCGGGTAGCTCTGCCTTGATTGAGGGTTTGTGTCGCGCTGGCTCGCACAAGCAGAAGGTTCTGGTGGTGGCGAGCGACAAGCGCAAAACGCGCGCGGCGAGTCCTCAAGAGCTAGACTTTGGCGATGGCGCCGCCGCGCTTTTACTCGGTGCAGATGATGGTGTCGCGAAGTTTTTAGGCAGCCATACGCTGAACCGCGACTTTGTCGATCACTTTCGCGGCGAGGGCGAGGAGTTCGATTACAACTGGGAGGAGCGTTGGATTCGCGATGAGGGTTTGGCAAAGTTAGTTCCTGCGGCGGTGAAGGGCGTTTTAGAAAAAACCAACACGGCGGCGGCGGACATCAAGCATTTCGTTTTCCCGACAACGATAAGCAGTGCCTATCGTTCGATTACCGGAGCGTGTGGTTTAAGTGCTGAAAGCTTGGTGAGTCCTCTGCGCGATGAGATGGGCGAGGCTGGCACCGCGCATGCCTTATTGATGTTGGCGCATACATTAGAGAAGGCTCAAGCGGGCGAGAAGATATTACTGGTTCAATTTGGTTCGGGTTGTTCGGCTCTGTTGTTTGAGGCGACCGGTGCTGCGCCCAGTCATAAGGGTTCGGGTGTGAGCGGGCACTTGTCTGCGGGCGTGAGCGAGAGTAATTATATGAAGTTTTTAGTTTTCAACGGGCTTGTGGAGTGGGACAAGGGCATGCGCGCCGAGCAAGACAAGAAGACGGCACTAACGACTTTATACCGCAATCGCGGGATGATTTTGGGTTTGGTTGGGGGTCGTTGCACGAAGACGGGGACGATACAATTTCCGATGTCGCGCATATCGGTTAATCCGCAAGAGCCTGCGGTGGATACTCAGGAGCCTTACAAGTTTGCCGAGCGCCGCGCGAATATATTGAGTTGGTCGGCTGATTATTTAAGTTTCGGCATATCGCCGCCCAATCACTACGGGATGATGGTGTTCGGCGAGGGCGGTCGCATTATGCTTGATATTACCGATGTGAGTGTGGGCGAAGTAGAAACGGGAATGGAGATGAGGATGGTCTTTCGTGTGAAGGACAAGGATTCTCAGCGAGGTTTCACGCGTTATTTTTGGAAAGCGGTCCCTGTCAGAAACTAGGGGCTAACTCTCATAAAGGGTCTTAGCTAGACAAGAAGAAAAGTCTATAGAATCAATAAATTTTTGATAGAGTGTAAAGAATACAACGAATCATAGCGGAGAGAAATAATGCCCAAGGTAGAAATATCATATTAGTGGTGTTTTTGTAAAATGAACTCAAATTCATATATAGATTTTATAGAAAGGCTAAAATTATTCACTTCAAAGCATCCAGAGTTAATAACAATAACCTTAAGCAATATTTTTACAACTAGATTGATTGGTAATAAAACCCATGGTGATTTAGCAGAAATCGCAATAGCTGAATTTATTAATCAATATATTTACGATTTTAAGTCTATCCACGTGGGAAAAGATTTATACAGAGCTAAAAGTCAGGAAGAAGACATAAAAATTATAAATGAAATAACAAAAGATGAATTTCCAGTTAGTTTGAAAGCCTACGGAGTTGGACCGCTTCAATTGTCCACAGATAAAAATTTTCAAATGTTTCCTTTGTTAAAAAAATGTGGGCGCCGTATCAAAGAGAAAAAACAGATTAGAGAAATTTTTTCAAATCCAGTGTTTTCAAAATTTTCAGATATTAATGTTTTGCCTTTAATTTATAATGAAAAAGAAAAGCGATGTAACATTCTTATTTTTAATTACGCAAAGGCAAAGAAAAATACGTCGAGAATAGAATATGAAGCAGAGGGAAGGGGCAGAAAACACCCTGTGTATAAATTTTATGATAAAGACGATGTCTACATTTGTGAGGTGCGTTATGGCGATGCCGCGGCAAATGCTCTTCAAAGAGGGTTCTGGACTCATACAAAAAAGGGGGCTAATTATTTTGACAGTGTTACGAATGGGTGGATAGATTATTCTCACAATGAAGTTTTAGTTCAGCTATTTTCCCATATTTTGGTATCATCAAAAGAAGGGCATCAAAAGGCACTTAAAAAAATAAAAGAAGATATATCACGCTTAAAAAATAATTTAGGAGTTCGGGGGCAATGATCAAACAACAAATGCTTTTCAAAACAGAATGTGATTTTGATTTAAATACACAGAGCATAAAATATACTGGCTCAAAAATGAAAATGCTAAAGTGGATTCTAAATTTGGCGCATACGGTTGATATTAAATTAGTATTAGATGGTTTCTCGGGAACTACACGTGTTTCTCAAGCATTCGCAAGAAATGGTCTGCAGGTTATCAGTAATGATATTGCTATATGGTCAAAAATTTTTGCTCAATGTTACTTAATGAATAAAAAACCGCGCAATCATTATAAGAAGTTAATAGATCATTTGAATACTCTTCCCTCTCAAGAGGGGTGGTTTTCTGAATACTATGGAGGGTTTGCAAGCAGTGATAATAATGGGTCAAGTAATAGCTGTAAAAAACCTTGGCAATATCACAATACAAAAAAATTAGATGCTATTCGTGAAGAAATTGACAATTTAAATCTTGATGATATTGACAAAGCTGTTGCCTTAACAAGTTTAATTTTGGCTTTGGATAAGGTAGATAATACTTTAGGACATTATGTTTCTTATCTTAAGAATTGGTCTCCACGCTCTTATCAGACGATGCATTTAGAAGTGCCTAACTTAATTCCAAATGAGCAGGAGCACAAAGTTTTGAGTGATGATATATTCAACATCGTTAACCAATCATGTGTTGATTTAGCATACTTTGATCCTCCTTATGGTTCCAATAATGAGAAAATGCCACCTTCAAGAGTGCGCTATTCTGCCTATTATCATATTTGGAAAACTATTTGCTTAAATGATAAACCAGAGTTGTTTGGCAAAGCTAATAGAAGAAAAGATAGTTCTGATGTCGTTTCCCCCTCTGTATTTGAATCATTTAAAAAATCTTCTTCAGGGAAATTTATTGCCCTTGAAGCAATTGAAAAACTTATCAAAGAGACACAAGCTAATTTCATTCTTTTGTCTTATAGTTCTGGCGGAAGGGCAACAGCAGGAGAACTAAGGGATATTCTAAATCATAACGGAAAAATAAAAAAATATATGGAAGTAGACTATAAAAAAAATGTCATGGCAGATATGAAATGGACAAATAATTGGGTGAGCAATTTGCAAGCACCGCATAAGGAATTTCTTTTTTTACTAGAAAAATAAGAGTGGGTGAGGTAAATCTAGGCATTTTTTTGGCTGGCATCGCATATAATTCCCCATAAAGAGGCTTGACTTTATTGTCAAAAATCACTATTTTGAGGGGAATCTCTTAAAGAGGTAGGCGGTGGGTCGAGCGCGCGAAAGCGCTGATGCTCAAACGCTATCTCCTTTAAGGGCAAACGATAAAACCGATTTAGCAGTCTAAAGCTCTTACCCTCGCATGACATTTGGGTAAGGTTTTGCCTGTTATCTTTTATGCTTATTTGAAGGATTAAGATGCCAACGATAAATCAGTTGATAAGGAAGCCGCGGCGGCGTCCTATGAAGCGCAGCAAAATTCCTGCGCTCCAGCGTTGTCCTCAGCGGCGCGGAGTCTGCACGCGGGTTTATACCACGACACCGAAAAAGCCGAACTCGGCTTTGCGCAAGGTTGCGCGCGTGAGGCTCACCAACGGCTTCGAGGTTACAAGCTATATCCCCGGCGAGGGGCATAATTTACAAGAGCATTCGGTTGTGCTTATTCGCGGCGGTCGCGTGAAGGATTTGCCGGGCGTGCGTTATCATACCATTCGCGGAACGCTCGACACGCAAGGGGTCAAAGATAGAAAGCAGCGCCGTTCGAAATATGGCGCGAAGCGTCCGAAATAGGTATTCATCATGGCACGAAGACGCAGACCCCAGAAGCTACCCGTATTACCTGACGCTCAGTATGGCGACCCGGTGATTACAAAATTTATGAACTGCTTAATGCTGGACGGGCGCAAGTCGGTTGCCGAGCGTATCGTCTATGGTGCTTTCGACAAGATGAAAGATAAGAAGGGGGAAGCGCCCAACATTTTATTTCACCGGGTGTTAGAGAATGTTCGTCCTTTAGCGGAGGTGCGTTCGCGCCGTGTTGGTGGTGCGACCTATCAGGTGCCGGTGGAGGTGCGACCTGAGCGCGCGCGTGCGCTGGCGATTAACTGGATTATTGCTGCCGCGCGCAATAGAAACGAAACCACGATGACCCAAAAGCTGGCGGGCGAACTGCTAGACGCGTTAGACAATCGTGGCAATGCAATGAAGAAGCGTGAAGACACGCATAAGATGGCAGAGGCTAATCGTGCTTTTGCGCATTATCGTTGGTAGGGGGAGAGAGTGGCTCGGACGAAACAACTAGGTGATTACCGCAACATAGGCATTATGGCTCACATTGATGCGGGCAAGACGACAACGACCGAGCGTATTTTATATTACACCGGCATCACGCACAAGATTGGCGAGGTGCATGAGGGTGCCGCTACGATGGACTGGATGGAACAAGAGCAAGAGCGTGGCATCACTATCACGAGTGCTGCGACCACATGTTTTTGGAAAGACAAGCGCATCAACATTATTGACACACCCGGCCATGTAGATTTCACAATTGAGGTGGAGCGTTCTCTGCGTGTGCTAGATGGCGCGGTGGCGGTGTTTGACTCGGTCGCGGGTGTGGAGCCGCAATCGGAGACGGTCTGGCGTCAAGCGGATAGGTATAAGGTGCCGCGCATTTGTTTTGCCAATAAGATGGACAGAATGGGCGCGGATTTTTTTCGCACGGTTGATATGATTATTGAGCGTCTTGCGGCAAAGCCTCTTGTGTTGCAGTTGCCTATTGGCTCTGAGGATAGGTTTGAGGGCATTGTTGATTTGGTTTTAATGAAAGAAATTGTTTGGAAAGACGAAACGCTCGGTGCGGAGTTTGTTATTCAAGATATTCGCGCTGACCTCAAGGGGCAAGCGGACGAGTGGCGTTCCAAGCTGGTGGAGACCGCGGTCGAGCAAAATGACGATGTTATGGAAGCCTACCTTGACGGCAAAGAGCCGACTGAGGAGCAGCTCAAGGCTTGTATCCGCAAGGGTGCGATAGCGCAGGATTTCACGCCGGTTTTGACCGGCTCGGCTTTTAAGAACAAGGGGGTTCAGCCTCTTTTAGATGCGGTGATAGATTACTTGCCCTCGCCGTTAGATGTGCCTGCGGTCGAAGGCATTGACCCCAAGGACGAGGAGACCGCGCTCTCGCGCAAGGCAGGTGATGATGAGCCGCTTTCTATTTTGGCTTTTAAGATAATGAACGACCCTTTTGTTGGCTCGCTTACTTTTGTGCGTATTTATTCGGGCAAGATGGAGACGGGTGTGACTCTCACCAACCCCATCAAAGACAGCAAAGAGCGTATTGGCAGAATGCTTTTGATGCATGCCAACTCGCGCGAGGATATTAAAGAGGCTTATGCTGGTGATATTGTTGCACTCGCGGGCTTAAAGGACACGACAACTGGCGATACTCTTTGTGATATTGCTCATCCGATTATTCTAGAGCGAATGGATTTCCCCGACCCTGTTATGGAAGTTGCGGTCGAGCCGAAGACGCGCACCGACCAAGAGAAGCTAGGTTTAGCTTTGAAGCGGTTAGCGCAAGAAGACCCGTCCTTTCGTGTGTCGAGCGATACGGAATCGGGACAAACGGTTATCAAAGGCATGGGGGAATTGCATTTGGAAGTCATTGTCGATAGATTACAGCGCGAGTTCAAGGTTGATGCGAGTGTTGGACCGCCTCAAGTTGCTTACCGCGAGGCGATAACGCAAAAGGCGGAGATAGACTACACGCACAAAAAGCAAACGGGTGGTGCGGGACAATTCGCGCGGCTTAAAATCATCGTTGAGCCGTGCGAGCGCGGCGAAGGTTTTGTTTTTGACAATAAAATCACTGGTGGCGCTATTCCAAAAGAATATATTCCCGGTGTAGAGAAGGGCATTAACTCTGTGCGCGATATGGGTGTGCTTGCCGGTTTCCCGATGACCGACTTTAAGGTTTCACTGGTCGATGGTGCTTATCACGATGTTGATTCAAGTGTGATGGCGTTTGAGCTTGCCGCGCGCTCTGCCTTCAAAGAGGTTGCGCCGAAGGCGGGCTTGAAACTGCTAGAGCCTATTATGAAAGTGGAGGTGGTAACGCCTGAGGATTATATGGGCGATGTCATTGGTGATTTGAATTCAAGGCGCGGGCAGGTGAATGAAACCACTGCGCGTAGCAACCTTCAAGTTATCACGGCACTCGTGCCGCTTTCTTCTATGTTTGGTTATGTGAATACCTTGCGCTCTATGTCGCAAGGCAGGGCGCAATACACAATGCACTTCGACCACTACGCCCCAACCCCTAACAATATCTCGCAAGAAATTTTAGCAAAGAGCGCATAATGGCACAGATACAAACACAAAATATAAGAATTACCTTAAAGGCTTTTGACTATAAAATTTTAGACAAGTCAGGTGAAGAGATTGTCCATACGGCAGAGCGCACCGGTTGTCGTGTGGTTGGACCTGTGCCTATTCCTACGGGCTTCGAAAAATATACCGTGTTGCGCGGACCTAATATAGATAAGAAAAGTCGCGAGCAGTTTGAAATTCGCACACACAAACGCATTATAGACATCATCGACCCAACACCCCAAACCATTGACGCCTTAGGCAAGCTAGATTTAGCCGCTGGGGTTGAAGTCAAAATAAAATTATAGGAAAGAACAATGAGAACAGGAATGCTATTAAGAAAAATCGGTATGACTCATCTTTACGCGAAAGATGGTCGCCACCAGTCGGTGACGGTTCTCAAAAATGAGGGCTGCCTTGTGCTTGGACATAAGCAAGAGGATAGAGATGGCTACACGGCTGTGTGCATTGGTGCGGGTGTGGCGAAGGTCAAAAGCCTCGCCAAGCCGCAGCGGGTTTTCTATGAAAAGCTCACGCAAACGCCCAGCCGCAGGATAGCCGAGTTCCGTGTGGATGGAGACTTGCCCGAACAAGGCAAATCCCTCTCGACCGAGCATTTTGTCAAAGGGCAGTATGTTGATGCCTCTGCTTTTTCTATTGGCAAGGGGTTCGCGGGCGCGATGAAGCGTCATAATTTTTCTGGTTTAAGAGCCACGCATGGGGTTTCGATAAGCCATCGCTCGCATGGTTCTACCGGTCAGTGTCAGGACCCGGGCAAGGTGTTCAAGGGCAAAAAGATGGCGGGACATATGGGTGCGAAAAGAATCACGACACAAAATTTAGAAGTGGTGGAAGTTGATAGCGAGCTTGAGCTTATTTTTATCAAGGGCGCGGTGCCGGGTGCTAAGGGTGGCTGGGTTGAATTAAAAGATGCGGTTAAACGCGCTCTGCCTAAAGATGCACCTCAGCCTGCTGGTTTTATTGGCGAAGGACCTAAGAAAGAAGTGGAGAAAGAAGTGGAGAAAGAAGTTGAAGCAGCTGATGTTAAAGAAGAAGTAGCGCAAGAGGCGGAACAAAAAGAGGAAAAGAAATGAAAGTAAAGGTTCAAGCATTAGATTCCAGTGATAAGGGAGAAATAGAGTTGAGTGATTCCATTTTTGGTGTGAAGCCGCGCAAAGATATTTTACAGCGTATGGTTGTTAGCCAGTTAGCCACGCGGCGCTCTGGCACACATAAGAGCAAATCGCGCGGAGAGATTGTCGGTTCAACAAAAAAGATTATGCGACAAAAGGGTTCGGGTGGTGCGCGTCATGGCACGCGCAAAGTGAATATTTTTAGAGGCGGTGGCACGGCGCATGGTCCTCGTCCGCGTGATTATGCCTTTAGTTTGCCAAAGAA
Organism: Alphaproteobacteria bacterium; assembly: GCA_965209065.1. GTDB lineage: Bacteria > Pseudomonadota > Alphaproteobacteria > JAPOUT01 > CBDBUR01. Next base: position 591,807 of record OZ242373.1, read on the forward strand.
GGTGCGTGCGTTAGCTTTGCGCTCGGCGCTTTCCGACCGCGCTTTAGGTAATAACCTGCTGGTTTTAGAAAAGGCGGAAAGCCTTGACGGCAAAACGAAAACCTTAAACGCACAATTAAAGAAGTTAAATTTGGCGAACGCGCTTATTGTTGATGGTTCATTTCAGAAAGAGTTTGCCTTGAGCGCACGCAATATCCCTAACATTCATTTACTGCCGAGCGAAGGCTTAAATGTTTATGATATTATTCGTTACGACACGCTGGTTTTAACGCAAGCGGCGGTCGCAAAAATTGAGGAGCGGCTAAAATGAACGCTCTGCTAAAAAAGAAACCTGCCGCCAAAAAAGCTACCACTAAAAAGGTTGAAGCTAAAAAGAAACCTGCGAAGGCAACTAGCACGGCGCCTAAAACGCGTGTGGAGCGGGCTTATAATGTTTTGACAAGACCGATTGTCAATGAAAAAACTACCTTACTAAGCGAGCAAGGCAAGCTCGTTTTCCTCGTTGCGCCCGATGCCAGCAAAACCGAAATTAAAAAAGCAACCGAGAGTTTGTTCGGCACGAAAGTCAAGTCGGTCAATACGATTGTCCAGCAAGGCAAGGTGAAGCGTTTTCGCGGTATTTTCGGCAAGCGCAAGGATTATAAAAAAGCAATTATCACTTTAGAAAAAGGTGAAAACATCGAGCTCTTAACCGGGGCGAAGGGGAATTAATGGGGCTCAAGACACATAAGCCTTCATCGCCCGCGCGGCGCGGTTTTGTTTCGGTGGATCGCTCGGAGCTGTGGAAGGGCGCGCCGGTAAAAAGCCTCACTGAGGGGCTTTCGCGCACGGCGGGCAGGAACAACAAGGGGCGCATTACGGCGCGTCATCGCGGTGGCGGTCATAAGCGTGCCTATCGCAAGGTAGATTTCAAGCGGCGCACTTTTGATGTGCCCTCTAAAGTGGAGCGCATAGAATACGACCCGAACCGCTCGGCTTTTATCGCTTTAATCAAGTATGAGACGGGGGAGCTTTCTTACATTCTCGCGCCGCAGCGTCTGCGCGAGGGCGATGAGGTTATCTCCAGCACGAAGGCTGACATCAAGCCGGGCAACGCGCTTCCGTTGGAGAACATTCCGATAGGCACGATTATTCATAATATAGAGATGAAGCAAGGCAAGGGTGGGCAGCTCGCGCGCTCGGCGGGAGCTTACGCGCAGCTGATTGGCAGAGATGGCGATTACGCGATTATCCGCCTCAAGTCCAGCGAGCAGCGGCTCATTCACATGAGATGTATGGCGAGCATCGGCGCGGTTTCCAATCCCGACCACGGCAACCAGAAACTTGCGAAGGCAGGTCGTGTGCGTTGGCGTGGGTTTCGTCCTAAGGTGCGCGGCGTGGCGATGAACCCGGTCGACCATCCGCACGGCGGCGGCGAGGGAAAAACTTCGGGCGGTCGTCATCCGGTAACGCCTTGGGGTAAATCCACTAAGGGCAAGCGCACACGTTCTAATAAATCAACCAGCAAATATATTTTGCGCACGCGCCACGAGCGCCGTAAGAGGAGATAGTCGATGCCCCGTGCTGTTTGGAAAGGTCCGTTTGTTGATGCCTATCTGCTAAAGAAAGCGGAGGCGGCGCATAACTCTGGGCGCAAGGACGCGATAAAAATATGGAGCAGACGCTCTACTATTTTGCCGCAGTTTGTTGGTTTAACTTTTGGTGTGCATAATGGTCGCAAGCATGTGCCTGTTATGGTAACGGAAGAGATGATAGGTCATAAGTTTGGCGAGTTCGCGCCGACCCGCACCTATCACGGACACATGGCAGATAAGAAAGGAAAATAATGGCGCAGAAAGAAAAAAAAGGAGCAGAGGCTCCCGCTAAGGACCCCGTAAAGGCGCAAGCAAAGGATTCGGCAAAAGCTCCCGCTAAAGCTCGAGTAAAGGCGACTGAGAAAGTTCAAGCGAAAGCACCAAAAAAGGTTTTGGAAAAAGTTTCGGTAAAGGCGACAGGTCGGTCATTCAAGACGAGCCCTTATAAGCTAAACCAGATTGCTAAAATGATTAGAGGCAAGAAGGTTGATATTGCTTTGAACGACTTACAATTCGCGCCGCAAAAAATGGCACGCGCGGTTTATAAAGTTCTCAATAGCGCAATTTCTAACGCAGAGAACAATCACGGGCTAGATATAGATGCGCTGGTTGTGTCGGAAGCATGGACGGGTAAAAACTTGGTAATGAAGCGGTGGCGTCCGCGCGCGCGCGGCAGAACAGGCAGAATCCTCAAGCCCTTTAGCCAAATCACAATTATCGTAGAAGAAGCGAGGGACGCATAATGGGACAAAAAGTAAATCCAATTTCGATTAGGCTTGGCATCAACCGCACGTGGAATTTCAACTGGTTCGCGGAGGGTGAGCAATATGCCGACTTGCTCCATCAAGACTTGGCGATAAGAGACTATTTAAGAAAAACCTTCAAGCAGCAAGGTGCTATTTCGCGCATTGAGGTTCATCGGCCTCATCAAAAGTGTATTGTGATGATTCACACGGCGCGACCGGGCGTGGTGATTGGCAAGAAGGGCGCGGATATAGAAAAAATCCGCAAGAAAATAAACGAGATGACTCACGTTGAGACTTCTATCAATATCGTTGAAGTGCGCAAGCCTGAGACGGACGCGCGCTTAATTGCCGAAAGCATCGCGCAACAGCTAGAGCGCCGCGCGCCTTTCCGCCGCACCATGAAGCGCGCCTTACAGCTTGCGATGCGCTTAGGGGTTGAAGGTATTCGCATCAACTGCGCGGGCAGGCTTGGCGGCGCGGAGATTGCGCGCACCGAGTGGTATCACGAAGGCAGAGTGCCTCTCCACACGCTACGCGCGCGAATGGATTACGCCAGCGTGCCGGCGCATACCACTTATGGTGTTTGTGGCATTAAGGTTTGGGTTTATAAAGGCGACCAGAGCGATGAAAAAGAAAAAGAAAGCACCGAGCGCGCGCCGCTTATATCAGGGGAGGATAGCTAATGTTATCGCCAAAGAGAACAAAGTATCGCAAGGCGCATAAGGGCAGAATTCACGGCGTGGCGACAAGGGGTGTGCAGCTCAATTTTGGCTCGCACGGCTTGAGAGCGCTAACGCCGGGCAGAATTACTTCGCGTCAAATAGAAGCCGCACGCCGTGCGATAACGCGCCACATGAAAAGAGCGGGGCGCGTCTGGATTCGGATTTTCCCTGATGTGCCGGTATCTAAAAAGCCAACGGAAGTGCGTATGGGTAAGGGTAAAGGTGCGCCAGAGTTTTGGGTGTGCCGTGTGAAGCCCGGTCGCGTTATGTTCGAGATTGACGGCGTGCATGGCGATGTTGCCTCAGAGGCTTTGAGGCGTGGTGCTGCAAAGCTGCCGGTGATTTGCCGTCAGGTTTCGCGCGAGGAGCAAATATAATGAAACAAGAAGAGATAAAAGATTTAAGCGCCGACCAGCTACACGACCAGCTTATTTTGGCGCGCAAGAACCAAATGGATTTGCGCTTTCAGTTTTCGGCGGGTCAGCTAGATAACAACGCTTCTTTGCGTAAAAGCAGGCGTTTGGTAGCGCGTCTTAAAACAGAAATCCGCGCGCGCGCCATCAACGAAAAGGAGCCAGCCAGTGCCTAAACGTATTTTACAAGGCGTCGTTGTTAGCGATAAGAGCGATAAAACAATTATCGTAAGAGTGGAGCGTCGTTTTAGCGACCCGCTTTACAAAAAAATTGTGCGGCGCACGAAGCGTTATCACGCGCACGATGAAGGCAATCAATGTAAAGAAGGAGACCAAGTGCGTATTCAAGAAACAAGGCCTCTATCTAAAAACAAACGCTGGGTGGTCATAGAATGATACAGATGCAAACAGAGCTAGAAGTGGCAGACAATTCAGGTGCTAGAAGGGTTGAGTGCATAAAAGTGCTTGGCGGTTCTAAACGCCGCTACGCCCATATCGGCGATATCATCGTGGTAAGCATCAAAGATGCCGCACCGCGCGGTCGCGTGAAGAAGGGCGAGGTTGTCAAGGCGGTTGTTGTGCGCACGGCGAAGCAAATCCGCCGTGCTGATGGCTCTGCCATTCGGTTTGACAAAAACGCCGCGGTGCTTATCAGCGCGCAGGGCGAGCCTATCGGCACAAGAATTTTTGGTCCTGTAACGCGTGAGTTGCGCCAGCGTTCTTTGATGAAAATTATTTCTCTAGCACCGGAGGTTCTGTAATGGCAAAGGGCATTAGAAATAAGATGAAGCTCAAGAAGGGCGATAGGGTTATCGTGCGCACGGGCAAGGACAAGGGCAAAACCGGCGAGGTGCTTGGCGTTTTCCCCGAAGAAGACCGCGCGCTAGTGAGTCAAATCAATATGGCATGGCATCATGAAGCGCCTTCACAAAAAAGCGCGGGCGGGCGCAGTCAAAAGGAAGCTAAAATTCATATTTCCAATTTGAATCTGCTTGACCCCAACGAAAACAAAGCGACACGCATCGGCTATAAAATTTTAGAAAACGGCACGAAAGTGCGCGTTGCCAAGCGTTCGGGGGAGGTGATTGATAGATAATGGTTGATGAGATGGAAAATAAGGTGTCTGAGACACCCGTGCCTGAGACACCCGTGCCCGAGGCGCCCGAGACACGCGAGCGCACGCGGCTTCATAAAATTTATGAAGACGAGGTGCGTCCGCAGCTCATGGAGCACTTTCAATTCAAAAACATTATGGAGGTGCCACGTTTAAGCAAGGTGATATTGAACATGGGCGTGGGTGCGGCGACCGCAGACCGCAAGCATATTCAAAGTGCGGTGGCGGAGATTGCGCTCATTGCGGGTCAGCAGCCTGTCATCACGCGCGCGCGCAAGTCGGAGGCGGGCTTCAAGCTGCGCGAGAACATGGCGATTGGCGTTAAGGTTACGCTTCGCCGCAGCCGTATGTATGAGTTTATTGATAGGCTGGTTTATGTTGCTCTTCCGCGTCAGCGTGATTTTCAAGGGCTCAACCCCAAAAGTTTTGACGGCAACGGCAATTACTCGCTCGGCATTAAGGAGCATATTGTTTTTCCCGAAATTGATTACGACAAGGTAGATGGTATTCGTGGTTTTGACATCACCATCTGCACGACAACCAGCTCGAACGAGCACGCGCGTGCTTTGCTCGAGGCTTTCAACCTGCCGTTTAGGAAATAAAGGAGATATCATGGCAAAACAAAGTTCGATACAACGCAATTTGAAGCGCAAGCGTTTAGTGAAGCGTTATGATGAGCGGCGCACGGCGCTCAAGAAAAAAATCATGGACAAGTCTCTAGACGCGAGCGAGCGTTTTGAGTTGGTTCAGCAGCTATCATCTTTACCGCGCAATTCGGCGCCCTCGCGTGTTCGCAACCGCTGCGAACTCACAGGCAGACCGCGCGGTTATTATCGTAAATTAAGAATGTCGCGTTTAGCGCTCCGCGAATTAAGTTCCAACGGGTTAATCCCCGGAATGATGAAGTCGAGCTGGTAGGGGGTCTTATGCAAACCGATTTACTAGGCGATATGCTCGCCCACATAAAGAACGCGCAGATGCGCGGGCATAAAATTGTGCACACGCCGGCGTCGAAGCTGCGCGCGCGCGTGCTAGAGGTGCTAGAGGAGCAAGGATATATTTCAGGCTTCGCCCGCACCGAGCAAAAGGGCGGTAAGGCAGAGTTCGAGATAGAGTTAAAATATCATCGCGGCTTGCCGGTTATTCGGCGCATTGAGCGCGTTTCGCGTCCGGGTCGGCGTATTTACACTTCGGTGAAGTCTATGCCGGTGTTTCAAAATGGGCTAGGCATTTCCATTTTATCGACGCCTAAGGGTGTGATGTCGGATTCGGCTGCGCGTGAGCTTTCGGTCGGCGGCGAAATTTTGTGTCGGGTGTTCTAATGTCTAGGATAGGAAAACAGGCGGTTCAAATTCCTGACGGGATAAAGATAGAGAAGCAAGGGCAGAGGCTTACTTGCTCTGGTCCTAAGGGTGTTTTGTCGATGGAGCTTTTGCAAAGCGTGAAGATGCTTGAAGCAGAGAAGGCAATTTCTTTTGAACTGACGAGCAACTCGCGCCAAGCGCGGGCGGATTGGGGTTTAATGCGCGCGCAACTTGCCAATATGGTTCGCGGTGTTTCAGAAGGCTGGACGAAGGAGTTAGAAATTCGCGGTGTTGGTTTTCGCGCGGAGGTTCAAGGCAAAACGCTAAAGCTCAATTTAGGTTTCAGCCATGATGTAAATTATCCTATACCTGAGGGGATTGATATTAAATGCGAAAAGCCGACGAGCATTTTAATCAGTGGTATAGACAAACAAAAGATAGGTCAAATTGCGGCAGAAATTCGCAGCTACCGCAAGCCCGAGCCTTACAAGGGCAAGGGTGTGCGCTATGTCGATGAGTATGTGCTACAAAAAGAAGGAAAGAAGAAATAATGAAAACGATGGAACGAAGAATAAAGCGTGCCAAGCGCACCCGAATGAAATTGCGGCGCAGTGCTAATCCGCGTCTATCTGTTGCGCGTTCGCTGAAGCATATTTCGGCGCAAGTGATAGATGACAGCAAGAATGAAACTTTAGCATCGGCGTCTTCGTTGGAAAAAGAGTTTGGTTCAAGCAAGACGGCTTCGGTAGAAGCGGCGAACTTGGTTGGCAAAGCAATTGCCGAGCGCGCGTTAGAGGCGGGCATAAAGAAGGTTGTTTTTGACCGCGGCGCGTGGATTTATCACGGGCGCATCAAGGCTCTAGCCGATGCGGCAAGAGAAAAAGGATTGGAGTTTTAAGATGTCGGAACAGAATGAAGACGAAATCATTGACCGCTTGGTGCATATCAATCGTGTAGCGAAAGTGGTTAAGGGTGGCAGGCGTTTTGGTTTTGCCGCTCTGGTGATAGCGGGAGACCAACGCGGCAGAGCTGGCTTCGGGCATGGCAAAGCGCGCGAAGTGCCAGAGGCTATTCGCAAAGCAACGGAAGCGGCAAAACGCGCTATGGTGCATGTGCCTCTGCGCGAGGGTCGCACTTTACATCACGAGGTCAAAGGGCGTTGGGGTGCGGGCAAGGTTATTTTGCGTCCGGCGCAACCGGGTCGCGGCATTATTGCTGGCGGCTCTATGCGTCCGGTGTTTGAAGCTTTGGGTATCCAAGATATTGTGGCGAAGTCTTTAGGTTCGTCCAATCCGTATAATATGGTGCGGGCGACTTTTCAAGCCTTAGAGCAGCAAGCGAATCCGCGTCAGGTGGCAGAGCGCAGGAATAAAAAGCTTGGTGATATTGTTGCTAACCGCGCATCAGGTAGCGGGGGGGCGTCAAGTCAAAACGACAAACAAGAAAACACGGAATCGATTGAAGGTAAAGATGAACCAGCTATAGAAAAAGGCGAAGAGAGCAATGAGTAAAACAATAACAATACAACAAGTGAAGAGTCCCATTCGCCGCCCGAAAGATCAAAAGGCGACGCTCATCGGGTTAGGGCTAAACAAAATGCATAAGAAGTCTGTGCTAAAAGATACCCCTGAGGTGCGTGGTATGATAAACAAAGTATCCCATCTCATTCAGGTGCTTGAAGGAGAAGAATAATGAAGCTAAACGAATTGATGGACAACCCCAAGGCGCGGCAGAATTCGAAGCGGCGCGGTCAGGGTATTGGCTCGGGTCTCGGCAAGACTTCGGGGCGTGGTCATAAGGGATATAAATCGCGTTCGGGTGCATCGCTTAATGGTTTTGAAGGCGGGCAGACACCTATTCATATGCGCTTGCCTAAGCGTGGTTTTTCCAATCGCCGTTTTGAGAACCGCTACGCGATGGTGAATGTCGGCAAGCTACAAGAGGCGGTCGATAAGGGCTTGCTTCAAGCGGGCGATGCGCTGAACGCAAAAATTCTCAAGGAAAAGGGCGTTATTCGGCATGTTTATAAGGGGCTGCGGGTGCTCGGCAAGGGCGAGCTGAAGGTCAATCTAACGATAGAAGCCGCCCACGCAAGCCGCAAGGCAAGCGAGGCAATTCAAGCCGCTGGCGGTGAAATTAAAATTATTGCCGTTGAGAAAGAGAAAGCTCCCGAGTCTTCTAAAGAAGAGTCTTTTAAAGACGAGTCTTCTGGAGAAAGTCAAAACCCAGAGGAAGTTTAATGGCATCAGCCGCAGAACAACTTGCTGCCAATTTTAATTTGGCATCGTTTGCGCGGGCGACCGAGCTAAAGAAGCGTATTTTATTTACGCTTGGGCTGTTGCTGGTGTATCGTCTTGGCACTTATATTCCTGTGCCGGGCATTGACCCCGGCGAGCTCGCGCGGGTTTTCTCGCAAAACCAAGCGGGCATTGTGGGTATGTTTAATATGTTTGCGGGCGGAGCGGTCGGTCGTATGGCAATATTCGCGCTCAACATTTTACCTTACATTACGGCTTCTATTATTATCCAGCTTTTAAGCGCGACCAATCCTCATTTAGAGCAGTTGAAAAAAGAGGGAGAGCAAGGCAGGCAGCAGATAAATCAATATACGCGTTACGGCACGGTTTTGATTGCGGCGGCGCATGGTTATGGCATTTCTATTTTGTTAGAGAATATTGGTGTTGCGCTTGACCCCGGTTGGTTCTTTCGTTTTTCAACGGTGATTACGCTTGTTGGCGGCACGGTGTTTTTGATGTGGCTGGGTGAGCAGATAACTTCAAGGGGTGTGGGCAATGGTATTTCCTTGATTATTTTCTCTGGCATTGTGGCGGAGCTGCCCTCGGCTTTGGTCGGCACGTTAGAGCTTGGGCGGCAAGGGGCGTTAAGCACTTTTCTAATTGTGTTTTTGCTTTTTATGGTTGTGGCGGTGATAGCCTTAATCGTTTTTGTTGAGCGAGCGCAGCGAAAACTTTTGGTGCAGTATCCGCGGCGTCAAGCGGGTCAGTCTTTGGGTGGAGAGAATTCTCATTTACCCTTAAAGTTAAACACGGCGGGTGTTATTCCGCCTATTTTTGCTTCTGCCATTTTGCTTTTTCCTTTTACGATTGCGGGTTTTAACGCGGGGTCGGGTCCTACGTGGCTCACAGAGATTACGGCGTGGTTAGCTCCTGGGCAACCGCTTTATATGTTGCTTTACGCGGCGGGCATTGCTTTTTTCGCTTTTTTCTATACCGCGCTTGTTTTCAACCCAACTGAGACGGCGGATAATCTTCGTAAGTATGGAGGTTTTCTTCCGGGCATTCGTCCGGGTCAGCCGACAGCGACTTATATTGATTTTGTTTTAACGCGCGTTACGGTTGTGGGAGCTATTTATCTTGTTGCGGTTTGTTTATTGCCGGAGTTTTTAATCTCGCGCTATCGTGTGCCTTTTTATTTTGGCGGAACTTCTTTATTAATTGTGGTCAATGTTACTTTAGACACGGTCGCGCAGATTCAAAGTCATTTGCTCGCGCATCAGTATGAGGGATTGATTAAAAAAGCAAAATTGAGCGGGGGAGGCAGACCGATTATTCGCCGCAAGAGAGGCAGAGGTGGACAATGAGGCGCGGACAATGAGAGGCAGACAATGAGATTAGTTTTTTTAGGCGCACCGGGTGCTGGCAAGGGCACGCAAGCGGTCAAGGCGGCGCAAGAGTTTGGCTTAATCCATTTATCGACTGGCGATTTATTGCGCGAAGCGATTGCGTCCAAAACGGAAATCGGGCAGCGCGTGGCAGAGATTGTGAAGTCGGGCGCGCTGGTTGATGATGAGACGATTATCACGCTCATCTCAGAGCGGGTAGATAGGCTCGCGAGTTTTATTCTCGACGGCTTTCCGCGCACCTTGCCGCAAGCCGAAGCCCTGCGCGCGCTTTTGCTAGAGAAGCAGAAGCCGCTTGATGGGGTTATCCAGTTCAATGTTGATGAGGACGCGATTTTAGAGCGCATCAAGTCTCGCGCCGAGAAGGAGGGCAGAAACGACGATAGCCCCTCGACTTTCCAAAAGCGGCTAGAGACCTATCGCGCAGAAACCTTGCCTTTGCTTGCCTTTTATCGCGCTGAGGGGCTGGTTTATCCGATAGACGGCATGGCGAGCATCGACGCGGTAGCCCAAGCGATTAGGGGCATTTTGGAGCGGATTAAAGATAATGCTAAATAGCACAAAAAGAATTGACTATTTTTGCTTTTTTGTTATACTTGCGGAGATTCCCGATAACCTCAAAAACGGAACCTCAAAAGACGGAGTAGGCGACTTATGGCGCGGATAGCAGGCGTTAATATACCACCTCAAAAGCAAGTGGAAATAGCTTTGACCTATATTCACGGTATCGGTCATACACAAGCGAAAGAGATTTGCCGCAAGGTTAAGATAGAGCCGCGCATGCGCGTGAGCGAGCTATCAGAGAGCGATGTTATCTCCATTCGCGAGGAAATAGATGGCAGCTATATGGTTGAAGGTGATTTACGCCGCACGAAAGCAATGAATGTCAAGCGCTTGATGGATTTGGGTTGTTATCGCGGGTTGCGTCATCGTAGAGGCTTGCCCGTTCATGGACAGCGCACACACACCAACGCGCGCACACGCAAAGGACCGGCAAGACCCATTGCCGGCAAAAAGAAATAATGGCTGAAAAAGAAAAAAGAGTGCGGCGCGCGGCGCGCAAAAATATATTAAATGGTGTTGTCTTTATCAATGCCACGTTTAACAATACGCTAATTACGATTTCCGACAAGGGGGGCAATGTTCTTGCTTGGTCATCGGCGGGTCAGGCTGGGTTTAAGGGTTCGCGCAAATCGACTCCTTACGCAGCACAGCTTGCGGCGCAAGCGGCGGCTGAGAGAGCTCAAGAGCACGGCATGCAAAGTGTTGAAGTGCGCATCAAGGGGCCTGGCTCAGGTCGGGAATCGGCTTTGCGCGCTCTACAGATGGCGGGGCTAAACATTACTTATATTCGGGATATAACTCCCATTCCACACAACGGCTGTCGTCCGCGCAAGCGGAGGCGGGCTTAACCTGCACAAAAGGAGAGAAGGGTGATACAAGAAAACTGGCAAAATTTAATTAAACCGAGCTCAATTGATATAGACACTTCGCAAGGCGAGGATATATCGCGCGCGAAAATTGTCGTGCAACCTTTAGAGCGTGGTTTTGGGCAAACGCTTGGCAATGCGCTGCGGCGGATACTTCTATCTTCTTTACAAGGTGCGGCGGTTACGGCTATTCGCATTGACGGCGTGTTGCATGAGTTCTCATCTATTTCTGGTGTGCGCGAAGATGTAACAAACATTGTATTGAACATCAAGGGTCTTGCTGTTCGCTTACACGGCGAGGGTTCAAAGCGGATGACGATAAAAAAGAAGGGACCGAGCACGGTAACGGCTGCCGATATAGAGTGCGACCACAATATAGAAATTCTCAATCCTGATCAGGAAATCTGCCATTTAGACAAGGACGGAATGATAAGTATGGAAATGACCGTGAGTAATGGCAAGGGATATGTGTCTTCGGAGGATAATCGCCCTGAGAACGCGCCCATTGGTCTTATTCCGGTTGATAGCATTTATACACCTGTGCGCAATGTGTCTTACAGCATAGAGGCAACGCGTGAAGGTGATCGCATTGACTACGACAAGCTCACGTTAGATGTAGAAACCAACGGCGCGCTCAATCCTGAGGATGCGGTGTCGCTTGCCGCGCGCATTCTACAAGACCAAGCGCAGATATTTATCAACTTTGAAGAAGCCGAACCCGAAGCGATAGAAGAGCAAACTGAGGAAGTTGGCATCGATAAGGTGCTGCTGAAAAAAGTTGATGAGCTAGAGCTTTCGGTGCGCTCGGCGAATTGCTTGAAGAACGATAACATCAATTATATTGGTGATTTAATCCAAAAAACAGAAGCTGAAATGCTCCGCACGCCTAATTTTGGTCGCAAGTCCTTAAACGAAATTAAGGCTGTTTTGTCTCAAATGGGTTTGAAGTTTGGAATGAGTCTCCCTGAATGGCCGCCGCAAAACCTAGATGACCTTGTCCGCCGCTATGAAGAGAGCAATTATTAAAGGTAACTATGCGTCACGCTAAAAAACTGAAGAAGCTCAATCGCACTCCTAGCCATCGGCAAGCAACCTTGCGCAATATGGCAGATGCCCTGATTAAGCACGAAAGAATCGTCACCACTTTGCCTAAGGCGAAAACCCTGCGCCCTTATGTGGAGCGGCTTGTCACTTTAGGCAAAAGAGGCGATTTACACGCCAGAAGAACGGCTGCTAAAAAAACGTTTGATAAAGAGGCTGTCGTGAAATTGTTTAATATTTTAGGCAAGCGTTATGCTGCGCGTAATGGCGGCTATACGCGCATTGTGAAGGCGGGGTTTCGGCGTGGTGATAATGCGCCGCGCGCGGTTATCGCTTTTGTTGAGGACGAAGTTCAAGCGGGGGTTGCGCCTAAAGATGAAAAAAAATAGTCTCTTTTTATTTTTGATTTTAGTTTTGTTGTCGTCATCAAGCTGGGCGCGTAATGTGCCGAGCTCGGTATCCGATGTAGAGATTTCCTATTCCAAAGTGGTAAAGAAGGCGGCGCCCGCGGTGGTTACCATTTATGCCAAACGGGTTGTCAAAAGAGCGAAAGTGCCTAATTTTTTCGAGCCTTTTTTCAAAAACAATCCTAGTTTCTCGCGCCGTCGGGTAGAGCGTGCTTTGGGTTCGGGCGTCATTGTTGATAAGAATGGTTTAATTGTCACCAACTATCATGTGATTAAGAACGCGCGCGAGCTAACCGTTACGCTACGCGACCGCCGCGAATATTTGGCGAAAATAGTTTCCACCGATGAGGCATCTGACTTAGCGGTGCTACGCATTGACCCTAAGGGTGAGAAACTTCCTTTTCTAGAATTTTCTGATTCCGATACGATTGAGGTAGGCGATTTGGTTTTGGCGATAGGCAACCCCTTTGGTGTTGGTCAAACAATAACGAGTGGCATCATTTCTGCTACGGCGCGTTCTCAGGCGGGCATCAATGATGTTGGCTTCTTTTTACAAACCGATGCCGCCACCAATCAGGGTAATTCGGGTGGCGCGCTCGTTACGCTTGACGGCAAGCTGGCGGGTATTAACACGGCTATTTATTCTAAAACCGGTGGCTTTATGGGAATAGGTTTTACGATTCCCTCAAATATGGTTTATTTAATCGTGCGCGCTGCGGTGAGTGGTAGCACGTTGCGCCGTCCGTGGGTTGGCGCGGTTTTACAAGATGTGACTTCACAAATCGCGCGCGCCGAGGGGTTAGATAAATCGGGTGGCGTTTTAGTCGCGCAGGTTTATAACAAAAGCCCGGCGAAAAAAGCGGGATTAAAAACTGGCGATATTATTCTTAAAATAGGCAGTAAAGAAGTTTTAACCGCGGCGGCTTTTCGTTATCACCTTGCTCTTGCGGGAGAGAAGAAAGAAGTTTCTCTTGCTTATTCGCGTGATGGCAAGTGGCGCGAAACGACCTTACCGATTGAACTACCCAAAATGGAGCCGCCGCCAAATTACACGGTTATTTCGGGGGGTAATCCTTTATCGGGCGCGCGGGTTGCGAACCTGTCGCCGGCGCTGGCTATAGAGTTAAGGCTGCCGCCAGAAAGTCGTGGGGTTGCTATCCATTCCATTACGCCCAATGCGACTGCCGCGCGCTTTCTTCGCAAAGCAGATATTATCCTTAACGTGAATGGCGTGGTGATTAAGTCGGTCAAAGACTTGCGCGCGCGCCTTCAATCGAGCAAGCGTCCATGGAAGATATCCTTGCGGCGCGGACGGCAAAACTTAACCCTCAATCAGAAATAATTGTTAAACTAGAGGCTATGCCTCTCGCCGAAACATTACGCCCGCGCGCCTTAAACGAGGTTTTAGGGCAGCCTCATTTACTCGAGCCCGATAGTCCTATCGGACTAATGGCGGGCGGTGGCGCAAAAGGTAACAAGGTGAGCTCTATGATACTCTGGGGTCCGCCCGGTAGCGGTAAGACTACCATTGCGCGCTTGCTCGGTGGGCTGGATGGCTATGTGTTCGCGCCGGCATCTGCCACCGCAAGCGGGCTTGCGCATTTTCGTCAAATCTTTGCCGAAGCCCAAGAAAGAAAAGCGCAAGATTCAAAGACCTTGCTTTTCATTGATGAGATTCACCGCCTCACGCGCACGCAGCAGGATGTTTTTCTGCCGGTGATAGAGGAGGGGCTTATCGTGCTGATTGGCGCGACGACTGAAAACCCGTCTTTTGCTTTGTCTTCGGCTTTGCTTTCGCGCGCGCGGGTTTTTGTGCTAGAGCGGCTTGATAGCGATGCTTTAGAGGCTTGTTTGGTGCGTGCGGAAGAGGCGCTCGGTAAGAAGCTACCGGTTAGCGCGGAGGCGAGGGAACATCTCAAGCATAGTGCTGATGGCGATGCGCGTTATCTATTAACGATGGCGGAAAGCCTGTTTGAATTTGGTCATGGATTTGGGAGCGATGAAACTTTATCCACTGAGGCGATGACCAAATTAATCCAAACGCGCGCGCCCATTTACGACAAGTCTTACGAGGCGCATTACAATTTGATAAGCGCCTTGCATAAATCCATACGCGGCTCAGATGTCGATGCGTCTTTATATTGGTTAGCGCGAATGTTAGCGGGGGGCGAGGATGCTTTTTACATTCTCCGCCGTTTGGCGCGCGCGGCGAGCGAAGATATCGGCATGGCAGACCCTCAGGCTTTAGCGCAGATTATTGCCGCGCGAGAGACTTATGCTTTTTTGGGTTCGCCTGAAGGCGAGCTTGCCATCGCGCAAGCGGTTGTCTATCTAGCGACCGCACCGAAATCCAATTCAATTTACCTTGCTTTTAAGGAAGCGCAAGCTTTTGCTAAAGAGACGGGCTCTTTGCCTCCGCCTAAAAACATATTGAACGCGCCGACAAAGCTAATGAAAACGTTAGATTACGGCAAGGGCTATGTCTATGAGCATAACGAGCGCACGCGATTTTCGGGGCAGCCATTCTTCCCCGATAGCGTAGAGCAAAAGAAATTTTATCGCCCTGCCGCAACTGGCTTTGAGAAAGAAATAGAAAAGAGGCTTGCGTGGTGGCAAGGCTTGCGAGAAAAGAAAGATGCTTGAAAGAATTATTGAAACGACCGACAATGATATTCGTTTGGATAGATGGTTCAAGCGGCATTACCCCCTTTTGCCTCACGCTAAGGTGGAGCAGTTATTGCGCAAGGGTGTTATTCGGCTTGACAACAAGCGCGCCAAAGCCGCAGAGCATATCAAAGCGGGGCAGGTGCTATGTTTTCCTGCTTTCAGCAACGAGGATAAACCCGAAGCCAAAACCATTAGCATAACAAAACAGCAAAAGCGCGAGCTGCTGGACAGGGTCTTGCATAAAAATGACCGCCTGCTCGTGTTCAACAAGCCTTCGGGTTTAGCGGTTCAAGGCGGAACGAAAACCGGCAAGCATTTAGACGCGATGTTAGACAACTTGAAGTTTGGTTTGGACGAGCGACCGCGTTTGGTTCATCGGTTGGATAAGGCGACAAGTGGTATTTTATTGCTCGCGCGCACGATTTTGGCAGCGACCGAGCTCACCGGTTATTTTCGCCGCCAAGAGGTGGAGAAAACCTACTGGGCTTTGCTGGAAGGCGTGCCGGTGCGCGAGCAGGGCGAGCTGGTAAGCGAGATTGATGGCAGGGAGGCAAAGACCGAATATGAGGTTATCGATAATGCCGCGCGGCGTTTTTCTTGGGTGGTTTTTCGCCCGCGCACCGGGCGGAAGCATCAGCTACGGGTGCATGCGGCTTTGCTGGGTGCTGCGGTCGTGGGGGACAGGCGCTACGGCAGCACGGCTGATTTGGGGGATAGCAATTCGGGAGATAAGAGCCTTCATCTTCACGCGCGCTCGCTAGGCTTGCCTACCGGGGAGCTATTTACCGCCGAGCCGCCGCCTCATTTTCAAGACTCCCTGCAAAAATTAGGTTTTAGCAAAAAAATTGATTAAAAAGGCGTGAGGGTGCTTGACATAAAAGCGATAGAGGGTTCAAAGTATAGATAGGGGAGGGGAAGATGGCAGAAACAAAAGAGATATTAGCCCAGTTAGCCGCGCGGCGCGAAGCCGCTCGCAAAGGCGGCGGCGACAAGCGCATTGACACGCAGCATAACAAGGGCAAGCTGACGGCACGCGAGCGCATTGCGATTTTGCTGGACGAGGGGTCGTTCGAAGAATTTGATATGTTTGTCGAGCATGAGTGTCAAGATTTCTCTATGGCAGACACGCGCATTCCGGGTGATGGCGTTATCACTGGCTGGGGGACGATACATCGCCGTCCGGTTTATATTTTCGCGAAAGACTTTACGGTTTTTGGCGGGTCGCTATCGCGTAGTCATGCGCGCAAGGTGAATAAGGTTCAAGATTTGGCGTTGCGCTCGGGTGCGCCGATAATCGGTTTGTTTGATGCGGGCGGCGCGCGTATCCAAGAGGGCGTTGATGCACTCGGTGGGTTTGGTGAAGTGTTCACGCGCAACACGCTTGCCTCGGGCGTGATACCGCAAATATCTTTGATTATGGGACCTTGCGCGGGTGGTGATGTTTATTCGCCGGCGATTACTGATTTCATTTTTATGGTCAAGGGTTCCTCAACAATGTTTGTAACCGGACCGAATGTTGTGAAGACCGTTACCAATGAGGATGTGTCTGCAGAAAAGTTAGGTGGTGCGCGGCTTCATACGACAAAATCTTCGGTTGCCGATGGCGCTTATGACAACGATGCTGATTTGCTAACGCAAATTAGAAGGCTGATAGATTTTTTGCCTTCGTCCAATCGCGAGAACCCGCCGCACCGCGATGTAAATGATGAGCCCGCGCGTTCGGAAAACTCTCTCGACACACTCGTGCCACAAAACCCCAATATGCCTTATGACATTAAAGAAGCCATTCTAAAAATTATTGACGAAGAGGATTTCTTTGAAATTCAAGAAAACTTTGCGCGTAATATCATTGTCGGCTTCGCGCGCATTAACGGCGATACGGTTGGCATTGTGGCTAATCAGCCGATGGTGCTTGCGGGCGTTTTGGATAGCGATGCTTCGCGCAAAGCGGCACGTTTCATTCGTTTTTGCGACTGCTTCAACATACCGATTATTACTTTTGTTGATGTGCCGGGTTTTCTACCTGGCACTTCGCAGGAATCGGGCGGCATCATTAAGCACGGCGCGAAACTGCTCTTTGCTTACATCGAGGCGACCGTGCCGAAAATAACGATTATCACGCGCAAGGCTTATGGCGGTGCTTATCTGGTGATGTCGTCTAAGCATTGCCGCGCGGATATTAACTACGCGTGGCCCTCCGCCGAAATAGCCGTGATGGGTGCTAAGGGCGCGGTTGAAATCCTATACCGCAACGAGCTTGAGCAAACAGAAAAAATCAATACCTATATCAAGCAATATGAAGACCAGTTTCTCAATCCTTTTATTGTCGCCAAGCGCGGTTATATTGATGATGTTATTATGCCGCGCAACACGCGCCGCCGCATCTCGCGCGCTTTGACTTTGCTGCGCAACAAAAAGCAAGAAAATCCGTGGAAAAAGCACGATAACATTCCCCTATAGATGTTGAAATAGATGTTGAAAAAAATTCTCATAGCCAATCGCGGCGAAATAGCTTGCCGAATTATGCGAACCGCGAAGCGCCTCGGCATTGAAACGGTTGCGGTTTATTCGGAGGCTGACGCTCAGGCGCTACACGTGCAGATGGCAGATGAGGCGGTTTTTCTAGGACCTCCGCCGGCGAGTCAATCCTATCTTTTGGCGGATAAAATTTTGGAAGCCGCGAAGCAAACCGGTGCGGATTCCATTCACCCGGGCTATGGCTTTTTGTCCGAGAACACGGGCTTCTCGCAAAAGGCGGCGCAGGCAGGCATTACATTCATCGGTCCCAACGCGAAGGCGATAGAGCTGATGGGGGATAAAATCATCTCCAAGCAGATAGCGGCGGACGCGGGCGTGAATACGATTCCCGGCTACAAAGATGAGATTAAAGACGAGGCGCGTGCGTTAGAGATAGCGCGCGATGTTGGTTTTCCAGTGATGATAAAGGCGGCGGCAGGCGGCGGCGGCAAGGGCATGCGTGTCGCTTACAACGAGCAGGATTTGCGCGAAGGCTTTGGCGCGGCGGGGCGCGAGGCGAAGGCTTCTTTTGGCGATGACCGCGTTTTCATTGAAAAGTTCATAGAGAGTCCGCGCCACATTGAAATTCAGGTGCTTTGTGATAAGCATGGGCAGGGGGTTTATCTCGCTGAGCGTGAGTGTTCGGTGCAAAGGCGCAACCAAAAAGTTATTGAGGAAGCGCCGAGTTCTTTTTTGACTCCTGAGATTCGTGCGCAGATGGGCGAGCAGTCTTTATTGCTTGCCAAGGCGGTTGGCTATGACAGCGCGGGCACGGTGGAATTTGTTATGGGACAAGACCAAAAATTTTATTTCCTTGAGATGAATACGCGGCTACAGGTAGAGCACCCCGTTACCGAATATATCACCGGGCTAGATTTGGTAGAGGAGATGATTCTGATTGCGGCGGGAGAAAAATTGCGCTATCAGCAAGCGGATATAAAAATCAAGGGCTGGGCTTTTGAATCGCGGCTTTATTCTGAAGACCCCGAAAATGAGTTTATGCCTTCCACCGGGCGGTTATCGTGGTTTCGCCCGCACGAGATGGTGGAGACCGACCCGAACATTCGCTTAGATAGTGGCGTAGAGGAAGGCGACAGCATTTCTATGTTTTATGACCCGATGATAGCGAAGCTCATCACCTATGGGGATAATCGCAAAGAGGCTATCAATAAGATGGTTCGTGTGTTGGATAGTTTTCGTTTAGAGGGGGTTCGGCATAATTTACAATTTTTAAGTGCGATTTTTAATCACCCTCGCTTTATTGACGGCGATATTGATACAGGCTTTATCGCTCAAGAGTGGCGCGATGGTTTCAAGGGTGCGCACCTCAGCGAGCGCGGATATAAAATATGTTATAGCGTTGGTTTGTTTATTTACCAGAAGTATCGGCAGCGCGCGCGTGCTATTCCGGGTGGCGCGCGTGTGCCGAGCATTTTTCCACGAACGCGGCTCATTGCTCGCGTTGATGACGGGCACCAAATGAAATTGTTTGATGTCGATTATAACTGGCTGAATGATAGCGAACTTCATATTAAGCAAGATGATTTAGATTTTTCGGTGGTTAGCTCTAGCTGGCGTTCGGGGGATAAGTTCTGGCAAGGCTCGGTTGATGGCAAGGAGATTATTTTACAAATACAAAGAACGGCAGGCGGGTTGCAGCTTTTTTATCACGGCGCGCGCGTGAATATCCACTTGCGGACGAAGTCTGCAGATGGAATTGCTTCTCAATTACCCGACCGCCAAGACGTTAGCGATGACACGGAACTTCTATGCCCTATGCCGGGGCAGATAACGCTAGTTTATGTTAAAGAGGGAGATGTTGTCGGCAAGGGTCAGCCTCTACTCATTATCGAGGCGATGAAAATGGAAAACATTTTGCGCGCCGAAAATCAAGTGAAGGTTAAGAAGATTCTATGTCAAGCGGGTCAAAATGTTGGCTTTGAAGATTTGCTAATGGAATTTGAAATAGAGTCGAAAAACTAGTTTTAAGCGCTTCATCAAACTGCGCGATAGAAATGTCGTGTCCGCATGCGGCGATGCTGGTAATGCCTTTATCTTTAATACCGCACGGGATAATGCCTTGATAATGGGTAAGGTCTGGGTTGATATTAACCGCGATGCCGTGCGTGCTAATCCAATGGCGTAGCTGGATGCCCATCGCGGCTATTTTTTCATCGCCGACCCAAAGCCCAATATTGTTCTTATCAGCTTTTGCCTCAATATCAAAATGGGCGAGGGCAGCGCAGACCCAAGCCTCGAGCGCACGAATGAATGCGCGCACGTCCTTGCGGTGTCGGCGCAAATCTAGGATAAGATAAATGACGCGCTGCCCCGGTCCGTGATAGGTCATTTTTCCGCCGCGCTTCGTTTTATAGACGGGCAAGGCTGCCTGAGGCAGTTCTTGACTTAAAACCTCCGCCTCTATATTTGCCGAAACGCCCGCCGTCCAGAGCGGAGGATGTTCTAAAAGCCAAACGCTCTCTTTATTTTGTCCATTTTTTACTTGCGTGTAAAGTTTTTCCATCGCAAGCATAGCTTGTGGATATTCAATTAAACCACTAGAAATAAACCAATTTATATGAGTTTCTTTATTTAACATAATAGTTGTGTTATTTAATCAAAAATACATATTTTATTTGCATTTTATAGTTGAAAGTGCCAAGATTCCCCTATGCTACCAATAGTTCTTAATATAGAGAAGCAGAAATATGTCGTGCTTGGCGAAGGCGAGGCTTTCCAGCGCAGGCGAGAGCTTCTGTCTCAAGCAGGGTGCGATTTTCTAACGAACCCTAAGGCTATCCCGGCGAGGAGCATTGTTTTCATCGCAGGGCTGGAGAGGGAAGAGTCAGAGCGGCTTTATCAAGCCGCGCGCTTGGCGGGAGCTTTGGTGAATACAGAGGATATTCCTCCTTTGTGTGATTTTCACATGCCGGCGCAAGTTCGGCGGGGCGATTTGCTACTGACGGTTTCCACTGGGGGCAATGCGCCGTCTTTGTCGCGCATTCTCAAGGAGCATCTCGCCGCGCAGTTTGGCGTAGAGTGGGAGGGCAGGCTCAAACGCTTAGCCGATAAGCGCAAGAGCTGGCGCACCGAAGGCAAAACACCAAAAGAAATCTCAGCCGCCGCGATGCGCTTTGTGGAGCAAGAAAAATGGCTATAGCCACGCAAGAAAAAGAGAGCCACCCCTATTTGGCGAAACTAGCCCAGCTCCGCGCGAGCTGGGAGGGCATTGAAGGCGAAGCGCTCATCACCAAAGCGATAGAGGAATTTGGCGAGCGCCTCGCGATGACTTGTTCTTTTGGCTCGGAGTCGGTTGTAGAATTACATATGCTTTCGCGAATAAGTCCTTCAACAAAAGTTGTTTTTTTGGATACAGGCAAGCTGTTCGGCGAGACTTTGCGTTATCGTGATTTGTTGGCGGAGAAGCTCAAGCTGACGAATATCCAAACGATGAACCCCGACCCTGCCGACACCCAGCGGCTTGACCCGAAGGGCAGGCTTTGGAGTGAGACGCCCGACTTGTGCTGTCATTTTCGTAAAACCTTACCGCAAGAAAGGGCGCTTGAGGGCGTTGATGCCATTATCACCGGGCGCAAGCGGTTTCAGACGGCGTTAAGGCAAAATATGCCTTTTGTCGATTTGGTGCAGAAGCCTGAAAGCTTCGAGGGTCTGCGCTGGACGATTAACCCGCTTGCCGCTTGGAGTCTAGAGCAGATAGAGGGTTATATCCAAGAGCACGAACTCCCGGTTCATCCTTTAGTGAAAGAGGGATTTTTGTCTATCGGCTGCATGCCGTGCACCGAGCGCACGAGCAAAGAACGCTACCGCGAAGGACGCTGGGCGGGGCGCGATAAAGAGGAATGTGGCATTCATCAGAACTCCTTTTCTGACGGAGCAGGGATTTAGTTTTTATTAACTTCTAAAGGGTTATTATAGTTAAAGTAACCCGTGATTCTTCTCGGCTTCTTATTGCCATATTGGTGTTATATTGGTGTTATATTGGTTAATATGCGGTCGTGGCGGAATTGGTAGACGCGCAGCGTTGAGGGCGCTGTGGGATAATATCCCGTGGAAGTTCAAGTCTTCTCGACCGCACCAAATTTTTGGGCGGTAGAGAAAAAGATAAAAGGAGACCGCTATGTCTGAAGCAACTAACTTACTCACAGAAGATGGATCTATAAATCCTGAGACCGTTCGTCGGGTGTCGTTGAATATCCGCGCCGAGCGTTTTGATGACGTCCGCGATTTATGTAAGGAGCTACATTATGTCGATTTCGGCGACTTAATTGAAAACTTGCCTCCAGTCTATCGGCATAAAATCGTTGAAATTATGGACAATGCCTTCGACCCGCGCGTGTGGATGGAGCTCAATGAAACCGTGCGCGATAACATCGCGGTTAAGTTAGACCCTGTTTTTATTACACACCAAATATCTCAAATGGATTCGCACGATGCGCTCTTTCTTATTCACCATTTGCCTGAGGCAGAGCAGCAAGCAATCCTCTCTAACCAAGAGGTGCCTGACTGGGAAAAAAAGGAAATTGAGGAAAGCCTCCACTATAAAGAAGGCACCGCAGGACACGTGATGCACCATGACTTGGTGCGCTCTGACCCTAATTGGAATATCGGGCAACTCAATAAGTTTTTACACGAAGAGAAAGAAAAACTCCCCGCAAAATACCTAGAGGTTTATCTGGTTGATGAGGCAAACAAGCCTTTAGGCTCTGTGCCTTTAAGCAAAATCGCCAGTGCCGAAGAAGACGAGAAACTTATGGACATGGTCGAGGATAGACCTATTTTTATGCCGGTTGATATGAAAAATAATGAGGTGGCGTTTCGGTTTCAGAAATATCATTTATTTTCGGCGGGTGTCATCAATGAAGTGGGGGAGCTTGTCGGGCGCATCACCTCGGAGGATATGGTCGGTATCATTTCCGATGAGGCAGAAAAAGAGGCGAAGCAGCTCGCGGGCGTGAGCGGCGATAGTATCTTTAACAATATCATTCCGGCGACACGCAATCGGTTTAAGTGGTTGTTTGTCAATTTGTTCACCGCGATTATTGCTTCTTCGGTGATTAGCATTTTCGACGGCACGATAGAGCAGTTTGTCGCGCTTGCGGTGCTAATGCCGATTGTTGCCTCTATGGGAGGCGTGGCGGGAACGCAGACGCTCACCATCGCCGTGCGCGCGATTGCCACGCACGAGCTGCGCTCAAGCAACCAGTTCAGCGTTGTTTATCGAGAGCTTGCCATAGGCATTTTGAACGGGCTAGGCTTTGCGGTGTTGATTGGCGCGGCGGGCGGCTTTTATGCCAATAGCATTGGAACGGGAATTATTTTAGGCGGGGCTTTAATTTTAACAATGATTGTCGCTGCTTTATCGGGCGTTATGGTTCCGGTGCTGATTGATAAATTTGGTGCTGACCCTGCGCTGTCATCGGGTGTGTTTGTTACCACGGTTACTGATGTCGTTGGCTTTGTGACTTTCTTAGGCACGGCGACTTTATTTCTTAGCTATTTGTTGTAAGTTGCTCCACTTGCTTAAATTATGCGTTGGCGTTGAGACTCCACAAGCGCTTGTTAAGCTACAAAAAGGAAGAAAAGAGCTTTTTCACATCACGCGCCATTTTCCTAAAAGGGCAGAGGAGCTATTAGACGGCGGCTCGCTTTACTGGATATTTTCAGGCTTTATTCGCGCGCGGCAAAAAATTGTCGCGCTAGAGGAGGTGTTTGAAGAGCAGGTGTTTGAAAATGAAAGTGAAAAGGGGGAGCAGCTTAAAAAGTGTAAAATTGTTTTAGGACAAAAGCTCGTTTTGACCGAAAGTCGCCCGCACAGACCCTTTCAAGGTTGGCGCTATTTTGATAACCCGCCTTTGGACTTGAAGCCAGAAAACATGCCCGCCGAATTGATTAAGGCTTTAGGGCTAGATTAGCTTGAACTATAATCCCCCGAACTTATAGTTCCCTGATTTGCCGCCGGTTTTTTCAAGCAAGCGCGTGGCTTCAATCACCATTCCCTTATCAAGCGCCTTCGCCATATCGTAAATTGTTAAAGCGGCGATGCTTGCGGCAGTTAAGGCTTCCATCTCCACGCCGGTGCGGTCAAAAGCCTCGACGCGCGCGTGAATGATAATCTCCGTTTCCTTTAGCTCTAGCTCCACCGCGATAGACGTTAGCGCAAGCGGGTGGCATAGGGGGATAAGCTCGGCGGTCTTTTTCGCCGCCATAATGCCAGCGAGGCGCGCGGTCTCAAGCACATTGCCCTTTTTGTTGTTGCCTGCCTTTATCGCGGACAGGGTTTCGGCTTTCACCTTTACCCTAGATTGCGCCAGCGCGGTGCGTTTGCTGGCGGCTTTGCTTGAAACATCAACCATACGCGCCTCACCTTTTTTATTGATGTGGGTTAAATCTTTACTCATAGTAGCTCCTTGAGTGCGGTTTTGACATTGGCTTGTTTCATCAAGCTCTCGCCAATTAAAAATGCGTGAATGCCTAGTTTAGCCATCGCGGTTATGTCTGCTTTGGTGTGAATGCCACTTTCACAAACAACAACTTTATCTTCAGGCACGAGAGGCGATAGCTCACGCGTGGTCGATAAAGCCGTATCAAAAGTGCGTAAATCACGATTATTGATGCCAATGAGCTTGGTGTTAAGCGTCAAAGCCATTTCTAACTCGGCTTCATTATGAACCTCAGGCAAAACATCAAGCTGCCATTCTTTAGCCGCGAGAGCCAGCTCTTGCGCTTGCGTTTGCTCCAAGCTCGCCATAATGAGCAAAATAGCATCAGCGCCCAGCGCGCGCGCTTTCACCACTTGCCAAATATCGTAAAAGAAATCCTTTTGTAAAACCGGCAGAGAACAAGAGGCGCGCGCTTGTTTAAGATAACCCTCTGCGCCTTGAAAAAAACGGCTATCGGTCAAGACCGAAAGACAAGCCGCGCCACCGCCTTCACAGGCTTGGGCGAGAAGCTCGGGGTCAAAGTCGTGGCGGATAAGCCCGCGCGAGGGGGACGCCTTCTTTAGCTCAGCGATAATGTTTATTCCCTCTTTTTCTAAAGCCGCAGCAAAGCCGCGCGGGGCGGGCTTGTTGCGCGCGCGCGCCTCCAACTCCGCCAAAGTTTCCTTGCCTTTGCCTTCGGCGATTTCCGTTTGCTTGTGCGCTTTGATGGTTTCTAATATGTCAGGCATAAGCTATCCACTTTTTCAGTAGGGCGGAGGCGCGGTTATCAAGCGAATCCCTCGCGAGCGCTAAACCTTCTTCCATTGTTTTCACCTTGTCCGCCACGATAAGCGCCGCCGCGCTATTGAGCAGAACAATATTGCGATAGGCACTCGGCTCGCCGCGCAGAAGAGCTTGAAAGGCACGTTTGTTTTGCTCGGGCGCACCGCCCTTGAGCGCGTCAAGGCTAACGAGCTCGAAGCCATAGTCTTCGGGATTGAGCTCAAACACTTTTATCTCTCCTTGCTCTAGCTCAGCGATAGTCGTGGTGGTGGTGAGGGTTATCTCGTCCATTCCGTCCTTGCCGCAGACAACCCAAACCTTACGAGAGCCGAGCTCGCCGAGCGTGCGCGCAAGCGGCTCCACCCATTTCGTGTCGAAAACGCCAACGAGCTGCCGCTTCACCCCCGCAGGATTACACAAGGGACCGAGCAAATTGAAAATTGTGCGAAACCCCAACGCTTGCCGCACGGGCGCCACATATTTCATCGCTTCGTGGTGGAGAGGCGCAAACATAAAGCCGATGCCTAAATCCTTGATTGTGGCTTCGGGGTTTTCGAGATTGACGCCAAGCTGCTCGAGCAAATCGGCAGCACCCGAGCGCGAGGACTGCGCGCGATTGCCATGCTTCGCCACGACAACACCGCTCGCCGCCACAACAAGGGCTACCGCAGTGGATATATTCAAGGTGGCATGCATATCGCCCCCAGTGCCGCAGACATCAATCGCCGTTTCGGGCGCATCAATCCGCTTCATTTTCTCGCGCATTATTTTAGCCGCAGCCGTGAGGTCTTCCACCTTTTCGCCTTGAGTGTGAAGTGCGGTTAAAAAATCGGCAATCTTATTGGGTTTGACTTCGCTTGACAGAATAGAGCGAAAGGCCTCCTCCATATTTTCGGGATGTTCGCCGCGCATAAGCGCCGAGAGAGTTAATTCGAAGCTCATTGGCGTTCGCCCCGTGCTTGTGCTTTTATCAAAAAGTTTTTTAGCACCTGATGACCATATTCGGTCGCGATGCTTTCGGGGTGGAACTGAATACCAAACGTCAAATGCTCTTTATGAGCGAGCGCCATCAATAAGCCATCATCGCTCCACGCGGTCGCTTCAAGCTGCGCCGGCAGGCTGGCTTCATCAACCACAAGAGAATGATAGCGCGTTGCTTCAAAGTGTTGCGCGCACTCGGCAAAAAGCGCGCCGCCCGTGTGTTTTATTTTGCTTAACTTCCCATGCACCGGCGCGGGCGCTAACACCACCTTGCCACCAAAAGCCTGACCGATTGCTTCGTGTCCCAAACAAATACCGAGCAGGGGAATGGTGCCACTATATTTTTCAACCAGATCTAAACAGATGCCCGCCTCGTTGGGTGTGCAGGGACCGGGCGACAGAATAATCGCTTGAGGCTGCTTCGCCTCTATTTGTTCCAACGTTATTTTATCATTGCGATGAACTTCGGCGACCACGCCCAAATCTCCTAGAAACTGATAAATGTTCCAAGTAAAGCTATCGTAGTTGTCAATCAGGAGTATCATTTAATCTTCTCTTTTAGGTAGCGGCGCGAACTCGTGCGCGCGCTCGGCGGCAGCCCGCAGAGCCTTTGCCTTATTGACACTCTCTTGATATTCATATTCAGGCGTGGAATCCGCAACCACGCCGCCGCCGGTTTGCACGTAGAGCTTTTTATCCTTGATAATGCCCGTGCGCAAAATAATACAGCTATCCATATCGCCGTTGGCAGAGAAATACCCCAAAGCACCTGCATAGGTGCTGCGCTTTTCCTTCTCAAGCGCATCGATGATTTCCATCGCTCTTATTTTGGGCGCGCCCGAAACCGTTCCCGCCGGAAAACCCGCAAGCAAAGCATCGAGCGCATCACTGCTTTCGTTCAGCTCTCCTTCAACATTAGAAACAATATGAATCAAATGGGAAGTCCATTGTAACGCAAAACGCTCGCTGACCTTGACCGAACCAATTTTCGCCACACGCCCAACATCATTGCGCCCCAAATCAAGAAGCATTAAATGCTCGGCACGCTCTTTCGGGTCGTTGAGAAGCTCCTCGCTGACCTCTTCTTCTTTGCGGTTGCTTTCCCTATCAGGACGCGGGCGCGTGCCAGCAATCGGGCGCAAAGTTATTTTCTTATTCTCAACCCGCACGAGTATCTCAGGGCTAGAGCCTGCTATCACAAAAGAACCAAAATGCATAAAATAAAGATAGGGCGAAGGATTAACCGAACGCAAAGCGCGATAAAAAGAAAAGGGCGGTAAATCAAACCGCGTCTCGAAACGCTGGCTTATCACCGCTTGATAAATATCGCCCGCCTTAATGTAGTCAATCGTCTTGGCTACATTGTTAAGATAATCCTCCTTCTTTGTGTTAGACGCCATCTCAATAGTTAAAGGCGCGGCGTGTGTGCTGGGGTAAGTGAGCGCGCTCGATAAAGTGTCTTTCAACTTTTCTAACGCTTGCTTTAGCTCGTGCTTTGGTTTTTGCTCACCATAATCCCCACTATAATTAAGGACAAGCAAAATCATCTCGTCCTTGACAGAGTCAAACAAAACCAAACGCGAGGGGCGAATGAAAATCCCATCGGGAAGCCCTAAAGCATCGGGGTTAGGGGCGGGGAGCGTTTCCACCAGCCGCACCATATCATAGCTCATATAGCCGAATAGCCCGGCGGCAATCGGCGGCAGGTCGCTCGGCAGTTCAAAGCGCGACTCGTCAATCAGCGCGCGCAGAGATTCCAACACCGGGCGCGGGTCTGTTTTGCTATTAGCTTCGCTCGTATCGGGCATGGTCGTTATGCGCACCTTGCCTTGATGGGCTTGCCAAATCAAATCAGGCTCAAGCCCAATCACCGAGTAGCGCCCGCGTCTTTGCCCGTCCTCTACCGATTCCAATAAAAAGCTGTTTTCCGTTTCGGGAACACCTAACTTTATCGCAACAGAGATAGGCGTTTCTAGGTCGGCAGGCAAATCCATTCGTTCAATAAAAACTTTTGACATTAGATTGCCTTTATCTTGCCCTTATCTCGCCCGCCCTCATCTTGATTGATTTGGCGATTGTTCAAAAGCTAAGTCTAAATTATTTTTGTAAAAATTCAACCCTAGCTGCTTTTGCTCATTGGAGAGATATTGTGTAAGCAGTTCGTTTGCGCTGACATTTCTCATTTCTTGTGTGAGTCCTTGCTCTGATTTTTTTTGTTGAGCGTTAAGGTTTTGCGGTTGGCGAATGCTTACAACTTGCGCGATGATAATTTCTTTCTTGTCGCCCGATGCGCCGTAGAACGTGCCGCCTTTGGGTGTGCGGAACAGCGCGGCGATTAAGTCGGGAGAGAGGAGTTTGCTTTCGGCGGTGCGCGCGAGCGGCGGCGTCTGGCGCACCTTCTGCTTCGTGAGACTAGAGAAACTTGAACCCGCGGCGAGCTTTTGGCTAAAGGTTTTGGCTTTGGCTTCTAGCAAGTGCAGGGCTTGGTCTTGCTGCCATAGTTTTTTCACTTTGGCTTTTGCTTGGGACAAGTTTTGCGTGCGGCTCGATTCAATTTGCGTCAGCGCAAGCCAGTAGTAGCCACCCGCTTGTGTTGCGGTAGCTTGTGAAGTGCCTTCGTCTGGCGAAGCCCAAACTTTTTCCTTTAAGTCTTTGATGTCGTCCAGCCTTTTAGGCAGGGTGTCTTCTTGTTTAAGCAATTTGCTTTTGACAAGAGGCAGTTTATATTTTTTAGCCACTTGCTCTAAGGTTTCGCCACCACCGATTTCGTCTTCAATCAGGTCGTGGAGCGTGTCGATTTCTTCCTGCGCTTTGGCAAGCGCAAGCGTCTCGTGTAATTCTTTTCTTACTTGCGAGAAGGTTTTTTGTTTAGCGGGTTTTATTTTATCAAGCCGTAGCAGCGCCCAGCCGAGCGGAGTTTCAACGACGGGGCTTATTTTTCCCTTGCGTAATTTCAGCGCGGCTTTTTCTAAATTTTGAGAAGCATATTGCCCGCGCTCTAACCAGCCAAGCGAAATATCTTCTTTAGATAACTTTCTCTGCTCGGCAAGTTTAACAAACGAAGTGCCCGATTTTATTTTCGCGCGCGCTTTCTTTGCTTCGGCTTGCGTGGGAAAAATAATTTGCTGAATAAACCTTTGCTCGTTTTCTCTAAAGGCATTTAAGCGAAGCTGATACTCCTCCCTTAACCTTTTTGTAGAAATTTTAATCGTCCGCGTGAATTTCTTAGGCGACAAGCGCAACACCTTAAATTTTCTTTTTTCGGGAATGGTAAAATCAAACGGGCGGTTGTCTATAAATTCTTGTAGCGTGTCATCGCTAGGGGTTTTTATCTTTTTCACTTTACTCGTGCTAATAACAATATATTTCGCCACGCGTCTTTCATTTTGCGCCTTGTATATTTCTTTAATCATTATTCTAGGCAGGGGAGCAGGTTTAGAAAAAATAGTGGTTAATTGCTTTTGGATTAAATCACCCTCTAGCTCTTCCAAGTATTCTTCTTCGGTGAGGTTAGAGGACTGGAGGATATTTCTAAAATTGATAGCATCAAATCGCCCGAACGCACCTTGAAAAGTTTCATCTCTTTGAATTTGGTAAGCGAGGTCTTCTTGAGAAATAAGCAACCCGATTCTATCGGCGCTTTGCTCTAAAACCGAGCGCCCGATAAGCGAAAGAACAACCTGCCTATCGAGTCCGGCTTGGCGTGCTTGCTCGACCGAAATGTTTTGCCCCTGCTCGCGCGCGTTGAGCTGGAGCTGATAAAAGCTCTGCTGGAAAGAGCGCAAGAATCGGCTCGCAGTAATATCCTCGCTACCGACCTCGGCGATAACGGGATTTGTGTTCTGGCTAAAGACATCGCCGATGCCCCACAGGGCAAAACTAACGACCAGAACCCCAATAAGAATTTTGGCAAGCATTCCCGCCACACTCTGCCGTAAGCGTTCAAGCATATTTTTCTCCAATTTTCGTTTAATCTAATATATACATATATAACGAGCTTATGACAAAAGCGGAAAAATTTCTTGTAGCAGGCAATTGGAAAATGCACGGGGGGCGGCGCTCTGCGGCAGAAATTGAGGCTATCTGCAAGGGGCTGGGCTCTTTGGGGGGCATCGAGGTTTTGATTTGCCCGCCTTTTCACCTGCTCGGCGAGCTGATTAAGATAAGGGGGAATTCGTCGCTAAAGATGGGGGCGCAAGACTGCCACCCCCAGCCGCAAGGGGCTTTCACTGGCGATATTAGCGCGAAAATGCTGGCGGAGCTAGGCGTTCAGGCGGTTATCTGCGGCCATTCCGAGCGGCGCACGGCTTATGGTGAGAGCAACGCTCTTGTCAAAAAGAAGGCGCAGGCGGCGCTTGCGGCGGGGCTAGAGCCGATAATCTGTGTCGGCGAGAGCCAAGAGGACTACGAGAAAGGGAGAACCCTAGAGGTGCTGGAGGCGCAAGTGAGCGAATCCATTCCCGAATCGAGGGAGGGCTGGACGCTCGCTTATGAGCCCGTTTGGGCGATAGGCACGGGAATCGCCGCAAGCTCGACAGATATCCAAAAAGCCCACGAGCATATTTTGAGCTTAATCTCAGCGCCTGTGCTTTATGGGGGCTCGGTCAATCCACAGAACGCGGCGGAGATAGCGAAGGTAAAAGGGGTAGGGGGCTTCCTCATCGGCTCGGCGAGCTTGAAAGCAAACTCTTTTTTGTCTATTATAGAGCAATGCAAACCATTATACTTATAGGTCATTTGATTTTAGCGCTGGTGATTGTCGGGCTTGTTCTGCTGCAGCGCAGTGAGGGCGGCGCGCTCGGCATCGGCGGCGGCAACGAGCTGCAGACCGGCAGAAAGCCGACCAACCCTATGATTAAGCTGACCGCTATTCTTGGGGCTTGCTTTTTTGTTACCTCTATCGTTTTGACCCTTTTGGCGCAAAGACCCGGCTCGCTGTTAGATAATTTTCAGCGTCCGTCTGACACTTTAACAATTCCAAAGCCGCCCTCGGATAAGGGAGAGAGAAAATAACCTCTCCCGCTAAAATAATAGTTGTTTGCCAAATAATTATTATGCTGTCGGAATCCCCCCAATTTTCAAAATTAAGTTATAAGATAAAATTATGAGTGAGACCCGCTATATTTTTATCACCGGAGGCGTTGTTTCCTCGCTCGGCAAGGGGATAGCGACTGCGGCTCTGGGTGCCTTGCTTCAAGCGCGAGGCTATTCGGTGCGTTTGAGAAAACTTGACCCTTATCTAAACATAGATCCCGGCACAATGAACCCGTCTCAGCACGGCGAGGTCTTTGTCACCACAGACGGCGCGGAAACCGATTTAGACTTAGGGCATTATGAAAGATTCACCGGCGTTGAGTGTCATAAAAGCGACAACATTACCGCCGGCAGAATTTACCGCGAGATAATTGAAAAAGAAAGGCGTGGCGATTATTTAGGCGCGACCGTTCAGGTGATACCTCATGTAACGGATAGGATTAAAGCCTTTATCCTCAACGATACGGAGAACTCCGACTTCGTTTTGTGTGAAATCGGCGGAACGATTGGCGACATTGAAGGGCTGCCTTTCTTTGAAGCCATTCGCCAGCTTGGAAATACTTTAGGTCGCGAGCGCACGGCTTTCATTCATTTAACTCTTTTGCCTTTTATCAACTCGGCGGGAGAGATGAAAACCAAACCGACCCAGCATTCGGTTAAGGAAATGAGAGCGATAGGCATTCAGCCTGATGTTTTGTTGTGCCGCACCGAACGTTCTATTCCCGATGAAGAGCGGCACAAGATTGCGCTCTTTTGTAATGTCTATCCTGACGCGGTGATTGAGGCTTTGGATGTCGAAACAATTTATGAAGTGCCGATTGCCTATCACCGCGAGGGCTTGGATAGGAAAATTCTTGCTTGCTTGGGCATCAGCCAGCCGCCGCCGATTCATTTAGATAAGTGGGAAAGAGCACTCGCTTCTATTTATGAGCCTGATGGCGAAGTGTCTATCGCTGTTGTCGGTAAATATATGCGCTCTACGCTTGATAGCTATAAATCTTTGGGCGAGGCGCTGGTGCATGGCGGTATGGCAAATCAGGTGAAGGTTAATATCAACTGGCTAGAAGCCGAGCAGTTTGAAGGAGACGAGGAGGCTTTGTCTCTTTTGGAAAGTTATCACGGCATTTTGATTCCCGGCGCTTTTGGTTCGCGCGGCGCGGAGGGCAAGATTGCCGCCACGCACTTCGCGCGCACACGTTTGGTGCCTTGGTTTGGTATCTGCTTTGGGATGCAGATGGCGGTTATAGAAGCGGCGCGCAACCTTGCTAAAATAGAGGGTGCGAGCTCAGGCGAGTTCGGTAATTTTGACGCGCCGGTTGTCGGCTTGATGGAGCAGTGGATGAAAGAAGGTAAAATATCCAAAAGAGCAAACGACTTAGGCGGCACAATGAGACTAGGTTCTTATTCCACCGAGTTGGTCGCCGATAGTAAAATTGCGAACATCTACCAGAGGCAACAAATCTCCGAGCGTCATCGCCATCGCTATGAAGTCAATATCAACTATCGCGAGCCGCTTGAGAAGACGGGGCTTTACTTCTCCGCCTTCTCGCCTGACGGCAACTTGCCCGAAGCAATTGAACTTAAAGACCATCCGTGGTATATTGGCGTTCAATACCACCCTGAGCTTCAATCGCGTCCTTTTGAGCCTCATCCGCTTTTTGCCTCTTTTATTGAAGCCGCTATCTTTCGGAGCCGACTCATCTAATGTTTAATCGGGAAATAAAAATTAACGGAATGGCTATCGCCAACCACAGCCCCCTGTCGATTATTGCCGGCCCCTGCGTGATGGAAAGCCGCGCGCACGCTTTAGAAATGTCCGCCGCACTTGCTGAAATAGCCAAGAGGCAAGGCGTGGGGCTTATTTACAAAAGCTCTTTTGATAAGGCGAACCGCACCAGCCACAACGCGGTTCGAGGGCTAGGGCTAAAAGAAGCCTTGCCTATTTTCGCTGAAATAAAAGAAACGATGGGCTTGCCGGTGCTGACCGATGTGCACGAAGCCGCGCAGTGCGCGCCCGCCGCCGAAGTGGTTGATGTTTTACAGATACCGGCTTTCTTATGTCGCCAAACCGATTTGCTGCTCGCGGCGGCGAAAACCGGCAAGGTTATCAATGTGAAGAAGGGGCAGTTTTTAGCTCCGTGGGATATGCAGTATGTCGCCAACAAAATAGCTGAGGCGGGTAATCCCAATGTGATGGTGACCGAGCGCGGCGTTTCTTTTGGTTACAACACGCTCGTTTGCGATATGCGCGCCTTGCCTGTGCTGCGCGAAATAGGTTGTCCGGTTGTTTTTGACGCGACCCATTCGGTTCAAGAGCCGGGGGGGAGGGGCGGTGCTTCGGGTGGCAAGCGCGAAATGGCACCTATTGTTGCGCGCGCGGCGGTCGCGGTTGGTGTGGCGGCGGTCTTTATGGAAACGCACCAAGACCCCGATAACGCGCCGTCTGATGGTCCCAATATGATTAAGCTCAATGAAATTGAAAAAGTCATCAGCGATTTAGTCGCGTTTGATAGGCTGACAAAAGAACGGAATTTAGTCGCATGAGCGCAATCATAGATATTTTCGCGCGCACCATTTTGGATAGCCGCGGCAACCCAACGATAGAGGTTGATGTGATGTTAGAAGATGGCGCGCTCGGTCGCGCGGCGGTGCCTTCGGGTGCCAGCACCGGCAAGCACGAAGCGTGGGAGCTGCGCGATGAAGACGAGGCTTTCGCTGGCAGGGGCGTCCAAAAAGCACTCGATAATATTCATAGTGAAATCAGTGATTTATTGCTCGGACTTGACGCAAACCAACAAAAGAAAATTGACGGACTGCTGATAGATTTAGACGGAACGCCAAACAAAAGCAGGCTGGGCGCGAATGCGATGCTCGGTGTTTCTTTAGCCCTTGCGCATGCGGCGGCTATGTCGAATGGGCTGGAGCTGTTTCAATATCTCGGTGGCGTTCGTGGCAACCTCTTGCCCGCGCCGATGATGAACGTGCTGAATGGTGGCGCGCATGCCGACAATCCGTTGGATATTCAAGAGTTTATGCTCGTTCCTGCAGGGTTTGCTACATTCTCGCGAGCCTTACGCGCGGGGGCTGAGATTTTCCAGCAGCTCAAGAAAGAACTCAAGGCGAAAGGAATGAGCGTCAATGTTGGTGACGAGGGCGGCTTCGCGCCTGATGTTGATGTCAAAACGGCGTGTGAGATTCTGCTCGCGGCGATTGACCGCGCCGGCTATAAGGCAGGCGATGATGTCTTTCTCGCTTTGGATGTCGCAGCAACCGAGTTTTACGACAACAACTATAAACTTGCCGCCGAAAATAAAGAGCTAGACGCAAAGCAGATGAGCAGCTGGCTCGCCGAACTTGTGGCGAGCTATCCTATTATTTCTATTGAAGATGGCTTAGCCGAAGACGACTGGCTCGGCTGGCGCGACTTGACGCAAAAGCTAGGCGACAAGGTGAATTTAGTTGGCGATGATCTCTTCACCACCGCACCCGAGCGTATCCAACGCGGCATAGACGAAAAAGCCGCCAATGCTGTTTTGGTAAAGCCAAATCAAATTGGCACGCTGAGCGAAACCGAGCAAGCCATCAACCTAGCGCAAGCGGCGCGGTTTGATTGCGTTATGTCTCATCGTTCGGGAGACACCGAGGACACCACTATTGCCGACCTCGCCGTTGCTTACCGCACCGGCTGGATTAAAACCGGCTCGCTCGCGCGCGCAGAGCGCACCGCGAAGTATAACCGCCTCCTGCGCATAGAGGAAATGCTCGGCGATAGCGCGCGCTACGCTGGGCTAGATATTCGCGAAAAATTTCAACGCGAGCGTTTTCAATGAGTGAGACTGCTCAAGTTTTAAGAAAGCCTAGCTGGATTAGAGCGAAAATTCCAAGCGGAGAAACCTATCAGCGCACACGAAGGGTTGTCAAAGAATTCGGGCTTGCGACCGTCTGCCAAGAAGCCGCTTGCCCCAACATAGGCGAATGCTGGCGCAAGTCTCACGCAACAATGATGATAATGGGAGAAATATGCACCCGCGCCTGCGCTTTTTGTAATGTCAAAACCGGTGTGCCGCACCAGCTAGATATAACCGAGCCGCAACGCGTGGCAGAAGCCGCGCTCGCTTTGGGTTTGAAACATCTCGTCATTACTTCGGTCGATAGGGACGACCTGCCCGATGGCGGCGCCAGCCATTTTGCTAAAGTTATTAAAGCGGTGCGGCAGGTGGCACCTCAAACTACGATTGAAATTTTAACCCCCGACTTTCGCAACAAACCCAATGCGCTAGAAGTTATCGCGCGCGAGCCGCCTGATGTTTTCAACCATAATTTAGAAACCGTGCCGAGGCTCTATGCGACCATTCGTCCGGGTGCGCGTTATTTTACGTCTTTAAGCCTGCTACGCGAAATGAAAACGCATCTGCCAAAACTTTTTACCAAATCAGGTGTTATGGTCGGGCTGGGCGAGACGAAAGAGGAAATTCTACAAGTGATGGACGATATGCGCGCCGCTCTGGTTGATTTTATTACTATCGGGCAATACCTGCGCCCCACGCCAAACCACGCCGAAGTCAAACGCTATGTGAATCCCGATGAATTCGAATCCTATAAAACCCACGCGCATGCTAAAGGTTTTTCTATGATAGCCTCTAGCCCGATGACGCGCTCTTCCTATCACGCGGCAGAGGATTTTGCGCTCTTGAAAAAGCAGCGCACCTGATGCCTCAATTTTTTCTGCGACACCAAGCGCAAAATGATAAAAATTTTCTGTTTGAACTCGTTTTAGACATTGAATCCTATCCCGAATTCTTACCTGCCTGCCAAGACAGCACCATTATAGAGCGCAAAGATAAAGAACTCACCGCAAGGCTAACGCTCGGCTATGGCAGGCTACACGAAACTTTTGTTAGCCTCGTAAAGTTTGACAGGGAAAACCACACTATCCATGCCACCTTGCAGGAGGGCAGACTTAAAAGCCTTAATTGCTTTTGGGAGTTCATTGAAACCGAGCAGGGAACAGAAATAAAATGTGCGCTTGCGTTTGAGTTTCATTCGGGGTTGTTGAAGGCGCTCGCGACCCCTTTGCTCGACCACGCGGCGAAGCGGCTCATAGAGAGCTTTATTGAACGCGCTCAAGCCCTAACGCCAGAGCAGCAATAACCGCCTTGTGCCGCACTTCGGCGCGACCGAGCTCGCCGAATTCGCAGATAATATCTGTCGTTTCGCCGTTGAAGCAAGCGGCAATATGAACCAACCCGACCGGACGCTCGGCACTGCCGCCGCCCGGGCCGGCGATGCCTGTGGTCGAAAGGGCTAGATGAGCGCGCGTGACAGCGCAAGCCCCCTCAGCCATCGCGCGCGCGCATTCGCCGCTGACCGCGCCGTAGGTTTTAAGCAGCTCTCTCTCCACCCCCAAAACCGACATCTTCGCGCGGTTGGAATAGCACACAAGCCCCGCGGAAAAACTCGCCGATGAGCCAGCAATAGCAGTGAAAGCTGCCGCAACCAAACCCCCAGTGCAAGATTCGGCTGTGGCAATCGTCAGCTTGCGCTCAAGGCAGAGCGACAAAAGCTCCTTCGCTTTCTTTTCGATTTCTTCATTCATCATAGTAATTGTATAAATTTTAGCAGGTTTAAGAGTATGATAGCATAAAGCGCGGCAACAATATCATCTAGCATCACCGCGAGAGCAGGGGGGAGCTTTTGCTCAATAAAAGGAATAGGACTCGGTTTGAAAATATCAAAAATCCGAAAAAGCAAAAAAGCGAAAAAATAATCGACAAAAGATAGGCTCGCGGGTATCAAAACCAACACTTGCGCCGCCATTTCATCAATCGTAATCTCAGGAGGGTCGCGGCGTCCGTCCAGCTCAATATATTTATGAGAAGCGAAAAGCCCGATGATAAACAAAACCGCGCTAAAAATAAGCAAGCCCCAGGTGCCGAACAAAAGATGCACGACAGCAGCAAAGGGCAAAATCGCTAAACTGCCCCAAGTGCCGGGGGCGGTGGGGAGGTAGCCAGTCCAAAACCCGCTTGCGATGATTTTTGCGAAAGAGTTAAGCATTTTGCGCCCTCAAATGAACAAGAGCCATCGCGGCGATGCCTTCCCCCTTGCCGATAAGCCCGAGCTTGTCTGTCGTGGTTGCCTTAACACTGACTTGGCTAGAGCATAGGTTCGTCAAGGAGCAAAGATTATTTCTAATCGCCTCGCGGTGAGGCGCAACTTTAGGTGCTTCACAGATAACCGTAATGTCCGTATGAGAAAGAGTAAAATGCTTTTTTTTCATCATATTAAGCGCAACATTTAACATTTCACTTGAATCTTTATCTTTCCATTCGTCATTGCTTGGAAAATGCGCGCCCAAATCTTTTTCAGCAAGCGCACCGAAAATACCATCACATAAAGCATGCAAAACAACATCGCCATCAGAGTGCGCGGCAATCGCAAATGAATGGGCTATCTTAACACCGCCGAGCAGAATAAAATCACCAGCACAGAACCGATGGCTATCCACTCCCAAGCCAGTTTTTGTCAGCGCGAACCGCTCTAAATCGTGCGGGTAGGTAATTTTAATGTTGCGCTCATCTCCCGCTATCAGTTTTATTTTACTTCCTTTAAGATGTTCCAAAACCGCAAGTTCATCGCGCTCCTCTAATGTGGCAAATTGAAAAGTCTCTATAAGCTTTTGATAATTAAACATTTGTGGCGTTTGCGTCCGCATTAAATTTTGATTGCTTTGCTCAAACTGCGATACGACTTCCCCTTTGACCTCTTTTAGATTGTCGGTTAAAGGCAGGGCAGGGGCAACGCCATCATAGCCCTCGTTGAGCTTGTCCCTGAGCGTAGAAATAACCCCCGCAGGAATAAAAGGTCTAGCCCCGTCGTGAATTAACACCACTTTAGGATATAGCCTTTCCACCGCCTTCAGCCCCGCCAAAACAGAAGCAGCGCGCGTCTCGCCGCCCTCAACTGGCGGCAAAAAGGACATCGCCTCTTCCCCCTCATCAATAGCCTTAATAGCTTTCGCGAAAAGAGCCTTGTCCTCCGCCCTAATCACCGGCTGGATAGAGCCGTGAGCCGCCAAAACCCGAGCAGCTCCAATAAATAAAGGGTCTTGACCCAAACGCGCGCTACCCAAACGCGCGCTATAGGGCTTCGGGCAAGGCTGCTCGCCCATGCGCCGAGAACTTCCCGCCAAGAGCAAAATGCTCACAATTTCATCGCTTTTCGTCATAGGAATACTATTTTAACATTTTTTATATAGCATTAGTTATACTCCCTTTAGAGGAAACTAGGAACAAAATGAAAATAACCGTCTGTGGGGCAGGGCTGGTCGGGCGCAATATCGCCGGGCAGCTAGATAAGGAAGGACACGATGTAACCGTCATCGACCAGTCCGATGCCTTGTTGCGCGAGATTTCCAACACTATGGAGGTGCGAACCTTCACCGGAGAAAGCACTCACCCCGAGGTGCTCGAAGAAGCCGGCATGAAAGATGCCGAGATTGTCATTGCCGTTACCAAAGATGACGAAATCAATATGGTGATATGCCTGCTTGCTCATGTGCTGTTTGGCGTGCCGCGTAAAATTGCGCGCATACGCCATCAGGGTATCTCCACCACCTACCGCGACCGCCTGTTCGGGCAGAAGCAAATTCCGATAGATATTGTTATCTCGCCTGATTTAGAAGTTGGCAATGCCGTCCTTCGCCGCTTGAGCGTGCCCGGCGCGTTTGACGCTATGGATTTTGTCGGCGGAAAAATATGCCTAGCCGGCGTGGTGGCAAGCCCCGATTGCCCGGTTATCAACCTACCTATTATGCAGCTGCACACGACCTTTCCTGGTTTGCGCACGGTTGTTACAGGTATCGTGCGCGACCAAGAAATGATTATCCCCGACCAATATACCAGAATAGAAGAAGAAGATGAAATTTACTTCGTCGCCGATGCGAGAGACCTAAATCGCGTTCTGTCGGTGTTCGGCCATAAAGAAAAAGAGGCAAGCCGCGTGCTGATTGCTGGCGCAGGTAAAATTGGCGCTTATGTCGCGAGCGAATTAAAACAAAATCATCACGTGCAATTCACCTTCATCGACGCCGACCACGCACGCGCGGTGAATGCCGCTGATACCTTTCAGGATTCTATCGTTCTCCATGGAAACATTTTGGACGCCTCGCTAATGCGCGAGGGGGGGATAGAGGAAGCAGAAACTTTTGTCGCACTCACCAGCGATGATGAAGCGAATATTTTAAGCGCGGTTGTCGCTAAGCAGCTCGGGTGTAAGAAGGTTATTACGCTTTATAACAACGCTTCTTACGGCAACATTATGCGCTCTTTGGATATTGACGCTTATATCTCGCCGCGCGCGCTGACCGTGTCTGCCATCTTGAGACACGTGCGGCGCGGACGTATCGCGATGTTGCACTCTATCCACGATGGTGTCGCCGAAGCGATTGAAGTGGAAGCGCTTGCCGCTTCGCGTTTGGTCGGCAGACCTCTAGGCGAACTCAACTTGCCGAAAAATATCATTATCGGCTCCATCTGGCGCAACGATACTTTTATTATTCCCAATAAAAACGCTATCGTTCAAGCTGGCGACCATGTCGTTATTTTTGCGCTCGCCGGACAAATACAAGCGATAGAGCCGCTCTTTGAGACGGTGGAAAAGAAAAATTAAACAATGCGCCTTAGCCTAATTTTATTTTTTTTAGGCAGTTTGCTCGCAAGCCTTGCCGCTTTTATGCTCGCGCCGCTTTTGACCGCGCTCATCGCGGGCGAGGGCACCGCAATTTTCGCCTTTTTGTCCTCGCTACTCATTTGCGCTTTTGCCGCAGGGCTGATGCTCTTTGCCGGCAGAAAGTCGGGTGGGCGACTTAATCGTGCCGATTTATGCTTGTTCGGCTTTCTCGGTTGGGCAGTCGCGGGCGCTTTCGCCGCCTTGCCTCTTATGATGATATTAGACTTCTCTATCGCCAAAAATTATTTTTTAGCACAAAGCGCGCTCACCACGACTGGCGCCTCCATTTTCAGCGATGTCAGCACGATAGATTATTCGGTCAAGCTATGGCTTGCCTTGCTCCAGTGGCTCGGCGGCGGCTTTACCATCTTAACCGCGATGATGGTTCTCGCACCCCTCGATATAGGCGGTATGCAACTAAGACAAGTGGTCGGCATCAGCAGCGAAACTAATTTAAGACAAAATGTAATTAAAGGATTGAAAATCATCGTTCCGTTTTATGGCGCGTTCACTTTTCTTTGCTTTTTGTTGCTCTTGCCTCAAGTGCCATTTTTTGATGCCTTGTGTTTCGCGCTCACCACGCTTTCAACCGGTGGCATGCATCTCGCGAATGATGGCAGCCTTCTTGCTTTACCCTATGTGAAATTTGTCTTAGCGATTTTCATGCTAATTGGTGCGATGAATATGTCTCATTATTATTTTATATGGCGCGGGCGTTATAAATTTAACCATGATTTAGAGCGCAAAGCCTTTTTAATACTCGTCGGCGTGATTGCTATTAGTCTCGCCGGCTTCTTGCTAGAAGAGCGCGGCGTGGCAGAGGAAGAAGTGCGAAGTCTCTTTGCCGGCGGTTGGGGAGAAGTTCTGCTCGACCAACGCTGGCGCAACGCTTTAGGCGAGGGAATGTTTGCCGCTATCTCGGTTATTTCGACAACCAATTTTCATCCGCCTGAATTGGAGCTTCCCTTTATTTTAACTTTACTGCTAACATTCATTGGCGGTATGACTCTTTCAACCGCAGGAGGCGTGAAGATGATGAGATTTTTGCTGTTGCTCAAGCAAGGACGAAAGGAGTTGTCGTTGCTTGCCTACCCGCACGATGTGAAGGGCGTTAGCTTTGAAGGAACACCGGTTCATATTGATTTGATGCAAACGGTTTGGGTGTTCTTCGCTCTATTTAATGCAGCCATCGCGGTGCTAATGCTGGTGTTTGCTTTTACTGGGCTGTCGTTTGAGCATTCACTTGCGGCTGCGCTCGCGGCGGTTGCCAATGCGGGACCTATGCTTGATATGGTTGGCATTGAAAGCACCCGCCTTTACGCTAACTTGCCCGATAGTGCCAGCTGGGCGATGTCTTTAGGTATGATTGGCGGACGCATTGAACTATTAGCCCTGTTAAGTATCCTCAGCCCGATTTACTGGAAAAGATAATGACAAGCTGTTATGTAAATGGTCGCTGGAAACTTTATGGAGACTCCTTGGTTCACATAGAAGACAGGGGCTTCCAATTTGGCGATGGCGTTTATGAAGCACTCGCGGTGCAGCAGGGCACGATTATTGACTTGGACGCGCACTTGCAACGGCTAAAAAATTCTTT
Organism: Alphaproteobacteria bacterium; assembly: GCA_965209065.1. Lineage (GTDB taxonomy): Bacteria > Pseudomonadota > Alphaproteobacteria > JAPOUT01 > CBDBUR01. Next base: position 632,947 of record OZ242373.1, read on the forward strand.
GGACGCGATTAAACTTGCACCGCCGATAGCACTTTCCGTTTTACCTTTTTTAATGCGCGAGGCAATCACGCGTAATCATCTACGCGATGGACTCATCTATCTCCAAATAACGCGCGGTCAAGCAAAACGAGAGCATATCTTTCCGCACGATGCTTCGGGTAGCTTGATTATTATTGCCCGCGCGCTTTCTGCCGCCGCCATAAGAAAAAGGCGCAAGGGCGTGCACGTGATAACGCTGCCCGACCAACGTTGGAAACGCTGCGATATTAAATCAATTAACTTGCTCGCTAATGTGCTCGCGCGCCAAGAGGCTCACGAGCAAATGGCGCAAGAAGCTTGGCTCTATGACGAACAAGGAATCATCACCGAAGGCACCGCGTCTAACGCGTGGATTATCAAGGACGGCGTTCTCTTCACGCGCAAAGCTAGCCCCCATATTCTCAGCGGCATCACGAGGCAAGAAATCCTCGACCTCGCGCGCGGCTTCCAAATGGAAATAAACCAGCAGGGCTTCACGCGCGATGACGCTTTCGCCGCCGATGCCGCTTTCATCACTTCCTCCATCGGCGGGCTTATTCCCGTGCTTTCTCTTGACGGAGTCCCCATAAAACAAGGCGAAAACCTAAAGAAACTTCAAGCCGCCCTCGAGCAGAGCCTTGCGCGCGCAAATATCAAAAAATGATAAAAAGGCTTAAAAAATAGAAAATTTTGCGCTATAATAAAATAAATGGGCGACAAATATAAAAAGGGGGTGGCTCATGTCTGAAAACAAGTTGCGCGAGATTTTTCTAGGCAAGCTAATAGCAGAGCGTTCTTCTGTTACGGTTTTTCTTATTAATGGCGTCAAGCTACAAGGCACGATTGATTCTTTTGATACCGAAGGCGTGGTGCTAGAGCATAAAGGGCATAGACAATTCGTCTTCCAGCATGCTATATCTACTATTATGCCTGTTATCAATAATATAGCCGCGACAAGCTGAGGCGTTTGTTTGCATACGCGCTTGCCTAAAAACATTATTGTCCATTGCTGGCAAAGCAATTTAGCGGCAGCGCTTGCCGCCTCGCAAAAAGAAGAAATTATCAACCTTACCGCCGCGATTAACCTCAAGCCTTTGGCGCTTGTTGATGTGCCTATCAAAAAAATTACACCCCATACTTATATAGCAAGTGGCAAGGTGAAAGAAATTTTGACTTCTATTCAAGCCCATAAGGCTGAATTGGTTATTGTGAACGCGACACTTTCGCCGCGCCAGCAGCAAGCTCTAGAAAAAGAATGGAACGTGAAAGTGCTAGACCGCACCGCGCTTATTTTAGAAATTTTTGGCGAGCGCGCGCGTAGCAAAGAAGCAAAACTGCAAACCGAGCTCGCGCAGTTGGCTTATCAAAAGGGCAGACTTGTGCGCAGCTGGACTCATTTAGAAAGGCAACGCGGCGGCGCTGGATTTATGGGTGGTCCCGGTGAGAGGCAAATTGAATCTGACCGCAGACAAATCGCTACTAAAATCAAATACATCTCTAGCAAACTGGAATCCGTGCGCAAAAGACGTGCGCAAAATAGAAACGCGCGCGCGAAAGTCAATTTACCGGTGATAGCGCTTGTCGGTTATACCAATGCTGGCAAATCAACTTTGTTTAATCTATTAACAAAAAGCGATAGCCCCGCGCGTAATATGCTATTTGACACTCTAGACACAAAAATGCGCAAAATAGTTTTGCCCAACGGAACAAAAGCTGTTTTGTCCGATACCGTTGGTTTTATTTCTAATTTACCTCACGATTTAGTCGCGGCTTTTCGCGCCACGCTAGAAGAGGTGAGCGAGGCGGATATTATCCTACACGTAAGAGATTTTTCGCACCCCGATAGCCTATTCCAAAAACAAGATGTTGAAGAAATTTTACAAACTCTCCACAAAGACCAGCCCATCATAGAAGTGCTGAATAAAACCGACCTCACCAATGCCTTGCTGCTTCATAAAAAGCAGATGCCCGTATGCGCTATTTCTGCCAAAACGGGCGAGGGGATTGATGAACTACTCAAGCGGTTAGCGGCAGAAATAGATAAGCTCCAAGCGCGCCAATACTTTTTGGTTCATCTCACGCCTTCTCAGGTGGAAGCCCAGCGTTTTTTGTATAAGAAAGGGCAGGTGCTAAGCCAAACAGACACCCAACAGGGCTGGGACTACGAGGTTATCCTGTCGGCAGCCAATCTAGGCGTCTTGAAGAAAAAATTTAGCGATGTCCAAATTACGCCGCGAGGTAATTTAACTATCGGTGGAATGGGTTCGGCGGCTGGCTAGAATTTCTTGATTCTTCCTGTGCTGCTCCTCGTCAAGAGGATAACGCCACGCAACCCAGCCCGCTATCAGCATACAAGCACAAGAAGGCACAACATAAAGCGCAAGAAGCATGTTGATGGTTTCAGGGCTGTTATCAACTTTGCTGTCAAAGCCAATGAAATCTAAGGCAATGAAAACAATACCCGCCGCCGCTAACCCTAGCTTGTCAATCATGTTTAGCAGCGAATAGCAAAGCCCCGTCCTTTTTTTGCCGGTGGCTATCTCATCTTGGTCGGCGAAGTCTGCCATCAAAGAGCGCGACAAAAAGGGCGCGCAACCATACACAACACCATACAAAATAAGACCCCAAAACATCCACCAGAAATCGCCGCGCGGCATAAAAAACGAAAAACTCAACAAAACAGAGCCGTAAAAAAGAGCAATCGCTAAAGTCTTATGCTTGCCAAACTTTTTACTTACCAACACCCAAAAGGGCACAGAAAAAACCGCCGCAGCAAAATAAATCAATAGCAAAAAATTTCTATATTCTCCTAACTTAAAAACATGAGTCATCGTATCAACATAAAGCCCTCCGGTAATACCCGGCAGAAGACCCGCAGACAAAATACCAATAAGCAAAATTTTACGTAAATTACTGCTTGCCGCAATAAAACGGATAGCCTCCTTGAAATCAAACTGCGCCGCCGAGCGAGAATGCACCTGCTCTTTCGGCGTCCCTGCCAGCGTGATAAGCGCGCAGAGAGGACCCATCACCATAACGAAAACCCCCATCATAAAAACGGTCTCTCCGCTCGTTTGCGCGCCGAGCACAGCGGGCAGGGCGAGGGTCGCTATCATTCCGCCAATCAGGGCGAATTCGCGGTAGCCTTGAATGCGCGCGCGCTCGTGGTAATTGGTCGAAAGCTCCGCTCCCCACGACATATGGGAAATGCCAATCATCGTAGAAGAGACATAAATCAAAAAGAGCCAGAAAGCGAGATAGCCCGGTCCCGCATCTGCCGGCGGCATAAAAAGATACCAAGCGCAGAAAACCTGCAGCGGAATAGCGATTAAGAACCAATGGCGGCGGCGTCCCCAGCGCGTGCTCGTGTTATCGCTGATTTCGCCAAAGATAGGGTCGGTGACCACGTCCCAGCAGCGCACAAGCAGAATGATAATGCCAACAGCACTCGCACTCACACCAGCAATCTCGTTCTTATAGAAGGCGGGCAGCTGAACCACGAAGGGCAAGCCTAAAGCAGAAATAGGAATACCCAGCGCTGAAAAAGCTATAAGATTCCAATAGGATAAGGTTTTGGGTTTTTCCATAAACTCCCCCTTACCGAATATACGCTATTTATGGTTTTGTTTTATGATGTTTTTATTGGGGTTTGTATAAGGTGCGCATAATTTATATTATGGTAAATAATAGAGGCTAGTTTTGGGGTGGTTTTCACTGGCTAGGCACAGCCGAATAATTTACCATAATATAAATTATGCGAACTTTAATATCATATCGTCAAAAGCAGGAATTACCGACTGAGGCAGCTCTTTTTCTAGCGTCCTATAATCTAAGTCTATGTGCATATTCGTTAGCACCGCCTGTTGTGGCTTGACCCTATCAACCCAGCTCAAAGTCTTCTCAACGTGAGCATGCGTAGGATGAGGCGCATAGCGTAAGCTATCTACAATCCAGCATTCCAGCCCCTCCAAAGACGCGAAACTCTCCTCAGGAATATCAGCAACGTCAGGACAATAGGCAACCTTATTGTCAAAGCGAAAACCCAAAGCATCAATAGAGCCGTGGTGAAGCAAGATAGGCAAAATCTCTATCGCACCGCCCTCGCCCTCAATTTTAAGCGGGCGACCCGCCTCTAGCTTGTGAAGCTCTAGAAACTTCGGGTAGCCCGAGTTTTGAACCTCCGCGAAACAATAATCAAACCGTTCCGACATTATTTTGGCGCAAAAATCGTCCATATAAACCGGGACGCTCTTAAAGCGGTTGAGAAAAAAAGCGCGCAGGTCATTGATGCCGTGAGTCTGGTCTGCGTGATGGTGCGTGTAAAGCACGCCGTCAAGCCAAGTTATTTGCTTATTGTAAAGTTGTTCGTAAATATCAGGCGAGGTATCCACCAAAAGGCGCGTCCAGTTTTCTCCTTCTCCGCGCTCAACCAAAAGAGAGCAGCGTCGGCGGCGATTTTTCGGCTCGGTCGGATCGCAAGAGCCCCAGTCGCCACCAATGCGAGGCACCCCGCCTGACGAGCCGCAACCCAAAATCGTTATACGCAAACTCATAGCTTCCTATATTTTTTAGCTTCGGTGAATAGAGCGTAAAAATTATTAGATGTTATTCGCGCGACATCATCGAGCGTTGTGCTTTTCAGTTTAGCTAGATACTCTGCCGTTTGGACAACATAAGCAGGCTCATTGCGCTTGCCGCGGTTCGGCATAGGAGCGAGATAGGGGGAATCGGTTTCAACAAGCAAGCGCTCAACAGGAATAATTTCTACCGCATCACGCAATGCCTCCGCGTTCTTAAAAGTTAAAATGCCCGATAAGGAAATGTATAAACCCAACTCTAAAGCCTTTTTGGCAAAGGCGGCGTTGGAAGTAAAGCAATGAATCAAGGCAGGGAAATCCCCTTTTGCCTTCTCTGCGGTCAAAAGCTCTATCATCTCGTCATCGGCGCCGCGACTATGGATGATAACCGGCAATCCCGTTTGGCGCGATGCCTCAATATGAATAGAAAAAAGCTGCTTTTGTAGCTCCTCATAATCGCGGTTGAAATAAAAATCTAAGCCGGTCTCGCCCAAGCCAACGACTTTAGGCGCACGTGCCAGCTCTAGCAGCGTTTCAAGCGTCATCTCAGCGTGAGAAGCAACCTCGTGAGGGTGAACCCCAACCGAATAAACAACAGACGCATATTTGCTGGCAATCGCCGCCATGGACTTCGCCTCATCAAGCCGCGTAGAAATGGAAACCATCATATCAACGCCCGCCGCCTGCGCGCGCGCAACAACTTCATCTAAATCCTGCTGGAAGTCGGGAAAATTTAAGTGGCAATGGCTATCAACAAGCATTAAGCCTCCTTTTTTATCCTATTATATCGGGGGAAAATTGCTTTCGGCTCAGGTAGTTGTGTTCCGCTTTTAATTTCAGCTGTTAGGTGAGAGAATAAACGTTCATCGTCTGGCACCGCCAGCAGGTCAAGCAGCTGGTTCATTTTAGTTGGCATAAAAGGCAGGAGCAACGTTCCCGCCGCGCGTAAAAAATGAAGCGTAGAGTATAAAGTGTTGTCCCTTTGTTCCCCTTCTTGATTCCCCCCCTTTTCCCATGGTCGAGCTTCGGTGAAAATGCGGTTGGCTTCGCTTACCAAGTCAAAAATAAGCCTCAAGGCTAAATCTAACCGCTGCCTATCCATTGCCTCACGAATTTTATCTAAATCATTTTCATTTATAATTTTTCTGGGCATTAAAACTTCTGGCACCCTGCCCTCGTAGTTTTTTTGAATCATCGTCAGGCAACGCTGGGCTAAATTGCCGAGATTGTTCGCAAGGTCAGCATTGAGCTTTGTTATCAGCATCTCCTCACTATAAGCACCATCATTTCCAAAAGGCGTGTTGCTTAGCAGAAAGTAGCGAAACTCATCGACCCCGTAAAGCTCAGCTTGCTCGAAAGGGTCAATCACATTTTTAAGCGACTTTGACATTTTCTCTCCCTCTTCGGTCAAAATCATTCCGTGCGCGAAGACTTTTTTCGGTATCGCCAGCTCCGCGCTCATCAAAAAAGCCGGCCAATAAACCGTATGAAAGCGCAAAATATCTTTGCCAATCAGATGTAAATCAGCAGGCCAGAGCTTGAATTTTTCACTATTTTCATCGGGATAATCGCATGCCGTTAAGTAATTCGTCAGCGCGTCAAGCCAAACATAAACAATATGCTTACCCTCCCCAAGCTTATTTTCTGTGGGCGCTTGAACGCCCCAGTCAAAACTAGAGCGCGAGATAGATAAATCCTTCAACCCGCCTTTCACAAAAGAAAGAATTTCATTATAACGCGTCTTGGGACTTATAAAATCAGGGTTGGCTTGATAATAATCCAAAAGTTTTTGCTGATAGCTCGACAGGCGGAAGAAATAGCTATCCTCCTTCATCCACTCGACCGGCGCGCCGCCCGGGGTCTGCCATTCGCCCTTTTCGTTTTTGATAAGCTCGCTTTCGGTGTAGAACTCCTCCTCGCGCACCGCATACCAGCCCTCGTATTTATCTTGATAGATGTCGCCCTTGGCTTCGAGCTTTTGCCAAATCGCCCGCACCGCCTGATGATGCGGCGGCTCACTCGTGCGAATGAAGCGGTCGTAAGAGATGTTAAAGCGCGCACACATAGAGGTGAATTTTTTACTTAGCGCGTCAGTCATTTCTTGAGGCGTGATGCCCTGCGCTTTCGCCGCGCGATATATTTTCTGCCCGTGGTCGTCTGTGCCGGTGAGAAAAAAAACCTCGTATCCATCAAGCCGCTTGAAACGCGCGAGCGCGTCAGCCGCGATTGCCTCGTAAGCATGCCCGATATGCGGGCTCGCGTTGGGGTAGGAAATTGCCGTAGTGATATAAAATTTTTCTGCCATTATGCCAATAATTTCTCTAAAGCTAGAAACATACTCTGCGCCGAAAGTTTTTTATCCATATTGAGACGGCGCGTCGTTTTGATAATTTCATTCAGCTCACCCCATAGTTTTATTCCCTTTTTAGCCACACCAATTTTACCTGTTTTTGTCGAGAGCTGATGACTCCAATATAACATCAAATCACATAAAAGCTCGTAATTTTGGTTATCTGCGGCATAGGTCGTGCAGAATTTTTGTATTGCTTGCTGGTCGGGAGTCGATAAAGTTTTAACGATATTAAAAAAATCTTGGTGTAGCTTCTTGCCTTCTTGCTGAACAAAATGGAGCGCCTTACCTAAAGACCCTTCCGCCAAACACGTAGCAAGCTCAATTTCTTTGGGCGATAAGTTTGGATTAAAAGATTTCAACCCCGCGCGCACCTCTTCGTTTGATAGGCGCGAAAGTTTAAGCCTATAACAACGCGAACGCAAAGTCGCAAGCACAATACCCGAACAATGACTTACCAAAAACAGCATTCCATGTTCGGGCGGCTCCTCTAAAATTTTCAATAAAGCATTCGCCGCGTTGATGTTCATATTATCCACCGCATCAATAATAACGATGCGATGTTTGCTAAGCGCCGGGCTTTTGGTGAAAAAACTGCTCACGCCGCGAATATCATCAACCGAGATGGTTTGCGTTTTATTATCTGCCGCTGGCTCTATGTATAAAAAGTCGGGGTGGCTGCCTGCATTGGTTAAGTTCCACGCGGCGGAAGTTTCTTTTATCGCCAAATTATCTAGCCGCTCGCTAGGCTCGGCGAGCAGAAATTGCCCCACACGCCTCGCCAGCGCTGCCTTGCCGATGCCCTTTTTCCCCTCAATCAGCCACGAATGGTGCAGGCGAGAGGAAGACAACAGCTTCTCCACCTCTTCTATCTCCCGCGCGTGCCCAAATAAAGAATCTCCCGCCATTAGAACGCTTCCTTTATAATAGCGGCAATAGTTTGTTCGCTCTGGCTAGCGTCTATAACACAATAACGCGCATGCTTTTTAGCTATCTCTAAATAACCCTGTCGCACGCGTTCGAAAAAATCCTTACCGAGCCGCTCGTAGCTAGAAAGCTCCAAGCCACGCGCTTTAAGCCGCGCGAACATCACCGAAACCTCAATATCCATAATGAAAACTATATCAGGCTTCAAGCCGCGCGTGGCAAGATGATTTTGCTCCTCTATCATCTCAAGAGAAAGCCCCAGCCCATAGCCTTGATAGGCAAGCGTGGAATCCGTAAAGCGGTCGCTTATCACGTAAGCGCCTTGCGCCAGCGCAGGCTGAATGAGCTTCTCGCAATGCTGTGCGCGCGCCGCGGCAAGCAAAAACAGCTGCGCCAGAGGCGTATAATCCCCCGCGTGCTTATGGAGCAAGGCGCGCACCTCATCGCCATAAGGTTCTCTGCTCGTCTTCACTTGATTGCCCTGCGCGCTTAAATAAGCCGCAAGGTGCTTCACTTGGCTGCTTTTACCCGAGCCGTCTATCCCCTCAAAACTGATGAACCGCTTAGCCACCAAACAAAAGATACTCCAAAGAAGATATAGCCCTGCCGACAAACCCCAGCTCTTCTATATCTTGTGATGCGACAAGAGGCATTTCGGTAATCAAACTTCCGCCTAATTCTTTTACACGCACCCAGCCGATTTTATCTCCCTTTTTTATCGGGGCGGGAATAGGCGTGAGGTAATCTATCGACACCTTCACCAGACGGCGGCGCTGTCTGGTTATCGCGAGGGAGAAATCTTTTTCAACGGTCGCCACTACGCGGTTTTTTTTTCCATGCCAAACCGCTATTTCTTCAATCACATCTCCCGCCTGAAAAAAACGATAGGTTTGGAAAGCACGAAATCCCCAGTTTAGAATTTTATACCCTTCGCCGCGTCTGTCTTGCTGCGAGTTCAAGCCATTGACCACCAAAATTAACCGCCGCGCACCGCGCTTCGCCGAAGCCACAATGCCATAACCCGATTCCTCCGTGTGTCCGGTCTTGAGACCATCAACGCCGATGCGGTCGCGCAATAACAAGTTGCGGTTTCTCTGCGTTATCTTATTCCAAGTGAAAGTGCGCTCAGCATAATAAGAATAATACTCAGGATAGGCTTGGATATGGTGGCGGGCTAATAAAGCAAGGTCATAAGGTGTGGTTTCATGTCCCTTGTCAGGCCAGCCGGTGGCGTTCTTGAAGGTTGTCTTCATCATACCGATGCTTTTCGCATACTCGGTCATTTTTTCGGCAAAAGCCTCCTCGCTGGTGGCTAAATTTTCGGCGATGGCTATCGCCGCGTCATTGCCCGACTGAATAACGACACCCCGAATTAAATCTTCCACTCGCACTAAACTTTCTGGCTCCAAAAACATAGATGATGAACCCGACTTCTCGCCACCCTTTTCAACCGCGTTTTTGCTAACCAAAAACTCGTCATCGAGACGCACGCGCTGTGCCTTCAGCTCCTCAAATAGAAGTGCGAGCGTAACGATTTTTGTCATGCTCGCCGGCGGCATGAGCGTATTGCCGTTGCGCTCGAAAAGCACCGTGCCGGTTTCCATATCCATCAGCATCGCGTAAGGCGCTGCCGTCCCTATCTCAGAGAAACTAAGCGCGCGAGACGGCAGAAATAAAAATGAAAATAAAAAAAACGCTACAGCATAACTTGAATAATTGAATTGAGCCATTTATCTCTCGTTTAGGGGGCTAGGGGTCGTGGGGGATAGCCAAAATTTCGGTTTCGCGGTATCCGTGCGCGAACAAAACCGCTTGAGCAGCCTCTACCTCATTTTTAGCCTCAAAAGCACCAATAATCAAGCGCCAATGTTTTCCCACCCTCTCCAAAGCCGTGTGCCCTAACTGCGTCGAGCTTATCTTGCTCTTATGCGTTAGCGCCTTCAGCTTGGAGGCAAAACTCTGCGTTTTGATGTAGTAAAGCTTTTTGGGTTTGAGCTCATCGACCGGTCGCCACTCGCCGCGCACGACCCGCCGCTTGAGCTGGCGGTAGAGCTTGCCCTCGTCGCTGGGGCGCGCGCTGCCGACATAGCGCACTTCCACGCGCCCTATGCCCGCCTTGAGAAAACCGAGCATCTGCGCGGCTTTGCGTGAAACATCTATAATTCGGTTGCGCGTATCGGTGCCGTGGTCGCTTTTGTAAGGACCTCTATCATTGACCCGCAACACCAGACTCCTCCGATTGTCGAGATTGGTGACGCGCACATAAGTTGGCATCGGCAGGGTTTTATGCGCCGCCGTGAGCTGATGCATATTATAAATCTCGCCATTGGCGGTCTTTCTGCCGTGGAACTGCTTGCCATACCAAGACGCCATTCCAGTTTCTACATAATTGAGATTCTTGCGCGCGCGATAGCGCACTCCCTTGACCTTATAAACGCCGCCCTCTTTGTAATAGCCGCCCTCTCCGCTGGCAATCAGCGGGTTGCTAGAGCAGCCACCAAGCAAAAAAAGTAGCGCAAAAAATAGCAAATAGTGTCCCTTTAGGCTCATTTGCCTAGTATAAAAGTTTATGGTTAAGTATTGCTTAACACGGATGGGTGGCCGAGTGGTTGAAGGCACTGGTCTTGAAAACCAGCAAGCGTGAAAGCGTTTCGGGGGTTCGAATCCCTCCCCATCCGCCATTCGCCAATCTAGTTCTCGTTTCTATACGAAGATTTTTGACATTTGACATAATCAATTCCCCCTAGCAACCGCTAAACATCATACAGAAAAATAAGCTATAGAAAAAGATAACAATAGCACTAGCAGCCACAAAAATAAAAAATTCCATGATAACAATATGTCTAAACTTTATCAACTTAGAAGCCATAAGCCGTAAAGTGAGGTGGCGTAAGGTAGTAGTTACCAAAACTCCTGCAATCGCCCAAGAAAAAACAAAAAAAGCTAACCAACTAAAAAACAGGAGCTCTTTAAATGTTCCAATTGTATAGGGGTAAGAAAGAGTAATTGGGTAAAGACTTGCTATACCCACACCCCAAAAAGCACACACAAACAAAGCAGGAAAACTTTGCCAAATATTTTGCTTTTTTACTTTTGATGTCATAACATCCTCATCTATTGAACTAAATTGATCAGAATTTCTAATTTATACACTACCATAAGACTAACAGGTAAAGCAATTGTAAAAAATAATATAGAAATAACAGCTAAAATTTTTGTTCGTTGGGAAAGAAACTTCCCCATAACCCACCGCCATAAAGAGATACCCCCCAAGACTACAGGAAATGCAACAATCAAAACTCCTGAAATAAAAATAATGAAAATATTTATAGTTGAGGAAGCATACTTCTCAAGAAAAGAGTCGTATGGGTGAAACTCTGGAAATTGAATATTAAAAAAACTATAGATATGGAATAAAATAACACCAGGAATAAAGCCTAAAAAAGCAACCACAAGCCCCATCAAAAAGTCGCGCGCAAAACTTTCACTCTCTAAATCCAGTCGCTCTATTTTTTCATTTAGCCATTTGAACCACGTAACCATACATTCCCCCAGCTAAAAATCCTCTAGCTGGAAATTCTCCGCCTCTGCTTTTGAGAAATCACACTCGCTACATAAGAGCGTAATTGTTAAGTCCCTATCCACATTCGGTCTTTTAATAATAGCTCTATGCCACCACTCGCAAGCCGAAACGAGGTCTTTCGCCGTGCCCTCACCTTGATAATACATATAACCTAAATTGTTTTGCGCTTCGATATCGCCACGCGTGGCAGCCCTCCTATACCAAGTGAAAGCCGCACCGAGATTTTGAGCCACACCAAAACCATAATAATGCATCCAGCCTAACGAATTTTGCGCCGACCGATTGCCCTGCTCCGCCGCCTTGCCATACCAGTGCATCGCCGCTTTATAATCTTCATCCACACCTTCACCTAAATAAAACCTATTGCCTAAAGTATTGAAGGTATCCACGTTGCCATTCTTGCCCGCTCTCAAATGTAAGAGCAAAGCCTCATCCTTATCTTGTGGCACGCCAATGCCGTAATAATACATCCAGCCCAAATTAAGTAGCGCTAAAGGATTACGAGTCTCTGCCGCTTTGTCATACCAGCGCAAGGCTTCGTTATAATCTTGAGACACGCCTTCACCGGTATAATATCTATCGCCTAAAGCATTTTGCGCGCGCGATTCACCTTGACGCGCCGCACGCCGATGCCATTGAATAGCATCCTTAATACTTTTCGCAACACCCAATCCTAGAAAATAAGCGCTGCCCACATTGAACTGCGCCCTAGCATAACCTTGTCGCGCCGCTTGGCTATGCCAGTAGAAAGCATCTTGAGGCTTTTTGGGAACCCCTCGCCCCAAAGAATAACTATTGCCAAGAGCGTTCTGCGCCGCCGCGTTGCCTTGCTCCGCCGATTTGCGATACCAGAAGGCGGACTCGTCATAGTTTCTTGCCACGCCCTCGCCGTAGTAATACCTGTTGGCTAAATTGAGCTGACCCCAGGCATGACCCTGCTCGGCTGCCTTGCGATACCAATAGACCGACTCCTTATGACTTTTTGGCACGCCCTCTCCGTAGTAATAGCGATTGCCGAGCGCGTTTTGCGCCTCCGCATTGCCTTGCTCTGCCGCACGGCGATACCACTTAACCGCTTCCCTATAATTTTTTTTGACCCCTCTGCCATAATAATATGCATGACCTAAATTGTTCTGGGCATCACTATTGCCCTGCTCGGCAGCTTTGCGATACCAGTGCGCCGCCTCGTTGTAATTTTGAGCCACGCCTCCTTTGCCATAGTAATATCGATTGCCTAGCTCATTTTGCGCGTTGGCATCACCGCCTCGCGCGTTGCGCAGAATAAGTGCCAGACCTGTCGGCGCTTGAGCTTGCCTCAACCTGTCGAGCAATGCGCGACTAGCCACGCCTGTCTCTTTCAAGCCGTTCTCTTTTTGGAAATCGAGAATTTTGTCGCGCGTTTGAGCGTCCATTCGGTTATCGGGCAGAATGTTATAGCCTAGTCGGTTGAGCTCCTCCTCAACCGCGCGAGTCAAATTGCCACTTTGAACAGGGGGCGGGGCGGGCTCTTGCTTCTCAGCGATTTTTGGCTCTTCCGCTTGCTCATCATCGTCCAGCAAGGCGACCACGCCAACAACGGCTCCAGCCGCTATAATAAGAAAAAACAAAATTTTACCTAACATAATGCTCCTTGATGTAGATATTTCATTCTTTATTTATACCCTTAATTTAGTTCAACTTCAACCTCAGATATCGCGTGAACGAAATTGCTAGGCGCATAGCTCGCCTTGCCCGTCCAGCGGATATTGGGGAAACGCTCTAAAATTTTGCGGTAGGCAATGCCTAACTGCATATTGGCAATCCTCTGCCCCAAGCAAACGTGAGGTCCCGTGCCAAAAGCCAAGTGCTTGTCCGTATTATTGCGGTGAATATCCATCGTGTCGGGATTGTGGAAAACATCAGGGTCGCGGTTGGCAGCGCCATACCACATCACCAGCTTTTCGCCCTTCCCAATGCCTTGCCCCGAAAATTCAGCATCTTCCAAAGCCGTGCGGCGCATATACATCACCGGCGAAATTAAACGCAGAGCCTCTGGCACCATTTTATCAACGAGGCTCGGGTCATCGAGCAGCATTTGCTTCTGCTCGGGGAACTCGGTCAATAGCTTCATCGTGCCAGAAAGAGAGTTGCGTGTCGTATCATTGCCGGCGAAAATAATCAATAACCACGAGCCATGCAGATAGCTTTCTTGCATTGGCTCGCCATCTAGCTGCGCGTTGGCGATAACCGTCAGCAAATCATCACGCGGATTCTTCCGCCTATTAAGCAGAACCTTCTCTCCATAGTTAAACATTTGCCGAATGTTCCACAAAAATTTTAAGAAAAATAATTTATTCACTTTATTATCAGGGTCGGCAATAATATAAGCCGCCAACTCTAGATAGTGCATCCAGCGAATGATAGCCGGTCTATCCTTTTTATCAATGCCCAAAATTTCGCAAACCGTGAAAAGCGGCAGCCATTGCGAAAAATGCTCAACAAGATTGCAACGCCCATCTCCTTTTTTGGCGGCAGCCTCAAGGTTGTCTAGCAACCTATCCACTTCCTTTTCTACCTTAAAGCTAAGCTGCTTTACAAAATCAGGCGTGAAAAATGGACGATGCTCCATGCGCAACGGAATGTGATAGGGCTGGTCTAAATTTATCATGCTATCCAAAGCCGCCCAGCGTAACTTCTTAGGTCCTTCGCTTGGGTGCGCCATAATTATGCCTCCCTTTTGCGAAGAAAATTGCTGCGCGTTCAAATCGCATTTCTGAACGTCCTCATATTTCGTTAAAGACCAATAACCCGTGATGCTCTCTTGCTCCCACCACGAAACCGGCGCGACCTCACGTAATTTTTGAAAATAGCTGTAAGGCTGCCCCTTCGTGAAGGCTGACAAATCGCTTAGGTTAAAGCCTTCGGGCTGTTTGTAAATAGGAGCGTAAGTAGGTTTATAGCCAGGTTGCTCCGGATTTTTGATTTCCGATAAAGCTTTCATAGTTCCACCTCATTCTTTAGCTTATCAAATACTTATAGCATATTTTCCCCTATTGCGACACCTCATATTCCTCGATGCAAAAGAGCGTATGAAAGCCGAAACTCACATCTGTGCATTCGTGGGTCTTCAATTTTACTTTTTTATTGCGCTTTAAGATAATGTGATGACCCGGTTTTTTAGCAATTTTTGTCGCGGTTTTGAGGTGCGCGGAATTTGTCGATTGCCCCCCAGCCACTTGTGGTGTAGCCATTTGTGACGTAACCACTTGTGGCGTAACCACTCGTGGTTGTTCGGGATTTCCTTCTGGTTCTTGAGTGATAGGTGATTGCGCAGGCGCTGCGCGTCCATCATCTGCCTCATCATCTATAGGAAGGTTATTAGCAGGAACAGCAAATTGAACATCATCAAGAGTTTCTATAGGTTGCCCAGGAAGTTTCTGGGGAAAAAACAAATTAAGCGAGGTCGCCCATTGATAGGTTGGCGGCATAAAATTTTCAGGCGTAAAAAGAATCCCCGTGAGCGTGATGTTATTTCCCGTAAGTCGCACCGACCTATCGGATAAAACTTCATAAACATCAGAAAATATTGTTAGGTCTCCTGATTTAGCGTTAATATCACTAAACAAGCTAATTTTATTAGTGGCAGTTAAACTAATATCTCTGTGCCGAGACGTAGCTTCTTGAGTGCTTTGAATAATTAATTCTCTTGCTTGCACATAATTGCAAAGCTCTATGCTAGGCGCGTCTAGCTTAATGTTAGCCGTGCTAAACAAATTAACCAAAACCCTTAACGAAGACTCTGCCTCGATGCTAACATCATAATTTAAGTTTATTGCTCTTGTGCTGTTAAATTCAATCTTGTTTCCTTTGATAGTTGTTTTTTGTTTCTCGGTGAAATGAATACTTCCGGTTGCCGTCTGTATAAGAAAAATCACTTCCTTAGAAGCAGTATCTATGTCGCCATGGATAAAGATGTAAGAATCGGAATATATATGAACATCTATATCTGCTACAAAAGAATAAACGTTAGTATCCTCCGCTGATAATGAAAAAAATGTTCCTGCCGTTAGGGAATTTATGTTGAAAAAATTTATGGCATTTTTGCTCGCATGTTGAGTGGTGAGGGCGCTGCCTAAAAGATTTAAGTCTATCTCCGAATAAACATCTAAAGTGCCCGTGCCAATGTTCGTAAAAGATAAGTCAAAATATCCACTAGGATAATTTCCCATAAACATAGGAAACACCCTTTTATCATCTAACGATTGCGCCGCTTTGTTTATCAACACATAAGCATCGGCGGCGTTGATGCTACCCGAAAACCATAAAGCATCTGTAAAATTGAAATTGAGGAGCGCGCCGTCCGTTTTGCCCTTAAATTCAGCGCCGACTTCAATTAAAATTTGCTTGGCTGGTTTGCGCGCTGTTCCTATTGATAATTTCTGAGTTGTGATGTCAGCATCGCCTGTTATTTCTATGTAATCGCCCAAAATAGTGAGGTTGCCTTCGGCTGTTGCGCTCACCGAAATTTTTCCGCTCGCTTTATCAATCGTAATTTTAGTCGCACTTACCATACCACCGAGATTAACGACGCTTGCGCGTAAATCAGTCATATCGTGGGGCAAAATGTTGATGCGCCCCTTCTCTGCCGTTAAGGTGCCGCCATTGCTTATCAAGGCGTTTAGTTTTTTCTTGCTAACCTCTATGCTAATGCCGCTTTCGGTGAAGGTAAGCATAATCTTTTCTCCCGAATAGAGGTCTATATCGCTTTTTGCGCTAGTGATAGTGCCTTGGTTGTCAATACTTTTAGAGATAAAGATAGCTCTGCTTTGAGTTGTAATAGCGCCCCTATTGGTAATAAAACCCTCGCTCACCGAAATGCTAAGGCGACCTAACCCCTGCGAAGTTTCATCGATGCGTCCCGCGATGGCTATCAGCGCGCCAACATTCACAACAGCGTTCGCTCCCAAATGCAGCCCCGCGGCGTTTTCTAATATAACCATACTATCGGCATTTAACGTGCCTCTAATCTGCGTGGCAGACTGGCTGCCAATTCTAGCAATATAACGACCCCCGCTCGGCTGAACAATGCGAACCGTTTCACCTGCATCTATATTGAAGCTATCCCAAAACCCCACACCAACCTGCTGGCTTTGAGTAATGGTTAGCGTTTTATCATTCCTTGCCACTTGAGCTGAGCCCGCTAAGCTGCTTTCAACCGGCAAAGCAAATGCCTGCTCGCACAAAATGAAAGCAAAAATGAATACTAAAGTATTGTATTGTTTTTTTAACATATTTTACTCCTCTAAGAACAAGGAGTATAGAGTTGAATAAGAAAGGGCTTATTCAACCATGCTAAAATAAGTTGTGAGCTTTAGGTTGTTTGCCTGACAAGTTTTTGTGAGTAAAACAATCGCCCCGAGCTCCACGTGCGCCACGCACCCCACACCAGAAATGCCGCGCCCACGCCCGCAACGCCATCGTTAAACATATTGACCGGTAAGCCTAATTGATTCCAAATGATAACTGCGGATAATCCTGCTGCCATCATCGTGAGGGCGACATTTTGTTTTAATTCTTGACGCAGGCTCAACAACAAAAGCAAGGGAGCAAAAGCCGAACCCATACCTGCCCACGCAAATTGCGTTAAACGAAAAACACTTTGTCCGCCGAAGACTATCGCATAGCCGGCAACCGCAAGCGCAAAAACTGTAATGCCTAACGTAGCAATCTGCATTTCTTTCTTTGTCTCAAATTTTCGCGGTAGAATATCGTGCGTCAAAGCGGACGAGCAACTCAAGAGCAAAGAATCGGCGGTGGACATAATCGCCGCGAATATACCGGCGAGCATAACGCCGACCATAAACTCGGGCAATAATTTCGCCGCCATCGTAGGCAAAACCAGCTCCGCGTCCATAGTGCCTATCTCAGGCAAATGGACGCGCGTCATCAACCCGACAACCATCGCAAATATAGCAAACAAAATATAAATGCCATAATACCAAACGCGCACCCTAACCAGCTGATTGCTATTCTCCATCGTCATAAAGCGCACCATAATGTGAGGCTGCCCGGCGGCGCAAAAACCCGAAACAATCCAACCAAAAACAAACAGGGGCGCGCCAACAAAAGAAAGAAAACTATCTTTTAAGGGCAGCGTGTCGTAGGGGAAGAGGTCTAAGAAATCGCCTTGCGCGGCAAGCGCTTGATAACTTGCGTCAATCCCCCCTGCCGCCGAGATAGCCGCAATGGATAAAACCGCCATCGATACCAACATCACTAAGGTTTGCGCCACATCCGTCCAAAGCGAAGCGCGAATGCCGCCCGACACACAATAGACCGCAACCATAATCGCTACGAGCGAAGCGCCCCAAATAGATGGCAGGTCAAACAAGGCTTCGAGCGATTTTCCCCCCGCATTAAATTGCGCGGCGGCATAGATGCTCAAAAACATAAGAGAGGTGAGCGCAATCGCGAGGCGCACTACCTGCCAGTTGCCCTTGCCCCAGTTCGCAATCGCTTGCGCGAAAGTTAGCGAGCCTTGCTCCTCCGTAATCTTCCTCAGCTTGCGATGGACGAAAAGCGAAGTCGCGAAATCACCGACAATCCACCCGAAAAGCAACCACGCCACCTCTAACCCAACCATATAGGTGTAGCCCATAAAAGCGACAAACATATAGCCGCTGTTATTCGTGCTCATCGCAGACAAGCCGACAAAAACCGGCGACACCGAGCGCGACGCAAGATAATAATCACTTGCGGTGCTCTTGCTCTTTAAGGTCGAGCTCACGCCAATCAGAAAGAACAGCGCCAAAAAAAGAATAAACGAGGCTAATATCATCTAAAACTCTAAAAAATTGATAATGCTAACCTAGCAAATTCTGCTATAATTGGGTATGGTAATTTCGACTCAAATAATAGAGGGGTAGAATATGGATAAAATAGATAAAGAAGAAGAGTGCGATCCTAACATTGAAGGGCTCAGGCGGCGCGCCAAATTTTCGATTGGTCAGGTGGTTCGGCACAGATTTTTTCCTTTCCGCGGCGTCATTTTTGATGTCGACCCCGTGTTCAATAATACTGAGGAGTGGTGGCTTTCTATTCCGCCGCAGATTCGCCCGAAAAAAGACCAGCCCTTCTATCATCTGCTCGCTGAGAACGATGATAACTCTTATGTCGCTTATGTTTCGGAGCAGAACCTCCTTGTCGATGACAGCGGACAGCCGGTAGATCACCCCAAAGTGCACGAGCTCTTCTTGCAAAATGAGGGCGATTATAAATTGCGCGGTGAAAACATTCATTAAATCGCTTTTTGTAGCTTTCCTTTTTCTTTTTTCTCATAACGATGGCTTTGCCTCGAGCGTGCGTCATTCAATCGCGATGTTTGGCGAGCCGCGTTATCGCGCGGAATTTTCTCACTTTGATTATGTGAATCCCCACGCGCCGCGCGGCGGCGTGTTGAAGTTTTCGCAGCTTGGCACTTTTGACAGCCTCAACCCTTTAGCGCCGATTGGTGTTTCGGCTTTTGGTGTGCGTGAGCTTGTGTATGAAAGTTTGATGACGCGCTCGCTTGACGAGCCTTTTACGCTTTACGGCTTGTTAGCGGAAAAGGTTCAAGTTGCGGCGGATAGGAAGTCGGTTATTTGGTGGCTTCATCCTCGTGCGACATTTGCTGATGGCTCGCCGCTGCGTGTGGAGGATATTATTTTCTCCGCCGAAACTTTGCGCGAGCTTGGCAGACCCAATCATCGCTTTTACTATCGCCATATTGTGCGAATGGAGAAAATAGAAAAGCGAGCTATTCGTTTTACTTTTGACGAAAGCTCTAACTGGGAGATGCCTCTTATCATTGGGCTGATGCCGATTATTTCTAAAAAGCATTGGACGCGCCATCGTTTTGGCAAGGAGCGCGCGCGGACGCCCTTGGGTTCGGGTCCCTATCGCGTTGGCGAGATTGAGTTCGGCAAAAGGATAGTTTATACGCGCGATAAAAATTATTGGGGCAAGGATTTGGCGGTCAATCGCGGGCGTTATAATTTCAACCGCATTGAAATTGATTATTACCGCGACAATAGCGCGCGTTTTGAGGCTTTCAAGGCGGGTGCGTTTGATTTTTTTGAAGAGACTTCGCCCACCCGCTGGGCGAAGGGCTATCAGTTTTCGCGGCTCAAACGCGGCGAGGTCGTCAAGAGGCAGTTCAGCTTAAAAACGCCTGCGCCAATGTGGGCGATTGCTTTCAATACGAGGCGGGCTTTATTTAAGAATAACGATGTGCGTCAAGCGCTCGCGCTTACTTTTGATGGCGCGTGGATAAATAAGAATTTGTTTTTCAGTTTGTGGCAACGCTCTTATAGTTTTTGGGGGCGGTCTAGTCTTGCGGGCAATTCACCAAAAGCAAGCGAGGCGAGCTTGCGCGAGCGCAAGCGCAAAGCCTTCGCTCTTTTCCAAAAAGCCGGTTGGCAAATTAAAAATAATAAATTAACGCAAATGAATGGCGAAGTTTTTACCTTCACGATTTTAGTCAAGACCCGCTTAAATGAACGGCTTGCGCTTGTTTGGGGTCGTCAGCTAAAGTCTTTTGGTATTCAGGCAGACATTCGCTTTATTGATGACAGCCAGTTCGAGCGGCGCAAGCAGAATTATGATTATGATGTTATTTTCGCGCACTGGTTTATGTCGCTGTCGCCGGGCAACGAGCAGGCTTACTACTGGAGCAGCGAGGCGGCGCGAACCAAAGGCAGCAGAAATTATGCGGGCGTGCGCTCTAGCGAGATTGACGGGCTTGTGAAGCAAATCAGCGATGCTAGAACGCGCGATGGGCTTGAACGCGCGGTCAAGCGGCTTGATAGGCTTTTGCTTCAGGGGCATTATGTCATTCCGCTATTTTTTGCCGAAAAGCAGTGGCTCGTGATGGATAAGAGGCTTAAAACGCCGCGCAAAGATAACTTTTACGGATACCGAATTGACACTTTATGGGATAGCGATAAAGCGAATTAATTCTTGCCCCAGTTCTTTATAGCATCGGGGTCAAATTCGGTTGGCGGAGGTCCTTGCACTTTAGAAGGCGTGCCGAAAAAACGCGGCGCGATGTTCGGTTGAACGACTCCTTCCATTTCGATAAAGGTTTCGCGCGCTTTATTATGCGGGTGGTGAGGCGCTTCGTCCAAAGAAAGAACCGGCGCGAAACAAACATCTGTGCCTTCCATTAACGCGCACCACTCATCGCGCGTTTTGGTGCGCACCATCGCAACGACCTTCTCTTTGAGCGCGCTCCAGTTTTTTCTATCCATTTGCTTATCAAAAGCCGCGTCGTCGGCAAGCCCTAGCTTTTCTCTCATCAGCGCATAGAACTGCGGCTCTATGGAGCCTAAAGCGATATATTTATCATCGGCGGTTTTGTAAGTGTCGTAAAAATGAGCCGCGCCGTCAAGCAGATTAACCCCGCGCTCATCTTGCCAGATGCCCGAAGCGCGCATACCATAAAACATCGCGATAAGCGAAGCCGAGCCGTCTGTCATTGCCGTATCAACCACCTGCCCTTTGCCCGAACGCTCTGCTTGAAACAGCGCGGCGCACACACCCATCGCGAGATATAAAGCACCGCCGCCGAAATCACCCGCAACATTGAGCGGCGGCACGGGGTTCTCCCCTTTGCGCCCAACCGCATGCAGCAAGCCGGTTAAAGCAATATAGTTAATATCATGCCCGGCGGCTTGCGCGAGGCTGCCCTTTTGTCCCCAGCCGGTCATTCTGCCATAAACCAGTTTTGGATTGCGCTCCAAGCAAACATCAGGACCCAAGCCGAGCCGCTCCATAACGCCAGGTCTAAACCCTTCGAGGAGAATGTCGGCACGCGTAATCAGCTCGAGCGTTTGCGCGATGTCCTCTTCGCTTTTGAGGTCAAGGGCAACCGCTTTGCGTCCGCGCGCGGTAATATCGTTCGCGCCGTTCGAGGGCGGCGCGCCCTTGCGCACAAGACGCAAAACATCTGCGCCCATATCTGATAATAACATCGTGCAGAAAGGTCCCGGTCCTATGCCCGCGAATTCTAATACTTTAACGCCTGCTAGCGGTCCCGTTCCCATGTTCTTCCCTCTTTAGTTTTCCTAGCTCTTGAAGTATATTTAACCCGATTTGGAGCTTCTCGTCAAGTTTTTGCTCCTCTAGTTTAATCAGCAAGCGGTGGTCGCTCATAAGGCGCGCGGTGCCTAAACTTTCTATCAGCGCAACAAGCCCTTTGAGGTTATCAAATTTATTTTTATGAAAACGCAAGCCGAGCTGCTTGCCTAAATCAAGCTCCTCAACGCCCGCGCTTTTGGCAGCAACCTTCAGCCGCAGCGTCCAAAACAGCGCGGTGAGCTGCTTGGGAATAGAGCCAAACCTATCTTCAATTTCAGCTTGAAGCTCTATGAGCTCCTCGTCTTTATCCAGCTGGGCGATGCGGCGATAGAGCGTCAAGCGCACTTGCATATCGGGGATATAGCTTTCGGGTATCATAATCGCCACCGGCAGATGAATGCGCGGCGAAAAGCTCTCTTGTTTTTTGTCGAAGTTGCTTTGCCTCATCTCAACCGCCTCAGCGAGCATTCTCTGGTAAAGCTCATAGCCTATCTCCTTGATGTGCCCTGACTGGTCGCGCCCGAGCAGGTTGCCGGCACCGCGCGCGTCCAAATCCCGCGCGGCGAGAGAAAACCCCGCACCTAAAAACTGCGTGGCTTGTAGGGCGTGAAGTCTCTCTTCGGCTTGACGCGTTATCAGCAAATCGGGCGGGAGAGTAAAATAAGCATAGCCTTGCTTTTTGCCGCGCCCGATGCG
The DNA here is from genome assembly GCA_965209065.1 of Alphaproteobacteria bacterium. Taxonomy (GTDB): domain Bacteria; phylum Pseudomonadota; class Alphaproteobacteria; order JAPOUT01; genus CBDBUR01. The sequence goes on from OZ242373.1 coordinate 655,193, forward strand.
CCCGCGCAGCTGGTGGAGCTGTGCGAGACCAAATTGATGCGCATGCCAAACCACGAGCGTATTGGCATTCGCAATATCTATGCCCGCCTCGACAATATGGGTGCTTAATAAAACATCAGCCGCGCCATCATAAAAAATTCCTATCTGCTCCTCTAACTCTTGCGGCGCGAGCCTGCCGTGCGCCACCGCCACACGCAAGCCTGGCGTGTGAGTGAGCAAAAAGTTTTCTGCCTCCTCTAGATTCTTTATGCGCGGGCAAATGAAGAAACTTTGTCCGCCGCGTTTTTTTTCTCTTATCAAGGCTTGGCTGGTGGTCATCTGGTCAAAAGCACCGATAAAACTATGAACCGCCAGCCGCCCCAGCGGCGCATCGCCAATCAAAGACACCTCGCGCGCGCCCGATAAAGCAAGCTGCAACGTGCGCGGTATAGGCGTGGCGGTGAGCGTCAAAATATGAACATCATCGCGTATTTCTTTCAACCGCTCTTTATGCTGAACGCCAAAGTGTTGCTCTTCATCAACAATAACGAGTCCCAAATTATTAAACGCCATACTTTCGCTTAACAAAAAGTGCGTGCCGATAACAATATCCAGCGTCCCATCGGCGAGCGCTTGTCTTACCTCTTGCTTCTCTTTAACCGAAACCAACCGCGACAACTGCCCGACACGCAAAGGAAAATTCTCAAATCGTTTTCTAAAATTCTCATAATGCTGACGACACAAGAGCGTTGTCGGCACAATAACCGCCACCTGCTTCCCCGACATAGCTTGAATAAAAGCCGTGCGCAAAGCAACTTCGGTCTTGCCGAAACCAACATCGCCACAAATCAGCCTATCCATTATTTTGCCCTTGCTTAAATCGGTCAAAACATCTTCAATCGCTTGAGCTTGGTCGGGGGTTTCCTCGAAGCCGAAGCCAGCGACAAACTCTTCGTAAAGCCCCGCTTGCGGTGTAAGCGGATTGCCAAGCGCGGTTTGCCGCTTCGCCGCAAGCGTGATGAGCTCGCCCGCCATTTCCCACAACCTTTTTTGGACGCGCTCTTTGCGCGTCTGCCACACCGAGCTGCCGAGCCTATCGAGCGCCACCTGCTCGCTGCCGCCGCCATAGCGCGAAATCAGGTCGGTGTTCTCCACAGGAACATAGAGCCTATCGCCGGCGGCATAATGAATCAGCAGGCAGTCGTGTTTTGCCCCCGCGACCTCTATCGGCGTGAGCGCAACAAAGCGACCGATGCCATGGTCGCGGTGCGTGATTAAATCGCCCGGCTGCAGAGCTTCGGCAAGTAGCAGCTCATCGCGCCGCTGTCGCCCCGAGCGGCTCAACCTGCGCCGCCGCCTTCGGCTACGCGTGCGCTTGCCTAAAATGTCCTCCTCGCAAAAAATGATGCTTTCGTCGGTTTCTATCCCGCGCTCTATGTCTAGGGGAATGAGCGACAAGGTTTTGCCCTTCTGTTGTCTTGCCTCGTCTAGCGTTCGTGCTTTTTGAAGCGTCCATTCCTCAAATAGACTTTCAATTCTCTCGCTTTGGACCGGCGTTGCCGCCGCGAGCCAAATCGGCTTGGTGCTTTTATCAATATAATGTTTCACCTCCTCCATAATTTTCTTATCCCCTGTAGCGCGCGCGGTAGAAAAATTATATGCTTCCCGATTAGAATAATTTTTCGCGTTCGGTGTCGTCTCAGCCTCAAAGGGAGATAGAGTTATGTTCGTGTGATTGCGCACGATGGATTGCAGTTTTTCATCGGTCAGGTAAAATCTATCGGGCGGAAGCGCTTTCTGCTTGCTATAAAGTCTGCCCTCATAGCATGTTTTAATCATTATCTCCCTGTCTTCCGCCAAAGACAAAATGCTCTCGTTATAAACAAGGATAGCCTCTTTAAGATAAGTAAAAATTGTTTCCAACCGCGGATAAAACAACGGAAGATATTGCTCTACCCCTTTAACCGACCTGCCGGCGGTTATCGCCGCATAAAGCAAATCGCTTTCGGGCGCAAACCCAAATTCATCTATGTAAGCCTGCTGGAATCGCTTTTGCGTTTTTGGATTGATAATCACTTCACTCGCAGGGTAAAGCCTAATGCTTTCGATTTTTTCCAAACTCATCTGGCTTTCGCTATCAAATAAGCGAAGACTTTCTATCTCATCGCCGAGAAAATCCAGCCGAACCGGATTCAAACTATTGGCGGGATAAACATCAATGATACCGCCGCGCACCGCATATTCCCCTTCGTTGGCAACAAGCTCGACACGCTGATAGCCGCTTTCGGCAAGAAATGTTTCCAAGGCACTAAAGGCATAAACCCCTCCCGCTTTTATCTCTAAGGAAGGAAAGGAATCTTGTGGCGGCACCTTTTGCATCGCCGAAGCCAGAGAAGCAATCAAAATCATGTTTTTGGTAGGCTTTGCTATTCTCGCCAACGCAGCCGTGCGCATCGCCGCTATATGAACCGAAGGCGAAAAACTATCATAAGGCAAGCAATCGTAAGCAGGAACGTATAAAGCCTCCGCGCGCGGCGCAAAAAAGTTAAGCGAAGACAAAGCCCGTGTCGCTTTTATCTCGTCCTCAACAAGCCAGAGAATAGGACGCCCATACTCCGCCGAAAGCTCGGCAATCGCTTTTCCCTCTATGCCATCTAGAATGCCGCCAATGCTATTTATCATTTTGGTGAAACTGCCTTATGCGCTCTATAATTTGCTGGTGCCGCTGCGGGGGAGTGGCACCCATTATCCAATCATAAATATCAGGGTCTTTTTCTTCCAGTAAATCCTCAAAGGCTTGGAGCGCCGCCTCATTAAGCCGCCCAGACGCGAGCATCTCGGACGCGAGCATCTCGGACGCGAGCGTCCCCGACACAAGCATCTGAGACGCGAGCGTCCCCGACACAAGCATCTGAGACGCGAGCGCCCATGACGCGAAACGCCCGAGTAGTAAGTCCAGCTCTTTTGTTCCCCTGCGCCACGCCCGATACCGCGCGCGGCGGCAACGTTGTTCTAGGTTTGGCATATTCACGGCACTAGCTTACAATAATATGTATGCGACCGCAGATTCTTTTTCCTTTAGCCGCGCCCGCCACGAGCATCAAGGGTGTTGGCGTAAAGTTTGCCGTGCTGCTCAAAGGGCTGCTGGATATTGACGCGCGCGATGTCTGCGTGAGCGATTTGCTGTGGCACTTACCTTCGGGCTTGATAGATAGGTCGCGCAAGGTGGAAATCAGCGAGCTTGCGGCGTTAGAGGGAGAGCGCGTGCTGTTGGAGGTTGTGGTTGGCAAGCACAGCCCCTCTTTTCGCGGCAGGGGAGCTGGGCGGCGCGCGCCCTATCGAGTCGAGGTGTATGACGATAGCGCGAGTATGCAGCTGGTGTTTTTTCACGCGCGCGGGGATTATCTAAAGAAGCTTTTACCGCTTGGCGAGACGCGGTTTGTCAGCGGCAGCGTGGAGGTTTATCGCGAGCTACCGCAAATGACTCACCCTGATTACATTTTGACCGCGCGAGAAGCCCAAGAGCTACCGATGATTGAGCCGGTTTATCCTTTATGCGCGGGGCTGCGCTTACAAAAATTAGGCAAGCTGATAAGAGATGGTCTTAAACTCGCTCCCGCGCTTGAGGAGTGGGACGAGAAAACAAAAGAGCAAATGCATTTTCCTAGCTGGAAGGATGCGCTCCTCTTAGCCCACCACCCAAAAAGCAAAGCCGATTTAGCCCCTGCGATGTTAGCGCGCGAGCGTCTTGCTTATGATGAGCTGTTAGCCAATCAGCTTGCGCTTGCCCTCATTCGCCACTGGAAAGAGAACCTGCCGGCGAGTGCCTTTCCTAAAAGTGTTGCGTTAAGACAAAAGGTTCTCAAGTCGCTGGACTATGAACTCACGCACTCGCAATGCCAAGCCCTAGAGGAAATCGATGAGGATATGGCGAAGCCCAAGCCGATGTTGCGCTTGCTGCAAGGCGATGTCGGCTCGGGCAAAACGATTACCGCTTTTTGCGCGATGCTCAATGCGGTGGAAGCGCAAGCGCAAGCCGCCTTGATGGCACCGACGGAAATTCTAGCTCAACAGCACGCCAATAGCTTGCGCCCCCTATGCGATGCATGCGGGATAAGCCTTGATGTTTTGACAAGTCGCACCAGCGGTATCGAGCGCGACCAACTGCTAAAAAAAATTAAAGCGGGCGAGGTTTCTATTATTATTGGCACGCATAGTTTGTTCCAAAAGGATGTGATTTTTGACCAACTCGGGCTGGTGGTGATAGACGAGCAACATAAATTTGGCGTTCATCAAAGGCTTTTGCTTTCTTCCAAATCGCTCAAGACGGCTGATGTTCTGGCGATGACGGCGACTCCCATTCCGCGCACCTTAACCTTAACATCCTATGGCGATATGGATATTTCTGTGATTAAAGAAAAGCCGCGCGGACGCGGCGAAATTACAACGCGCGCCCTGCCCGCTAAGCGCATTGGCGATATTACCAAAGCTCTCGAGCGCGCGGTCGCTAACGAGGAGCAAGCCTATTGGGTCTGCCCTTTCATCGAACCCAACGAATATGCCGAAAGTAAAGTTATCACCGCAACCGAGCGCTATGCGTTTTTGCGTAAAACCCTGCCCTTCGCGGTTGGTTTAATTCACGGCAGAATGAAAGCCAAAGAGCGCGATGAGGTTTTGTCGGCGTTCAAGGCGGGGGAGATAAAGCTGCTTGTCGCAACAAGCGTGATTGAGGTGGGGATGGATATTCCCAACGCTACGATTATGGTGATTGAGCATGCCGAGCGTTTTGGTTTAGCCCAGCTGCACCAGTTGCGCGGACGCGTGGGGCGCGGCAGTCGTGCTTCGAGCTGCCTGCTACTTTATGCCGAGCCTCTAGGCGAAACGGCGCGCCAGCGGCTTGACGCGCTGCGCAAGAGCAATGATGGCTTTGAAATAGCCGAGATTGATTTGGCTTTACGCGGATTTGGCGAACTTCTCGGCACGCGGCAGAGTGGGGCTGAAGGTTTTCGCTTGGTTGATTTGCGTGTGCATAAGAAGCTGCTCGCCCTTGCTGCCGAGCGCGCTCGCGAAATTGTGGCGGAAAATCCTAGATTAGAAGGAGAAGAAGGTGAAAAATTGCGTGTGCTGCTTTATCTGTTCAGGCGCGATGAGGTAAGCAATTATGCCCGTTCGGGTTAAGGTCAGGTTAAAGGTTAAGGCGCGGGCGCGGGCGCTTCTTTAGGCGTCTCGTCTGTTTGCGTTTCTTCAAGCAAGGCGGCTTGCTCGCTTGCTTTGTGGCGCAAGGCTTGGATAAACCGCCCGGTGCCGACAGGAATCAACCGCCCAACAATAACATTTTCCTTGAGCCCCGACAGCCTATCAACCTTGCCGTTGATAGCAGCTTCGGTGAGGACGCGCGTGGTTTCTTGGAAACTCGCCGCCGAAATAAACGAGCGCGTTTGCAAGCTCGCCTTTGTGATGCCAAGCAAAACAGGTTTTGCTTTGATTGGATTTTTACCTTCAGCAATAAGTTTAGCGTTCTCGTTTTCACAATCGATTTTCTCAACCTGCATACCTTCGCGCAAGAGGCTGTCGCCGCTATCGGTAATTTCAACTTTGCGCAACATCTGCCTGAGGATAATTTCAATATGCTTATCGTTAATGCCCACGCCTTGTAAGCGGTAAATTTCTTGGACGCTATCAATCATATAGTGCGCGAGGTCTTGAATGCCACCGATAGCGAGAATATCATGCGGGTCGGGGTTGCCATCAACAAGCGTGTCTCCCTTTTCTACCTCATCGCCATCGGCAATGAGCAAGTGGCGGTCCTTAGAAATTTTATATTCAACAACATCATCATCTTTATTATCAGGGTGAAGCAGAATGAGACGGCGCGTTTTATAACCCTTAGCAAACTCAATCCTGCCATTTATTTTAGCGAGAATAGCTTGGTCGCGCGGTTGGCGCGCCTCAAACAGCTCTGCCACACGCGGCAAGCCGCCGGTGATGTCTCTCGTTTTCGTGCTTTCTGTCGGAATACGCGCGAGCGTATCTCCCGCCTTGACCGACTGCTGCGGCTCGGCAGACAAAATAGCGTCAGGCGAAAGCAAATAACGTGCTTCCCTATCGTCTATCGTAACGATTTTACCTTTTTTATCTTTAATCACAAGCGCAGGCACAAGCTCCGCGCCTTCCGATTGCGTGCTCCAGTCGATAACCACACGCTGGGTAATGCCCGTGGCTTCATCGGTTACCTCTTTAATCGAAACGCCATCGACAATATCCTCGTAGAAAACATCGCCATTCGCTTCGCTAATGATAGGTCGGGTGTAGTGGTCCCACTCAGCGATGTGCGTTCCCTTGCTTACCTTGCTGTTGTTTTTCACATTGAGCTTCATGCCCGAACGAAGCTTTTGATTCATACGCTCAACGCCATTTTCATCTACCAGCTTTAAGATGTTTTTCTTACCGCGCCCCATCACAATGATTTCACCCGCGCTATTGGTGGCAATATCTATATTCTCTATTTGGACTTTGCCGTCATCAATCGCTTCCAAGAAGGACTGGCTGACAATTTGCGCCGCACCGCCAATGTGGAAAGTGCGCATGGTTAATTGCGTTCCCGGTTCCCCAATGCTTTGCGCCGCCATAATACCAACGGCTTCACCCATATTGACCTCCGTGCCACGCGCGAGGTCTCTGCCATAACAGGTGGCGCAAACGCCATCTTTTATTTGACACATCAAAGGTGTGCGCACTTCTATCTCGTGCATACCCAAAGCCTCAATATCTTGCGCGACTTCTTCGGTAATCATTTCACCAGCCTTGGCGATAACCTTCCTTTTGTTTTGTGGGTCAGTAATGTTTTTCGCCGGCGCGCGACCAATAATACGCACCGCAAGAGAAACCAAAGTGCTAGAAGATTCTTCAACCGCGCTCATAATGATGCCCTCATCAGTGCCGCAGTCTTCCTCCGTGACGACGCAATCTTGCGCGACATCCACCAGCCTTCTCGTCAAATAGCCAGAGTTCGCCGTTTTAAGCGCCGTATCCGCTAACCCCTTACGCGCACCATGCGTAGAGTTAAAGTATTCTAAAACGGTCAGCCCTTCCTTAAAGTTAGAAATAATCGGCGTTTCAATAATTTCACCCGAAGGCCGCGCCATAAGCCCGCGCATACCAGCAAGCTGCTTCATCTGCGTGGGAGAACCCCGCGCACCCGAATGCGCCATCATGTGCAAAGAATTCACCGGCTCTACTTTATCGGTCTTCTTATCTATCTTGGGAGAGGAAATTTCTTTCATCATAACCTCGGCTACCCTGTCGGTGCATTTAGACCAAGCGTCAATCACTTTATTGTATTTCTCACCGCGCGTTATCAGCCCTTCGGCATATTGGTGCTCAAACTCATTCACCAGAACATGGGTTTCGTCTATCAAAGCCTGCTTCCCTTGCGGCACGAGCATATCGTCCTTGCTGAGCGAAATGCCCGCAGAGCACGCCTCGCGAAAACCGAGCCCCATCATTTTATCGCAGAAAACCACCGTCGCCTTCTGCCCGCAATGGCGATAGACGCTGTCAATTAGCCCCGAAATCTCTTTCACCGTTAGCAAGCGATTGACAAGCTCAAAAGGCAAATTAGGATGGTGAGGCAAAAACTCGCCTATCATCATTCTGCCGGGCGTGGTTTCGACAATTTCCACAACCTCTTCGCCCTGCCGATTGACAGAACGGCGGCGCGCTCTAATGTTAGCGTGAATCGACAGATGCCCGCTATCCAAAGCCATCTTAATCTCCGCCATAGAGCCGTAAGATGTGTTCTCACCCTTTTCTTTGTCAATTTGCTGGGAGATATAATAAAGCCCAAGCACAATATCTTGGCTCGGCACGATAATCGGGTCGCCGTTGGCGGGGTGGAGAATGTTATTGCTCGCCATCATCAAGACGCGCGCCTCAAGCTGCGCTTCAAGCGAAAGAGGCACATGAACCGCCATCTGGTCGCCATCGAAATCGGCGTTGAAAGCCGCGCACACCAGCGGATGAAGTTGAATAGCCTTACCCTCAATCAAAACGGGCTCGAAAGCCTGCACGCCTAAGCGATGCAAAGTGGGCGCGCGGTTCAACAAAATCGGGTGTTCGCGAATGACTTGGTCGAGAATATTCCAAACTTCGTGATGTTGGTTCTCAACCATCTTCTTAGATTGCTTCAAGGTGGCAGAGAGACCATGCTTTTGTAGCCCCGCATAGATGAAGGGCTTAAAGAGCTCTAGCGCCATATATTTTGGCAGCCCGCACTGGTGGAGCTTGAGCTCAGGACCAACAACAATAACAGAGCGTCCAGAATAATCAACACGCTTACCCAAAAGGTTTTGACGGAAACGCCCCTGCTTGCCTTTCAGCATATCCGCGAGCGATTTGAGCGGGCGCTTATTACTGCCAGCGATAGCGCGACCGCGTCTGCCGTTATCAAACAGCGCATCAACAGATTCTTGTAGCATTCTCTTCTCGTTGCGAATGATAATATCCGGCGAGTGAAGTTCAATGAGCTTTTTCAAGCGGTTGTTGCGGTTAATCACACGGCGATATAAATCATTGAGGTCGGAAGTGGCGAAGCGGCTGCCTTCCAACGGCACAAGCGGACGCAGCTCAGGCGGCAAGACCGGCAGAACAGACAAAACCATCCATTGCGGAAGATTGCCCGAGTCGATAAAAGCTTCAACCAACTTTAACCGCTTTGTTAGCTTTTGTATTTTAATATCCGTGCTTGCCTCTTCCATCTCTTTGCGCAGTTGTGTAGAAAGTTTCTCTAGGTCGATTCCTTCAAGCATAGTGCGCACGGCTTCCGCGCCTGTTTTAGCTTCAAATTCATCTTCGCCATATTCATCACCTGCTTGGCGATATTCATCTTCGCTAAGCAGCTGCCCTTGCTTGAGCGGCGTTGTTCCCGATTCAGTAACGATAAAACTTTCATAATATAAAACGCGCTCTAGGTTTTTTAGCTGCATATCCAACATAAGCCCAATACGGCTTGGCAAGGATTTCATAAACCAAATGTGCGCGACCGGTGTCGCGAGTTCAATATGCCCCATACGCTCGCGCCGCACTTTAGAGAGCGTTACTTCAACGCCGCACTTCTCGCAGACGATGCCCTTGTTTTTCATTCGCTTATATTTTCCACAGAGGCATTCGTAATCTTTTTGCGGACCGAAAATTTGCGCGCAGAACAAACCATCGCGCTCAGGCTTGAACGTGCGATAGTTTATCGTCTCAGGCTTTTTGATTTCCCCCCAAGACCACGACCTAATCTGCTCGGGACTGGCGATGGAAATACGAATTTGATCAAAGTCTTGGTCTAGCTTTTTATTTATCTTAAACAAATCCATCGCTTGCGCTTGCGCATCTTCCCGAGAGCTAGGGCTAGGTCTTGAGCTCACGCGTGAGTTCACACGCCCACCCATTTGGGACGAATCCAATCCAAAATTTGACTTTGTTTCTGTTTGCGACATTATTTTTCCTCTTCTATTTGTGTGTCTTGGGTCAAATCCACATTAAGCCCCAGCGCGCGCATTTCCATCACAAGCACATTGAAACTTTCAGGCACACCAATGGTAAAAGCATCTTCCCCTTGAACAATTGCCTCATAGGCTTTGGTCCTGCCAGCAACATCATCAGATTTAATCGTGAGCATTTCTTGTAGCGTGTAGCCCGCGCCATAAGCCTCAAGCGCCCAGACTTCCATTTCGCCGAAACGCTGCCCGCCAAATTTAGCCTTGCCCCCAAGCGGCTGCTGGGTAACCAAGCTGTAAGGTCCAATCGAGCGCGCATGAATTTTCTCATCAACCAAATGGTGAAGTTTAAGCATATAAATATAGCCAATCGTCACCGGCCGCGCGAAAGGGTCGCCCGTTCTGCCGTCACGCAGGATAACCTGCCCCGAACTATCAAAGCCAACCTGCGTGAGAATGCGCGTGATTTCCTTTTCGTCAGCACCATTGAAAACCGGCGTGGCAATAGGAACGCCTTCGCGCAAACTGCTAGACGACTTAACAAGCTCGCCATCATTCTTTTTAAGCAAGTCAGAGTTTTCGCCATAAATTTCTCCCCACGCTCTGCGCAAGGTTTGAATGTTTTTATCCTTCTCATAAGCGCTAAGCGCGTTGCCAATTTTATAACCCATGCCGGCACATGCCCAGCCCATGTGGGTTTCTAGAATTTGTCCGACATTCATACGACTCGGCACGCCAAGCGGGTTCAGCACAATATCAATCGGCGTGCCGTCTTCGCGATAGGGCATATCCTCAATCGGCATAATTTTACTAATCACGCCCTTATTGCCATGACGCCCTGCCATTTTATCGCCCTGCTGTATTTTGCGCTTGATAGCGACAAAAACTTTAATCACTTTCATCACACCGGGTGCTAGGTCTAATCCGTCACGCACCTTTTGAGACTTCAGCTCGAAACTTGTTTCAAGCGCAGCCTCTCCCTCATCGAAAGATTTGCGCAGGGTTGAAGATTCATAGCGCGCTTTTTCATCTTGCGGCACAATGTTCCACCATTGCCTTTGAGGAATGTCGTCAAGAATTTCCTCCGTGATGGTTATTCCGGCTTTTAGCTCGCCGCCTTGCGAAACCTTGCTGCCAATCAAAATGTTGCGCAGGCGATTATAGGTGTTGCGGCGCAAAACCGAACGCTCATCTTCTTTATCGCGTAGCAAGCGTTCCACTTCAGCGCTTTCGATAATCATCGCGCGCTCGTCTTTATCGATGCCGTGGCGGTTGAACACGCGCACATCCACCACCGTGCCTGACGCACCCGGCGGTAAGCGCAAAGAAGTATCGCGCACATCGGAGGCTTTTTCGCCAAAGATAGCCCGCAGAAGTTTTTCTTCAGCCGTCATCGGCGATTCACTTTTGGGCGTGGTTTTACCGACAAGAACATCACCCGCTTTTACTTGCGCGCCGACATAAATAATGCCGACCTCGTCTAAATTAGAAAGAGCCTCCTCACCAACATTAGGAACATCGCGCGTGATTTCTTCAGGTCCTAGCTTGGTGTCGAGCGCAAGCACATCAAAAGATTCAATATGAATAGAGGTATAAACATCATCGCTCACCAGCCGCTCTGATATTAAAATAGAATCCTCAAAGTTATATCCGTTCCAAGGCATAAAGGCGACCAAAACATTGCGCCCGAGCGCCAATTCTCCGTTATGCGTGGCAGGACCATCAGCAATAATATCGCCCTTTTTAACATTCTGACCGACATAAACCAACGGACGCTGGTTGATACACGTCCCTTGATTAGACCGCTGAAATTTACGCAAATTATAAATATCCACGCCGGGGTCGGACGGGTCGGAAACATTTTGGGCGCGGATAAAAATACGCTTCGCATCAACTTGGTCGACAAGCCCCGCGCGCTCCGCCACCACCGCGGCACCGCTATCTCTCGCGACCACGCTCTCCATTCCCGTGCCAACAAGAGGCGCTACCGGAGTCATCAAAGGAACCGCTTGGCGTTGCATGTTAGAGCCCATCAAAGCGCGGTTGGCGTCGTCGTTTTCCAAAAAGGGAATGAGTGCTGCAGCAATAGAAACAATCTGCTTAGGCGAGACATCCATATAATCCACTTCGTTTGGTGCCATTAGCTCGAACTCGCCATTGATACGGCAGTTAATCAGCTCTTCTTGAACCGCGCCCTTATCATCAATTTTGATGTTGGCTTGCGCGATGTGGTGCGCCGCCTCATCAATCGCCGAGAGATAATCAACCTCATCAGTAATCTTGCCCTCACGGATACGGCGGTAGGGTGTTTCAATCAAGCCATACTTATTTATGCGCGCGTAAGTGGAGAGCGAGTTTATCAAACCGATATTAGGTCCCTCAGGCGTTTCAATCGGGCAAATTCTGCCGTAGTGCGTGGGGTGAACATCGCGCACTTCAAAGCCTGCGCGCTCGCGCGTGAGACCGCCCGGTCCGAGCGCCGAAAGCCTGCGCTTATGCGTGATTTCCGACAAGGGATTGGTCTGGTCCATAAACTGCGACAGCTGAGACGAACCAAAGAACTCACGCACCATAGACATAATGGATTTAGAATTTATCAAAGCCTGAGGCGCGGAAGTTTCTATATCAACCGAACCCATACGCTCGCGGACGGTTCGCTCCATACGCATCAAGCCAACGCGATACTGATTTTCCATCAGCTCACCCACAGAGCGCACCCGCCGATTGCCTAAATTATCAATATCATCAACCACGCCGCGTCCCGAACGAATTTCAACCAGCATCTTGAGAATAGCGATGATATCTTCTTTTATTAAAGTCGTGTTGTCATCGGAAATATCCAGCGCCAGCTTGCGGTTGATATTCACACGCCCGACCGGAGATAAATCATAACGCTCCTTTTCAAAGAACATCTGCTGGAACAAAAGCTCTGCGGCTTCTAGCGTGGGCGGGTCGCCGGGGCGCATCACGTGATAAATTTCTTTAAGCGCGTCTTCCTTGCTGTCGCACTTATCCGCCACGAGCGTGTTGCGCACATAAGGACCCACATTGACATAATCAATATCAAGCAAATTAAGCTCGGCAATATTGAGCTCTTTTATCTGCCCGAGCATGCCTTTGGTTATCTGCGAACCGGCAAGCGCGATAAGCTCTCCCGTTTTGGGATGCGCCAAATCGTCAGCAATGAATTTTGTTATCAAGGCATCAAAAGGCAAAGAGAGCCTTTCAATTTTGTTCTCCTTCAACTGCTTTATGATGCGACCGGTTATTTTGCTGCCCGCTTCTATGACGACCTCACCCGAAGTGGGGTCTTTCACATTATAATCAAAACTAACGCCACGAAGTTTATCTGTTTTACACGGGATAACCCAAGCATCATCTTGGCGTTTGTAAAGCGATATATCGTAAAAATACTTGAAAATATCTTGCGGCTCTAGCCCCAGCGCGCGCAGAATAATCGTCGCGGGAATTTTGCGGCGGCGGTCGATGCGCGCGTAAAGCAAATCCTTAAAATCAAATTCAAAGTCTAACCACGAACCACGATAGGGAATAATCCGCACCGAAAATAATAATTTACCCGAAGAGTGAGTCTTGCCCTTGTCGTGGTCGAAAAAGACGCCGGGGCTTCTATGCATTTGCGAAACAACAACACGCTCAGCACCATTGACAATAAACGTGCCGTTTTCAGTCATCAAAGGAATTTCACCCATATAAACATCTTGCTCTTTGACATCTTTAATAGAGCGCGAGCCGGTTTCTTCATCTATGTTGAAAACCGTTAGCTGCAACGAACACTTAACCGCAGCTTCATAGGTCAAGCCGCGATGACGACATTCCTCAATATCATACTTTGGCTCCTCAAGCACATAATCGATGAAATCTAATTGCGCTTTGCCGGCAAAATCTCTTATTGGGAAAACTGACTTGAAAACGCCATACAAACCAACCGCCTTACGCCCGCCTTCAGGTCTTCGCGTTTGAAGAAAGGCGTTGTAAGATTGCTGCTGCACCGCGATAAGATTTGGCATCTCCGGCGCTTGATGCGCCGAACCAAAAACCTTACGCAACTCAAAAGGTTTCTCCGTTATGGCTTCTTTCATTGCCAACGCGCCTATTTCAATTCTACCTTAGCGCCTGCTTCTTCTAACTTTTTCTTAAATTCAGCGGCTTCTTCTTTGGGAACATCGGTTTTAATTTCTTTCGGGGCGGCTTCGACCAAGTCTTTAGCGTCTTTCAAGCCTAGCCCTGTGATAGAGCGCACTTCTTTAATGACGTTTATTTTTTTGTCGCCCGCTGCTTCAAGGAAGACCGTGAAGCTGGTTTTCTCTTCTTCGGCTTCGGCTTCGGCACTTGGTGCGGCGGCGGCGGGTGCAGCCATCGCGGCGGCACTCACGCCCCACTTTTCCTCTAGGAGCTTGGAAAGCTCGGAGGCTTCTAAAATTGTGAGCGCTGATAAATCTTCAGCAATTTTTTCTAGGTCTGCCATTTGGATTCCTCCTTTTAGTCTTTAGCCACGCGCGCGACTAGAACACGCGCGATAGTAGAGCCAGGTTGATTGAATAGGGTAATTAATTTGCTTGCTGGTTGTGTTATAAGCCCAATTAGCTTCGAGCGCAAGTCATTTATTGAAGGTAAATTAGCAAGCTCGCGCACCTCGTTTTCTTGGAGCAGAGCGCCGTCCATCGCCCCCCCCAGCAGCTTGAGATTCTCGTGCTGCTTGCCAAAATCGACAATAATCTTCGGAATCTGGGTAACCGCGCTCTCATCGTCCGAAGTGGCGATAGCCGTGGGACCCTGAAAGAGGTCTTTGAGCGTGGCGTTTGGCGTGCCTTCGAGAGCTCTCAAAGCGAGGCGGTTTTTGGTTATCTGTAGCTTGCCCTTACTCGCGGCGAGCTGCTCGCGTAGCTCGGTGAGGGCTGCCACCGAATTGCCCGAATAGTGCGTCACCACAACAATTTTGGAGCTGCTAAACAGCTCTTGAAGTTTGGCGACTCTTTCTTCTTTGCGTTCGCGTTGGACACTCATTGTTTTGCCTCGCTCGAATCTAGACTCTTAGAGTCAAGACTCTTAGAGTCGAGACTCTTAGGATCAACCGACAGCCCGATACCCATGGTTGAGCTAAGAGTTATCTTTTTAAGATACCCTCCTTTGGTAGCAGCAGGCTTGGCTTGAATAAGTTTATCAAGCAGCGCGCGCGCGTTGCCGAGAATGTTTTCTTCCGAGAAGCTCGCCTTGCCAATGCCGACATGAATAATACCCGCTTTTTCTACACGAAACTCAACCGCGCCTTGCTTGATGGACTGAACCGTTTTTTCAACATCCATCGTGACCGTTCCGGTTTTAGGATTTGGCATAAGACCGCGCGGTCCCAACACCTTGCCTAGCTTGCCGACAATCGGCATCATATCAGGCGTGGCGATACATCTATCAAAGTTAATCTCGCCCTTTTCTATTGTTTCTGCCAAATCCTCCGCGCCGATAATATCAGCGCCAGCGCTTTTCGCTTCGTCAGCCTTCGCCCCTTTAGCAAACACCGCAATACGCACCGTCCGCCCCGAACCATGCGGTAATTCACACACACCGCGCACCATCTGGTCAGATTGCTTAGGGTCTATGCCGAGATTAACCGCCAAATCAATCGTTTCATCAAATTTAGCGACAGCACTTTGCTTCACAAGCTGAACCGCTTTGACAAGGTCATAAAGTTCATCGTTTTCAATGCCCTCTCTTATTTTTTTGCTACGCTTACCTCTAATCACCTTTTACCTCCAAGCCCATCGCGCGCGCCGAGCCCGCGATAATTTTTGCGCCCGCTTCAACATCATTGGTGTTTAAGTCGGGCAGTTTTGCTTGCGCTATCTCGCGGCATTGCGCCATCGTAACCGCGCCCGCCACTTCTCTGCCTGCCAGCTTGCCGCCCTTTTGCAATTTCGCCGCTTGCTTTAACAAAAATGAAGCCGGCGGCGTTTTGGTAATAAAATCAAAAGACCTATCCTTATAAATAGAAATGACCGTTGGCAAAGGTTGTCCTGCTTGCTCGCCCTTTGTCTTGTCGTTGAACTGCTTACAAAATTCGGCAATGTTGATGCCACGCGGACCCAAAGCCGTGCCAATAGGTGGCGCGGGATTCGCTTGCCCTGCCGGAATTTGTATCTTTACTTGAGTTTGTAATTCTTTTTTAGCCGCCATTAGCTTTTCTCCACTTGTGTATATTCCAAATCAACAGGAGTCGAACGACCAAAAATAGAAACTGACACTTTTAAGCGTGAGCGCTCCTCATCTATACCTTCTACCACACCATTGAAAGAAGCGAAAGGTCCATCAGCAACGCGCACTTGCTCGCCAATCTCGAAAGCAATGGTCGGCTTGGGTTTATCCACGCCCTCTTGAACCTGCTTCATAATGAAATCAACCTCTTTTTGAGGCACAGGCGCCGGCGTATTGTCTGAGCCTAGAAAACCCGTCACTCTCGGCAAGTTGCGTATCGCGTTTTGACTGCGGTCGTTCATATCCATCTTGACGAGAATATAACCCGGAAAAAATCGCTTCTTTGAACTCACCTTCTTGCCACGCTTGAGCTGGGTTACTTCTTCCTTAGGCACTTCAACCGCCTCTATCATGCCGCTTAAATCTTCGCGCTCCATCAGCTCGCGAATGTCCTCGGCGACCCTGTCCTCAAAATTAGAGTAAGCATGAACGATATACCAACGAGCCTCCATTAACGCGCCCCCAAAATCCACGCCACCGCGAAGCTCAACACTTGGTCGGCAAGCAAAAAGAAAAGTGCCGCTAAAGTAACCATAATAAATACCATAATTGTCGTGACAACCGTTTCATTGCGCGTCGGCCAAGTGACATGCGCCATCTCTGCGCGCACCTGACGAATAAAAGTCAAAAAACCAACCCGCTGAGCAGCAGCACTCACCGCCGCGCCAGAACTACTGCCACTACCACTGGCACTGACATTATCATCGGGCATAGACTTTACCTCTTGTGTCCCTAATAACTCTGCGGTTTCGATAGCCTCTCCCCCGTTAGACGCATCAGAAGAACGCGCCGAGACAGCCTTTCTCGACTTTTTATGCGGTTTGTTGCGAGCCTTTTTCATAAAAATAAACCTTGTGGCAGGAGTGAAGGGACTCGAACCCCTAACCCCCGGTTTTGGAGACCGGTGCTCTAGCCAATTGAGCTACACTCCTAAAACAAAAGCACCAGCCTTTCGGCACACCTATTCCAAAATTTTAGAAACGACACCCGCACCAATCGTGCGACCGCCCTCTCTAATAGCAAAGCGCAACTGCTCTTCCATCGCAATGGGAGCAATAAGCTGCACCTCCATCATGGCGTTATCACCGGGCATAACCATCTCGGTGCCCTCAGGCAGAGTGATTTCGCCAGTAACATCGGTCGTGCGGAAATAAAATTGAGGACGATACTTGCTAACGAAAGGCTTATGCCTGCCGCCCTCATCTTTCGTGAGAATATAGGCTTCAGCCGTAAATTTCGTGTGCGGCTTCACCGAACCCGGTGCCGCAAGCACTTGTCCGCGCTCTACTTCCTCGCGCTTCGTGCCGCGCAATAGAACGCCAACATTATCGCCCGCCTCGCCTTGGTCTAGCAGTTTGCGGAACATCTCCACGCCAGTGCAAGTCGTTTTGGTGGTGTCTTTGATGCCAATGATTTCAACCTCATCACCAACATTGATGATACCACGCTCAACACGCCCAGTAACAACCGTTCCGCGCCCTTCAATAGAGAACACATCTTCAATCGGCATAAGGAAAGGCTTGTCTTTCGGACGCTCAGGCTGAGGGATATAGTCATCAATCGCTTTCATCAGCTCCATAATGGCTTCTTTGCCGATTTTGTCGTCGCGCCCTTCAAGAGCAGCAAGCGCCGAGCCTTTGATAATAGGAATATCATCGCCGGGGAAGTTGTAAGAAGAAAGCAACTCGCGCACCTCTACTTCCACAAGCTCCAGCAGCTCCTCGTCATCAACCTGATCCACCTTGTTTAGAAAAACACAAAGCGCAGGAACACCCACTTGTCGCGCCAAAAGAATATGCTCGCGCGTTTGAGGCATAGGACCATCAGCCGCCGAAACAACCAAAATGCCTCCGTCCATTTGCGCCGCACCGGTAATCATGTTCTTCACATAGTCAGCATGACCCGGGCAATCAACATGCGCGTAGTGGCGGTTTTCGGTCTCATATTCCACGTGAGCCGTGGAAATAGTAATGCCACGCGCCTTTTCTTCGGGCGCCTTGTCGATGTCGTCATAGGCAGAGAACTCAGCCCCGCCCACATCAGCAAGCACCTTAGTTATCGCCGCGGTGAGCGTCGTCTTGCCATGGTCGACGTGCCCAATCGTGCCGATATTACAATGCGGTTTTGTCCGCTCAAATTTCTCTTTAGCCATATTGTTCCTCGTTTGGTTAAGGGTTGGTGTTATATCAAAAATGGAGCGGGCGAAGGGAATCGAACCCTCATCTTCAGCTTGGAAGGCTGCGGCTCTACCATTGAGCTACGCCCGCATAACCGAAAAAGGACGAATTCCGCTTTTGCCACCCATCTCGTTTTCTGCGAGCTTTCCTCACCCCAAGGGCTGCCTTGCTTTGGTGGAGGGAGTTGGATTTGAACCAACGTAGGCATAGCCAACGGGTTTACAGCCCGTCCCCTTTAACCACTCGGGCACCCCTCCGATGAAGAGTCCACACAGAATTACTCGCTTTTAACCCTTTTTCGAGATTTTGTCAAGGGATTTTTGAGGATTTTTTGAGGAGTTTAACCTTTTAGAGCTGTAAAAATGGCAATTTGCTACCCTTATCCGCTAGATTTAGTTTGAGAACGAGTGCTGGGGTTGATAGAATCTAAGTGTGTTCATTACGACAGTGATTCTATCATTGGCAAGGTAAAAAATGCCCTATTAGATGTATGGTTAAATGGATAAGCAGGCAACTTACTAAAGAGCGAATGAAATAATGCTACAAGTTTTACAACAAGATTTTGAAAATATAAAAGATCATTTTAACGAGCTTAATATGGACGAATCTCATTTTGAAAATTCTAACGATATATGCACTCCATTAGAATGTGTCAAAGAGATGGTTGATGTTATCCCCAAAGAGTTTTGGAAAAGGAAAAGCCTTAAAATACTAGATAGTTGTTGTGGCAATGGAAATTTTCACGCTTACATCCAAACAAAAACAAATTTGAAAAATTTATACTTCAATGAGATAAACAAGAAACGGGTAAAAAATGCTCTAAATATATTTGGGGAAAGCATAAATATAACAACACAGGATTTCCTGTCATTTCCAGACAAAGAGGGATTTGATTTGGTCGTTTCAAATCCTCCTTATGCTAAATTTAATAATGGTATTAGGGTATCTAAAAATCATAACCTATCTAGAGATTTCATATTAAAAGCACTCAAAATCACTAAAATTAACGGATATATTTTATTTATTGCTCCAAATAATTGGATGTCGTTTTCCAATAGAAATTTATTACCGTCATTAATGAGTCAATATCAGTTTATCCACTTAAACATCAATGGAGCAAAAAAATGGTTTCCAAAAGTTGGCTCATCTTTTACTTGGTTTCTATTGAAAAAAGTACCAAACAAGAAGCCCTTCAAAATAGAAAATGGCTATATTAAAAATGACATCCAACTTGCTAGACTAGATAGAGGTGTTAATTTTATCCCCCTTTATTATTCAAAAGAGACAAGAGCAATTTTTAATAAAACCATCAACGCAAAAAATAAAAAGTATAAAATAGAGACTTCTAGTGATTTACATCATTATACAAAAAAGCACTTGTTGCGGGATAGCTCAAGCGAGAGATTTTGCTATAAACTAATCCATACTCCAACGCAAACCGCTTGGAGCTCTGTGCCTCATAAATATCAAACGGGATGGAAGGTTTTTATTTCCCTAACGAATCAATACCAAACTTTCATAGATAATTGTGGAATGACGCAAAGCGTCGCATTTATTCGTTGTAAATCAAAAAAGGAGGCATTAAAGGTGGAAAAAGAATTGAATAATAATGTTTTTAAGTTCCTTAATAATTTAACACGATACGGCAATTTCAATAATGTTAAAGTATTACAACAATTTCCGCTTTTTTCTCAAGTTAGATTAACTGACAAAGAAAAACTTTTTATTGAATATTTTTTAAGGACTTAACAATGGCAAGTAAGTATAATAAAAATGATAGGCCATTAAAAAAGCTAGAAGATTTATTTAATGAACTGAACTATAGCCAATTCCCTTATAAAAAGCACTTCATTCACTTGTGTAACATTACACCTGATGCTGAAAATGAAAAACTTGAAATAAAGAGTTTAGGAAATGATAAAAAGATTAATGATAAAGGTGTAGTATATGTCTTTGTTATAGGGAAAAAGATATTCAAGATAGGAAGTAGTACGGTTTCTATAAAAGAAAGAATCGGCTCTTATAACTCTGGCAAAATTCTATACAGAGGGGCAGGAACTAACTCTACCACAAATTACTTTGTTCTACAAAGTTTTATTAAAATAGGCAAAGTCGTGAAAGTTTACGCCTACTTTCCCAATAAAAAACATTATACAATTTTTGGAGAAAAAGGGGTTGAAGCTTTCCCGCCCGCTAAAAAAATAGAAAAAAAGATTTTAACTGATTTAAAGAAAAAATATGATCGTTTGCCAATAGGATGTAGCCAAAAATAAGAAAAACTAAAAACCTTACAAGATGCCCAGTATCTCCATGTCTAACAGCCTTGAAAATATAGCCTGAGTTGATTGCCTCTTGACAGAATGAAAAAAGCCCCTATCCTTACCCTTTAGGAATTTTTACCACTCGGAGGAAATATGAGAAATATCAGCGGCGAAACTATTATCATTACTGGTGCCTCTTCCGGCTTTGGCGCCGAAACTGCACGAATGCTCGTCAAGGACAAGGGCGCGAATGTCGTCTTGGGTGCTCGGCGCGCCGAAAAACTTCAGGAGCTCATCAAGGAACTCGGCGCGGATAAGGCTATCGCCAAGCCGTGCGATGTCCGCAAGTGTGATGACCTCAAGGCTCTCGCCGCCGCTGGTGTCGAGAAGTTCGGCACCATCGATGGTCTCGTCAATAACGCCGGGATTATGCCTCTGTCTATGCTCGCCGCCGGGCGCACCGACGAGTGGGACGATATGATAGACACCAACATCAAGGGCGTGCTTTATGCCATCAATGCCGTGCTGCCCATAATGATAAAAAATGAGAAGGGCTCGATTGTCAATATCTCTTCGGTTGCGGGCAGACGCGTTAGCCCCGCGGCGGCGGTCTATTCGGGGACGAAGTTCGCGGTGCACGCCATCTCTGAGGGATTGCGCCAAGAGGTCGCGCCCCATAAGATTCAAGTTTGTTGTGTTTATCCCGGCGCCTTCCAAACCGAGCTTGCTGGCTCTATCAAGGACGACAAGGTGCTGGAGATGGTGCGGAAAAGATTTAGTGGCGCGGGTGCTATCGGCGATGCGAAGCACATCGCGAATGCGATTGTGTTTGCTTTGAGTCAAGACCCATCGGTAGCGGTGAACGAGCTGATGCTGCGCCCTGTCGCACAAGATATGTAGCACCACAGCGAGACCTTAAAAGATATATCAGGCACGGAAATATGGTGCCTGCTTGCCAATAGCTTGACTGACTTTTAATTTTAGTTCATTATTTAATGCAATTCAATCAAACACAAGGGGGAAAGTGTATGCCATCACCTGAAATCGAAAGCGGAAAAATATTGGTAAAGAAAATTTTCTCTGAACTATGGTTTCGCATCCCAGAATACCAACGCCCATACGTCTGGGGAAATGATGAAGTAAATAATTTGCTAGACGACATTTCCTATGCTATGCAAGGTGCGTCTGATTCTGAATACTTTTTGGGTTCCTTCGTTTATCAAACTAAACCACCTAATCCTGCTGCTAATATTCCATTTCAGGAGTATGATTTGCTAGATGGGCAGCAACGCATGATCACGCTTTTGTTGTTATTCTCTGTTATAAGGGATTTGACAAAAGATGAAGACGACAAAAAAGAATGTCAAAAGTGTATTTTTGTAGAAGCTGAACCTAGACGCAAGATTCCCGAGCGCTCTCGGATTACTTTTGGCATTCGCCAAGGCGCACAGAATTTTATTGAAACCCTAGTGAAGGAAAAAGGTTTTACCTTAAACAATGAATCACTAATGGACTATGAAAAATCAGGCAATGATACCAGCATCCAAAATATGGCTAAGGCTATTGGTTATATCAAAAAATTCTTTGCCAATAATACAAATATCAAATTTAATAAACTATTAGAATTTATTTTAAATAAAGTTTTACTGATCTATGTTTCTACCGAAAATCTAGATGATGCATTTCGGTTATTTACCATATTGAATGCTCGCGGCGTCTCCCTGCGTAATAGCGACATCTTGAAATCTATCAACCTTGGAGCTTTAACTACTGAGAAAGATAAAGAGAAATATGCTAAGCTTTGGGAAGATGCGGAAAGTGAATTAGGTGAAGAATTTGACCGCTTCCTCCATTTCATTCGCACACTATTGGTAAAAGAAAAATCTCGCCTTAGCCTGTTGCAAGAGTTTGAAAATAAAATCTACAAACCTAAAAGCGCAGGGCAAAAGAAGCCATTACTAGCTAAAGGAAAAGCAACCTTCGAAATGGTGGATAAGCACTTAAAGCTATACCAGAAATTGTTCAATGATTCAAACTACGATCTAACCAAAAGTTTTGAATTTGATAATCTTCTCAAAGTGATGAGAATTGGGATACCTTCTTCCGACTGGATTCCGCCATTGCTACATTATTACAATAAGTTTGGAAAAACGCGCCTCTATAATTTCTTGCAAATACTCGATAACAAGTTTTCAACAGATTGGATTATACGAGAAACACCAACGGCACGTACTGAGGCAATGAATGCTGTTATCAAGGCTATTGACAAAAGTAAGACTGCCAATGATGTGTTCTATTCAAAAGACCTGAATATAATAGATTACGATGAGTTACAGCAAACGCTAGAAAGCAAAATATATGGCAAGCCATTTGCTCGCTATATCCTTTTGAAGTTGGATTATCATTTCCGAAGCCATGATCAAAAAATGAACTTTGAGACCTTATCCGTTGAGCATATACTTCCGCAAACTCCCAAATCAAGCAGTCAGTGGGTGAAAGATTTTAGTGAAGATGAAAGACTTGAGCTAACAAATACACTTGGTAATCTTGTATTGATTACACGTCGCAAAAACACATCTCAGGGGCGGCTTGATTACACGGAAAAGAAAAAACGCTATTTCGAGAAAAATATAGACACATGCCCAAATTCTTTACGAGTTTTGCAAAAATACAACCAATGGACGCCTAAACAACTAAAAGAAAACCATAAGCTTGTTATCAAAAAACTCATGAAGTATTATCCTCGCTAAAATATAAGAGAAAAATTGGTTGCGGGGGCAAGATTTGAACTTGCGACCTTCAGGTTATGAGCCTGACGAGCTACCAGACTGCTCCACCCCGCGACAATAATCTCTCTTAACACTATTCCTAAACAAAATCAAAAAAAAATCTCTACCGCTTTACCGCTTCCTTATGATAAACACCGTATCATAGTTTGACCTGTTCTTATTGCTGAAAGAAAAACATATACGGCTTAAATTATAACTAGCGTAATTTGCACGGCAATGCCCCAAAGCACTCGATAAAGGATGCATCCTTGCTTCCGCCTCACTTATCGATAAAGGCGCACCAGACGCACTTTTGCCGCGCTTATTGTTTTTAGAAAACTTCCAGTAATAAATATCCGAGCCGTCTCTCGCATGCCGACTGCCGCAAAGAGGCTTGACCAGCTTTTCTAAATCAACCGGCTTGCTCCTCGCTACCGGACGGCAGAACAAAGTCACGTCTTTCCTCTTTATTTTTGTGATGTCTTTTCCAAAAATAATATCTTTAATCCCATCCTCCAATAGAGCATTGCTTGTGCTAGAGGTCATTCTCGTGCCCTTTTGGTTGCTCGCGTAAATGATAATCACGTCTTCCGTATCGCCAATGACCGTAATGCCCTTGCCTGCCGCAAGAGGCGGCACACCACTTTTGCTGTTAAGCGGCGCGATAGGCAAATCAACCGGAACATGAATAATAATTGTGATAACCGACAACTCTAAAGGAAGCACCCCCGGCGATGTGGGCGGTGTGGTAGGAGGGAGTATCGGCGGTATCGGCGGGCGTATGACCGGACCTCTTATGTGAAAAAAGCCATCGGTCGCCCACAGGCTCACATCATTGGGGTTGCGGTAGGTTCTATAAAAAATCGTGGTATCACCGACAAAGGTCGCAGGCGACAAAGAAGGAAAAGCATCAGCTTTCTGAAAAAGCTGAATACCGCCATTCGCGATGATTGTTGTGTTGGGAAGAAACGTAATCTTCCCTATATTATTACCGCTGTTTCCTGCTCCCGCGACAAATCTAAGCGCGCCCGAACCAATGTTGAGCGAGCCTTCTACCTCAATATCATTCGTAGCATTGACCGTAAGCTCCTGATTGCTTGGAGTTGCGGCAGCAATGCGGGAGAATAAAATAACCTTCCTGCCCGAAAGTGTAATCTGTGCCGTTGTTGAAAAACTAATACTTCCTGTCGCAAGCAAGGCTAGGTCATGCTCGCCGTTATCTATATCTGCCCCAAGGAATATATCCCCATTATTAAAAGCGTTTATAATGAAATCACCATTAATGCCATCAATGCTCGCGGCTGTTAGGGAAACAGAATTAGCGCTAATGCCTCTTAAATTGGCAGGAAAAATAATGCTTCCTGTGGTTTCCAAAGACAAAGAATAATTTGCCATATTCAAAATGCCTTGACTGTCTATCTCATGACCAAATTGGAACAACAAGTCATCTGTGATGATAATATCATCGTCTCCAGCATCCAAGATGACATCTGCGCCAAATTCTCCATTGCCATCCTGCGCCCACGCACCAATGAAATTCGGATTGACTTCATCTTTATAATAAATTGTTACTTCGCCAACAAAAGAAGACGGCGCAGCTGACGGAAAAGGCGTTTTATCTTGCCGCAAAGCGATGCCAGCATTCGCGGTTAAAATCGTCGACGGCATAAAAATGATTTCGCCCTCATTGTTGGCGCCATCTCCTGCTGTAATGTCCATCGCACCTGAGCCAACATCAAGCTGAGCGTTTAGCGTCACGTCCCCTTTCGCCTCTATCCTAAGCGCTTGATTGCTGGGCGTAGAAGCGGTTGCCGCTGTTAGCGTAATGTCATTGGCAATAAGGTTTGTATCAACCGCGGTAGAGAAATTAATCGCGCCAGCAACCGCATTCACCACTAAATCACCCGAGCCAATGTTAATGCCTAAAGGAAATAAAATATCAATGGTTTGCGCGGTAACGGTTAATTTTTTATCACTCAACTGCAACCAATCTGGAAAAGCAAAGAGCGCACCTGTGAAATTAACCGAAAGCTCATTTCTTATAAATTCCACCTGAACGGCAGGCGAGGGAGTAAATAACTCGTTTACGTTTAGAGTCAAATTACCCGAGCCAATATCAAACAAGCCTGCTAGAGTTAATCTGCCTGTTGCCGTGATGGTTACGTTTTGATTATTTGCTGTCGGCTCAAACGAAGTGAGTGAGATGTTTGTTGCTATTATTGTGGTTGGAGCATCTTTGTCGAAACTAACCGCGCTATTTTGTGCATTGGCGGTTAAGTTGCCGCTTGCTAGGTCGAGTGTCCCCGACAAAATAATATCAGCAGTTAGCCGTGAGGTAATAGTCAAGTCTCCATTCTTTCGCCCAACCCAATCAGGAATAATGGTATCTTCTTGTCCGTCTAGAAACAGATTCGTATTCCCTCTAGTAAAAGTGGGCGAGCCCTCGAATGTATGCGTTATTAGGGTTAAATCATTGCTAGTGCTTATACTAAAGAAGCCGACAAGCGATAAAACCCCTTCTGTTTCTATGGTTAAATCTTGCCCGCTTGCAAGTGGCGGTTGCGTGGATGTCAAAAAGACATCGGCGCCTTGTATGGTGGTGCTAGCACCTGTAGCAAAATTAATTGCGTCGTTAGCACTTAGGGTCAAGTTATGTCGCGTGGCGATACCTGTTTGGATGGATTCGGCTTTTAACGTGCCGCCGCCGATATTTATATTGTATGCTTGAATACTGATATCTTGGAGAAAAACAACATTGCCTGTAGCAGAAAGACCTAAATTCCCTCGTCCTATGCCTCCATTATGTCCTCTAAAGTCCATATTATAAGCGTTGATTGTTAGGTCGCCGGTGGTTGCGACAAAGGAGGCAGAAGCCTCTAAAATATTATAGATAGCATCAAGGGTATCACTTTTTGTCTGTCTAGCGATTAGGCTAATGCTCCCCGCGTTAACGAAGATATTACTTTCTATGGTGATAGCATTTCCCTCTACAACAAAATGACCTAAGCCTAAATTAATATTGCTAGATATCACAATGCCCGATTGTGCATCGGTATTACTATTACGTATCGTGGTGCTTCTGCCATCTCCTATCATCCACTTCGCGATTGCTATAAAGGAAGAGGAATTAAGATTCAGTGTTATCTGCCCCACGTTTATGTCAATGGTAGACTCCAAAGGAAACACGAGCTCTTTAGTGTTTATCTCAAATGTTGCGGCGGAACCCAAATTAATAGATGTCTTCCCCCCTAAAATGAGTCTATCGTTTGCGGTCACTGTCAAATTCCGATTGCTTGGTGTCGGTTGTTGTGTGGAAGTTAAGCTAACAATGTCAGCCGATAGAGTAACCGCATTACCTGTCGTGAAAGATAGATGCTCCTCTGCTGTGATGATTAAACTCTCAGTTGTGCTTATACTTTGATTAATATTGATATTCGTTCCAATGAGCGTTAAGCCACCATTGGTTTTATTGATTGGAGCATTGACTGCAATGATTTGTCGTGCGATAAGCGAAACGTTGCCATTATAGTTTTCAATCGTGCTGGCGGATATAGAAAAATTAGAGTTAGCACCATCTGCCAGTATGACAATACCATCAATTGCAACTTGATTATCATTGATACCCACTAAGTCAATACTTATGTTATTGGGGTCTATCAATAAATCTTTTGCTTGAATAGAAAAAATATCAAATGGCGCGAGATAATTTTTTGCCGATATTTCCACAAAGCCACCCTGGGCATTGATAAAACCATTAAAATAAGTTGAGCCATCTGCCCAAACGACAACATAAGAAGAAGTGATGAGCGTGTCTTTTTCTATGATGGTTGTGCGCGCGTTTATGATATCACCGCCGCCTTGATAATCGCCCCCGATTAAAACTTTATTGGCAGAAAGATTAGCACCACTTTTGACGCGCACTTCGTTTGCTCCTTCAACGATAATTTCTTTCGCTTGAGCGTAACCGCCAAGATTAATAACATTATTTTTAGCAGCACTTTGGAAATGAACCCTTCCGCCTTTAGCCTTTATCGTGCCTAGCGCAACAACATCGCCCGCGCGCGCCGAGGCAAGCAAGCCGCCCACATTCACCACCGAGCCCTCATTGAAACGAACCCCCGCAGGGTTCTCTAGCGAAACGCGCCCATTCGCCCTAAGCGTGCCTGATATATTCGTTGCAGCACCATTGCGCACCTTGATAGAAATAAGCGCGGAAGCCGAAGGTTGCGTAATTCGCACCGTCTTGCCTTTAGCGATGTCGAAACTTTGCCAGCTTGTTGCGAGGTAAGCGCTTTCTTGTTTAATGTTGAAGGGGTCAGTGAGATTTCCCGCTCCTGCCTCGATGCGCCCACCCCTCGGGGCTGAGTCCCGAGGGACTGAGTCCCGAGGGACGGCTTGCGCTGCTGTTGCCAAAAAAGCAACGCAAATCCACGCTAGAACTCGCATTAAAGTCGCGCTGGTCATTTGCCTAAAAACCGCTTGTTTTGGAGACACTAAAGCTCTCTCCTTTTGGTTGAACTCACTTATTATTATAGCGATAGTATAGCAGTTTTTCTTAATTTTCAATAAAATTTCTAAAAACCATAACCTTTTAGGCATTCCTAGCTACCTTCATTAGAGGGGGCAGCAAAACTAGGAGATCTTTGCCTTAAAACCAATCGATGCCCAGAAGGTAGCAAAACCATGCTGTAGGTGAAGTCAATATCGCTACCCAAAATGCGTAGCGTATCTTGTATATCAAGCAGACCATTGGAATTTAACACGATAAACCCTTCCCCTCTATCAAGCGCGCCTCTCAAAACAATATTGCCACTTGCGCTTAGGTTGATGTTGCCATTAACGCGCGCGGCGTATTTTTGCTCGAAGATGAGGTTTTTACCTTTCCCCAAGGCTTTGATAACAAACCCCTCGTCCGATTCTGGCGTGATGATGCTACCGCCCGCGCGCAACGCGATATGGCTACCTAAAACTAAATTTGTATCGAGGTGAATATCATTTTCGGCATTGAGCATTAAATTATGACTACTTGCGCCCTCTGCCGTCTCCTCTTCATTGACGAGGGTGCGATAAATGATTCTATTCGCTTTAATTTCTACATCTTTTTCGTTTTCACTCTCTGCCCTTTCCAAGTTTATTTTTTCTCCTGCCTGTAAAACAAGGGTAGCCAAGCCAATATTCAAGCTGCCGCGCAAGTAGATATTATTGTGTGCCAATAAACTAACATTTTGATAATTCTTTTCGGGTTGGTTTTCAGCATAAATGTGAATGTTTGCCGCAAGAATATTTACAGCTTTCTGCACAGAAAAGCTAAGAGAAGCCGAGTCAATGACAAAGTTATAATTGGATGTAACGTCAATATCTAACACTATAGATTCTCTAGCCTCAAGTGTTAGGTGGCTTGTTAATTGCTTTAGACTATCAGCTGAGATGAGTCTTCTACCCCTCAGCGTGATGCGTCTTGCCTTTATCACAATGCCTCGCTCCGTCAAAGCGATAGGTAAAATAATATCGCCACTTGTAATTAGCGTTAGCGCGTTATCGCCTATATCAAAAACACCATTTGTGAAATCAAAGCCTTGATGGTTTTCGCCAAACGCTTGTAAATCTAACAAGGTAATATCCTTGCTGCCATTTAATACAAAAAGCTGGCGCCCCCAATCCACGCGGTATTCAACTTCAATGCCTGTATAAATAAGCAAGGGGATAACATCAATGCTGTTATCACCCGAGCGGAAGGTGGCAGGTTTCTTACGCGGGAACAAGCCACCATTTTGTTCTAAACGATAATCGCCCGCTCTAAAGCTAGGGGTGGCAATAAAACGAATAACACCCAAGCCTCTTTTGTCGCCAGCATAAAACAGCGCGTTGCCATCGCCAATAAAGAAGCTACCTTCTAACTCTATATCGCCCCTTGCCCGAATAATTAAGTTGCGATCACTCGGAATTTGCTGTCTGTTTGGCGACATAAGCGAAACATTGCCCCCGGTGATGATGGTAGCTCTCGTGTCTGCGAAGCTAATAAAACTGGTTGTTGTTAAAGTAATATCCCTTCGCCCGGCATCTAAAGAAGGTCCTAGATGAAGGGAATAAGCGAAAACGAAAGTATTGCTTCTAAATATCATGTTGTTTCCGGCAGACAGGGTCGTTACACCTAAATTGATAACCGTGTTGCCTGCTTTGTTCTCAAAAACCAAATCGTTTGTAGCGACGATAGAAACACTTTCATCTTTTATGTTTGTGATATCTTCATCTTTTGTGTTTGTTGTAAAGCGGATGTTTGTTGCGCCGAGTTGTGTGATTTCCTGAAAAATAATATTCTGCGCGTTTAAGGTTAAATCGCCTTCGCCGAACAACATAAACCCGCCTAAGGAAAGTTCCTCTGCTGCGATGAACTCAGCATTTTGATTATTGACGGCTAGAAAGCTAGTTGATATTAGCGTGATATTGTTCGCAACAAATCTTGTTGGGGAGGTTTTGTCAAAATTGATAGCACCTTCTTGCGTGTGCAAGGTGAAATCACCTGTTCCTAAATCCATAGACGCGGGCGCGTTAATGTTCGATTGAGTAGTCGTAATGCTTAAACTTTTATCTCGCGCGATAGCCCAATTCGGGATAACAAAATCCGTTTCACCCGTCAGTGTTAAGGAGAGAGCATTGCGGGTCAAAGAGAAGTCTCCAAGGACAAAGAGCTCAGGCGCGGTGAGCGACAAATTGCCTGCGCCGATATCGAGGGCAGACGGCAGAACAAGCTTAGTAATCAGCGCGGTAACCGACAGGTTTTTATCTTGCTCGATTGCCCAATCGGGAATAGTCGCCGACGTGCTGCTCCACGTTATAGATAGGTCGCCTCTTATAAAGTGCGCTTTATAGTCAATGAACTGCGCTTCTAGCGACAAAGCCCCTGTGCCTATACTAAAATCGCCTGAAAGTAATAAAACGCTCGCCGATAGCAAATGGAGGTTTTGATTGCTTGCCCTATGGATTGCGTTCGCTATTAGCGTAATGCTGCTTGCGCTTATTTTGGTTGGAGCGCTATTGTCGAAATTGATGCCTCCCAGCTTTGCCTCTAAAACCAGATTACCCGAGCCTATAAGAAATCTATTAGGAACGGAAATGCTCGCCTCGCGCGCGGTGATGGTTAAATCCTTCCCTTCTTCTATCGCCCAGCTAGGAACAGGCGCCTCACCTCCCCTCCACAGAATAAATAAGCCCCTTCTTATAAACGCGAAATCATTTTGCGTTGTAATGCTATCTCCTTTGAGGTCCAAATCACCCGTGCCGAAGTTGAATTTTCCTGACAGAGTCATTCTAGTAGAAACATCTATCGTTGCTTTTTGGTTGCTCGCGCGTGGTTGCGTCTTGCTCTTTAGGGTAATGCTTCTGCCCGAAAGGTTGGTTGAAGTGCTACTATCAAAAGCGAGCGCAGCGGTAATCGCATCTAAGGTTAAATCACCTAAACCCAAAGCAAGAGAAGTGGGAACAGAGATGTCAGCTTTGGTTGCTTGAACTATTAAATTTTTATCTTCCACTACCGCCCAGTCTGGCACTGATGCGGAATCCCCTATCCATATCAAAGTAAGAAGCTCACGCGTAATACTTGGCGTGCCGCTCATCGCGGTAGCTGAGAGAGTTAGGTCTCCCGTGCCTATGTCAATGTTAGCAGGAAGCTCTAGCGTTGCCGTTAGCGCGGTAACCGATAGGTTTTTGTCTGCCACTATCGCCCACGCAGGAATAGTAGCCGACGCGCCCTTCCATGTAATGAATAAGCTGCCTCTTGTAAGCGCGAACTCATCTTGCGTTGAAATATCACTCGCTTTGAGTGTCAAATCACCTGTGCCAAAGTTGAACTTGCCAGATAAAGTAATTGTATTGAGGGCGTCTATTGTCGCGTCTCGGTTGCTTGTGCTTGGTTGCGTTTTGCTCTTTAAGGTAATGCTTCCGCCTGAAAGATTTACCGAAGCAAAAACAAGCGCGCCGACAACCGCATCCAACGTCAAATCACCCGAACCCAAAGAAAAAGAAACAGGAACGGAAATATCAGCTTTGGCAGCTATAATCGTTAAGTCTTTGTTTTCGACTACCGCCCAGCTTGGGATAAAAGCAGTATTACCCTTCCACGTGATGGATAAACCGCCTCTTGTAAGCGCGAAATCATCTTGCGTTGTAATGCTATTCGCCTTGAGTATCAAACCGCCAGTGCCAAAATTGAATTTTCCTGACAGAGTAATGTTGGTAGCGTCTATTGTCGTTTCTTGGGCGCTT
Organism: Alphaproteobacteria bacterium; assembly: GCA_965209065.1. Lineage (GTDB taxonomy): Bacteria > Pseudomonadota > Alphaproteobacteria > JAPOUT01 > CBDBUR01. The sequence continues at coordinate 686,392 of OZ242373.1, forward strand.
GTGTCTTGGGCACTTGTGTCTTGGGCGCTTGTGCTTGGTTGGGTTTTGCTCTTTAAGATGATGTTTCCGCCTGATAGATTTGCCGAAGCAAAAACAAGTGCGCCAGCAACCGCATCCAACGTTAAGCTACCTGAGCCCAAAACAACAGAAGCAGGAACAGAAATATCGGCACTAGTCGCTTGAACTATTAAATCTTTGTCTACCTCTACCGCCCAGCTTGGCACCGAAGCTGTTGTCCCCGTCCATATCAAAGTAAGAAGTCCCCGTGTAATGTTGGGCGTCCCGCTCATCGCGGTAGCTGATAGGGTTAAATCTCCTGTGCCTATATCAATGCTATCAGGAAGCTCTAGCGTTGCCGTTAGCGCACTGACCGATAGGTTTTTGTCTGCCACCATCGCCCACGCAGGGATAGTAGCCGATGTGCCCTTCCACGTGATGAATAAACCGCCTCTTGTAAGCGCGAACTCATCTTGCGTTGTAATGCTATTCGCCTTGAGCGTCAAACCGCCGGTGCCTAAGTTGAATTTTCCTGACAGAGTAATATTGGTAGCATCTATTGTCGCCGCTTGGTTGCTTGCGCGTGGTTGCGTTTTGCTCTTTAAGGTAATGCTTCCGCCTGAAAGATTTACCGAAGCAAAAACAAGCGCGCCGGCAACCGCATCCAAGGTCAAGCTGCCTGAGCCTAAAGCAAGAGAAGCAGGAACAGAAATATCAGCGCTAGTTGCTTGAATGACTAAATCTTTATTTGCTACTACCGCCCAGCTTGGCAGGGAAGCCGTTGTCCCCGTCCATATCAAAGTAAGCGCGCCGCGTGTAATGCTTGGTGTGCCGCTCATCGCGGTAGCCGAGAGGGTTAAGTTTCCTGTGCCTATATTGATATTATCAGGAAGCTCTAGCGTTGCCGTTAGCGCGCTGACCGATAGGTCTTTGTCTGCTACTATCGCCCAGTTAGGAATAGTGGCAGACGCGCCTTTCCACGTGATGGATAAACCACCTCTTGTAAGCGCGAACTCATCTTGCGTTGTAATGCTATTCGCCTTGAGCGTCAAACCGCCAGTGCCCAAGTTGAATTTTCCTGACAGAGTAATGTTGGTAGCGTCTATGGTTGCCGCTTGGGTGCTTGCGCTTGGTTGGGTTTTGCTCTTTAAGATGATGTTTCCGCCTGAAAGGCTTGTCGAAGCAAAGACAAGCGCGCCAGCAATCGCATCCAACGTCAAGCTACCTGAGCCTAAAACAATAGAAGCAGGAACAGAAATATCAGCACTAGTCGCTTGAACTATTAAATCTTTGTTTGCCTCTACCGCCCAGCTTGGCACCGAAGCCGTTGTCCCCGTCCATATCAAAGTAAGAAGTCCCCGTGTAATGTTGGGCGTCCCGCTCATCGCGGTAGCTGAGAGGGTTAAATCCCCTGTGCCTATATCAATGCTATCAGGAAGCTCTAGCGTTGCCGTTAGCGCGCTGACCGATAGGTTTTTGTTTGCCTCTATCGCCCAGCTTGGCACCGAAGCCGTTGTCCCCGTCCATATTAAAGTAAGAAGTCCCCGTGTAATGTTGGGCGTGATACTTGGCGCGCCGCTCATCGCGGTAGCTGAGAGGGTTAAATCACCTGTGCCTATATCAATGCTATCAGGTAGTGTTAGCGTTGCCGTTAGCGCGCTGACCGATAGGTTTTTGTCTGCCACCATCGCCCACGCAGGGATAGTAGCCGATGTGCCCTTCCACGTGATGAATAAACCGCCTCTTGTAAGCGCGAAATCATCTTGCGTTGTAATATCACTCGCCTTGAGTGTCAAACCGCCGGTGCCGAAATTGAATTTTCCTGACAGAGTAATATTGGTAGCGTCTATTGTCGCCGCTTGGTCGCTTGCGCGTGGTTGCGTTTTGCTTTTTAAGGTAATGCTTCCGCCTGAAAGGCTTGTCGAAGCAAAAACAAGCGCGCCCGCAACCGCATCCAACGTCAAGCTGCCTGAGCCCATAGCAAGAGAAGCGGGAACAGAAATATCAGCGCTAGTTGCTTGAATGACTAAATCTTTATTTGCTACTACCGCCCAGCTTGGCAGGGAAGCCGTTGTCCCCGTCCATATCAAAGTAAGTGCGCCGCGTGTAATGCTTGGTGTGCCGCTCATCGCGGTAGCCGAGAGGGTTAAGTCGCCGGTGCCTATATCAATACTATCAGGAAGCTCTAGCGTTGCCGTTAGCGCGCTGACCGATAAATTTTTATTTTCTACTACCGCCCAGCTTGGCACAGAGGCAGAGGTGCTTGTCCAAGTGATGTTCAAATCATTTCGCGTTAAAGTTGCAGTGCTGGTAATTGAGGCAGCACTTAAATTAAGTGCACCACTGCTTCCATTCAAAGCAAAGTGTCCGCTTAAAGAAATATCTTCAAGCGCGGTAAGAGTGAGTGTCTCCAAAGCAACATAAGCGAACGCCATTGCAGAATGCAACGTGATGTTATTCGCGCTGAAGTTCGTATTATTGCTGTAATTTATGCTACCCCCTTGAGCGTTAAGCTTCAAATTGCCCGCGCCAAGCGTAATCGTGCGCGGCGGCGTAATACTAGCGGTTTGCGCTGTGAAAGACAGGTCCTTATCTGTTTCAATAACCCAGTTAGGCAAGGCAATATCTAAGGTGCCGGTGTAAGTGATGTCAAAAATTGCGGTATTAAAACTTGGGTTGCCCGAGAAAGATTGAGCGGTGACGAACAAAGTGCCGGTGCCAATATCATAGTTGCCCGCGAGGGTTAGCAGCCCTGATGAAACCAACAGAGTAAGGTTTTTATTGCTCGGCGTAGTGGGGGCGCCTGCTGCCGAAGAGATGGAGAGATTTCCTGCCACGCTAATAGAAGAGTTTGCTGTGCTAGAAAAAGCCATTGGCTGGGCGGTGGAGGTGAAGGAGAGACCATCTAATCCATTTATGGAGCCATGGACGCTTACCGCGCGCGCGGTAACAACGCTTGAGCGAGTAAAGGTAGCTATCGCACTGCCGTTAAGCGCAATGCTAAACTGCGCGCCTGAGGTTGGCGTTCTATTGGTTAAGTTTATTTGCGGTATGGTTAAGATGATACTATTGTTTGCGGTCAAAGACAAAGAAGCGTTTGGCACGGTAGAAGAGTTGCGCAGAGAATTGGCTATCTTCGTCAAAGTGATAGAAATAGAATTAGCCGTTAAAGATACATTTTCTTTTATGAGTTCAACATCTAAAGCTGAAATAGTAAAACTAGCGTTTTCAAAAATGACATCACTAAAGTTAAAGCTGACATTCTTTTCAAACGCATTGATGGTTAAACTTCTACCATTTTGGAATACGCTCTCTCTTAAATTGAGTTCGCCCGTTTCCAAATAGTTTAGAGTAAGATGAGAGGTAGATAAACTCGTTGGAAATGTAATAGCCACACTTTCTAAAGTGATGGCGGCAACATTGAGATTACCACTAAGCGTGACGCTCTGTGTGCCGACAACCATAACATTGAGCCCGCGTTCGGCTTGGCTCGGCGCTCTCGCCGATGTTAATGAAACAATATTTCCTGTTAAAGTAACATCTGCGCTTTTTGAGAAGAGAATTTTACCTAAAGCCTGCGTTTTTAGTGTTAGGTCATATTCACCGAGTGAGATATCGCTAGTAACCTTGATATCACCTTGCGAGGACAAAGATAAATCACCCATCATTATCTCTATGCTGTTGAGAGTAACAACGGTGCGTGTTTCTATTGTTATGTTCGTGTTGATTGGGGTTGTGTCATCGCTGGCATAAGCCGAGAGGGAAAACGCATTAACCTTGAGAACGACGCCCCTTTTCACAGCTCCATCTAAACTTAAAGAGTAAGTTTGTATGGAGTTGGTTCTTGCTGAGCTAATTGTTGTTAGTCCCCTATCGTATTGTGATGTCCCTGCTCCGCCAACAGAAATTCTAGCCCCTGACGACACGGTCAAGGAAATTTCTGTCGCGCTCTTTGTGATGGGGGGTGTCGAAGAGGAATAACCAAAATGATAATAGGTAAAAGAAAAAGTATTCGCTCTTATCTCAGAGCTGGCTGACGGGGTAGACAATCTCAAAGCAGAAATTTCAAGCGTTCCTGTGCCAATATCAATAATCCCATCTACAACGAGCGCACCGGCATTAACAGAAAGATTTTTATTGCTAGCCGTAATAACCGTGCCTTCAGGCGCTGTAGAAGTAAGTTTAATAGTCTCATTCGCAGTTAAAGAGACATGACTGCTTGTTGAAAAATTAATGAGGGTGCTTGCTTTTATTTCTAATAGCGCGTCAGCACTAAGATTGGCGTTCACATTGACAAACGCGCCTTCAAAAGTGAGGTCGGTAGTAGAGCTCGTTATCGGCACATCAATGGTGGCTATATTCGTTGCCACAAATTTACCTTCGTTCCCTTTCACACTCACGGAATTTGTTAGCCCATCGCCCGTAGCGCGCGCCGAGCGCTTTAGAGTAATATTCCCCGCGCTGAACGTTATTGTAGAATCCGTCTCTAATGGAAAATTGAGTGTTGCGTGCAATGCTAACGTTAGCAAAGCGCCGGTAGCATTTATATTGTTGTTGATATTTAATATTGGCGAGTCTAACAACAGCGGAGACGAGGCTTGAAGAGAGCTACCAATTCTAATGCCATCGGTTCCAACAAGATTCAATGTTTTTCCTGCGGCAACGATATTTGTTATCCCTCCTGAGTTATTGGCAGTTGCTATGCCGTCGATAGTAAGCCACCTGCCCGTTAGGATTATATTTTCGCTTGTTGCTGATTGAATATTTATTGTTGAAGTGTTCTCTGCTCTTAAAGTGCCGGAAGAGGTTATGTTGCTAAATATATTTAAGCTAGGCGCTCTTAAAGTAAGCGAGCCACTTGTTTGATTGATAGTGTTATTGATGGTAACAGAAGCTGTTCCTCTAAAAATGGTTAGGACGCTATTGGAACTGCTTATGGTAGTGGTTGTTGCACCACTAAGGCTCATATTAGAGCCGCCTAGAATTATATGCTCGCTAGAAGAAGGCGCAGTGTTATTTAGCGCAGTGACATTGATTAGGGACAAACTACCGATGGAGGAGATATTTCTATTAGTGTTTAGAGTGGGCGTGTTCAAGGTGAGTGTGCCACTCGTTTGATTGATGGTGCTACTGGTGGTAATAGAAGTCGTCCCATTGAAAATAATTCCGCCGCCTCTGGTGCTAGTCATGGTAATCGTTTCCACATCACTGATGCTCACATTAGAGCCTTCTAGGGTTACAGGTGCTGTGGTGGCTAAAGCATTGTTTAGCGTAGCGATGTTTTTTAGGGTTAAATTGCCACTGGTAATGATGCCGCTACCAGCGATGCTTAGCCTAGGCGTGTCTAAGGTGAGCGCGCCACTCGTTTGATTGATAGCACTATTGATAGGAATACTCCCTGCGCTCTTGAGCGTAACCGTGCCTGAGCCGGCAAGCGTAATCGTTTCCGCGCCACTAATGACTATCGCATCTGTACCCATTAGAGTAATTGCGTTATTAACTATTCCCGTTGGAAAATTTATGTTAGCAACATCGCTTATTATCAAAGCAGAGGCAACGGTGATGCTATTATCGATCCTGAGTGTTTGCGTGCTTAAAGTAAGCGTGCCGTTTGGTTGATTGATAGTGCTTCTGATAGTAATAGAATCCGTTCCGATAAAGGTGAGCGAACCACCACTAGAGGTCGTCAAGGTAGTGCTTGAGGTAGCGCTTGAACCACTAATGTCTATTGCCTCGCCCTCTAGAGTGATAGGAGGGCTATTGCCTCCTGTTGGGAAATTTATAGCGGCGGCATTGTTTAATCCCAGCCGATTGACGGAGGTGATGTCTTTGTTGATATTGAGTATTGGCGAATTTAAAACGAGTGAGCCACTCGTTTGATTGATAATGCTATTGCTAGTAAAAGAGCTTTCGCCAGAAAAAACGATCACAGCGTTATTATCGGTGCTTGTTACAGTAATTTTTGTTGCGCCATTGATGTTCATATTAGAGCCACCTAGAATTACAAACACAGTATCATCGGCAACTAAAGTGACGTTTAGCGTAGAGACATTATTTAAGGTTAAATCGCCGACTGTGGAGATGCCATGCGTAGTGAATGTTGGCGTATCTAACACGAGCGAACCGCCTATTTTGAAAACATGAGTTGGAATGTCAATACGCTGTGTGCCCCTAAGCGTAACCTTGCTTGAGCCGTGCCAAAGGGCATTTTCCGTGTTAGTGATTTCTATCGACGGTGCCGTTAGAGTGATTATGCCGCTCGTTGGAAAATTTATGCTGTTAGCATTTCTTAGCGACAAGGAAATATTGGAAGTGATGTTATTATTTATATCGAGTCTTGGCGCGTTCAAAATGAGCCTGCCACTCGTTTGATTGATAATGCTATTGATTACAACAGAAGTCGTTCCTCTAAAAATGGTTGTCCCACGATTAGAATTCGTCATAGTAACCGTTGATGCGCCATTGAGAATCACCTTCGAACCTTGTAAGGTTATAAAGTTAGCGCCATTTAGCGTAGCGACATTAGTTAGGGTTAAATTACCACTGGTGGTGATGTTGCTATTGATATTAAGTGTTGGCGCATCTAAAGTAAGACCACCATTCGTTTTATTAATAGAATTACTAACCGTTATAGAAGACCTTGCCCTTAATATGACATTGCCATTAAAATTTTTAATAGCACGAGGGGTAAAAGTAGCAACACTATAACCTGCATCTTTTCTAACTTCACCGCCGCCATTTGTAATCAGACCATTACTACTGAGGATAGCAACTTTTATAAAAATAGCCTCTGGGTCAATTAAAAGTTCGCCTGCTTTAATGTCAGACAGATTAAAAGAAGCAAGAAATGTCTTACCTGATATTTCAACAAAGCCCCCATTGCTTTCTTGCGTGGCGTCTATTTTTCCCTCAAAAAAAGTAGAGCCGTCTGACCACACAATCACGCGCGGCGCGATAATGGAAGTGTTCGGCTCTATATGGGTTAATTGAGAATTGGTAATCTTCCCTTCCCCTTGATAATCACCACCAATTAAAACTTCTTCGCTTGCTCTTATATCGGCACCCGAACCACTCGTGGCAGCGATGCGCACTTCGTTCGCGCCCTCTACGATAACTCTGCTCGCTTGAACCGCACCGCCAATATTGACAACATTCTCCTTGCCTAAACTTTGGAAATGAACTTTGCCTTGAGGCGAAGTAATCGAACCACGCGCAACAATATCTCCCGCGCGCGCCGAAGCAAGCAAGCCGCCCACATTCACCACCGAGCCTTCGTTAAAACGAATCCCCGCCGGGTTCTCTAACGAGACGCGTCCGTTCGCGGTAAGTGTGCCAGATATATTTGTTGTTGCATCATTGCGCACCTTAATAGAAATAAGCGATGAAGCTGATGGCTGTGTAATACGAACGACCTCGCCTTTAGCGATGTCAAAACTTTGCCAGCTTGTCGTTAGGGTGTCGCTATGTTGTTGAATGAGAAGCGGGTTCGATAGGTCGCCCGCGCCTGCGGTCACACGCCCGCCACTCGGTGCGGCATGTAAGCCGACCGCTCCTAAAAGAGTTGCCAAACCTAAGGCAACAACGAATAATCGAGCAAAAAGTAAATAGCCCATAAAAATATACAAAACTTCTCCTTATCTTTATAATACCCCTATTTCTTTAACAATAAATAATATAATCAACATTTTTTGAGCTTTCAAGCAAATTTGAGCGACTTAAGCAGTTATTAAGCTCAATTTTGTGCTCTATTAGCCTTTTTAGGGGCAAATATTAGAATTGACAGAAAAGCACAAGCTATTTGTCAAAAAAGGCATATCCATATCTGCTATGCTGCGCGCGCTCGCCAGCAAGGGCAATGTTATATCATGCCCGCCGAGCGCGGTAAGAAGCAACCTGCCATCAAAGGTATTACTTGTGATGCGCTCTACAAGCTCAAAGCCTATGAGCATAATGCTTTCTGAAATAAGCTCAACCGCCCTATTGTAATTTGTGCTCTGTCTTTGTTGTAGGAATATACTGCTCTCCTCTCCTCTCGCCTCGACACGATGGCTACCCGCGCCTCCTGTTGAAAAGAAAATAGTCCCACCGGCACGCAAGGTGATGCTGCCGTTAATAACCAGATGATTAACAAGATGAATATCATTTGCAGCTTGTAAGGTGAAGCTATGGCTTGGGTCATTTTCATCATTGAACCTGCCGGCGCTATGGAATATTCTATTGGCTCTAATTTCTACATCTCTCATTTCCTCGCCTGGAGAGGGGATTGATTTTATACGCCCACCGGCTTCTAGCCTTAAACTCGCAAGCCCTATATTGAGCTGCCCTTGTAAAGAGATGTCTTGCTCACTTCTGAGAATAACATTTTGGTTATTGGCGATTGGCAACCCTCTTGAGTCGAAGTTTATATTGTTCGCTTCTATGAGGATAGGTTTGTAAAAAGAGAAGTTGATAGCGGCTGCCCTGATAGTAATATCATGTGTTGAGGTAATATCAGCATCAATTAGCACGTTGTGGGTTGCTTCAAGAATTAGATGGTTGATGACGTCGTCATTTGAGCTCGTTTTGATTCTCCTGCCTGACAAAACGATACTACTAGCTCTAATAACAAGGGGTCTATTTGTGTTTTCTATTCCTGTTAGGTCAATATCTCCGCTAGTGATTAAGATGAGAGGTATATCACCAAAATCAAACACGCCATCGGCGAAAGAAGCGCCAAAATATTCTTCACCGACCTCAAGCAAGGTCATTAAGTCAATGCCTTCATCGCCGGTGCGAACGATAAACTGATGCGCCCAATCCACCGCCGGCTGGAATAGCTCTATGCCAGTATAAATAATAAGAGGTGAAATATCAATTTGATTATTCGCGAAGTAGAAATTGGCAGGCTTCTCGCTTGCAAAGAAGGCGCCATTTTGCTCTAACCTATACCGCTCAGCCGCGAAGCTTGGAGTTGAAACAAAGTTGATGACACCTAGCTTCCCATTATTTCCTGCAATAAGCCATACATCGCCCTCGCCTAAAAGGAAATACCCCTCTAGCGTGATGTTTCTATTTGCTCTTATGGTTAGGTTTCGGTTGCTGAAGGTTGCTTGCTCACTCGGCGAAACCAAAGATATGCTCTCCCCCTCTATGACAGTATGCCTATCGTCAGCAAAAGTGATACCACCATTGGTTAAAGCAGTTAGGGTGAAGTTATTCTCGGCGGCTTTTATCACGCCGCCGACATGTATCGTGGCAGCTGAGAAGGTAGCCGAAGTCTGAATTTCAATTTCGTTATCCGCGATAATCATCAAGCCATCTAGCTCTAGCGAAAAGAGCTTCTGTCTATCGTTAAAGGTCAAGTTATTGTCTGCGGTAATCTCTAGACTTGCGGTCGTGGGAGAGGAAACATCAATGTCTTTGCTATTCGTGTTGATGTAAATATCGTTCGCCACCAGCTTACTATTGCCGAGAATAAAGATACGCTCGGCATTGAGGGTAACATTACCTGTGCCAAAATCAAAACTACCCACCAGCGAAATGTTTTCTAATGCGGTCAAAATGAGCGTTTGGTTGCTTGGCGAGAGCCCATTATCATTGCTAGCCGTTAGGCTTATGCTTCTTGCCGAAATAGTGCCTGTGGCGGTGGTGGCAAAATTAATCACGCCCGCGCTATTGATGGTTAAAGCGCCATCACCAATTTCCAAAGAAGGCGGCAAGATGATGCCTGCTTGAAGCACGGTAACGGACATGTCTCCGTTCTCATCAATAGCCCATTGAGGAATGAAGGCTGTTTGGGCTCCGCTCCATGTGAAGGTGAGCGCGTTTCTGTTGAGGGTGGCGACGGTTGCGCCTACTCGGCCGGCGGATACAACTAAATTGCCTGTGCCGATATCAAACCTACCCCTTAAAGAGAGCGTTTCTATAGCGGTTAGGGTTAGGTCTTGATTGCTCGCCACGGGTTTCCTATTAGAGCCGAGGGTTATGTTTGCCGCGCTAATTTGGGTGGGGAAGTTCTTGCTAAAGCTGATAGCGCCCCCTATGCCCGACCTGACGGTTAAATTGCCGGTGCCAATATTGATATGCCCCTCAAGCAAGACAGAGCCTAGCGATGTGATAACAATGTTTTGATGACTTGCCCGTTGTGATGCGCTTACAGAGGCTATCGTTAGATCGCCGACATTGACGATGGTTTCGGCTTGGGTATCGAAATTGACCGCACCCGCAAGCGCACTGACGCGTAAATGACCTGCGCCTAGATTCACTATCGTCGGGAAGCTAATATCTGCGGTCTCAGCGATGATGCTAACACTACGATTTCTTATCATCATCCAGTTTGGGACAGCAAAGGGGTTCTGGGATTTCCATACGACTTCCAAAGAACCTAAAGTAATTACTGGGGAAACCAAAATAGAGCCAATGATGGGCGCGTTGAGAGTCAAATGCCCCGCGCCTATATTGATGTCTCTATCAACGGTAATGTTGGCGCTTTGCGAGACAATCACCAAATTACTATTCATTGCTATCATCCAATCTTTGATGAAGAAATTTTCAATTCCATTCCAAATAATCGTAAGCGATCCCCTTTTTATGCCTGCCTCGACAACTGAAAACTCAGAAGTGGTTATAACGATATCCCCTACCCCTGTATCGAAATTGCCGGTGAGAGAGAGTGTATTTTCCGCTTCAATAATAAGATTGTGCTGGCTCCGCGCGGGGTTGCCGTTTGAGGTTAGCAGAATGTTGCTTGCGGTGAGCAAGGTTGCCCCCCTATTGTTGAAGTTGATTCCTCCTCGTTGAGCGGTCAAGGTCAAGGTAGCGTTGCCAATGTCAATGGCGTTCGGGAGGTAAAGGTCAGCTAACTTCGCTATGATGGTTAAGTCTTTATTGCGACTAATAACCCAGTCAGGCACATCGAACACTTCGGGACCGGTGATGGTTATCTCAAGGCTATCCCTTAAAACGACCGGAAAGTTTAATGGCGTGTATAAAGAAAAGCCCGTTATGAATAAATCTCCTGTGCCGATGTTCAACACGCTAGGGATACCAACAAGAGCGTTTTCGGCGATGATGGTTAGGTTTTTATTCGTTGCTAGTGTCCATTGAGGAATGGTGAAGGTGGTTTCGCCTGTCCATTTGAATGTGAGCGCATTGCGCGTTACGCTGTTTGCATCTGATATGGAAGGACCTTCAAGCCATAGGTTGCCCGTGCCGATGTCAATCGTAAGAGGCAGAATAAGCGGCGCTTGTTGAGAAATAACAGTTAAGTTTTTGTTTTGCACTATTGCCCATGCGGGAATAGAGGCGGTTGAACCCGTCCAAGTGATGTGGGTGTTGTTTCTAAAAAGAGTAGAGGAGTTCGTTAGGACTATATTTTGTCCTTCAAGCGTGATGTTGCCGGCAGGCGTGCCGCCGGTGGTGCGGAGATCAAAATTACCATCAAGGGTGATATTTTCTATGGCAGTCAAGGTGAGGTCTTGATTGGTTTTGGTAGCAGGTCCCTTAGAAATAAGGGTTATACTTCTCGCCCTAATGGTGGTTGAATCGTTTCCATCAAATATAATAGAGTGGCTACCAGAATTGACAGTAAACGAACCCGTGCCTAAATCAATAAAAAACGGCAAAATGATATTTGACTGAAGCGTAAAGGATGTATTTTGGTTTTTCTCCAAGAGCCAACCTAGAATTTGGAAATCATTTGGGTTGTTATAAATAAGCTCTATCCCACCTCGAATAAAGTTGGGATTACCCACAATTAAGGTAGCGGTTATCTTTAATAGTCCCGTGCCAATATTATAATTACCATTTATGGTTAATGTCTCTAAGACCGTAATCGTGAGCGCTTGGTTGCTTGAGAGGCGCGGCGTTCCGTTTGATGTCAAGGTTACTTCCCGCGCGGAGAGGGTGGTTGCGCCCTGAGAGTTAAAATTAATAGCCCCTGCTTGCGCTTCTATTACCACCGTGCCTGAACCAACATTAGCATTTCTAGGGATAAAAATGCCGCCTCGTGTAGCAATAATAGTCACATTTTTATTTTCAAGGAAAGCCCATTGGTAAACATCAACCCTTCTTGCGTTCGTTAGCCTCATTATAAGGAAGTTTCTGTTAAAGCTCGTGGGAATAGTCGGCTGAGATATAGAAAGAGCCGTGAGAGTAAGATTGCTCGTGCCAATATCAAATGCGCCATTTATTTTGGTTAAACCTGAAGTGGTTATGGTCAAATTTTGATTGCTCGCCACGGGGGCGCTACCCTGAGAAGTTAGCTCAACTCTTTTTGCCGTAATTACAGTTGCTCTATCATCTGCGAAGTTAATTGTATTCCTTGGACCTGAAACCATTACCAAGACGCCGTCGGTAAAATCAAAACGCCCGCCAAACAAAATATCACCCCTTGCCCTAAGGGTGGCGTTTATGTTCACGAGGCTAGCGGCAGTGCCTGCCGAGAGGATAGTGATAGCATTCGCCTCTAATTCTATTGTGTTCCTACCGCTGTTAATAAATAGAACGCGTCCTACTTGCGCTTCAAACAGCAAGTTGCCTCCGCCAATATCTATATTATCCGACACGCTAATATCTGCGCTGACGGCTTTTACCGATAAATTCACATCTTCCACAACCGCCCAGCGTGGCGCGTAGGCGGTCGTCCCTGTCCATAGGAAAGTAATGCCGCGCAAGGTAATGCTGGTTGCTGTTCCGCTTATTGTTTCTGCGGTGATAAATAAATTGCCGTTTCCAATATCAATGGAGTCAGGTATTTGTAATGGGATTGCTTGCGCATCGACGTAGAGGTCGCTATTGACGGTCATTGCCCACTCGGGGATAGAAGCGGTCGTGCCCGTCCATGTTAGGAAAAGAGTCCCCCGCCTTATGATAGATGAACCGCTTGCGCTTGGAATAGAAAGTCTTAGCTCTCCATTGCCCATATTTACCAGTGCCGGCAGATCCAGCGTTGCGAAGAGCGAAGTGATGGATAAATTTTTATCTAATGCTATTGCCCAGTTTGGTATCGTAGCTGTAGTCCCTACCCAAGTAATGTTTAAATCATTTCGCGTGAGGCTTGCGATGTTGGTAATTGAAGCAGCACTTAAATTAAGCACGCCACTGCTTCCATTCAAAGTAAGATGACCGCTTAGAGAAATTTTGTCGCTGGCGGTAAGGGTGAGTGTCGTAAAAGCAGTGTCAGCAAATACCGTTTGAGAATGTAAGGTGATGTTTTTGGCATTATAAACCGTGTTCTCGATATACTGTATGCGCCCTACTTGAGCGTTGATTTCTAAATTACCGTTTCCAATATCAATGAGGCGCGGCGGCGTGATATTAGCGGTGCGCGCGGTAAAAATGAAATTTACACCAAATTGAATAATCCACGGAGGCAAGACAGCATCTGCGGTGCCGGTATAAGTAATATCGAAAGTGGCAGCTTTGAAGCTTGGGTTGCCGATGAAGGCTTGAGCGGTGACGAACAAAGTGCCGGTGCCAATATCATAATTACCTAAGAGAGTTAGCGTCCGTGATGTGACCGACAGGGTAAGGTCTTGATTGCTCGGCGTGCTGGGTGTGCCTGCTGAATCGATGGAGAGGTCTTCTACCGTGTTAATAGAAGTGGGTATCGTGCTAGAAAAGGAGATTGGATCAACCGTGGAGATGAAGGAGAGATCATCTAATCCACTAATGGAGCCATTGAGGCTTATCGCGCGCGCGGTAATGACGGTTGAGCGGGCAAAGGTAGCTACCGCATTGCCGTTAAGCGTAATACTAAACCGCGCGCCTGAGACTGGGGCTCTGGTGGTTAAGTTTATTTGCGGTATGGATAAGGACATACTATTATTTACGGTCAAAGCCAAAGAAGCATCTGGTTCGATAGCAGTCGTGCGAATGGAACTAATAGCAGCCGTCAAGGTAATAGAAATAACATTAGCCGTTAAGGATACATTTTCTCTCATGAGGTCAATATCTAAAGCCGAAATAGCAAAGCTTGCGTTCTCGAAAACGACATTACCAAAATCAAAGCCGACATTCCTTTCAAGCGCGTTGATTACTAGAATTCTACCATTTTGGAATAAATCCGCTGTCACATCGACCCTGCCCGTTCCCAAATAGTTTAGAGTAAGACGCGCGGGCAATAAATCACCCGGAAATGTAATATCTGTGCTTTCTAAAGTAACGGCGTTAGCATTCAAGTCGCTATTAATCGTGACGCTCTGTGTGCCAATAATCGTAACATCAAGCGCGCGCTCGGCTTGGTTGAGGATTCCCGCCATTGCCTCCGCTGTTGTTCCATCTGATGTTAGTGAAATCGTGTTTGCCCTTAAAGTAATATCTGCGTTTTGTGGGAAAAGAATTTTGCCTGTGCCTTGCGAGTCTAGCGCGAGGTCGTAACTACCGAGATTGATATTCCTAGCAAGATTGATACTACCTTGCGAAGTTACAGATAAATCACCCATAGTTACATTTATATCGTTGAGGGTGATATTGCCGCCTGTTTCTACATTTACGGTCATATTGATTGGGTTTGTGTCGCTACTTGAATTAGCTAAGATTGAAAAATTCCGCACCGTGATAGCTACTCCCTTTTTCACGGAGGTGTCTATACTTAAAAAGAGAGTTTGTGTTGCGTTATTTCTTTCTGCGCTAATTGTCATCAGCCCTTTAGGGGATACTCCTGTTGGCGCCCCCCTAATGGTAGCCGAGCTATCCTCGGGCACGGTCAAGGAAATTTCAGTCTTTGCCCGTGTGAGAGTATCAGGCTCACCAGCAAAAAAACCGAAGTGATAATAGAGGAAAGAAAAGCTAGTCGCTTTTATCTCTGTGCTTGTTGATACTGCAGATATCCTCAAACCAAGGACGGAAAGCGTTCCCGTGCCAATATCAATAATCCCATCAAAAATAACTTCCGGAGCGGCAAGTGAAAGATTTTTATTACTTGGAACAATGGTTGTCCCTGCAGGTGTTTTAGAAGTAATTTTAAGCGTTCTCTCCGAAATTAAATTAATATTCTTACTTGTTGTAAAATTAATTTGAGTATTTGCTTTTACTTCTAACAGACTACCCCCGGCAAGAGTATTATTCACATTGATAATATCCCCCTCAAAAGTGAGTGCTGCAAGGCTTGCCACGAGAGGATTAATGGTAATACTATTCGTTGCTACAAATCTAACATCTCTGCCGCTCACAGTGATAGTGCCCCCATTACTAAAAGTTATATTATCCCCCTCTAGGGTTATCGATGCACCAGCGGCTGAAGTGTCATTTATCTTAGTCAAATTGGTTAGGGTTAAGTTACCGCCGACGGTGAGGTCGGCGTCAGAAATGTAGGTTGGCGTGTTTATGGTTAGCGCGCCATTGGTTTTATTGACATTATTAGAAATCGTAATAGACGTTGTGCCGCGAAGCGTAAGTGCACTTGTAGTGGTAAAGGTAGTAGTAGTTGCTGTTGCGCTAGATATCTCTAACACATCACTCGTTATGGTCATAGCGGTGTTAGCTGGAAAGTTTATAGTGGAAACCTCGCTTATCAAAACGGCGGCACTGGAGGTGATGCTTCTATTGATATTGAGTGTTGGCGCTTCTAAAATAAGCACGCCGTTCGTTTGATTGATAACTCTATCGATTGTAATAGAAGTTCCCCCATCTAAAGTGATTGCCCCGCCATTAGTGCTAGACAGGGTGGTCGCTGTTGTTCCGCCTTCTATCCTCACATTATTTCCCCCTAGCGTTATCGAGCTACCCAAGGTTGAAGAGTTTCTTATTGTGGAGATTTCCTCTAGGATTAAATCACCTGTAGTAGAGGCGCTAGCACCGCTATTGAGTGTTGGCGTGTCTAAGATAAGATTGTTAGTTAATTTATTAATACTATTCCCAATAGTAAGAGATGTTGTGCCGTTAAACGTAGCCGTGCCTGAGCCGTCAATCGTAATCGTTGGTGAGCCACTGATATTTATCGTCCTGCCCCTCATGGTGATTGCTGGATTAGCGGAAGTAACAGGGAAATTTATTCTTAACACATTCCTTATTATCAAATCACCGCTAGTGGTGACGTTGCTATTGCTATTGAATCTTGGTCCGTCTAGAACAAGCGACCCACTACCCGTTTGATTGACAATTTTATTGAATATGGTGGCTTCGCTAGATGTAAAAACTGTCCTCACGTTACCGGTTATGGTAATTGTTGCCGCGCCATCGACGCTCACATCTTCGCCTTTTAGGGTTATAGAAGAGCGCCCCCTACTCGCTGCAGTGTTAGCTAGCGTAGTGAGATTGTTTAGAGATAAATCGCCCCTAGTGGTGATGTTGCTAGAGATATTGATCGTTGGCGCGCTTATAGTGAGCGAGCCGACTACTAGATTGGCAAATTCATTTTCTTGATTCAAGTCGCTGTTAATAATAACACTCAGTGAGCCAGTAAGCCTAAGCACACGCGAACCCCTTATATTAATTGTTGATGCGCCACTGATACTTAGCGTCCTAGCCGATAGGAATCTTGAGGTGTCGCTGCCGAAAGTTGGAAAGTTCATGGTGCTAACATTTTGTATTGTCAAGGCGCCGGTAGTGCTAACGCTACTATTGAAAGTGATTGTTGGCGCATCTAAGGTAAGACTGCCATTCGTTTTATTAATAGCATCAGTAATCGTTATAGAAGTCCCTGCCCTTAATATGACTCTGCCGTTAAAATTTTGAATAGCAGTAGGTGTGATAGTATTGATGGAACCACCATCATTGACTCGAATATCACCGCCTCTATTTGTAAGCAGACTATTACTATTGGGGGAAATGCTTCTTACAACAATGTTACTGGGGTCAATTAAAAGTTCGCCTGCTTTAATATCAGCTAGATTAAGAGGGCCAAGGGTCTCCTTGCCTGATATTTCAACAAAGCCCTCGTTACTTCCTTGCGTGGAGTCTATCTTACCTTCAAAAAAGGTAGTGTCGTCTGACCACACAATCACACGCGGCGCGATGATAGAAGTGTTCGGCTCTATATAGGTTAATTGAGATTTGGCAATCGTGCCGCCTCCTTGATAATCACCTCCAATTAAAACTTCTTTGCTTGCTCTTATGTCAGCGCCCGAAGCAATGCGCACTTCGTTCACGCCCTCTACGATAACTCTGCTCGCTTGAACCGCACCGCCAATATTGACAACATTCTCCTTGCCTAAACTTTGGAAATGAACTTTGCCTTGAGGCGAAGTAATCGAACCACGCGCAACAACATCTCCCGCGCGCGCCGAAGCAAGCAAGCCGCCCACATTCACCACCGAGCCTTCGTTAAAACGAATCCCCGCAGGGTTCTCTAACGAAACGCGTCCGTTCGCCCTAAGTGTGCCAGATATATTTGTTGTTGCATCATTGCGCACCTTAATAGAAATAAGCGATGAAGCTGATGGCTGTGTAATACGAACGACCTCGCCTTTAGCGATGTCAAAACTTTGCCAGCTTGTCGTTAGGGTGTCGCTTTCTTGCTGAATGTTTAAGGGGTCGGCGAGATTCCCTGCTCCCGCTTCTATGCGCCCACCGCTTGGGGCGGCATAGGCAGAGCCAGCCATTAAACCCATAAGGGTTAGCGCCAAAACCCCTAAAAACCCTAAAACATTAGTGGTTTTTGGAATTTTCACAAAAAATATGTCCAAAAATATGTTCTGTATAGAACTCATAACCTCTTATCTAAATCTCCTCTATTTGTGTTGAATAAAAGAGCCAAAGAACTCCCTATTATCATAATTTGTTTATTATATCGGTAGTTTCTATATTATGCTTATTTTCTGTATTTTCAAGTAAATTTTAGTAAAATTGATGCTCTGCCAATAAAATGTGATGAGAAAAGGAAAAAACGCCGAAATTAAGGCGGAGTGTGGCGCAGCCAGGTAGCGCACCTCGTTCGGGACGAGGGGGTCGCAGGTTCAAATCCTGCCACTCCGACCATGTTAATGGCCAGTATTAAGGACTTATTTACCATTCACGGCATTATGATTATGGCGACCTCGGAAGGACTCGAACCTTCAACCCTCGGCTTAGAAGGCCGATGCTCTATCCTTTGAGCTACGAGGCCTCACGCCTAGCCTATCGCATATTAGTGTGTCCATAAGTCGCGCCGATTTGGGCTAAAATTATCGGTATAGGAGCTACCCTTGCGCTTATGCTCAGAGGGCATTTTCAGCTCGTAATCGATGCCCTTACGCTCGACATAGGCGATGGCTGCTTCTTTGGACGGAAACTCCATACGAATCTGCGAGCGCATATCGTCTGACCCCGTCCAGCCGGTGAAGTCATCGAGCAGACGCTTACGCTCGGGGTCATACTCCAAGACCCACGACTTGGTTTTGCGTCTCCCCGATTGAGTCGCCACCTTTTCGGGACGATAGATTCTCGCTCTTATTGGCATAGGGTTACCTTATAGCCTTTTTCTCTTTTTTTCAAGTCTAGACGCGTTAGTGGCACGCCTAGCGTGCGATGCGGCGCAGGGTTTGAGCTCCAAACTCTTTTTCTTTCACTTTGGCAGAGATATTGGTCGGCGCGAAGTCATTTTTGACATTATCCACCAAGTAATAATCTTGGTCGAAGTAATAAATAACGTCAAAGTCCTGAAGGCATGCCGGTTCCTCATAATAATTTTTGATGAAGCCGACCTGCCCGCGAAACAGCTTGTTTGATTTATCATAAATATCGGTAGCGGTGAAAATGCCGCTATCTTCATCGGCGTAAAACACGCGCCGCGGATAAAGATGGCGCTCGCCTTTTTTGAGCGTCGCCTCTATGACCCAAACGCGATGCAGCTCATAGCGTATAAATTGCTGATTCAAATGACGCGCTTGTATCAACTTTTTGGACGGCACCGACGTTGCTTGATAAACGTTATAAGGAATGTAAATTTCTTTTTTACCAATCAGCTTCCAATTATATTTATCGGGTGAGCCGTTATACAAAAACAAGTCGTCAGAGATGCGCAGCCCGCCATAAGAGCCCATTGGCGAATCATAAGCAGCAGAAGAGCCCGGCACTCTAGCGGTGCGGCGGCGCTCGACATTATACACAAAGCCGCGCCTAAACTCTTTGACTTGGTCTATCGTATTGGTAAAAGAAAACATTTGTCCGGCAACCCTTGGCGGCGCTACAAATTCAGCGAACCACTCAAAGTGGTCATTTTTTGCCATTCGGCTTTTCGCTGTTTTAGGATTGGCGTAATAGAATAATTTCTTTTGCTTCTTAATAATAGGAACATAGCTACCATTCGGATAAACCGCCGCACTGAATACTCTATCGCTGTGGGCTAATCCTTGATAGGAAAAACTATGATTCCAATAAAGTTCAACAGGGTTTTTAGAATTAGGAAACGGTGTTGCGATAGTAGCACCCTCAACGCCAGAGCCGCCATTGGTAAGGCGTGCGGTTTTAGCGTTCTTTTCAATCGCACGATAAACGCTCTGCGGCAAAGAGCAAGATCGCCTACTCTTATAAATATTCATCTTATAAGTGCGCGGATAGCGTTTTATCATATTGTAATGCATCGCAGTTAAGTTCTTTTTATATTTCTCAACATTGGCAGCCGAAATAGTAAAGAGCACTTTGTCTTTAGCGAAGGGGTCTATGTGATGTTTGCCTTTTTGATAGCCGCGCGGTGGTTTCGTGATGCCGCCCGTCCAAGCGGGAATTGTCCCCGCGCGATTGCCTTCTTTGATAGCGCCGGTTGGTGTTTGCGCTGCTTCTAGTGTTTGTGTCGCAAAAAACAATAA
Organism: Alphaproteobacteria bacterium; assembly: GCA_965209065.1. Classification (GTDB taxonomy): domain Bacteria; phylum Pseudomonadota; class Alphaproteobacteria; order JAPOUT01; genus CBDBUR01. Next base: position 706,095 of record OZ242373.1, read on the forward strand.
TGCGAATAAAAATAAACGATACATATGTCCTCCTGTTGTTTTGTATATTATAAGTTTTTTATATTTTTAGCAATATATCAGTAAGCGCGCTGGGTTTAGAGAAAAAAGGCGAATGGTCGGTATCAAGCGAAACAATCTCCTTGATGGCGAGGTTTTCAGCCATTTTTCTTTGCCCATCGGGTCTAATTGCCTTGTCCCTCTCGCAGACAATCGCCATTTTCGGCACTCTGCCTAAATTTTCTTCGCTCCAATGAACCGGCTGGCGCAACGCGCGCAGAGGCTCTAGGCAAAGTTTGGCTTTAGCGAAAGCTATATCATCAAGGGGAGTTTCATTATAAAAAATGTCTTTGATTTTTTCTTTTTTTATTCCCACGCCCCCGCGCAAGAAATGAACCTTTTGGTCTTCGGGTTGAATGGGAGAGACATCAGGCGCGAGGTCGGCGAGGCTCTTGCCCGAAGGCGGCACGAACGCGCACAAATAAACCAGCTTCTTTATCCTATCGGGATATTTCTCCCCCAAAGCCGTAATGGACATACCGCCCATGCTGTGTCCGACAAGAATAACGGGTTCGTCTGCCCTTTCTATTATTTTAGACATTTTTTTGATGTAGGTAGCCAAGGTTGTTGTCCAAGGCAGAATTTTGCGCAAACTCCCGCTTTTATGGGCGGGCATGCTGGGCGCGTCTATCTTATGACCTGCTGCTTCTAAAATAGTATGAACCTTATGCCAGCACCATCTGCCGTGCCACGCGCCGTGAATCAAGACATAATGAGCCATCTTTCCTCCTATTGGATTATGGTGCCGGCAAAGAGATTTGAACTCCTGACCCCCTGATTACAAATCAGGTGCTCTACCAGCTGAGCTATACCGGCGGTTGTGAGGTTTGATAATAAACCATTTTGATTATTTTTGCACCTTATGCGTCTTGGACGTCCTGCACGGTGAGGATAAGCTCTTGTAGCCCGAAGGGTTTTGGCAGAAAGCGAATGCGCTCGGCGAGTTTAGCCTCAGGGTCGCGGAAAGCGTCTTCGGCATAGCCTGAGATGAGGACGACTTGTAAATTTTTATGTTGGTTCAGCAGGTGCTCGGCGAGTTGGACGCCGTCCATACCGCTCATCACGACATCGCTCACGAGGACATCGAGTTGCTCTATCGGGGTGGCGAGGGCTTCCTCAGCGCTCGGCGCGGTAAGCACCTCGAAGCCGTGCGAGCGTAAAGCGCGCGCGGCGAATTCTCTTATCGTCGGTTCGTCTTCTACGAGCAAAATTTTCTTTTGTCCTGTGTTGGAGCGAGGAGAAAGTTGTGCGGGCGCAGAGAAATTTTTATTTTTATTTTCTGCCTCCCCTTCTTCCTCTTGATGATGGCGTGGCAGATAAATGCGAAAGGCGGTGCCCTTGCCTTTTTCGCTTTCGGGGAATATAAAACCATCGCTTTGCTTGACGATACCATAAACGGTGGAAAGCCCTAGCCCTGTGCCTTGCGGTTTGGTCGAGTAAAAAGGTTCAAAGATATTACCGAGCTCAGCTTTAGCAATACCGCACCCGCTATCTTTTATTTCAAGCAGCACATAATCTTTATTTTTAGGAATGAGGACATGGTCTTTTTGCGCGAGTTGCCGCGCGGGCATCGGGGCTATTGTTATATCTAGCCTGCCGCCATTAGGCATAGCATCGCGCGCATTCACCGCGAGGTTAATAATAATTTGCTCTAGCTGTGTTGGGTCAGCGAGCACCGGCCACACTGGCTCTATGATATTTAGTTTCACATCAATCGGCGCGCCGAGCAATCTATCAACCAGGTTTAAGATATTTTCCGCGCGCGTTTTAAGGTCGAGCGGTTGCGGTTGTAAAATCTGTCTGCGCGAAAAAGCAAGCAGTTGGCGCACGAGGTCTGCGCCGCGTTGCGCATTGTTTCTTATTTCTTGGACTTCGCTAAATTGTCCTTTGGGCATAGAATCGCATGCGGTAATAATCGCGGTGAGGATATTATTGAAATCGTGCGCGACCCCGCCGGCGAGTTGCCCGACCGCTTGCATTTTCTGCGCTTGCGCGGCTTGCGTTTCGAGCCGCGCGGCATCTGTTTTTTTTAAGAACAGGTTTTTAATCTTGGTTATAAATTTTTTCTTTACGCTCATGTCGTTCTTGCGCTTCAATGGATAGGGTCGCGATGGGTCTTGCGATGAGTCTTTTAAGACTAATGGGTTGTCCGCTTTCCTCGCAATAGCCGTAAGAGCCATTTTTAATGCGCTCGAGCGCCCAGTCTATTTTAGCGATGAGCTTTCTTTGTCTATCGCGTTCGCGCAGTTCGATGGTGCGGTCGGCATCTAGGGTTGCGCGGTCGGCGACATCGGCGTTGTGCTTCTCTTCGTGTTTGAGATGTTCCATCGTAATCTCGGCGCCGCTGAGCAGTTCCTTCTTCCACTGCTGCAGCCGATTGTAGAAGTAAGCGAGCTGTTTCGGCGACATAAACGCCTCCTGCTCGGAGGGTTCGTAGTCTGTGGGTAGATTGATATACCTCACCCTATTCCAAAGACGTTTCAACATATTGTTCTTATATCATATTTATCTAGCTTTTGGCGCGCCCTAGGGGAGTCGAACCCCTCTTTTCAGGTTGAAAACCTGACGTCCTAACCGATAGACGAAGGGCGCTCCTAGTTCTTATAAAGCATAATGGTCTTTTTTTATAGGGGTTATTCGCCTTCCCCGCGAGCTTTAGCTTTTAGCGGGGGGCTAGCATTATTGCTTTTGTGAGAATTTCTTAAGCAACTGATTTGCTTTCGCTTGGGCTTTTTCAAGCTGTTCGGGACTCAACTGCGTTGCGATTGAATCTCTTCCTTCTGCGGCTTTTTTATACCCTAAAGTAGCAGAGATACTCGACCATTTATAAGCCTCCTGATAATTTTGGGAAACGCCTTGCCCGTTCCTATACATCCACCCTAAATTAAATTGCGCTTCAGCATGCCCTTGCTCTGCCGCCAAGTGATACCAGCGCAAGGCTTCTTTATAATTTTTAGGAACACCTAGCCCGAAGTAATACATTGTCCCTAATTTAAAATACGCGTTAGCATCCCCTTGCTCTGCCGCTTTGCGCCACCAGCGCATTGCTTCTTTATAGTCTTGCTGAACGCCTCGCCCTTGCTCATACAACACCCCTAAATTATGTTGCGCTTTAACACCCCCTTGCTCTGCCGCTTTGCGATACCAGCCCACTGCTTTTTCATAGTCTTTAGAAACACCTTGCCCATTAGCATGCATCACCCCTAAATTAAATTGCGCGTCAGCAATCCCTTGCTCTGCCGCCAAGTGAAGCCAGTGCAATGCTTCTTTATAATCTTTAGGAATACCTTGCCCCTTAGCATACAGCAACCCTAAATTATATTGCGCACTAGCATTCCCTTGCTCTGCCGCTTTATGAAACCAGAGCAACGCCTCTTTACTGCCTTTAGAAACGCCTTGCCTAAAGCGATGCATCGCCCCTAAATCACTTTGTGCTTGGGCAAACCCCTGCTCCGCTGCTTTGCGAAGCCAATGCACCGCTTCTTTATGGTCTTGAGGAACACCTCGCCCGCGTCTATACATCGATCCTAAATTAAATTGCGCTTGAGCAAACCCTTGCTCTGCCGCTTTAAGATACCAGCGCACTGCCTCCTCATAGCTCTGTGAAGCGCCTTGCCCTTCATAATACATCAGTCCTAAACTATATTGCGCTTGAACGAACTCCTGCTCTGCCGCCTTGTGCCACCAGCGCACTGCCTCCTCATGGCTCTGTGAAGCGCCTTGCCCTAGTCTATACATCGACCCTAAATTATATTGCGCGTTAACCTCCCCTTGCTTTGCCGCTTTACGATACCAGCGCACCGCTTCCTTATAGTCTTTAGGAATGCTGCGTCCGTTAAAATAAATTTCTCCTAAAGCAGATTGCGCTTTAGCAACTCCCTGCTCTGCTGCCTTGTGCAACCAACGCACCGCCCCCTTAGGATTCCGCGAAACGCCGCGCCCTTGCAAATACAGCAACCCCAAGTTAAATTGTGCTTCAGCAACTCCTTGCTCTGCCGCCTTGCGCCACCAGCGCGCCGCTCTTTTATAATCCTGTTTAATTCCTTGCCCATCCTCATACATTTTTCCTAAATTAAATTGCGCGTTAGCATCGCCCTGCTTTGCTTTTTCAAGCAGTATCTCATTTTCACTTTTGAAAACATCGCACGCGGGAACGGCAAGCAGGGTCAGCGCCACAAAAAAGCTAGTGAATAATTTTGTTTTCATCTTTCCTCTCCTAATAGTTTATGCGATAGATTATAACACCTTACTTCTTTCCTCGCCACCCCCATTAAGCGCGTTCGGGAGTAGCGCATCGGCGAGAGCGATTTCTACGCCCGATACCATATTGCTCCACGCCGGACGCAAAGAGCCAGCAATATGAAACAGCTCGCCCGCACCCGACAAGAGCTTCATCCCTAAAGGCGTGGTGGCTTGATGAAAGCCGACGACCTCCACCGCTTGCCCGCCCGACGAAGGACGAAAACGGCAGCGCAAATGACCATTGCCGCTCACGCGCGCATGCTCCAAACGCCCATCGGTGAACAACAAACACGGCGTGGGGTTGCCCTTGCCGTAGGGTGCGGCTTTTTGTAGCTCCTCATACAAGGCGCGGGTCGCGGCGGAGAAATCCAGCACCGCATCTATCGAGCTAGAGGGCAAGGTGTTTCTTTTTTGACGCTCGCTCGCCTCAACAAAAAAATCGGTGAAGGGCGCGACCTTATCTTTAGCAATGGTGAAACCTGCCGCTTGCTTATGTCCGCCGCCGCGCACGAGCAGACCCTCGGCAACCGCCTCATACATCAGCCCGCCCAAATCGAGCCTGCCGTCACTGCGAATAGAGCCCGTGCCAGCTTCGCCATTGAGCGCAATCACAACAGCAGTTTTTTGATATTTATCTTTAAGCCGCGCGGCGATAATGCCAATGATACCGACATGCCACCCTTCGCTCGCCACAAGCACAACCTCTTTATTTTCGCTTTGGGCTTGCAGACGCGCAAGCGCTTCGCTTAACATTTTTTTCTCCATCGTTTGGCGCTGGCGGTTTAGGCTGTTAAGCTGCGCGGCAAGGGCTTCGGCTTCGCTGGCGTCGGTGCTGGTTAAAAGTTCAAGCGCTAAATCCGCTTTGCCGATACGACCGGCGGCATTTATTCTCGGACCCAAAGAAAAAGAAAAGCTCTCGACATTTGGCTTGCCGCGCATACCGGCGGTTTTGGCTAGAGCCTTTAACCCTAAATTATTCGTGTGCGCCAGAGCATCTAACCCGCGCGCGACAAAAGCGCGGTTCAATCCCGTTAGGGGTGCGACATCGCAAACCGTGCTAAGCGCAACGAGCTCTAAAAAATTCATCAAGTTAGGCAGCTCGGCGGTTTCCTCTTTGCTTTTCAACGCGCGGTTGAGCGAAACAAGAAACATAAAAGCAACGCCACCCGCCGTTAGATAACCCAAGCCGCTTTTATCTTCCGGGCTATTAGGATTAACGAAAGCAGCCGCAGGCGGCACCTCATCGGTTGGGTGGTGGTCTAAAATCACCACTTGCATATTTTTCTCTTTCGCATAGGTCAGCGCTTCAATATCTTTCGCGCCGCAGTCTAAAGTGACAACAAAAGAAATGCCATCGCTTTCAATTTCTTTGAGGCGGTCGGGGCTTAAGCCATAACCATCGAGCATGCGGTCAGGCAGATAGGTTCGGTTCGGCACATTCATTTTATCAAAATAACTTTTCAGCAAAGCAACGCTCGTGATGCCATCGACATCATAATCGCCGTAGATGGCGATTTCTTTATTCTCGCTCATCGCTTGTAAGACGAGGCGCACCGCGCTGTCCATATCGGCGAGCGTGGAAGGGTCGGGCAGTTCATCGCGCAGCTTCGGGTTGAGAAAACGCGCGAGGTCGTTCTCCTCAACATCGCGCAGAGCAAGCAGACGCGAAAGCGTTTTAGAAAAACCAAACCGCTCGACAATGCGCCGCGCCTTATCCTCATTGACTTGCTCTATTTGCCACAGCCTGCCGCTTAAAGATTCGGTAATCGGTTCGGGCTGCATTATTATATTCTTTGGAAGTTTTCGATGAAGCGTCTTTCCTTGTTCGCCGCGTGAATGAGCAAAGAGTGCGTGTAAGTTTGAGCTTGTCCGTTGCGCGCGCCTTTCAACAAAGAGCCATCGGTAACGCCGGTTGCGACAAAGATAGCATCACCGCGCACCATTTCGTCAATCGAGTAAATATGGTTCGGGTCTTTGATTCCCATTTTGCGCGCGCGGTTGAGTTTCTCCTCTGTGTCGAGCACGAGTCGCGTCACCATTTGCCCGCCGATAGAATGGAGAGCGGTCGCGGCAAGCACGCCTTCAGGCGCGCCGCCGACCCCGACATACATATCAACGCCATTGGGGTCGGTGGTGTGGATAACGCCGGCGATATCGCCATCGGAGATATAGCAGACGACCGCACCGACCGAGCGCAGTTGCTCGACGAGTTCGGCGTGGCGGGGTCGGTCGAGGACGCAAACTTTAATCTCGCTGGGCTTCACGCCTTTGGCTTTAGCGAGCGCGCGGACGTTATCGGCGGCACTGGCTTCCAGAGAAATGAGGTTTGGCTCGAAGCCACCGCCGATGGCAATTTTTTCCATATAGACATCGGGCGCGTGGAGGAGGCAATCGCGGTGCGCCAGAGCGGCGACCGCCAGCGCGTTGGCTTGCCCCTTTGCGGTTAGGGTTGTCCCTTCTAGCGGGTCGACGGCAATATCGACCGCGATGCTGGCATCTGCGCCCATGCCAACTTTTTCGCCAATAAAAAGCATGGGCGCTTCGTCGCGCTCGCCCTCGCCGATGACGATGCGCCCTTCCATTTCAATTTCATTGAGCGCAAGTCGCATAGCTTCGACGGCGACTTTATCGGCGGAGAATTCATCGCCGCGCCCGATTTGTTCTTTCGCGGCGAGCGCGGCGCGCTCTGTTGCGCGCAGCAGCCCGAAAATCAAGTGTGCGCTTAAAGGCGTTTCTACTGAGGCATTTTGTCCTAATCCCATCTCTCTAGTATTAACTGATTCGCTTTATTTAATCTATAGCGATGTTGGGGATTATTTCTTTTGCGAGAATTTTTTAACCCACTGGAGAGCTTCATCTTGGGCTTTTCCAATCTGTTGGCGACTCAACTTCTTTGTGACTAAATCTCTTACTTCCTTAGCATGTGCATTTCCTAAAGTGTTAGCGATACTCAACCATTTATAAGCCTCCTGATAATTTTGGGGAACACCTCGCCCATCAGCATACATCTCCCCTAAATTATTTTGCGCTTCAGCAAACCCTTGCCCCGCCGCCTTGCGATACCAGCGCGCCGCTTTTTTATCGTCTTGAGGAACGCCTTGCCCCATATCAAACATTAATCCTAAATAATATTGCGCTTCAGAAAATCCTTGCCCCGCTGCCTTGCGATACCAACGCACAGCTTTTTTATCATCTTGAGGAACACCTTGCCCATTATCATACATCACCCCTAAATAATATTGCGCTTTAGCATGCCCTTTCTTTGCCGCCAAGTGAAACCAGCGCACTGCTTCTTTATTGTTTTGAATAACGCCTTCCCCCGCCCGATACATCACCCCTAAAAGAAATTGCGCGTTAGCATGCCCTTTCTTTGCCGCCTTGCGATACCAGCGCGCCGCTTTTTTATAGTTTTGTGGAATACCTCGCCCATTAGCATACATCATTCCTAAATTAGCTTGCGCTAGAACAAACCCTTTCTCTGCTGACAAGTGAAACCAGTGCAAGGCTTTTTTATGGTCTTCAAAAACACCTCGCCCCTCATTATACATCGCGCCTAAATTATTTTGCGCTTTAGCATGCCCTTTCTTTGCCGCCTTGCGATACCAGCCCACCGCTTCTTCTTCGCTTTTAGGAAGACCTTTCCCTTCAGCAAGCCTCACCCCTAAATTATATTGTGCTTGAGTCTTTCCCTTCTTTGCTTTTTTAAGCGAGAACTCTTGGCTAACACAACCCGTTCCCGCTAACATCATTAGAGCCACAAAAAAGCTGGTGAGTAATTTTGTTTTCCTTGCTGTGATTGTTCTTTCTCCTAATTTAATTATAAAGCATTATTTCTTTTGTGAAAACTTATCAAACCACTGCTTTACTTCATCTTGTGCTTGTTTTAATTTTTGTGAGCTTAAAATTTTTGCAGTTAAATCTCTTGCTTTCGTGGCTTCTTTATCTCCTAAAGCACTAGCGATACTAAACCATTTATAAGCCTCCTTATAGTTTTCGGGAACGCCTTGCCCCTGAAAATACATCACTCCTAAATTAACCTGCGCGTTAGCATCTCCTTGCTCTGCCGCCAAGTGATACCAACGCACTGCTTCTTTATAGTTTTGAGGAACACCGCGCCCCTTATCATACATCACCCCTAAACTATATTGCGCTTCAGCAGCCCCTTGCTTTGCCGCTTTGCGATACCAACGCACTGCTTCTTTATAGTTTTGAGGAACGCCTAACCCGTTCTCATACATCACCCCTAAATTATCTTGTGCTTTAACATTCCCTTGCTCTGCCGCCAAGTGATACCAGTGCAACGCTTCTTTATAGTCTTGGGGAACACCTTGCCCCTTATCATACATCCACCCTAAATTAACCTGCGCTTTAACATACCCTTGCTTTGCCGCCAAGTGAAACCAACGCACTGCTTCTTTATAATCTTGCTTAACGCCTCGCCCATTCTCATACATCACTCCTAAATTAAATTGCGCTTTAGCATCACCTTGCTGTGCTTTTTCAATTATTTGCTGTATTTGTTTATTATTGCTTTGAGCCGTGCTTGAAATAGGCACGGCAAGCGAAGCCACGAACATCATTAGAGCCACAAAAAAGCTAGTGAGTAATTTTGTTTTCCTTGCTGTGATTGTTCTTTCTCCTAATTTAATTGTAAAGCATTATTTCTTTTGTGAAAACTTTTCGAGCCACTGGCTTACTTCGTCTTCGGTTTCTTCAATCTGTTGGTGGTTCAACTCCCCTTTCGCTAAATCGCTTTCCATTTTAGCACCTATATCCCCTAAAGCGTTAGCGATTTTAAACCATTTATAAGACTTTTCATAATCTTGCTTAACGCCACGCCGCCCTTGCAAATACATCACTCCTAAACTAAATTGCGCTGCAACATCCCCTTGCTCTGCCGCTTTGCGATACCAGCTCGCCGCTTTTTCACAATCTTGCTGAACTCCTAGCCCCAGCTCATACATAAACCCTAAATTAAATTGCGCAGTAGCAAATCCTTGCTCCGCCGCCTTGCGAAACCAGCGCACCCCTTCTTCATAATCTTGCTCTGCAGCATGCTTCGACCCCAAACTATTTTGCGCTCTAGAATCTCCTTGCTTTGCTTTTTCAAGCAAGATACTTAAAATCTTTTCCATCTTTACATCTCTAAATAACTTACGCTAACTATCGGCGAGGTCGGGCTGCTTGTCTTTCGCCCCCAGCTTATCCGACGGCGTGAGCTTGAAGGTCAGCTTATCATCGACAACATCAACCTGTGCCAGCCCGCCCTTCTGTAATTTCCCGAACAGAATCTCCTCAGCAAGCGGCTTTTTGACCTGCTCCTGTATCACACGCGCAAGCGGGCGCGCACCCATCTTTTCATCATAGCCGCGCGTGGCAATCCACTGGTTGGCGGCTTGGCTCAGCTCAATCGTAATCTGCCTATCGCCGAGTTGCGCTTCTAGCTCGTAGATGAACTTCTGCACAACCTGCGCGATGTCTTGCGGCGAGAGCGCACTAAAAGGTATCACCTCGTCCAAGCGGTTGCGGAACTCCGGCGAGAAAATGCGCTTTATCGCTTCGCTATCCTCGCCTTCGCGTTTGTCGCGCGCGAAGCCGATGGCATCTTTCACCATATCGGCAGCGCCGGCGTTGGTCGTCATTATGATAATCGTATTGGTGAAATCGGTTTTGCGTCCGTTGTGGTCGGTGAGCTTGCCGTGGTCCATCACTTGGAGCAGGATGTTGAAAATATCGGGGTGAGCCTTTTCTATCTCATCTAGCAGCAGCACAGAGTGCGGGTGCTGGTCGATGCCGTCGGTCAGCTGACCGCCTTGGTCGAAACCGACATAGCCCGGCGGCGCGCCTATCAGCCGCGAAACCGTGTGCCGCTCCATATATTCCGACATATCAAAACGCAGCAGCTCCATACCGAGAATGTTCGCCAGCTGGCGCGCGATTTCGGTTTTGCCAACACCCGTAGGTCCTGAGAAAAGATAACTGCCGATGGGCTTCTCCTCAGTGCGCAAGCCCGCCCGCGCCGTGCGAATAGCCGCGCACAGAGCTTGAATAGCTTTCTCTTGCCCGAACACAACACGCCCAAGAGCAGCCGGCAATTTCTGTAGCCTTTCGCTATCGTTGCGGCTAACGGTTTTCGGCGGGACGCGCGCCATCGTGGCGACAACCGCCTCCACCTCTTTCACGCCTATCGTTTTCTTTTGCCGTGAGGGCGGCAGAATTTTTTGCGCCGCACCGGCTTCATCAATCACATCAATCGCTTTATCGGGCAGCTTGCGGTCGTGGAGGTGGCGCACCGACAAATCCACCGCCGCCTTGAGCGCTTGAAGCGTATAGCGCAACTTATGAAACTTCTCAAAATGCACTTTCAAGCCGCTAAGAATTTTTATCGTTTCAGCCGGGCTTGGCTCTTCAACATCAATTTTTTGGAAGCGGCGGGTCAGCGCGCGGTCCTTTTGGAAATGCTGGCGGTATTCTTTATAAGTCGTCGCACCGATACAGCGCAACGCACCCGATTGCAACGCTGGCTTCAACAGATTAGACGCGTCCATCGTGCCACCGCTTGCCGCGCCCGCGCCGATAACCGTGTGAATTTCGTCAATAAACATAATCGAGTGAGGGATATCCTCCATTGCTTTCATCACGGCCTTGAGTCGCTCCTCGAAGTCGCCGCGGTAGCGCGTGCCAGCGAGCAGCGCACCCATATCGAGCGCGAAAATTCTCGCTTCCTTCAGCACGTCAGGCACCGAGCCTTTGACAATTTGTAAAGCCAGCCCCTCGGCGATAGCGGTTTTGCCAACGCCGGGGTCGCCGACATAAAGCGGGTTGTTCTTGCTCCGCCGACACAGAATTTGTATGGTGCGCGTAATTTCCTTATCCCTACCAATCAGCGGATCGACTTTACCCTTCTCGGCTTTTTTATTGAGGTCAATGCACCAGCTCTCTAAAACTTTTTCGTTATCGTTTTCGGTTTTGCTAGTGCCATTGTCAGTTGCGGTGTTGCTGTCGAGCGAAGCAAGCGCCTCATTTTTCATCGCGCTCTTGGCGATGCCGTGGCTAATATAAAGCACGATGTCGTGGCGCGAAATGTTTTGCTGCTGTAAGAAATAAACCGCGTGGCTATCGCGCGCCGAAAAAAGAGCGACCAGCACATTCGCGCCATTAACCTCATTATTGCCCGCGCCCTGCACGTGAAATACCGCGCGGCGAATAACATTCTGAAAACTTTCGGTCGGTTGAATTTGCTCATCTGCCTCTTGGTCTAGTTTCATCAGGTCATTTTCTAAAAAGTTGATGAGGTTCTCTTGGAGCTTCGCTTTATCCACCGAGCATGCTTGTAAAACATTAGCAGCGTCCTTTTCTTCGGTGAGCGCTAACAGCAGATGCTCCAACGTAACGAACTCGTGGCGATATTTGCGCGCGCCGTCAAAAGCCTCGCGCAAGGCTTGCTCCAGCGTCGGCGACAGCAGAGCCATTAAGCCTTCTCCATAGCGCACTGGAGCGGATGTTCGTTTTCTTTCGCGCAATCCATAACTTGTTTTACTTTACTCTCTGCGACCTCAAAAGTAAAGATTCCACAAATGCCCATCCCATTTTGATGAACTTGCAACATCAAGCGCACCGCGTCCTCCTTGCCCTTTTGGAAAAACTGCTCTAGAACGAAAACCACAAACTCCATCGGGGTATAATCGTCGTTGAGCAGAAGCACTTTATAAAGAGCGGGCTTCTTGGTCTGCGGCTGCGTTTCAACACGAGGGCGAGAAATGACGCCCGCTCCAGCATTGCCGCCCCCCTTTTCGTTTTCCATTTTTTTATCTGGACTCATATAATCCATTATAGCCGCTAGTGTTTTTTTAGCAAAAGGTCGCGCGCTCGATTGATTTGCGCTGCTTGCTCTTGGCTTCCGCCTCTGTCTGGGTGGGCTTGGCTCATGAGCCGCCGCCATGCTCGGTTGATTTCGGCTGCGCTCGCGTGGGGAGAGACCCCCAAAACCGCGCGCGCTTGGCTTGGAGTCATCGCTCCAGTCGCCCTTCCGCCTCTCGTTCTGCTATTAGCTCGGCGAAAACCCCAGACAAAAGGCAGTAAAAAAACAAAAATTCTAAAAATACCGCCTCTTGTCGCTAGAAAAAGGAGCGCAAAACGAATCACATTACGCCCTCGCGCAATAATCTGGCTCGGCTCGGCGCGCATAAACCAGCGCAGAAAGAAAACCGCACCAAAAACTATAGAAAATCCTATCAAAATCCAAAGCATTCTCGCATTTTACCTAAATTTAACTCTTTTCTACGATAAAATACTTGACACTAAAACAAAACTAGAACAAAATAGGGTCATTAGTCGTTATTTTGTTCTTTATTCGTGCTAGGAGACTCTTATGCTCACACAAAAACAGCGGGATTTACTCGTTTTCATTCACAGCTCGCTCCAAGAGACGGGCATTTCGCCTTCTTTTGAGGAAATGCGCGGCGCGATTGGGCTTAATTCCAAGTCGGGCATTCACCGCCTTGTCAAAGCCCTAGAGGAGCGTGGTTTTATTCGGCGCTTGGCAGGACGCGCGCGCGCGCTAGAAATCGTGAAGCTGCCTGCTTCAAGCGCACAGGATAAAAGCACCTTCGCTCCTATGGTGATGGAAGGCGGACTCAACGAGGAGGATAAAAACCTGCTCGCCCGCGCGAAGCGCGAGGAAGCCGCCAGCGTCACCCTGCCGGTGATGGGACGCATCGCTGCTGGCACGCCTATTAGTGCTATCCAAACCCATTTACGCGATGTCGGGGTGCCTGAAAATATGCTGCGCTCAGGCACACACTATGCGCTTGAAGTCAAAGGCGATTCTATGATTGAAGCAGGTATCCTTGACGGCGATATCGCAATTATCCAGCAAAGCGAAAACGCGATGAACGGCGATATTGTCGTTGCTATCGTAGAGGATAAAGAAGCCACCTTGAAAAGATTACGCCGCAAAGGAGATTCTATCGCGCTGGAAGCCGCTAACCCCGCTTATGGCACAAGAATTTTTCACCCTAGCCAGATTACCGTTCAAGGTCGCTTGGTTGGCTTGTTCCGCGAGTATTAGACCATAACCTATATTCTTTAGGCGCATGCTCCACTCCAAAAGAGTCTCCAAAAGAGTCTCTAAAATAAATTAAATGCGTGCCGTGCTCTCGCAGGGCTTGAGGTCTTATCGTTAGCTGAGTGCCGACACAAGTCTCACCGATAAAAACATCTGCCTTCTGCTCACAAGCAACCGAACGCCGCGCGAAAATTATTTTCTTCCCTTGCGCTTGCGTTATGCATAAACCCTTGGAGCATGGAAACTTCTTTCGGTCATAAACTTGCCAAGCCGAGCGTTCATCGCCATCAGCGCGTAGCCATTGCCCCACAAGCCAAGCAGCAGGCGCAGAGGAATAAAGCAAGTTCTCATTATCACGACTGGCATTACTACGAGCAGCACCACGCGTGGCAATAACATTTTCACTAACGATAATATCCGCCTGCTCTCTTGTGAGCGCCAAGCTCAAAACAAAAGCCAGCGCAAGCACCCCGCCGCCGAGATAACGCCACGCCTGATGCCATAAGCAAAGCCACAACCCACCGATAACATAAAGCGTTAAAATAAAATCGGGCGGTGCTAAAACAATTTTAGCAACCCCTACCCTTTCAACAATCAACCCGATAATTTTTATAATAACTTCAATGCTCTCGCCCAAATAAAGCAAAACGGGCTTCTCCCAACCGAGCAAGAGCGCGGGCAAAGCAGCAACAACGGCAGGCATTGTCCATAAAGTAAAAATAGGCAAGACAGATAGGTTCGCGGCAAGCGCCGGCGCGAAGCCTAGCCGGTTAAAATGAAATAAGGCAAAGGGCGCGGTGGCTGCCCACGCGGCGAGACTGGTAAACAAAAGAGTCAAGGCACTCAAAAACAAACGGCGGCGGAGCAAAACAATTTTATCATCACGCGCGGTGCGTTGAAACCAACTAAAATCGATGCGCTCGTAAAGAGCGACGATAGCCAAACTCGCGGCAAACGATAATTGGAAACTCGCTTCCAAAAGGCTTTCGGGAAAAAGGCACAAGACAAGCAACGCGGCAATGGCGAGATTGCGCAAAGTAATGACGCTCACGCCGCGCAACACCGCAAGTGCCACAACCGCGAACATTATAAAAGCGCGTTGCGTGGAAACCGCCCCTCCTGATAAAAACAAATAAACTACTCCCGCCGAGAGCGCAGGTATCATCGCCCATTTTTTAATCGGGTAGTGTAAAACGAACAGCCCAACGAGAGCCAAAAGTGCACGCACCACAAAATAAATCGTGCCAGCGAAAGCCGCCATGTGAAGCCCCGATATTGCTAGAATATGAGCGAGACCCGTATCGCGCAACCGTGCCTCTATCTTTTTAGGAATCAGCTCACGCTTACCGACAATCAAAGCCGCGGCGATGCCCGCAGCACTGGCACTTTTAAGAGTCTTATCAATGCTGGTCGCTATTTGGTTGCGCGTGTTATCAAGCCACGCGCTAAAACTGCTTTCGCCCTTATGAAGCAACCGCGCTGGGGTCAAGGCAACTCCAGTCGCGCCTAGCTGCTTGAACCAAAAGGAGCGCGTGAAATCAAACCCGCGCGGCAGCACTCTGCGCGGCGGCGGAAACAGCAGAGCCTTCACCTCAATAACATCACCGGTTCTAAAAATTTCCCGTCCCTTGAAGGGCTTTACTTTTAAGCGAATATATTTTGGTAGCTTTGACACCCCTTTAATATCAACATCACCAGCAATATAACTGGGCTCTATTATCCATGTTTGCGTTTTGCGCGAACGGGTGATAGAAATTTCTTTTATTGTGGCTTTGACCTGCCCTTCTATTTTGCTTTCAAGAACCGGTGCAGCGACAGAATGAGCGCGCCAAACCGCACGCGCGAACCCTAGCGTAAAAACGACACTCGCCACGCTAAACAAAATCCATAAATGACTAAAACCGAAAACAAGCCCCAAACAGATTAGCGCAACAATAACAGCTAAAATTAAAAGCGCGCTCCAAATAAAATTTGGCTCAAAAGTTAAGCCAAAATAGAAATAAATACCGCTCCCAAAAATAACGGGGACGAACAGGAACCAGCGCAACTGCTCGGCATAAAAAATATATTCTAACGCTTGCGTTATTTTGACGAAAGAAAAATCTTCCACCCATAGTTCTATTCTATCTTGTAGTCGCATGCCTCTTGTGTCGCATGCCTATAATTATTGCTTTGCCTTTTGCTGCAGGATAGTCACTGCCTCAGCAAGAGGCAAAATTTCTGGCTTGCCGCCTTTTAGCCAGCGCAGGGCGACCGTGCCCTTATCCTTATCCCTGCCGCCAACCGCGCACAGCACGGGCACTTTCTGCTGGATGTGCGCTTGAACTTTATAATTTATTTTTTCGCTACGCCCATCTATTTCAACCCGCAAGCCCGCTTGGCTTAGCGTGTCCTTGACGTGCTGCGCGTATGCGTCAAATTCGTTGGTAATCGCCGCGACAACAACCTGCGTGGGCGCGAGCCAAAACGGCAGCCAGCCTTCATAATGCTCTAGCAAAATGCCGGCGAAGCGTTCAAGCGAACCGAAAAGCGCGCGATGAATCATAACCGGAACCTGCTTGCTGCCATCAGGCGCGATATAGCTCGCGCCGAGACGCTCGGGCAAATTAAAGTCGAGCTGCACCGTGCCGCATTGCCAATCGCGCCCGATAGCATCGCGCAACACAAACTCCAGCTTGGGTCCGTAGAACGCGCCCTCGCCTTTGTTCTCAACATAGGCAACGCCCGCACCTTGCGCGGCGCGCTCTAAAGCGACTTCAGCCCTATCCCACACGTCATCACTGCCGACACGTTTCTGCGGGCGGTCGGCAAGCTTTATCAGCACCTCGTCAAAACCGAAATCTTTATAAATACCCAGCAGCAAAGTGGTGATGTCAGCGCATTCTTTTTCTATCTGCTCGTGCGTGCAGAAAATGTGCGCGTCATCTTGCGTGAAGTGGCGCACACGAAAGGTTCCGTGCAGCGCGCCCGAAGGCTCATAGCGATGCACCTTGCCGAACTCAGAAAAGCGCAAGGGCAAATCTTTATAACTGCGTTGCCCATACTTAAACACTTCGACATGGCCGGGGCAGTTCATCGGCTTGAGCGCGTGGAGGCGGTCGTCTTCTGTTTTAGAAACAAACATATGCTCGCCAAACTTTTCCCAGTGGCCTGAGCGTTCCCACAAGGAGCGGTGCATCATATCGGGCGTGTTAATTTCTTGGTATCCTGCTTGCTCTTGTTTTGCGCGCAGGTAATCGGTGAGGAGCATAAACAAGCGCCACCCTTTTGGATGCCAGAAGACAGAGCCGGGCGCTTCGTCGCTAAAATGGAAGAGTCGCATGCGCGGTCCGGTTTGGCGATGGTCGCGCTTCTCGGCTTCGGCGAGCATATTCAAGTAGTCGTCAAGTTGTTTTTGCGTTGCCCACGCCGTTCCATAGATGCGTTGCAACATAGGATTATTAGAATCGCCGCGCCAATAAGCGCCGGCTATTCTCATCAGCTTAAACGCCTTGCCGAGCTTACCGGTTGAAGGCAAGTGCGGACCGCGGCATAAATCTTTCCACGCGCCTTGAAAATAAACCGTTATGGGGTCGCTGGTGGGAATGCTTTCAATAATTTGCGCTTTATACTCCTCGCCTATTTGGCGAAAATGTTTTATCGCGTCTTCACGTTGCCAAACTTCGCGCGTGATTGCTTCATCGCGTTCGATAATTTCTAGCATGCGCTTTTCTATTTTCGGCATGTCGTCTTCGCGGAAGGGTTCCTCTTTGGCGAAGTCGTAGTAAAAGCCGTTTTCTATCACCGGACCAATCGTAACTTGCGTATTGGGATAAAGCTCTTGAACCGCTTGCGCCATAACGTGCGCGGCATCGTGGCGCAGAAGCTCTAGCCCATCGGTGCAATCGGCAGTGATAACTTCCACCGTGCCGCTCTGCTCTATCGTCATCGCCAAGTCTTGTAGCGTGTCGTCAAACTTTATCGCCAAAGCCTTCTTGGCGAGCGAAGGAGAAATCTCCCGCGCGAGTGCAGCACCAGTTAGAGGAGCGTCAAATTCGCGGCGAGCGCCATCGGGGAAAGTTAAAACAAACATAATTCTTTTTATTCTTTTTTTTGTGTTTTCGTCAAATGGGTTCTGTCGGGGACGGGATCGAAGCCTGAGCCTGCGCCGAGCCAGCCTATCGGGTGGCAGCGCGCGAGTCGCTTGAGTCCGAGCCAGCCGCCTGAAACCGCGCCGTAGCGGGCGATTGCCTCTTGGGTATAGGCAGAGCAGCTCGGCTGGAAGCGGCAGTGCTGCCCCAAAAGCGGCGATATAAAAAGCTGATAGAGGCGGATAAGAAATAAAAACACTTTAGCCATGCGCGTGCTCCTTTTGCTCTATCGCGTTGAGGCAATCTTCGAGCGCGTCAAAAACCAGCAGCATAGAAGGATGGCGTGTTTTATATGGGTGCATGCTTTGTAAAATTTTTAGCGCGGCAAATCTGCCTTGGGGTGGTGCGCCTTGTTCGCGTAGCATCGCGCGCGCGGTTTGGATAAGAGCGCGCAGCTCGGTTTTGGAGCTGCCGACAATCGCCTCCGCGACAACCGCCGCCGAAGCCTGTCCCAAAAGACAAGCCGCCACCCTATGGGCGAAAGCTGAAACCTTGTCTTGCTCGAAAGATATATCCACTTCAATTTCGCTGCCGCACAGGCGGCTCACCGCGCGCGCGCTGGCGTCTGCTTTCGGCAAAGAGCCAATGCGCGATATATTCGCCGCATAATTGATTATTTCATCGTTATACATTTATTTTTGTAAGACCATAATATAAATGAATCTTTCCTTCTTTATCTATTTCAATTTTACCACCTAAATTGATTATTTCCTCACGAATTTTATCAGCTTCGGCGTAATCTTTTTCTCCTCTTAAAATTTTATAAGTAGCATAAGCAACTGCCAAACGCTCTAGCACATTTTCATCTACCCATTCCTGCCTGTGTTGGGTGAATCCTAATGGCTCTGCTCTTTTTTCTATTATTAAGGCTTCATAAGCCCTTAACGAATCTAGTGTCAAATTTGTCACCCTCTCTATCCCTTCAAGGCCTAATAGTTTTAACCCTTCTCTCAAATTAGCGTTAAGTTGAGCGAGCGCATTAGTATCATCGGTTTGGTTTATCTCTTTAGCATATTTTGATAAATACCCGATTGCTTTAGGTGTATTCAAATCGTCAGCAAGCGCTCGATAGACTTCATCATTTGGCTGGACACCTTCATCAACCCCTGCCACGTTATCAACCATTCGATAAATTCTTCCAAGAACATTTTGGGCTTGCTGTAAATTTTGCTCGCTCCAGTAAAGCGGCTGGCGATAGTGCGTCATCAGCAACGCAAGCCTTATCACTCTGCTGTCCCACTTCTCAAACAACTCCCCTAAACTTACCACATTGCCAAGCGACTTAGACATTTTGCCCTTGTCCATAATCACCATAGCGTTATGCATCCAGTGGCGCACGAACGAACCACCAAAAGCACATATTGACTGCGCGCGTTCGTTTTCGTGGTGAGGAAAAATTAAATCACTCCCCGCCGCGTGAATATCTATCTCCTCACCGAGATGAGCCTTAATCATCGCCGAACATTCTATATGCCAGCCCGGCCGACCCAACCCCCACGGGCTTTTCCAACCTACACTATCCGTGCTGGCAGGTTTCCACAAAACGAAATCAGCCGGGTTTCTTTTGTAAGGCGCGACCTCTACTCGCGCACCCGCCTCCATTTCGTCCAGCGAACGATGAGACAAGGCACCATAATCGCTAAAAGAATTGACATCAAATAAAACATGCCCCTCCGCCTCGTAAGCATTGCCCTTCTCTATTAAAATTTTAATCATCTCGCAAATTGCGTCAATATGCTCGGTTGCTTTGGGCTGCGCGTCAGGCGCAAGAACGCCGAGCCGCGCGATGTCGCTTTCATATTGCTGCGCGTAGCGCCGCGCGATTTCTTGCGCGGGCTTCTGCTCCCCTTGCGCAACCTTGATAATTTTGTCATCAATATCGGTGATGTTGCTGACAAAGCGCACCTGCCACTTTTTCGCTAGAACACGGCGCAGCATATCGAAAACAACGGCAGGGCGAGCGTTGCCTATATGCGCCGCGCCATAAACTGTTGGACCGCAAACATAAACGCTCACCGCCTTATTCTTGGGGCTAAAAACTTCTTTCTTCCCGCTTTTTGTGTTATAAAGAGTTAAAGAAATATCGCTCATAGAAGAGGAATAACACAAATGGCAAATCATCATATAAAAGATATTCGCAATCTGGTTGCAGAGGGGTCGGCGCGTCCGACGCGGCAAGAGGCGGAGGATGCGGTTCGCACGCTAATTGCGTGGATAGGCGATGACCCCGCGCGCGAAGGTTTGCTGCGCACGCCAAAGCGCGTGATTGATGCTTACGCTGATTTTTTCGCCGGCTACCAAGAAAACCCTGAGGCTCTGCTCGAGCGCACCTTTAGTGATGTTGGTGGCTATGATGACATTGTTCTCTTGCGCGACATTACGGTTGAGTCTCATTGCGAGCATCATATGGTTCCCTTTTATGGCAGTGCGCATATTGCTTACATACCCAAGGGCAAGGTGGTTGGCATTTCTAAAATTGCGCGTCTGGTTGATATTTATGCGCGGCGCTTACAGACGCAAGAAACCATGACGCAGCAAATCAAAGATGCGTTAGAGAAGCACTTGCAGCCGAAAGGGGTTGCGGTTTTAATTTCGGCGAAGCATGCGTGTATGACCACGCGCGGTGTGCATAAGCCGAATGTCGCGACGATTACCTGCGCCCTGTCGGGTGTGTTCCGCGAGGACAAGAAGCTAGAAGAGCGCTTCTTAATGATGATTAAACAATAAGGAACAATGTTTGCCGAAAGAAAATCCATAGAGCAAGTGGAGGAAGGTATTGAGCTTGCGCCAAAATTTGATAGCGATGGTCTCATCGCGGTTGTTATCACGGAGCAAGCAAGCGGCGATGTTTTGATGCTCGGCTATATGAACGCCGAGGCTTTACACAAGACGCTTGAAACTGGCGAGGCGCATTATTGGAGTCGCTCGCGGCAAAAGCTGTGGCGCAAGGGCGAGAGCAGTGGGTTATCACATTTCGTTGAAGAAATAAGAATTGATGACGACCAAGACGCGCTGTGGCTTAAAGTGCGGCTTGGAGAAAATGCTGACGGCAAGCAAGCAAGCTGCCATGTTGGTTATCGCTCTTGTTTTTATCGCCAAGTAGAGTATAAAAATAAAGCGGTGAAACTTATTTTTACCGAAAGCGAAAAAACGTTTGACCCACAGAAAACCTACGGGGATTTACCCAACCCAACTAAGTTGTAATTTTTTATGAAAAAGTCGATTAAACCCTACAGGATAGGTTTAGCCTTAGGTTCGGGGGTGGCGCGCGGCTGGTCTCATATTGGGGTTGTCAAAACTTTAGTCAAGGCGGGGTTTGCGCCTGATATTATTGTTGGCACGTCTATTGGTGCGGTGGTTGGC
This sequence comes from Alphaproteobacteria bacterium, assembly GCA_965209065.1. Classification (GTDB taxonomy): domain Bacteria; phylum Pseudomonadota; class Alphaproteobacteria; order JAPOUT01; genus CBDBUR01. Next base: position 726,954 of record OZ242373.1, read on the forward strand.
GGTGCTTACGCTGCCAATTATCTCCAAGAGCTAGAGACCTTCGCGCGCGAGCTGACCGCGCGTAAAATGTTTGGATTGCTTGACTTGTCTTTTTCGGGCTCTAGCTTGTTTAGCGGGCGCAAACTTTCCGCCGAGCTTTACAAGCATATGAGCGATATAAAAATAGAAGACATGCATAAGACTTTCATTGCGGTTGCGACCGAGCTTGCTACCGGGCATGAAATTTGGTTAAGGAAAGGCTCCTTGGTGGATTCTTTGCGTGCGTCTTATGCTTTACCCGGCGTTTTCGCGCCTGTGCATATCAACGGGCGCTGGCTGATTGATGGCGCTTTGGTTAATCCTGTGCCTGTGTCGGTGTGTCGCGGGTATGGCGCGCGGCTTGTGATTGCGGTCAATCTCAACCGCGATGCGTTTGGTAAGACAAGCACCAGCAAAATTATGCTGTCCGAAGAGGCTTTCGCTCCTTTAGCTGAAAAAAATCCCAACAAAAATCCCAACAAAAATAATGGGGTTACTGAAAGCAACGAGAAGGTGTCGGGGGTTAAAGCCTACCGCACGATGATGAAGCAGATATTTAGCTCTAGCCCGCGCTCGCCCGGTATGACGACCATTTTGCTTGCGGCTTTGAACATTGTCCAAGATAGGCTTGCGCGCTCGCGGCTTGCGGGCGACCCGCCTGATATTCATATAGCGCCGCGCGTGGGGCATATTGGTTTGCTAGAGTTCAACAAAATGGACGAAGCGATTAAGCTCGGCGTGGAAGCAACCGAGCAAGTCTTGCCCGAAATAGAAACGGCGGCTAAAGTTTTATTCTAGCGTCCCTTCCATTCTGGTTTGCGTTTTTGCGCGAAGGCGAGCGGTCCTTCTTTAGCATCTTCGCTGCGCATCAAGGTTCCAATTTCGTCATATTTTTCTTTCATCGCGCTGAAGACTCCGCCATTTTCGAGTCCTTTACTCGCGACAGCCTTTGTCGTGCGAATGGAGATGGGCGAGCATTCTAAAATCATCTGCGCCCATTTTTTGGCTTGGGTCATCAGCTCTTTCTGCGGGAAAACTTTAGTGACAAAACCTAGCTCTGCGCCCTCTTTCGCCTCGACCGTGCGCCCGGTGAGCATCATACCCATCGCTTGCTTGAGCGGAATTTGACGCGGCAAGCGGTGAAGCCCGCCGGCTAAAGCCGCCAGCCCGACGCGCGGTTCGGGCAGAGCAAAGCGCGCGCTATCGCTCGCAAGAATAATATCGCATGCGAGCGCAATCTCGAAGCCGCCGCCCATCGCCACGCCATTCACTGCGGCAATAATCGGTTTGGCGATATGCTCGCGCGCGGTGAGACCGCCAAAGCCCGCATCGGGCATGGACATCTCGCCGCCTTCGGCTTGATATCGAAGGTCGTTGCCGGCACTAAAGGCTCTATCGCCCTCGCCGGTAATGATGGCGACCCACAGGTCATCATCGGCTAAGAAGTCGTCGAACACTTGCGCGAGCTCTTTACTAGCGGGCGGGTGAAGGGCGTTCATTCGCTCGGGGCGGTTCATCGTCACCATGAGCAGCTTGCCTTCCTTTTCAGTTTTACAAAATTCCAGTTGAGCCATATTCCCTCCTTTAACGTTTTATTTACCATACTATTTTATTATTCTTGATAGAAAAAACAAGAGGTATTTTATGAAATTTTCTCGCGATTCGGAGTGGTTTGCGCCTTTCGTTCTTATCCTAGGCGCGGCAGTATTTTTCGGGCTGGTGATAGGCGCGATTTTTCTTGTGCGCCCGCCGATGGAGAATTTAGGCAAAACGCAACAACCGATTTACTCTTTTGATACAAAAACAAGAAGCATACTACTTGAGACATCGGGAACGGGGGGTAAAGTTCGTTTTTCCGTGCCTGAAAACCACATCCGCGCAATTGAATCGAGAAAGGGAAAAAACAAAAAAGATGTTCCTTATAAAATTACGATGCATGCGCTCTTGCCGCACTTTGAGGGTTATCAGCGAAATAACTGGTGGTTGTTTGATAGCAGCTCGCCGAGTGCTAGGGTTGTTTTGATTCAAGTTGAGCAGATTCAATCTATCATTAGCGAGCGAACGCGTTTTAATTTTCTATTGCGCGCCCAGCTAGAAAAGAATGCGCAACAGAATGCGGCTTTAGGGCTGACCCATTATCTTTACAAGCAGGCGCCTAAGCGAGAAGAGCAAGATGTTTTCACTGGAAATGTTTTTACCGGCCTAGATAGAAAGAAGCAGCAGTTGGTTTATTTTTGTTTTCGTCCGACTGCCCTTTCGGTTGCGCCCAACTGCTCGCGCACAAAGGCGATTGCTTTAGACACGCAACTCACCTATCGCTTCAAGCGCAACCACTTAATGCGCTGGCGTGAAATTGAAAACAAAATAGAAATTTTTATCGCGCGCATTCACCAGCTATCTTTTGGCGATGAGGGCGGCAAGCGACTCACCTCATTTGAATGATACGCGCGGGCGCACCGACAGCGGTCGTATGCGGCGGCACGTCTTGTAAAACAATAGAGCCGGCGGCAATGGTCGCGTCATCACCGACTTGAATATTGCCGAGAATAGCCGCGCCCGTGCCGATAAAAACGCGGTCGCCTATTTTAGGATGGCGGTCGCCCTTATCATTGCCCTTCCCGCCCAAAGTGACATTATGCAAAATGGTAACATCATTGCCGACGCGCGCGGTCTCGCCAATCACGATAGAATGCGCGTGGTCCATCATAATGCCCGCGCCTATTTCAGCCGCGGGGTGAATATCGATGTCCCACAAGTCGCTGATGCGCCCTTGGATAATAAGCGCAGAGAGGCACTCCCCCTTTTTCCAAAGTTTATGCGCCAAGCGATAAGCAAGCAAAGCCTTGAACCCTTTGAAATTGAGAAACGCCTGTAGCAAATAATTACACGCGGGGTCGCGTTCAAGGATAGCGAGCAAATCTTTCGCGGCGGCGGCTTCAATTTTCTTATCCAAAACATCCTCCAGTATTTCGGGGCTAACACTTTCATTCTGCAAAGTAAAAACGACCCAAGCGTTCAACGCCGCGCTAAAGCTGCCGTGCTGCCCGATACTCTGGGTTAATATATTTTCTAGCTGCGGCTCTTTTTTGATAAAGTCTTGCGCCTCAGCTTTGAGCTTCTTCCAAACATCTATTTTTTTATTTGGCATTTTACCTCGCTTTTGGTTTGTGTTATTATACTTGAATATATGTCAGATTTTAACAACAAAACGGCGATTATCACGGGCTCGGCGACCGGCTTGGGCGCGGAGGTTGCCTTGAGGCTTGCGCGCGAGGGTGCGCGGGTTGTTATCAACTACAGCAAGTCGCAGAAGGAGGCGGAGGAGACCGCCAAGAAATGCGAGGCGGCGGCGGCAGGTGCGGAGGTTGAGGTCGTTCAAGCTGATGTTGCTGACGACAGCGCGTGTCGCGTCTTGGTTGAGAAGACTCTCGCGCGTTTTGGCGGGGTGGATATTCTTGTCAATAATGCTGGCACGACCAAATTCGCCAACCATAGCGATTTAGACGCGCTGAGCGCAGACGACTTCGCGCATATTTATAAGGTAAATGTGATTGCGCCCTTCCAAATGATTAGAGCGGTCGCACCCACGATGAAGGCGAATTACAGCAAGGACAAGAGCTATGGCTCGGTGGTAAATATATCGTCTATTGCCGGAGTTCTGGCGACGGGTTCGTCGGTTGCCTATTGTGCGTCTAAAGCGGCGTTGAATAATATGACGCGTTCTCTTGCGCGCGCGTTGGCGCCGGCTATTCGGGTGAATGCGGTTTGCCCGGGTTTTATCGGCACGCGCTGGTTCTCCGACCGGTTCGGTGATGAAATGTTCGAGCAGATTAAAACGCAAATGGAGCAAACCATGCCACTCGCGCAAGCGGGCACGCCTGAGCTGGTTGCTGATGCTGTCCTTTTCTTTTGCGGTTCGGGTGCTAGAAACATCACGGGTGAGACTTTGCTGAGTGATTCAGGCATGCACCTCAACAACGAAGCGGGCTAATGTTAGAGAAGTTAAAAAAAGATGTTTGCTCTTTTGTCGATGGGCTTGCGCCTGAGCTGTTGCGCGTGAGCCACCAGATTCACGAAAACCCTGAGCTTGCGTTTGAAGAAACGGAATCGGCGAAGGTGTTAATCGAAGCCACGCAAGCGGCGGGGTTAGAAACACAAAGCGAGGCTTTCGGTTTGCCGACTGCTTTCGCGGCGGCGTTTGGCAAGGACAACGGCAAAGAAGTTGTGATTATATCTGAGTATGATGCCTTGCCGGGCATCGGTCATGCCTGCGGTCATAACATTATCGCAAGCGCTGGCTTGGGTGCGACACTTGCTTTAGCGAAATTGGGCGCAGCCCTGCCCGGTCGTGTGCGTTATTTGGGAACGCCGGCGGAAGAAGCGGGCGGCGGCAAGGAGCTGATGGCGCAAGCGGGAGCTTTCGACAAGGCGGACGCGGCGATGATGGTTCATCCGGCGGGCGTTGATATTCGCTCGGTGCCTTCGCTTTGCATTTACGAGGTTCAGGCGATTTACCATGGCAAGAACGCGCACGCGAGTGCTTTTCCGTGGGCGGGGATTAACGCGTTGGACGGCGTGATAACGGCTTACCAAAGCATCGCGCAACTGCGCCAGCACATTAAGCCGAACGAGCGCGTTCACGGCATCATCACCGATGGCGGGCAAGCACCGAACATTGTGCCAGACCGCGCGGCGGGAAATTTCTACATTCGCGCGGCGCGCGCGGAGAATTTATTCAAGTTGCGCGATAGGGTTGTGGCTTGTTTTGAGGCGGGGGCTTTATCGTCGGGCGCGCGTTTGGAGCTCGTCTGGGGCGATGTTGTTTATTTAGACATCAAGCATAATGATGCGCTCGGTCTCGCTTACGAGGATAACGCTACCGCGCTTGGCTTGAAAATGCTTGACCCGCAAAAGATTGGCACGTCTTATATCAGCACCGATATGGGCAATGTGAGTTATCGCTTGCCCTCCATTCACCCGATGATAGCGGTTGCGCCGCCTTCTATTTCGATTCACCATCCTGATTTCGCGCGCTACGCGGCACAGCCCGAAGGCGATAGGGCGGTTATCACTGGCGCGAAAGCCCTCGCGATGACCGCGCTTGATTTTATGATGAATGAGAATTTACAAAAACAAGCGGCGCAAGGTTTCGCCGAGCAAACGCAAAATGCTTCTAGCGTGCTTGCCTCTATCAAAGAGAAGCCCAGCGGTTGTGGGCATAAACATTAAAATATTGGAGCATTAACTTTTTTTGTTTTCTAAAATGCGGCGGTTCTCTTCTTGAGCCGTTTGGTCTAGCGTATATTTCGCCATAAAAATCATCACCAGCACGTTCATTAACATCGGCACGGAGACATAAATATATTTGACTTGAAGTAGCACCGCCTCGCTGTTTTCGCCTCTTTTATATCCTATGTAGCCCAAAATAACATAGGTAACGCCAATAGCGAGCGCGTAGCCCATTTTGGAAGTCATCGTCAAAAGCGCGTAAAACATTCCCATGCGCGATGAGCCAGACTCTATTTCATCGACATCGCACACATCGGCAGCCATAGCGCGAAGGAGGGTCGCCCCCGCCGCCATATTCACGCCGAGCAAAATCCACGCAACAAAGGCAAACGTGGCATCGCCTTTTGGCACGAACAGAATAATCGGCAAAGTAATAAGCGAAAAGAGCGAAGAGATAAACTGCGTGCGATGCTTGCCCACCCACGCGGCGAGCTTTAGAACCAGCGGCACAAAAAGCACACCCGTAGCGAAATAGCATAACAACATAACGTTAGAAGAGACGCGGTCTAGGGCGAACACATCTAGTGTTAAGAAGAAGAACATCGCCGAAACCGTTCCCGCCGAGAAGCTAAGCGCTAAATCGCCACCGAGCAAAAAGCGCAAGGGTTTATTTTTTCTAAGCGCCACCAAGGTTTGCCGCCAGCTCATCTGCGCCGATTGGGTCGCTTGCTCTTTGACATAGCGTGTTGAGAGCAAAACCGTTAGCGGCAATAGCACAATAATAAACAAGCCCATAATTTGTATGCCCGCTTCGCCGGGTCGTTGTTCTGTGTCGCTGCTATATTCGGCGAGGATAGGCAGAGCTAGAACCGCAAGCATACCTAAAATCAAAAAGGCTTCGCGGATACCATGCACACGCGAGCGGTCGTGATAAAGCGGGCTGAGCTCCGCGCCCCACGACATATGCGAAATCGTTATCATCGTCCAGCCGATATAAAGCAACATCATCCAAAAGGTTAGATAGGCGGCACTGACATCTTGCGGTGGCGAGAAAATCATCCACGCCGAAAGCATTAAAATGGGGACGGATAAAATAATCCACCCGCGCCGCTTACTGCCTTTGATAGAATATCTATCGGCAGCCCAGCCCATAACGGGGTCGGTTACGACGTCCCACAAGCGCAGGAGCATAAAAATCAAACCGACCAGCCCAATGTTAAGCCCGGTCGCGCTCACATAAAAAGGCGGCAGATGAACCACGAGAGGCAAGCCCAAAGCAGAAATAGGAATAGCAGGCAAAGCGTAAAGCATTATCGTGCGCAAGTTTAACGCTTGCGGTGCTTTAGCACTCGGTGCTTTGGCACCCGGTGCTTTAGTTCGCGGACTAGCCTCATCTGATGCACTAGACATTATTTCCCCCTTTTATCTAAACAGCTATCCTATCTTACTAGACCTAGTTTAGCAAAAAAATTTCTTTTTGTAGGGTGCTTGCGCCATTTTTCGGGGTGGTTTTGCTTAATATATTCCAAAAGTTTTGGATATTCCTCCTCATACCCAAAAGCCTTGAAGTCTTGGCGATAAAGCTCATACACAGATTGCGCCAAAGCGGGTGTGTAATAATCCTGCCAGTTCGTATGGAGAGCCTTATAATTGCTTGAACCCTTATTTTCTAATGGTAAGAGATTATATTTTTTTCTAATTGGCTCAAATTGCTCTGTTAGCTTCTCAAATTTACCGATGAAATTTAGCTTACAGCCAAGTGCTCCATATTCACCTACGATGTCCTTTTGAAATCTAACATGTTCATCTAATTGATGGTGAGGCACTTTGCCTATCTGATAAATAAAATCATTAAAACCTTTTACAACAAGTCTAGGTTTTGCTCTTATATTAACCCTGAATCCAATACCCGCACCCGTTGCCACGTATTTTTTTATTTTATCATCATATTTAAATTTACTCTGAAAGCAAGAAGTCAGACGATAAAAGGGATTACGCACAAAAGTAAAAATAAAATAATCCTTAAATGTTTCTTTGGTAAGAGGCATTCTGCCAAGTTTCATATTTTCATCAAAACATGCTACACGATAACTAAAATCATATTTCCTACGCCAGTTTGTTCTTATGTCGCTAACAAATGCGAATTGCATTTGTTTAGCGTATTTTTTAGCATCTGGTAAATGCTCATCATTTAATCCTGCGGACAAGGCAATCAATGAATATAAATCAAAGGGTTGAGGGCGCGCAGTAGCTTCTTGCCTTTTCTCTTCACTTTCAAAAAAGGTTTGTGAAAGACTGGAGCTCGCAACTTTAGGCATAAAGACATAAGCAATTTTTGTATCTTTTCGAGCGATTACTGCCATTTGCCTCCCCCTTTGTTTTGTGCTATAATATACCATACACTTTTTCAAGGAGTAAGTATGACGTTAGAGGCTAAAAATCCACCGATGCACTTCGCCAACGACATTGGCGTTGGTAGTGTTCGCGTTTCGGTGAAGGAGTTCAAGTGTATCGGCGCGCGTCCGCCGATGGATCACCCGCATATTTTTTTAGATATGGGTGAAAGCAATGAGATTGTGTGCCCCTACTGCTCGACGCGCTATGTCTTTGATTCGCGTATCGCGGCGGGCAATGCTAGACCGCCAGAAGTGATTTACAAAATAGGAGAATAGGAGTTTAAGCCTTTAGGTCTTTTAAGCCTTTTGGAAACCTCTAGAGAAACCTCTGGTGCGGACGGCGGGAATCGAACCCGCACTCGGTTTGCACCAAAACGGATTTTAAGTCCGTTGCGTCTACCTATTCCGCCACGTCCGCTACTATAAAGTTATAGCAAACTTATGGCGCAATATTGGTTTTATTGTTTATAGATATTATGGGTTGCTTATTTCAAGCCCTGCCACACCGGCCAGCAGCGACCGCCGACTTTACGAGCAAGAGCAAGCTGAGCGACTTTCGCCGTAGTGCCATTGGCAGTTTGGACGGAATCGCGTTGTCCCGTGCACCAGACATAAAACTGGTGCGTGCCTGATTTCGACATAGCGGTGAAAGAAGAATCGAGTCCCTTGACAGCCAGAGCTGGCGAAGAGAAAGCAATTAACAAGATTCCCAACGATAGATATTTTTTCATTTTTCCCCCTTTTGCTTAATTGGTTTTCTCCATTATGTCAAAAATTCAGGGTAAAGGCAAGTTTTTTATTTATCTTTTGGAAAAAATATGTGCTAAATGCCCAAAAAATATTAAAAAAATTACAGGAAAATTGGAGTTTTTGGTTAAATTATTCCCGTTCGGGTGATGCGCCAAGCTTCTGCATAAGCCTAAAGGTTTCCTGCTCTGCCCGCTGGAGGCTATCGGCTAGAGATTCGGGTGCGCGCAGCACGATACGCAGGGTCGCGCCTCCTTTGCCGAAGCTGGGATAGCTACCGATTTTGACGCCTTCGTTCGCTTTTTGGATAGAGCCGAGGCTTTCGGCGATATCGCCTTCAGCGAGCGGCGCTTGGAGGGTTCGGCTGAGCCATTTCTCGCCGCCTTCTATACCGCTCTGGGCGATAGAATCGAGCATGGAGGAGCAAATGAGCGGCACGCCGGCAAGCACATAGACATTATTGACAAGAAAGCCGGGCGCGCCACTAACGGGATTATTGATGAGTTTCGCGCCAGCAGGAATATTTGCCATTTTGAGTCGTGCTTCGCCGACCTCCTCATTGGGTCGATTGAGGGCGAATCGTTCGGTGATGGCGCGGACGGCATCGGCGTTTCGCACGAGCGGCGCGTTCATCGCTTTAGCCACCGCGGCGGCGGTGATGTCGTCATGGGTCGGACCTATCCCGCCGGTGGTGAAAACATAATCGTAGCGCTCGGCGAAGGTTTGGATAGAGTGGATTATCTCTGCCTCGACATCGCCGATGATTAATCCCGTGCGAACTTCTATTCCCATCGATTCTAGGAAACGCGCAATTTGCTGGAAGTTGCTGTCTTGGGTTCTGCCTGAGAGCAGTTCATCGCCGATAAGAATGACTCCTGCGGTTTTTTTCATTTTGTCTCCTTTTTGGGTTATTATGCTCTTATGGATAATTTAGCGAAAATTTTTGATGAAGACGAGGAATATATTCCGCTTCACGCGCCGTCTGACTTTGAGGGGATGCGCGTGGCGGGCAGGCTCGCGGCGGAGGCTTTGGATAGAATAGCCCCTGAAATCGGGGCGGGCGTGGAGACGCAGCACATTGATAGGCTGGTGTATGAATTCGCGCGTGATAATGATGCCCTGCCCGCAACCTTAAATTATCGAGGTTATAGGCATAGTTGCTGTATATCTATCAACCACGTTATCTGTCATGGAATTCCGAGCGCGCGCGTTTTCAAGGAAGGCGATATTGTGAATGTTGATGTCACGCTCATCAAAGACGGCTGGCACGGCGATACGAGTCGGATGTTTTTTGTTGGCGAGCCTTCGGTAAAAGCGCGCAAGGTATCGCAAGCGGCGTTTGATGCTATGTGGGCGGGCATTCGTGCCGCCAAGCCGGGCGCAACCACCGGAGACATAGGCGCGGCGATGGAGGCTCATGCGAAAGCCGAGCGCATGTCTGTGGTGCGTGAATTCACTGGGCATGGATTAGGGCGTGTGTTTCATACCTCTCCTACTATTTTCAATTTTGGCAAGCAGGGTTCGGGAGTTAAGTTGAAGGCGGGAATGTTTTTCACGGTTGAGCCTATGGTGAATTTGGGAAAAGCAGGTGCTAAAATTTTGGCGGACGGCTGGACGGCTGTTACGCGCGACCGCTCACTTTCGGCGCAGTTCGAACATTCTATCGGCATAACTGAAAGCGGTTATGAAGTTTTCACGCTCTCCCCTAGCAAGCTGGATGCTCCTTTTTAATTATGGCAAAGGTGGCAAAGATTAAAAAGACGGCAGAAAAAGAACAAAGCCAATCCAAGCCGCACTTTTTTGGTCACCGCGATAGATTAAGAGAAAGATTTCGCAAAAGAGGTTTAGGCGGCATCGCTGATTATGAATTGGTTGAGCTTATTCTCTGTCGCGCCTTGCCGCGTAGTGATGTGAAGCCTTTAGCGAAGGTATTATTAAAAACATTTGGCAGCTTTGCTAATCTTGTGCATGCGGACAGGGATACTTTGCTTGCGCACACCAATGTGGGCGAGCGGGTTGCCGATGAGTTTCTTCTTTTTCACGAGGCTATTCAGCATGCTCTCCACCATAAGTTAGAGAGCAAGCCTTTGCTCACCGCGTGGCAAGACCTCTTCAACTATTGCCAGCAGAACATTGGCTATAAAAGCAGAGAGTGCCTCCATGTATTTTTTCTTAACACCCAGCACTACCTGATTAAAGATGAGATTATTCACGAAGGCATTGTGGATAGGGCGAACATTTATCCACGTGAAATTCTACGTCAAGCGATTAACTATAACGCGAGCTCTATTGTGTTAGCGCATAATCACCCGAGCGGTATTGCCAACCCATCGCGTGAGGATATTTTGCTAACGAAGGAAATTGCCAAGATGTTAAAAGCGGCGGGCATCAAGCTACACGACCATATCGTGGTAGCGCGCGACCAAATAACGAGTTTTCAGCAACTTCATTTATTCCGCGAGCTAGACCCATGATAAGCAGATACGCGCGCGAGAAAATGAGTGCTCTGTGGGCAGATGAGAGCCGCTTCCAAATCTGGCTTGAGATTGAATGCTTAGCGCTTGAAGCGATGAGCGAGCTGGGCTCTGTGCCAAAGAGCGCGGTTGAAGCGGTTCGGGCGCGCGCTAAATTTTCGCCCGAGCGCATTCACGCGCTAGAGAGCGAGCTCAAGCACGATGTGCTTGCCTTTTTGACGAACGTGGCTGAGGAGGTAGGCGATGAGGCGCGTTTTCTTCATCAGGGAATGACGTCGTCTGATGTTTTAGATTCCTGTTTTAACGTGCAGTTGGTGCGCGCGGCGGATATTTTATTGGACGATTGTCAGGTTTTGTGCGCCACCCTTCTCGCTTTAGCGGAGGAGCATAAGCGCACACTTTGCGTCGGGCGTTCGCACGGCATTCACGCCGAGCCGACCAGCTTTGGTTTGAAAATGCTTCAAGCCTGGGCGGAATTTTCGCGCGCGATAAGGCGGCTAGAGGAAGCGCGCGCTGATGTTGCCACGCTTGCCTTGTCGGGACCTGTCGGCACTTTTTCTTATTTGGACCCACGGGTAGAACAATATGTCGCGCGCAAGATGGGCATGGTCGCCGAGCCTATTTCGACACAAATTATTCCGCGTGACCGCCACGCGATGTTTTTCTGTGTGCTTGGTGTGATAGCGAGTTCCATAGAGCGTTTAGCGGTTGAGGTTCGCCACCTCCAGCGCAGCGAGGTGCTAGAAGCGGAAGAGCCTTTTAGTAAAAATCAAAAGGGTTCATCGGCGATGCCGCACAAGCGCAATCCGGTTTTAACGGAGAACCTAACGGGTTTAGCGCGTTATATTCGTTCGCTTGCCCTGCCGGCGATGGAGAACGTTGCCTTGTGGCACGAGCGTGATATTTCGCACTCTTCGGTTGAGCGCATCATCGCGCCTGACGGCACGATTGCTTTAGACTTCGCGCTTTTCCGCTTAAATCAAGTGATGGCGGGTTTGGTAATTTATCCTGAGCGGATGAAAAAGAATTTGTCGCAGCTTGGAGGGTTGGTTCATTCTCACGGAGTTTTGCTGGCACTCACGCAAAAGAATGTTTCGCGCGAGAGTGCTTATCTTTGGGTGCAGCGCAACGCGATGAAAATTTGGGAGAAAGACGACCGCCGCCAAAATGATTTTTTACTGCTTCTACAAAAAGACGAGGACATCAAAAAGAATTTAAGCGCGGAGGAATTGGAAGCTATTTTTTCTGACGAGACGCACCTTGCTCACGTGGATTATATTTTCGCGCGCACGTTAGAAAGCGTTGGGGGTTAAAATTTTACTTGCCTTGATGAATTTCGTTTCTTGCTTCTTCCAAAAGCTCTTCCATTTTGCGGCGCAAGGAGCGTTCGGAGCAATCGATTTTATAAACATCAAAATCATCAAGCAAGCGCTGGAAGACCGCGTCTTCTTGAAATCGGTCAATGCTTTCGGCAACGAGCTGTTTGATATAATCCTCTCTCTTTTCCGCTTTTACGCCCATCAGCTCGGCAGCCCACGCGCCGAGCTTTCTATTTCTCAACACGATTGCGCGAAACGCCAACTCCGCCTCGTGCGCGAAGCCCCCTTCGGCAGCTTGTCCCCTTTTTGTCAAAGCATCTTTAGTCATCTTTTTCTTATAGCCCAAGCGCGGCAATTATGCAAGACTTGCGCCTCAAACCTGTGATAGAATGGGCTATGTTTTCTAAAAGGCGCAAAATATATGAGGGCAAAAGCAAGGCGCTATACGAGGGTCCTGATGGTGGGACGTTAATCCAGCACTTCAAGGATGACGCCACCGCTTTTGACAACAAAAAGCACGCCATTATCGAGGGGCGCGGCGTTCTCAACAACCGCATTAGCGAGCATCTGTTCAAGCAGCTGAACCAGATGGGTATCAACACGCACTTCATCAGGTCGCTGAATATGCGCGAGCAGCTTATTCATCGGCTAGAGATAATTCCGGTAGAGGTGATTGTGCGTAACATTGCGGCGGGTTCTTTGTCGCAGCGGCTGGGGCTGGAGGAGGGTTCGCCTTTGCCGCGCTCTATTGTTGAGTTTTGCTACAAGTCCGATGACTTGGGCGACCCTTTGGTGACTGAGGAGCACATCACAACTTTTGGCTGGGCGAACCCGCAGGAGATTGACGATATGATGGCGATGGCATTACGCGTGAATGATTATCTTTCCGGTTTGTTTATGGCGATTGGCATTCGGCTGGTTGATTTCAAGCTAGAGTTCGGGCGCAACGCGCGCGACGAGCAACGCCTTATGCTTGCTGACGAGATTTCGCCTGACTCCTGTCGCCTGTGGGACATCAAAACAAACAACAAGCTAGACAAGGATAGGTTTCGGCATGATTTGGGTGGCACGATGGATGCTTACTGCGAGGTTGCTCGGCGGCTTGGCGTTTTGGTTGAGCCGGAAGTTATGGGTCAAGCAAAGGTTCACCATTTAAGCGCGGTTAGAAAAGAAAAGAATGAAGGCTGAAATTACGATTACCTTAAAGCCGGCGGTGCGCGACCCGCAGGGTCAGTCTATTGCCAAAGCGATGAAGCGGCTGGGGTTTGACGCGGTCAAGGAAGTGCGTCAGGGCAAGCACATTGAAATTGAGTTTAGCGATAAGGTTCAAGAGGAAGAGGTAAAAAAACTCTGCGAGCAGTTGTTAGCGAATCCTGTGATTGAAAATTACGCTATAAAAATGAGTGACTAGATGAAGGTTGCGATTTGTGTTTTTCCCGGCTCCAACTGCGACCGCGATATGGCTGTGGCGGTAGAGAAGCGGCTTGGCATAAAGCCCTTGATGGTCTGGCATCAGCAAAGGCAGTTGCCTGATGTGGGCTTGGTGATTTTGCCCGGTGGTTTTTCTTATGGAGATTATTTGCGCGCTGGCTCTATGGCGGCGCACAGCCCAATTATGGCGGAGGTTGCTGCTTTCGCGCGAAGGGGGGGGGCGGTTTTGGGGGTCTGTAATGGCTTTCAGATTTTAACCGAGTCGGGTTTGTTGGAGGGCGCGCTCATTCGCAATGCCAGCTGCCGTTTTATTTGTCGCGAGGTTTTTGTCAAAGTGGAGAACAGCAAGACGCCTTTTTCTTCGGCTTATGATGAAGGTAGCGTGCATAAAATTTACATCGCGCACCACGACGGCAATTATCAGGCGGACACGGACACACTAAAGAAGTTAGAGGCGGAAGGCAGGATTGTCTTTCGCTATTGCGATGAAACCGGCGGTGTTCATAGTGCGTCTAACCCGAATGGTTCAATGAATAACATTGCGGGAATTATAAATGATAAAGGTAATGTGCTTGGCATGATGCCTCACCCCGAGCGCAATGCGGACAAGGCTTTGTCTTCTTCTTTAGGCGGCGCGTTTTTATTTGAGAGCATCGAGCGCTTATGTCGCTGAGTGGGCACGAACAAGCCGCGCGACTGGGCTTGAGCGCGGAGGATTACAACGCGCTGTGCGAAGTCTTGGGTCGCGCGCCTAATATAACAGAGCTGGGCGTTACTTCGGCGATGTGGAGCGAGCATTGTTCCTATCGCTCGTCAAAGGAGCATCTCGCGCGCATTTTCACGCAAGGCGCGCAAGTGGTGGAAGGACCGGGCGAGAACGCCGGCGTGATTGACATTGGGGACAATCAGGTGGCGGTTTTCAAAATGGAGAGTCATAACCACCCTTCTTTTCTGGAGCCTTATCAGGGTGCGGCGACCGGTGTTGGTGGCATTATGCGCGATGTTTTCACGATGGGTGCGCGCCCGATTGCTTTTTTGAACGCCTTGCGCTTTGGCGCGCCCGAGCATAGCAAGACGCGTTTTTTGCTAGAGGGGGTTGTATCGGGTATTGGCGGCTATGGTAATTGCGTTGGTGTGCCGACACTCGGCGGAGAGGTGGATTTTGATTCAAGTTATAACGGCAATATTTTAGTCAATGCGATGTGTGTCGGCATCGCCGAGCGTGATAAAATTTTCCGTTCGCGTTTGGAGGAAGGCTGTGCCTTACTTTATGTTGGCGCGCGCACCGGTCGCGATGGGATACAAGGCGCGGTGATGGCATCGGCGAGCTTTGAGGGCGATGAGGCGAGTCGCACTTCGGTTCAAATTGGCGACCCTTTTATGCAGAAACTTTTGCTTGAGTGCTGTTTAGAGATGATGACAAGCGGCAGCATTATCGGGCTGCAGGATATGGGCGCGGCGGGCTTGACCTCTTCTAGCGTGGAGATGGCAGAAAAAAGCGGCTGCGGTATTGAGCTAGATTTAGATAAAGTCCCTTGCCGCGAAGATAACATGAGCGCTTATGAAATGATGTTGTCGGAGAGTCAGGAGCGTATGCTGATTGCCATTCGCCCTGAGGCTGAAGCCGAGATAAAAGCCATATGCGACAAGTGGGAGCTTTCGTGCTTTGTGATTGGCAAGGCGACACATAGCCACCAGCTTATTGTCAAACATCAAGGCAAGATAGAAGCCGAGCTACCGATTGCGATGCTCGTGAGCGGTGCGCCGCCGGTCAAGCGCGAGGTGGCTCCTGCGCATTCGGCGGAAAAGAAAAACTTAGCCCCTGCTATTCAAACGCCATTCGATGTTTTGCTCCGTCTGCTCAACACGCCTGAGCTTTGTTCCAAACGCTGGGTTTCCGAGCAATATGATCAAAGCGTGATGGGCGATAGTTTATTGGTTTCGGGTGGCGATGGTGCTTTGGTTCGTGTGCATAATGAGCGCAAGGCTCTGGCTTTGGTTTGCGAATGCACGCCGCGCTATTGTTTGGCAGACAGCTTTGCGGGCGCCGAGCAAGCGGTTGCTGAAGCCTTTCGTAATATCAGCGCGCTCGGCGCGAAGCCCTTGGCGATAACGAATTGCCTTAATTTTGCTAGCCCCGAAAAGCCAGAAGTGATGGCGCAGTTTTCTGCGGCAATTGATGGTATGAGCGCGGCGGCGCGTGCTTTGGATATGCCGGTTGTTTCGGGCAATGTTTCTTTTTATAACGAGACGGACGGACGCGCGATTATGCCAACGCCCACCATCGGCGCGGTTGGTTTGATTGAGGATTATCGTCTTGCTGTTTCGCTTACCTTAAAGCAGAGCGGGCTTGAGCTATTTTTGCTTGGCGCACCGCCGAAAGAATTTTCGGGTATGACTCTTTATCAAAAATATATTTTGGAAGACGAGACCATTTGCGCGCCGCCTAAGGTTTGCTTGGCGGAGGAGTTAAAAAACGGCGTTTTCGTGCGCGAGCAGATAGGTGCTGCTCTCATCAAGGCGGCGCATGATGTTGGTTCGGGCGGGCTTGCGGTGGCTTTGGCGGAAATGGCGATAGCCTCGCGTGCGGGGATAAAGTTAGAGTGCGACTCCTCGCATATTTTTCTGTTTGACGAGGCGCAAGCGCGCTATATTATCGCTTGCGAGCCTAAGGCGGTGGCGAAGCTTGAGGCGGCGGCGGGTCGTGCTTCTGTTGCTCTCACGCGCTTGGGGTCGAGCGGTGGTGCCGCCCTTTCACTTTCTAGTTCTAGCGTGGATATTTCTGTGTTAGAATCTGCTTACGAGCAATTTATTCCCAACCTAATGGAGCAATAGAAATAATTATGGCGATGGATTCTGATGAGATTAAAAAGCGCATTTGCGCCGCTTTGCCCGATGCGCAGGTAGAGATAGAGGATTTAGCGGGCGATGGCAATCACTATTCGGCTCTGGTGCGTAGCTCGGCTTTTGCGGGAAAAAGTCTTTTGGAGCAGCACAAAATTGTTTATAATGCGATTGGCGATGATATGGGGGATAGTCTCCACGCGCTTGCGTTGAAGACGGAATCCCCCAGCTAAACCCCAACTAACACAGGAGACAAGATGACACTAACGATGGAAGAAAATTTACAGAAGCTCGTAAAGAGTGAAGATGTTTTATTATTTATGAAAGGCACACCTGATTTTCCGCAGTGTGGATTTTCGGCGCAGATAGCGCAGCTGTTGTCGCACTTGGGCGTGGAATGGACGGGAGTCAATGTGCTAGAAAATGATAGCTTGCGCGAGGGCATCAAAGCTTTCAGCGACTGGCCGACGATACCGCAGCTTTATGTGAAGGGCGAATTTATCGGTGGGTGCGACATTGTGCGCGAGATGTTCGAGAAAGGTGAGCTTCGACCTTTATTTGAAAATAAAGGTCTTTTGCTTCCTAATTAGTTTCTAAATTTAGTTTTTAGAATAATACTCAACGACTAGGTTGGGTTCCATTTTAACTGGATAGGCAGCTTCTTCAAGGCTCGGCACAGAAACGAATTCGGCGCTCATTTTCTTTTCATCAACGGCGACATAATCAGTAAATTCGCGCTCCTCGCTATTGAGCGCATCAATCACAATAGTGCTATCGTGCATTTTCGCGGCGAGTTCTATTTTATCACCGGGCTTGAGTCGCGCGCTAGGAATATTGGTGCGCTTGCCGTTGAGGGTGATATGCCCGTGGTTAATAAATTGTCTAGCGGAGAAAACGGTCGGCGTCCATTTCGCGCGATAAACGATAGCATCGAGTCGCGATTCTAGCAGCCCTATCAAATTTTCGCCGGTATCGCCGCGCATGCGCTCGGCTTCGTGATAGATGCGGCGAAATTGTTTTTCGGTGATATTGCCATAATAGCCTTTGAGCTTTTGTTTCGCGCGAAGTTGAATGCCGAAGTCAGAAAGTTTGGCGCGTCGGCGTTGCCCTGCCTCGCCGGGTCCGTAGTTGCGGCGATTGATAGGGCTTCTCGGTCTGCCCCACAGGTTTTCGCCTAGTCGGCGGTCAATTTTATATTTTGCGTTAAGTCGGCGCCCCATCTTTTCTCCTTTGCTTTAGAAAATAAACTTATACCTCAATCGCGCTCTTTTGTCAAACTAAGATTATTTGCGCCTGTTGCGCTCATCAACGAGGGCAGTGATAACACCGCGCAAAGCCTTAACTTCGGCTTCGCTGAGGTGGGCGCGCTGAAAAATATTGCGCAGATTGCGCACCATTATCGGACGTTTATCTTTCGAGCGAAAGAATGCGACCCTATCTAGCTCATTTTCTAGGTGCTGAAAAAGCGTGAGCAGCTGGTTCTTGCTCGCCAAATCAGGAGCTTGGGTCTTCAGCGGGGCTTCATCGCTGTTCGCGGCTTGATAGTAGTGATAGCAGATGAGCAAAACCGCTTGGGCTAAATTGAGCGAGGAGAATTTAGGGTTGGCGGGAATTTCAACAATTTCATCGCACAGGGAGAGGGATTCGTTGTCCAGCCCCGAGCGCTCGGCGCCGAACAAAACCCCCGCGCGCTTATGAGAAAGCAGCGCCTGCGCGGCTTGTTCGGGGGTTAGCACGCTCTTGTTCATGTCGCGCGGGCGGGCGGTCGCGCCGATGACATAATCTAGGTCGGCGAGCCCATCGGGCAGATTGTCGAAATGCCGCGCCGCCGCCAAGACCCCAACGCCCGAAGTAGCCGCCGCTTCGGCTGCGGCAGCCTCGGCTTTCGCCTGCGAATAGCCGCTACGCGGTTTGGCAAGCCGAAGCTCCTTGAGGGCGAAATTATGCATCGCACGCGCGGTGGTGCCTATATTTTCGCCTAGCTGCGTCTCAAACAGGATAATCACGGGGGGTTTATGCATTGAACCTTTCTCTTTTATATTTTCTCTTTTCAGGTTATAAGATGTTTTATGGAAAAAATCATTGTAAAAAATCCTATGGTGGAGCTGGACGGCGATGAGATGACGCGCATCATCTGGCAGATAATAAAGGATAGGCTAATTCACCCCTATTTGGATATAAATCTTATTTATTATGATTTAGGCGTTGAAAGCCGTGATAAAACCGACGACCAGATAACGATTGAAGCCGCCGAGGCGATAAAGAAGCATAATGTTGGCGTGAAATGCGCAACAATTACGCCTGACGAGGCGCGGGTAAAAGAATTTGATTTGAAAGAGATGTGGCGTTCGCCGAACGGCACGATAAGGAATATTTTAGGTGGCACGGTTTTTCGCGAGCCAATTATTTGCCGTAACATTCCGCGTCTTGTGCCGAACTGGACTCACCCGATTGTGATAGGCAGGCATGCTTTTGGCGATCAATATCGTGCGACCGATATAAAAATACCGGGCAAGGGTAAATTAAAAATTCTGTGGGAGGCGGAAGACGGCAGCGAGAAAATTGAAAAGTTGGTTTTTGATTTTACCGGCAGTGGTGTAGCGCTTGGAATGTTTAACTTGGATAAGTCGATAGAAGATTTTGCGCGTGCTTGTCTCAATTTTGGTTTGGATAGGCGTTGGCCGGTTTATATGTCTACCAAAAACACGATACTAAAAACTTACGATGGGCGTTTCAAAGATATTTTTGCTTCTATTTTTGAGAACGAGTTTAAGGATAAATTTGAAGCGGCGAACATAACCTATGAGCACCGCTTAATTGACGATATGGTTGCCGCTGCGTTGAAATGGAGTGGCAAGTTTGTATGGGCGTGTAAAAATTATGATGGCGATGTTCAATCCGATACGGTTGCGCAAGGGTTTGGCTCTCTCGGTTTGATGACGAGTGTGCTGATGACGCCCGACGGCAAAACCATCGAAGCAGAAGCCGCGCACGGAACGGTGACGCGCCATTATCGTTTGCACCAAAAGGGAGAAGCCACTTCAACCAATTCGATTGCGTCTATTTTTGCTTGGACGCGCGGCTTGTCTCATCGTGCCAAGCTAGACGGCAATGACGCTTTAGATAAATTCGCCGACACGTTGGAGCAGGCTTGCGTGCGCACGGTCGAGCGCGGCTCTATGACAAAAGATTTGGCTTTGCTTATCGGCAAGGAGCAAGAGTGGCTTTCTACCGAAACCTTTATTGAAAAAGTTGCTGAGAATTTTGAGTCTGCCTTAAACTAGAAACTAGCTTAATCCTAATCGCACGGCTTGAATAGCTTCGCTTGCTCTATCACCATTTGGACCGCCGGCTTGCGCTAGTTCGGCTCTGCCGCCGCCGCCCGAGCCGCCCAGCACCGCCGCACCCATTTTAGCAAGCACAACAGCATCATATCTATCGGTTAAGTCTTTAGTGATGCCCACCATTAAAGTGGCGTTGCCCTTATCGCTATTGCGCACGAGCAAAGCAACCACGCCCGAAGCAAGTTGGCGTTTTGCCTCGTCTATCAGCTGGCGCGCGCTTTTCATATCCATATCTTCCACCACACGATGCATAAACTTAACCCCCTTCCCCTGAATTGTTTCCACGTGAGATTTTTCTTCCGCCTTAGGCGCGAGAGCAAGTTTGCGTTTCGCGTCTCGCAGGCTTTGGCTGGTTTGCTTATTTTCTTCGAGGATAGTCTTGAGACGCTCGAACGCACTATCAGGCATTACTTTAAGTATCTGCGACATTTGATTGAGGCGGTTTTCCTGTTGGCGCAGATGGTCGAAAGCCGCCTTCCCGGTGAGAGCCACAAGACGACGCACCCCCGAACCCACCGAGCTTTGCCCGATAATCTTAAACAGAGCAATATCCCCAGTGCTGCGCACATGGGTGCCGCCACAAAATTCTATAGAAAAAGCATCGCGGTTCGGGGCGCGCACTTCCCCCCCCATAAACAAGACGCGCACGCGCTCGTCATATTTCTCGCCAAACATAGCAATGGCGCCACTTTTGCGCGCTTCCTCTTGGGGCATTTCTTTGGTGCGGACTTCTTGGTTGATACGAATTTGCTCATTAACAATGTTTTCAATTTTGTTTATCTCTTTGTCGCTGACGGGTTTTTGGTGCGAGAAATCAAAGCGCAGATGGTTCTCATTCACCAGCGAACCCTTTTGCGCCACATGCTCACCGAGCACTTGGCGCAAAGCTTCGTTCATCAAGTGCGTTGCCGAGTGATTGGCGCGAATAGTTTCACGGCGCGCAACATCTATAGCCGCGTGCACACTATCGCCGGTGGCGAGCTTGCCCTTTTCTAGCTTGCCATAATGAATATGTAAATGCTTGGCTTGTTTTTGAGTGTCCTCAACAAGAAAAAAATTATCGCCCAAATTATTACTGGTAGTTATTTTTCCTCTGTCGCCGACCTGCCCGCCCGACTCTGCATAAAAAGGCGTTTTATCCAACAAGATGCAGGCGGGGTTTGAATTGTTTAAGGTTTCAACGCGAGCGCCATCTTGGAGTATGGCGATAATTTTGGCTTCGCTTTGGTTCTCTTCATACCCCGTGAAGTTGGTTGGCGGTGTTGTGTCGGCGAGGGTTAAAAAAATATCTTGCGTAGCCAGCTCGCCCGAGCCCTTCCACGCCTGCCGCGAACTTCCGCGCTGCGTTTCCAGCGCTTGGTTGAAAGCCTCGACATCCACCTGAACGCCCTTACGGCGCAAAGCGTCTTGCGTTAAATCAAGCGGAAAGCCAAACGTGTCGTAAAGCCGAAAGGCAACCTCGCCGGAAAATGCCTCGCCCTGCTTTAGAGACTCAAGCTCTTTTTCTAAAAGCCCAAGCCCGCGCGTGAGCATTTCGGCGAACCGCTCTTCTTCATATTTCAAGGTTTCGGTGATGGTCGCTTGAGCGCGCGAAAGCTCGGGGTAAGCCGTGCCCATTTCTGTTTCCAACACCGGCTGGAGCCGATATAAAATCGGCTTCTCTATTCCCAGCAAATGAATGTGCCTCATCGCGCGGCGCAAGATGCGGCGCAACACATATCCCCTGCCCTCGTTGGCAGGCTGAACGCCGTCGCTAATCAAAAAACTAATCGCGCGCACGTGGTCGGCGATAACCCGAAAGCTGCTGATGTTATCCTGCGTCGCCTTAGTGCGAAAAATATCTTCGGCAGCCTTGATGATGTTTGTGAAAATATCGGTTTCATAATTATTGTGCGTGCCTTGCATAACAGCCGCCACGCGCTCTAGCCCCATACCCGTATCAATAGAAGGCTGCGGTAAAGCGAGCCGCTCGCCTTGCGCTTGCTGCTCGAACTGCATAAAAACGAGATTCCATATTTCAACAAACCTATCGCCGTCTTCGTTAGGACTGCCGGGGGGACCGCCCGCTATTGTGTCGCCATGGTCGTAAAAAATCTCAGAGCAAGGTCCACAAGGGCCGGTTTCGCCCATCGACCAAAAATTATCGTTCGTGGCTATTTTGATAATCTGGCTGTCAGGCAAACCCGATATTTTCTGCCATAAAAGATAAGCCTCGTCATCATCAGCATAAGTGGTGATAAGCAACCGCTCTTTTGGCAAAGCAAGCTCGCGGCACAGAAACTCCCACGCGAGACTTATCGCCTTTTCCTTGAAATAATCGCCGAAAGAAAAATTGCCGAGCATCTCAAAAAAAGTGTGGTGGCGCGCGGTATAACCGACATTATCTAGGTCGTTATGTTTTCCGCCGGCGCGGATGCATTTTTGCGAGCTTGTTGCGCGCGGGGTGGGCGCTTTGCTTTTGCCAGTGAAAATATCCTTGAAAGGCACCATACCGGCATTGGTAAAAAGTAGCGTCGGGTCATTTTCAGGCACAAGCGGAGCAGATGGCATTATTGTATGCTCATTGTTTTGGAAAAAATGAAGAAAATGGCGACGAATATCGTTTAGCGTCTTATCCTTATTACTCATAAAAGCGATTATACCATAAAATAGTTTATGAAGCCTTACCCGCCCCCTATATTGCCCCAAAACCCTGATGCACTGCCTGTAGCGCATCAGGGTTAGATTTAAGAGCCAAACAGATTAGGAGCTGATATAGGGAGGTTGGCTCTCAGATTCTTCTTAGCTAGTGAGTAGTTCGCTAACTAGCTTTTTTGCTTGCCTTTGTTTCAAGCTGTTTAACATTGTCTTTAGGCGCGGGAGGCTCTTGAACCTCTTTAGCCTCTTTAGCCTCACTGGTTTTAGCTTTAGGCAAGGTTTCGACATTATCTTTTTTGCTCTCGCTTTTTTGCTGTTCGGGTTCGGGCGCAGTTGCGCTCGCAGCTTTTGGCGTGAGCTTTTCTCTTATGCGGTTTTCTAGATCAACAGCGATTTCGGGGTTTTCGGTTAGGTATTTACGAGCATTTTCTTTTCCTTGCCCGATACGCTCCCCTTCTTTATCGCCGTTTGGAGCGAAAGCATACCACGAGCCTGCCTTTTCAATCATTCCCTCTTGGACGCCTATATCAAGGAGTTCGCCCATTTTGGAGATGCCTTTGCCATACATAATATCGAATTCAACCATTCGAAAAGGCGGGGCAACTTTATTTTTAACGACCTTGACTCTAGTTTGATTACCGATAATTTCCTCTCGGTCTTTGATAGCACCGATGCGGCGAATATCCAAACGCACGGAGGCATAAAACTTCAAGGCGTTGCCGCCAGAAGTGGTTTCGGGGCTACCGAACATCACGCCTATTTTCATTCGAATTTGGTTAATAAAAAGCACCATACAATTCGTTTTAGAAATGGAGCCGGTTAGTTTTCTCAGCGCTTGGCTCATTAGCCGCGCTTGAATGCCTGGCAGGCTATCGCCCATATCGCCTTCTAGCTCGGCGCGCGGGGTGAGCGCGGCGACAGAATCGATGACAATCAAATCGACACTCCCCGAGCGCACGAGGGTATCGGTAATTTCGAGAGCTTGCTCGCCGCAATCGGGTTGAGAAATGAGGAGCTGGTCATTTTTAACGCCGAGCTTTCCTGCATAGATTGGGTCAAGTGCATGTTCGGCATCGACAAAGGCGCATGTTGCGCCGCCCTTTTGAGCTTCGGCTATCACGTGAAGTGCGAGTGTCGTTTTGCCTGAGGATTCGGGTCCGTATATTTCGACGACGCGTCCTTTCGGCAGTCCGCCGATGCCGAGCGCCAAGTCCAGCCCGAGCGAGCCTGTGGGTATGGCTTCTAGCCCTGCGATGTGGCTATCTTCGCCGAGGCGCATCACGGCGCCCTTACCGAAAGCGCGCTGTATTTGGCTGAGCGCTGCGTCTAGGGCTTGTTTCCTGTTGGCGTTTTCTGCTACTTCTTCTTTCTTCGACATTTCTGCCTCCTTCCTTTATGAATCCAGCTGATTCGCTATGATTCTGTTTGAATATGTAAATATAGTGTTCCTTTTATGTTCTCCTGTCAATAGAAAAATGTGTTTTTTTCATCTTTTTTTCGCTTTTTGTTCTTTTTTTACCCCTTGATAGCACATTATGGTTATTTGAGTTGGTTAATTTGCGCGAGATTTCGATTTTTGTTCTTTATGGTGATGTGGTCGGGGCAGCAGGATTCGAACCTGCGACCCCCTGCTCCCAAAGCAGGTGCGCTAGCCAGACTGCGCCATGCCCCGATGGTTTGGGCGAGTTTAGCATAAAAAATAAAAGATTGGAGACTGAAGGCTAATGTATGTTCAGAGTCTTGTTTAAAGATCAACCTCCAGTCCCCTGCCCTTGAGATGACCTGCCGTTTTGCTTGCTCCCCGAGAACCTGCAACCCGACAAGTCGGGCTTGAACTCAAACAGCCATAAAACCGAAAGCCACTTTATTCCCTTCTAGCAAAGCTATCGGGTGTTATATTCAGTGGAAACCCGACAATCGGGAGCTTTATAGCTAAAATTTGAGTTCATAGAGACTATAGCTCACGTCCATCAATGAGTCAAAAATAAAAAACCTAAAAATTAAAGCATTTTAAGCCCTTCCCTCTCGAAACAAACTCATTCCAGTAAGAAACCCATGTTATATTGCCAGCATTACTAACGAAGAGGAAAAAGTATGGAAACAAATAAATTGCCAACTCGCACTGCTTTACGCTCTCATTTAGTTTTACGTGGGCTTTCGGAAAGTAATAATTTTCTAGAATCCCTATCCTGCTTCTTTGAGCCTGATTTAAAAAAACAGGCAAGGGAACAACTAAATTGGGAAAAATTAACTAATGATGTTAATAAAACTTATGGCTGGAATATAAACGAATCTGTTACTAAAGCACTTGATAAAATATTTTTAGAAAAAAATTGGATTGGAGACACTTCCAATTCACGCCTATATAGAGTTTTACTAGATTCAGAATCAAACGAAGATAAAATTGATTCTTATCAAGAAAAAATTATTAAAGAATATGATAATTTTTTATCAAGCCACAATTCTCTTCATAATGTTTTTAATACGAAAGAAAAGTTTTTTAATACTTTGGTAGAATGGTTAATAGATACAGGGGCAACTTCATTTGAAGTATTAAAAAATGTTTCAGATGAGGCTCCAATAGAAAATAGAAACATGGATAAATTTTTTGAAGATGAAAATTGCATAACAGAACAAGAAGCTTATGTATGTGGAAGATTCGTTGAAACTCTAATTAACAAAGAATCGAACACAGCAAGTTTACTCTGCCATATAGCAAAAACGGGGCTTTTAACTGAAGTTATCAAAGACTTAAACAAACCTCCTAGAGATGGGATAACTAACTGTAATTTAACTGCCTTTTTAGATAGCCCTGTAGCGATGATGCTACTCGGCGTTTCTGGAAATGATGCACAAAAAGATATTGAAGCACTAGTAAATAATTTAATTAGAATTGGTGTTAAAATTAAAATATTTCCTGAGAGTGTAGAAGAGATAAAAACATCATTGAATACAGTGCTTCGAGCAAATCCTAGGGACAGAACAGGGCATACTGCACAAGCAATAAATATGCAGCATGTTAAAGAGGATTTTGTTCTAAGTGTTGCTAGTAACCCGCGACACTACCTAGAAACAAAGCGCATTGGAATATATAATAACCTTGTTGATAAGAGAATACTTGAATCAGAAGAATATATAGATAAAAAAGAAAAAGTAAAATTAGATAGTCAATTACACTGGCAAAGAGATAAGATTAGGGCTAGAGAGCATGATAGAGACATCACTTCTCACATAATAAAATTAC
Source organism: Alphaproteobacteria bacterium (assembly GCA_965209065.1). Lineage (GTDB taxonomy): Bacteria > Pseudomonadota > Alphaproteobacteria > JAPOUT01 > CBDBUR01. The sequence continues at coordinate 752,637 of OZ242373.1, forward strand.
GCCGTGATCATTTGGTTGATGACATTTTTGACGCTAAATTTATAATCATTTCTGACAACAACGAGCTAGAGAAAACAACAAAAAAGTTTTGCGTTGATACTTTAAACCAAATACATGAAAGCCAGATTGGTCCAGTTGTAAATTTAAGAGCAATTTCACTAGCATCATGGTTGAGAACAGGATTAAGCCCTAACGAAACAGAGGAAGGGTTACGCAACTTTCTTATGAGAAGCTGTGAACGGATAACAATTCCTGAAAATCAAAAAATAGAAAGCATTCTTGATATAGAAAAATATAGTGAAGAAGGAAAAAAGAGAATGCAAGCCCAAGTTCAAGAGCCACGAAATCAACAATACATGAAGGATATTCAGATGGGGGGAAACCCCCCACGTGGTCATGATGATTTAGAGCTTGTTTTAGAAGAAATTCAAAACAACCTAAAAATTGAAGAAATGGAAAAAACAAAAAAAGCAAAGCTAGAATTAAAGTCCATGAATGAAAAGCATAATGAATTGATGGAAAATACCGTGGAAGGTTTTACAAAAAAAAGAGAAGAAGCAGAACTAAAATTAAAATCCATAAATGAAAAGCATAATGAATTGATGGAAAATACGGTGGAAGATTTTACAAGAAAAGCAGAAGAAGCAGAATTAAAATTAAAGTCCATGAATGAAAAGCATAATGAATTGATGAAAAATACGGTGGAAGATTTTATAAAAAAAACAAATAAATTGCTTCAAGGGGGGAGGATAATTTTATCAATACTTATAATGATTATAGGAACATTTTTTAACTATATATTAGAATCGTGGCTTAAATTTGCAGCAATTGCAGTGATGTTTCCGCTATTCACTGCTGGTGCTACAATTTTATCTGAAAAAATTTGTAAAAAAATATTATATCAACGAGCTAAAAAACATAGTGATAAAAGCTTTTACCAAAAATTAAAAGAATTTGATTTAAGTTTTTCAGCTTTGAAATTCTTCTCAATAAAAAAATAAGCTTGATAAGCCTGCTTGCAAACCCCTCACTCGCTTTCGCGCTCCCGCATGCGCGGGAATGACGAGGGCATAAGCCCTACCGCTTCTGTGAAAACTTATCGAGCCACTGGCGCGCTTCATACCGAGCCTCCGCGCGCTGTTCGATATTCAACGCTTCTGCAAGCGATTTTTTAGCCGCCCCCGCGCCCTCATCGCCTAAAGTGTCGGCGATACTTAACCACTTATAAGCCTCGAGATAATTTTGAGCGACACCCTCGCCCTTGCCGAACATCACGCCTAGATTAAACTGCGCGTCCACATTGCCCTGCTCTGCCGCTTTGCGATACCAGCGAAACGCCTCGTTATAGTTTTTAGAAACACCTTGCCCATTAGCGAACATCAACCCGAGAGAAAATTGCGCGGGCGCGAACCCATGCTCCGCCGCTTTGCGAAACCAACGCACCGCTTCCTTATAGTCGAGAGCAACGCCTTGCCCCTTATCGAACATCACCCCTAGATTATATTGCGCGAGAACATAGCCCTGCTCCGCCGCCTTGCGATACCAGTGCGCCGCCTCGCCATAGTTTTGCTGAACGCCTTGCCCGCGTTTATACATCGCGCCTAGGTTATATTGCGCGAGAACATAGCCCTGCTCTGCCGCCTTGCGATACCAACGCGCTGCTTCCTTTTGAGAAGCATCTCGTTGAGAAGCTTCTCTCTTGTGAGCCAGCATCCACCCCAAGTTGAACTGCGCGACAGGGTCGCCCTGCTCTGCCGCCTTGCGAAACCAGCGTGCGGCTTCGGTTTTGTCTTGGGGAACGCCGCGCCCCCTATCGAACATCACGGCTAAATTAAACTGCGCGTTAGCATTGCCCTGCTCTGCGGCTTTGCGATACCAGCGCGCCGCCTCCTTTTTATCTTGAGGAACGCCTCGCCCTTTATAGTAGAGCAGACCTAGATTATATTGCGCGGCAGCGACCCCCTGCTCTGCGGCTTTGTGGAACCAGCGCGCGGCTTGCTGATAGTTCTGGCGAACGCCGCGCCCCTTATAGTGCAGGACACCTAGTTTATATTGTGCTTTGGCATCGCCTTGCTGTGCCCTTTCAAGCGGAGTCTGGTTGGCAACTTCGCACGCCGACAAGGCGAACAAAACCGCGACCATTATTAGAGCCATAAAAAAGTTGGTGAGTAATCCTGCTCTCATTCTTTCATCTCCGACAATATACATAACGATTATAACACTTTATTCTTAAAAGCTACTTTTTATTTGGTTTTTCCCTCGATTATTAGGATGCTTGAGGACGCTTGAAAACCCCGCTGGTCTTTGCTATTAGCCTGTCGCCGACAAAAAGCTCCGCCTCGCAGAACACGAACCGCTTTGTCATATTCAGCACACGCCCTCTCCCCTCGAGCCAGTCGCCGTCATGCGCCGCCGACATAAACTGCAAGTTCATCTGTATCGTTAGACCCCGCCCCCTCAACGCCAAAAATAATGCCCCCGCCATTATGTTATCCGCCAAGGTGGAAATCATACCCCCATGAACCACGCCCGCGCCGTTAAGATGGCGCGCCTCAACCCGAAAACCCTGCCAGTGCGCGCCACCCTCGGGTGCGCCACCCTCGGGTGCGCCCTGTGTCCCCTCTACCCCATTCTCGGGTGCGACACCCTCGGGTGCGACACCCTCGTTTTTGTAGTAGGTGGGACCCAGACCGCGAGAGTAGGCAGAGCGCGGCTCGCGCAGACGATAGCCCGACGGGATATTCTCCTCTTCTCCTATTTCTTCTTTTGGCTCTGTTTTTTGCGTTTTACTCATATTTTCTCCGAAACTATGCTAAAACTATAATAGATTCGGGGATAAATCAAATGCGGATAGTTTTTTTCACTTTAGTTTTGTTTTGTTTTTGGCTGATGCTTTCGGGACATTATGTTCCGTTGTTTTTCGCGCTCGGCGGAGCTTCGGCGATGTTGGTGGTGCTGATGAAGGTGCGGCTCGCGCGGGTGGTTCCGTTGAAGGAGGCTTTTTTGCCTCAATCCACTTTGAAGCTCCGCCCGAGCTTGCGTTATTTTGCGTGGCTTGTGGCTGAGATTATCAAGGCTAACCTTGCGGTGGCGAGGATTATCCTTTCGCCGCGCATGAAGGTTCAGCCTCACCTGATTGAAATTCCGGCAGAACAGACGACCCTACTCGGCGAGGTTATCTTTGCCAATTCCATTACGCTCACGCCGGGCACGATAAGCATCGAGACCTTTGATAAGCACCACATTCTGGTTCATGCACTCACCGAGCAGAGCGGCACGAAAGAGGGGCTAGAAGAAATGGGCGCGCGCGTTTGTCAAATTGAGGCTCCCCCAAAGGTCAAAAATGACAAGTGAAATTGCGATAACCGCCACCGCGATATTTATGCTACTCGCGATTGGCTTTGCCTTGTTGCGTTTATTTCTAGGACCCACCCTGCCCGACCGCGTGCTGGCAGCCAATACCATCGGCACAAAGATAGTTATTTTGATTGCCCTGATGGCGTTTTTCTTTGAAGCGCCCGCAAACATATTGGATATTGCTTTGCTTTATGTTTTGCTCACCTTCACGGCGACCATTGCCGTGCTCAAATTTTTCCGCGAGCGCAGCGGTGGTTGAGGTTATTCTAAACTGGTTAAGCTGGAGCTTTCTAGCGGCGGGTTCGTTTTTCGTGCTAACCGGTGTGCTCGGCATTTTGCGTATGCCCGACATTTTCACGCGCCTCCACGCCGCAAGCCTGACCGATAGTTTAGGGCTAGAGCTTATTCTCATCGGGCTGATGTTTCATTCGGGCTGGAGCTTAGCCACCTTGAAACTTCTACTCATCGCGATTTTCATTCTCTTTACCAGCCCGACCGCAACCCACGCGCTTGCCAACGCGGCTTTCATTTCGAGCAAAAGCCGGCAGGATAAAAATGCCTCATAGCACGCACCTCATCATTGACGCGGGATTACTAACGATTATCATCGTGCTTGCCTTTGCTATTCTGCTGGTGCGCAACTTATTTTCGGCGATTGTGATTTCTGGCGTCTTTAGTATGTGTATGGCGTGTCTTTTCGTGTTGCTTGCCGCACCCGATGTTGCTTTCACTGAGGCGGCGGTCGGCGCGGGCTTCTCTACGATTTTGATGTTAGCGGCGATGGGGGTTTTACACCAAGAGGAGAGGTTGAAGCCGGGCTTCAAGACATTCGCCTTTTTGATGATTTTCGCTTCGGGTGGCATTATGTTTTACGGCACGTTAGATTTAGCCCCCCACGGCAGCAAGCAAGCCGCGCCCCACCTGCACGTAGCTCCTTATTATTTAGAGCGCTCGGTTGAAGATACCTCCGTGCCGAACGTGGTGACCTCGGTGCTGGCGAGCTATCGCGGCTTTGACACGCTCGGCGAAGTGTTTGTGATATTCACTGCGGGCATTGCGGTGCTCGCGCTGATTGGCTCGGCGCGCAGAAGCAAGCGGGTTCGCGAATGATACAGCAATACTCAATTTTACGTGTTGCGGCGGTTTTGCTCGCGCCGTTGATTTTGCTTTTCGGGCTTTACGTGCAGTTCCACGGCGACTACAGCCCCGGCGGAGGCTTCCAAGCGGGCGTGATTTTTGCTACGGCGATTATTCTTTACGCGCTCATTTTTGGCGTGATTGCGACTCGCTCGATTTTTTCGAGCCGCATGCTTGAAGCGGGCATGGCGTTTGGCACTTTGCTTTATGGCGGCGTGGGGATTGCTTCTATTCTTTACGGCGGCGGCTTTTTAGACTACGCGGTGCTGGCTTCGACCCCGCAAGGCGGCAGGCACCTAGGCATTTTTCTAGTTGAGGTCGGCGTGGGCATGACCGTTGCCTCTACTTTAATTTTGGCATTCCGCACCTTCGCAACAAGAACGAGATAGAGATGATGGCAGTAGATATGGACGAAATATTTGTTTTCATGCTCGGGCATTACAATTACCTTGCGGCGATTGTGCTGATGATGGTTGGGCTTTATACGGTTGTGCGCCGTCCTAATTTGATTAAGAAAATCATTGGGTTGAACCTTTTCCAAAACGGCGTTTTTTTATTTTTCATTTCTCTAGGCGCGGCGACGGGTGGCGAGCCGCCCATTTTAATTGAGGGCGTGAGCAATTACGCGAACCCTCTGCCCCACGTGCTGATACTAACGGCGATTGTGGTCGGCGTCTCGACAATGGCAGTGGGCTTAGCGCTCGTCGTGCGTATCGGCGAGGCTTACGGCACCATTGAATCAACCGAGATAACAAGGCTAGAATCCATTTAAATGATAAAAGAGCATTTACCTATTTTAATTATCATTGTGCCTTTGTTGGCGGCACCTTTATGCTTGTTGTTTAGCGGCGCTTTGCGTTTTGTCTGGTGGATAGCTTTTGCCTCCTGTGCTTTTTGCTTTTTCGCGAGCATCGGTTTGCTGGAGATGGTTAGCGATGGCGCGATTTTATCCTATCGCTTGGGCGGATATGTTCCGCCTTTTGGGATAGAGCTGCGGATAGATTCGGTTTCTGCTTTTGTCCTTTTGATTATCACTGGCGCTTCGCTGGCGGTGATTGTTTTCGCGCGCGCGAGTCTTCTTGCCACACTGGTCGCCCATCGGCGCATTTATTTTTACATCTGCTACCTATTGGCATTGAGCGGCTTGCTCGGCGTTGTGGCGACCGCAGACGCGTTCAATATGTTTGTCTTTTTAGAAATTTCCTCTCTCTCTAGTTATGTTTTAATTGCGCTCGGCGGCGCGACCGATAGACGCGCCTTGTCGGCGGCTTATAACTATCTTGTGCTCGGAACGATAGGCGCGACCTTCTTTGTGCTAGGCGTTGGCTTTCTTTACGCCGCCACCGGCACGCTCAACATGGCAGATTTAGCGAGCAAGATACCCATTTTAAGCGGCAACCGCGCTGTTCAAGCGGGCTTCGCGCTTATCATAACCGGGCTGGCGTTAAAAATTGCGGTCTTCCCTTTACACTTTTGGCTGCCGAACGCCTATGCTTACGCGCCCAATGCGGTGACGGCTTTCCTGTCCGCCTCGGCGACTAAGGCGGCGATTTACGCGCTCATTCGGTTTTTGTTTTCGGTTTTTGGCGTGGAGTTTTCTTTCGAGCAGTGGATACTTGGCAGCCTGTTCTTGCCCTTGGCGGTGGCGGGAATGTTTATCGCCTCGGCGGTGGCGATTTACCAGAACGATTTGCGGAAGGTCTTAGCTTGGTCTTCTATCGCGCAGATAAGTTTTATTATGCTCGCCTTGAGTTTAGAGAATCTCGCAGGTGTAGCGGCTGCCTTCCTTCACCTTTTCAACCACGCCTTGATGAAGGCGGCACTATTTATGGCGCTCGGCTGTGTGGCGTTGCGGCAGAATAGTTATGCCTTTCCTGTGCTAGAGGGTCTAGGCAAGAGGCAGCCTTGGACGGCAAGCATTATTTTAATTTCGGGTGCTGCTTTGGTTGGCGTGCCTTTGACGGCGGGCTTTATTAGCAAGTGGGTTTTGTTGGAGGCGGCGTTAGATAAAAATATGCTTGTGATAGCTTTTTTGATTGTGGCGGCGTCTTTGCTGACGGCAATTTATGTTGGGAAGATGGTTCAGGCGATGTTTTTCGCCGGCGACAAGCAAAGTTCCTATTCGGGCGGACATTCAAGTGGGAGGGCAGAAGCGCCTTTTATGATGTTGGCACCTGCTTTTGTGCTCGCTTTGCTGACGATTTATTTTGGAATAGAAACGAGCCTTCCGCTTGAGTTGTCCTCTAGAGCTGCCGAGTTTTTATTAAGCGGTGGCGCGGGACGTGAAATAATGGTGTTGCCAAAATGAGTGCTTTAATTTTTTCTCCAATTTTCTCTCCAATTTTCTCTATGGACCTCTTGCCTTTGCAGATAGTTTTGACACCTCTCGCGGGCGGGGTGTTGATTATGCTATTGGGAAAGTTTCCAAATTTACGCGAGGCGGCGACCTTGCTAACGGCACTGCTCACCTTCGCGCTGGTTGTGGAAATGGTCGTGCAGTTTCAGCGCGGCGTTGCTTTTGAGCTCACCTTAATTGAGATAATCCCTTCTCTTTCTTTTGCTTTCAAGCTAGAGCCTTTGGGTGCTTTGTTCGCATTGATTGCGTCAGGTTTGTGGATAGTGAATTCGCTTTACTCCTTCGGCTATATGCGCGGCAATGAAGAGAAACGGCAAACGCAATTTTATGTTTATTTCGCGATAGCGATTTTTGCCACTTTAGGCATCGCCCTTTCGGCAAATCTGCTGACGCTATTTATTTTTTACGAAATTTTGACGCTCTCGACTTGGCCCTTAGTCGCGCACAAGCGCAACGAGGAAGCAAGAGCGGGGGCGCGAACTTATTTATCTATTTTGCTCGGCACATCTATCGGCTTTTTCTTTTTCGCGATGCTGTGGCTATGGCACTTGACCGGAGATTTAACTTTCACCGCAGGCGGTGTCGTCCCTTTGAGCCTTTCGCCCATCGTGATAACCGCGCTGTTTGCGCTATTTGCTTTTGGCACGGGCAAGGCTGCGCTGATGCCCTTCCACCGCTGGCTGCCCGCGGCGATGGTCGCGCCCACGCCGGTGAGCGCTTTGCTCCACGCGGTGGCTGTTGTGAAGGCGGGCGTGTTCGTTATTCTCAAGATAAGCATTTATATTTTTGGGGTTAAGACGCTGCAGACCAGCGGCGCGTCCGTGCCTATACTTTGGATTGCGTCTTTTTCTCTGCTTGCGGCGAGCGTGGTGGCTCTTTTCAAGACCGACCTCAAGGCGCGCCTTGCCTATTCCACCGTGAGTCAATTATCTTACATCACTCTAGCCGCCTGCCTCGCTACGCCTTTGGCGATGGTCGCCGGCGCACTACATTTATTAACGCACGCCTTCGGCAAAATCACTTTGTTTATGTGCGCGGGTGCCATCTACACCGCGACCCACAAGCGCGACTTACGCGAGATGGTAGGCTTAGGCTGGCAGATGCCTTTTGTCTTCATCGCCTTTCTGGTGGGCGCTGCTTCGATTACCGGGCTGCCAATATTCGCTGGGCTATGGAGCAAGCTGGCGATTATGAACGCCGGAATGGCTTCGGGCGATTCTCTTATTGTCGCGGTGCTTATCGTGAGCTCTTTGTTGAACGCGATTTATCTTATCCCAGTTGGCTTGCGCGGCTTTATGGTGAGCGAGCGTCCTCACGTGTTAGACAAAACCCCTCCGCTGCTAACATTTCTGCCGCCGGTTTTCACTGCGCTTTTATGCCTTGTGCTATTCTTTTTTATTGAACCAGTTTTCGAGTTCTTACAGCAAATAAGGTTTGAGAAATGACCCGAAGAAAAATTTTAATTTATCTCTTGTCGGCGTCTGCCTTTAGTTTATTGCTAGAAGGCGTTGGCTTTTATTTTCATTTCGGTCATAGCAAGTTCTTTTTTGGGGAGATGGCTTTACTCGGTTTGGTGAGCGGTTTTGTTTTGCTTGCCTTGCGCTTTATCGCCAAGCGCCTGTTGGCGAGAGAGCAAGATTATTACACAAAGCTGCGCACACAACCGCCAGTTATTGAAGCAAGAAAAGAGGATTGGGTCTAATGTTGTTCTCGCTAGACCTTCCTGCTGTTGTGTGCGCATGGCTTTTGTTATTGTCTTCACCCTTGCTATTGGTTTTGCCTCGTGTGGCGCGCTCGGTTTTTTTGGTTTTTGTGCCAGCACTGGCTTTGGCTTTATTGTTTTTGTCGCCGAACGGAGAATGGGGTCAAGTTGAGGTTTTAGGTCAAAGCCTATTGCTGGTGCGGTTAGATGATATCGCGCGGATTTTTGTTGTGATGTTTTTATTCGGCGCGGTGCTTGCGGGATTATTCGCGTGGTCTTGGCACGACCGGCTGCAGCAGTTCAGCGCGGCGAGTTATGGTGGTGCTGCAATCGCTGCCGTGTGTGCGGGCGATTTATTGACGCTCTTTATCTTTTGGGAGCTGGTGACTATCGCTTCAACCCTGCTCATTCTCGCCGCGCGCACGCAAGAGGCTTATCGCGCGGCTTTTCGTTATTTTATGATGCAGGTGTTATCGGGTTTGGCTTTGCTGTCGGGCTTGGTGCTGCACACGGGAGGCTTGACCTTTGATGCGCTAACGATTAGTTTGTCGGGTTGTTTGATTTTGCTTGCCTTTGGTGTGAAGGCGGGTTTTCCCTTACTGAATTTTTGGTTGCCCGATGCCTACCCGAAGGCAACTCCTATTGGCACGGTTTTTCTTTCCATTTTCACTACGAAGCTGGCGGTTTACGCTCTGCTGCGCGGCTTTGCGGGGCTAGAGTGGCTGATTTATATTGGTATGGTGATGGCGCTTGTGTCGGCGGTTTTCGCTTTTGCCGAAAGCGACAAGCGGCGCATTTTGACTTACGCGCTGAACAGCCAGCTAGGATTTATGGTTGGCGCGATTGGCATTGGCAGCGCGCTCGCGCTCAACGGAGCGATTGCCCATGCCTTTGCTTCGATTATCTATCAGGCTTTATTGTTTATGGTGGTTGCGAGTTTTCTTTTAGAGCGGGTGCAGAAATTTGCTTTTGCTTTTTGTTTTGTTGGCGCGGCGAGTATATCGGGTTTGCCGCTTTTCATTGGCTTTACAACAAAGAGCATCACGCTTAGCGCGGCGGCGGATAGCTCGGTTTATCTTTGGCTTGTCTTGTTGGCAGCGAACGCGGCGGCGGTTATTCACACCGCCCTCCGCTTGCCCTATTTATTATTCGCAGAGTCGAAACGAGTGGAAGTTCCTTCAAAACCCATTTTCGCCGCGCAAGCTTTAGCGGCGATGAGCTGTCTTGTGCTTGGCGTTTATCCTCAAGCGCTTTATGCTCTTTTGCCTTTTGCTATGTCTTACACGGCTTTTGATTTCACGCATATTCTCCAGCAGGTGCAGTTGATATTGTTTGCGTCTTTTACCTTTTTTGTGGCTTTCTCTATGATGCGCGGCACAAAAGACATTTTACTTGATTTGGATTGGTTCGTGCGTGGTCTGCCCTATTTGCTTTATCATGAGTCTAAAGAAAACATAGCGCAAGCGAGTCGTTTGTTTCTTTTGGGTCAGGGTTATCTTCATAGCCAAGCGACAAAATTAGGAATAAAACTTTTTCATCCCTTTGGTATTTTTGCCAGCCCTCAACCCATAGGCGCGATGGCTCTGTGGATTGCTATTGTGCTGTTTGCGATAATGGTTTTAACTTTAATTATTTAACAATTTTGGCACTTCGCTCATTACCTTTCCAATTTCATCGTTAATCACAAGGTCGGCGATGTCGTCTAGAGGGGTTGGCTCTCGATTTAGGATAATCAGTTTAGCGCCAAGCCTCTTTGCGAGAATAGGAAAGCCCGCCGCAGGATAAACTTGAAGCGAAGAGCCTATCGCCAAAAACAAATCGCTTGCTTGGGTCAAACTTTCGGCGGCTTGCATTTCCATTTCGGGCATTGCTTGCCCGAAAGAAATCGTTGCCGATTTAATAATTCCCCCACATTCACTTTCACTACACTGCGGGGCTTGCTCGGTTTTGAGAAATTCGGTTTTGATGCCGTCAAGCTCATAGCGTTTTTCGCATTGAAGGCATTTCGCGTAAGTAGCATTGCCGTGAAGTTCAATCACTGGCTGCGAGCCGGCGTCTTGATGTAGGTTTATCGATATTTTGCGTGATAACGCCGCACACCTTGCCGAGCTCAATGAGGCGGGTGATGGCGGTGTGTCCTTGATTGGGCTTGCTTTGCCCGAGGGTATCGTCCATCGCGAATTTGCGCCGCCATGCTTCCACGCGCATTTCGGGCGATGAGATGAAGTCGCTAAACTCTATGGGCTTGAACTTCGTCCACAGCCCGCCGGGCGAGCGAAAATCGGGGATACCCGATTCCGTGCTAATGCCGGCGCCAGTGAAAACCACCGCCTGCTTGCTTTGGCGGAAATAGGCGGCTATTTCTTGCGTTGTTTGGAGTGTAGAATTAGACATAGCCTCTGCTTTGACTTTATTGGCTAGATAGAATAAAACTAACTATAGCATAAACAGGAGGTATTTATGGCGGAGAAATTTGTAGGCACAGACGAATACATCGCGACCGAGGATTTACGTGTTGCGGTGAGCGCGGCGATGACTTTGGAGCGTCCCCTGCTCGTGAAGGGTGAGCCCGGCACCGGCAAAACCGTTCTCGCCGAGCAGATTGCCAAAGCGTTAAACATGCCTCTCATCACGTGGCACATTAAATCGACGACCAAAGCGCAAAACGGGCTCTACGAGTATGAAGCGATTACGCGTCTGCGCGACAGCCAGCTGGGCGATGAGCGTGTCAAAGATGTTCGCAACTATATTAAAAAGGGCAAGCTGTGGGATGCCTTTGACGCGGAGGAGCGGACGGTTCTGCTGATAGACGAGATTGACAAGGCGGACATTGAGTTCCCCAACGACTTGCTGCAAGAGCTCGACCGAATGGAGTTTTTCGTTTATGAAACGAGCGAAACGATTAAGGCGAAGAAGCGTCCTGTGGTTGTGATTACCTCTAACAACGAGAAGGAACTGCCCGATGCTTTTTTGCGGCGTTGCTTTTTTCACTACATTGCTTTTCCTGATGAGGAGACGATGACGAAAATTATTGACGTTCATTTTCCTGACATAAAGAAGCAGCTGGTGGGTGAGGCGCTAAAAGCGTTTTATGAAATCCGCGATGTGCCAGGCTTAAAGAAGAAGCCCTCTACGTCTGAGCTTTTGGACTGGCTAAAACTTTTGATGAACGAGGATATGCCTGTGGAGTTGCTACGCGAGCGCGACCCGAACAAGCTCATTCCGCCTTTACACGGCGCGCTCTTAAAGAACGAGCAAGATGTTCATCTGTTTGAGCGGCTTGCCTTTTTATCGAGGCGCGAAGGCTAATGTTTTCGCATTTTTTTCACGAGATGAAGAGAGTTGGGATTCCTGTTTCTCTGCGTGAATACTTAACCTTGTTCGAGGCTTTAGATGCCGATGTGCCGCGCCACCAGATAACTGACTTCTACTATCTCTCGCGCGCGACCTTTGTTAAAGACGAGCGCAATTTAGATAAATTTGACCGCGTGTTTTCTGCTGTGTTCAAGGGCATTGACTCGCTCAGCGATATTGAGGTCGCGGAAATTCCTGAAGACTGGTTAAAGGCTTTGGGCGAGAAGTTCCTTACCGAAGAAGAGAAGGAGCAGATAGAAAAGATGGGCGGTTGGGATAAGCTAATGGAGACGCTGAAGAAACGTTTGGAGGAGCAGAACAAGCGTCACGAGGGCGGCAACAAAATGATTGGCACGCAAGGCACCTCGCCTTATGGGGCTGAGGGATATAACCCCGAAGGCGTGCGCATCGGGCAGAAGGAAGGGCGACACCAAAAGGCGATAAAGGTTTGGGACAAGCGCGAATATAAAAACCTCGATGATAGCGTTGAGCTTGGCACGCGCAACATTAAGATGGCGCTGCGCAAGCTGCGGCACTTCGCGCGTGATGGCGCGGCGGAAGTGCTGGATTTAGACCAGACGATACGCAAGACCGCGCAGCAAGGCTATTTGGATTTAGAGCTGGTGCCAGAGCGGCGCAATATGATTAAAGTGCTGATATTTTTTGATGTTGGCGGCTCTATGGACCCGCACATAAAGATGTGCGAGGAGCTTTTCTCGGCGGCGCGGATGGAGTTCAAGCATATGGAGTATTTTTACTTTCATAATTGCCTGTATGAGAGCGTTTGGAAGAACAACCGCCGCCGCCACAGCGAGCAGCTTGATGTCTGGAGTGATGTCTTGCATCGCTTTCCGTCTGATTACAAGGTTATCTTTGTAGGCGATGGCTCTATGAGTCCTTACGAGCTGACCTACCCCGGCGGCAGCGTGGAGCATTGGAATGAGGAAGCGGGTGCTTTGTGGTTAGAGCGTGTTATATCGGTTTATCCTTCGGCTATTTGGCTCAATCCTATCCCTGCGGAGAATTGGGAGTTTATGCCTTCGGTGCAGATGATTCAGCAAATTTTTAGCGAGCGTATGTTTCCGCTCACGCTGGAGGGCATTGACCGCGCGATGGCAGAGCTGCGGCGCGGATAGAGAAAGCGCGGTTACGTTTTTTTCTTTTTCGCTTTTTTCGCTTTTGCTTTTTTTGGCATTGAGAATTGCGGCTCTAGCAATCCCCCTGATATAACCATTTTGATTCCACTTTCAACGCTCATCTCTAGAGGTGTCACCTGTGTGCGCGGCAAAAAGAGCAGAAACCCCGAAGTTGGATTAGGCGTGGTGGGTAAAAAGACAGCTATCTTATTTTTACCCCCGCCGGCCTTATAACTTATCTCGCCTTTTAGGTGCGTGGTGATGAAAGCAAGCGCAAAAACTCCCTTGCGCGGATATTCAATCAGGCAGACTTCTTGGAAGTTAGAGGTTCTGTCCGACAGCACGGTTTGGAATATTTGCTTGAGCGCATGATAAATAGAGCGCACCAGCGGCACTTTATCAACGATACGCTCGCCTAAGTTTATCAGGGTCTGCCCGAAAACATAACCGGCGAGCCAGCCCAAAAAAATCAGCGAAAGAATTGCTATGAAGAGTCCCAGTCCCGGTATTCCTAATAGTATTTCTAGTAGCGGCGTTGCTTCGCTTGGCAAGGCGCCCGTGAGGAGCGGCAAAACCTGATTATCAACAAAATCAATAAACCAATTCGCGAGATAAAGCGTTATCACCAGCGGCATAGCGACCACAAGGCCTGTAAGAAAATAACCTCTCGTGCGCCTTAAAGCCCTTCTCCAAAGAGGCACATTGACCCCAGTTTTGGCTGTGAGGGTTTTGGCGTTTGATTCTTTTATGTTATTGCGTGGCATAAGGTGATACTATACATCATCTTTTACAAAATGATTAAACTATGGAGGCGGCAAATGTTCACTCAAAGAAACCTGATAATTTTTTTAATCCTATTAGCTCTTTTAGGCGGAGGCTACTGGCTAACGATAAGGCTTTTGGGCGGCTGGACGGCGATAGCACTGCAGCCTCCTTTTGCATTTGATTCGTCGCAAGCCTCTGCTGCGCCTGACTATCGCTTGCCGAGCGCGTGGGGAGCTTACCCGAATCAAAAGTCTTTTGCCAACGAGCGCCCGCCGGGCGAGGAAGGTGCTAGTCCTTCGCGGCGCGCGGCGGTTGATGTTTTTTACATTCACCCGACAACGCTGCTCTCGAACGAGCATTGGACGAGCGACCCTAAACGTGATGATTCCACTCTCAATTTTGGTTCTTTGCGGACTCAAGCGGGAGTTTTCAACAAGTGCTGTCAAATTTATGCGCCGCACTATCGCCAAGCGACCTTGTGGTCTTTTATAGGCGAGGAGCCTTCCGCCTACAAGGCTTTAGAGTTTGCTTACGCTGACGTGCGCCGCGCGTTTAGACATTTTGTGAAACGCACGGGCAATCGTCCTTTTATTTTGGCGGCTCATTCGCAGGGTTCTCTGCACGCGCTGCGTTTATTGACCGAAGAGATTGCGCCGAACAAGCGCCTTTCAACGAGAATGGTGGTTGCCTATCCTATTGGTTATACGATTCCTAAGGATATTGGTTCAAGCATCAAGCCTTGTAAGGATGCGCGCTCCACGGGTTGCTATGTGAGTTGGAATAGCGTTGTTGAGCATTATGAAGGTGACTTCTGGCGCACGACCGGCAGGCTTTGGTTTGAGGGTCGGTGGCAAACGATGGCGGGCAAGTCTTTAACGTGCGTTAATCCGTTGAGCTGGCGTTTAGACGGCGGGCTTGTTTCCAAGCGTTTCCATAAGGGAGGGCTGAAAGTTAAAACTCTGGCGCAGAAGGATTTGCCAGGCTTAACGCCTAATTTAGTATCGGCGCGTTGTTCGGCAGATGGTTTGCTTTATATTTCTGACCCTGAGGCTGATTATGAATCAAGCATGATAGATAATGGTGATTATCATACATATAACTACCATTTATTTTACGAGCCTCTGCGCCTCAATGTTGAGGAGCGCATTAAATCCTTTTTCAAAAAGTCTAGCAGAGATTAAAGACTAAACGGGTTTGTCGCCTTTGATGGTAGCGCGTTCCATTGTCCGCACGTGAGGCCAGTAGTCTGACACGGCATAATGCTGCGTGGTGCGATTATCCCAAAAAGCGATAGAGTTATCACGCCACTTAAAGCGGCATTGATATTCAGGTGTCGAAGCCTGCTGGAATAGAAATTGAAGAAGCTCTGTGCTTTCTTTTTTATCCATTCCCTTGATATATCGCGTGAATGGGCGATTAACATAAATAGATTTTCTCCCAGTATCAGGGTGAGTGCGCACGACCGGATGTTCCGCGGCGGGATATTTTTCATCAAAGGCTTTTAGTTTTTCTTCATCTACGCCCTTAGCGCGCAAGCGTCTGCGAAAAGGTTCAAAATCATGGACGGCAACCAGTCCGTTAATTTTCTCCTTCACTTCATCGCTAAGGCTTTCATAAGCGAGTTCCATATCCGCCCACAGAGTATCGCCGCCGATAGACGGCACATGAACAGAGCGCAAAATAGAGCCGAGCGAAGGTTCTTGTCGCCATGTCACATCGCTATGCCAAACATTTTCAGAGCCTTTATTATTTTCATCATGGCGCAGCTCAAGGATTTCTTTGTAGCCATCTTTGTTCATTCCAAAAGGATGAACTTCCAGCTCGCCGAAATTGCGCGCGAAAGTGATGTGCTGGTCGGTTGTAAGCTTTTGGTCACGAAAAAACAGAACCTTATAGTCGAGCAAAGCTTGATAAATAGCTTGCTTGAGCTCTGTGGTTAAGGGCTTAGTGAGGTCGACCTCGCCGATTTCAGCACCTATAGTGGGCGAAAGAAGTGTTAGCTTGATATTCGCTTGCGCTAGGTTCAATGCCTCCGACATTAGTCAAGTGCTCCAACAATCGTTACCGAGCAGACATTCTGCGAAGGTGCGCCACCAAGATTATGCGTCATACCAATTTTGGGGTCGGCGAGTTGTCTTTCTTCGGCTCTGCCTTGTAGTTGTAGATACATTTCATATATCATTCTCAGCCCGCTCGCGCCGATGGGGTGACCGAAACATTTCAAGCCGCCGTCAATTTGGCATGGCACTTTGCCATCGCTATCGTAAAAGCCGTTCATCACGTCTTTGACCGCGCCGCCTTCAGGAGAGATAAACAAATCTTCCATCGTAACAAGCTCGGTAATGGAGAAGCAATCGTGCACTTCCATCATACTAACTTCCTCGCGCGGGTTTTTGATGCCTGCCTCTTGGTAAGCTTTTTTAGCAGCGATACGCGCGGTATGAAAATAGCTTCCGTCCCACGAGTTGTGCTGGCTTTCCAGTCCGTTTGACAGGGAGAGCTGCATTGCTTTAACCGAAACGATATTGTGTTGCTTACCAAGCGAGCGTGCTATTTCGGGTGTGCAGACAATCGCCGCCGCCGCGCCATCGGAAACGCCGCAGCAATCGAACAGCCCGAGTGGCTCGGCTATCATTGGCGCGTTGAGCACTTGCTCTTCGCTAACGGCTTTTCTCAAGTGGGCTTTAGGATTTTTTGTGCCGTTCGCGTGGCTTTTGACCGAGACATGGGCGATGGCTCTTTTCAGGTCTTCAGCCGAGACGCCATGCTTCGCGCGATAGGCGGTCGCCAGCTGTGCGAAATTGCCGGGCGCCGAGCCGCTGGGCGCGACTTGAGGGGACAAGGTTCCCATATTGCCGGTAGGCAGTCCGCCATATCCTGTGTCTTTGAGTTTCTCCACGCCGAGCGCGAGCGCGATGTCGGCTGCTCCCGCCGCGACCGCATAGACCGCGCCCCGAAAGGCTTCCGAGCCACTTGCGCAGAAGTTCTCCACGCGCGTGACGGCTATATTGGGTAGGCGCAAAGCGACCGAGAGCGGTGTCCCGCCCTTCCCCGTGCCGACTTCATCGACATGGGTAGAGAACCAAGCGGCATCGAGTTGCGTTGGCTCGACGCCGGCGTCTGCCATTGCCTCAAGGTAGGCTTCGACCATTAGCTCTTCGGGTCCTGCGTCCCAGCGTTCGCCGAATTTGGAGCAACCCATTCCGAGTATTGCGACTTTATCTTTGATACCTGCTGCCATTTTATCCTCCGTGTTTGAAGTGAATCTGATGCCCTATTTTACATAATTTTGCTATTTTTGTCTGCTACTTTTTGCCTTATAAAAACGCCTATTTTTCAACGAGATAAACGCCTTGGCGGCTCTATTGAAAAAAATAACCCTTTAATCTGCCGATTATAATCGCTATAGTCTATGAGGGTTAGGGTTAGGATAAGGTAAGGGCTAGGATAAAGGGGAGGAAATGCTTAAAGGCATTAAGGTTATTGAGTTAGCCACTTATATTGCCGCGCCCTCAGCGGGCGGCTTGCTCGCGGATTGGGGCGCGGAAGTGATAAAGGTGGAGCCGCCTCAGGGCTGCCCGATGCGCACCGTGTTCGAGACGCCCGAAGGTTTCTCGCCGGTTTTCGATTTAGACAACCGCGGCAAGCAAGCCGTGTGTATTGATATCACCAAACCCAAGGGCGCTGAAATCGTCAAGAAGCTCGCGGGCGAAGCGGACGTGTTTTTGACCAACGTTCGCGGCAAAGCACTGCATAAGCTGGGGCTAGATTATGACACGCTCAAGCAAATCTGCCCGCGTTTGATTTACGCCAGCGTCAGCGGTTACGGCACGATAGGTTTGGATAAGGATTTACCGGGTTTCGACATCAGCGCGTTTTTCGCGCGCTCAGGCTTGACGGCGGCGAGCACACCGAAAATAGCCGACCCCGTCTCTCCGCGCGTTGCGGTTGGCGACCACACGACTGGTATTGCTACGGCGGCTGCCATTCTCGCAGCATTTATCGACCGACAAAACACGAACAAAGGCTCTTTTATAGACGCGTCCTTGCTGCGCACCGGAATTTACACGCTTGGCTCTGACTTAGCGACCTTGCTCGGCTTTGGCAGGCTCGGCTCGGCAAAGCCGCGCAACGAGGTGCGCGACCCGATGAATAATTTTTTCGAGACAAAAGACGAACGCTGGCTGGTTCTCGTGCCGCGTCCGCAGCTTGATGCCGAGTGGGTGAAGCTGTGCGAAGCCATTGGCGCGGAGGATATGGCGCGCGGCCCAAATTACGATAACCCCAAAGCGCGCCGTGCGGCATGCGCTGAGATTGTTGCGCGGTTGGATAAATGCTTTTCCCAAAAAACCTTAGAGGAATGGGGCAAAATTTTAGATGAGATAGATTTCGTCTGGGCACCCTTGTTGCGCCCTGCCGAAGTGCTAGAAGATGAGCAAGCCAACGCGATGGGCGCTTTTGTCGAAATTCCCGAAGGCGGCGGCGGTGGCAAGCGCCGTTCGGTTGGCGGTCCCATTCGCTTTGTGGATACTTCCGCCACGCCTATGCGTCCCGTGCAGAAGCTGGGCGAAGCGAATGAAGTGATTATGAAAGAGCTCGGCTTCACGTCCCAAGAGATTGACGCAATGAAAAAAGAAAAGGTTCTAGGATAAGTCTCTTAGCAAAAGCCTCCGTTTGCTTTGCTGTTATATTTTTATTATGTAAGCCACTCATCGCAGGTCCTTGGCATGTTCCTGAGGGCGAAGTGCGTTTATTCATCGAATACAGCTATGAGAGAAGCTTCAGCTTTTTCAACAGCACGAGACAAGAGCTCAAACCTTCACAAGAAACAGGGCTTACTCCTTACAGAACCTATAGTGCTAGAAAGAATGAGCTAAAACTTTTTGCTGAATATGGTTTTGTATTTGACTCGACTTTTCTATTCACGTTAGAAGGTGGTTTTCAAGAAGGATTTAATTTTTCCTATCACAACGATTGGGTTAGCACGCAGATAGGTATAAGGCTAAGCAAGAAGTTGAAAAACATCACGACATCGCTTGAGGGGGCTTATGGTTATAATCAATTTAGCGAGGGTCAGGCTTTTTTAAGGGCGCGTGGCGATTCTTTTGCCTCTTTGTCTGTTGAATTTGGCAAAGATTGGGTTTTCATAGATGCGATAAACCTTTACATCACGGCAAAGACGACATGGCAGAAAAATTGGAGAGCACATCAAGAAGATGAAGCAAGCGTAAACGCGGTATTGGGAATTAAGCTGCTAGAAGATGCCTTTGGCAATAAGGTAATTTTTCTCAATCAATTTCTTTTCAAGACGAGTCTAGAGAACAAGCCAAACATGCGCGCTGAAGAATTTAAGATTGAATTTTCTTTAGTTGTGTTTCCTTTTTCGGGTTATGGATTAGAGGTTGGGTATCGCGAGACGGTGCTTGGTAAAAACATCAACCGCGGCAGAGGCTACTTTACAAAGTTATGGTTTGAGTTTTAGCAACCACATTAGAGAGCGCGCGCTTTATGCATATCTCTCGCGGTTCTGTTTTCGTTTGCCATATACCGAAAGAGCGATAGGAAGGGGCTCATTTTCGGGTTGGGGTCTTGCCCTGCGCCCATTTTGATAAGCTGGAGGCAGAACCAGCCTTGAACGCCCCACGCGTTGGCAAGGCGCACGATATTTATGTTATGCAGTCTTCTTAGAAAGCCGAGTTGCCCCTCCCATTTTGGAGCGGCTTGGCGTTCGCCTGAGATGAGTTCTTTCGGCAAGTTGGTATCGGTGCAAAGAGGACGCGCCATACCGATAAGCTCGCAATCGCCGGAGTTAAGCGCGGCGAGCATCGCCTCGCGCGAGCGGAAGCCCCCCGTCACCATTAGCGGAAGCGCGATAGCCTTACGAATATTCGCGGCATACTCTAAGAAATAGGCTTCGCGTGTTTTTGTGCTTTGTCTTGTTTCATCGGCAGCGCCCATCATAGCGGCGCTTTCATAATTGCCGCCGGATATTTCTAGCAGGTCTATGCTTGCCTCTTGTAGCCACTGCGCAACTTGAATACTTTCGCTGTTGTCATAACCACCTTGCTGAAAATCGGCAGAGTTGAGTTTAACGCTAAGAGGAAAATCATCACCGACAGCAGCGCGTGTTGCGCGCACGACTTCTAGCAGAAGTTTCGCGCGGTTTTGTAGCGAGCCGCCATAAGCATCGCTGCGGCGGTTCGAGAGCGGAGACAAAAACGAACTCAACAGATAACCATGCGCGCTATGAATCTGCACGCCGGTAAAGCCTGTCTTTTTGGCGATGCTGGCGGCGAAAGCGAATCCTTTAATAACCTTGTCAATATCGGCTAGGGTCATTTCCTGCGGTTTGCCGAATTGTCCTTTCGGCATGTTGAGCGCCACAGAGGACGGCGCTTTCGGGTTCTTATTGACGATAGCTTGCGTTTGCCTGCCGGCATGGCTTATCTGCATCCAAATGTGTCCGCCGTGCGAGGTGCCTGCTTTGGCGATTTGAGCCAGTCTATCGAGCTGCTGGTTGCTTTGCTCGCCACAGATGACGATATTGCCCGGTCGCTCTAGGTGGTCGGGGTCTATTTGGACATTGCCGGTAATAGACAAGCCGAGCCCCCCGTCTGCCCATCGCTGATAAAGTTTGCGGTGAGCCTCGGTGGCATAATTGCGCGCATCTGCGAGCCCTTCGGTCATCGCAGATTTGGCGATTCGGTTCGGCAGGCTCGCGCCGCATGGTAAATCGAGACTATCGCCTAAAGTTGTCATAACTTCTCCCATTGCTATTTCGTAATGATTTGCTATTATACGGCAATAATAGAAATAGAAATAGTAAAATGAAAGAAAATTTTGAGAAACTCGGTCTTTCCGATTATTTGTGCAGCGCTATAGAAGAGCTGGGCTATGAGGAACCGACTTCCATTCAACGAGATGCCATTCCATTTATTCTAAACAAAGCGGATATTATTGGGATAGCTCAGACCGGAACGGGCAAAACTGCGGCGTTCACGCTCCCTATGATTGACTTGCTTTCCATAGGCAGGGCGCGCGCGCGTATGCCGCGCTCGCTTATTTTGTCGCCGACGCGCGAGCTCGCACAGCAGACGGCGGAGAATTTCAAACTTTACGGCAAGAATCATACCTTGAGCCACGCCTTGCTGATTGGAGGAGTGTCGATAGACAAGCAGATGAAGATATTAGGGCGCGGTGTTGATGTTTTAATTGCGACACCGGGTCGTTTGCTCGATCACTCTGACCGCGGTCGCTTGTTGCTAAACGCGATAGAGATATTTGTTATTGACGAAGCCGATAGAATGTTGGATATGGGTTTTATTCCAGACATTGAGCGTATCATCAAGCTCTTGCCGGCGCAGCGGCAGACGCTTCTTTTTTCAGCGACCATGCCCGCGCCGATTGAGAAGTTAGCTTCGAGGTTAATGCGTTCGCCGCAGCGTGTTGCTGCTTCGATGAGTGGCAAGGCGGCGCAAACCATCGAGCAATCTTTAATTTGGACGACCGCACCCGACAAAATAATTTTACTCGCCAAGCATCTACGCGAGATGAGTGGCAATGCGATTGTCTTTTGTAATCGCAAGCGTGATGTTGATAGGGTCTATCGTGCTCTCAAGCAAGATGAGTTTCGCGTTGAAGCTATACATGGGGATATGCCGCAGTTTAAGCGCGGCAAAGTGTTGGAGCGGTTTCGCAGTGAGGGTCTACCTATTTTAGTGGCGAGCAATGTTGCGGCGCGCGGTTTAGATATTGCGAACATTTCTCACGTTATAAATTTTGATGTGCCGCAAATTGCGGAGGATTATGTTCACCGCATTGGGCGAACGGGACGCGCCGGCAAAGCGGGCAGCGCCTTAATTTTAGCAACAAAAGACGAGCTTGATTTTGTTAAAGCAATTGAAGTTTTGATGAAAGAATCCATTCCGGTTTTAGGAAATCAACCTAGACCGCATGAGTCTGGCTCGGAGTCTGGCTCGCGTTCTTCTAAACCCCACCGGTCAAAACCTAACGCGTCGAGACCCCGCGGGTCAAAACCTAACGCGTCAAAACCCCGGGGGTCAAGACCCCGCGGAGCAAAACCTAATGCGTCAAAACCTAATGCGTCAAAACCTAACGGGTCGAAAACGCGCGGGTCAAAACCCTATGGGTCTAAACCCCACGGGTCTAAACGACCTAGCGGGCGACCCAGTGGGTCAAGGGGCGGGCCAGGGGGCAGGTCAAGTTCTCGACCCTCAGGGTCTCGCGGGACTGGGTCTCGTCCCTCGGGGTCTCGTCCCTCGGGGTCTCGTCCCTCGGGGTCTCGACCCTCCGGGTCATCGCGCGGTCGATAAGTTAAGTAGCAGAAAAAAGCACGCCGCCGCTTGTCGGTTGAGCGCAACCGGTTGTTTGCGGCAAAGTAAGTGGCAAGCCGCGCACCGAGCGCGCCGCTAAAAAAGCAAAACATTGCGCTTCAATCATATCGCCCTGCCAGCCGACTTTTTCTGCAACCACAACATTGCTATTGAGTTCTTTTTCTAACCGCGTTAGCAAGGTTTTGTTATGCCGTCCGCCGCCGCAGATAATCCAGCTTTTGGGTGTGCGCGGCAAAAAGTTTCGCGCCTCGGCGATAGCGCGAGTCGTAAAGGCTAAGAGTGTCGCCATACCATTTTCAACCGAAAGCCCTTTGATACGATTAAAATTCCAATGATTTCTATCCAAAGACTTCGGCGGTTTTTTGCGAAAATAATCGGCGCGCATAAAGCCGAGCAAAGCAGCTTCATCTACCTTGCCCTTCTCAGCGAGCTTGCCGCCTTCATCAAAAGCAAAACCGAGATGGCGATTTATCCAATCGTCCATCAAGCCGTTTCCCATTCCGGTATCAAAAGCGAGCAGGTCGCCTTTTTCCTCATCGATGTAAGTGATGTTAGCGATACCGCCAATATTCACCACCGCGACTGGCTGAACGATGCCGGCTTTCTTGGCGAGCGCCAAATGGTATAGGGGTGCGAGCGGTGCGCCCTCGCCGCCGGCAGCCATATCGGCTTGGCGAAACTGAGCGACAACATTGATGCCGGTTTGCTGCGCGAGGACCGCGCCTGAGCCAATTTGCTTTGTGAAGCCCTGTTCGGGTTTATGCTCTGTGGTCTGCCCGTGGAAGCCGATTAAATCAACTTTATTGTTTTGGGTTATTTTTTGGATAAGGTCTAGGTGGGCTTGGGTAATTTGATTATCCGCCCACTGCTCGGCTTCGATAGAGTGCGTTTGTATCGCTTGTCGTAATTGTGTGCGCAGCTCATCGCTATAGGGCAGGTGCGCGCTCTGCCCGAAGTGGAGGAGTTTCTCTCCGTCGGTTTCTATAATGGCGGCGTCGATGCCGTCGAGGGAGGTTCCGCTCATCAAGCCCAAAACCCGAATAGATGGCATTATCGCCCTGTTGGCAATTTATCAAAGGGGACGTTTTTATCGACTCTAATATCAGCGGGCATACCGAGCACGCGCTCGGCGATGATGTTGCGTAGGATTTCGTCTGTGCCGCCGGCGATACGAAACCCTGCCGCCGCCATCCACTGGAGCAGAAATTCGCCGCTAAGCCCTTCGTTAATAAGCCCACCGACATCCATTATTTCGGTCGCGAAGGAGTTGAGCTCCTGCTGCTTTTTCGCCGACACGACTTTGATGATAGAGCTTTCAGGTCCGGGGGTTTCTCCGCGAGAGAGCGCGGTCAAAGTTCTAAAGCGGGTATATTTCAACCCCTGCGAGCGCACGAACCAATCGGCGATAGCCGCGCGCACGCGTCCATCTTTAATAGCGGGAGAGCCATCGGCGAGTTCGGTGGTGCGCGCGAGTGCGAGAACATCGCCCCAGTCTTTTCCGCCACCCATACCGACAGCAAGCCGTTCATTCATCAAAGTTGTGAGCGCAACTTGCCAGCCCTGCCCGACTTCGCCAAGCCTTTGGCTATCAGGGATAACCACATCGGTAAAGAAAACTTCGTTAAAGCCGCTATCGCCGGTCATCTGTTTAATCGGTCGCACTTCAACCCCTGGCGACTTCATATCCAAGAAGAAGAAGGTCAAGCCTTTATGTTTGGCTTCGCTGGGGTCGTGGCGCGTAACGATGATGCCGTAATCGCAGAAGTGCGCGCCGGTCGTCCAAACCTTTTGCCCGTTGAGAATCCAGTTGTCGCCATCCTTTTTAACCCGCGAGCGAATACCCGCCACGTCCGAGCCAGCGCTAGGCTCGGAGAAAAGCTGACACCATATTTCCTCGCCATTGAGGGCGGGTTTGACATAACGCGCGCGGTGTTCTTCCGTGCCGTGCGTAATCAAAGTGGGGATACACATACCCAAGCCAATCTCAAAGACGCCGGCGGGCACTTGATATTTCGCTTCCTCCTGATTATAGATAACGGTTTGCATAGAAGTTCCGCCAAGTCCGCCATATTCTTTAGCCCAAGTGATGGCGGCATATCCTGCTTCGGCTTTTTGAGCCTGCCATTCTTTAGCGCGCTTGAGATAATCTTTCAGGCTTTCGCTGCTCGAGCTAGGCGTGAGCCTTTGGCTCTCCTTTTTCTTTTTGGCGTTTTTATCGAGCCACGCGGAGACTTCAGCGCGGAATTCGGCTTCTTGTTTGGTATCGTTTAGGTCCATCGTTCTCTCCTTTTATGCGGCGTTTCTTTTTTCGAGTTCATTGACGAGTCTTTCTTGCCACTGGGGCTTGCCTCCGAGCGCGAGCGCGAGAAGTTTAGCGCGGCGATAGAAGAACTGCGTATCGGCTTCCCACGTAAAACCCACACCGCCGTGGGTTTGGACATTTTCTTGAGCGATATACATAAAGGCTTCGCTTGCGGCGAGTCGCGCGGCGGCGGCGGCACTTGGGGTATCGCCATTATCGTCATTGAGAATCATCGCCGCGTAGTAGCAATTAGAGCGCGCCACCTGATTGAGAATATAGGCATCGGCGAGCTTATGCTTTATCGCTTGAAAAGAACCGATGGGTCTGCCGAAGGCGTAGCGTTCGTTGGCGTAATCGCGCGCGAACTCGAGCGCCCTATCAGCACCACCGAGCTGCTCAAACGCCATTAAGATAGCAGCTCTATCAAGCAGTTGAGAAAGCGTGTCTTCACCCTCGCCCGAGGCGCTCGCGCCCGTGGCGCTTTCTAATTTTTCAGCTGGCGTGTTGTTAAAAGCGAGCGTGGCGTGTTTGCGTGTCGGGTCTATAGTGGCGATAGGCGTGGCAATGGGGGGCGTGCTATTAGCCTTGCCGAGCTCGGCAAGCACGAGCACCAGCTCGCCGCCTTGTTTGGCAACGACAACAGCAATATCGGCGACACCGCCATCAGCGACAGGTTTTTTCTCACCGCTTAGCGTTTTGCCGTCGAAGGTCGTTTTGAGCTCGTGGGTGCTGGGTTCGGCGAAAGCGAAAGTGCCGATGGCTTCTCCCTTTGCTAACTTTGGCAGCCATTTTTGTTTTTGCGCATCGCTGGCGGCGAGTTTAATCGCTTCGGTGGCGAGATAAACACTAGAGCTAAATGGGGTAGGCGCGATGGCTCTGCCGCATTCTTCGGCGACGACGCACAGCTCTAGCATGCCTAGCCCTGCGCCTTCATATTGTTCGGGGATAGACGCGCCTAAAACGCCGAGCTCTGCCAAGCCTTGCCACACCTTTTTATCGTAAGGGATATTTTCGTCTAGAAAGACCTCGCGCACTTGCGCGAGCGAGCAATTATTTTCTAAAAACTTGCGTGTTTGGTCGCGTAATAATTTCTGGTCGTCAGAGAAGTCAAAATTCATAGCCCACCTCCTTTCCGCGTTTATGCTAACACAAGCGCGAAGTGGAGTCTAGCCTTCCTAATCATGCGGGGGCTACAGGCGGCGGGGGCTTATTACCGCCAGAATTGCCACCATCGGCGCGGTGTTATTTTATAGTCTTCCCATTCGTCGAGGGTTTCGGCGAGGTCATCTGCCATTTCGGCGCGTTCTTCGGGCGATGCTTCGGCGATAACTTCGGCAATAATGGTGCGCACATTCGTCATTGCGCGTTGTCCATTTTTGCGCACTTTTCCCTCCACGCCTTTGAGGATAGATTCGACACGCCTCTTGCTGGTGGAGTCTTTTTTCATTTCGCTTTCGAGATTTTGCGTCATTTTTTTTATTTCGCCGTGCATTTGCTTCATATCGCTATGCCATTCTTTGTGGTGTCGCTGCATTTTTTTGTTGAAGTTCTCGCGCATTCCATCAGGCATAGAGCGCATAAACATATAAGCGGCTTGTCCGGTATTATTGCTAAAAGACTTCTCGCTTTCACGCGCGAGTGTGTCTTGAGGTATCGCGGGCAATACGAATAGTGCTGCGATGATGGGTAAAATATATTTCATAATTTTCTTCCTTTAAGGTTGGTAGGTAGGTTAGGTGGTGTTGGTTTATGGGTTGCCAAAAGCGACAACAAACCCATTGGTGGGATTGAAGATATTTTCAACCATTGTGGGGTTGCCATTTTGGGTTTGTGTAATAAAAAAGGCTACGCCAAAGACAAGAAAAAGCGAAGCAGCCATAAGCTCCATTTTTTTTGCGCTAAAAAAACGTGAAGCGAAGTGCTGGCTAGTTCTGGTGTGTGGAATGTTGATAATAGCTTGGCGCAATTTCGGCGACAGCTTCACTTGATGGGCATGGTATTCCATTGCTTGTTTAATTTTTAGCATCGCTTCTTATCTCCTGATTGTTATTGTTAAGGTTAGCAGGTTGAGTGAATTCGCGCAATGCCCCCCGCGCGCGCGATAATAAACTTTCGACCGCATCAGCGCTAATATCCATCACGCCGGCGATTTCTTTATAGGATAGCTCATCATAGACATAAAGGTAAAGGGCTTTTTTCTGCCTTTCGGGTAGAACGTTAATCATTTTGATAATATGTTGTAGCTCGTTATTGTCTTCGGCTTGCTTATCGGGCGAGGGGTTCAAGTCCAGCAGAGAGTCGAGCGCTTCGTGTTGGTGGTGAAATTTATTTTTACGAAACATATCGCGGCAATAATTCGCAGCGACCGTCCAAAGCCAAGACTTAAACCGACCTTTTGAGCTATCAAACAGGTGAGGCTTATCCCAAAGTTTAAGAAAGACGTCTTGTGTGGCATCTTCGGCTAGCTCCCGATTGCCGAGCTGCCAATGGGTAAAAAAGTATATTTTATCCATATAGCGCGCCGCGAGAATACAAAAAGCGCGATTATCTTTATTTACAACGGCTTGCATAAGCTCTTCATCTGTTTCCTCTATTTGATAGTTCATTTTCCCACCTTTTGGGTTTATGTCGGGCGTTCTACTCAGTAGGACACCTACTCGGTAGGCAACCTACTCGGTAGGATAGCTACTCGGTAGGACACCTACTCGGCAGGACACCTACCTCGGTATTGCTACCGAGGTAGGTTCTCTACCACGTAAGCTTCCTTACTATAGTATAACGAACGAGCGTGGGTTTTCCTTCGCTGATATTGAAATTATTTTTAGCCAATTAGAGGCTTAGCCTCCGAGACGAGAAAAATAGTTTTGGACGGCTTGATAGTGTTTATCGCGCTGTTTTTTGAGGTCATTCCAGTCGGCGCTATGGGTGGCTTTGACGAGAAGTGCTTGTAAAGACAAGGGAATATCGCCATCATCGCCCACGCGCCCGACGCTCAGGTGGAGCAGCTGGACGACTTGCTTAAAGAATATTTCCGCCTCCAGTAGCGGCGAGAGGTCGGCGATTCCCGCTGCGGTTATTTTCTCGAAAGCGTCTATAGTAGAATGGCTCAAAATAGACGGATTTTCGTGGGCGTGCGCCAACAGCATATATTGGCAGATGAATTCGGCATCGGTAAGCCCGCCGAAAGTAGCGCTGATGTCCCATGCGCCCTTGGGAGGTCGCGCCTCTTTTATTTTGAGGCGCATATCGAGAACGGCTTGTTTTAATGTATCGGGTTCGCGCTTTTTGGTGAGAACTTCATAGATAATATCATGGAGCTGTTTTTGTAGCTTTGTGCTGCCGGTCAGGGGTCGGGTTCTTGTGAGCGCCATATGCTCCCAAACCCAAGCGCGGTTGTGCTGATAATCCTTAAAGGCATCGAGTGTCAGCGCGATGGGTCCTGCCTTGCCCGAAGGACGCAAGCGCATATCGACTTCATACAAAGAGCCTTTAGCGGTCGGTGCGGTGAGCGCTTGAACGAAACTTTGCGCCAAGCGCGTATGATAATTTTGCCCCTCTAGAGAGCCCCCCTCTAGAGGGTCATAGATAAACATAATATCCAAGTCGGATATTATCGTCATCTCGCGCGCGCCGAGAGAGCCAGCCGCCAACACTGCTATATCCCCTGCTCCTGCATTAAATTTTTTATTTCTTTTGTTGAATTCTTCTTGGGTTTTTTCTTGTAGCGCGATAATGCTTGCCTCCGCGATATTAGAAAATTGTTTAGCCGCGTCCATTCCGCCGGTTTTGTTTTCCAATATTTGAATAGAGAGGTTGAAATGCTGCTCAGCGACCCACACTCGCGCTGAATCTAAAACTTCTTCATAATGTTTCGCGTTGGATAGAGTCATTTCTAAATCTTCAAGCAGAGTATCGGCGGGCGTAGAGGTGAGCACCTGTATCATTCCTTCAATCATCTGCGGGCTTTTGGCGAGCGTATTGGCGAGGCGCGGCGCGGTGCCACAAATAAGCGCGATGAGCTTAATCCATTGAGGGTTTGACTGAAGCAAAGCAAAAAACTGCACCGCACTTTGGAGCGCGCTAAAGAATCTATCGAGTCGCAAGAAGGCTTTTTGCGGTTCGTCCATTTCGGCGAGGGCTTCTAAAAAACTTGGCACAAGCTCGGTAAGAAGCTCGCGCGTGCGCGCGGAGGTAGCGGCAGGCATGCGTCCGCTGTGCCAGCCACGAACAGTTTTGGCAACAAAAGCGGGGTCATCAAAACCGAGCGTGCTAAGCGTGTGTAAAGTTTCGGGGTCGTCCTCTCCGCCGGTAAAAACCAGACCGCCGGTTTTTGTGCCGAGGGAAGCCGATTGCTTAAACAAATTTTGATAATGGTCGCGCACTTGGTCTAACGTTGCGCGTAGTTTTTCTTGGAAGTCCTCTTCGTGTTGAAACCCGCAAAAGCACGCGAGTGCCTTCCACCCTTCGGGGCTATTGGGTAGCTTGTGCGTCTGCTGGTCGGCGACCATCTGCGCGCGGTGCTCAACGTTGCGCAAGAAGCGATAGGCTTCAATTAAAGTGCGTGCGGCATCTTTCGTAATCCACTTGCTTGCGGCGAGACGCACGAGCATCTCGCATGTTTTTTTTCGGCGCAAGCGTTTATCGCGTCCGCCGGCAATCAGCTGTTGGCTCTGGACAAACATTTCAATATCGCGAATACCGCCTGACGCGCGTTTAATATCGCGCCCGTCAAGGTCGGTAGTTTTCTCGTCCCAGCCAATAGCCGCGTGGGCTTGCCTTTTCATCGCGTGAATATCTTCAAGCACGGCATAGTCTAAATATTTTCGCCAGATAAAATCGTTCATTTCGGTTAGAAAAGTGAGCGCCAAGTTTTCATCGCCAACAACGAAGCGCGCTTTGATAAAAGCGCAACGCTCCCAATTTTGCCCTAAGTTTTCATAATAGGCTTGCGCGGCTTGAAAAGAGATAGCCGCTTGCGTTGTGCCGGGGTCGGGGCGCAGGGATAAATCGACACGAAAGACATAGCCATCTTGCGTTTGCTCTTGGAGCAAGGCAACCAGCGCGCGCGCGAGCTTGGGATAAATCTGCCGTGCCTCCTCTGGCTGGGCGTAGAGTGCGCTGTCATAAAAAATGATAATATCAATATCGCTAGAGTAATTGAGTTCGTCGGCGCCATATTTGCCCATAGCGAACACGAGCAGCCCTGCGCCGTTATTTTTATTTTTTATTTTTGGCTCGCTATTCACGAGATGGCGAATGGCGGCTTTCAGGCAAGCATCGGCGAATTGGGTGTTCGCCTTCATCACTTGTTCTAGGCTCCATACTTGGGCTATGTCGGCGAGGGCGATTAAAAACGCGGCGCGTTTTTTCTGCTGGCGCAGTTCTGCCGCGACTTTATTCCTGTCGGGCTCATCGCCGAGACGGCTAACGTGCGCGCATATTGTGTTGAGGGTTTCTTCGGGCTCTTGATTGAATAGGGTTTCGATAAAGGTTGTGTCTTGTTCGGCGGTGCGGTTGAGATAGTGCGAGTGGCTAAGTGCGCGGCGTAATAATTCTTTATCGTGCGCGTGGGGCAGGTTCAAGGTTTCTAGCGTTAGAAGCGCGCGTTTTTCGTTCAGCGCGTTGGCGAGGGGCAGTTTAGATGTTCGCCATTTATTTTTCATTTTTTCTCCTAAAGAACAACAGGTAAAAAACAAAGCTCATCATAGCAAGAAATAAAAAAGGTGCGAGCCATAAAAGAATCGTAGAGGCTTTGAGCGGTGGTTTTAGTAGCACATCTTCGCCATAGCGTTGGGTGATGAAGGCAAAAATTTCCCTATCGCTTTTACCTTGCGCGAGTTGGTGTCGCACGAGGTTGCGCAGGTCTTGCGCGAGTCGCGCGCTAGATTGGTTGAGCGGCTGCCCTTGACAGACGAAACATCGCAGTTGCTCTATAATATTTTGCGCGCGGTTTTCTAACATTGCATCATCTAGTTTTTTATCGGGAACGAAACCCAAAGTGCAAAACACAAAAGCAGCCAGCATGGCAGTAGGCATAATAGTTTGTTTTATTTTATTCATTATTATTTTCTTTTGATTGCCCCCACCAACCCGCCGAGTGCCATCATCGCAGCACCGAGCCATAACAAAGGCGCTAAGGGATTATAATAAAACTGAACCGCGCGCTTGCCCTCAACCTCATCGCCGAGAATAGCGTGGAGGTCAGCGGGAGGAAAAAAGCTGGTGTAAATATCGGCTTCGCGCGTTGGCTGGGGTCGCGCGATATAATGCCGCACTTGTGGCGAGAGTTGCGTTATCTGCTCTCCGTTTTTCGACACGAGCAGTTGCGCTTCTTCCGCGCGATAATCCCCCGCTTGCTTATCGCTAACAGCGATGAACTGAATTTTATAATTTGCGA
Source organism: Alphaproteobacteria bacterium (assembly GCA_965209065.1). GTDB lineage: Bacteria > Pseudomonadota > Alphaproteobacteria > JAPOUT01 > CBDBUR01. Next base: position 783,497 of record OZ242373.1, read on the forward strand.
ATTCTATTATTTCGTTTTTGCTAAAGCCGTGTATTTTAGCGCCCTGCCCCGCGCTTGTGCCGATGGCGCCCAAGAGCAAAACGCCTAGCCCTAAATGCGCGAGCAGTTGTGGCGCTTCTAGCAGGCTTCGTTTTTTTAGAACGAACACCGCGCTCAGCGTGGCGAGTGCCAGCCATGCGGCAAGCATAATACCAAAAGCGGCGAAGCTCAAGGCGGGCTGCCACAAGCTGCCAGCGAGCAGGCTCACCAATAGCGCGGGCGCGAACCAAAAGCTCCAGCGGCGCAAGGGCTTTCCCAAAAAAATAGCGAGCGGCATAATCATTAAAGGCATAATCATTATGGGAACGAAACTTGCCTCATAGTAAGGCGCGCCCACAGCGATGGGTGCGGCGTTTAGCAGCTCTAGCACCATAGGATAAATCGTGCCGACCAAAACCGCGAGGGTCGCACTTATCAAAAAGACTCCATTGCCGAGCAAAGCCGCTTGGCGCGAAAACACTTTGAGCGCGCTTGCTTCGAGCTGGGGCTTGTTTCTTGCGAACAAAACCAAAGCGAGCAACAAAAGCAAAAACAAAATGCCTAGCAAAATAATTCCGCGCGTGGGGTCGCTGGCGAAACTATGGACGGAGGTTATCAAACCCGAGCGCGTTAAAAAAGTGCCTAAGATAGAAAACAAAAACGCGAACAGACCTAACAGCAAAACCCAATTCACTATAAAATTCTTTTGACGCGGGGCGCCTTGACGTGCCGCGTTGGCGGCATGGAGCAGTGCGGTTGCCACGAGCCAAGGCATCAAGCTGGCGTTTTCGACCGGGTCCCAGAACCAAAAGCCTCCCCAGCCGAGTTCGCGGTAAGCCCACCACGCGCCCAAAGCGATACCGATTGTCAAAGCGACCCAAGCGATACGCGTCCATTTCAACGCCTCTTGCGTGTAGCCGCCATCAACCTGCCGCGCCAACAGAGCACCAAGCGAAAGGGAAAAAGCCATAGACAACCCAACATACCCGACATACAAAATCGGCGGGTGGAACACAAGTGCGATATCCTGCAGCACGGGGTTCAGCCCCTGCCCTTGAAAGACAATTTCTTCTATGCGTTGAAAAGGGTTAGAGGTAAAAATCAAAAAGCCTAAAAACAAAACGAGCAAAAGAGCTTGCGTCATCAAGGTGTAGCTTTTTGTTTTAGGCGCAATCGTTTTGCTAAAGAGCGCGAAGGCGGAGCCATAAAGCGCGAGCAGCAGCACCCAAAGCAAGAGCGAGCCTTCGTGATTGCCCCAGCTTGCGGCGATTTTATAAAACAGCGGCTTCGTCGAGTGCGAATGATTTGCGACCAGAGCCAAAGAAAAATCAGAGCGCACAAAAGAAAAGACAAGCAAACCAAAGCTAACCAAAAGCAATAGGGTAATCAAATGAGCGGTGCGTTCTAAATTAACATGGTAGCTGTCATTTTGTGTTGCCAGCCTAGCAAGTCCCATTTGGCAAAAAGCCAAAACAAAACAGAGAGCTAAAATAAATTGAGCGAGTTCAGCAACCATATTGTTCCCATCGGTTAAGGCGCATTGTGTTTTATTCCACGCGTTGTGGGCGGGCGATAATTTTCATCGTGTTTAGCGAAAATTTTATCAGCGACAAATTGCTTTTCGTTTAGGAGTTTGCCTTCGGCGATAACGCCCTGCCCTTCGCGAAAGAGGTCGGGGACGATACCTTCATAAGTAACACTGATATTTTTATGAAAGTCTGTAACGGTAAAGACAATGCGCGTGCCATAGCGTTTGACTGAACCTTTAGCAACAAAACCGCCAAGCCGCAAGTGCGCGCCAATTTCGTTTGGCAGAATATCTTTTGGTGTTTTATAGAAACTAATTTTATCGTCCAGCGCCGACAAAATAAGTGCCAGTGCCAGCGCGATAAGCATAAGTGATAAGCCTATCCAAAGCCCGCGTTGCGTTTGTCGGGTCATTACTTCCTTTTCTTTTTCGGTTTCTGTTCGACTTTGCTTATTTTTTTTATTTTGATTTTTCTTTTTTCAGTTTTTTTCAGGAGAGGTTTTCTAAAACTTTTAGCAACACTAGAGCGCATCGCTTGAAGTGTCTGCTGGACATAATGACCACTCATAAGAGGATTGCGAACAAGAGACTCGGTTTTTTGATGAAGTGGGTTTGCAACTTCATCGCGGTAGAAGCGGTAAATTTTACCGACAAGCTCGCTAGCAAGCGAGCGTCTGGGCTTCGCGCGCGCCGGCTGCACTTTTAAGGCAAGCGCGACATTATGGTCTTTGATGGCTTCCTCGTAATTCTGCAAGCGCTCATAAGCGAGTGCGCGTGTGGAATAGGCTTCAATCATTTCGGGGTCTTTCTCGAGCGCGCGCGAGCTCTGCTTAACGGCGCTGTTATATTCTTGGAGTGCTAGGCATGCTTGAGCCGAGCGCAAGAAGGCAATATCATAATCGGGGTTGAGTTGAATTGCTTTTTCATAGCTTGCGAGCGCGTCCCGAAAATAACCACGTTCGCGTTCTTCCTCGCCGAGTTCAAACCACGAAGTAGCGTTATCGGGTTCTTCATCTACCTTTTCCTCGAGCGGGTCGAAGACCCACTCTTCGGGCAAAAGCTCAGAGAGTCTGTCGCGCCAATTTTTGGGGTTTCTCAGGTTGCCTGCTTTTTTGTGGCTTTTAGCGTTTTCAGCGGCACGAATCATAGTGCAATCCCTTTCTGCTGGGGCTATTATATCTTACTTTTTGATTTTGTCTAATGCTTCTTGGATAAGCGCGGTGAATTCTTTATTTTTTTTGCTCTGGGCGATTTTTTTTGTTTTGGTTAGGGTTTTGATAGCGGCGTCGCGTTTGCCTTCTTGGGTTTGCGCTTTCGCCAGCAGGTAGAGCGCGACGAGGTTATCGGGTTCTTGTTTCAAGGAGCGCAGGAGCAGGTTGCGTGTTTCTTGGTTAATAATTTCTTTATTGGCGAAAAATTTAGTTTGCGCGATGCCGACAAGTGTCGCGGTTTGATTGGGTTTAATTTTATCCGCGCGGCGGTAGGCTTCTTCGGCTTGATAGAAATTCCCGATAGCGAGTTGGATACTCGCCAAAGTTTGCCAGCCGTTATACTGGTTGGGGTCAAGTGCGAGTTTATTTTCAATGAGCGCGGTAAGTGCGGCGGGGTTCAAGCGATTTTGTTCGATGAGTTGCGCTTGCGGTCTATCCTCTAGCGCGGGGCTTCCGACCGCAAGATAAATCACCAAAGACAAGAGCGGCACGAGAGCTAAAACAGCGAGGCGTTTTTTGGGCGGAAGATTTTGGGAAAGAAAATAGGCAGAGAAGAAACTAAGCGCGATAAAAACAACAGCGGCGAGGATTCCTGTTACCATTATTATAACCCTAGATGTTTTTGTAGTTGGTCAGCCCCGCCGATATATTTTCCGTCAAGCCAAATTTGAGGAACCGTGATAGGCGTTTTATTGCCGAGATGTTCTTTCGCGCGAGGAAAGATTTCATAAAGCGCGCGCGTGTTTTTAATCACGTCCATATATTTATAGTTTATGTTAGCATCGGCAAGCATTTTTTTAGCCCGTTGGCAATGCGGGCAGCTTTCTTTTCCAAAGACAACGGAATCTTTTATTTTATAGTGCTTCACATATTCAGCAATAACGGCTTGACAAATTGCGCCGCGGTTCAGCGCCTCGCCTTCGCTGACGACTTTATTTTCCACCATAACGATAGGCGCGTGCCATGCGCCGCGCCGCAAGGGCTGCCACCATTTACTCAGCCAGTCATCTTCTTGGAGCGCGATAGGAATATCCGCGAGCTCGTTCGACATTGTATCAAGCAAAATATCTTTTGTGATGGCGCACTCGCCGCACGGAATTTTGATAGAGAAAGGCCCCCATTTTCCCGCCCAGCGATAAAATTTAATGTTAATTGGTTTAGTCATCGAAGCCTATGAAGGTAGCGAATTCGTTTTCATCAGCGCGCTCGGTTTTGAGCTGGTTGATTGGATTGTCTTCGTCCATATAACCGATAGAAAGCCCACAAAAGAAAATGTGGTCATCGGGAATGTTCAGCGCGGCGCGCACGGTAGGCGAAAAAGCCGCCCAGCATTCTTGCGGGCAAGTGTGGAGTCCATATTCGCGCGCGAGGAGCATAATCGTTTGGATAAACATTCCCAAGTCTGCCCACTGCCCTTCGCACATCATTCGGTTCATAGAAAAGAACATGGCGACCGGCGCGTCAAAGAAGCGGTAGTTGGCGACAAATTGTTTGATACGGCTTGCTTTATCTTCGCGCGGAATATCGAGCAGTCCATACATCATCTCGCCGACTCTGGTGCGGCGCGTGCGGTAAGGCTCGATGAGCTTTGGCGGATAAACGTGATACTCAGATTTTTCAATCATCGTTCCTTCATTTATTTTCGCCATCGCGGCATCGGAGATTTCTTTGAGCTTGTCGCCCCTAACGGCATGCACATACCACGGTTGGAGGTTTCCGCCAGAGGGCGCGCGTTTTGCTTTATCGATGAGCTCGCGCACGATGGCTTGCGGGGGTTCTTTGTCTAGGAAAGCGCGACAAGAGATTCGCGTTTCAACGGATTGAGATACTTTCATTGTTCTCCCTTTAGTTTTCCCTTTAGGTTTATCGGGCAGTGACGCCGCCATCGATGACGTGTTCCGCTCCTGTGGAGAAAGATGATTCCTCGCTTGCCAAGTATAGCACGGCATTGGCGATTTCGCTTGCTTGCCCGAGTCGATTGAGCGGGTGCGCGGCTTTCATTGCGTCTAGGGCTTCCTCGGCGGAGGCGAATGCGCCGCTAGCGAGCGAGTCCTCGCGGACAGCGGCACCCATCTGGGTATCTATGATACCGGGGTGGATAGAATTAACGCGCACGACAGGTTCATCGGCGCATTCTAGCGCGAGCGCTTTGGTAAAGAGGCGCACCGCGCCTTTAGATGCGCAATAGGCGGTTACGCCGGGCGAGCCAACAATTCCCGCCATAGACGACAGGTTGATGATAGAAGCGCCACCCTTCCATTTTGGTGCTTGCTCTTTCAGCAAGGGCAAGATGTGCTTACACGCGAGAAAGACGCCTTCAACATTGATAGCGAAAACTTTTCGCCATTCCTCAATATCGGTCAAGATGGCGGGCGCCATAAAAAAGATGCCGGCGTTATTGACGAGAATATCTATATTGTCATTGGTGAGTTGTTGCGCGAGGGTTTGCCACTGGTCTTCTTGAGTGACGTCTAGTTGAAAAAATTTCGCGCGTCCCTGCCCGTGTTGCTTATTGAGTGCTTGGGCAAGAGCTTCGCCTTCTTTGGTGAGGACGTCGGTTAAAATAACGTTCGCGCCTTCTTCGGCGAGTCGCCTCGCGATAGCCTCACCGATGCCGCGCGCGCCGCCGGTGATGAGTGCCGTTCTTCCTTTTACTCGTGCCATAACCTCTCCTGTTAGCAGAGATTATAGCAAAGTTTAGGCTTCGTGCCAAGTGCTATTATAATAGGTATAGCGTTTATTATCGGCTTTGTTCCAAGCGGAGAAGCCCTCGCGCGGCTCGATGAAAAGCCACGCGCCGTTTTGATAAACGGCGATTTGATTATCTTTATTTTCCCACGCGCTAGTAGCGTTCGGCGCGACAATATAAGCCGCGCCCTCTTCTTCTTGCGCGCCAGATAGCGTATTAGGCGGTTCGGTAAGCGTTAAATTCTCTACCGCAAGTTGCGTGAGCACGTCTAGAATTTGTAAGCTCTCATTGAGCGTAATATGTTTATGGGCTTGTCGCTCTTGTAGCAAGGGCAGTTTCAAGTGTTGGGTGTTAGACATTTATTATCTCCTCTCGAGGCGCGCCGCGTCCGAAGCGTGCGCTCATTTGATAGACGCGTGCGCGTAATGGTGTGGTTGTTGTGGTGAAATCTTCTTTTTGTTGCGCTAAAGAATAAACGACATGTTCGCTTATGCTATTCAAGGTGCGCACGAGGTTCGTTCCTTTATAGAGTTCAATTTCATAGGCTTCGCTTGTTTCGCCGAGCGGCACGTCCATTTCTTCCCAGCCGGTTTGCGTCAGTTCTCTGCTACGCCTAATCCATTCTATATGAATATCGCCTTGCTCTTTGCGGTGCGCGTGCAGATGAACGACACTCAAGGGTCTTTGATTCACCGCGCGGTGAGTATATTCTAATTGTGTATAGCTAATATCGCTGTAAGGATTTTCAGCAGGTCCGACACGATAATAATAACTTTGATTAAGCTCGGCGGGAGCGATTTCTATTTGCGGTATTTTGTCTGGCTCAAGCAAGACAAAGAGCGCGTCGTCAGCGATGGGCGAGCGCATTTCATTTTCGGTGCCGGCGAGTCCGCGAATAAGGTCGCGCACTTCATAGTAGGTAAAGTCTTTGTCCTCGCCGGCGATAATTTCAGCCGAGCAGAACTGAATAACTTCCCAGCCTGCTTGATGTTCTATCGCAGCGTAGTTCGCGCCTTTGACCACGTCATTTTTATCGAGCGAAGTGAGTTCGCCTCTAGCCATACGCACGCGCATAACATTGGCTCTATCCCACATGCCTTCTTTGCTAGGTTTGGGCTTTGTTTCCAAGATGCCTAGCGTAGGCGCGGTTCGCACTTGAGCGACCTTCTGCCAGCTGTGCTCTTGATAGAAGGAACGAAAGACCGAAAAGTTAGGCGCGAGCGGGTTGCTCCACACGGCGATGCGCGCGGCAAGCGTTTCATTGCCGAGCAAGTGCGGCAAGTCCATCATCGCGATTTTTGGTGGCGGATAATGGGTAATCGTCAAGGATTGGTGTTGCGGCACGAATGCGTCTTCTTGCGCGCGCGCGGTGCGCGGCGCGGTCGCGGCGGCATCCACTTTGCCGAGTCCAACGGAACTAAAATAAACACTCGGATCGACTGCCACGCTTTCTATGATTCTAAAATCTTCATCTCTAATATCGGTAATTCTTAGCGTGCGTTCTTGCTCATCGCTTGTGATGAAGGTGATGACATCGCCGACTTCGAGAGAAAGGTAAGTTGGCGGCAACCTAAGCTGGACTCTTTCACGTGCGACCCAAGTTTCATTGAGCCACGTCTCTGCCACCTTGATTGCTTCGTCTTGAGTAAAAACAATAGGCAGCTTGGCTTGCGCGACATATTGGCTGATGGTGGATTGTCGTCTTGCCTCGACCACCGCCTGCCGATAATTATCGGCTTCGCTAATATAAGTTAGCTTAATTGACTTAGGCAAATCTTCTTCTTGCGCGCGTAAAATTTCATATCCAGCCTCGCCGTTTTCGCTAACGATGCACTCCTCTGCTCTTATGGTGGCGACCGAATTACTCTTGCGCGAAATAAATTCAAGGACACCGTTTCTTTCTGCAACATCAAAAAACAAACAGCGCTGCAGAATATCGATAATATCGCGTGGCTGATGAACGTTTAATATCTGTAAGCCTCTTATAGCTTGATTAATATCTTTTACGTTGTAATCGGTAAAGCCGATGCTTTGGAATAGCAACTCCATCACTTTAGCAAAGTTAGAATAAGTTGCGCGTCCCGTCAGCCAATGGCCGCGCGCCCAATTCACGCCATCTTTCCACAAACTTAATCTAGGAAACCAAGGATAGGGTCTTGCATCCCAACACCATAAAAAAATGTTTTCACTATTTAACATTCTTATTCCGTTAAGAACCGGATTGAAATCGTCTAAGTGTTCGGGGTCGTCGGGGTCGAATGCCGAAAGCAACGCCTCAATGAAGCTGTTTTGCATATAGTCATCTCTCTCGCCGTGAGAGAAATAAGGGAAACCACTTTCACTTGACCCGCCTGGTCCAAAATCGGAAAAGACATTCGGCTGGTTCGCGCCCTTATCGACAGCAGGACAACCCGCCTCGGTGAGATAAATTGGTTTTAAGCCTGCTTGCCATCTCTTTCTGCTAAAGATAAACGCCCCTCTATTGACATCAAAGTGGTTGTTCTCCCACCAAGATTTCAAGTCCTTCCAGCGCCATATCCAAAACTGCGAGGAGATGCCACTGCCAATGGGTGTTCTAATTTGCTCGCTCCGTTCTTCAAAAGAGCGGTAATACCAATCAAGTCCCTCGCCGCTATGAATGTTGCGGCGCAAGTAATCGAGGTCATAAATAGAGGGGTTATCGATTGAGTCTAAGTGTCCGTGTTCATCGCGCCAGTCGGCGAGCGGCATATAATAATTGATACCGACAAAATCAACATTTGGATCTATCCACAAGGGGTCTAAGTGATGATAGTGGGTTCTCTCCTCTCCGCGACCATATCCTCCGTATTCGTCCCAATTCGCGCCGTAAGAGAGCTTTGTGTCGGGCAAAATGGCTTTTATATTTTGTGCTGCTTGTTTGAGATGTGCCACGCTAGGATGATACACAACGCCCGCTTTGATTTTAGTGATACCGCCTAGCTCACTGCCGAGCAGAAATTCCTCCACGCCGCCGGCAATAGAGCAAAGATGGGCATAATGATAGAGCATACGAAAGAAGCCCCATTGATTAAAGTTCTCATCATTGAAGCTGTCGTTGGTTTGAGGGTTGTTCCAAGTAACGGTGCTGGCGTTAGGAGAAGACACGTTAAATTGCTCAGGCTCTATGCCTTTGCCGAAAAAGTGGTCGCTCGCTTGGTTTGCTTTATTATAGTTTTCAAAAGTTTGTCCCTTGCCGATTCTGCCGCGCCACGGATAGCCTTCGGCATCAACCATAATAAAAGGGTGGAACATCACCTTAAAGCCTTGTTCTTTTAGATAGCGGATAATTCTAATGATGGAGATGTCGGCGGGTGTTCCATCATAAGCGGGTTGGTTATTCACTCGCGTGAGTAGTTCGACCTCGCCATTGCCAAGTCCATTGACCTCCCACAGAAAATTTTCTACGGTTTCGCGGTTTGCCACCTTTGGTTTTATCTCACATGTATTCGCATCGAGACTTGTCGCGAACCACGCCACCACTAAAGATATTTTAGTGCAATTAGGACATTCTTGTTTTAATTGCTGGATTGCGATTTTAACATCGCTAGAAGTTGAATCGCTATTTCTGTTTTCATAAGCGAGGTCGTGCGCGCGATTGAGATGTCGCACAATAACGTCAGGCGAGTAGCCCCATTCTGTTGCGCCGGGAATTAAACTAACGGCTTTAATGCGTTCATAAGTGTTTTGAGTGCCGCGTGTAATTTCAAAATTCATTTGCGGCAGGCGATTACCATAAGGGGTTACATCTAGCCTATCAAAAACGACATAAGCACATCCGCGATAGGCAGGCGCGTCTTCCTCGTAAAAAGCGATGAGCGGGTCGGGTTCTTGTTCTTCATCGCCTTTGTAAAACCTCATCGTAACCGAGTTTGGATTGACTAACTCGCCATCAAACCAAATGCGGCGAATGCCATCGACGACGCCCTCTCCCAATGCTATCGCGACTGATATCGTATAGTGTTCGTCACCATTTGAGCTTCCCCCCTTCCCTCTTCTAGCGCCGGGTTGTTTTCTAAAGCGTGATGCCCAGACAACTTCTCCGCTCACGCGCGCCGTGCCGAACACTCTTGCCATCGTAGTGCCGTAAGTAGAGCTTTGCAGCTGCACATCACTTGGAGGGCTAACATTGGAATCGCGTTCGGAAGAGCCGAAGAGTCTTCTGTCAATCAGCTGCCCTCCGAGTGCACCTAAGGTATAACCGATAGCTCCGCCAAAGGTGCCGCCGATGGCGCCACCTAAAGCGCCGCCAGCTGTTGAGAAAACTAAAGTTGCCATTTGGTTTAATTCCTTTTTTCTTTATTGAGTTGTATGAATTGGAAGGCATGGGTGATGCGTCGTTTCCACCAGTGTCCTAGCGGGACTTCGCGCACTTCCTGTTCGCTATAAGCGTGTATAATTTTTGTTGGGCTGGTTAAAAGCGCGCAGTGCTTGATGGGGCTATGCTCGAAAATTCTAAACAGGATAACATCGCCTTCGCGCGCTTCTTGTTTATCAACTTCGTGCATATAGAGTTTGACCGCATCGAGCAAGGGTTCGCGGAAAATTCCTTGAGCGTCTGGCACTTCGCACCAATCGGGGCTGTAGGAGGGCGCTTCGGGTGCCTTGCCGTAAATTTCTTTATAGACGCCGCGCAGCAAGCCGAGGCAATCTGCCCCGACTCCTTTGAGGCTTGCGTGGTGACGATAGGGCGTGCCAAGCCATGTGCGCGCGATTGAAACAATATGATTTCTAAACGCGCTATTGGTTATTTGATTTGTCATTTGCTGCCTTATCCCTTTGGATAGTAGTGGATATGGTCATTGCCCGGCATGTGCGGGAAGCCGCGAAAATTAAATTCATTTTGGAATTTATTGCGACAGGTGGTAAAAGTTTTGTTGCAGCCTGCGACCACGCGAAATCCATCTCCAATTTCAACTGCATAGGGGGGCGGTTGCCATAATAGAATGACTGCTCCCTCTGCGCTCTCTTTCAAGTGCTTACGAATTTCTAAGTGCGCGCTGGCGTTTGCGCCTGTTGTGAAAGTTAATTTTCCTTTGGTGAAATAATTGCTTGGATAGTTCGCAAGCCCGCTCACTTTAAGAGAAAGGCGATTAAACCGCACCTCTAATATCGTTCCCGCGCTGGAGTATTCGCTGGCGGATTTTCTGCAGCGACTATCGCCGAAGTCGGCATCGCAATGATATTGATAGATGCGTCCTTGCGGTGTGGATAGTTTGTGCGCGAGTCCTCTTAGTTCGGCGCGAAAGCCATATTCGGTGCGCTTTATTTCGCCGATGGAACCGCGTTTGAGTAAAATATATTGTTCGGGCATTTGCCAATTAACGCGATAGATAAAAATTTCTGCGCCATCAAATTTTCCTTTACTAATTTCTTCTTCGCTTAGGTGGTCGGAGGATAGTGCGCCTGACGCTTCTAAATTATCTACTTTCAATCCGAGTCCGCTTTCGATAGCGCTTGCGGTAAAGCCGCTTTTTGCTTGATAGGTTAAGCCGTCCAAAGTTATATTTTGGTCGTGGTCAGTGAAGCCATAGCTTTCATCTCCTACCACTAATTTCCAGCAATAGCATAAGGTGCCGCTATTAATCATAGCTGGATCTATGTTTCTCATAACTTTACCTCTACGAGTGGAATTTCAGGCACCTCTCCTGCTTGAAAAGAAATGGTGTCAATGGCGAGATAATCTGTATCGAAGCGAACGGGCACATCAAATTCAAACCCTGCTTGCACCACAGCGCCTACTGCGGGCGGGCTATAGAAGTCTATTATTCCTCCATCAAGCAACCGCCAATGCCTACGATATCTTTGTGTCCTATCGGCTAACAATAATTTCATTGTTGAGATATCTGGTTTTTTGATAGGCCTTTTCCAAACCATGTCATCGGAGCGATAGGTTTTGAATAAGGGAAATTGTTTTGTGCGCCCGTCACCGATGCCGAGTGTTTCGTCAGTCGCAGAGATGGGGTCGGTAGATGGGGAGGATTTCCAATCGAAGAAGTCGCGGAAGCAGAAGGCATAGAGTCGCCCATTGCGCGCCTCGAAGAAGTTAAGCACCTTATGGAGGTCATCGATAGTTCTCACGCCATAGCCGGCGTTATAGCGTCTGCGCGAGCTGCTCCACTGGGCGTTGCGCGCCTCGTAGCCTGAGGCGGATTCTGTGATGGCGGTGCGTCTTTCCAGCCCGCCGGTTGAGCCTGCCGCCACGTTCAGCGGGAAGCGCACATCGTGAAACAAGGTCATTATCTGTTCCTATCGCCTCTTGCGAGGGCGTGTCGAAGCTGCGCGGCGAGCTGGGTTTGGCTTTGCTGGAAGCTGCTGGGGTTGGGGGTTTGGATATTGATATTGATTTGGCGACCGGCTTGAGCTTGCACGCCGAGGTTGCCATTGGCGGTGCGCGTGAGGGGCAAGATGGCTTCGGCGCCACTTTCGCCGGCGAGCGCGGCTGACCTGCCTCCGAGTGGAAAGAGTGTTGGGCGGTTGATGATACCGCCTTGCGCGAATGGAGTAATTCTACTAAAGGGGTTGGTGTTCAAAGAGCGTTCTTTTATGTTATCGATGAAATTTTTTCCAAATTTTCCTAAAGTGCTTCTAAAAGACTTTCCTTCTAATAATATATCGTTGAGCGAGCTTTGCACCTGACGATTTAATTGACCTCTAAATTTATTTGCGAGAGATTGAATATGGCGCGCGCTCGTGGCGAGGTTTTCGTTTGCTATTTTAGCGGATTCGCTTGCCTGCTGTGTGTTTTTTGTAACGGCGGCGACGTCATTTTTAATTTTTGCCACACCGCTTCTTATTGTTTCGATATCTTCGGGCATTATTTTTCTCCTGAATTTTCAATGAGTGTTTCCATTTCTTTATGTGTCATGGGTTTTATTGTTTGCGCTGTGTCTGTGAGTGTTAAAAATTCTTTTAAGCTCAAGCGCCAAAAGTCTTGGGGTGCAAGACCTAGTTTATTGATACCTATCTGCATTATTGTTTCCCATGGGAAGCTGCTGTGCTCTCTTTTTTTTTATTTTCACTGGCTGAGCCAGTTTCGCTAGCTGTGTCGCTAGCTGAGTTCGTGCCAAAAGCAGCGGCGATTAAGCGCGCGGCAAGCTCTATGGCTTCGCCGAAGCCCCCTTCGGGCATCAAAGCGGAAACTTCTTCATCGGTTATTGTTTCACCGCCGCCTCGTAAAGCTGCGCCCAATAGGTGAATGAGGTCGCTTGCTTTGATATGCCCTTCGGTGAGTCTATCGGTAAAGCTGATAATGTCATCATCAATCAGTTTTGATTCCAATTCGGCGAGCGCACCTAATGTTAAACATAAAACGCGTTTTTTACCGCCGAGGGTTGTGCTTATCTCTCCTCTTTGTAAATTAGACACGCGCGACCACCCATGTTAGCTCGCCTGATGATTCCAGCGATAGCCGCCAAGTTAAAACGTTATCATATTCGCCGGCATACTCTAAGCTGGTAATTTGAAATTTGCCGGTAATCGTATAAAAATGAGGAATGTGAATTTGCCAAAAATCTATGGTGCCATCGACAAAGAATTTTCTTATTTCTTCGTCGGCTTCGCCATCTCTAAAGATTCCTTCACCGGTGATGCTCATAGATTTGAGTCCTATGCCGGACATCAGCTCGCGCCAGCGATGGTCTTGTGTTGCGTCAGAAATATCGACTGTTGCCGCGTTGAGGGAAATCGTTTGCGCGCGTAATCCCATAGCGGTGTAAAAGGAAGTGGGGTTTGACGTTCCTTTTGCTCGAGTAATTTTCAATAGCAGGTCTCTGCCTTTTTGTGCTGTCATTTTTTTCTCCTTTATGGTTTGTTAGTTGGTTTCAATGATGGTTTCTAAAACGAGTTCGCCGCGGTAGGTTTTGCCGTCGCCGAGCTTCATGCTTTCGGTGGAGCGCACGATATTTAGAATGAGTTGGTGGTTCTCTACAGCCAGCGGATTACTTTCGAGAAGCCGCACGAGCTTGTTGAGGTGCTTTTTGACCTCGGCGATGCTAAACGCCTGAGAATAGATGAAAATATGATTTTTTATCTTCATCTGCCTGTCTTCATACACGACCTTATCGCGTCCGAGCGTGATGTAGGGGTAAGTTGCGCTCTGGCGGATGCCGTCATAGATGGGAGGCAGGCTGCTGTCTTGAGCCAGCGTTTCCTCGATAGCTTTTTGTAGCGCGAGGTTAGACATCGCGTGATTCCTCGCAAATGCAAGTGAGATATTTGTTGCGTCCTTGTTTATCGAGCACGGCTTTGATGTTTAAGACGTGGTTTTGATAAACGAAGCGCATTTCGGGGTTGATGTCGGTTCGATAACGAACGAGCACTTCATAGCGTGTAATGGGCGTTTCGCCTTCACCGATAGTTTGCTCTTGGCCGGCGAAAGCGCGCACGCTTCCCCACAAGGTAATGTGCTCTTGCCACACTCTTAGCGTTTCACCGCTAGAGTCTTTGTGAAAAGCGGGGGTTTGAAGTTTTAATCTATGTCGTAATTTACCTATCATAATTTTATATTTTTGTAGGGTGCTAACATTGCCAAGATAGTTTTCGGCATAGAGCTTCCCATTAAATTGACGTTGCCGCGATTTTCATACCAGAAAGCGGTGAGTTGCAAAACGGCTTGTCGCAGTGGCGCGGGAACATCGCCACCTTGCGTGCCATAGCCGGCGATAAACTCTACTTCGGCTTCTTGTGCTTGGTTGAGTTTGATTTGTATTTCCTCTCCCTTTTTTCTGCTGATGTAGTTTGAAGTTGCCACGCCCTCCACTTGCACTGCGACAATGCTGCGCGCGGGTCGCAGAGGTAAAAGATGAGCCTTGCCGTCAGCGGGCAGATGAAATATCCAATTTTGATTCAAGAGAGCTCTATCGGTATGAGCTTCAATCATCAAGCGCGCGGAGGTGATGAGGCTGGAGATTAAACCATCCTCATCACCATTATCTATCCGCAAGTGGAGCTTTGTCTCATCAAGCGTAATCACTTCGCCTAAGGAAGCTGATTTCAAAGACAAGAACATTTAGCTAACGCACTTCATCACTTTAATAGCGGAATGATCCACAACGCCGCCGCCAATTGTTTTTGTTGTATAAAAAACAATATTGGGTTTGTTGGAGTAAGGATCCCGCAGCACGCGCATGTCTAGTCTATCGGCGATAAGATAGGCGCGTTTCCAATCACCAAAAGCGATGGGATAAGCGAAGTTTGCGCTGCTTTCGCTTGTGTCTTTGCTTGGCATATCCTCTATTTCAACAACGGGATAGTCTAGCAAGCGCGCGCGTTCGCCGGCGCGAACGGGTGGTTGCCAAAGCAGGTTATCGCTTTCATCTTTCCAGCGGCGAAGTTCGCTAATGGTTGTTTTGTTCATTATCCATTGCGCGTTAATCCTGTTGCCTGCCTTGAGTGCATAGACCATTTCCAAAAGTTTGGAGTGGCGGTCAGCATCGTTTGCGGGGAGGTTTTTGTTTACCCCTGACGCGATATAGCCTATGGCATCGGCACTAAGGTTGCCGCCGTTCGTTGCGATGGTTTCGCGCAAGAAGCCTTTGGGCGAAGGGCTTGCGTTATTTTTGCCACCTTTGACGAAGGCTTCGGTTTCTTTTTCAGCGAAGCCGACATAGATTTCGTCTGCGAGCCACTGCTCAAGGTCGATAGCGCTATCGGCGAGCAAGATTTGGCTTGCGGCGGGAGTTGCGACAAGGCGACCGAAAGAGATGGAGCGTTCAGCGAAAGCGCCGTCAGCGCCTGTGATGGAGCCATCTTGTGTTTCTGAGTCAGCCCAGCGAATGCCGGGTCCTGCGGCGGCGACGATTTTCTTAAAGTTGGTCGTCGAGACCTGCTGGACGGTTGCGAGTCCGCGGAAAGGCGAAGCGGTAGCGAGTCTATCGTGAACGGCAGCCATCACGCCTTCGCTCACGATATATCCGCCATAGCCGTCGCTTTGGTTTGTGCCAGAGCTGAGCGCTTTGCCTTCAAAATTATCCAAGCCGTAGGTGATACCTTTACGGATATAGTCATCGAAGGCGCGTTTATGTTCGTTTTGCTCTAGGGTGTTTGCGCCGCCGAGTTCGGGTCGCGACTGAGCGAGCGCGAAGTCGTCGAGTGCTTTTTGTTGTCGCGAGATAGTGCTATCCAAACGCTGCAACTTTTCTTCGGTAACGACATCACTTGATATTCTTTTATCTATCTGTGTGAGTCGCTCGTTGTTGGCGTGTTTGAAAGCTTCGAACGCGCGCATAAGTTCGTCGAGAGCTTGTCGCACTTCCTGTGCTTCTTGTGGTTGAGCTTTATTGCTCATTTTCATTGCTTTATTTTCAGAGGTCATATTTTTTCCTTTTGTTAAAAGTTTTCTATTTGGGTTGAGGGGTTCAGATGACTAGCGGCTTGTCGTAAGCCGCTGGCTAAATCTGATTGGGTGAAGGGGTTGCCTATATTTTCTGTTCTGCCTATGCGCGCTTCGGGGTGCATAGGAAAGGTAACGATAGATATTTCTGCTAAGTCTATTTCTTGGACGATGCGATAGTTCAAGCGCGAAGGCTGCGAGCGAATGGTGCGAAAGCCGATAGAGAGTCCGTCTAGCGCGCCGGCTTGAAGCAGAGTCCAAATTTCTGCGGCGCGTTCTATGTCTAACAGCAAGTGCCCTTCGACATAAAGCCCGTGCGCGTCTTCTTTTATTTGATGCCACAAGCCGATAATTTGGCTCGCGTCATGTTGATAAAGCATTTTAACAACGCGCGCGCCGCGTCTGCCGAGAGAGGCAGAAAAAGCGCCGGGGGTTATGATGTCGTTGGTTAAATCGGGAGAATTAAAAATGCTTGCATATCCTCTAAAGTATCCTTTGTTATTTATTTCCACGATAATTTTCTCTCCTTTTCCAGTCGTCTAATTTATGCTCCATACGTTCTAGGGTTCGTTTCATATAATTTGTGGTTTCCTCTAGCCGCGCGATGCGTTCGCTGGTTGTGTCAATAAATTCGGTGCGCTGCTCGATGAACTCGACACGCTGGACAAGTTGCCCCGCCCACACCAAGCCGAGTGCTGTTTGCAAAACAACTGCAAGCACCAAGCCAATAGGGACATGCCTATCTAAAAACCAAGGTTGTTTTACTGCGTTCATCTTGCGGGATTCCTAGAGGAGCTAGAGGGGTCAGCGGGGTTGCCCACTTCATTTTCGTTGAGAGCATCGCCGCCTTGTAGCGGCTGATAGCCTAAAGCGGCGCGTTTTTCGTTAAGGGTGAGGAAGTTGCTTTCGCCAATTCTTTTCCACAGGGTTTCGCGCTCTTGGGCGAGCGCCTCTATTTTGTCGCTATCAAAAGAGAGGCGCAGTGGCTGTCTGCTTGTGAAGTGCGGGTGGAGGAATTGCATCAGTCCTTGCGCGGCGCGTTTAACGAGCGGCATAATTGTTTGTCGCCAGAAGGTTCTATTGGCTTCGGCGTAGTTGGAGAAGGTGTTATCGCCGGGGATACCGAGCAGCATCGGTGGCACGCCAAACGCGAGCGCTATTTCGCGCGCGGCGACATGTTTGGTTGCGATAAAGTCCATATCGCGTGGGGTGTGTCCCATGCTGGTCCATTCGAGACCGCCTTCAAGTAGGAGCGGGCGGCCGGCATTAGACGCGCCCTCATAATTTTCGACGAGTTCTTCTTTGAGGCGGCTAAATTGCTCTTGGGTTAGGTTGCCGGAGCCGTCTTGCCCGCGATAAACGAGTGCGCCCGAAGGGCGCGCTGAATTATCTAAAAGGGATTTGCTCCACTGCCCTGCGGCGTTATGAATGTCGATACCATAGGCGGCGGCTTCTATCGGGCTTAGTCCGTAGTAGTCGTTGATGGGGTGAAAAAGTTTTGTGTGTAAGATGGGCGTGGTTTGTTGTGTTTTACTCCACCTAATTTTTTTGCCGTTAATTTCATATTCATATCCTGCGACTTGCCCGCGTGTGTCGGTAATGACGCGCATTCTATCGGGGCGCAAGCAGTGGAGTTCTTTATTTTCGCCTGCGCTGACGAGTTCTAGGTAGGCATTGCCTGTGAGTTGTAGGTGTCCATACCAATTTTCGAGCATATCGATACCGCTTTGTGATTGGTTAGGTAGTTGTAATAAATTTAAGATGGGGTGGCTATCGAGTTCTTTTTTACCAGCGAACAGGATCCACGGCACGCTAGAAGCGGCTTCGGCAATCATGCGCACGCAGCGATAGACGATAGCATTTTTCATAAAGCCTTCGCGCGCGAGCGCTTCCATATTACGCGGAGTCCAAACGGCTCTACCTGCGAGATGTAAAGCGGCTAAATGCTGTGCGGGCACGTTTGAGCCTCCTGCTTTACTTTTTAGAAAGTTTGGCAAGCGGCTAGATAAATCTAGTTTCATTTTTTCTCCTTTGGATAACAAAACCGCCCAAAGCGTGATTGCTTTAGGCGGTTTATCAAATGAGGTAAGAAAAGGTTTCTATAAACACTTTTCCGCAGATAGAATATAGGTAGGTATGGAGCGTGTCGATGTCAAGTTTTGCGTCACGTTTTTATAAAAATTATTTAGCGGGGATAGGGATTGAAATTTATTTTTATTCGCGCGCCTTATAGGGGGGATAGGATAAAGTTTTTTCCTAACAAATAAAGCTCGGCTGATTCCGAGCGCGATGCTTTTGGTTTTTCGTGTTGTTTTTTAGCGAAATGCTGTTTGAATAGAGTTTCTAGTTCTTGTGTGCCGCCGGCGCGTGCTTTAATGAGGAGGTCGCCATTTTGTTTTAGGATGCTTGCGGCGAGTTCAAACGCGGCGTGCGCGAGTGTTTCGCTACGCGCTTGGTCTGTCGCGCGATGGCCGGTAAGCGCGGGCGAGCAATCGCTCAGCACGAGGTCGGCTTTTGCGCCGAGCAGAGTAATAATTTCTTGCGCGAGTCCCTCTTGCTCTATATCGGCTTTGATGAAGTTGCATCGCGGGTTTTGGATTTCCAACGCGGCTATATCCACAGCAACAATTTTCACATTCGGGCTGGTATTTTTAAGCAGGAACTGGCACCACCCGCCGGGAGCAGCGCCGAGATCGACGATGGTCTTTTTCCCTTGTAGCAGCTTCGTTTTTTGGGCTATTTGCTCTAGCTTAAAAGCCGAGCGGGAGACATAGCCTAGTTCGCGCGCGCGGCGCACGTAATAGTCTTGGCTCTGGCGCCTAATCCACCGCTTTGAGGAACCACCTGTCATTTCTATTTAACTATACTAGAATAGACTGATTCGCTGTGAGGCACCAATGACTTATTCTAAAATTGATATGAGCGCCGCTCCTCTGGTTCTGCCGTTGCGGGCGGTTTTGCCGGAGTGGCTTGATAGCAACAACCATATGAATGTTGCTTATTATGTTTTGGTGTTTGACGAGGGGCTTGGTGCGGTGTGGGACGGCATTGGTTTGGGCGATGATTATCTGCGCGCGGAGCATTGCGGCGGTTTTGTGTTAGAGGCGCACGTGTGTTATTTAAGGGAAGTGCGCGAGGGTGATAAATTGCGATTACACTATCAGCTACTCAATTTTGATGACAAGCGCATGCACTATATTATGCTTATGTTTAATGAAGAAAAAAACTATCTTGCGGCGACCAGCGAGCAAATTTCGATTCACGTTGATTTGGACAAGCGCAAGGTTTGCCCTTTCCCTTCTAATATCTACGATAAATTGGCGGCTCTTTTAGAGAGTCATAGTTCTCTCTCGGTGCCGGAGCAAGTTGGCAAGTCCATTCGCCTCAAGCCTGCCAAGCCGCGCGCGCGATGAAGTCGTTATTTGTTAAAAAAGAGAATGTTCATCCTTTGCTTTGGGTGATGTCGCCTATCATTGGGATAGGGGTTGCTTATGGGGTGATAGGGTTTCGTTATTTAATTGACTGGATTCATTACCTATGGCTTGGCGCGGATATGGAGAGTTTGCTGGCGAGTGCTGCATCGGCGGCTTGGTGGCAGATAATGGCGGGACCTCTGCTGGTTGGAGTCATAGCGGCGTGTGCTTTGCGTTTTCTGCCGCCGGAGGGTCGCCCGCTAGGCGTTGCGGATATTCTCATTGCGGACAGCTTGAAGGACAAGCGGATTAATCCGCAAGCGGGTTTGAGTTCTGCTTTGTATGCGGCTTTATGTTTGGGCGGCGGCGGCTCGGCGGGACGGGAGAGTCCGGCTATTCACTTAGGCGTTGCGATAACCGCGAGTATGACGCGTTTTTTTTCTCTGCCGCGCTCGGCGACGCATTTATTGTTTGCGTGTGGCACGGGAGCGGCGGTTGCGGCATCTTTCAACGCGCCGATTGCGGGCATGCTTTTCGCTCACGAGATTATTCTGCGTCACATTGCGCTCCCGGCGATTATGCCGATTGCCCTTGCGTGCGCGGCGGCGACTGCGATTACAAGAATTCATCTTGGAGAATATCCGGCTTTTTCTCTCGCGGATATTACGTTCGCGCCTACGTCTTATACTGAGTTGGGATTTTTTGCTTTGCTTGGGCTTGTGTGCGCTATGGTTGCGATTTCTTTTACTTACCTGACTTTTCGTTTTATCGATATAAGCGAAAAGATTCCAGCACCCGATTGGACGCGTCCGCTTTTTGTTGGAATCATTACGGCTTTTGTCGGGCTTGCCTTGCCTCAGGTGCTAGGCATTGGTTATGAAATTACCGATGCGGCATTAAAGATGCAGCTGTCTTTATATTTGGTTTTGGTTTTGCTTGTTGTGAAGTTAGTTTTGACCGCGCTCACTTTAGCGGGACGTTTTGGCGGCGGTGTTTTCTCGCCGGCTTTATATTTAGGCGCGATTACCGGCGCGGCGTTTGCTTTCGCGCTTAATTCTTTTATTCCTGATACGAGCAGCAATTACACGCTTTATGTTGTGGCGGGTATGGGGGGTGTTTCGGCGGCGGTGCTGGGCGCGCCGCTTTCGACGATTATGATAGCCTTTGAGCTCATTGGCGATTACCAAGTCGCGCTTGCCTTGATGGTCACCGCGACCATTGCGACTGCCTTCACGCACATTGCGGTGGGCGAGGGTTTCTTCCGTCTCCAAGCAGAGCGGATGGGGCTGAAAGGTCGCCCTCACGGGGGAATTATCCACAAATCCAATCAGGTGCGAAATCATGAGTGACCCTCTAAAGGATAAATCTCTAAACCGGGCACAAGCGGAAGCTGCGCAAAGTGTTGATGGTGCTTTGCTTATTCTTGCGGGTGCAGGCACGGGCAAAACGAAGACGCTGACGACTCGCATTGCCCTTCTGCTGAGTGAGCGGCGGGCTTACCCTTCGCAGATTTTAGCTTTGACCTTCACCAACAAGGCGGCGAGCGAGATGCGCATGCGTGTGTTAAAAGCAACCGAGAACTCGGCGGGAGAATCGATGAGTGAATCCATGAATGAATCCATGCCTTGGCTTGGCACATTTCATTCTATTTGCGCGAAGATGTTGCGAATGATGTTGCAAAAAAACGTAGAGGGTCTAGCGCAAACTTTACCGCAGGCTGCTGATTTTTCTATTATTGACGACAGCGACCAAAAGCGCATCATCAAAGAAATTCTAAAGAGTCGAAATTTAGATGAGAAGGCACACCCTGCTGGTTTGCTATTACACTTTATTCAGCGTTGGAAGGATAAGGGTCTTTTGCCTGAGGGGGTAAAACTTGATAGTAGCGAGGAGCCGAACTTGATACTTTCGGCTTCTGTTTGGCGCGAGTATCAAAAGCGCTTGGGTCAGCTCAACGCGATGGATTTTGGTGATTTGATTAATTTTTGCGTGATGATTTTCCGCAAGCACCCTGCCCTTTTGGAGCAATGGCAAGAGAAGTTCAAGTTTATTCTGGTTGATGAGTATCAGGACACCAATCAGGTGCAGCATATTTTATTGAAACTTTTGGCGGGCGAGCGGCAGAACATTTGCTGTGTGGGTGATGACGACCAGTCTATTTATGGCTGGCGTGGCGCGCAGGTTAAGAATATATTGGAGTTCCAAAAAACTTATCCGCGCTCGAAGGTCATTCGTCTTGAGCAGAATTATCGTTCAACGAAGCATATTCTAGGCGCTGCCGACACGCTCATCGCGCACAACGAGGGCAGGCTCGGCAAGAAACTTTGGACGCAAATAGAAGGCGGCAATAAAATTGCCGTCTGGGAATATCTTGACGGCAAAGATGAAGCGCGTCAAATTTGCACGCGGATTATAGAAAGCAAAATCGGCGGCAACCCTTTAAGTAGCATTGCCATTTTGGTGCGCGCGAGCTGGCAAATTCGTTTATTTGAGGAGCAATGTCTTGCGAAATCTATACCTTACCGCATTGTTGGCGCTTTACGTTTTTATGAGCGCGCGGAAATTCGCGATGCGAATGGTTATTTTCGTCTTATCGCGCAAGAGAAGGACGACTTAGCCTTTCGGCGCATTGTGAATCAGCCTAAGCGTCAAATTGGCAAGACGACAGTCGATGCTTTAGTTCTTTTGGCGCGGAAGGAAGGCTGCTCTCTTTTACAAGCGAGCAACTTACCGAACGAAAAATTATTAGAGGCGGGGATAAAAGCGCGCGCTTCAACGGCGTTAAAAACTTTTGCTGCGCTGATTAAGCGGCTACATTTTTCGCTTGAGCAGGTAGAGCGTGGCGCGCAAACGCTTGACGGGTTCGCGCGTGAGGTAATTGAAAAGAGTGAGTTAAAAGCTATGTGGCAAGCGCAGAAGCAAGCGGGAGGTCAAACGCAGCTGGATAACCTTAACGAGCTTGCGCGTGCGATTGGCGAGTTTTCCTCGTTGGAGGATTATTTAGAGCACATTGCGCTGGTGATGGAGCGCGAGCAGCGCGACAGCCAAACGGATAGTCTCAACATTATGACGCTCCACGCGGCGAAGGGGTTGGAGTTTGACTGCGTTTTTCTGCCGGGCTGGGAGGAGGAGTTGTTCCCGCATGTTCGTTCTTTGGCGGAGCCGAACGGCATAGAGGAGGAGCGTCGGCTGGCTTATGTTGGGATAACGCGCGCGCGTGAAGAGGCGGTGGTTTCTTTTGCGCAGGCGCGTCTGACCTTCAGCGATTGGCGCGCGAATTTACCTTCTCGCTTTATCAAGGAGATGGGGGACGCGCATGTTATTTTTCATCCCTCTACCTCTTCTTCTGAGATTTATTCGGGCACTTCGGGCGTGTCGGATTTTGCCCAAAGCGAAAACGTGAGCGAGGAAGTTGAAGAAAAGCGCATTTACCACGAGCATTTTGGTGACGGCACGATAATCGAGAGCAACGGCGACAATCTCACCATACGCTTTGACAATGGCACGAAAAAAATGATTAAGGCGAGTTTCGTTCAGTTTATTTAATTGCGCTTGATATTCTGCTAGGATTATAAGATGAAACAGAATTTTGCTTCCCCGCGCGTAGATAAAACCGAGCTTGCCAAGCGTGTTGAAGCCTTGCGCGCGCGCTTGAAGGCGCAAAACTTAGACGGCGTCATTGTTCCGCACGACAACGAATTTTTCAGTGAATACCTTCCGCCGCATGATGAGCGCTTGGCTTTTATTACGGGTTTTCACGGGTCGGCGGGCGCGGCGGTTATTCTCGCGGATAGGGCGGCAGTTTTCACTGACGGCAGGTATCAGCTTCAGGTCGCGCAAGAAACGAATAGGGATATTTATGAAATTTGCCACTCTGTTCAAACGCCACCAACCGAGTGGATTAAAAAGAATTTAGGTTCGGGCAAGAAAATTGGTTTTGACTCGCGCCTTCATTCTATGAGCGCTGCCGAAGCGATAAAAAATGCCGCGCGCGCCGCTGGCAGTGAGGCGCAATCATTTGCGACAAGCTCGCTTGCGACAAGCTCGCTTGCGACACACCCGCTTGATGATATTTGGCACGACCAGCCCGCGCCGCCGGCTTTTCCTGTGCTAAAGCATAGCCTTACGTTTGCCGGCAAAAGCGCTGAGGAGAAAATCGCCGCGCTCGCGCCGCGGTTAAAGGGTGATTGTATTTTATGCGACCCTATTTCTATTGCTTGGCTTCTCAACATTCGCGGGCAGGATATTCCTCACACGCCGATAGCCTTGTGCTACGCGATTCTTTTCCAAAGCGGTGAGGTGGCTCTGTTTATTGACGAAAAGCGGTTGTCGGTGGAGGTGCGCGAGCATCTTAAAAACATCACGCTCAAACCGCCCGAGCATTTTGCCGAAACCCTTAGGCAATTACAAAAGGTTCAGCTTGATAAAAACAAAACGACTTATTGGGTTTATCAGCAGGTAGAAAAAGCGCAGCTACACTTTCAGCCCGACCCCTGCCTCTTGCCGAAAGCGGCGAAGAACAAAACCGAAGTAGAGGGCATGCGTCAGGCGCATATTCGCGATGGTGCGGCGCTAACGGAATTTCTTTTTTGGTTGAGCGCGCAGAACCCGCCGCCTGACGAAATAAGCGCGGTAAAAAAGCTAGAAGGCGAGCGCGCCCGTCAAAACAATTTTTTTGATATTAGCTTTGATACGATTGCCGGTTCGGGTGTGCATGGCGCGATTATTCACTACCGCGTGAATGAGGAGAGCAACCGCCAGCTTCAAGTGGGCGAGTTATTTCTAGTCGATAGCGGCGGGCAATACCTTGACGGCACAACCGACATCACGCGCACACTGGCGATTGGCGAAACCGCGCGCGAGCAGAAAGAAAATTTCACGCGTGTGCTACAAGGACACATTGCGCTTGCCTCTGCTATTTTTCCGCGCGGCACGAGCGGCGCGCAGCTTGATGTGCTTGCGCGGCGTCCTTTGTGGCAAGCGGGTTTAGACTTCGACCACGGCACGGGACATGGCGTGGGTGCTTTTCTTTCTGTCCATGAGGGTCCTCAGTCCATCAGCCCGCGCGGCTCTGCCACGCCTTTATGCGAGGGAATGGTGCTGTCGAACGAGCCGGGCTATTACAAGCCGAACCACTACGGCATTCGCATTGAAAGCCTGCTTGTTGTGGTGGAGAAGGAGCGCGACATGCTCGGCTTTGACACGATAAGTTGCGCGCCGATAGACCGCCATTTAGTCCTAGCTTCTATGTTAAGCGCGGACGAAAAAAATTGGTTGAATGCCTATCATCTTTGGGTGCGCGAGACGCTTTCGCCGCGCGTGCAGCCTGAATGCGCGGCGTGGCTACGCGCAGCAACCGAGCCTATTACTTGATGAGGTTTAGCCATTCGGCTTCGGTAAGCACTTTCACGCCTAAAGTTTTTGCTTTTTCTAATTTGCTGCCCGCCTTCTCGCCGGCGACAAGATAATCTGTTTTGGCAGAGATGCTATTGCCAACGCGCGCGCCGAGCTGCTCGGCTTGTGCCTTGGCTTCAAGGCGCGTTATTTTTTCTAGTGTGCCGGTGAAAACCACGCTTTTCCCCGCAACCGCCGAGCTTGCGTCAATTTTCGCTTCGTCTTGAGGCTCGACCCCCGCTTTGATTAAAGCCGCCACCGCTTTGGCATTACCTTCATTAGAGAAAAAATCCGTCAATGCCAAGACCGCGTTTTCGCCGATGCCATCTTGCGATAATAATAACTCCCGCGCGCTTTGCTCTTTTTTCTTTAGCGCCTCCATTTGCTGAATGAAAGTCTTATAATTTCTATAAAGCTGTGCCAACTGACGCGCCAAGCGCGCACCGATTAAAGGAATCCCAAGCGCATAAATAAATCGGTGAAGGCTTATTTTTTTCTTCGCGTCAATCGCGCGCCATAATTTCTGAACGCTCTCTTTTAACTCTCCCTTATTTTTATAAAGCCAAATATCAGGCGGGTGCTTTTCGTAATTTTTCTTTAGCAGAAAAATATCCGCCATCTGTTTCACAAGCCCCCGTTGGTAATAGTCCCCTACCTGCTCTTTGCCGAGTCCGTCTATATCAAACGCCTGCCGCGACACAAAATGCTTGAGCTGCTCCTTCATTTGCGCCGGGCAGATGTGCTGGCCGGTGCAGCGGCGCACGGCTTCGCCTTCCTCGCGGTGCGCTGGCGAGCCGCACTCGGGGCAGAGCGTGGGAAAAGAATAGGGCTTTTTGCTTTTTCTCTCTACCACGCGAACAATCTGCGGGATAACATCACCCGCGCGTTGCACCCGCACTTTATCGCCCTCGCCTAGCTCCTTGCGTTTTATTTCGTCCTCATTGTGAAGCGTGGCGTGGCGAATGACGACTCCGCCTATTGTAACGGGCGTTAAGTTCGCCACAGGGGTCAGCGCGCCGGTGCGCCCAACTTGAATAGATATTGTTTCGACGATGGTTTCGCCCTGCTCAGGCGAGAACTTGTGCGCGAGTGCCCAGCGCGGCGCACGCGAAACCTGCCCCAGCCTTTTCTGCCAATCGAGTCGATTGACCTTATAAACCATTCCATCTATATCATAGCCGAGTGTGGCGCGCGCCGCCTCTTGCTTATCAAAAAAAGCGAGAAGTGTTTTAACATTAGCGGTCGTGCGCGTGTTCTGTGGCACGGGCAAGCCCCACGCCTTCACTCTCTTCATCATTTCCTTTTGGGTTTTGACGTTAGGCTCTTGCTCTGTTGTGCGATAGCCATAAGCATAGATTTTAAGCGGGCGGCGCGCGGTGATGGCTTCGTCTAGCTGACGCAAAGAGCCAGCCGCAGCATTGCGCGGATTAGCAAAAATTTGCGCCTTTTCTTTTGCTTGTTTTTTATTTAACGCCTCAAAATCTTTATGGGAGATATATACCTCGCCTCTTATTTCTATTTTTTGGGGTGGGGTTGGGGCAGGTGCTTTTGTTTCAAGGCGATGAGGCACTTGCCTGATGGTTTTGATATTTGCGGTAATATCCTCGCCGATGCTGCCATCGCCTCTGGTAGCGGCGCGTGTTAGTAGCCCCTTTTCATAAGTGAGTGCCACCGAAAGCCCGTCTATTTTGGGTTCGGCAATAACTTCAACCGCTTCGCTTTCGCTTAGCCCTAAAAACTTTCTAATGCGTTTGAAAAAGTCGGCAACCTCTTCGGCGGAGGTGGCATTAGCGAGGGACAACATCGGCGCGAGATGTTGCGCCTTCTTAAAGCCTGCGCTAGGTGCCGCGCCCACCTTTTGTGTCGGCGAGGTTGGGCTTGCTGAGCTGGGGTTGTCTGCCTCGAGTTTTTCTAGTGCGCGCAAGAGGTCGTCATATTCCTTGTCGCTTATTTTGGGGTTGTCCTCTTGGTGATAGAGGCGGTTATGCTCCTCTATTTGAGCGCGCAGGCTTTCTATTTGAGCCTTGATGTTATTTTTAGCCATTTTTTATTTTATCAAGGCGCTGGTTGATGTCATCACGCGCGCGCGGCAGAGCCTTTTCAATTTCCGCGAGCTTAGCGGCGAAAGCCTCATCGGTGAGGCTGTTTAGTTCTTTTTGTTTAATGGTCTGTAGCTTTTTGACTAATTTTTTTATCTTTTTCATTTGCCGCTGCCTGTTGGGTTAATAGGTTATAGGTATGTTTATACCATATAGTTGTGCCGTAGTTATGGCTTAAGAAAGCGCCAATCCTTTTGGCTTCGCCGTCTAGCCCGAGCTGGAGATAAATCTCCACTTGTCGATGTAGGGCTTCGGGTGTGTAAGCGGTTCGGTTATAGGAGGTGATGACTCTGCGGAAGCGGTTGAGCGCGGCATCATATTGATTATCGGCGATGGCTTGCCTACCGAGATACATTTCATTTGCCGCCAAGGCTGCCTCTATCAAATCTAATTTGAACTTGCCGTCACGTGCATAGATGCTATTGGGAAAAAACCCGATGAGCTGGCGAAAACTTCTCTGCGCTTGTAAAGCGAAAGATGAATCCCTATCGACTTCACCGATGCGCGTGTAAAAGCACATAGAGCGCAAATAATAAACATAGGCGGTTTCTTTGGTGCTGGGATAGAGGGCTAAGTATCTGTCTAAAAAAGCGACTGCCTCATCATATTGGTTAAGCAGGTAATGCGACCAAGCCACCATGATAATGGCGTTGCGCACCAAAACTGAATAGGGATATTGGTCTTCCACTCGTTTGAATTCTTCGATGGCGCGGATATAGCTTAAGTCAAAGATATTGTTTAGGCCGCTATTATAAATTTCCTCCGCAGAGCGAATATCGCTATCTAAAAAGGCGTCTAGCTCCCCTTGTGGAGAGGCGCAAGCGGCAAGGAAAAAAAGGATAAAAGCAGCGGCGAATGTTTTAAGAGTCATGCCCTATGGTATAGCATGTTTTATCGGCAAATAGCGCGTGAAGAAGTTCATTATTGAGCCTATGCCCGCCTTTATAGCTTTCAAAGCGGGCGATAAGGGGCAGGGTCGCGAGGGCTAAATCGCCTAGGGCGTCGAGTGCTTTATGGCGGGCGAACTCGTTTTCATAGCGCAAGGTGCCTTCATTCATTATTTTTTTGTCTTTTATGGCAATGGTGTTGTCGAGGCTAGAGCCTTGAGCCAAACCGAAAGTGCGTAATTTTTCTAGGTCATCGAAGAAACCGAAGGTGCGCGCCGCGCCAAAGTTTTCGGCAAAAGCAATATCGCTTGAAGTGGGCGCTTCAATAGAAAAGGACTGCTTGCCGATGACGGGATTATCAAAATCTATCTCGACTTTCATTTGGAAAGTATCGGCGGGCATCAGCCGCGCCCAGCTATCGCCGGCGCGCGCCTCGACTTTTTTGAGGACGCGCAGATAGTCGCGCCGTTTGCCGTTCGGCTTAACCCCGACCTGCTGAATAGCATCGACAAAAACTTTTGACGAGCCGTCCATCACCGGCACTTCTTCGCCATCAATTTCTATGGCGACATCATCGATACCGCAACCGCAAAGCGCCGCCATCAAATGTTCTACGGTAGAAAGCCTGTCGCCCTGCGCGCTGCCGAGCGTCGTGCATAAACGCGTATCAACAACCTTGTCATAGCTTGCGTGAAATTGTGGTCTGTGCGGCAGGTCGGTTCGCGTGAAGCGAATGCCTTCGCCGCTTTCGCGCGGCATCAGGTGAAGGTTGACCTCCGCGCCACTATGGACTGCCGAGCCGATGAGATGAATTGGACTTGCGATGCTTGCTCTAAAGTTTTCCATTCTATTCCCCTTTGCTTTCTCCCGCTTGCTTTCTGCTCTTTGCTTCCTCCTCGTGTATTCATACAAACACACGAAGAGGAGCTAGGATTCAGTCAATCCTTAAATCCTTAAGAATTGCTAAAAATTTAGAGGTTGGGACGATTGTCCTTTCTCTTATATTTAGAAACTATCGGTTTTTGGGGTTTTTCGGCAAGACAAGAATTATTTCAAATTATTTCAATCTAAATCAAGCCGTCAAGCGGCGAGGAAGGCGAGGCATACCGCCGTTTTTGCATTCTGCCGGCAAGATAGCCGAGCCGTCCGGCCGCAACGCCGTAGCGCATCGCGCGCGCCATGCGGACAGGGTCTTGAGCTTCGGCAATAGCCGTATTGACAATCACGCCATCGCACCCGAGCTCCATTGCTTGGACGGCATCGGCGGCACAGCCCACGCCGGCATCGACCAGCACCGGCACCTTCGCGCGCTCGACAATGAGCCTGATATTGACCGCGTTTTGTATCCCCAAGCCGGAGCCAATCGGCGCGGCGAGAGGCATAATCGCCACGCAGCCCATCGCCTCTAGCTCACGCGCGGCGATAATATCGTCAGAGCAATAAACCATCACGTCAAAGCCTTCCTTGATGAGCTGCTCGGCAGCCTTAAAAGTTTCGGGCATATTAGGATAGAGGGTTTTCTCATCGCCAATCACTTCTAGCTTAACGAGCTTCCAGTCGCCCGCTTCGCGCGCGAGCTTGAGCGTGCGCACCGCTTCAGCCGCGCTATAACAGCCCGCGCTATTCGGCAGAAAGACAACCTCGCTTGGATTGATAAAATCGGTTAGCCGTTCAGCATTCGGGTCGGTTAGATTAACGCGGCGCACCGCAACCGTTATGATAGCCGCGCCCGATGCAGCTAAAGCATCGGCGTTGAGCTGATAGCTTTTATATTTGCCCGTGCCGATAATCAAGCGGGAAGCATAAGCCGTGCCAGCAATAATCAGGGAGTCTTTAGTTCCCGTCCGCTGACGGCTCGCTGCTTGGCGGCTCGCTGCTTGGCGGCTCGCTGCTTGGCGGCTCACCTTTTGGTGCGTCATCTGCCACCTCCAACAAAATGGATAATTTCAATTCTATCGCCGGCGCATAATTCTTGAGTAGCCCAGTTGCTTCGCGGGACAATTTCCAAATTGCGCTCCACCGCGATTTTCTGCCCCCAGAGGTCTAGCTCCTTGAGTAAGCCCTCAATAATTGGCTTTTGTTTCATCTTGTAGGGTTTGCCGTTCAAAATAATCTCCATATCGCATTTTTACACTTTTTGTGGTAGAAAACAATAATGCTTATTACGATAATTAACGGACCTAATCTCAACCTGCTCGGCGAGCGCGAGCCGCAAATTTATGGCGCGACCAGCTTGGACGATATCCAAAAGCAAACGACCGCACACGCGAAGGGATTAGGCTTTGACATAAACTTCATACAGAACAACTCTGAAGCCGCCCTGATTGACGCGGTGCAAAAGGCTCATCGCGAAGCGGCGGGTATTATCATTAACGGCGCGGGCTATAGCCACTCGTCTATTGCTTTGCTGGACGCTTTGCTGTCGGGCAAGAAGCCGATTGTGGAGGTTCATCTATCGAACATTTTTGCGCGCGAATCTTTTCGCCATCATAGCGTTTTGGCGCAAGCGGCAAGCGGCGTGATTTGCGGTTTCGGTGCGAAGAGCTACCTACTCGCTTTAGACGCGCTCGTTGAGATTATTCAAGCGACTAGCTAACTAGCTAACTAGCTCGCTAGCTCGCTAGCTCGCGCGCATACCGAGCATGCGTTTTAAGGTATCGTCCCTATCCCAGTAGTGATGTTTGAGCGCGGCGGCGGCGTGAAATAAAATTACAGCGATAATAATTTTACTGCCGATTCTATGTATCGCGCTCCCAATTAAAGTGAGCGCTTCAATTTTAGGGAAAGGTCCAATTTCAAGCCAAGTGCCGAGCACCGGCTGCGTGCAAAAAGTGCAACCATAACCTAACACCATCATCATTCCTGAGATAGGCATCGCGATAGTCGCGACCAATAAAAAGGTATGCGTCCAGCGCGCGACCTTTTCTTCCCACGTTTTAAGATTGGCTACCGGCGCAAAAAATCCGTTTTTATAACGCCAGATAATCCGCGCGCTCGCAAGCAGAAAGATAAACAAGCCAACATTTTTATGAATGGTCACAACCAAATGATAATAAGACGTGCCGCTCGTAAGGGACTCTAAATAAAGCCCAAAGCCCATTGCCGAAACCATAAAGAGCGCAATCGTCCAGTGGTAAAATAAGGTCAAGGGTGCGAGTTTTTCGCGTCTATCGGTTTGCATATATCCTCCTTTTGTTGTCGGGGCTATTGTAGCACAATAAATAATAGTGGCGGGAGTGACGGGACTCGAACCCGCGGCCTCTGGCGTGACAGGCCAGCGCTCTAAACCGACTGAGCTACACCCCCGCACCTTACCTTTATAGCATTATGCTATAACAGGGCTAGAGGAATCGCATAATGGCAAAAATGTTAAAATCGCGCTTTTTGGCTGATGGCGCTGTGGTGAAGTTAGCGGGGTTAGCGGGAGGCGTCCTTGCTTTTGGCATTATCGTGAGTTTTGCCGAAGGTTCGCCCCATTGGCTTTTGGGCGCGGTGATGGCTTTGATGGTCATTTGGTGGGTGAGCGAGGCTGTGCCGCTTGCGGCGACTGCCCTTGTGCCTTTGGTGCTTTTACCTCTGCTCGGGCTGGTCGCCCTGCCCGAAGTGACGCCGAACTATACCAAGCCGATTATTTTTCTTATGTTCGCCGGTCTAACGCTGGCACTTGCGATACAAAGGGCGAACCTGCATGTGCGTATTGTTGTTGCTATTTTGCGTATCACCGGCGGTCGTATCAATAGCGTAATTTTTGGCTTTATGCTCGCGACCGGCTTAATGAGCATGTGGCTTTCCAACACTGCGACAACTGCGGCGATGTTGCCTATCGCGCTTTCATTTATTGCGATTCTCATCACGCCGCCGCACCAAGAGCATAAGATGCTGCCGCCGCCCGAAACGATTAGCCCGCAAAACCGCAAGCTTGCGCTGACGATTTTGCTTGGCATTGCTTATTCCGCCAACATAGGCGGCACGGCGACTCTTATCGGCACGGTGCCGAACGCGCTGTTTGCCGGCCAAGCCGCCGCGCGCTTTGCTATCCCGATTGATTTCCTTTCTTGGACTCTAATGGTTCTGCCTTGGACGCTGATAATGATTGTTCTAATGTGGTTTATTATGACGCGCATTCTTTTCCGCAATGCCACGCCCGACCTCACGGGTTTTTACCAAGTGCTTGACGAAACCGAAGAGGATATTGGTAAATTTTCTTATGAAGAAAAGTGCGTTGCGCTTTTGTTTGGACTCACGGTGCTGTTTCTTATTTTTCATCGATTTATTCCGCTTGCCAATCTCAATTATACGATTATTGGTATCTTTGCGGTGATTTGCGCCTTTGCTATTCCCATTCGCTTCAAGCCCCTGCAGTTTATGCTGGAGTGGAAGGATATGAAAGAATTGCCGTGGGGTGTTTTGCTCTTGCTCGG
This sequence comes from Alphaproteobacteria bacterium, assembly GCA_965209065.1. Classification (GTDB taxonomy): domain Bacteria; phylum Pseudomonadota; class Alphaproteobacteria; order JAPOUT01; genus CBDBUR01. The sequence continues at coordinate 815,508 of OZ242373.1, forward strand.
TGGCGGGTTGGCGCTGGGCGATGGAATGACAAAGACCGGATTTTCTACCCTGCTTGGTGATGTTGTGCTAACGCAGTTTAGTTTTTTCGGCGATAGCTTATGGTTTGTGTTTGCCGCGCTCGGTTTGGTTTTGACCGAATTCGCTAGCAATACGGCGATGTTAGCGACCTTGCTTCCTGTGGCTTTTGACATAGCCGAGAAGACCTCTACCAACCCTATGCTGTTTGGTGTGCCTTTAACCATCGCCACGAGTTGCGCTTTTATGATGCCTATCGCCACGCCACCCAACGCGCTCGTGTTCGCGAGCGGCTATATTCGCGTTTCAGAAATGGCACGCGCCGGCATTTGGATTAACGTGTTGGCTTTAGCACTCATCTGGGTTGTTCTTTCCTTGACGATACCTTTCTTTTTCCCTCAAGCGTCTTAAAGAGTCATTTCGGCAATTTTCTGGCGGTGGTAAGCGGAGTCTCCCATTCGATACTCACACCACAAGGCGCGGCGCAAATATAATTGCGCGTCACAATCATAGGTGAAACCAAAAGCCCCGTGAAATTGAATCGCCCTATCCGCCGCAAAGGTGAAAGCATCGCTCGCTTGCGCTTTCGCCATGTGCGCGGCAAGCATCGCGTCATCATCGCCGCTTGTGAGCCCCGCCGCGTAATATAAATGCGAGCGCGCTCCCTCTAACCCCAACAAAACATCAACCGTTGGATGTTTCAACGACTGATAAGAACCAATATATTTATCAAATTGCTTGCGGGTCGTTAGGTATTCCACTAAGAGCGCCAGCACCCCGGCGATACCGCCGCACATCTGCGCGGCGAGCAAAAGCGTGAGCTGCCGCTCCATTTCCGCTTTGAGCTCAGGCGTCATAACCCCCACGAGATTTTCTTTCGGCAAGGTAATGCCGTCTAGCGCGAGGCGAAAGCTGTTTTGCGTCTCGTCAATAACATTTTCCCTCTCAAGCAAGGAAGCGAAATGCTCGCGCTCCAGTAGAAAAAAACTCGGCTTGCCGTCTAATCCGGCAAGCAAAAGAATAAAACTCGCGCTATCGGCGTGCGTGATGAGCGTTTTCGCGCCGTGTAACGTGAAGGTGTCGCCCTTTTTTTGCGCCACCGCTTCGAGCGGCGACAGCTCCCAGTCGCCTTGCGGCTCGCTAAACGCCAGCGCGCACTGCTCGCCCTTGACGAGCCTATCGAGCAAACCCTTCGCCTTCAGCCGCTTCGCCACCTCCGCGCTAATCAGGCTAGAGGCTAGAGGCGTTGCGAAAAGTTTGCGCCCCATCGGCTCTAAAATAGCAACCGCCTCGCCAATGCCTAGCCCCGAGCCGCCAGCCGCCTCGTCAATCGTCAATGCCGACCAGCCCAACGCGACCATCTCTTGCCATAAGACTTCATCAAAAGGCTCGTGCTTTTTTATTTTCTCGCGCAGAGCTTCTAACGGCGATTTGTCCTGCGCGAACTTCTCAGCAATGTCTAGCAACATCGCTTGCTCCTCACTGAAATTGATTTTAGGGCGAAAGCTCATTTAGGCAAGCCGAGAACACGCTCTCCCAATATATTATATTGTATCTGTGTGGTGCCGCCGCCTATCGTGCCTGAAAAGGCGTTCAAATAATGACGCTGCCACATACCATTATCGTAAGCGTTCTCATCGTTTAAGTAATAAACCCCATTCGCGCCTTGTAGCTTTATCGCAAACTGGTTGAGGCGGCGAAAAAATTCCGATGTCGTTACCTTCTTCGCCATAGGAATAGAGCTCGGACGCTCGCTGGTTAGCGCCTTGTGCTTGCCGCGCGCCGAGTTTAAGTGAAAGGCTCGTTCCTCAATCATAAACTGCACCAGCGCATCGCGAATAAAACTATCCTCTATCGCCGCCCTGCCGTTGCGCTTTGTCCTCTTGGCAAGCGCGACCACATCGGCAACACTTGTAACGCTCATAGAGGAAGCATGCCCGCCGGCTTGTCCGCCACGCGCGCCGCGCTCGAACGTGAGCGTCGCCATCGCCATCTGCCAGCCTTGGCCCTCCTCGCCGAACAAGCAATCGGCAGGAATTTTCGTGTCGGTGAAGAAAACTTGATTGAAACCATATTCCCCAGTCATTTTTTTTATGCGCACGACCTCTACGCCTTCAACTTGCATCGGTGAAAGAAAAAAACTTAACCCTTCATATTTGTTTTTGCCCTCTTTGCTTGAACGGGCGAGCAAAATCATATACTTGGCATATTCGCCAAGTGTCGTCCAAATTTTACTGCCGTTGAGCTTATAGCCATTGCCCTCTTTTTCTGCCTTGAGCTGCGCCTTGCCTAAATCCGAACCATGATCAGGCTCGGAGAAACCCTGACACCACACGTCTTCACAATCCAAAATGCCCTTGATGTATCTTTTCTTCTGCTCCTGTGAGCCTAAATTGAGAATTAAAGGTCCCGCCCAGTTTAAGCCTATCGTATTAACAATAATCGGGGTGTTCTCTTTCGCGAGCACCGCGGTGGCAATATCTTGGAGCGTTTGGTCATCACCGCCGCCGCCATATTCTTTAGGCCACGCCCTGCCGAGATAACCCGCCTCATAAACCTTGCGCTGCCAGTCGCGCAGGAAATTGAACTGACGCTCTTCACTCACTTCCATAAAGCTCTGCGGCAAGAGGAAGCCCGCCTCTTTTGGCTTGTTCTCCTTGACCCATGCCTCGCATTCGGTGGTGAATTCGATGCGCTCTTGTTTCGTGATTTCGCTCATTTGCCCGATAATACCATAATGGCATAATAGGCTAGAATCCACTTTTTGTGAAGTCTAGCCTATTAGGATATGCAAACGAATGGTAGGCGGTGACGGGCTCGAACCGCCGACCTTCCCGGTGTAAACGGGATGCTCTTCCAGCTGAGCTAACCGCCCATCACACTAAGAGGAGCATCCTCTATTCATAAAGCAAAAATCGGTTAAAACGAAAGCCTATTTACTAGACATTCACCGCTTCTTTGAGCGCCTTACCTGCCTTAAATTTTGGCTGTTTTGAGGCGGGGATTTTCATCGGCTCGCCGGTTTGAGGGTTACGCGCGGTGGTCGCCTTGCGGTTATAGACCAGAAACGTGCCGAAACCAATTAAGCGAACTTCCTCGCCTTTTTTGAGGCTGTCGGTAATCGTCTCGAGCACACTCTCGACCACACCTGCACTTTGCGACTTTTTGAGCTCGCACTTTTGCGCGAGAACATCTATCAGTTCATTTTTATTCATCTGTTTTCTCCTTAATGAGTAGTAGGTTTTGAATCCCGCCGTTATGGCTTGATTCGCTTTAATGATAGTCTGCTTGCGGTTTTTTTATAAAGCAAGCGCAAAAATGCCTAGAATCAGGCAAAAATAATTTATTTTGGAATAAGTGCCTGATAATACACAATTTTTATTTTATAAAAAATGCTAGATTCTTCAAGGTTTTCCCCGATTCTTTACGATTTTGGGGAGTTTTTACGCGCTTTCGCTGCCTTCGCTTGCTTGCTCGGAGTGAATAAAGAGCGGCGCCTTGCTATCGGTCACCACGTCAGAGCCAATGACGACCTCCTCAACCGAATCCAAGTTCGGCAGGTCAAACATCGTGTCTAGCAGCAACCCCTCCATTATCGCGCGAAGTCCGCGCGCACCGGTTTTGCGGTTTAACGCCTTTTTCGCTATCTCGCGCAAAGCCTCATCGCGGAACGTCAGCTTGACACTCTCCATATCAAACAGCTTTTGATATTGCTTCACCAGCGCGTTGCGCGGCTCGGACAAAATGCGCACGAGCGTATCTTCATCTAAATCTTCCAGCGTGGCAATCACCGGCACACGCCCGACAAACTCAGGAATTAAGCCGAACTTCAACAAGTCTTCAGGCTCTATATTTTTGAGCACGTCATTTGTGCGGCGTTCGTCGGGGTCATGGACGGTCGCGCCAAAGCCAATAGAAGCTTGCCTGCCCCTATCGCGAATAATTTTCTCTAGCCCCGAAAAAGCACCACCGCAGATAAACAGAATGTTTGTCGTATCTACTTGTAAGAACTCTTGCTGGGGATGTTTCCTGCCCCCTTGCGGCGGCACCGAAGCAACCGTGCCTTCCATAATTTTCAATAGAGCCTGTTGCACACCCTCACCCGAAACATCGCGCGTGATGGACGGGTTGTCCGATTTACGACTTATCTTATCAACCTCGTCAATATAAACGATGCCTTTTTGTGCGCGCTCTACATTGTAATCGGAAGCCTGTAGCAGTTTGAGAATAATGTTCTCCACATCTTCCCCAACATAGCCCGCTTCGGTTAGAGCGGTCGCATCTGCCATCGCGAACGGCACATTGAGTATGCGCGCCAAGGTTTGCGCGAGCAGCGTTTTACCACACCCTGTTGGACCTATCAGCAACACATTAGACTTGGCAACCTCTACATCATTCGGCGAGTTCTTGCCGGTTTGTGAAAGCCGCTTGTAATGATTATGAACCGCAACCGACATCACCCGTTTAGCGTAATCCTGCCCAATCACGTAATCATCAAGCACATTTTTTATTTCAGCTGGCGCAGGAACCCCTTCGCTTTTTTGCGCGGCGTTGGTTTTTGTTTCCTCGCGCAGAATATCCATGCAAAGTTCAACACACTCATCGCAGACATAAACGTTCGGGCCGGCAATGAGCTTGCGCACCTCGTTTTGACTCTTGCCGCAGAAAGAGCAGTAAAGTGTGTTTTTAGAATCTGAACCCGATATTTTACTCATAATTGCCTTCCTATTTTATCGGTTGAGAACAATCTCGTCAATGAGACCGAATTCTTTTGCTTGTGTGGGGGTCATAAAATTATCCCTTTCAAGCGCGTCTTCTATGGTTTTTTTATCCTGCCCGGTGAGCGTGGCGTAAATTTCGTTAAGCCTCTCTCTCATTTCAAGGATATTTTCGGCGTGGCGCTGAATATCAGAGGCTTGCCCCTGAAAGCCGCCGCTCGGCTGATGAACCATAATCTGCGCGTTAGGCAAGGCGCGCCTTTGACCCTTCTCGCCCGCCGCTAATAAAAGCGAACCCGCCGAAGCGGCTTGACCGATACATAAAGTCGCTATCGGCGGCTTGACATATTTCATCGTGTCGTAAATAGCTAACCCTGCGGTCACCACTCCGCCTGGAGAATTGATATACATAGATATTTCTTTGGTCGGGTTTTCCGCCTCCAGAAATAACATCTGCGCGGTAATCGTGGCAGCCATATTATCTTCAATCACGCCGGTTACAAAGATAATCCGCTCTTTTAACAAGCGCGAATAAATATCGTAAGCGCGCTCGCCGCGCGAGGTCTGCTCCACAACCATTGGTATCAAATTATTCATTTCATTGCCCCTTTGTTTAAGAGATGATTCGTTTTTTATTATGCCCCTAAAGGAGTTAATGATTGTTTATCATCAGCCCCCTCAAGTGAATTTTTTTGACTCTCTTGCTCATAAAGTTCGCGTCTATCCATCTTTTTCTCGCTTATTGTAGCAATTTTTATCACCTCATCTATGGTTTTTTCCTCCAAAAGCTGGGCATAAACGCGGCGCACAAGCTCAGGGTGCTCATTATAGAGCTTCTGCGCTTGCGCCTTGTCGCCTTCATAAGCCTGAATATCTTCCTCTACCGCCGCTTTTAGCTCATCGCGGCTGACCTCTAGCTTCTTGTCCTTGGCGATGCGCGAAAGCACCAGCGCAACCTTGACGCGCTTTTTCGCCATCTCGTTAATGTTTTGTTCAATTTTCGCCATCTGCGCTTGTGCGCGCGCTTGCTCTGCCGGCGGGAGCTGCTGTTGCATCGATTGAATCTGCTGCAACATCGCGCGCTTTTCCTCCTCCAGCAGACTCGGCGGCAGAGGGAAGGTGTGGCTTTCTAACTTCTCGGCGATTTGCCGCTTTAAGTCAGCACGCGCGGTTGACTCATCGGCTCGTTCCATTTCGTCACGCACCTTTTGCCTTAATGAATCGACATCATCAGCGCCAAGCGCTTTGGCGAAAACCTCATCAACAACCGCCACGCGCTGCGCCACCACCGAGCGAACACTCACCGCAAAATCTACCAGCTTGCCCGCGAGCACTTTGTTCGGGTGGTCGGCGGGAAAACCTATCGGCACATTGAAATTATCGCCGGCGTTTTTGCCCACTATCGCCTTTTCTATATTCTCTTGAAGAAAACCCTTGCCGAGATGAATAGACATATCTTTTTTCTCATTATTCTCAAAAGGCTTGCCTTCTAACGTGCCGATAATATCGACAACTATTTTGTCGTCGTTTTGCGCCGGGCGCTCGGCTTCCTTGTCCTCAAAAACCGGATTGCGCACCGCAACATCGTTCAGCGCCTCCGTGATATGCTCCTCCTTGACTTCGGTCGTTAGCTTCTCTAACGCCAACTGCGATAAATCGGTTAGCTCAAACTGCGGCTGCAGCTCAATCGTGATTTTATATTTTAAGTCTGTGCCAGCAAGAACTTCCTTTATGTCGCTGGTTAAATGCGCGCGCGGCGGTGTGGCAGGCTCGAAGGTCTTGTCCTTGAGAGCCTCCTCACTGGTTTCGTTTATCACCTCTTGTAAAATGTCGCGCAACAACTCCTCGCCATAACGCTGGCGCACTTGACTCTCAGGCACATGTCCCTTGCGAAAACCCTTTAACTCCACTTTGGGCGCAAGCTCTTTCACCTTCTCATCAAGACGCGCGTTTATCTCAGCCGCCGGCACCTCGACGCTGAACTGCTTGATGAGGCTGACCTCGCCGCTTTGTGCTAACTGCGGCAGCTCTTCTACTTTTATATCCACGCGTTATCCTCTTTATGTTGGCCTATTTGTTTTGGCCTATTTGTTTTGGTATGGGCGGAGGGACTTGAACCCCCAAGCCTGTGAAGGCACGAGGACCTAAACCTCGCGTGTCTACCAATTCCACCACGCCCACTAGATAGGTTTCTCATACCATAGCACATCCCAATAGCGATTGAACTTATATCCTACCTCGCTCATCACGCCGACGGGAGCGAACCCAAACTTGCGGTGAAGCGCCGTCGAAGCAGGATTTGGCTGCGTGATGCCAGCTAGGGCGCGGTGATAGCCGCTCAAGTTAGAGAGTAGCGTGTCGTAAAGAGCGGTGCCGGCGCCGCGCTGGGTGAAGGTGGGGGCGAGGTAGATGCTCGTCTCCACCGAGCGCGCATAAGCCGCCTTCGGTCTAAACTGAACGGCGCAGGCATAGCCTTGAACCGCGCCGCCATCAACCACCACAAAGCACGGATAGCCGCCTGCGTCAAAATAAGCAAACCACTCTTGCCGCTTCGCTAACGTGTGAGGCGTTAAGTCAAAAGTGTAAGCGGTGTTCTCAATGTAGTAGTTATAAATATCTACGATGGCTTGCTGGTCGCCCTTCTCGTAAGCGCGAATGCTATAGGTCATCTGCTATTCCTTTATTTCCACCTGCTCGTAAGATATTTCCATCTTATAAGTTTTTTTTAAGTATTGGATATACTCCTCATCTTTCGGGGTAATTTTGCTAGGACCAACCACTATTATTTTCTCTACTGTTATTTTGCCTGTTATTATTTTATCCACCTTTCTCTTCCAATCTACGCTTTCGGCTTTAAATTTATATTCTAGCAACTGACCGACAGCTTCCCTAATACAATCAGATACAGATTTGTCTGTTTTTATTTCATAAATCCAAAAGTTCTTTTCATCTTTTATAAGAAGCACATCAATTCTATATTTTTCTTTTTTCACATTGTCTTCACCATATTTTTTTTTCAAATCTTTAATAAGTTTATTCTGAATTTTGACATGCAATCGTTGTCTTTCCACATCTTGTTCTTTTCTTCTAAATTTTGTCGGATCTTCGCTAGCCTGCGAATCATTATTAGATGTAAGGTCTCTCAGTTTTTCTGTTTTTTCCTTATCGGGCTTGCTATCTTTATTTATAAGAGTCTTGCCGTCAGCAACAAAAGATAGCGCGGCGAAAGAACGAACGTCAGTCCTATTTTCAAATTCTTCTTTTATTTTTTTTATTAGATCTAAATAATCTTCTCCAGATCTTATATTGTCAACCTGTTGAATATTAAATTTTTCTTTTATATACCCCCTAGAATACTTGTCTAGTGATACGTAATTATTTGGTCTTATCCAAAAAAGGCTACGTGATAGGTTTCCCATTCCCATGTATCTAACATCTAATACTTCAAGAAAAAGTTTTAGAAATTTATTCTTATTTTCCTCACTTGTTGGGGTGTCCGTATATTTAATTGCTGCTTCAAACATATCCCAGTTAGTATTAATATCAGATTCCATTTTACCTTCTTCCAAAGAAAAAAGCGGGAAATGCCCATAACGAGTTGTTGGTATGCCCTCAAAAGATTTTAGCAAAGCAGGTTTTACATTTAAAAAACTTTCGAGCCGCTCAATAATTTTAATTTTGTCCCCTAGTTTCGTATAACGCCCTCTATTAAATGCTGAAAAAATAGTAAAAGGGCATATATCTCTTAAGAACTCGCCATTTTCTTCATGTAAGTTAGGCATACCTTCCATTGCTTTTGACGCCTCTAATTTTTTTATTAAAGGTTTTCTATCGTCCTTATAACGAAGTAAAGAGTTTGCTAACTCCTCGTAAAAAGAAATCCACTTGGGGTTATAATTCATTTTCTATCCTCCTATGTCATTATACAGGATAGGAATCAAATTAGGCAAGTCGGAGGCGAGTAAGTGCGCGCCCGCCCTCTCTCCTAATAACCCGTGAATAAAAACCGCCTGAGCTATCATCTCTAAAGGTGTCGCCTCTAGTCGCTGCGCTAAAATGCCGCCTATCAATCCCGCTAACACATCGCCCGTGCCGGCTTTGGCTAAATGAGCAGACGCCCTGTCGTTAATGATAACCTCGCCTTGCGGGCTGGCAATCACGCTATCATTGCCCTTTAACAAAACTATCGCGCCCGAAAGCCGCGCCGCTTCGCGCGCGCGCACTAACTTCGAACCCTCAACCTTAAACAAACGCGCAAACTCTCCCTCGTGGGGCGTTAGAACAACCGCGCCGCTCGGTTTGTTTTGAATCGCGTCAAACAAAAGTGCGCTGTCGTCTTGAAAGCAAGTTAAAGCGTCCGCATCCAGCACGCAATCTACGCTCCTCGACAGAGCAAGCAAAACATTATCACGTGTGCGCCTATCAACACCATTGCCGCACCCCAGCACAACAACATTGCGCCGCGCGTCTTTGAGGCTCTCTTGTAAAGAAATGCTTTCTGTCATTAGGGAATTATCGGCAAGCGCAGTCGGCTCTGGCTCATTGACAACAACCAGCCCCGCACCGACACGCAAAGCCGCAAGCGCAGCTAATTGCGCCGCACCGCGCTTCTCTGAGCCGCCGACCACAACAACCATACCGCGCTGATACTTATGCCCATCAAGGCGCGGCGGCGGCAGAGGACGATAGCTGTTTAAGCGAACCCTTACCGCTAATCTCTCGACCAGCTCATCGCCGATGCCAATGTCGGCGATATGAATCTCGCCGCAATGGGCTTTGGCAGGCAGAAGATAATGTCCCACGTGCGCGCGCACAAAACTTATGGTGTGCGTGGCATGAAATCCCGCACCAGAACCATCATCACTATTGAAGCCGCTCGGCATATCGAGGGCGACGACCTCCTGCTCTATGGTTTGGCTCAATGCCAGCAGCTGCGGCGACAGCCCGCGCGACAACCCCGTGCCGAACAGCGCGTCAATCACCAGCTGAGCCTCATCGTGCTTGCTGCCTTCTAGCGGATAGGTTTTGCCACGCCACAAGTGGGCGTGTGCGTTCTCGCCGAGCAAGAAGGGTCGGCAGTCGAAACCCATTTGGTGTAAGTTGTGCGCGGCGGTGAGTCCATCGGCGCCATTATTGCCGGTGCCGCATAAAATATGAACCCGACAGGGCGAATAAAGCCGCGCGATAATCTGTGCGGCGCGTCTGCCTGCATTTTTGATGAGCTGCGCCTCGCTGATGCCCTGCGCTTTCGCGAGTGCGTCTAACGTGCGCGAGTCCGCCGCGCTTAATAGCTCCGTCTTGCTTGCCATAATTTCACGGCACATCCTCTTTTCATCTTTCGTCTCCAAATAGATTATAGCACTTTTGTTTCTACTTGTTCGCCTTCCTCTAAAAGTGCCAGTCCGCCACCGCTATTATCAAAAACCCAAAGCGAGCAGTGGTTCGGCTGCGTGATGATAACCCTATCGTCTGCTTGCGCCGCGCCAACCAAAGCATTGATAGCTACAAAATGCGAAAAAATCACGCTGTCCTCCGCGCGATGAAAAACCCAATCAAGCAGATGCTTCTTCCATAAAAGCAAGCTCGCTTCATTCGAGAGGTCTTTCCATTCTTGGCTCATAATAGAGCGCAGCCACTTGGTGCGGTCGAGCAAATCCCTGTCCTTCAAGCGCAGGCGCGGCGGCGTTGGAACTTCGCTCACCGCATTCACCAGCACAGGAGCAACGCCCCACTCTCGCGCAAGCGCGGCGGCGGTTTCTTGGCAGCGCTTCAGCGGGCTAGAAATAATCGCCATCTTGGGCAACCCCTCTAGCGCACGCGCGCGCGCTTCGGCTTGGGCTTTGCCTTCGGGCGCAAGACCGGGATCTAAATCTTCGTTCCAGCCTTTAGCCGCAAGCCCGTGCCTGATAAAATATAACTTCGCCATTAAGACACACGCCAAACATTAAGCCTATCTTGATGAGAGACTTCTCCTTGCGCGCCAATCGGATCTTTCTCCATCGCTTTTTCAAGGAAAGCCTTGTCGTCAATGACCGCGCAGAAGCGGTCGCCCTGTTCGGTTTCGCCTATCATCAGCCCGCGCTCTAGCCCCTGCCTGCCAAAGCAAGCGGTGTAAGTGATGAGCTTCGCCTTGCCCTCCGCCGCCGCGACCGCGCGCGGGTGGGACAAGCTGTCTAGCTCAGCTTGAATCTCTTTCGGCGGCGTGCGAACCCACGCCCCCTCAAAGGGCAAGGGTGAATAAAGTCCGATGGAATGTTTGGTCGCGTAATAACCATTCGCCGTGCATAGACCCTTGCTTGCTTGCTTGGCGCGGAGCCTATCTGCCATTGTCGCAACCGAGTGCATAACATAATTATTTCCCGCGCCGCCAAAATAAGGCAAGCCGCCGGTTACCGTCAAAGCGCGCTTGTCGCCCGCTTCAATCCCCAGCCCCGCCATGCCGAGCTGAACCGCTGACGGAAAACAAGAATATAAATCAATGTAATCGACATCACCTATCTGCCAGCCCGCGCCCGCCATAGCGAAAGCAACCTCGCCCATTTTTTTAATCGCCGGCGATTCATAATAATTTATCCGCTCGCTGGGATACCAAATGTCGTTCGCATCGGCGCAGCCGTGTAGAAAAACCCACTTCTCGCGCGGAATACCGAGCGCTTGCGCTTTCTCAACACTCATCATCACCAAAGACGCCGACTGATCCACCCGCATTATCGCATTGAGATATTTCGTATAGGGAAAGCCAATATAACGATTAGCCTCGCTTGGCGTGATTATCTCCTGCGCGCTACGCGCTTGAGGAAACCACGCGTTGGGGTGCGCTGCCGCAACCTCAGTAAAACGCGACATCAACGCACCTAAATGGGCTTGGTGCTCGGCAACTGAGCTACCCTTATGGTGACGAATGGCATTTTCAAACATCGGGTAAATGTTTATCGGCAGGTTAAGCCCGTGCGCGATTTCACATTCGGTGGTGCCGTCAATTTCGCCCGTGCCTAAATCTTCCAACCCTTCTTTTGTTAAGTCGTCTCTCCACTCTAGCATCTCACCCTTCTTGAGCGCACCGACTAAACTATTGAGGCACTCCGTGCCAGCCAGCAGAACCGCTTGCATTTCGCCTTTGGCAATGCGCTCTGCCATTAGGTTTATCAGCAGCTGCGGCGAGTTGCCACCGGTCGGTCCATAAACATAACGCGCTGGCTCTATCCCCAGCGCAACCCCAACCGACTTCGGCGGGTTCGCATAAACACCAAACGGATAGCGATGGTCTTTTATATCCTCCGTGAATAGACCGGGCGCATCGTGAATGAAACGCGTTATCGTTATCGTGTCTATCGCTTTGCTGATGTCCGCGCTGCCGCAATCGGCTAATGCCATGCGGGCGGCGTGCGCCATCATCTCTATCGGGCTAGGCGAAAAGCTCCGGTCGCGCGGGTGGTGAGTCTTCTGCCCTCCGCCCACAAGAATTGGCGTTGTTGGATTTACTTCCTCCATTTCTTTATTATACTATATTTTTCTTAATCGCGCGTTCGCCTTCGTGCCAAAAGCAAGCTCGGTTAAAGCCCACACGAGCGCGTCGAGTCGGTCGGGGCTGGCATCATAGCTGGCACCCGTCCAGCTACACATCTGGTCTTCAAGTGCTTGAAACCTTCCCGTATGATGAACCTTGCCCTGCTCGTAAAGCGCGGCGATGGGCTCGGCGCGCGCTTTCTTGCCGTAGCTCGCGCGCACCGCCCGAAAGCGAACGTTCGGCGAAAGCTGGCGCAAGACCGCCTCCACCATATCGCCGCCTTGATTGACTTCGGCAATCACCCTATCGGCTTGATGTCGCTGCGCGGCTTGAAGTGCCACGCGCGCCCACTCTAACGGCGAAAGCCCCTGCCGTGAGTAGTCCCCCAAAATATAAAGCTGGTCGGCTTCGTCTATCCCCGCCGCGATGATGCCGCACGCCGCCGAGTTGCGCTTGCTGGTCGCTGGCGGGTCTATCGCCACGACCTTGCTCTTTAGCGCGCGCGGAGCGAAACGGCGATGCGCCTCTATCATCTCGCGCGACCAAAGGGCTTCCTCATTGTCTTCGATGAGTTCGGCTTCTAGCTCTTGGCGTCCTAAGCGCGTGCCCTCGTAACTTTTGATGATGTCTTCAAAAAACTTAGGCGATAGGTTGGCGCGATTGGCATAAGTGGTCGCGCGCGTTATCGCCGTGCGCGGCGAGCGCAGGAGCTTTTTTAACAGGGCTGTCGGACGCGGCGTTGTCGTTATTACTTGGCGCGGCGCATCGCCCAAACGCAAAGCAAATTGCAACATATCCCACGTCTCTTCAGCATAATGCCATTTACATAACTCATCGCTCCACGCGAAATGAAATTGAGGACCACGCAAAGCCTCAGGGTTGCTCGCCGAAAATAACTCTGCCACCGCCCCCGATGACCAACGCAACTCGCGCTTGGAAGGTAGAAAAATCGGGCGCTCCTCATCGGGGCTAACCGCTAGAATACCGCTTGCGCCTTCTACCATCACCGCGCGCGTAGCACTATAAGTCTCTCCCACCAAAGCGATGCGCACGTTCTTTTGCTTGGCTAAGCCGCGCACCCACTCTGCGCCCGCGCGCGTTTTACCCGCGCCGCGCCCGCCGAGAATAAGCCACAGAGTCCAGTCCTCTCCCTTCGGCGGAAGCTGGTCGGCGCGCGCCCATAAAGCCCAGTAGTCTAAAAGCCATTGCGCCTCGCGCCTAGAAAGACTGCTTAGAAAAGTCTTCAGCCTCTTCTGCCCCAAAGACTTTAGAGAGTCTTTGCTCAAGGGCTTCTTGAATGGCTTCGTCACTCTTATCTCCTTCTAGCGGCTTGATTAAACTATCCAGCGCGTGCAAACGCATTAGCGTTTGCGCTAAACTATTAAACACACGCGCATCTTGCTCGCGCGTTTTGACGCCGTAGCTATTGCTATGAATATCCTTTTCCATTGCGTCAAAATAACGCGCAATCAAAAAATGAACGCGGTGCAATAGCTGCCTTATCGTTTGAACTTCGCTATTTTTCATTTGGGCTTTTATCAAATCTTTCATTGAAAAAAGGTGGGGGCTTTCTATTTTTTTACAAGCGGGAGTAGGCTTATCCCCCGCTAAACTAAAGCCTTTTTTAACGCCAAGCGGGGATTACCACCGAACTAGCGAAGCACCCCACGTGAGCCCTGCGCCCATCGCCTCCATTAAGACGAGGTCGCCCTTTTTGATACGCCCATCAGCCACCGCCTCGCCCAAAGCGAGAGGCACCGAAGCCGCAGACGTGTTGCCGTGGTGGTCTATCGTCACCACGACCTTCTCCGCCGCTAAGCCCACACGGCGCGCGACCGCATCAAGAATGCGCTTGTTTGCTTGGTGCGGCACAAACCAATCCACTTCATCTTTAGACACGTTGCTGTCCTCCAAAACCTTTAGAATAGAAGACGACAGCCGCTCCACCGCCAGTTTGAAAATCGCCGGTCCGTCCATAGAAATGAAACCATGTTCGCGTCCGTGCGAACCCGCGCCGCCTTCTGCCTTGAGTAAATCGACATAAGAGCCGTCCGAATAAACACTCGCCGACATAATGCCGCGCGGCAAATTGCTACCAGAAGCAGTGGCATCACCATTGACCCGCTTAACCGTCACCGCGCCCGCGCCATCGCCGAACAACACCGCCGTGCTGCGGTCCTCCCAGTCAAGCGTGCGCGAAATGCTATCCACCCCAACCAGCAAAGCCTTATGTATCTCTTGCGTGCGAAACATACTATCCAAAACGCTCAAGCCGTAAATAAAACCCGAACAAGCAGCCGCAATATCAAAAGCGACACCGCCTTTCATGCCTAACGCGCCTTGAATCTGTGTCGCGACCGAAGGAAAAACGAGAGTCGGCGTGCACGTGGCAACCACAAGCATATCTAGCTCCTCCGCGCTCATATTGGCTTTGGCGAGTGCTGTTTGCGCGGCTTCTTGCGCCATCATCGCGGTGGTTTCGCTCTCGTCAGCGATGTAGCGCGCGCAGATGCCCGTGCGTTGCTGAATCCACTCATCGCTCGTATCCATTCCGCGCTCAACGAGCTCGTCATTGCTTACCGAGTTCTTCGGTAAATAAACGCCACAGCTTTCTATGGTCGCGACAATATCCCTCATGAAGCTTGCTTTATCGTCGCGAGTTTATCCAGCTGAGAATGAAGGAGGCTATCCCTCACCTCGTCCGTTAAATTTGCCTCAACTAACAAGCAAGCGGCATCTATCGCTTTAGAAAAACTACGCGCATCGCACCCGCCATGGCTTTTGAGCGCCAACCCCTCTAGCCCTAAAAAAACACCACCATTATAATTGCCCGGCTCTACCCACTCATAAACAGACCTTAACGCAGGGCGCAATAATAATCCCCCTATCTTCCTTATGAAGTTAGAATTTATTTTTTCTTTTATTTGCTCAAACAACAAGCGCGCCGTGCCCTCCGCCGACTTCAACGCGATATTGCCACTAAAACCATCGGTGACAATCACATCTACAATACCCGAAGAAATATCATCGCCTTCAACAAAACCATAAAAGTTATTGGGTAGAAGCTTTTGGCATAATTGAGCCGCTTCGCGCACTTCGGGTGTGCCTTTAATGTCCTCCACGCCAACGTTCAGCAAACCAACTTTTGGCACATCCTTATGCAACAAATGACGCGCCGCCGCAACCCCCATCACCGCAAATTGCGCCAGCTGACGTGGGCTAGGCGAAACCGTCGCGCCTAAATCTAAAATTAAATTCATCTCACTTTTTGTATTCGGCCAACGCCCAGCAATCGCCGGGCGGTCTATCCCCGGTAGCGTTTTGAGAACCAGCTTCGTCATACCCATCAAAGCACCCGTATTGCCAGCAGAAATAGCGACATCCGCCTCGTTAGAGCGCACCGACTCCAACGAACGCCACATGCTACTTTGTCTGCCCTCCTTGCGTAGAGCCTGCGCCGGCGCCTCGTCCATTCCCACAACCTTATCGGTATGGATAACCTCGCTAACCGCATCCAACTGCGGCAAAGCCGACAACAAAGGACGCAACTGACTCTCATCTCCGTGTAAGAGAAAGCGAATCTCACCCTTTTGTTTTAATGCTAAAGCAGCGCCCTCTAAAATAGACGTGGGAGCATGATCCCCTCCCATCGCGTCAATTGATATTCTCATCTCACTTTCCTTCTAGTAAAGGGGGAATCTAGCATATTGTCGGTGGGTTTTGGCTAAATAAACTTAAAGTTTCTCCCTGTTTTGAGGGCGTTATCGAAAAATTAACTTGCGACACGTGCTCTATTTGAGATAAAAAATAGCTCTCCAGCATTTTATTGTGCCTTTTATTTGCGGGAAAATTGCGCTCCAGCGCCTCCGCGAGCTTGCCCGCTTGCTGCGCCCGGTCATAAGCCGCCAGCCTGCCGTAAAAAGCCTGCGCCAAACGCTTCATCTTACGCGGAACGCCGAGGTCGCCCTCGCCCGCCTCGCGCAAAGAGGCATCCATTTCAGAAAAAAATAAAGCCGCCAGACGCTTGCTCACAAAACGCCGATGGCTCTGCCTTAACACCCTCATCACCAACCATAAATGCGCGGTGATAAACTCAAAACGCATTTGGACATTGTCCTCAAGCGCGAAGGCGCGGTAAAGCTCCCCCTTGCGCCCCTGCGCGACACAAAGCGCGTAAAGCTGGCGCGCTAGACGCTTGTCCGCCGCGCGAGACCTGAAAAATGAAATGGCTTGATTAAAAATCATCGCCCCATTATAACAGAAAAATGAAAACATTCCTCGCGCCCATACCCCTTTTGCTGATGCTCGCTTGCGCACCCATCACCACGCACCATGGCAATAGCATTAAAGAAGCAAAATTCGCGGCAATCAAAATAGGCGCTAGCTCTAAAGAAAATGTGAGTGCCCTTTTAGGCTCGCCCAATTATATATCTCTCGACGGCTTCCGCTTGTGGCTCTATATCGCGCAAGAAAATATCGCGTGGCTGCCAACCTTTGAAACAGAAAAAGCACGCCGCGTTATCGCTATCTACTTTGATAAAAAAGGCATTGTGGTTGATAAAAAAGCTCTAACCTTAGAAAATGGAAAAAACATTAGCTATATCGCGCAAACCATTCCTCCGCCTATACCCGAACTTAATTGGGTGCAACGCTTGTTTAGCAATATTGGGCGCGTGTCTCCTGCTGGCGTCCCGCAGTCGCAGGGACCTTAACCTTTATTTTGTGGAGCTTTTAGTTGGCG
Organism: Alphaproteobacteria bacterium; assembly: GCA_965209065.1. Taxonomy (GTDB): domain Bacteria; phylum Pseudomonadota; class Alphaproteobacteria; order JAPOUT01; genus CBDBUR01. The sequence continues at coordinate 832,490 of OZ242373.1, forward strand.
GCTCTTTCAACTCCTCAACGATAGAGCCAAAATCTTCCGCCTCGCGAAAATTCTTATAGACCGAAGCAAAACGAATATAAGCAACATCATCTAACACCGATAACCCCTCCATCACGAGCTCGCCTATCATCTCCGCGCGAATATCGCTCTCGCCCTCGCTCTCTAAACGGCGAATAATACCATTCACCATCTGCTCTGTTTGCTCCTCGCTCACCGGACGCTTGCGAACCGCCGTCAAAACCGAACGCAAAATCTTATCCCTATCAAAAGGAACACGCTTGCCCGAACGCTTAATCACATACAAATCTCTTAATTGAACCCGCTCCATCGTAGTGAAACGACCCCCGCAGCTCTCGCATTGCCGCCGACGCTTTATCGCGTGATTGCCCTCAGTCGGACGCGAATCTAAAACCTTTATTTCCTCCGACCCGCAATAAGGGCAAAGCATTAAACCAATCCATCGTAAATAGGAAAGTCAGCAAGCAAACCCTTCACTTGCTCGCGCAAGCGCGCCTCTTCCTTGTCGAGCTTACCCGTAACGAAAATATCTAACGCCTCGCAAATTAGCTCTCCAGTCTTTTGGAACTCTGCCACGCCAAACCCGCGAGTCGTGCAAGCCGGCGAGCCAAGCCGAACCCCCGAACAAATCCGCGGCGGTTGCGGGTCGTTGGGAATGCCGTTCTTATTACACGTGATGTTCACGCGCTCTAAATTTTCCTGCGCGTCCTTGCCGCTGATGCCCTTCGGGCGCAAATCAACTAGAAGCAAATGCGTGTCCGTGCCGCCCGACACAAGCTCCACACCCCCCGCAAGCAAAGCCGCACCAAGCGCCTTCGCGTTCTCCTTCACAGCCTGCGCGTAAGTTTTGAACTCAGGCGAGAGAGCCTCACCCAAAGCAACCGCCTTCGCCGCTATCACGTGCATTAGGGGTCCGCCTTGAAGGCCGGGGAACATCGCCGAATTCACTTTTTTGCCAATCGCCTCGTCATTCGTCAAAACAAGACCACCGCGAGGTCCGCGCAAGGTTTTATGTGTCGTTGTCGTTACAATATGAGCATGGGGCAAAGGCGAAGGGTGAAGCCCCGCCGCCACCAACCCCGCAAAGTGAGCCATATCCACCAGTAGATAAGCCCCAACCTCATCAGCAATCGCGCGGAAAGCCGCAAAGTCTATCTCGCGCGCATAGGCAGAGCCGCCAGCAACAATAAGCTGCGGACGATGCTCTTTCGCCAAACGCGCAACCTGCTCCATATCCAGCCGATGGTCGTCCGCGCGCACACCATACTGCACCGCATTGAACCACTTGCCCGAAAGATTGGGTGCTGCTCCATGACTTAAATGCCCGCCAGCGTCTAAACTCATTCCCATAATCGTGTCGCCCGGCTTGAGCAAAGCACTCATCGCGCACAAGTTCGCCTGCGAGCCAGAGTGCGCTTGAACATTCGCATAAACGCAATTAAACAAACGGCAAGCACGCTCAATCGCCACCTGCTCGACAATATCAACATATTCACAGCCGCCGTAATAACGCTTATTCGGGTAGCCCTCTGCATACTTGTTGGTTAAAACCGAACCTTGCGCCTCTAAAACCGCACGTGAGACAATATTCTCAGAAGCAATCAGCTCAATCTGCTCGCGCTGGCGGGTAAGCTCCGCCGCTAACGCCTCGGCGATGACGCTGTCGCTCTGCTCTAGCCCGCGCTCCAAGCTCGGCAAAACGCCAGCATTACCTTCTTTATAGGTCTTATTTGTCTGCTCTATAGCCATTGTCGTGCTTCCGATTCTATTCCTCAATTATAGCACAAAAATCAATCGGTTAGAATTTGGCTCAAAAATAATTTCGTCCGCTCGTTTTTTGGCGACTCGAAAAAAACATCAGGATGCGCGACCTCCACTATCTCGCCTTCGTCCATGAAAATAACCCTGTCCGCTACACGCCGCGCAAACGACATCTCATGCGAAACCACCGCCATCGTCATGCCATCTTCCGCAAGCTCTATCATCACCTCCAAAACCTCCTTTATCATCTCAGGGTCAAGCGCAGAGGTCGGCTCGTCAAACAGCATAATCTCAGGCTCCATACACAAAGCCCGCGCTATCGCAACACGCTGCTGCTGACCCCCCGAAAGCTGCGCAGGATACTTGTCCGCTTGGTCGGGAATGCGCACCCGCGCTAAATAATCGCGCGCGATAGCCTCCGCCTTGTGGCGCGGCAGCTTGCGAACCCAAATCGGCGCTAAGGTGCAATTCTCCAATGCCGTCATGTGAGGGAAAAGATTAAACTGCTGAAAAACCATTCCCACCTCCTTATGAATCGCATCTAGCGTCCGTAGGTTGTTCGTCAGCTGCGTGCCGCGCACGATAACCTTCCCCTTGTCGTGACTCTCCAAGCCATTGATACAACGGATTAAAGTCGATTTACCCGAACCACTCGGACCGCAGATGATTATCCGCTCGCCCTCGTAAATCTCTAGGTTGATGTCTTGTAATACGTGAAAGTCGTCAAACCACTTATTCACGCCTTCCATCAATACCGCTGTCTTTTTTCCAGCCTTTTCTCCAATTTTTTCTTTTGGCATTACACCCTCCTATCTGTCGCGAGGCGACCTTCCATATAAACCGAATAGCGCGACATGCCAAAACAGAATATCCAAAAAACTATAGCAGCAAACGCATACCCCGTGTAATGAGTCTGCGGCGTCGACCAATTCGAATCCGAAAAATGAAATTGAATCATACCCAATAAATCAAACAAGCCCACTATCAAAACCAAAGTCGTGTCCTTGAAAAGCGCGATAAACGAATTCACAATGCTCGGTATCACAATTTTTAAGGCTTGAGGCAACACAACCCGCGCCATCATCTGCCAGTAGCCCAACCCCAAAACCTGCGCCGCCTCATACTGACCGCGCGGTAAAGCCTGCAACCCACCGCGAACCGTCTCCGCCATATAGGCAGACGAAAATAACGCAACCCCAATTAAACAACGCAATAACTTATCAACCGACACTCCCTCATTGAGAAATATCGGCAACATCACACTCGCCATAAACAAAACCGTTATTAACGGAATGCCACGCCAAAACTCTATGAAAGCCGTGCTCAAAACACGCACAATAAACATCTCCGAACGCCGCCCCAAGGCTAACAAAATGCCTAAAGGTAAAGAAAATACATTCCCGGTTATCGCCACAACCAAAGTAACCAAAAGACCACCCCAGAAAGTCGTATCCACCTCCACTAAACCAAACCAGCCGCCGAGCAATAAAATAAAACTAACCACAGGATAAAAAACCAAAAGATAAAGCACATTGTATTTCTTATAAGGAATGCTCGGTATCAACAAAGGCACCAAACCCAAAACACCCAAAGCAAAAACTAAATTGACACGCCAAACCTCCTCCAACGGATAACGACCATAAACAAATTGATCCCACTTCTCAAACACAAAGGGCCAGCAAGCACCCTCGCCCATGCAATCAGCGCGCGACGAACCCGACCAAGCCGCGTCAATCAACGCCCATTCAACTAAAGGCGGAATCAACCAGTAAATCAACAAAATCCCAAACAGGGTCAATAAACCATCTGTCCATGTTGCAAAAAATAATCTGTGTATCTTGTCTAATGCTTGCTTCATCGCCCTACCCCGCTACACCGCCATGCCCAAGCAAATAACGATTATAGACATTCATCGCCGTGCTTGTCGCAACACTCAAAATTAAATAAACCGACATCGTAATGAAAATTATCTCTAACGCCTGACCCGTTTGATTCAAAACCGTGCCAGCAAACACCGAAACCAAATCAGGATAGGCTATCGCCACCGCAAGAGACGAGTTCTTCGTTAAATTAAGATATTGACTCGTCAAAGGTGGGATAATTACCCGCAAAGACTGCGGGATAATAATTTTACGCAAAACCAACGAACGCCTCAAACCCAAGGCAAGCCCCGCCTCCACCTGACCGCGCCGCACCGCCAAAATCCCCGAGCGCACTATCTCCGCAATGAAAGCCGCCGTGTAAGTCGAAAGCGCTAACAATAAAGCCGCAAATTCAGGCGTTATCCTTATCCCGCCGCGAAAATTGAAACCCGCAAGCTCGGCAAACTCTAAGTGCATCGGCGAACCCGTAATCAAAAAAATAAACGGCGCAGGAACACACAAAAGCAATAGACTCCACTTCAATAAGGGCAAGCTCTCTCCCGTCACTTGCCTGTGCCTATCCGACATGTTCTTTAGAATAAAAACCCCCACAAGACTCAAAATAAAAATTACCACTACCCAAACCATCGCCGAGTCAAAAACAGCCTCAGGAATATAAAGCCCACGCCGATTGACAAAAAATATATCCCACAAAGAAACACTATCGCGCGGCGTAGGCAAACTCCCAAACACCGCGAAATACCAAAAGAAAATCTGAAGCAAAAGCGGAATATTACGAATAATCTCAACATACACAGACGCCAAACGCGAAATAAGCCAGTTGCTCGAAAGACGCCCGATGCCTATCATAAAACCTAAAAGAGTCGCAAAAAATATACCCAGCACCGCGACAATTAACGTGTTCAATAATCCAACCAGCAATGCCCTGCCGTAAGTGCTCGTCGAATCATAGGTGATGAAAGACTGATTGACCGCAAAACCTGATATGTCAAAAAGAAAACCAAAACCAGTCGAAATGTTTTGTCGCTCTAATTGAATGAGCGCGTTCTCAACGCCCTCACGAATTAGCAGAACAAGTCCCGCCAATAGTAAAAGCTGAAGCACGATACTGCGAAAGCGCGGCTCCCCGAGGTAAAGCAGAAAATTAGATAAAAGCTCCCGCGCGCTTGTGAATAGCGGGCTAACGAATGGGCGGCGCATAAATTAAACCGCCCTTGGTCCATAGAGCATTAAAGCCACGCTCTATATTTAGCGGAGACGTTCTGCCAACATTGCGCTCAAACACCTCGCCGTAATTGCCAACCTGACGCACAATGTTATAAGCCCAGTTCGCTTTCAAACCCAAGCTCTTGCCGAAAGAACCCGAACGACCCACAAAACGCATTATCTTCGGGTCCTTGCTGCCGCGCAAACGGCGAATGGTCTTCGTGCTTAACCCTAACTCCTCGGCGTTAATCATCGCAAAGAGAGTCCAGCGCGCGATATCCTCAAAGCGCGGGTCGCCCTGACGCACCAAAGGACCCAAAGGCTCTTTCGATATAATCTCAGGCAAGACGATGTGCGCGTCCTTATCGCGCAACTTCAGCCGATGAGCGTAAAGCCCCGACTGGTCGGTCGTATAAGCATCGCAACGATTATTGTCGTAAGCCGCGACCGCTTCATCGGTTTTCTCGAACGTCACTATCTCATATTCCATTCCGTGTAGCCTAAAGTAATCAGCCAAATTGAGCTCGGTCGTCGTGCCAGCGTTCGTGCAGATGGTCGCGCCGCCCAACTCCAAAGCAGACTTCACCTTCGCGTTCTTACGCACCATAAAACCTTGCCCGTCATAATAGATAATCCCAACAAAAGCAAAGCCCAAAGCCGTATCACGCTGCATCGTCCATGTCGTGTTGCGCGAAATAATATCCACCTCGCCCGATTGTAAAGCCGTAAAACGCTCCTTCGCCGACATCGGCACAAACTTCACTTTGCGCGCGTCTCCTAAAATCGCCGCAGCCATCGCGCGACAAAAATCAACGTCTATACCCGTCCAGCCGCCCTTCTTGTCAGGATTAGAAAAACCCGGCAACCCTTGACTCACGCCGCAAACTAAATTGCCCCGCTTCTTCACCTTGCTTAATGTGCTCGCCGCTTCCGCCGTGCCAGACATAAGCACCGATAATGGCAACAATAACGACAAAATTAAAAAAAGTTTTCTCTTACCCATTCTATACCCTCGGTTAGCTGGTTTCTCAATAGACTGCCTAGCAAGCACGAAAATGTCAAGCAGAATTAAGCATCGCATTCACTTGCGCCTGTGTTCTAGCCCTCAGTTGCTCGGCGAGCCCTTGGTGCGTGTTCGGATTCTCTATCTCCTCCCACGATTGCCTCTTGCCGTCTATTTGCCATACCCCCTCTTCTAGCCCTTCATAAAAACTATCCCTGTCTATTTTCGTTACGTGCTCTAGCAAGCCACCAAAACGAGGGTCGTCTAACGTGCAAAAAGTGTCACCGCCTTCTTTGCGCTTTTCATACACAAACAAAACCGGTGTGCCAAAGGCTAAACAAGGCAGAGCAACATGCAACCGAGACGTCACCACAAATCTAGCACTCGCACAAGAGCATAACTGCTTATGCGCAAAGCCCATTTTATAATCCTCCCTTCTATTAAAAAAGATATCTTTTCCTAATAACTTTTCTTTTAATAAAATAAGCTTCTTCGTAAATGACAAATTAAATTTTTGGCTTAAATTACAGATCCTCCTCCCCCATAACTGCCTATGCTTGAAAAACGGTCTGTCAAGAGATATTTTTTCTTTTCTTAGGATATCAACAAACAAGATGTCTTCTCTTTTTGTTGGGTTGAAATTTTCCCTCTTCAGCGTCAAGGTTAAACAACCAGAAAAATAAGCCTCTATATTATGTTTTTGTAAAAAACGCATCGTGGCAAAATCTCGACACCCAATCGGCTGATAGGGTCTAAAATAATCCAACTTTTCCAAATTATCCCATAGATAAGCAGAGTGTAACGCAATATGCAAAGATGTCCACAGAGGTTTAAGCGAATCGCCTAAAGGAAACACCCCTTTATCTCTACAATAAAGATACCCATTGGCAATCAAAAAAATATCTTCCGCTAACTCCGTATAAGAAGCAAGAGTCTGATGCTCAATGTAGCAATCCCATCTAGGCAGAAACTGTTCTGCCGCGATGGCTTGAGTTTCGTCTCCCAAATTAGTGCCGAATTTGCTAAAAGGATAACTTAATAAACCTATTTTCATATAATCAATTCACTTTATAGTTTTGCTTTATAATATATAACAAAAGAATGACCAATAAACTAAAAAAACCAAGCACACAGCTAGAGCATTTGGGACGCGCAAGTGCCGACCACTTCGGCAGCGTCAATATGCCGACCTATCGTGTATCCACCGCGCTCTTTCCCACTTTAGAGAGCTTTCGCGCGCAGAGCCAGAAGATGACCTACGGCAGACGCGCGACCCCCAGCTCCGAAGCCTTGTGCGACACCATTGCCACGCTAGAGGGCGGCAGCCATTGTATGCTAACGCCTTCGGGGCTATCGGCGGTGAGTTGCGCCATCTTGTCATCGGTCAAGAGCGGCGGGCATATCCTCATTAGCGATGGCGTTTATGACCCGACCCGCGCTTTTTGTGATGATATTTTGCCTCAATTTAATATCCGCGCCTCCTACTACGACCCAACCGATATAGAAGCGCTTGCCGAGGCTTTCGCGCCAGAGACGCAAGCGGTCTTTACCGAATCGCCTTCCTCCCTGACATTTGAGATGCAGGACATTCCCGCGATTAGCGCGCTCGCGCACCAGCATGGCGCGCGTGTCATTTTGGATAACACTTGGGCGACCCCGCTTTTCTTCAAGCCTTTTGATAAGGGCGTGGATATATCTATTCAAGCCGCGACAAAATATCTGTGCGGACATGCCGACTTGCTGCTCGGCACGCTCACGACCAACCAGAGCGCTTATGTGGATTGCGCGCGCATGCATCGGCGGCTCGGCTTGTGCGCGAGTGGCGATGATATCTACTTAACGCTCAGAGGTCTGCGCACGCTTGAGGTGCGCCTCGAACGCCACCAAGCAACTGCCATCAAGCTCGCCGAGTTCCTAGCCCAACGCGATGAAGTCGCCGAAGTTATCCACCCCGCTTTGCCGAGCCACCCACAGCACATTATTTGGCAACGCGATTTCTTAGGCGCGAGCGGGCTGTTCGCTTTTCGCCTGAAGCCAGTGAGCGAGGCGCAGCTTGCGAAAATGTTTGACGGCTTTGAGCTCTTTGCGATGGGTTATTCGTGGGGTGGGTTTGAGAGCCTCATCATTCCTGCTGAACCAAAGCGCACAGCATCAAAGGTAGATAATACCAACCCTCTTGTTCGAATCCACGCTGGGCTTGAAGACGAAGACGACCTAATCGAAGATTTACAAGAAGGGCTAGAACGGCTCCTCTAACACCTTAAGTTTCTATTGCAATCGCTAGCGGTGGTGTATTCTCGAGTGCGTCACTCATTTGACTTAAAGCGCGCAAATCCTTTATTGCTTTATCTAGCCCCTCACGCGCTACCGGGTGCGTGATGAACACAACCGCCGCCACTTCGTTTGGATTCTTAATGGGCGGCTGGCTTATCCCCGATAAAGAAATGTTGTGATGTGCCATAATCTTCGTCATCGCCGCAATAGAGCCAGCCCTATCCTCAACAAAAACCCGAATGTAAAATGCCGAAGGCTTGTCTTGCTTGACAACCGCCTGAGCGCGAAGCGAAGCCGCGCGCTCGCCGAAAACCGGCAGGATAATCCCGCGCGCGCTATCCATAATATCAGCAACCACGCTCGCCGAAGTCGGTTGCGCGCCCGCTCCCTCGCCTTCCAAAAACAAATGTCGCTTGCTACTTAAAATGCCAATCATATTATCCGTGCCAGAAGACTGCGATAACTTCGTCCCCATAGCCACGAGAACCGGCTCAACCGATGCGCTGATGCCCGCCTCCGTCTCTTTCGCCTGCGCGATGAGCCTTATCGCATAACTTAAATCACCCGCCATATTCATATCCAAAGGCTCTATCTTGTCGATGCCGCGCGTGGGAATAGAGTCGAGCGCAATGCCAAAGGCTAAATAAACCAGCAGCTTCAACTTGTGCGCCGCGTCATCGCCGTTGATGTCGAAAGAAGCATCGGCTTCGGCATAGCCTAGCCTCTGCGCCTCGCTGAGCGCCTCGTCAAAACGCATATTCAAGTCTGCCATCTGGCACAAAATATAATTGCTCGTGCCGTTGAGAATGCCCTTGAGCTCATAAATCCTCTCGCCGAACATACTCTCGCGTAGGGTTTTGACTATCGGCACACCGCCGGCTATCGCCGCCTCGTAATTCAGCATCACACCCCTATCCTCCGCCAGCTTCGCGAGCCTAATCCCGTCCTTCGCCAAAAGCGCCTTGTTTGCCGTTATCACATGCTTGCCCGCCGATAAACTCGCTTCAACCAGCTCCGCCGCAACGCCAGCCTCGCCGCCGATGAGCTCCAAAACCACATCTATATCCTTGTTGCGCGCCAAGTCCAATGGGTTCGTGGTGAATGGAAAAGCCAGCTCGCGATTGCTGCGCGCCGATACCATCTTTACCTCCACCGCGCGAGCAAGCTTCTTTTCAATTTGTCGCTGATACATCTCTAGATGATTCAGCACAGCACCGCCAACCGTTCCTAGTCCCGCGATGCCTAACTTCAATGCAGACATATCAAGACCCTTCTTCTAAAAATTTACGCATAGAGCGCGCCGCTTGTCTAATCCGCTGCTCGTTTTCCACAAGAGATATTCTAACATAGCCCTCGCCGTTATCGCCGAAGCCCACGCCCGGCGAAACCGCTATCGATGCCCTCTCCAAAAGCGCTTTGGAAAAAGCAAGCGAACCCGCATTGCTCCATTTGTCGGGCAAGGGCGCCCACGCGAACATTGTCGCGCGCGCACGCGGAAACTCCCAGCCCGCTAACGCCATACTATCCACCAAAACACTATGACGCGATTTGTAAATAGCCCGAACCTCATCAACACAATCCTGATTGCCGTTCAACGCCGCCGCCGCCGCTACCTGAATAGGCGTGAAAGCCCCGTAATCAACATAAGACTTCAACCGACCCAGAGCCGCCGCTAAACGCTCATTGCCAACCGCAAAGCCAATGCGCCAGCCCGGCATAGAGTAAGTCTTACTCATTGACGTGAATTCTAATACCCAATCCTTCGCGCCCTCCACCTCTAACATCGAAGGCGGCGGCTGCTCGTCAAAATAAAGCTCCGCGTAAGCTAAATCCGATAAAATAAAAACCTCACGCGAACGCGCCAAAGCAACCAGCTCCTTATAGAAATCCAAATGCGCCACTTGACCCGTAGGGTTAGACGGAAAATTCACCACCATCGCCACCGGCCGATGTTGCTTCATCGCCGCGTCCGCCGCGCGCAGATAACCCTCGTGGAAATTATCCCCCGCAGGAATAGGCAGATGAACCACCTTCGCCTCCGCGAAAATAAAACCAAAAATATGTATCGGATAAGCCGGGGACGGAACCAAAACCCGCGCGCCAACATTACAAATAGCCTGCGCGATATTCACGAACCCCTCCTTCGAGCCGAGCGTTACGACAACCTCCTTCTCCTCATCGAGCGCAACGCCAAAACGGCGGCGGTAGTAATTCGCTTGCGCCCGACGCAGCCCCACAATGCCGCGCGATGACGAATAACGATGAACCCGCGGCTTCGGTAAGGTCTCGACTAATTTATCTAAAACATGCTGGGGCGGCGAAAGATCAGGGTTGCCCATGCCCAAGTCAATAATGTCAGCGCCCGAACGGCGCGCGTCTTCCTTTAACCGATTGACCTCCGCGAAAACGTAAGGAGGTAGCTCTTCTATCTGAAACTCATTCCTCGATTCACTAAACTCACTAATTTTATTCGTCCTGCTGTTCTTCTTGAATACTCATCACGCTTTCAAACCATTCTTGTAATACGGCACAGCCCGCAAGCGAGTTTGAAAGCATCAGAATCAGCACTAAATTGGTGGCAACTTTCTTGCCCCTCGAGAGTAAAGAGAATAAACTCATTATTTTGTCCCCTAAAAATATAGTCTTGGTAATGAATCTAGAATAACGACTATTCACGAATAAGTCAAGTCTTTTTAGGGAGGTTATCAACCTATTTAGTAGGCTTTCCAGTCTGAAGGGATTTGATTTTTGTTCGCTCCGGCACAGCCGATAGGGGAATGTAATTCGGCGCTCCCGCCTCTATGCTCCTCTCGTCAAACCAAGATTTCGTCTCGAACCAGTGATGAGAAACCGAGCAACCGCTCAAGAAAAAAATTACCAATAAAGAAAAAAACAAGCGCATTAACAAACTATTAACGTTTAGAAAATTGAAAGCTGCGCCGCGCCTTGCGCCTGCCATACTTCTTGCGCTCAACTACACGCGAATCGCGCGTCAAAAAACTCTGCGCCTTCAGCAGCTTCCTCATCTCAAACGAACGCAACGCCAGAGCCTTAGAAATACCATGACGCAAAGCTCCCGCTTGACCCGATAAACCCCCGCCTCTCACCGTGCAGACCGCGTCAAATTGATTCTGACACTGCGCAACATCAAAAGGCGCGTTGATTATCCTGTTCAATACGATACGCCGAAAATACTCGTTGCCCGCTTTGCGGTTTACCGTTATCTGACCCGAACCCTCTTTAAGCCAAACACGCGCAATCGCGTTCTTGCGCTTGCCAGTCGCGTAAGTCCTGCCGAGCTCATCTTCAACTGGAACAAAATCTTCCGCCCTAGGCACATCGGTCGATGATAAATCAGCTAACGTTTCTGGCGGCACTTCTGCTGATACCTCCCCTGATACTTCTGGGGCAACCTCCACTGGTGCATCTGTTGCCGTCTCTAGCACAAGTGCCTCTTCTTTATTCGTTTGGTCTTCTGTTTCGCTCATCACCAAACCTTAAGACGCCTTGCTGTTATGCTTATTGGCGGCGGCAAAATCTACCTTCTGCGGAGACTGCGCTTCATGCTTATGCTCCGCCCCGATGTAAATGTAAAGATGCTTCAGCTGCTTCATACCCAAAGAACCGCCGGGCAACATATTCTTAACCGCCTTATGCAACAGCCGGTCGGGATGGCTCTCTCTAATCTCGCGCGCCGTCTGCGAGCGAATGCCGCCCGGATAACCCGTATGCCTATAATAAATTTTATCCGTCTCTTTCTTGCCGGTGAGAACAACCTTCTCGGCATTCACGACAACAACCTTATCGCCGCAATCTAAATGCGGCGAGAAAATTGGCTTGTGCTTCCCGCGCAAAAGCCGCGCTATCTCCGCCGCGAGCCTGCCTAAAACAATGCCCTCAGCGTCAAATAGAAACCAGTGCTTCTTTATCTCAGAAGCTTTTAATACATAAGTTTTGTTCATTTTGGAAATCGTGGGGAGATTAAGCAATGTTAGCCGATAAGGAGTCTGATTGTATATAATAGAGAATAGCTACCATCGCCTAACCTCCCTCGATTCAATCTAAATTACTTTGCCTTGCCTGTCAATAACCATAAAGCCGCCGAAAAGCATAAAATGCCTACGAGTTGATGAAATAAAGCGAGAGGCAGAAAAACCGCAGAAAATAGCGTCAAAAGACCCAAAATTATCTGAAAAAATATGAGGGCAAGCAGAAGGAGCGCACCCCTATCGCCGCCGCTAGACCAGAAATATACCGCCGTGCAGCCGAACAGAAGCCAGCCGTTCAATCGATGTATCAGCTGCCAAAGAGGCGCGTTATCGAGGCTCGGCGCAAGATTCGCCCCAAGCGGACTGCCCTCCCCCCAAAGAAAATCGTTGTAAATAAGCCCCCCGTCCGAGCCCGATACCATCGCTCCTAAAATTATCTGCACGAAAACTAAACCGACTAAAGCTGCCTTCTGCCAATTTATCTCAAACTTGCGAAACCGCTCGAAAATTAGGCAGAGCAGCCAGCCATAAATCACCACAGCCAAACCCAAATGGAGCGCCAAACGCAAAGGCGCAACCGATAGGCGCTCGCTCAAACCCGAGCGCACCATATACCAGCCAATCACGCCTTGCATGCCGCCTAAAATGAAAATGCCCGCGTAGTGCGAAATATCTCGCCGCGATAAAAACCCGCGCCACAAAAAAAATAAGAAGGGAACCGCAAAAACGACACCCACAAGCCGACCGAGCAACCGATGAGACCACTCCCACCAATAAATAACCTTGAATTCTGCCAAGCTCATCGCGATGCCCGCTTCATACTGGGGAATGAGCTGATATTTGCTAAAAGCCTCCGCCCATGCCTGCTGTGTCAGCGGCGGGAAAATACCTAGCAAGGGTCGCCACTCGGTGATGGATAAGCCGCTGTCGGTTAAACGAACCGCGCCGCCAAGCGTGGTCATCGCAACGACTAGCACCGCCATCACCACCAGCCAGATAAAAACTTGACGCTCGCCCATAATCAATTCTAGTTAATAAATTCTGGGCGCCCCTAATCTATCCGACCTTGCGTAAGCAAGTTCAGAACAAACAGGGCAAGTAAAAATATACCTATCGCATATATCGCTGTCATAAAGCTCCTTTGGTTTGAGTATAACTATACAACATTATTTCTATTGGCACAAAAAATGGTCGGAGCGGCGGGATTTGAACCCACGACCCCTTGTCCCCCAGACAAGTGCGCTACCAAGCTGCGCCACGCTCCGCTAATAAAATATAGCACATCTTACGAGGTATAACGCCTACTCAAAAAATCAACAAACCAAAACCCAAACTGTATCAAGAAAAGAATAAGAATCAGTGTCATCATCTGCCACTTGAGAACCGTCGTCATACTCGCCAACTTTACTTGAAATTCACCCAAGTTAGGCCAGCTCAAAAGCAAGCCCGCATTTTGCAGATTCTCAGCAATATCAACACAGAAAAACACAAGAGGAACTAAAGCAAAATGACGCAAGGAATCCCTCAAGGCTAACTTGACCAAAATTCCCGAACAAGCCAATGTGATAACCACAGGATAAAACGTGTCCAAAATTAACGTGCTAAACAAATAAATTAAACGACCCCTATCTCCATAAGCCTCCATCGCCTCGCGCGCTAAAACAATGTCATAACCGCTTATATTCGCGTCCAACAGAGGGTAGCCTAACAGACCCTGCACCAACCTCCATATAATGGTAAGCAAAGCAAGTCCCAAAAAGGATAAAACCAAAACCTTGTTCTGGCTAACAAAATTGTAAAATTTATTTAATATTTCCATAACATTTTTCTCCTTTTTGACACTTTAGCCTATAATTATTAACCATTTAAGTAAAAATTTGATTAAAATTAAAGCATGCTCATCGCAAAAGTCGAAATCGCCCATGGTCTGAAAAACCCCGCCTTCCACAACCGCTTCTGGCAAGCAAGCAACCTCGCTATGTGGGCGATGTCCCCGCCCCAAAAACGATGCTTCCTCGTCAAAGTGAAAAATTATGACTACGTCCCCCTCCAGATTAAACAGATAACCCTCTCCACCGGCGATAAACGCGAGGAGATTACCCTCAAGCATAATAACGACCAACCCATCTACACCATACCTGTCGCCGGCGAGCACCTCTGGGCTATTGACGCGATGCCCCTCTTCCTCGATATCGCATGCGCCCTACAAGAAGACCAAGCCAAAGTTTGGCAGAAGCTCCACAACAGAAAAACAAAGAAAGGCAAACGCTCTAAACTTCGCCGCTATTATCTCAAAGCTTTAGCGAGCATAAGACGGAAAGTAAGAAAAATAACATTTTGGACAACACTTTGGGCAGAGGCAAAATTATGGCTCATCGCGCTTGAAGATTTTATCGAGGAGAAACTCCTCGACAGCCCCGATAGCAAAGACACATGGAAAGACACGGGGCTAGACAAAATAGTTGCTCGCCTCTTATTGCCTATTCAGTGGGGTTGGCACTTTCTTATCTACCTGCCTGTTTTTGCTCTTAAAATAATTTGGCTCGCCCTCAAGCAAAGCGCAAAAGTATGCTGGAACTTTCTGCGCGAACCCTTCTTAAAATATAAGTCTATCAAACACAAGAGAATTAGCGCGCGCATTGAATTCCAAAACGGATGGAAAATAAAAACCAAGCCTAAAGTGGAAATTACCTACTTCTTCATTGAAGAAAAAATTATGCCCCTGATGTTTGCTCCCGAAGAACTACGCCCGCAGGTTGAATCACGCAACGAGTTTCTTGACACGTGCTTGAAGCTGCTCCAGCTCCCCAAGCAAGCTGTATAAAACTTGGTCGAGCCTATCGTCAAATCGCTCTATCTTTTCCTCGCTCTTATCGCGCACGAAGTCTGACCCCTCTTTGCGAATTAAACGATGAACACCCTTTATCGTGTAGCCTTCCTTATGTAAAAGACAACTCAACCCGCGCAGAAACCGAACATCCTTCGGGCGATAATAACGCCTGCCATCATCGCGCGTCATCGGCTTTATCTGGTGAAATCGCGTCTGCCAAAAACGAATGACATGCGCCGGCAACCCCAAAAATTCAGCAATCTCCCCTATCGTGCGGTAAGCACCCTCATCTTTATCTTGCGGCAAAGTAAGCCGCACCGGCGCGTCAAGCCGAACAATATCAGCCGACTCGCCAATCGAAGACGGCGCGTCCGTTAAATGAATCTCGTGCGGCACAACCTCTTTCGCTCCGCTCATCGGCAGCGTGGGGAAAATAATTTTTTGCTCTTCGCTCATCTTTGCTCCTTTTTAATCTTTTGGAATGCCATGCGCTTTTTTCAAGCTGTCATCTACCGATTTTCTAAAATAAGGCGATGCCCTAAAACTAACGCCAATATGAGACTCTATCAACACCTCCTCGCCCGTGCGCGGGTTGCGTCCCATGCGACTGCCGCGCCGCTTCGCCTTGAAAGTTCCAAAATCAGGTATCTTCACCTCGCCACCACCGATTAAACCCTGCGTTATCTCTTCAAATAGCTGATCAACTAAACCATTCGCATCGCTATGGGTATAGCCCAGCTTGCGATAAATCAATTTCGATATATCCGCTCGTGTTAGAGTCCGCTTATCCGTCATAAAAACCTCTAGCAATTACCTTCCTCTAGTATAGACTTTTTTCGCCTGCTACAGAAAATTTAATTCGCCTGACCCCCTAATTCGCTTGACCCTTAAGAAAACTTGGAATATCTAACGATTCCTCTTCTGTGTCTTGCGGTGTGGCAGGGGTCGGTAGCGGCAGAGGCGCGGCAGCAGGCTTTGATGTCGTTTCCTCTAGAGATGATGTGGAGGGTGGGGCTGGCGAAGTCGGCGCGCGCGCTGGAATGTATTCGCGATTCCTATCCTCCCCTGTCATCTTGACGAGCTTTGCCTTCGCCCAACCAAAAAAACCTTTTGACCGCTCTTCCTTTTGAGACGGCTTTGCCCCGCTAGAAGTAGAAGCCGAAAGTGTGCCAAAAGGATGAGCAGCACTATTTTTGTCTATGCCCTGATTTATATCATTGGGCTGTTGCTCGCGGAGCTGATGCTCGCGGCTTGGAAAAGGCGGCGGCGGTGCGGGTGTCTGAAGCGTTTCGGACACAGGCGCATGAGCCACAGGTGTCTGGGACACAGGCGCTTGAGGGACTGGCGCGGAAGGAGAACCTTCAGCCACAAGTGTCTGAGACACAACTTCTTGTTGTTTTGATTCGGGAATCGAATCGGCACTCGGCGGCACAATTTGGAACACCGGCTTCTCCTCATGCTGAGCCTCCATCGCCACATCGGCAATGTTTGAATCAACTTCTTCCTTTTTATCTTCTGGACTTTCTTGCCCTTGAACCACTTCGAGATTCACCTTGCCCTCTTCATTCGGCAAGGCTAACTCTTCGTGCTGACCTATGCCAGTGGCAACCACCGACACCTTCAGCATATCGCCCAAACTATTATCAACCGCCGTGCCCGGAATAATCCGCGCGTCCTCATCAACCTCAGAGCGAATGCGTTGCATCGCTTCATCAAGCTCGTAAAGTTTCAAGCTGTCGCTTGCGCTGATGCTGATTAAAACACCACGCGCGCCGCGCATGCTGACATCGTCGAGCAGAGGATTGTTTAACGCTAACTCCGCCGCTTGAATAGCACGACCTTCGCCCGAAGCTTCGCCCGTGCCTATCATCGCTTTGCCCATCTCGCCCATCACCGTGCGCACATCGGCAAAATCTAAATTGATAATGCCGGGATTCACCATCAAATTTGTAATCCCGCCGACCGCGCCAAGCAACACCTTGTCCGCCATCATAAAGGCATCAGTGAAAGACGTGTGCTCGTTAGAAACTCGGAAAAGATTTTGATTAGGAATAACCAAAAGCGTATCAATATACTGCTCCATCTCTTCTATGCCGGCGTCGGCAATGCGCATCCTGCGATTGCCTTCAAACAAGAAAGGCTTGGTGACCACGCCGACCGTCAGCGCGCCCATCTCTTTCGCAACACGCGCAACAACCGGAGCCGCACCCGTGCCTGTGCCACCACCCATACCTGCGGTAACAAAAACCATGTGCGCCCCGTGAATCGCATCGGATATATCGCCCATCACTTCTTCGGCAGACTCAAAGCCTATCTCCGGGTGAGAGCCCGCGCCTAACCCTTGCGTGCTTTTCGTTCCCATTTGGATACAACGCTCCGCATGGCTTTGCGAAAGCGATTGCGCGTCTGTGTTCGCCGCGACAAAATCAACCCCCTTTAAGCCAGAGGTAATCATATTATTCACGGCATTACACCCGCCGCCGCCAACGCCAAAAACCACTATCTTCGGTTTGAGAATTGGCTTCTCAGGCACACTAATTGTTATAGACATAATTTGCTCCTTTATTTGTTACACGAAGCATCTTCTATTAAGCTCCGCACTAAAATTTTCATTTCCATTCCCGCGGCGCGGGCAATTTCGGGAACCAGAGAAGCACGCATCATACCAGGCTGTGTATTTAACTCTAAAAGTGCTAACTGATTCGTTTTTTCATTATAACGAAAATCACAACGACTTGCCCCTCTGCAACCTAAAATTTTATGCGCCGTTAATGAAATCTCTTTTATTTTTTCCGTTAAGTCTTTATTAACTTTCGCCGGCACTTCGTGAAGTGCGCCGTCAGAGTCGTATTTCTGGCTGTAATCGTAAAAACGATCCCCTGTCGGCATAACTTCCGCTATCCCTAGTGCCTTGTCGTTTAACACCGCGCAAGAAAGTTCTCTGCCCTCAATATACCTTTCTGCCATTAACCTTTCGCCATATTGCCAATCAGCCGAAGACAAAATAGACGGCGGCGCATTCGCTCCCTCCTTAACAATGAACACGCCAAGGCTAGAACCTTCAGCAAGCGGTTTAATCACGTAAGGCGGTGGCAGTAAATGCTCGCGCGCAATCTCCGCGCGCTCGGCGATGCGATGCTCAGCAAGCGGTAAGCCCGACGCCGCAAAGATGATTTTTGATTGCTCCTTGTTCATCGCCAAAGCAGACGCCAAAACGCCCGAATGCGTGTAGGGAATTGCCAAAGACTCAAATAAACCTTGAACCACGCCGCTCTCGCCCCATTGCCCGTGTAGCGCATTGAAAATAATGTCGGGCTTGAGCTCTAATAACTGCGCCGCAAGTGAAGTATCCGCGTCAATTAAAGTCGTGCGCATACTGCTTTGCTTTAGTGCCGCTTCCACCGCCGCACCGCTCGCTAGTGAAACCTCGCGCTCGCCCGATAAACCACCACACACTATTGCTATATGGGTAGCTATATGTTTTTCTACACTCATTGCTTTTCTCCTATACGTTGGATTTCCCATTCTAACTCAATGCCAGTTTGAACCTTCACCGCTTCGCGAATTTTCTCGCCCAAAGCCTCTATATCACACGCGCGCGCCTTGCCTCTGTTCATCAGAAAATTGCAGTGCTTCTCATTCACAACCGCATCGCCAACCGAAAAACAACGACAGCCCGATTCCTCAATCAGCTCCCATGCCTTCTTGCCGCTTGTCGGATTCTTAAACGTGCTGCCGCTCGTGCGCGCACCCGACGGCTGCGCCACCTGACGCGAAGCCATCACCGCCGCCATCTTCTCCTCTATCGCTTTTTTGTCGGCGCGCGCGCCCGCAAAAAGAGCCTCCATAAATATATGACCGCTCAATGCCGTGCGATAACCAAATGCCATCTGCTCCTGCTTTAAGACCCGCTTCTTGCCTTGCCTATCAAACGCCACCGCCTCCATAAAAATCGCAGAGGTATCGCTGCCATAAGCCCCCGCGTTCATCGCTAGACAGCCGCCAACCGAACCCGGTATGCCCCGCATAAACTCAAATCCCGTTAGCTCCGCCTCTAACGCAACTTGCGATACCTTTTGCGCCAAAACCGCCGAGCCTACCCGCAAGCTCTCACCCAATCTTTCTATATGCTGGAAAGGCAGAACCATCACGACACCCTTCACGCCTCCATCGCGCACCAAAGTGTTAGAGCCAACACCCAAAACATAAAGTGGCGCGTCAGTCGGATAACACGATAGAAAAACTTGAATATCCTCTTCATCGTGCGGTGCGAAAAAATACTCCGCCGAGCCGCCCGCGCGAAACCACGTGCGCGCTCCCAAAGGAACGTCCCTTGTCAATTTGCCTTTATACTTTTGCTTATCCCACATTAATCGCCTCCTTCATCAAAGCACCGATAGAACCCGCGCCCATACCGATAACTCTATCTCCCGCTTTCATCTGCTGCTTGATAAAGGCGGCAATATCCTCTGCCGTTTCTACCAGAGCAACCTCTTGCCCACCTTGACGTAAAGCCTCTGCCAATGCGCGATGGTCTAATGTGCGGGGCGACTCTCCCGCCGCATAAACCGGCGCGAGAGCAATTTTATCTGCCCGCCCCACGCTCGAAACAAACTCATCAAACAAATCCTCCAGCCGCGAAAAACGATGGGGCTGAACCACAACGCCAACAGAGCCAGCACACGCTTTCTTGACCGCCTCTATCGTTACCAAAATTTCTTTCGGGTGGTGCGCGTAATCATCATAAAGTTTAACGCCCGACAGCTCGCCGATAAAAGTAAAACGCCTGCCAACGCCCTTAAAAGATTCTAAAGCCCGCACGATAACCGCATCATCTATCCCCAGCTCTTGCGCCAGCCTTATCGCCGCGAGAGCATTGCAAACATTATGCTCCCCCAAAAGAGGCAAGGAAAACTTCTTGCCACCAAAGCACCAGCGCGTCTCCTCCGCTTTATGCTCCACTTCGCTCACCTCGCCCAAACCATAAGACAAACACCGCGCGCCGCCTTTGCTTAAACGCTCAACATATTCATCGTTTTTGGGGATAATCGCAAACTTTTTCGCACTGCTTAAAAAACTCTCAAACGCCCGCAGCAAATTATCAAAACCAGCATAGTGGCTAAGATGCTCCCTATCTATATTCGTGATGACCGCAATGTCGGTCGGTAAGCGCGTGAAGGTGCCGTCCGATTCATCGCCCTCGACAACCATCCAGTCGCCCGCGCCATAACGCACATTGCTGCCGTAACCCGTCATCAGCCCGCCGTTGATTATCGTCGGGTCAAAACCCGCTTGCTCCAGTATCGTGCCGATAAGCGCGGTCGTTGTCGTCTTGCCGTGCGTGCCTGAAATCGTTATCGTCTTCTTGCCCGCCATTAGCCACGCAAGCATATCCGCGCGATGCCACAAGGTCAGTCCGCTCGCACATGCCGCCACGCGCTCGGGGTTGTCCTCCCCTATCGCTGTCGAATAAACCAGACAACTCGCCCCCTTTATATTATCCGCCGCGTGGGACGAGAAAATTTTAATGCCTAACCCCTTCAGCCTTCTCGTGTTCGCGTTATCGCTCTCGTCACTGCCTTGAACCGAAAAGCCGCGCCGATGCGCCACCTCAGCAAGCGCGCTCATTCCGATGCCCCCGATGCCAACAATATGCATCAAACTAAACATCGCCCGCCTCGCTTAAAACCAGCTGCGCGAGCCTATCGCCCGCCTGACTTCCCGCCTCGCCTGACGAAGCTGTCGATGACCGCGCCGCCTTCAATAAAACATTTGGAGATTCAATTAACTCTGCCAGCCTACGCGCCAACTTCTCAGGCAGAAATTCTCTCTCGTGCATCAACCAACCCGCGCCGGTTTCAACAAAATGCTTAGCGTTCGCAGTTTGCTCGGCGAACGCGCCCGCGTCCGAAATGGGTATCACAATCGCCGGGCGACCGAATAACTTTAGCTCGCTTATCGTTGAAGCACCGCCGCGCGCAATCACCAAATGACTCTCGGTAATGTGCTTCTCTATGTTGTCAAAAAAACTCGCCAGCCTGTGCGCTGTTCCCGCTTCGTCATACATCTGCTTTATCTCCTGCTCGCGACTGCGACACTGCTGAACCACAGAAATTTTATGCTTACGCGCAAGCAACCTCAAAGCAAGCGGTAAGTTCTTATCAAACCACTCAGAGCCCTGCGAGCCAGCAAAAATAAAAATGCGAAAAGCCTCGCCTTTTTTAGGCGCAACATAAGCTCGCACGCCCGCCTCCAGCAACCGAGGACGCACAGGATTACCAATCAAAATAGATTTATCCACACCCCCACGCAAACGCTGCGACAAGGAAAGCCTACGCGCAAAAGGCTTTAGAAATTTGTTCGCCCGACCCAAGACACCGCCCGGCTCGTGCAACACAATCGGAAGCCGCAATAAAAAACCCGCCAGCACAACCGGCACCGAAGGATAACCGCCGAAACCAACAATAACCTTCTGCCCGCGAATGCGCGTCAAGCCGTAAAGACTTTGCACAACACCCCACGCCATAAAAAAACTCGCGGCAAGCAACCCCAATGCCGAACGCCCCGCCATCGCTGCCGAGCTTATCTGCCTTAATCCGTCCCAGACTCCGCTATCCTTATAAGTCTTGGCGCGCTTGTCGTAAAAAAGGTGAGCCTCCTTGCCCTTGTGCCTTAGGCTTTGCGCCAAACCCTCGGCAGGGAAAATGCCGCCGCCCGTGCCGCCCGCCGCGATAATCACCTTAGGACTCGAATGCCGCCGAACATAAGAACCAAACGCGCGACCGCGCTCGGCAAAATCGCGATAGGAATCAAACGAAGCACAGGCCGGCGACAACAACACAACCCCGCGCTTCGCTTTCTCCAGCACCGCGCGAACCGCATCCTCTAATGTGGGATAGCTGGTCTGCGAAACCCGACCCCTGAGGAAAGCACTTAGCTCCGGCGCGGCACTGCCAAATAAATAAGCATGGTGAATATGACCTAGAGTTTTCTCAAGCGCACCGAACCCCTCTGCCTTCGCCGCACCACCCGCAAGCCAGTGAATGTCCTGATATTGCGACAAAGCTAAACTCGCCGCATCCGCGTTTGTCGCCTTGCTGTCGTTGATGAAAGGAACGCCGTCTATCTCAGCTATCACCTCTTGACGATGGGCAAGCGGCTTGAAACGATTGAAGCTATCTATGAACTGCTTATTGCTTATCTTAAAATAACGCGCGACCTCAAACGCCGCGGCGATGTTCTCTTTGCGGTGATGACCCAAATGCAACCCTTTAGGAAGGCGCGTTTTGTTTATTTCTATTTTGCGCGCCTTGACGCTATCGTAAAGTTTTTTGCCAAACTTATCCCCCGTGTTGATTAAAGCCAGATGACTCTTGCCCAAGCCAGCGAAAAGTTTTGCCTTCGCCGCCGCGTATTTCTCTAAAGAGCCGTGGCGCGCGGTGTGGTCGGGCGTGAGGTTGAGCTGAGCCGCTATCGTCGGCGCGAAAATCTTAAGCCTGCTCGCTTGATAGGAAGATATTTCCAAAACATAAATTAAACCCTTGCATGGCGGCTCCAAAGCCAGCACTGGCACACCTATATTTCCCCCTATCGCCACCGAATAACCCCCATCGCTCAACACCTGCCCGATGAAAGCAGTCGTCGTCGATTTGCCGTTCGTCCCGGTTATCGCAATCGTTTTAACCCCGCTGCCCTTTATCGCCCGCGCAAATAACTCAACGTCTCCTGTGGTTTTTATCTTCAATAAAGTTAAGTCCTTGATTAAATCATGCTTCTCGCTAACGCCCGGCGAAGGAACAAAAAGCTGAACGCCACGCCACGCGTCTGCCTCTGGCGGCAATAAAGTAAGTGCTGGATAAAGTTGCGCCGCACGCTTTCGCGTTTGCTTGTTGTCGTCCCAGCCAATCACCTCCGCCTCGCCCGCTAAACAAGACGCCACAACCGATAAACCTGTCGCTCCCAACCCTAAAACGCCAACCAACTCCCCCTTATGAAAGTCTATCTTTATCATCGTAGCTTTAAGGTCGCTAACCCAATCAAAGCCAACACGAAAGATATAATCCACATTCTTATCACAATGGTCGCTTCACTCCAGCCGCGCTTCTCTAGATGATGGTGGAAGGGCGCCATCAAAAAAACACGCTTGCCCGTTAGCTTGAACGATAGCACTTGCACAATAACCGATAAAGTCTCTAGCACAAACAAACCGCCGATGATAATTAGAACAAGCTCGTGCTTCGCCGCAATGGCAATCGCTCCCAAGCCCGCACCCAAAGCTAAAGAACCCGTGTCGCCCATGAAAACACGCGCCGGCGGCGCGTTGAACCACAAAAACCCCAATCCCGCACCAATCATCGCGCCGCAAATTATCGCAAGCTCTCCCGCGCCCTCTACATAGACTATCTGTAAATAATCAGCGAAAACACTATGCCCAATCAAATAAGTGATAATGCCAAAACTACCCGCAGCAATCATCACCGGCATTATCGCCAAGCCGTCTAGCCCGTCCGTTAAATTGACCGCGTTCGATGAGCCAACCAAAACAAGCAAAATAAATAAAGGAAAAAATACTCCCAGCGGAACTAAAACATCTTTGACAAAAGGAATAGATAAATTCGCCACGCCGCCTTGGGTCGCTAGATAAAATAAGTAGGCCACGATGAGCGCTAAAATCGACTCCAACCCCAAACGCACCCGACCCGATAAACCATAATGAGAGTTGCGCTTTAACTTCAAACTATCATCAAGCGCGCCCAATAAACCAAAGCTCATAATAACGCCGAGCACAATCAAAATGAACGCGTTGCTTAAATCTGCCCACAATAAAACCGATAGAGACAAAGCCAACAAAAGCATTAACCCGCCATCGTTGGTGTTCCTGCCTTTTCTATTATGTGATGCTCAGGACCATCGCTGCGTATGGGCTGACCGGTTTTCTGCAACCGCTTGAGCCAGTCTATCAAAGGCTGCCCGATGATAAAACTGATTATCAGCGCCGTCATAATCGCACCGCCCGTGCGTGTCGTGAGATAACGAAACACGTTCAGTAGCGAGACGTCTACCCAATCCCCCAATAACCATAAAATCATATCCGCTCCTTTAGCTGCTCGATGAAATGAGATAACCTCATCTTCTGCGAACCTTTGATTAAAATAATATCACCCTTTCGCAAAACAGACACCAAACCTTCCACCAGCCCCGATGCGTCAGGCGCATAGCCACCTCTTTTGTCCTCAGGCAAAATATCATAGAGATACTTCATCTTTTCGCCGCATAAAAAAACCAGCTTGGCGCTCTTATCCACCGCGGCGAGTAAAGCGCGATGGTAATCCGCCGAGCCCACGCCGAGCTCCGCCATATCGCCGAGAACCACAAGAGGGCGGCGCCCGCCGCCGCTCGATAAATGCCTCAAACTCTCTAACGCCGCCTCCATTGACGCCGGGTTGGCGTTATAACTCTCGTCAATAAGCTCTATCCCCGCCCCCTTGATGACCTCCTGCCTTCTGCCCCTGCCCTCGCGCGGGAGCATCGCGCTTAGCCGCTCGGCACTGGCGCGAACGTCTTGCCCCAGAATATGCGCCGCCGTCAATATCGCAACCGAATTCCACGCAAGCCACAATGACGGAATATATTGAAAAAAAGAAACCCGCACACCAAAAATATCCGCCTCAACATTCGCACCCTGATTACTAGACTCGCTAGGCGTCCAGTTGATTATCTTGCCGTCCCCCTCCGCGCCAAAACTATAAATCTTATCTACCTTTTGTCGCGCGCGCTCTGCTAGAAAATCAAAAAAAGCACAATCGCGGTTTAATAAAACCTCGCCACCCTTTTGTAACCCATCAAAAATCTCCGCCTTCGCCGCCGCTATCTCCTCTAGCGAATTGAAAAAACCAATATGCGCCGAAGCAATACGCGTTATCAAAACAAAATCAGGGCGCGCCAAGCACGACAACTTTTTAATCTCCCCCTTATGGTTCATTCCCATCTCCAGCACCGCAAACTTTTCTTGCGGGTCAAGACGCGCCAACGTTAAAGGCACACCCCAGTGATTGTTGAAACTCTTCTCCGCCGAATGGGCAGACAAGACTTCCGCTAACCCGTCTTTCACCGCCGTCTTGCCAACCGAACCAGTTATCGCAATCACTTTCGCCGCCGCGCGCAAGCGCGCAAAAGAACCTAAACGCTCTAACGCAACTTGACAATCCTTAACCTTAATCAACTTATCACCTGCTCTGCTGCTTTCTGTTATCACCGCGGCAGCTTGCTTTTGTAAAGCCTCGTCAATAAAATTCGCGCCGTCAAAATTTTCTCCGCGAATGGCAATAAACAAATCACCCGCACGCAATGAACGGCTATCAATAGAAACACCACGCGCTTCTATCCCGCCAATTGCCTCTTGAGGCACCTCTTGAGCTAAAGCCTCGCTTAACTCTTGACTAGACCATAAACTAGACATCGATAAACTCGCGAATGATCTCGGCATCAGAAAATTTTATCCGCTTGCCCTCTCGCTCTTGATAATTCTCATGCCCCTTACCCGCCACAAGCAAAATATCCTGCGGCTTTAACTGCTTCATCGCTTCGGCAATCGCCTCTCTTCTATCGCCAATGTTTTTCGCGCTCGGCAAGGCAGCGTGAAGCTGCGCGCGAATAGCACCCGCATCCTCAAAGCGAGGGTTGTCATCGGTTATCACAACCTCATCAGCAAGCCGACCCGCAACCCGCGCCATTAACGGACGCTTGCTCCTATCCCTATCGCCGCCCGCTCCAAACACGAGGTGAAGCCGACCCCCCGCCGCCGATAAGGACTCCCGCAAAGCACTTAACGCCGACTCTAACGCGTCAGGCGTGTGCGCGTAATCAATGTAAATATCCGCGCCGCTATTACCCCCGCTTATCACCCGCTCTAAACGCGCGGGCACACAAGGCACGCTCTCCAAAATAGAAAACACCGCGCGCGGTTGAAGCCTCTCCTCCATTCCCATAATAGCACCCACCGCCAGCAAAGCATTCACCGCTTGGAAACGCCCGACCAAAGGAAAGGCAATGTGGTAATCCACCCCTTGATGAATAATATCCAGAGCTTGTCCTAATCCATGAGGCGTGCAACGCTTTATTTGAATCTCGACCCCCGCACGCTCACCCACACGAATTATTTTATGCCCACGCGCGGCGGCAACACGCAGAGCCTCTTTAGCACCCGGCGCATCATCATCGCAAACGAACACACCGCCTCGAGGCAGAATCTCATCTATCAATCGCAGCTTGGCTTCTAAGTAAGCCGCTTGGTTTTGGTGGTAGTCCAAATGGTCGGTGCCGAGCCGCGTGAAAATAGCCGCCGCCGGCACGATGCCGTCCAGTCGGTGTTGCGCCAACCCATGACTAGACGCCTCTAACGCCACGCGCTGGTAAGAACGCCGC
The DNA here is from genome assembly GCA_965209065.1 of Alphaproteobacteria bacterium. Classification (GTDB taxonomy): domain Bacteria; phylum Pseudomonadota; class Alphaproteobacteria; order JAPOUT01; genus CBDBUR01. The sequence continues at coordinate 858,878 of OZ242373.1, forward strand.
GCTAAACCCGATAACATTCGGTGAATAATATCCGCGCTCGGTGTCGTCAGCGAAGAGCTCAAATGAAACCTATCGGCAAGCAAACCCAACGTGCCAATCGAAGCCGCCTTGAACCCCAGCCGCTCCCAAATATAACGCGCGAAACTCGCGACCGAAGTCTTGCCGTTCGTGCCAGTTATCGCTATCACGCGCGGCAAAACAATATCCCCATACTGATAAGGAAAAAAACGCGAAGCCATCAACGCATATTCCTTACGCGGATTGTCCGCCTTTAGATGAATGACTCCGTTTGCTGCTATCGGCAAATCAATTTCGGGCGCGGTCAAAATGGCGATCGCTCCCCGGTCTATCGCCTCGCGAATGTAATCCGTGCCGTCAGCGCGCGCGCCGGCGAAAGCCGCAAACAAAAAGCCGTCGCGCACCGAACGACTATCCGCGCTCAACCCGCGCACCAGCACCTCCCCCTCTTGTGAAGGTAGCGCGGCGGCGGCGGCTGTAAGTTGTTTTAGTGGCATGGCTCTCCTCATAGGCGGGCTGCTTCGTCTTGTTTGATGGCAGCCCGCAGTTTTGCCGAACGCGCCCTAGGGTTATCCCCTATTTCCTCGAGGCTCGGCGTGATTGGTGATTTTGTTAAAGTGTCAAAGCGCGCGCGCGCACTCTTTGGCAGCGCAATAGGTAGCGGAACAAAACGGCTTACCCCCGCACCCCCCGCAGACGAACGCTTTTGTAAAAAACGCTTCACGATGCGGTCTTCTAAAGAATGAAAACTCACGACAACAAGCCTGCCGCCTGCCTTTAGCACTTTCTCTGAAGCCTCTAGCCCTTCAGTTAAGGCGGCAAGCTCATCATTGACAAAAATGCGTAAGGCTTGAAAGCAACGGGTGGCAGGATGAATTTTGTTATGCGGATAGGGTCGTGCGGGGTAAGCGGTGGATATAATATCGGCTAATTGCTTTGTCGTTGTTATCGGGTTTTGGTGGCGCGCCTTCACAATAGCGCGCGCGATGCGCTTGGCAAATTTCTCCTCGCCGTTCGTCTTGAAAATATGGGCAAGCTCCCACTGCGATAAGCGATTAACATAATCACTTGCCGTCTCGCCCGAAGAATTATCCATACGCATATCTAACGCGCCGTCTTTGGAAAAAGAAAAACCACGCGCCGACTCCTCTAATTGAAAAGATGAAACGCCCGCATCAAAACTAACGCCATTGACTTTTGAAAAAGGAGTCTCCGCTAAATGATGCTCTAACGAACTAAAGCATCCGTGAATAAGCGTTAAACGATTTGGGTAAGCCTCTTGTAAAACACGACCGCGCTTAATTGCATCAGGGTCTTTATCCAGCGCGACCACCGAACACTGCGCGCACTCTAACACCGCGCGCGTATGTCCGCCGCCGCCAAAAGAACCATCAACATAAACTTCACCTTCTTTCGGCACGAGATATTTCAATACCTCCTTTGTCATTACCGGAATATGGTTCATTTATTCCTCCTGCTCTTTTGTAAATAAGAACGCGCGCGCACACGCGAACTCGCAACATGCTTCTCTAACGCTTTCGGCGACCAAAGCTCGAAACGCAAGCCAACGCCAACAAAAGCAACTTCATCTTTCAACTTGGCAAATTCACAGAAATGCTCGGGCAACATAATGCGCCCCTCTTTATCGAGCACTAAATCATCGCTTTCGCCAATCAGCGTGTGGGCGAGGTCGTGGCGCTCTTTCGCGTAGAGGTCTAGCTGCGATAGCATTCTATCCACCTCCTCCAGCAAACGCTTGCCGCCCGCCTCGAGCACCGGGTGGCTCAGCGACTTATAGCAATAAACCGAGCTTGAACCCTCTGCCTCTAGCTGCGCGCGAAAGCGCGCCGGCACCGATAGCCGTCCCTTGCTATCTAACTTATTTATTATCGTGCCCCTAAAAAAAGACATAATAGCTCCCGTGTTTACCTCTCGCATGCCCTTTGTTGCAATTGGTCTATTATGGGATTATATGGGATTTTATGGGAAATGTCAAGCAGAAGATTCGAGGTTTATATACATAATTAAGCAAACCATACTTCTTCCTCGTCACCCCCGCAATGATAGGCTGTAGTCGCCTGAGAGCTAATTAGCGGGGGTCTAACTGAATCAACTGGTTAGTTTCCATTAAGATAACTTGTTTAGATTCCCGCTTTCGCGGGAATGACGAGGGGGAGAGCAGATTTATCTAATTATGTGCATAATTCTTGTTTTTCCCCATTTGACACTTTTACAAGAATCAAGTTATAGTAGCTCTGCTTCTATATATGCGTTCAGGAAGCCTGACGATGTCGGGTTTCCATTGAATATAATACCCGATAGCTTTCGCTAGAAGGGAATAAGATGGCATCTTCCTGAACGTTGATAGAAGCAAAGCCCGACTTGAGTCGGGTGGTTTATTTCAATCAGTAATATTATGGGAGAATAATATGTTTGATGATGATAAAAGTTCTTCCCTTTCAGAAGATGAGTCATACAACAAGTTAGCAGAGACTTGTGGGGTAATCAGTGCCATAGCGGGTTTCATTTTTGGTGCTATTTTTTGTATTTATAAGTTTAGCTCTATTACTGCGGGAATTATTGGAGGGGCGATATTCAGTATCATTGGTGGGGTTTTAGGTGCTTTATTAGGTCCTGTCATTGTTGTATTGCTCTGTATTGCTTTTTTTGTTTTTCTGCTTTATTTAGCCTCATTACTTATAAACTCATAACAGCCTTCAGCTTAGATTTTTCCTTTATTTCATGTTTTGTATATGCTTTAATGTAATGATGATATTCTCTTCCCCCAAAAGGGATAAGAAAGTTATATGTTTTTAATTTACTCATAATGGAGGTTTTCTATGAAGTTAAAAGTTGAAGTTAAAGAAAGAGCAGATAGTCGTCCTAATAATGAATTATGGTATTGGCGGATAATTGATTTGGATGCTCCTTTAATTAATAATGAACCAGATGTAAAAATAAAATCTGAGGATATTTATAAATCTGAGGATAAGTGTATTGAGGGAATGCTCGATATTCTTATAATGCTAAAAGAGCGCAACTATAAATTTTCCTCTGAAATTGAAAAATATACCGACAGGCAGAAAAAATAAAACAAAAAACAGCTAGATGGCTCGTAAGCCGAGTTCTGTCCTGCCGAAATTGACGATTAACATCGCTAATGACTACAGAGATGGCTATTTATCTGGGGCTTCAATTACTTGAAACCTCGTTGCGATTTACCCGTGCGCTCGAAGCTCGAAACCAGCCCGCGCAATGCGCGGCGCACCTATTCAATCTTGCTCCCGATGGGGCTTGCCATGCCGCTTCTGTCGCCAGAAGCGCGGTGCGCTCTTACCGCACCTTTTCACCCTTACCACCCGAAAGTGGCGGTTTGTTTTCTGTGGCGCTTTCCCTGAGATTGCTCTCGCTGGGCATTACCCAGCATCGTGTCTCTGCGGAGCTCGGACTTTCCTCTCTAGTAACCTAGAGCAACCATCCAGCCATCTAGCTAAGGCATAGCGTAAAATATCTTTATTAGGGTGTCAAGAACATAAGCCGTTGAGCGGTCGAACTTGCCATCAACGCGAGCCGGTCGCCAGTGCCGCTGAAAAGTAGAGAGCAAAGTTTTCGTTGGAATAGCAGGGTTGGGGTCATAGCCTAACGCAAGCAGCTTTTGTCGCGCTTCTTGTTCGCTGCCATAGTTCTTATCCGCTTTGGGTGCATCAATCCAAACGCCAATGTTTGCTAAAGCTAACGCGCGCCAGTTAAAATGAGCGTCAGGGTCTCTCTTGCGCGCCGGCGCAATATCAGAATGGGCAAGCACATACTTGATAGCCCGATGACGATAAAATATATTTTGCGCTAACTCTAACGCCGACTTCTCTTGTTGCGCCGTATAAGCCTTGCCCGTCTCGTCTATCAGCTCAATGCCGATAGAGCAAGAATTAATATCACGCACCCCGCGCCAATAGGCAGAGCCTGCATGCCACGCGCGGTCTTTTTCATCAACCAGCCCGTAAATTTTGCCGTCCCTATCAATAATATAATGCGCGCTCGTGTTATGCTCTAGCAAAGCCCATACCCCCTTCTCTAGCGGCGACTTCTTACTAAAATTAGGACTCGCCTTCACCTTGTTTTTATAAGCCTCGCTCTTTTTAAGCTCGGGGATACTGATAGCGTGAAATATTACCATATCAATAGACGTCTTCCCCTTAGGGCGACAACCATAATTCTTGTTCTCTACAAATCCCTTGAACTGCTTTTTTATAATTTTGAGCCTTGCCATGTTAAGCCCCACGTCCGAGCATTCTTCTGCCGCCCTCGCGCTCGACGATAACCAGCGAGCCGAGCAAAACAATACAGCCGCCTATCAAAAAACGAACGCTCAAATCATCGCCCCATACCAAAAAGCCAAAGAGAACGCCAAACACCGGCGCTAAAAGAGTCAGAGTCGAAATTAAACCAACCTCATAGCGTTGTAGCAGATAATACATTCCCGCATGACCAATCAGGCTTGCCCCCAAAGCCGTATACAAAACACCCGACCAGCCAACCCAGCTGGCGTTTTGGATAATCTCTAAATGATTGCTCTCAAAAATTAGCGAGAAAACCAGCAAGGGCGGAAAAGACAAAACCGCTATCCACGCCTGCAGCTCAAAAGTGTTTATTTCGGGCATCTTTCTCATCATCATCGTGCCGATGCTGCCGACAAAAGCCGCCGCAATAACAAAAAAAGCACCATCAATATCGCTAAACACGATGGGGTCAAAGCCGATAATCATCACCCCGCTAAAAGATAGAGCCAAAGCGCACGCACGGCGATAGCCGACCTTCTCGCCGAGCACCAGAACCGAAAGCAAAGTCGCGAAAGGCGCACCCATCTGTCCCAAAATCGCCACCGCCGATACCTGATTTGACAAAGCCATCCCCGCGTAAAAAAGAGAAAAATGCAACCCACCCATCGTAACAGAAATAATCGCAATCTCTTTCATCTGCCCCTTGTGAATGCGCAAAACAGGCAACAAAACCAAAGACAAAAGAAGATAACGCAGACAGGTGAATAATAAAGGAGGAATTTCGCTCACGCCCGCCTTGCCCGCTACAAAAGTAAAACCCCAAACTAAACAAATAAGAACTAAAAAAGCAAGATGCTGTGGCTTCATTATCATAATCGCATTTTACGCGCTCGCGCCATAATAGCAAGGACAAAATTAAAGCGGCACGTCTTCCACTTCTTGTTTGTTGCGCTCGATAATCACAACGCCCCCGATGATAATCGCTAACCCGCCGAACATCATCTGCTGCGTGAGCGCGTCGTCGCGAATCAAGGTCGCAAGAATAATTCCAAAGACCGGAACAAAGCTCGTCAAAACCGAAAGCAAGGAAACTTCATAACGCTGCACCAAATAATAAAACAACCCGTAAGCGAGTAAAGTCGCCGCAAGCGAAGTATAAAGAACGCCACTCCACGCCAGCCAGCTTGCCGTTTGCATAATCTCGATTTGACCGCTCTCAAACAAGAGCGTCCCCGCCAAAAGCAACGGGAAAGAAACCAAAGCAACCCACGCTTGTAAGTGAAGCACCGGCACCTCTACCAACTGGCGCATAAAAATCGTGCCGAGCGCTCCCACCAAAGACGAAAGCAAAATAAAAATAATACCCGCTTGATAATCAAAAATAGCATCATCAAAACTCATTATTATCATTCCGACAAAGCACATCACAAAACCCGTTATGCGCCTAAAGCCCACGCGCTCGCCCAATATCAAAATGGAAAACATCATCGCGAAGGGAACTTCCATCTGCACCGCTATCGCCACCACCGACATATTTTCTAGAATCTCCATCCCGCCGTAAAACAAACCAATGTGCAACGCGCCTTGTAGCAAGCCTATCGCGCAAAGACGAAGCATCTGCCCTTGATAGATTCTCAAAAAAGGAAAAAGCAAGCTCAACAGCAACCCATAACGTAAAGCCGCGAACAAAATCGGCGGGAACTCCTCCACGCTCGCCTTGCCCATAATAAACGTGCCAGACCAAATAAGACAGCACAGCATAATTAACGCAAAATGTTCGGGTTTCATTACCATAACGCCCCTATCATAGCTTATGTTTTCACCGAAATTTTGGTATAATGTGCTACCATCACTAAATAGTAAGAGAGGGGGAAATGGACTTTCAGCTTAAAGAAGAATATAAGATGCTCCAAGACCTTGTTGCGCGCTTTGTCGCCGACGAGTTGCAGCCGCTCGAAGCCAGCGTGCTGAGCCGCGCTGTCGAAACCGGCAGCCGCTTCTTGACCCCGCAGGAACTCGCGCCGCTCCACGAGAAGTCTAAGGCTTTGGGGCTGTGGGGGCTTGACGCGCCCGAAAATGTCGGCGGCAGCAACATGCCCCTCGAGGCGATGATTGGCGTCAATATTGAGCTTGGCAAAACCATCACGCCTTATTTTTTTCCGCCCGATAGCCCGAACCTCAAAATGCTCGCCGCGACCGTCAATGACGCGCAACGCGAAAAATATCTAGAGCCCTATGTTCGCGGCGAAACTATCTCTGCCATCGCCATCTCCGAGCCGAGCGCCGGCGCCGACCCCGCCGAAATGAAAACCACCGCCACCAAAACCAACGAAGGCTGGGTGCTCAACGGACGCAAAATTTGGATTAGCCGCGCCGATAAAGCCCACTTCACTATTATAATGGCGCTCACCGATAAGGAGAAAAAAGCGCGCGGCGGTATCTCTGCTTTTCTTGTCGATAAAGAAACCAAAGGTTTTGAGGTCACGCGCGCTATCCCGATGATTGGCGGCAATACAACTTATGAAATTGAACTCAATGATTGCCTTGTCCCGCACGACAACTTGCTCGGCGAGGAGGGACAAGGCTTTGTGCCAATGCAACTGCGACTCTCTACGCGGAGATTACAAATGGCGAGCTGGGCTGTCGGGTTTGCCGAGCGCGCGCTCGAAATGATGTGTGAATACGCCCCGCAACGCTCGACCTTTGGCAAGCCGCTCGCCGAGCGCGGCACAATACAAAATTGGGTCAGCGATGGAGCAACCCAAACCCACGCCGCGCGCCTGATGCTCTACCACGCCGCGTGTAAAGCCGACAAAGGCGAAGACGCGCGCATAGAATTTTCTATGGTTAAAGCCTACGCGATTGAACAGGCAAGCCTTGTCATCGACCACGCGATGCAGTGCTTCGGCGCAATGGGAATGACCCACGAATTGCCTCTACAGATGATGGCATCGGAACTGCGCTTAATGCGAATTTATGACGGACCAACCGAAATTCATCGTTGGGTTGTCGCTCGAAACCTACTTAACCTTAAACGATAGGAGATATTATGAAAAATACTATTGGAGATGTTCGCATTGAACTAAATGATTTTGTTGGGGTGGTGGAAATTTGCCGCCCACCGCTCAATTTTTTTGACGCGCCGCTTATCAAAAATATCGCAGACGCTTTTGATATGCTCGATGAAACTGGTGATTGCCGCGCGCTTGTGCTCGCGAGCGAAGGGAAACACTTTTGCGCCGGCGCTAACTTCAGCGATAAGGGACCCGATGTCGGTCCCTTATACGAACAAGCCGCGCGGGTTTTTGCTAGCCGTAAGCCCGTTGTGGCAGCTGTGCAAGGCTCTGCCATCGGTGGTGGGTTAGGTGTCGCGCTCGTTGCCGATTTTCGTGTCGCCAGCCCCGAAACGCGCTTCGCCGCTAATTTTGTCAAGCTCGGCATTCACCCCGGCTTTGGCTTGACCTATACCCTGCCTAAACTTATCGGGCAGCAGAACGCTTACAAGATGTTTCTCACCGGGCGCAGAATTGGCGGAGAGGAAGCTTTCGCTATGGGCTTGGCAGATGTGCTTGCGCCAAATAGCAACGACATTCGCGCCGAAGCCGTGAAGCTCGCGCGCGAAATTGCCGCGAACGCTCCTCTTGCTGTGGAAAGCACACGCGCAACCTTGCGCGGTAATCTTCCTAATAACTCTCTTGTGGGAACGACTGACCTCGTGGAAGCTATCCGCGAACACACCGCGCACGAAGCCAAAGAGCAAATTAGGCTCTTCCAAACAAAAGACCATAAGGAAGGTATCGCCTCCGTTTCTGAACGCCGCGAAGGCAACTTCTCCCGAACTTAAAATTTAACGGCTAAGGCGATTAAGCAAACGCAATACACGACCCTGCTGCCACATCGCTAAACCCGATAGCCCCAGCAAGGGAAACAAAATATATTGTAGCAAAGGCAAACTCCAATCTGCCTCTCTGATAAGCGGCGAATAGCAGTAAGCGCCTATACAAGATGCCTCAATTATGTGAAGCCAGCGAATGATTCTTCTGTAGGTTTGTGGTCTTATCATCATACCTCCTTTTAATAGTGGCTGGGGCGGCAGGGATCGAACCTGCGATCACGGGATCAAAACCCGATGCCTTACCGCTTGGCTACGCCCCAACTCAACTTAAAATATACAAATATCTAGCCCTTGCCAAGTTTATATTCAAGCTCATATTCAAGTTTATATTATCAAGTTTAAGGTAGCCGAGTATCGGTTGTCGTGCCCTTTATCTGCTCCCAGCGGTTTCTCTTGTTAATGCGCGCGACAAAAATATCATAAGTGCCGAGATGGTCGCTTGCGGTGAAATCGGTCGGCAAACTCTTTATCAAGGGGTCGCTCCATGGCGGCATCGCCTCCAAAGCCTTCGCGACCTTCTCTTGCGTTAGGTCCCTGCCCGCTTGACGCATCCCCTCTAGCGTTAACCTCATCGCAACATAGCCCGCCAGAGATTGGAAATTGGGCTTGATGCCAAAACGCTTCTTATACCTCCTATGCCAAAGGCGAATGTTCTTTTGAGGCGCGTTCGCATAGGGCACGTTGAGCGTCGTTACCGCATAGACACCATGAACCGCTTTGCCTCCTAGTGCCGCGGTCTCGGTGGTGAAGCAGGCTTGAGAGCACACCATCGGCACGTTCCAGCCGAGCGCGCGCGCGGCTTTTGCCGCACCTATCGTCTCGCGAATAGTCGTGCCGAGTGCGAGAAAATCCGCGCCATCAGCACGCATACGCGCAATCTGCGTTGATAAATCCGTTGCGCCACGCTTATAACTCGTGATGGATACCGGCTCTAGCCCACGCTTCTTTAACATAGCTTGCGCGCCTTGTAGCACCTCTGTGCCGAAGTCGTCGTCTTGATAAAGAATGCCCGCCTTTTTAACCTTATGCTTTTTCATCACATAACGCATGCCCACAGCGATTGTATCGTGATAGGGCGTGAGGTTGCTAAACTTGAGCGGGTGAAGCGGGTCAAATACATAGCGCGACGCAGTAAAGGGCATTAAATGTAAAACCCCCTTCCGCAACACAAGCGGCATAGACGCTAGAACCGTCGGCGAACCCAAAGGCGAAACCATCGCGAAAATTTTATCCCTGCTTAATAGCTTACGCGTTGCCAACACCGCCTTCTTGGGGTCGTAACCATTGTCCTCTACCTTGAGAACAATCTTGCGTCCGTGAATGCCGCCCTTGGCATTCGCCTCTTCCACCGCAAGCACTAAGCCGTTGCGCACGCCCTCGCCCCACGCAACGAGAGGACCCGATAAATCTAAATGCGTGCCTAAAATTATTTCTGTGTCACTTACTCCACGAACGCCTTGTTCCTTATCTCCACAAGCGGCTAAGAATAGTAAAGGCAGTGCTATTATAATATGTTTCATGTTTCCTCCTTATATTGAAAGTTTTGATGCTAAAAATTTAGTTTAATACATTTCGTCAATGAGCGTTTTATATTTTTCACTCACAAAACTACGTTTAAGCTTACCCGTTGCGGTAATCTCATCATCTTCGGGTAAAATCAGGCGGTCAATCAGCTTGAACGCCTTGATTTGCTCCACACGCGCGAACTCTTTATTGACCTTATCCACCTCGCTTTTAATCAGCTCTATCACCTCCTTCGCCGCACAGAGGCTGGCGAAATCGCTAAAGGGAATGCGCTCGTCCTGCGCGAACTTGGAGACATTGTCTTGGTCTATCATAATCAAGGCAGACAGAAATTTGCGCTTGTCGCCTATCACCACCGCATCTTGAATGTAGGGGCTGAACTTTAAGCCGTTTTCAATCTCAGAAGGCGTGATGTTCTTGCCGCCCGCCGTGATGATAATATCTTTCTTGCGCCCAGTGATTTTTATCCAGCCCTCGTTATCAATGAAGCCGATGTCGCCCGAATGAAGCCAGCCGTCAATAATTGTCTCCGCCGTCTTTTCGGGCTGATTCCAGTAGCCCTTGAAAATATGTGGTCCCTTCGTGAGTATCTCGCCATCGGCGGCAAGCTTGAGCTCTGTGTTGGGAACGACCTTGCCGACCGAGCCATACTTATAACTGCCCATCGGGTAGGGCAAGGTCGCAAGACCCGACGTCTCCGTTTGACCATACCCCTCCGCCATGTAAATGCCTAAAGCGTAATACCAGCCAATCAAATCAGGCGCAATCGGAGCGGCACCCGAAAAAGCAAAGCTGCAATCCCCTATGCCAAGCATCCGCTTGATGTTCTTAAAAACGAAAAAGTCCGCCGCCTTAAATTGCCATTCCAGCCATCGCGATACCTCTTCCCCTTCCATCTTTTTATCGCCATAGCGCTTGCCTATTTTCATCGCCACGTGATAGGCAGCCTTCTCCAAAAAAGTTGCGTCCTTCAGCATAATCACCACCGAAGAATAAAACTTCTCCCAGATGCGCGGCACCGCGAAAAAAGCAGTCGGCGAAACCTCACGCAAATTGTCTATCGCACTATCCGCGTCCTCCGCGAAATAAACCGTATGGCCGGTAGAAAGCTGCGTGAAAGTGGTGAACATACGCTCGGCAATATGGCACAAGGGCAGAAAAGCCAGCGTGCGCTCCGTCTCATCGTAGGGCAGAACCTCCTTATTGTTTCTTAACTGAAACAAAACATTGCTATGCGTTATCATCGCGCCTTTGGGCGGTCCGGTTGTGCCAGAGGTATAAACCAAAAGAGCTATATCCTCAGGCTTGGTGCTGCGCACGCGCTCGGCAAAGAGAGTCGGCTGCTTGCGTTCCTCCTCGCGCCCTAGTTCAATGAAATCATCAAAACTTAAAATGCCCTCGTCTTTGAGGTGGTGCAGACCCTCCATATCAAAAACGATAATTTTTTCTAAACTTGGAATTTTATCGCGCACCTCTAGTAATTTATCAAGCTGCTCGTCATTCTCGGCGAAATAAAATTTTGCTTGGCAGTCGTTCATAATATATTCAATTTGCGCCGGCGCATCGGTTGGATAAATGCCAAAGCTAACACCGCCAATACCCATCGTGCCCAAATCTACAAACAACCACTGCGGACAAACATCAGACACTATCGCCACGCGCTCGCCCTCTTTTAACCCCAGCTTCATCAAAGCCAAGCCGCACCATGTCGCATAGTTGCCGTAATCCTCCCAGCTATAACTCTGCCAAATGCCGTAATCCTTGTCGCGCATCGCCACGCGCTTGCCAAAACGCTCCACGCGCTCTAGCAAAAGTTTTGGTATCGTGTCGCAATCCTCTTTTATTTCTAGCATTAGCCCCAACCCTTTCTGCGTTTCCAGCGCTTCTCCTCGCGCTGCTGGTTGCCCGTTAAACCTAAATAAAATTCCTTTATGTCATCATCTTCCATCAGCGCCGCACAATCATCATCAAGCACGATACGACCATTCTCTATAACGAACCCATGCTCCGCCGTCTTGAGCGCCATGTTCGCATTTTGCTCCACGAGCAAAATGGTCGTGCCGTCCGCGTTTATTCTTTTTATTATAGCAAAAATCTCCTTCACCAAAATAGGCGAAAGCCCTAAAGACGGCTCATCAAGCAACAAGAGCTTCGGGCGACACATCAAGGCGCGACCTATCGCCAGCATCTGCTGCTCCCCGCCCGAAAGCTGACCCGCCGCTTGCCGCCGACGCTCTAGCAAAATCGGAAAATAATCGTAAATCCGCGCCATATCCTCCTTGAAATGACCGCCGCGCCGCGTGTAAGCTCCCATCTTGAGATTGTCCTCTATCGACAAAAAAGGAAAAACCTCGCGCCCCTCAGGCACATGCGCGATGCCTAAACGAACAATCCGCGCGGGGTCGAGACCGGTAATATCCTCGCCTTGAAAAAACACCTCCCCCTTTCGCGGTTCAATGATGCCCGAAATGGTTTTAAGTATGGTCGTCTTGCCCGCGCCATTCGAGCCAAGCAAGGTCGCTATCTTGCCCTCCTTGACCGCCAAGCTTATCCCGCGCACCGCCATCACCGGACCATAAAAAGTTTCAACATTCTTTAACTCAAGCAGCATCATCGCCTCCCAAATAGGCTTGAACCACTTCGCGATGACTCTGCACCGAAAGCGCGTCTCCGGTCGTTATCACTTGACCTCTATTGATTGCGATGACCCTGTCGGAAACCGCATTCACTAACTTCATATCGTGCTCGATAATAATAATTGTAATGTTTAGCAAATCGCGAATGTCTTTAATCCAAAATTGCATGTCCAAAGTTTCTTCGGGGTTCAAACCCGATGAAGGCTCATCAAGCAAAATGAGCTTAGGCTCTAACGCCAGCGCGCGCGCCAACTCCACCACCTTGCGAACGCCATAAGGCAGTTCCGCTATGCGCTTATCGCGCCACGAAGCGAGATGTAAAAAATCTATTATCTCCTCCACCGCACGCCGATGCGCGACCTCCCCCTTGCGCTGCGCTTGCGAAAAAAGAAACTGATGCCAAATGCTTGTTGGGTTATGGATATGCCGACCGAGCAAAATGTTTTCTAACACACTCGCACCTTCAAACAGCTCTATGTTTTGGAACGTGCGCGCGATGCCTAACCGCGCAATAGCATGCGGCGCAACCTGCGCTAAGTTTTTATCCTCAAAAAACATCGCACCCGAACTGGCATCATAAAGGCGACTGATGAGATTGAATATCGTGCTTTTGCCAGCACCATTGGGGCCAATAATCGTAAAAATTTCGTTTGGCTCAACCGAAAAACTAACATCTTCCAAAGCCACAACCCCGCCAAAGCGCATCGTTATATTTTCACACCGAAATAAACTCATTGGTTGCGCTCGCTTGCCATATAACTGCGCTGCCGCGTGAAAGAACCCTTGCGATAGAGCGGAAACAAATCAAAATAGGCTTTTATCTTCACCCACCTGCCGTAAATACCCAGCGGCTCGAACAAAACAAAGAGAATAATAATCGCGCCAAAGAGCAGCCCCTCTAATCCGGTTTTCTCTGCCACCGCGGCGGGCAACATCTCCCTGAACTCGGAAATCCACTGCGGCAAGATAACAAGAAAGATAGCGCCAAACACCGCCCCGTGTAGCGACGTCAAGCCGCCCACAATGATGATGATAAGCAAGTTGATAGACAGAAAAATCGTAAAGGCTTCGGGCGTTATCGTGAAAAGCATGTGCGCGTAAAGCGCACCCGCTAACCCCGCGAAAGCAGCCGAAATCGCGAAGGCAGTCGTCTTCACGCGCGCCGCGCTTATCCCCATAGACTGCGCGGCAATCTCAGAATCGCGCACCGCTATACACGCCCTGCCAAAAGCCGACCGCTTGATGTTTAATGCCACCAATAAACTCACGCCAAACAAAAATAAGGCAAAATAATAAAAAGCAACATCGCCCTCTAACGAAAACTTCCAAAAAGGCAACACAACTTCAGGATACTCCAAGCGCGTGCCGTGATTGCCTCCGGTCACACTCTCCCAGCGCACCAGCACCTCCTCCACGATGAAGGCAAAAGCGTAAGTCGCAAAAGCGAGATAGACCCCCTTCACGCGCAGAGCAGGCAAGCCTATCACCACGCCCAAAGCCGCCGACAAAATAACCGCCGCCGGTAAGGAAACGAAAATCCCAAACCCCATATTCTGTAAAATAGCGTGGGTGTAAGCGCCCGATGCCATGAAAGCCGCATGCCCTAAAGAAATCTGCCCGGTCCAGCCCAAGAGCACAACCAAACCAACACCCGCGATGCCGTAAATCAATATAAAAATCATTTGCCCCAAACTATAATCATCAAGCAAAAAGGGCGCGGACAAAATCGCAATCGACAAAAGCCCATACCAAAAAGCACCACTACCACCCTCGCCCATTTTGTTTTTGCGAAATAATAACACACCGAAAAGCGCCATATACAATAGGCTCGCTACGATTAAAACTTGCTGCGGCAAAAAAGAATAAGCGACCGCTAACCACGCAACATAAAACCCCGTGCCCAAAAAGAACAACCGCTCGCCGCCAAACTTAAACAAGCGAATGTCCTGCAAGTAATCCGTCTTTAACAAAATACGCATTATACTTTTTTCCTCACTTCCTCGCCGAAAATGCCCTCAGGGCGAATAAATAAAACCAGCAGCAATAAAATATAAGCCGCCGTATCCTTGAAACCTTCAGGTAAATAAAAACCCGCAAGCGCCTCGCTTACGCCGATGATAAGCCCGCCAACCACCGCGCCCGGTAAAGAACCAAACCCGCCAACCACCGCCGCCGCAAACGACTTGAAAACCAAAAAACCCATCTGCGTATGCACAAAAGCAATCGGTGCGACCAAAAGCCCCGCAACCCCCGCGCTCGCCGCCGATAAAGCCCAGATGCTCGTGAAAATAAACCCAACCGGTATGCCCATATAATAAGCCGCAAGCTGATTCTCACTCACCGCCTGCATCGCTATGCCGAGCTTCGTTCTTTGGAAAAATAAATAAAGCACAGCGCACATAATTATCGTGACAACAATCACAACCACATGCTCTTGGCTTATCACCGCCGCACCCAAAGAAAAAACCTTGTCCGCCCACGGAGTCGCAATCGTATAAGTATCCGTGCCCCAGCCCGGCGTCATACCCACCGAAGCGCGCATCACAAAACCTAAACCTAAAGTCGCCATCACAATCGTAAATGCCGCCTCGCCAACCAGAGGGCGAATTATCACCCGCTCAATTAAAATGCCAATCACCGCAGACGCACTCGCCGCTATCAAAAATGCAAGCCACCACGACAAGCCCCACAGACTTATCGCGCTAAAAGCAAAAAACGCGCCTATCATCAGCAGCTCGCCTTGCGCGAAGTTAATCGTTTCGGTCGCTTTGTAAATCAAAACCAAGCCCAGAGCAATCAGCGCATAAACACAGCCATTCGCAATGCCGCTGACGATTTGCTGAAAGTAAAGCCCAAGCTCAAACTCTAGCAGACCCGTCGGCACCAGCAAAAACGGCGAGCTCAACAGCACCAATACGCCGCCCGAAACCGCCAGCCATAAAGTGCCGAAAAATTTATCTTTTAATGTTTCTCCACCCATATTTTCCCCTCCCTCTTATAACACAAAAAACACCCACGATAATAACCTAATATGATACCCTAGCAAAATGAACGTAGAATACGGCAAGAGCGTCCAGCTTTCTCCTTTGGTGCGGCGGGTGGTCGCGCACAACCCTAGCCCCTTTACTTTTATGGGAACCAATACCTATATTATCGGCGCGGGCAAGGAGGTGATGGTGCTTGACCCCGGTCCTCTGCTTGACGCGCACCTTGCCGCGATTGAGGCGGCGGTCGGCGAGGCGAAGGTGAGCCATATCCTCATTACCCATACCCATAGCGACCACTCTCCGCTTGCCGCACCGCTGAAAGAAAAGACCGGCGCGAAAACCTATGCCTTCGGCGAGCACGGCTCTGGGCGGTTGCTGAACGACCAAAACAAAGACGGCGCGGTTAAAATAGAAGAAGGCGGCGATATGGATTTCGTCCCCGATGTGCGCGTTAAGCATTTAGATAAAATTGCTGGCGATGGCTTTACGATAGAGTGCGTTTGGACTCCGGGTCATACGTCTAATCATATTTGTTTTGGGCTGCTGGAGGAGAAGGCTCTGTTTAGTGGCGACCACATTATGGGCTGGGCTACGAGCGTTGTCGTTCCGCCTGACGGCAATATGCGCGAATATATGGAGTCGCTTGCGCTGCTATTAAAGCGCGATGAAAAAATTTACTACTCTGCCCATGGTGAAGTTATTGATAAACCGCGCGCGCTGGTGCGAGGCTTCATCAACCATCGCAAGCAACGCGAAGCCTCTATTCGTAAATGCTTGGGCGAGGGCTTTAGCGATATTGCCGAAATGGTTAAAGTGATTTACAAAAATATCGATAAGCGGTTGCACCCCGCCGCCGCTATGTCGATGCTTGCGCATTTACAATTTATGGAAGAGAAAGGCGAAGTGCGCGCTTCGGGCAACTCCTCGCTTAAAAGCAAATGGCAAATTAGCCGCGCCACTTAAAGCTTATCAATATGAGGTCTTAATACTTTTTGGAGTTCTTTAGCTTTCTCAATTATTTCTTTTTGTGCTTGAGCCCATTCAGTCGGCGGCGAATTAACCCCAACGCCTTTCCTAGAATAAAGAATCCTTCGTCTGCCCGTCTTCTTACCTTCTTTTATATCTATCCATTCTAACGGCTCACCAAAAGCACTTTCTATTTCTTGTTTTTTTGCTTCTAATGCTTGATATTGTTTTTTCATATCATTCTTTCTTCCACCAAGGGCAAACTCAATACGAAAAGCTTCGTTTTTAACAACATAATAAAACCGAAGCCCTCCCTTGCGTGTTCGTGCCGTAGAATATTTCGGGTCGTGAGGCTCAAATCTATGATTAAAATCATAGGTATAACTTTCTTTATGCTCGTCTAACGCCCATAAATTTTGCCACCATTGACGACAAGCTTCTATCGTTTTACTACTACCAGAATCTAGATTTTTCCTAACACCTTGCACTTTTCTCTCAAGGGGTTCAGCAATAAGTGTGAGTATCGGGGCGTAAGGGCTGTTGCCTATGCTAACAACTTCTAGCTTAACGAGATAAAAATTAACATCATTTGTTTCATTAAGCCAATTAACTGCTTCAATATGTTCTGGTTTTGCATGCTCCACAATCCAAATTGCGGTGTCCGCTTTAAGACTTGCTAAATAGGCTATTAATTGTCCTAAATGTTTATGGTCGCTATCACCAAATTGGTTTTCAATAACCACTTCCCTTACATCTTCATCCTCCTCTCCCTCCTCTAAATCAGCTAACAAATCAACTTTCATACCAGAGCCTGTGCCTACTTCTCGTCTTGGATTAAAAATATCTAAATCAAGCGCATCACTAAGAATACCTATATTCTTTTGAAGATAGGAAGAGAAATTTAATTCCAAATGCCAAACCTCTCTTGCGCCCACGAATGTCGGATTCTCAATTTTATTTTCCATTTATTTTTTTCTTTTTGCTTTTCGTGTCGCGCGGACTTTTTGTTTTAGCTCGGCGAGGAAATCCTCAATGCGCGCGGCGTTCTTACCCAAATCGCTAACACCAAAACGAGATACCGACCGCATATCGACCAAAACCGAAGTCGAGCGCTTATTTCTTTTCGTGCCAATACGAATGACAACATCATCTTTGAAGCCCATAAAGAAACTTGACGCGACCGCCTCTATCGTGCGCTTTTTAGGATTGGTCGCAACAACCTCCCAGCCACGCGCATGGGCTAAATCACGCGCCGCCTCGAACACTTTGGCGGGGTGAGTGCGCTTCCCGCGCAAACGTAAAGTCCTCACTTGGGGATAGGCTTTGCGTTGAGCCTTGCTTAACCCCTTTTCCTTGCGCGCTAACGAATTGGCGTTCTCCGCACGTAAAGGCACAACCGCAACAAAACCAGGCGGGTTTCTTAAATCGGTTGAAATATCGTGAATGCGAGGCGCTTGCCACCCCGATGCCATCGTAATTATCGGCACCGACAAAATAAGCCCCCACGCAATTACCGAAAAAGCAGCATAACGCGCACCACCACGCAGAAGCTCGCCAAGCCCGCCGACAAAACCCAGCAACATAAATAATATGCCGATTCCCAAAAACTGAAAACTTAATGGGTAAATTTCTAAACGACTAAAAATAATACCCAATATGGTTAGTATAAACCCTATATTGGCTAAGGTGTCGGTGATGACGTAAATTTTCTTGCCTAAAGGCAACTGCATAAAAAATGCCCTCGGTGACGAAAAAAAACCTTTTATATCTGAGACCATCTCGTCCCAAGCTAACTTAAAAAAATTCATACTTACCTCCTAATTGGAAAATGTATATTTTTGGAATTGCTCACGCAATTTGAGTTTAGCAATTTTTCCGGTCGCCGTGTGAGGAATCTCATCAACAAAGGCAACATCATTCGGCATCCACCACTTGGCTATCTTATCCTCCATATATTTGAGAATCTCCTCGCCCGAAACTTGACTGCCCTCATCGCGTATCACAACTAAGAGAGGTCGCTCGTCCCACTTGGGGTGAGGCAAGCCTATCGCCGCCGCTTCTGCCACCTCAGGGTGACCCACCGCTATGTTCTCTAACTCAATCGTCGAAATCCACTCGCCGCCCGACTTAATCACGTCCTTATCCCTGTCGGTTATCTGCATATAACCATAAGCGTCTATGTTGGCAATATCGCCGGTATCGAACCAGCCGTCCGCATCGAGCACGTCGCCGCCCTCGCCCTTGAGGTAGCGCGCGACAACCGCCGCGCCCTTCACCAGCAAATGACCCGACACCTTGCCGTCCCACGCCAAAGCCTCGCCCTTATCATTCGTGATTTTCATATCCACCATATAGGGCGTGCGTCCCTGCTTGAGCCGCTGCTCTAGCTTTTGCTCGTAAGCCCAGTCGTCCATCTCCGGCAGAAGCTGACCCACCGTCCCCAAAGGCGACATCTCCGTCATTCCCCAAAGATGATGAACCGCAACGTCATACTTTTTATCAAATGCCTCCACCATAAAACGCGGCACCGCCGAGCCTCCTATCAACACGCGCTCCAAATGAGGCAAGGTCTCGTTGCTGCTCTCTAAATATTGCAGCAGCATTAACCAGACCGTCGGCACCGCCGCAGACATACTCACCTCCTCGTCATTCAATAAACGACACAAACTCTTGCCGTCTAAATCTTTGCCCGGTAAAACAATTTTTGAACCAACACTCGGCGCCGACAACGCCAACCCCCACGCATTGGCGTGAAACATCGGCACAACAAACATCACGCTATCGCGCACGCTCAAACCGCCGGCATCGGGCGCAACCATTATCAACGAGTGCAACACATTCGAACGATGAGAATAAACAACACCCTTAGGATTGCCTGTCGTTCCCGAGGTATAACAAATGCCCGCCGCGTCATCTTCATCACCCTTGACCCAGTCAAAATCACCATCTTGCTCGGCAAGCAGCTCCTCATAACATAAAGCGTTCTTAAGTTTGGTCTGCGGCATGTTCTCCTTGTCGCACATCAGAATATAACCCTTCACTTTCGGTAGCTTGTCTTGAATGCCCTCGAGAATTTCGGGGAAGGTCGTGTCCAATACTATCCACTGGTCGTCGGCGTGGTCGGCGATATAAACCAGCTGCTCTGGAAAAAGTCGCGGGTTGAGCGTATGATAAACACCACCCGCACCCGTTATCCCATACCAACTCTCAATATGACGATGGGTGTTCCACGCCATCGTGCCGATAACATCGCCGCGCTTCACGCCGAGCTTCACAAAAGCCTGCGATAACTTACGCGCGCGCAAATGAATCTCAGCGTAATTCGTGCGGTGAACCTTGCCCTCGACCAGCTTCGACACAATCTCCCTCTTCGGGTGATGCTTGTTCGCGTGGTCTAAAATTGTGTTCTGGCGCAAGAGCCAGCTCTGCATCGTTCCTTTCATATCGCCTCCCGATAAAAATATAATTTAGAATTATAGCCGCTTTTTAATTTTTTTCAAGCGCCGTGAGCTGCTCTAGCCCCTCAGGGTCTTGGTGAATGATAATGTCCGCGTTAGGAAAAGCCGCCATTAACCCATCCTCCACCTCATCGGAAATTTTATGCGCACGCGTGAGCGTCATCTCCCCGTCCATCTCTATATGAAATTGTATCACCTGACGCCTGCCCGAAGTGCGCGTCCTCAAATCGTGAATGCCGCGCACATGCTCGTTTTTCATAACCACCGCCTTTATCTCGGCGCGCAGCTCGTCCGAAAGCTCGTGGTCCATCAGCTGCTTGAGCGAATCCGTGATAATCCCCGCCGCCTGAACGACAATATATATCCCCACGCCAATACCGAAAAGCGCATCAAGCCGCGTGTCGCCAAAATATCCCGTCAGCCCCAAAGTGATAATCGCCGAAGCGTAAAGCAAAATATCCGAACGATAATGCAGACTATCCGAACGCAAAGCCAACGAACCCGTGCGCGATACCACATAACTCTGCAGCAAAACAAGCAGAAAGGTTATCGCCACGCAAATCGAAGAGGCGTAAATGCCAACCGAAATGTTGCTAATCACGTGCGGCTGGTAAATGCTCAAAATCGACTCCACAAAAAGAAACATCGCCGCCGCCAAAAGAACCAAGCCCTGAACAAAAGCCGCCACCGCCTCCGCCTTGCCGTGACCAAACCGATGCTCCTTATCCGCCGGCTGGATAGAATAACGTATCGAAAAGAAAATGAAAATCGACATCATGCCGTCAATCAAGCTATCCAAAAGCGCCGCCAACATCACTATCGATTGTGTCGCGACCCAGCCATAGATTTTTATGCCCGCCATCACAAATGCCGCCACCACAGCCGCAAGGCTCGTGGCGTAAATTAACTTATCGTGTTTTGTGGGCGCGTTCGACATCTGCAACCATTATATCACGTTACGCCTTTAGGGAAAAAGCATCTTCGTGCGCCATCGCGCACCGACAGAGGCGCGGTAGAATAAAACCCTGTCGTGCTGGCGCGACCGCCGCGCGCGCCAAAACTCTATCTCTAGCGGCGCTAAGCGAAAGCCGACCCAGTAAGCAGGACGGGGGATAGTCTCGCGGTGGAACTTTTGCTTCGCGTGTCGAAAAAGCGCGGCGAGGAGGTCGCGGTTTTTGAGGACGCGCGACTGCTTGGAAGCGTGAGCGTTGAGCTGGTGGTCACGGGGTCGTTGCTGGAAGTATAGGTCAGCCTCGTTGGTGTCGATGATGGCGACGTGTCCGCGCGCGCGCACTTGTCGGCGCAAGCTCTTCCAGTGAAAATTGAGGGCGGCGTTGGGGTTGTCGGCGAGCTGCTTGCCCTTTGCGCTATCTTGGTGAGAAAAGAACACGAAGCCGCGCGCGTCATATCGCCGCACGAGAATCATGCGTATGTCAGGGAGGTTGCCGCGCTCGCTCGTAGCCAAAGCGGCGGCGTCATAATCATTCGGTTCGCTTGCTTGGGCGAGTCGCGCCCAGCGTTCAAATTGCTTCATCGGGTCAGTCATAAAACTTATTCACGCTCCTAAAATAGAACATATCTGTTAAATATGAAAAAACGTATTTATATTAACAGGCAAATTATAGACCGCAATAGACGATTGGGAGAAAACAAGCCGCCAATTTCGGTTAGAACCTCTTATAGTGTGAGAAAAGCTAGGGCTGTAGAAATTGACGGCTTCTGCCGAGTAATTTATTCTCCGAAAAAGCCCTTACCCTGCGGCGCAACCGTCTGGATTGAAACCGATGAAAAAATTAAACTAATCAGAAATTAAGCCTGTTAACCTCTCCTGAACGTTCGCTTTTATTTTACGAAACCGCTTTTCAAGCAAGACTTCTAATGCTCTCTCTTTATCTGTTTTTGGGGGTTCTCCATTTTTTTCTGTATCGTTAGCAATCCTATAGTTTTCGGACAATTCATAAAAATCATCTGGTAAAAGATGAAGTGCCTTATCTAAGTCTCCCGTTTTATGATAGTAGTTTGATGTATTCCCACCAATTTTTTTATTTTTAGTTGCTGTAATATAAGTCAAGTTCAGTGGGCTATTTAAAGGAATATCAGCTTTTCGCTTTTTTCCACACGGAATTAAATGATGCTTATCTGCTTTTATTAATTTACCTCCTATTTCTAACTCATCTGCTATATTCCAAGATGTTATTGACCTATCTACTTCGTTTTCTAAATCGCTAAGCTTTCGAGAAAGTAAATACTGTAAAATCGGGTCATTAAGCCCTTTATTAAAATTACCCGCGCTATCGGTTCTAGCTAAATTGCCCAAATCAGAATAACCATTTTGTTGAAAAATTGTATTTCCATAAGGTCGGAAAGGGTTTTTTACACCTTGAAGGACTCCATCCTCTCCAACTTCTCTGCCAAAGCAAAAATTATGGAGTTTTTTACAATCTTCCATAGATTGTTCGTTTTGTCTCTCACGATATTGCCCACTAAATAGTGCCGACCAATACCAATACTCACATTTCTTCAAAATACTCTCGTTTACTTGGTTTTTCATTCTAAAAACCAAGTATAAAGGCGAAGCCATTAATCTGTATCTTAAATCAGATAATTTAACTATGCCACATCTAAAATGTAAAAATTGAAATAGTTGAACCATAGTTTCCACAACTTTATTCCAGTTTTTATTAATATCTTCAGGACTAATTTTTAATACTGCTTTTGTTTTTGTATACTTTATATACTTTTTTACATCCTCAACGTTAGTCTTGCTAATATCGTCACCTACATTACATTCAAGCCCCAAACAAGCAAGAAAAATATCTATAAAATCTTTTGATGGCAAACCTTTATCCCAAAAACCTCTTTCTTTTTCGGTAAGATTCCAATTTTTTCCATTAGAATAAGTATCGCTATACAAACCTTCAATACTAATCTCTTCGAGATATTTTTCTATATGCTCTGTAAGGCTTGTTTCTCTATCTGCTAGGGACATTCTAGCAACCAATAAATCATATGGGCTTAACGCAGTCCCTGAACTATTAATGGTTTCAAAAATAGAGATTCCTAGATCCATTTGGTTGGCTTCTAGAGTTATATTTGGAATAGTCGCCTCGGTTATGTTTTCTCTTAAAAAATCACGAATGCCAATAACCCAGATGCTTACATTTTCTTCCTCATGCTTTTCGGGGTTTGTTAGTTTTTGTCCTATTTTAAAAAGAATGGTATGTAAAGTTTTAGAACCTCCTTCAGATAGTAAAAGCCATAAAGGTATGCATTCTTTATTTACAGCATTAATTATAATTTCATCTTTGGAGCGAGCAGGAGAGAAATCATCTTTTGTGCCACTTTTCTTTATAGGAACACAAGTTATGTATGGAATATAATCATCTGGACTAAAATTACCTACATCTTTACTAAACCTTAAAGTTTCACGGCAGAAAATATCATCATTTTCACCTGACTCTAAGGGTTTTAATGTAATAAACCATCTATTACTTAGATTTTCATCAATATGCTCACAAATATCTTTCCAATCCTTTATTTCACCCACACGTTTTATATCACTTATATTTTTTTTAGAAAAAACATCATCAAATACTGTTTTCAAAACAGAAAGCCTCTGTTGCCCATCTAGTAAATATAATGATGTGTGAGGAGGGTGGTTATAGCGAAGCTTACTAAAGCATAATGGGCGGGCAGCATAGCCTCCCCCCATACCCTTGAAAAACAAAAGCCCTCCAATCGGAACTCCAGCTAGCAGTGATGCTATTAGTCTTTTTTGTTGTTCCTCATCCCATACAAAGGGGCGTTGAAAATATGGCAATACAATCCCTGTCCTGTTTTCTTCATTGATAAGGCTTTCAATATCCCATTTGTCACCATAAGAAACTTTTTTTGTCATAATCCCCCCTTATTTGTTTTTCACACCCCGCACATACCTTCGCATTCGTCTTTTAACGAAAGCTGGCGTTCCTCACGAGATGCCTTGAAATCAACCTTATCTAATGGCACCATAGCACGATGAAGATAAACTTCGCCACCTAATTTTTCTCCCCTAGAACCGCGCCTTAGCAACCTATCAACCCGCACCGCATCTTTCCAGCTTCTTTTGTCGTGCTTTTTCATATCTATCCAGTCCTTGTCCGAATGCATCGGGCAACCTATACAAGCCGAACGAGGCAAATGTTTATGCGGGTAGTGCCTCTTAAACCACGCCTTACAATCACTCCTAGACATATCCATTTCTATTAGAGGCCATCTGCTTTTGAGCCATGGGTCGCGCGCTTCTTTCATACGAAAAATTTCATCCGTTGAAATGCCTATCCACTGCTCTACCCAATCTTTACGCGGCATCACTTGACGGAACTTTAAGCCACACAACTCTCTCATCTTGCGGCGAATTGGCTCTAGCTTATATTCGCGCGTGCATTGACGCCGCGCTATCGATTTCTTCCCCTCCTTGTTGAACATAAAAACCGGCACTGATAAAAACTTTTGACCCGTGCTGTTCTCTCCTTTTAGTAAGTGCTTTTGAATCTCATGAGAAGGAGGTCGCCCGCGCTTATGTGGATTACGGCAATCTAATCTGCTTGCCCTAATAATTTTAATCTTATTTTTAATTAAATGTTTCGTCTTTGGGTGTTTGCCTTCTAGCTCCCTCTCTAGCCACCTCAAGTGCTTATAAACGCCTTCTGGCTCCCAGCCTGTGTCGGCAAAGATAGCGTATTTTGGCGCGGGGACTTTTCTACCTTTCTCATCTTTTAGCTTCCCGTGCGCCGCCAGCAAAATCATTACCGAGCTTTGAACCCCCGCACCTAAACTAACTATACTTAATCTAGGCTCGCCAACGAAACGGCTCGGAGCTGAAACCTCTCCTTGCTCCTCTGATGAATCTAAACCAGTATATTTAACTTTTTTTTCTTTAAACATTAAAACTCCCAAAAACGAATCAGGTTGAATAAGCCTTATGGGAAAAATTATAGCAACTTCTCGATAATATGCTATAGTGCCATTATGACGACCGACCTTATCAAAGGCAACCTTCTCGAAGGCAAGCGCGGCATCATTATGGGACTCGCCAATCAACGCTCTATCGCTTGGGGCGTCGCTCAAGCATGCCACAAGGCTGGCGCTCAACTCGCTATCTCTTACCAAGGCGAGACCCTCAAAAAACGCGTCCAACCCCTCGCCGCTCAACTCGGCGACGCGCCCCTCATCGAATGCGATGTCGCTCAACAAGACGATATCTCCAATATGTTCAAAAAACTCGACTGGAAACAAATCGACTTCATTTGCCACGCTATCGCTTTCTCCGATAAAGACGAACTCACTGGGAGATTCATCGATACATCACCCCAAAATTTCGCCAACACCATGAACGTCTCTTGCTTCTCCCTTATCTCCGTCGCTAAGGCTGCCGAGCCTTTTATGAAACAAGGCGGCTCTATTATCACCCTCTCTTACTACGGCGCGCAGAAAGCCGTCCCCCACTATAACGTGATGGGTGTCGCTAAGGCCGCTCTCGAGGCGAGCGTGCGATACCTCGCCGCTGACCTCGGCAAACAGAATATTCGCGTTAATGCTATCTCCGCCGGACCTATCAAGACGCTCGCCGCCGCCGGCATTAGCGGACTCAGACTCATGCTCTCATGGAACGAGGACAACGCGCCGCTCCGCCGAAACATCACCATCGATGAGGTCGGCAACTCTGCCGTCTATCTCCTCAGCGATATGTCGAGCGCCGTTACCGGCGAAACGCATTTTGTCGACTCCGGCTACAATGTCATCGGTATGAAAATGGATATAGAGTAGTGTCGCTCAATGCTTTCGGGCACCTGTTCCGATTTACTACTTGGGGAGAATCTCACGGCGCGGCTATCGGCTGTGTCGTTGATGGCTGCCCGCCGCGCATTCCTCTCAACAAAAATGATATACAGGTTTTTCTCGACCAGCGCGCGCCGGCGCAATCGCCTTTCGTCAGCCAGCGCGCCGAAGATGATAAGGTTGAAATTCTGTCGGGCGTCTTTGACGGCAAAACCACCGGCACACCGATTTCTCTGCTGATAAAAAATAAAGACCAGCGCAGTCGCGATTATGAGGAGATAAAAAATAAATTTCGCCCGGCGCACGCCGACTACACTTACCAAGCCAAATACGGCATCCGCGATTACCGCGGCGGCGGCAGAGCGAGTGCGCGCGAAACTGCACTGCGGGTCGCGGCGGGAGCTGTCGCGCGAAAAATTATCCCCGATATAAAAATAGACGCTTACCTCATTCAAATAGGCGGCGATAAAATTAGTCGCGATAATTTTGACCTCGCTCAATGCGCGCAGAACCATTTCTTCTGCCCCGATAGCCAAGCCGCCGCGCGCTGGGAGAGCCTGCTAACCAAGACGCGCAAGGAAGGTTCGTCTTTGGGCGCGGTGGTGGAAGTTGTCGCGCGCGATGTGCCTGTTGGGCTCGGCGCGCCCATCTACGCTAAACTCGATGCCGAGCTTGCTGGCGCGATGATGTCTATCAATGCCGTGAAGGGCGTGGAAATTGGCGCGGGGTTCGCCGCGGCGGCTATGCGCGGCGAGGAAAATGCCGATGAAATGGAAATGAAAAATGGCAGCCCGCACTTTTTGTCTAACAATGCGGGCGGTGTTTTGGGTGGCATCTCTTCGGGTGCTGAGCTTGTGGTGCGTTTTGCGGTCAAGCCGACTTCTTCTATTTTAATTGAGCAGAATGCTATTTCTAGCGAGGGTGAGAACGTCAAGGTGGCGACAAAAGGGCGGCACGACCCGTGCGTTGGCATTCGTGCGGTGCCGGTGGGCGCGGCGATGATGGCGTGTGTTCTTGCCGACCACGTGCTTCTCCACCGCGCGCAAGTCAATAATAGTTAGTAATTAAGTATCAAGTTTTTTGGTTTTGGCTTTGCCGTCTGCGTCTAGGGTGATTTGCTTCACGCGTAGCTCCGCGTCTTTGAGCTTTTCCTCGCATAGCTGCTTTAGCGCATTGCCTTCTTCATAAAGCCCAATCGACTCTTCTAGCCCCGCCTCACCGCTCTCAAGCTTATGGACTATCCCCTCTAGTTGCTTGAGCGCTTGCTCAAAATTGAGTTTGCTTACATCGCTTTTTGTCATAACTTCTCCTGCTTACCTTATAATAAGTATGAGATTGAAATATGGCAAGCACGATAATAACACCACAAGAAAACTTAACCCTAGCCGCCGCGCGCTTGCGCCAAGGCGAGCTGGTCGCTTTTCCAACCGAGACCGTCTATGGCTTAGGTGCCGATGCCACGCGCAGCGATTCGGTTGCCAAAATATTCGCGATGAAACAACGACCCACTTTCAATCCGCTGATTATCCACGCGCTCGACAAATCCGCCGCGCAGAAACTCGGCAAGTTCAACTCCGCCGCTTTAGCTTTGGCGCAAGCCTTCTGGGAAAAGGCAGGCGGCTTGACGCTCGTTGTGCCAAAAGCCGAGAACTGCCCCATCTGCCCGCTCGCTTTGGCCGGCGGGGAAACCATCGCCTTGCGCGTGCCCGCGCACCCCATTGCCCGCGCCTTGTTGAAACAGAGCGGCTTATTCCTTGCAGCACCCTCCGCCAATCCTTCGGGTAAGTTGAGCCCGACAAAAGCCGAGCATGTCGCGCGCTTGCTCGGCGAACAAATACTGATATTAGACGGCGGCGCAACTGATAAAGGATTGGAATCAACCATTATCGGCTGCTTGCCTGAAGGAAATTTTTTATTGCGCTCGGGTGCCGTCCCTTCTGCCGAAATTGAAAAAGTGTTAGGCAGTGCATTAAATTCTATAAAAGAACCGACAGGAAAAAAGTTAAGTTCGGGTCGCTTGCCTTCCCACTACGCGCCCAACGCGAAGCTAAGACTCAATGCGACCGAAGCAAAAAGTGGCGAGGGCTTTCTCGCTTTCGGTAAAACTGCCAGCCTGCGCGCGCACCCGACTGGGTGCTTTAACTTGAGCGAAAGCGGCGACTTGGCGGAAGCCGCACATAACTTTTTCTCTATGCTCCACGAGATGGACAGACTCTATGACGCGATAGCCGTTGCCCCTATTCCTAACGAGGGATTAGGCATTGCCATCAACGACCGCTTGCGCCGTGCGGCTTTCAAGCCCTTTTAAGTTTTGGCAATAATTAAAGTAGGTATCGCGCTGGGCGCATCGCGAATGGTGAAAACTTTCGTTCCTTTTTTACGACCCACGCGCACTTCCGATAGATTGAACCTGCCGCTTTTGGTTAAGCGCGCGTGTGTGGCGTCAATATCATCGACTTGCCATGCCAGCCCCCAAAATTGACTCTTTATCGCGTCTCCTTTTACCCCATCTCCTCTTAACGGAGCGGCGACTTCTATCGTTTTATAATTGTCAAAACGAAAAAATAACTGACGCGCACCGTAATCATCGCGCACATGATCTAAGGCTAAACGAATTTTCATTTTATCCGCCAAAAGAGATTTCACATCCTCAACATTGCTCGTCATTATCACAACGTGGTCTAAACTTTTAATACCGCATTCGCTAGTCGGCGCGGAGAGCCGTAAGGGCGCAGACAAATGCTCTATCGCAAAAATGAAAAGCCCATCTGTTTTATCTAACGAGGGAATAGCGAGCTTCCATTCGCGTTTTTCTTTATTGGTGGAAACACCTTCTCCATTATTCACTATTACTTCCCCGAGTGCACCATCACGCCACGCCTGCGCTTCCGCTTCAATATCATCGCACGCGCAGCACACGCCGAATATGCCCTCTCCTTTTTTAGAAATAAATTGACGCACACGCTCTGCATGCCCGCCTTCGCCGACCGCCTCCATCAACTCTAAATAGAAATCACCAAAGTTAAATAAAACATTGCGCGTGCCATGCTCTGGGTGAACGCCCTCCCACACAGGCTGAACGCCAAACATCAACGCCCAGCGCAGCGCGGAAGAGTCGAGGTCATCGACTGCTACAATTATATGGTCGAGCGCCTTTAGCATTCGTTTATAATAGCAAAATGAGCCTGCTAACAAAACTAAGTAATATCGTTGGCGAGAAAAACCTGCGCGCCACACCCCAAGAAAAAGCCCCCTTTCTCAGCGAGCCGCGCGGCTTGTGGCACGGCAAAGCCCTTGCGGTTGCTCTGCCTCAGCGGGTGGAGGAGGTTGCGGCACTCGTGCGTCTTGCGGCGGCGGAGGGGCTTCACCTTGTGCCTCAAGGCGGAGGCACTGGGCTTGTCGGCGGGCAAGTGCCGTTTGACGCAGACAAGGCTCTGGTGCTGAACCTCACGCGCTTGAACAAACTGCGCGCGGTCGGTCAAAACACGATAACCGCCGAAGCCGGCTGTGTGCTTGCCGACATTCACCAAACGGCGCGCGACCAAAACCGACAATTCCCTTTGCGTTTAGCGTCAGAGGGCTCGGCGCAAATTGGCGGGCTGCTTGCGACAAATGCCGGAGGCGTTCACGTGTTGCGCTATGGAATGATGAGGCATTTGACGCTCGGGCTGGAGGCGGTGCTTGCCAACGGCGAGGTGTGGCACGGATTGAAACACTTGCCTAAAGACAATAGCGGTTATGACTTGAAGGATTTACTGATTGGCTCTGAAGGCACGCTGGCGATTATCACCGCGGCGGTGTTGCGTCTTTTTCCTTTGGATAGGGAGGTTGCGACCGCGATGGTTGCCTTGCCGTCTATAGAAGACGCGCTCACTTTATTTGAGCGCGCGCAGGAGCTCGCCTATGGTTCTATCTCCGCTTTTGA
The DNA here is from genome assembly GCA_965209065.1 of Alphaproteobacteria bacterium. Lineage (GTDB taxonomy): Bacteria > Pseudomonadota > Alphaproteobacteria > JAPOUT01 > CBDBUR01. The sequence goes on from OZ242373.1 coordinate 888,384, forward strand.
ACTTATCGCTAAACAAGGTATGGAGTTTATCTTAAAGCACCTTGACACCGCGCGCCTGCCTTTCGAGCAAGCCGATAATTTTTATGTTTTGCTAGAGTGCGCCAAACCCGAAACTTTAGAAGCTCTGTTAGAAAAAGAAAATGCGGTGCTTGCGCGTTCGGCGGCGCAAGCGCAAGCCCTGTGGGCGTTGCGCGAGAACTTGTCGGAAATCCAAAAGAAAGAAGGGGCGAGCATTAAGCACGATATATCCGTGCCTTTACATCACTGGGCGCAATTCACGCAGCAAGCGTGCGCCGAAGTGGAGCGTGCCGTCCCCGCCACACGCCCGGTGATTTTCGGTCATCTCGGTGATGGCAACCTTCATTTTAATCTGTCGCGCCCCGAACACCTAACCGATGAAGCCTTTCTTGCCGAGCGCGCGCCGCTCAATAAAATTATTTACGACCTCGTCTTGCGTTTTGACGGCTCGATTAGTGCCGAGCACGGCATCGGCATTCTTAAACAAGATGAACTCCTACAGCAAAAAGGCACGACCGCGCTAAACGCTATGCGCGCAATAAAAACCGCGCTCGACCCAAACAATATTCTCAACCCGAATAAAATTATAAAGCTAAAATAAACTTTGTTGTAGCAGCGGTGGTAAATTTATTTTATCAAGCAAATGCGCGCTATCATTTTTAATGTTGTTAATCTCACGCGAAATAGGATAAACCTCAACCGAGCTAGGCAAACTTGTCGTCAAAAGCGATAGGGCATCTTTCGGCTCGCTATGAAGCCAGCGCGACCAAACATCAGGCGATAACATCACCGGCTCCCGCGGGTGAATAGGGGCTAAGCTCTCATTCGCTTCGGTCGTGATAATCACGCACTCCCTCTGCTTGTCGCCTTGCCGCTGTAGCCCGGCAAAAGCAAAAAAACCATTACTACTATTGGTATTATTGCTATTATTATTTTTGGGGCGAACCGCATAGGGTTGCCCCTTACGCTCGCCCTTATGCTGCCACTCGTAAAAAGCCGAAGCCGGAATTAAACATCGCCCATCAACAATATCATCGCGAAAAGAAGGTCGTTGCGCCAAAGTTTCACTCCGCGCATTGATTTGATAACGCGCACGTTCCTGATGAAGCCCGTGAGTCGTCCAGCCCCAATGGGCGAAGGCTAACCCGTCTGCGCCAACAAAAGCCACCGAGCTACTCGGCACAATATTATAACTAGAGGCAACCCTAGCTTGCGCCTCTAAACCGAACGCTACACTCAGCGTCTCGGCGCCCAGCGTCTCGGCGCTCAGCGTCTCGGTGGATATTTCTAGTGCATATCTCCCACACATAATTTATACTATAGCCATCTTAATAAACTGGAGGAAGAAATATGTTTAAACCATTTGATTTAACCAACAAGGTTGCCATGATAACCGGCGGCAATGGAGGCATTGGTCTCGGTATGGCAGAGGGGCTGGCGCAAGCAGGTGCGCGCGTCTGCATCTGGGGGCGCAATGAGGAAAAAAACAGCGCGGCAGAGCAGAAGCTCAAACAGCACACCGACAAGGCTCTCGCCCTCAAGGTGAATGTTGCCGATGAAACCGAAGTCAAAAATGCCATCGCCGAAACCTTAAAGCACTTCGGCAGGATCGATTCCGTTTTCGCTAATGCGGGTATCGGCTTCGGCGCGCCTGCCTTCACCGAAATGGATACTGAGACCTATCGCAAAGTGCTTGCGGTTAATTTGGATGGAGTCTTTTGGACCTTGCGCGAAGCCAGCAAGCACATGGTGGAGCGCGCGAAAAATGGCGATAGCGGCGGCTCTCTGGTGGGGGTCGCTTCGCTCGCGGCGATAGAGGGAGCTGCGCGCAACCAGCATTACGCCGCAACAAAAGGCGCGGTGCTTTCTATGATAAAAGGCTGTGCGGTGGAGCTTGCGCGCTACGGCATTCGCGCTAACTCTATCCTGCCCGGCTGGATAGCGACCGATATGACCCAAGCCATACAAGGCGCGCCTGCTTTTGAGGCAAAGGTCATCAGCCGCGTGCCCGCGCGCCGCTGGGGAGAACCCGAAGATTTCGCGGGTGTCGCCGTCTATCTCGCTAGTGACGCGAGCGCCTATCACTCTGGCGATAGTTTCATCGTTGATGGCGGCTATGCGATTTTTTAATTCTCGCCTTTTGTGCTAGAAAAGCCTATGGCCGCCATAGCTCAGTGGTAGAGCGCACCCTTGGTAAGGGTGAGGTCCTGTGTTCGATCCACAGTGGCGGCACCACTAATAACATCATTGGGGATTGGCGAACCCTCAAATGCCTAAAATTAAACACTTTAGAATGGTTTTAGAATAAAGGTAAAATACTAAATAAAACTTGCACTCCTTAAAAAAGAACTATATTATACTAATATATCAAACCAAAAAACATCTGGAGGGTTGGACCATGACAACTAAATTATTATCTTTATCTCTAGCAGTAGCTTTTCTTACTGCCTGTGCGCTTTTTGCGCCACAAAAATATCTTACCGTATGGCAAAATAAACCGCTAGCTACCAAAGTTGGTGCAAACAGCTTTGAATATGGGGAAAAATTGGACTATGACCGCGCAGAGTGCGATATTAAAAGTATGGAAGTTGTAATTCCTGCTCGCGATTGTAAAGTTGTAAGTCAGTCTTCTAGCTCAAGCCAAAGAGACGCGAATCGGACTCAATCTAGCGGTGCTAGCAAAAGTCAAAGCTCAAGCGACACAAAATGCGTTAATGACGCCGCAATCAGGGCAGCTAAAAAAAATAAAGCAAACGTTTTTAAGTTCTGCATGTTAAAGAGAAAATGGAGAGAAATTAAGGAAATAAACCCTGAATGGGTAGAGTGGAAGAGAAATCAATCTTAAAGTTGTAGCTCTTTAATAGGGCATTTAATAAGGTAAAGGGAATCCGTTCTTGCGCATATATTGATGGCGACACTTCTCCATCTTCGCACTCATCAACTCATGCCCGCGCTTCTCGCAATGCGTGAGCGAACGCCTCTCTCCAATCAAACTCTTCGTGCATGCGCGCACTTGCTTCGTTATTTTCTTGTAGCCACTTAGCGCATAACAAGTCAGAGCGGCATTTCTATCCTTGCCCTTGAAGGATAAAATAAATTCTTTAGCGCGCGCGCTCTGTCTATTCCAAAAAATATCGCATTCAGCTTGGGACCCCTCATCGCAATTCATTACGCCCTCAGGCACTTTAGCCTCCGCGAACCCGACAAACAAAAATAAAACAATAACAAAAAGAAATCTCACTGCTCTTGCTCTCCTTGCTTTTCATTCTCTTCGGTTTCAAACAAGCCTATTTTGCGAAAAATAAATCTGCCATAAGACGAAGGCATTAAACGTTGAATTCTATCCATCATACGTGCGTCACGACCAATCAAAATGCGCCGCTTGCCGCTACGCATACCCTTGATAATAACCTTCGCCGCGTATTCTGCGGTGTTTATCGCGAATTCATCAAAACGTTCGGCGACACGTTCTCTTTCCTCTAGTGTCGTGTCTTGCGGCAGCTTCATAGTGCGCGCGATATTCGTTTTGATGCCGCCGGGGTGAACGCTAGAAATAACAATCTCGCTATCCTTGAGTTCGTGGGCAAGCGACTCGGTGAAGCCGCGAATGCCAAACTTAGACGAGCAGTAAGCCGATTGCTGCGGCACACCGATGACTCCAAAAATACTAGAAATATTCATAATGTTCCCTCTGCCCTTTTCTATTAAATGCGGGAGAAAGGCTTTCGTGGAATAAACCATTCCCCAAAAATTGACACGCATCACGCGTTCAATATCGTCATAAGTGAGGTCTTCGACCGTAGAGGCTTGAGCGATACCCGCGCAGTTGAGAACAAGGTCTGCCCCGCCCTGCTCGCGCCGAATGCGCTCTGCCATTTCGTGAACCGCATCGCGGTTGCCCGTATCGAGAATGTGCGCCTCCGCCCTGCCACCCGCAGAACGAATATGCTCTATCGTTTCCTCTAGCCCTTCGCGATTAACATCGCTGATGATAACGTGACGCACCTCCGAGCCAACCAGCGCCTCTGCCAGCGCGCGACCAATGCCGCTTCCCCCGCCAGTGATAAATGCTGTGCAACCTGTAAAGTCTTTCATTTTCCCCTCCTGTTTTTTTCACCATAACATATTTATATTATAAAGCCAAAAAACTTATGCCGAACCTATCATAAAGCCCTTATAATAAGTTTATGTCCAATGCTTTAACCGATAGCCTGAGCTCTAAAGGGAGATTCCATCACCTAACCCAGAGGATAAGTCGCCATCTGCTCGTGTTGTTATTTACCGGCGGCGTTTTTCTCTTTTTTGTCATCGAGACAAGCCTGCCGCTAGAGCTCGCGGTCTTAGGCTTTATGATTGTCCTCGCCTCTAGCTTGATTGAGTCAAAGCCGCAAACCGATATCAACCCCGCCCTGCTTAGTAGCCAGAAAAATCTAGCCCTCCGCCGCGAGGTTGCCGATTTTCTGCCCTACCCTACCCTAATTCTAAACAGCAAGGGGAGTGTGCGCCTAGCCAACAAGGCGGCGAAAAAACTCTTCCAACGCGAAAGCCTGCGCGATGTGCCCTTTAGCTCTATCATTCGCGACCCGAATATTCTCGAAGCTTTAGAGCTGAGCATCAACGATAGCCAACATCGCCAAGTAGAGTGGCAGCTCCATACGCCGCACACCCGCTTCTTTAGAATAGATATCGCGCCCGCTCTGAAAGTGAAAGGCAACTTAAAACCTTTCGTGCTCGTTAGCTTTGACGAACAAACCGAAATTCGCCTCGCCGAACAGATGAGAAGCGATTTTATCGCTAACGCCAGCCACGAACTCAAAACGCCGCTTTCTATTTTTATTGGCTACTTGGAAACGTTGCGCACCCTCTCACCCGAAGATAAAGAGAACCGACAAAAGTTTATCGGCATTATGGAAGACCAGTCCAATCGTATGGTGAGCCTCGTTGAGGATTTGCTCTCGCTGAACCGCATAGAGAAAATGGCACACATTCCTCCTAAAGAAAAAATTGATTTGGAAACCGTTATCGCCGAAGCCATCGACATCAACCAATCCACCGCGCAGAAATTAAATATAAAAATAAATCGTCCCAGCCCCGCGCACGAAAAAGCTATCACCAGCGGCTCGCATAGCGAGCTAACGCAAGCCGTGAGCAACTTAATCAACAACGCCCTGACTTACACCAACTCAACCGCCGAAATTGAAATCGCGCTCGAAGAAAGCACCCTCGGTAATGAACCCGCTTGGGCGATTCATATAAAAGATTATGGCAAAGGTATTTCTCCCTTTCATATCCCGCGCCTCACCGAGCGATTCTATCGCATCAACCCCGAAAAAAGTCGCCAACTCGGTGGCACAGGTTTGGGGCTTGCCATCGTTAAACATATCCTCACGCGACACAGAGGCAAACTCCTTATCAGCAGCCAGTTAGGCGAAGGCTCTACCTTCTCTCTTCTCTTGCTGAAAGATGAAAATAATCCTTCCTCATAAAAAGTTGTCATAAAAATGTCATAAATGACTGCTAGCCTCAATCAAGGATAAAAATGAGGTTATGATAATGGATTACACAAAAACGCTTTCTTCATTGTTGCTTATTGTAGCGCTTGCCTTGCCCGCCGAAGCAAACACGCGCAGCACAACTCACATTGTCGGGTCATCGACGGTCTTTCCTTTTGCTGCCGTTGTTGCCGAGCAGTTCGGAAGAAAAAAAGGAAATAAAACACCCATCGTTGAATCGACCGGGTCAGGCGGTGGGTTGAAACTTTTTTGCTCTGGCATCGGCGGACAACACCCCGATATTACCAACGCTTCGCGCCGCATCAAAAAATCTGAGTATGATAAATGCACGGCGAAAAAAATAAAAATCCTTGAGGTTAAAATTGGTTTTGATGGCATCGTGCTCGCTTCGTCTAAAGAAGCCGCGCCGATGAAGCTAACGCGCAAGCAAATTTTTCAAGCCCTCGCCGCGCGCCTGCCAGACGCCACCGGCAATCTAGTAAAAAACCCATACAAAAAATGGAGCGAGATTGACCCCGCTTTGCCCAATAGCAAAATTGAAGTTTTAGGACCGCCACCTAGCTCCGGCACGCGCGACGCTTTCGTTGAAATCGCGATGGAAGGCGGCGCTAAAAAATTTCCTACCCTAAAGGCTTTGAAGAAAAAAAACAAAAAGAAATTCAAGGGTATCGCCCACGCGATTAGAGAGGATGGCGCTTTCGTTGAAGCCGGCGAGAACGATAACCTTATCGTGCAAAAACTTCTTGCCAACCCGCGCGCGTTTGGAATTTTCGGCTTTAGCTTTCTAGACAACAACCGAGACAGACTACAAGGCGCCATCGTTGAAAATGCCAAGCCTACCTTTGATAATATTGCCGCAGGTAAATATCCTATCTCGCGCTCTTTGTATTTTTATGTGAAAGCCAACCACCTCGGCACAACGCGCGGGCTCGCGGGCTTCGTGCGCGAATTCACCCGCGAGCGTGCTTGGGGAGATAACGGCTACCTAGCACAAAAAGGACTCATTCCCCTGCCTAAAGCCGAACGCCAGAAAATCGCGCGCCAAGTTAAAAATAGAGTCGCACTAAAGCTCTAATGGGTATCTGTCAATGAGTATGTGGGGACTCGTTACGCTGATTATTTTAATCAGCAGCTTGATGTTCGCTTTTACCCACGCGAAATTCTTACGCATAAAAGCAGATGGCGTTGCTCTCGCCTGCGCGCCAACGCACTACGGCATTTTCGCCGCCTGCGTGAGCGCGGCGGTCGGCATCGCCTTCATCGCGCTTTTGATGATAGTAGAAAATTTATTCTTTCCGCTAGATAGCCCCTATCTAGATAGCTCCTATCTAGATAGCTCCTATATGGCGATGATTACTTCCGCGCTGGCTGTGGCAAGCGGCGCGGTGGCGATGAGAGTGCTCTCGCCTTCGTTGCGCGTCCAAACGTATAACGAGAAAATAGCTCTCTACGGAATGCTGATGTGCGCGCTAGTTGCGGTTTTCACAACGCTCGGCGTGTTTTTGTCTTTAATTTTTGAGACCCTGCGCTTTTTCGACTTTGTCGCGCCGAGCGACTTTCTGTTTGGTTTAGATTGGAGTCCACAAACCGCCTTCCGTGAAGACCAAGTTGGCTCGAGCGGTTTGTTTGGCGCTATCCCTCTGTTTGTCGGCACGCTGATGATAACGTTTATCGCGGTGATGATTGCCGCCCCCATCGGTTTGATGTCGGCGATTTATATGACCGAATATGCCAGCAGCCAGCTCCGCGCGCTCGCCAAGCCTATGCTGGAGATTTTAGCCGGCGTGCCGACCGTGGTGTATGGATTTTTCGCCGCCTTGACGCTTGCGCCTTTTATTCGCAGCTCGGCAGAGAGCTTTGGACTCGCCGCCTCGTCTGAATCTGCTTTGGCGGCAGGTATCGTGATAGGCATAATGATTATTCCTTTTATCTCTTCCATTTCTGATGATGTTATCTCTGCCGTGCCGCAAAGTTTGCGCGAGGGTTCTCTCGCGCTCGGAGCCACGCGCGCCGAGACCATTATTAAAGTTGTTGTGCCTGCCGCCCTGCCCGGCATTTCTAGCGGCTTGTTGCTTGCGGTCTCGCGCGCTATTGGAGAGACAATGATTGTCGTTATGGCGGCGGGGCTTGCGGCTAAACTAACTGCCAACCCGCTTGACGCTGTTACCACCATCACGGTGCAAATTGTAACTCTGCTTACCGGCGACCAAGAGTTTGATAGCGCGAAAACGCTTGCGGCTTTCGCTTTGGGTATGGCTTTGTTCCTGACGACTTTATTTTTGAACGGGTTGGCTCTTTATACCGTGCGCAAATATAAGGAAGAGTATGATTGATAAAAGAAAACATTTAAGGAAGCGCACGTTATTTGAGTATTTCTTTCGTTTCAGCGGATTAGGAATGCTTGGCTTTGCTGCTTTTCTGCTTGTGGTGCTGTTGGCTTCGGTTAGTTATCGTGGGCTTAACGCTTTGCGAGTTGCCGAAGTTCAACTTGTCGTTGAGCTAGAAAAGCATACTTATGAAGAAGACGGCGAAAGTGAAATTGATTATTATGCGGCTCTTAATGAAGCGATGTTTTCGCTTTTCCCACAAGTCCGTTCGCGTAAAGAGCGAAGGGAGCTCGCGCGCTACTTTCTAGCCGCGCGCGCACCAGAACAACTTCAGGAACAACTCATCACGCGTTCAAACCCAAAACAAAAAGACGCGCAAATTGTATGGATAGGTTTGTCCGACCACGTTGATGATTTTCTAAAGTCGGGGTCTTCGGCTATGCCCTCATTCATTCGCGATAAAGTGCTGCAGCTCCAAGAAAGCAATTTAACGCGTTTTGTTTTCAATAAAGAATTTTTTGTCGGCGGTGATAGTCGCGAACCCGAACACGCCGGCATTTATGCTGCACTGGTTGGCTCTATGTGGTTGATGCTCGTTACTTTTTTGATTAGCTTTCCGGTGGGCGTGTTAGCCGCTATCTATCTACAAGAGTTCTCTGCCAAAAACCGCCTGAGCGATTTTATCGAGATTAACATCAATAATTTAGCGAGCGTTCCTTCTATTATTTTTGGCTTGATGGGTTTGGCGATATTTCTAAATTGGTTTGGCTTGCCGCGCGGCTCGCCTTTGGTTGGCGGGTTGGTTCTGTCTCTGATGACCCTGCCGACAATTATTATCGCCACGCGTGCGGCTCTTGTGGCTGTGCCGCCTTCTATCAAAGAGGCTGCGCTCGCTTTGGGGGCGTCGCAGATGCAAGCGGTGTTTCATCATGTGGTGCCGCTTGCCCTGCCCGGCATTTTGACCGGCTCGATTATCGGTATGGCGCAGGCTCTCGGCGAGACCGCGCCTCTGCTGATGATTGGTATGGTGGCTTTTATCGCCGATAGTGCCACCTCTGCGCTCGACCCTGCCACCGCCCTGCCGGTGCAGATTTTCATCTGGGCAGACAGCCCCGAAAGAGGCTTCGCCGATAAGGCGAGTGCTGCTATTATTATGCTATTACTCTTTTTGATAGCAATGAACGCAACCGCAACCTTGTTAAGAAAACGCTTCTCGTATAAGTGGTAGGGTAAGTGGTAAATGGTAGGAATAAAAATTGGAAAATAAAATAAAAATATCTTCTCGCGATGTGAATGTTTTTTATGGCGAAAAGTGCGCGATAAAAAACGTGAGCCTCGATATAAAAGAAAAAGAGGTGACGGCTCTCATCGGACCTTCGGGGTGTGGCAAATCGACTTACCTGCGTTGCCTCAACCGAATGAACGATGTCGTGCGCGATTGTCGTGTTGAAGGCACCATCACAATAGACGGGCAAGACATCTACGATGACGACACAATTAACCTTGTTAATCTGCGGCGTCAGGTGGGAATGGTTTTTCAAAAGCCCAACCCCTTCCCAAAATCTATTTATGAAAATATCGCTTATGGTCCTCACATTCACGCGCAAACGCAAAGCCGCGCCGAGCTAGACGCGCTTGTTGAGCGCGCGCTCACTGCGGCAGGCTTGTGGAATGAAGTCAAGGATAGGCTCGGCGATAGCGGCACGTCTCTGTCGGGCGGACAGCAGCAGCGCTTGTGTATCGCGCGCGCGATTGCCATTAACCCCGATGTTATCCTAATGGACGAGCCATGCTCCGCGCTCGACCCCATCGCCACCGCCAATATAGAGGAGTTGATTGATACCCTAAGACAAGACTATACTATTATTATCGTGACCCATTCGATGCAACAAGCGGCGCGGGCGTCTCAACGCACTGCCTTCTTCTATCTCGGCGAGCTGATTGAAGTTGGCGATACGCCCGAACTCTTCACGACACCAAAAAACGAGCGCACCCAAGACTACATCACCGGACGCTTTGGATAAACAAGGAAAGAAAATGATAAAACATACCGTCCATTCTTTTGATGACGACCTCAAAAAGTTATCCTCTATGATAACAAAAATGGGAGGGCAAGTAGAAAGCCAGCTCGCCACCGCCCTCACGATGATTGAATCGCCGAGTAAAAGTGTTGCGACAAAAATTATTAACGATGACGCGAAAATAGACCAGCAAGAAAAAAAGATAAATGATTTCGCGATAGAAATGATAGCCTTGCGCCAACCGCTCGCTGCCGACTTGAGGGAGATAACTTCCGCTATCAAAATCGCCGCCAATTTAGAGCGCATCGGCGACCTCGCTAAACACATCGCCTCTTTGATTTCTAATAGTATGCCTAACAAATTTCCATACAACATTAGCTCTGGTATTCATAATATGGGGAAGCTCTCTTTGCGCCAGCTCGGCGGTGCGCTCGATGCCTTCGCGCGCGCCGATAAGCAAATCGCTCTCCACGTGTGGCAGGGCGATAAGGAACTCGATGACCTCTATAACTCCCTGCTGCGCGAGACGATGACTTATATCCTTGAAGATACAAAGCTCATTACCCAGTGCGTCAATATGCTCTTCACCGCCAAATATATCGAGCGCGCCGGCGACCACGCCACGAGCATCGCAGAGCATATCCTTTACGCCATAACCGGAAACACGCCCTCCGATAGACCTAAGGGCGCGAAACCCGTAAGAAAAACAAAAAAGAAATCTTAAACAATGCCTACCCACAAAGAGCTTATTTTAGTCGCGGAAGATGAAATGGCTTTGGGGGAGTTGCTAACTTTTAATTTAACCGAGATGGGATTCCAAACTGAATTAGTCGCCGATGGCAGATTAGCTCTCTTGCGTTTAAGCAAAAAGCCAACGCCCGATTTAATGCTACTCGATTGGATGCTGCCCGGTCCTTCGGGCATTGATATTTGTAAAAAGACGCGCGCCAACGACAGCCTTAATAAAATGCCTATCATCATGCTTACCGCGCGTAGCGATGAGAGCGATATTATCAAAGGGTTGGAGGCCGGCGCCGATGATTATATGACGAAGCCTTTTTCGACAAAAGAATTACACGCGCGCATCAGAGCTTTGCTGCGCCGCACGAACCCTAATCAAAAAGAAGCAAGCCTGCTGCAATTCGGCGCGCTCACGATTGAGCCGAATAATTATCGCGTGTGCTGGCAAGATGAGCTTGTCCCTTTAAGTCCAACCGGTTTCAACCTGCTATTACATTTAGCGCGCAACGCGAATAAAGTTTTAACCCGCGAGGCTCTGCTTGATGCTGTGTGGGGGCAGAACGTCGCCATTGAGCTGCGCACCATTGATGTGAACGTGAAACGTCTGCGCGCTTTACTAAAGAAAACGACCAAGCGCGAATTTATCAAAACCGCGCACGGCTTCGGCTATACCTTTGAGCCTTAAAAATCCTAGCCTGTCGCAGGCTTAGCCTGTCAGGTTCAACCTGTCGCAGGCTTAGCCTGTCGCAGGTTTAACCTGTTTTTCTGCGCCGTTCGAGGATTCCTTTTTGTCCGCGCTCGGCTTTCACCACAGCGCGATGAGAGCGCTGGTGCGCTAACTGCGTGTGATAATCGCAGTAAGGCAGAACATCAAAATCTTTTTCTTTGCCACAATAGCGAAAGTTCTTTTCTTTCGGGTCGCCCATAGGAAAGCGGCATTTGGAATCGGATAAATCCTCTATGGTGATGTCCTCTTCTGCCGGCTGGAGCTGAGGCTGCACTCGTTTTGCTCCCAAGCCATTGCCGAGCTTTTTACCCCCCACAATAGAAATGGGTCTCCCGCCCTTAGCGTGTGTGCCTCCATGATGCCTGCCTCCCTGAGATATGCCATGAGGCGAGCCTCCCTGAGAGACACCTCCCTGAGACATACCTTGAGGCGAGCCTCCAACAGGTCTGCCGCCACCGCACGAAAAGCCCATGCGGTTCAGCTTGCCTATAACAGCATTGCGCGTTACGCCGCCGCCGAGCTTCTCAGCGATTTGGCTCGCCGAAAACTGCTGCTTATTCAGCTCTAACAGCAACTCTACTCTTTCCTTTTCCCACGCCATAAGACCTCCTTTTTGAGATATTTTGCTAAAAACTACTATATCTAGTGCTTCTCACGATATATAGTGGTGTTCTTACTTTTATTAGCAATATATAGGGGCTAGAAAAAGACCTTTTTTTATGTTATCAACAGAAAAATGAAATAACCCAAGATGTCCTGACTGATGCCTGATTTTACCCACATTAATACGCCCGCCACCGAGCTAAAACAAGGAAGCCCCCGCTTTTTCAGCGGCGTGAATTGGATAGGGCTATGGACTCTTTACCAAAAAGAAGTGTGGCGATTCGTTAAGGTTGTTATGCAGACCGTCGCCGCGCCCATTATCAACGGGCTGCTTTTTCTGGCGATTTTCGCGCTCGCGCTAGGGCAGTATCGCCCGGCGATTGCCGGCATAGACTTTATGACTTTCTTGGCGCCGGGGCTGATAATGATGTCTGTTATCCAAAATGCTTTTGCTAATACTTCTTCTTCTATTTTGATTGCAAAAGTTCAGGGCAATATCGTGGATTACTTGATGCCGCCGCTTTCGCCGCTTGAAATAAACACCGCGATGATAGGCGCGGGTATCACGCGCGGCTTTGTTGTGGCGCTCGGCACCGGGCTGGCGATGGCTTATTTTGTTGATTTGAAACTCCACAGCCTCCCTCTCCTTGCTTTTTATATCTTTAGCGGAGGTATGCTGATGTCTTTGCTTGGGTTGATTTCGGGCATCTGGGCAGAAAAATTCGACCACCTCCAAACCGTTAGCAATTTTGTTATTTTGCCTCTCTCTTTTCTGTCGGGCACTTTTTACTCCGTCAAACAGCTGCCCGAACAAGTTTTTTGGATAAGTCAATACAACCCCTTCTTCTATATGATAGATGGTATGCGCTATAGCCTAACCGGCTACACCGATAGCAATGTCATGACTGGCGTTTTTGTCCTTACCGCTTGCAATATTATTTTATGGTTTATTTGCCAATATATTATTAAAATAGGCTGGCATCTAAAAACGTAAATGGCACAATGATAAAAAACAGCTCCTCTCTTTTACCGGTCTATGCGCGCGCGCAAGAACATTTCGTGCGCGGCGAGGGTGCTTACTTGTTTGACGATAAGGGTGATAGTTATTTGGATTTCACTTCGGGCATTGCGGTGAATGTTCTCGGTCACGCGAACCCTGTGCTAACCGAAGCCCTGACAACGCAAGCCAAGAAGCTATGGCATCGCTCTAATTTATTTTCCAGCCCAGAGCAGGAGGCTTTGGCGCGCGCTTTGACGGAAATATCTTTTGCTGATTTGATTTTCTTTGCCAACTCGGGCGCGGAGGCGATTGAGTGCGCGCTGAAAATGGCACGTGCTTATCATTACGAACACGGGGATAAGGAGCGCACGGAAATTATTAGCTTTGAGGGTTGCTTTCACGGGCGCACACTTGGCGCGCTTGCGGCTTCGGGCAAAACCGAAGGCTTCGGGCAAGCCTTCGCGGGTTTTCGGCAAGTTCCGCTAGAGGACGAGGCGGCATTTAAGGCGGCGGTGAGCGAGAAAACTGCGGCGGTGCTTATCGAGCCCATTCAAGGCGAGGGCGGGGTGCGTATTGTGAGCGAAGTCTTTTTGGATTTCTTACGCAAAACCTGTGATGAAACCGGCGCCTTGTTGATTTTTGATGAGGTTCAAACTGGTGTCGGTCGCACCGGTCGGTTTTTCTGCTACGAGGATTTTGGCTGGTCGCCCGATATTTTGACGCTCGCCAAAGGTTTGGCGGGAGGCTTCCCGATTGGTGCTTGCTTAGCAAAAGCGGAAGCGGCGCGTGGTTTAACGCAAGGCAAGCACGGCTCTACTTTCGGCGGCAACCCGATGGCGATGATGGTCGCGCTCAAAGTGGTTGAAATTGTGTCGGAGCCAGAATTTTTAGCTCACGTGCGGCGGCTTGGGTTAGCGCTAACGCAAAAGCTTGCGGTGCTAAGCTCGATGTTCCCCGATGTGATAGGCGAATGGCGCGGACAGGGTTTGCTCTATGGCTTCACCTGCCTCAAGGGCGCGAAGCTGTTTGTTGAAGAGGCGCGCCGCCACCAGCTTTTGCTCTTGACCGCGCAGCACGAAATCGTGCGTCTCGCGCCGCCGCTCAACATTACCGAAGCCCATTTAACCGAGCTTGCCGAAAAGCTAGAAGCGGTGTGTGCGACTCTATCGCAATATAAGCAAGGCGCGCTCATTGACGCTTTGGATAAACCGCCGCCGAAGAGAAGTGTCAAGAAATAATAATGCGACACTTCATCAATCTAAACGAGATAGACTCCGCAGACTTAATCGCTCTCGTCGATAGCGGCTTAAAGCGCAAGCAAGCACGCGCGGCGAAGCGTCAAGGTGCGGCAGATGACGATGCGCCTCTTAAAGGCTATACGCTCGCGATGGTTTTTGAGAAGTCCTCCACGCGCACGCGGCTTTCGTTTGATATAGCGATGAGCCAGCTCGGCGGACGCGCGCTCGTGCTAGACGCGGCGCAAGCTCATCTCCACCGAGGCGAGTCGATGGAAGACACCGCCGGCGTGCTCTCTGCCTATGTCGAGGCGGCGATGATAAGAACCGCCGACCACCAGCGGCTGCTCGCCTTCGCGCGCGCGGCAAGCATTCCGGTTATCAACGGCTTGAGCGACCACTCGCACCCATGCCAGATTATCGCTGCGCTGATGACGATAAAAGAAAAACTCGGCGAAATAAAAAACGTGAAAATCGCTTGGCTCGGCGATAGCAATAATATGTTGCGCACTTGGATTCACGCTTGCCCCGCCTTTGGCTTTGAGCTCGCCATCGCTTCGCCGGCGCACGACACCGCCTCGCAGCAAGCCCTCGACTGGGCGCAGAAACAAGGCGGCAATATTACCCTATGCGCGCCACAAGAAGCCGCCGAAAAGGCAAACATTCTCACCACCGATTGCTGGCTGTCGCTAAGCGATGACCCCGCGCTCGCGCAAGAAAAACGCGCCGCCCTCGCGCCTTACAAAATCACCCACGCCCTGATGGCGCGCGCAAACAAAAACGCTTACTTTATGCACTGCCTCCCGCTCTACCGCGGCGAGGAAGTGGAAGCCGAAATCGCCGATGGCACGCGCTCCCTCATCTTTCACGAAGCCGAGAACCGCATCCACGCGCAAAAAGCTATCCTATTGTGGGCTTTGCGTGTATAATGACAAACTATGAATAATAATAAAGTATCGCTAAAAACTTTTTTATCAAATACGCTTAAAAAATTAGGTAAAGGCTTTTTGCCAATTATTATTTTGGGGGTTTCGGTTGGGGTCTTTGCCCTGCTGCTTTCCTTGCGCTCCGAAGTGCCGAGCCAAACACCTCAAGAGCGTGTGTGGAACATTCAAGCGATGCAAGCGAAAGTAGAAAGCATTCAACCGCAGCTAAAAGTATTTGGCGAGGTTGTCGCTGGTAGAAAAATTGCCTTACGCGCTTTGGTGTCGGGAGAAATTATTACCATGCACGCCGATTTTCGCGAAGGCGGCGTGATAGACGAAAGTGACGAGCTTATCCAAATTGACCCTTTCAATTATAAAAACGCCGTTGATGAAGCCGTTGCGCGACTCTCGGAAGCGCAGGCAAGGCTAGAGGAAATTGGCGCGCAGCAACAACAAGAACAAGATTTATTAAAACGCGCGAAAGAACAAGCAGAATTATCAGAGCGCGATTTAGAACGCTCGAAAAAATTAGCCAACAGAGGACACCTCTCGCAAAAAACGCTAGACGATAAAAAGCTCGCCAACTCCAAGCAATTACAAACGATGGAAATGAGACGCAACAATATCGCTATCCAAGATGCACGGCTCACGCAACAAGAGGGTGCAGTGGCGCGTAGCGAAATAGCCCTCGCCCATGCCGAGCGCGAGCTCTCGCGCACTTTGCTTAAAGCACCCTTTCGCGGCTTCTTGAGTCAGATTAACGCCTCCGCTGGACGGGTCGTCAATATCAACGACCAAATCGCCCAGCTGATTGACGCCGACCAGCTTGAAGTGCGCTTCCACCTATCGGACGCGCAGTTTGGGCGCATCATCTCTAACACCGGCGACTTGAAAGGCGAAGGCGTCAAAATAAGCTGGCGCGTTGGTGAAGAGACGCTCAAATTTAACGGCACGATTATTCGCATTGGCGCAGAAATATCGCAGCTCGCCGGCGGCGTTAGCGTCTTCGCCGATATTGATATACAAGATTTAGATAGCACCTTACGACCCGGCGCTTTCGTTCAAGTGCATTTACCCGACCGCAAATATAAAAATGTTGTGCGCTTGCCCTCCAACGCTCTGTATGAAGGCAATATCGTTTATGCCATCGTTGATGAGAGGCTCGTGCCGCGCGCGGTGAAAGTGATTGGGCAAATCAATGACGACATCATCGTGCAAAATGGAATAAAAAACGGCGATATCATTATGACAACTTGGTTCGCCGAAGCAGGACCGGGCACGAAAGTTTTCGTGGCACAAAAAAACTAACGCACTATAAGCGAACAAGAAATACATGAGCGAGCAAACCATAAAAGAAAATAAGGTCAAGCCTCCCGCGCTGGTTAGCTTTTTCGCGCGCCACGCCAACGCGCATAATCTGCTGATGGCGATTATGATTTTAACCGGCGCTTTTTTTCTGCGCCAGCTCAACACGCAGTTTTTTCCCACGGTGGAAATTCCCGCCATTACGATTAGCGTCTTGTGGAGCGGAGCGA
The DNA here is from genome assembly GCA_965209065.1 of Alphaproteobacteria bacterium. Classification (GTDB taxonomy): domain Bacteria; phylum Pseudomonadota; class Alphaproteobacteria; order JAPOUT01; genus CBDBUR01. The sequence continues at coordinate 905,030 of OZ242373.1, forward strand.
GCGCCGAAGATGTGGAGGCTGGCATCATCGAATCTCTCGAGCCCGGCCTGCGCGGGATTGGCGCGGTGGATAAGATAACATCCTCCGCGCGCGAGGGCTTTGGGCTCATCACGATGGAGTTTGAAATCGGCACGGATATGCAGCGCGCCACTTCCGATGTCGAGGCGGCGGTCAATGAGACCACCACCCTGCCCGAAGAGGCAGAAAAACCTCAAATTACCCGCGTTCTTTTCTATGAAAATGTGATGAGCCTCGCGGTTTATGGCGAGTTTTCAGAGCAAGCGCTCAAAGCCTACGCGCTCAAAATTCGCGATGACCTCCTGCGCTTGGGGGTGGATAGGGTCAATTTTCGCGGGCTGCGCCCCGATGAAATTTGGGTTGAAGTCAGTGAGGAAAATCTCCGCCGTTTTGACCTAACCATCGACACCATTTCTAGGCGCATCAATTCTTCTAGTGAAGATTTGCCGTCAGGCACTTTATCGGGCGCGGTGGAAAAGCAAATTCGCTCCTTAGGGCTTGATATGGGACCTAGGGCAATGAGCCGCCTTGAAGTGCGTTCGCAAAAAAGCGGTGAGAAACTTTTGCTACGCGATATTGCTGTCGTGCGCGAAACGTTTGACAAGAACGCGCCTGCCGGCTTGCGCGATGATAGACCTGCCATTCGCATTAACATTCAACGTTCGGCGCAAGCGGATATTTTAGAGCTCTCGAATAAAGTTGATGCCTACCTCGCGCGGTTGAAGCCGACGCTACCGCAATCTCTTTCGGTTGAAAAGTTTGACGTCCAATCCAACCGCGTGCGCCAGCGCATTAACGTTCTGCTGAAAAATGGCGCGGGCGGTTTGGCGCTTGTCTTGCTCGTGCTATTTTTATTTCTCAATAGGCACGTTGCCTTTTGGGTATCGATGGGCATTCCCACCGCGATGATTGCCAGCTTCTCGGTGTTATTCTTTTTAGGCATTAGCATAAATATGCTAACGCTGTTTGCTTTGATAATGATGTTGGGGGTTGTGGTTGATGATGCCATTGTGGTGGGCGAACACATTGCCTTTTTGCGCGAAAAAGGGCTCGACCCCATCGCCGCCGCCGAGCAAGGCACAGGGAGAATGAGCGCGCCGGTCTTTGCCTCCTCCCTAACCACCATCGCCGCCTTTATGCCGATGTTCTTAATCTCCGATATATTAGGAGAATTTATGGCATCGCTTGCGGTAGTTGTCGTGGTTATCGTCATTATGAGTTTGGTGGAGGCTTTCTTTGTCCTGCCCGGTCATTTACGCCATGGGCTTTCCACAATGAAACCTTTTGCCGAACAGCAAGAGCCTAAAAACATTTTTGCTAAAATAAAATTTCACTTTAATAAAAAATTTGATGCCTTCCTGCATAACGGCTTTGAGAAGTTTATCGGTATTGTCTATGACTTTCGCTATAGTATGGCGGCGGGGACGCTTGGCGCATTGATTATCTCTGTTGGTGTGCTGGCGGGCGGTCATGTTGGCTTCCAGTTCTTTCCCTCGCCCGAAGCCGAAACCATTCATGGACGGACAATATTTTTACCCGGCACGCCGAAATCTCAAGTGAAAGCGGCATTGAAACAGATGGAGAGCTCTCTGGTGAAAGCGGAGCTGGCTTTTGGTGGCGGCGCAGGGTCGGTGGTGAAAACGCATTTTAGTCGCGTCGGCGCGACAGGCGGACAAACCGGCGACAACTTAGGCGAAATAACCGTCGAGCTCCAAGCGAGCGAAAAGCGTTCCGTGCGCACCGCAGATTTCGTGCGCGAGTGGAAGAAGCATGTGCCGCGTTTTCCCGGCATTGACCGCGTGATTATCGCCGAGCAGCGCGCCGGCCCGCCCGGGCGCGATATTGATATTCGCCTTGAAGACGCGCCTATTCTCAAGCTCAAGCAAGCGGCGATAAAGCTCAAGGAGCATCTCGCCGCATTTGGCGCGATTTCTAATATAGAGGACGACCTCCCGTGGGGAAAGCGCGAGCTCTTGCTTGAAATTACGCCCAAAGGCTACGCGCTCGGCTTCACCACAGAGGGGATTGGCAGGCAAGTGCGCAATGCTTTTGACGGAGCTATCGCGCGGCGCTTGCCGGGCAAAAGCGAGGAAATAAAAGTGCGCGTGCGCTTGCCGCAAACCGATTCTAGCGCAAAATCTTTTGATAGTTTATATTTGCGCGCGCCGTCGGGCGAGCAGGTGCCGCTCACCGATATTGTTGATATTACCCAAAAGTCTGGCTTCGCGCGGATTACGCGGCGCGATGGCTTGCGCACGGTTGCCATAACAGCTGACCTCAACCAAGAGGCTCTCCCCCTCCCGCTGCTACAGGAAAAACTTGACGCCGAGATTATGCCTGCCGTCATTCAAGAATATAACATCAGCTACTCTTACAGCGGCAGAAGCGAGGAGCAGGCAGAAACCTTCGGCGACTTGGGGCTAGGCTTTATGCTTGCTCTCGCGATGATTTATTTTATTCTCGCCTGGGTGCTGGGGCATTACACGCGCCCTATTATTGTTATGCTGATTATTCCTTTTGGTTTTATCGGCGCGGTGTTCGGGCATTGGCTTATGGGCTATGACCTCAATATGCTGGCGATGATTGCTCTGTTGGGCTTGGCGGGGATTTTGATTAACGACTCTATCGTTCTTGTCGTGCAGATTCAGCAGCACATCGATGAAGGCAAAGGGTTGCGCGATTCCATCACGCAAGGCACGAAAGAAAGACTCCGCGCGGTTATTCTTACATCAACCACGACCATCTTTGGCTTGCTGCCTCTTTTGTTCGAGCAGTCTTTACAAGCGGCTTTCTTAAAACCGATGGCTATCTCTATGGCTTTTGGTGTTGCGGTCGGCACCTTGTTGATACTTTTTATTGTGCCGTCCTTTTTAGGCATTCTTAACGATATAAGCAATCTGTTTATAAGAAGACGCGAAGAAAAAAATGGGCTGTTAAGCGCGCCAAAAGGCGCGGGTGAATAAAACGAAAACGGTGAACACCTCTAAGCGCCCGACCAACATCGCGGTAGATAAAATCCACTTCACACCATCGCTGAGTTCGGCAAAGCTGCCCGCAGGACCAATGATATTCCCCAAACCCGGTCCAACATTAGAAACCGAAGTCGCCGCCGCCGAAATAGCGGTCATCGCATCGAGCCCCATCATGTTCAGCAAAATCGCAACGACCGCGCAGCATATCGCATAGAGAAAAATGAAGTTCATCACCGAAGCAGTAATCGTGCGCGTTATCGGCACGCCGTTGTAGCGCGGCACGATAATCGCGCGCGGATAAACAATGCGCGCTATCGCCGCTTTGAGCACTCTAAAAACCACAATAAAGCGGAAACTCTTAATCCCGCAAGAGGTTGAACCCGCGCAACCCCCTAAAAAAGTTAAAACAAAAAAGAAAGCTATCGCGAAACCTCCCCACCCGCCATAGTTCGCACTCGCATAACCTGTGCCGGTAACAATAGACACCACATTAAAACTTGTCAGGCGCAAAGAATTAAGAAAGCTCTCACTCCCACCGGCACCCGCGCCTAAACTATTGGCATAATGATAGGCGCTCAAAATGGCAATCGCGCCAACGAGGGTTATCAAAAACCAACGCGACTGGTCGTCTCGACTCAAAGCCTTGAAATTGCCGCGTATCATCACAAAATATATCGTAAAAGGCAAAGAGCCTAAAATCATAAAAACAATCGCTATCGTTTCTAGCTCGGCACTTTGGAAAAAGGCAAACGACTGGTCGGAGTTAGCAAACCCGCCGGTTGCCACGGTCGTCATTGAATGAACGATGCTATCAAACAGGCTCATACCGAAAATAAAATACAAGACCGCGCACACAAACGTTAGCACAACATAAGTAATCCCAATATAAGCAGCGAACTCAGCCGCGCGCGGAATAATGTTCTCGGAGTTGTCAGAGGATTCCATTCTAAACAGCTGCATGCCACCAACCTGCAACATCGGCAGAACCGCCACCGCCGTTACGATAATGCCCACGCCGCCAATCCACTGCAGCAGACCGCGCCATAGCAAAAAGCTCATCGGCGCATTGTCTAGCCCCGCCACAACCGTAGAGCCGGTCGTGGTAATGCCCGACATCGCCTCAAAAAAAGCATCGGTATAGCTGAGGTTCATACTAGAAAACGCCAGCGGCAAGGCGGCAAAAATCGTCAGCGCAACCCACGACAGCCCAGTCAAAATAAAAGCCTGCTGCGTGGTTAAGCCACTTATCCTATCCCACGTGCCGATGATAAAACTCGCCGCGCAAATGAGCGTGAAGAGTGCTGAAATGAAAAACACAATCCACTCGCTTGAACCAAGAAATAAAGCGAGTATCATCGGCAAAAGCATAAAGAGACCTAAGGGTGCAATCAGCATCCCTATCACCAATAATACTGGACGTAAATCAATCACTGCGCGCCTCCTCTTGATTAGGCAATTTTTTGTAAAGCCCTATCCAAGTCGGCGCAAATATCACTTTCATCTTCCAACCCAACCGACAAGCGCAGTAAATTTTCCCCGATGCCTAGCTCGGCGCGCGCTTCTTCTGTTAGCCGAAAGTGTGTCGTGGTGGCGGGGTGCGTGATTAAACTTTTCGTGTCGCCTAAATTGTTAGAAATTTTTACCACTTCAAGTGTGTTCTCCACAACAAAGGCTTCCTCGCGCGCGCCCTTAATCTCAAAAGCAAGCAGAGTGCTTCCTAGCTTCATCTGCGCTTGTGCGAGATTATGCTGCGGGTGCGTGGGCAAAGACGGATAGACCACGCGCTTGATTTTTTTATGCTCCTCCAAAAATTTCGCCACGACCAAAGCCTTTTGACTTTGCGCCTCCACGCGCAACTTGAGCGTCTCCAACCCTTTTAATAGCACCCAAGCATTAAACGGACTCATAGAGGGTCCTGTGTTGCGATAGAAAGGCGTGAGTGCCTCGTCAATATATTGCTTGTCGGCGATGATGATGCCGCCTAAACATCGCCCTTGCCCGTCAATGTGCTTGGTTGCCGAATAGACGACAATATCCGCGCCAAAGGCAAACGGCTTTTGTAAAATAGGCGTCGCGAAAACATTATCGACAATAAATTTGATGTTCTTTTCTTTCGCCAACTTCCCGACAAAGGATAAATCTATTATTTCCAGCAAGGGGTTCGAGGGAGTTTCTAAAAAAAAGGCTTTGGTGTTCGCGCGACAAGCATCGTGCCATGCCTGATTGTCGGTGCCATCGACGAAGCTCACCTCGATGCCGAAGCGCGGCAACACATCCTCTATCACAAAGCGACAAGAGCCAAACAGCGCGCGCGCCGAAACAACATGATCCCCGGTGCGTAAAAAACAAAGCAGGCTTGCTGTTACCGCCGCCATTCCGCTCGCAGTAGCGCGGGCGTCTATAGCATCAGTGCCAGCATCATCATCGCCCTCTAGAGCTATCATGCGTTCCTCGAACATGCGCACGGTCGGGTTGCCGTAGCGGCTATAGATATACCCTTCCTCCTCGCCAGCGAATCGCCCGAGCGCCTCCTGCGCGCTTTCATACACAAAGCCCGAAGTGAGATAGAGCGCCTCTGCCGTTTCGCCAAAAGGACTGCGCGAACCTTTTTGACGCAGCTCATCGTGAATGAGCCGTGTCGTGGTTTTATACTTATGCTTTTTCGTCATAAATAGATTTAAGGTCTCAAACGCGTTCGAGTCAAGGCGAATAAACCGCTAAATGAATAACGGGGATAACCCCGCTAACCCGACCTCAAAGCCCCTCACCGCGATTTATCCCTGTGCGTTGCTTTGGCAAAAATTATATGCAAAAAGTTCTATCCTTTACCTATGAGCCAAGCCCTATTAAAACCGAGCCTTTTCCCCCATTCCCGCGACTATCAAGGCGAATCGGGCGCGAAAAGCGGCTTGCTAACCAGCCTCGACATCGAAGACCTCGCCAAGCGCAAGGCGATAAGCGAGATTACCGCCGAGCAGATTCAGCCCGCCAGCCTCGACCTGCGACTAGGCAAGCGCGGCTTCGTCCTGCCCGCCAGCTTCTTGCCCGGACCCAAGAAAACCATAGAGTCCAAAGCAAAAAGCCTAGCCCTTAGCGAATTCACGCTAGATAATAAAAGCTTCACTTTAGAGCCTAATCAGGTTTATCTCGTTGAGCTCGCCGAGACGATGAACCTCCCGAAGGATATTTCGGCTATCGCCAGCCCCAAAAGCTCTACCGGCAGGCTTGATGTTTTTACGCGCCTCATCTCAGATTACGGCAAATACTACGACAGATTGCCCGCCGGCTATCAGGGGACGTTGTGGCTAGAAATTGTGCCGCGTTCTTTTGCGATTATCGTGCGCGAGCATTCTAAACTTTTACAGATACGCTTGCGGCGCGGACGCGCGGCTTTTGACAATTATCGCCTAGGCGATTTACACAAGCAGCAAGGGTTGATTGCCGACAACGAACCGCTTGAGCTTAATCAGGGGCTTTTGCTTTCAATTGATTTGACACAAAGCATTTGCGGGTATCGCGCTAAGCTTACAGATAAAAAAATAGATATTGATAAAGTTGCTGCCTATCCTAAAGAAGATTTTTGGGAAGAAATAAAAGCACCGAAAAACAGCAGGCTCATTTTAGAGCCTGATACATTTTACATTTTGTCCTCGCGCGAGAAGGTGCTTATCCCGCCGACCCACGCCGCCGAGATGATTGCGCTTGATTCACAAATTGGAGAATTTCGTGCGCACTATGCGGGGTTTTTTGATTCTGGTTTTGGTGTCGGCAGCAACGGAGCGAAAGCCGTTTTAGAAATGCGCGCACGCGAAGCTCCCTTTCTGCTAGAGCATGGGCAAACAATCGGCAGGCTAGTGTTTGAACGGCTGAGGCACAAAGCAAAACAGCACTACGACCAGCGCGACAACGCGAACTATAAAGGACAAGGCTTGCGCCTATCAAAGCATTTCGTTTAAGAGCAAGAAGACCCACCCAAGACACAAAATTTCGCGCAATGCGTGTGGTTGAGATAAACCGACTGGTGCGCTTTCTTCAAGCTATCGCCTAAATTGAAATTTTTAGCGTAAGGCAAAAGCGTGCAAGCTATCACGCTCGGCGTTTCGTCTCCCTTATACTTGACAACCATACGGCTAGATGCGCACATCATATCATCGGGGTGCACGGATAGAATATCCCAGCACTTTGTTGTAATCTCTGGCACTTCCGCTTGCTCGTCCATTTCGGTAAAAAAAGTAAAGGGATGCGCGCGCTCATCAAGTTTAATTTCGTGCTGATGTAAAATGTTTTGATAGTGCTTGATTGAAGTTTCATCATCGTCTTGCGTGAATTGGCGGCCGGCAATATGAAGGCGGAAGCCTTGCTCCGAAAGCCAGCGCAACCCCTCTAGCGTTTTAGCGAAAGCGCCCGCGCCGCGCTCATCATCGTGGAGGTCTTGGCGATAACTATCTAAACTCACGCGCATAATCAGCTTCTCCGCACCGAACCTTTCTTTCAACGCCACCAAGCCCGCCTGCACTTTAGGACGCATCAAGGGCTGCATCGCGTTGGTGAGCACTAGAACCTCAAGCTCGGTTTGCATGCTAACCTCTAGAATGTCGTTCATCGCGGGGTTCATAAAGGGCTCGCCGCCGGTGAAGCCGAGCTGCTCTACACGAAAACCCTCGCGCGCGATTTCGTCTAAAAACTGCCGCACGTCCGCGACACTCAAATAAACCAGCCTGTCGTTGCTTGGGCTCGATTCAATATAACAATTCGCGCAAGTGATATTACACAAAGTCCCCGTGTTAAACCACAAGGTCTTCAGCTGCTTGAGCTCGACAAAAGCGCGCGCTTCGCCATCGGCAGTTTTATATTTATTTGAAAATTTATTCATCAAAAGAAATTCCTTCCAAAAAACCAGTAAGCTCCGAGAAAAACTAAAAGAGAAGCCAGTGTTTGTTGCACGGGGAGGCTAAAAGCAACCTGCCCCTTCTTGCTTTTCCCTAACAATAAAACACTCGCGAGCAATAAGGCAATAAAAAATAACTGCCCCAGCTCCACGCCTATGTTGAAGCCCAAAAGCCCCAGCAAGAAGTAATCCTGCGGCAACCCTATTTCCGTTAGCACCGCCGCAAAGCCTAGCCCGTGAATTAAACCGAAACCTACCGATAAAATAGGCACCATACGTCTCGCTTGCTGTTCGTTTTGGATATATCCGCCCCACGCCAAAGAAAAAATGATGAGCCCTAAAAATGCTATCGCGGTTAATTGCGATGGCACAAAGAAGCTCAGGCACAAACAAACGCCTAGCACCGCTGCTTGCGCGAAAATCACTTCGCGAAAATTGTGGTTGAGCAGGCCGCTTCGCTCTAAAGCCATCAGTAATATCGTCCAGCCGATGAGCGCTTCGACCATTGGAATGTCCGCCACCACGAACCCGCTCGACGCCAGCCCGAGCGTGAGGCTATGCCCTAAAGTAAAACCGGTGACCGCCCAAATAACCTGACGGCTAAAACCGCACACCAATAAAAGCGCGACGACAAAAGCAAGGTGGTCAATCCCTTCTAAAATATGTTTTACGCCAAGCGCAGTGTAAGAAAATAAAGTGTTCAGCCACGTGCTGCTTGGTTGCGTGCCTGATAGGTTAATCTCGTGAACCCTATTGCTGTTAGAAAAAATAAACTCGCCTTTGTTCTCTCCTGAAAGCACACGACTAAAATGAACACGGGCGAAATGAACATGAGACGGGTCGGAATCAAAAAAGCTATGCATAATAATTTTTAATTCTCTGTTGTGAGGGCATTTCATTTTGAGCGCGGCAAAAATTCTATCTCCTGCCACTCTGGCTTTATTCTGCTGCCAAGCGCACGCGACTCCTTCTGCCGATAGAAGAATTGTTTTTTGTAAATGGTCTTGAAAGCGTTCGGTGGGCGTGGCGCGCGCGCGACCATAAGGCACGCTCTCTGCGGCAAGCAAGGGAGCCGAAAACTCTACGGCAAAACTATTTCCTTCAACCTGCCAGCTAGAAACCGAACGAGAAAACCCATGCGCCCAAGCCTCTCCGCTCATCAGCAAAAAAACAAACAAAGCCCATTTCATTCTTGAACTTCAATTTGAGCTTGTCGGCGTAAATTTTTAATATAATCTTGTAGCATTTTCTCATCTTGGCTGACCTTATATTGTCTTTTGACTTGCTCTTTTATTTGAGCGAAAGGAGGAATCAGCGCGGGTAATTTTTTTTCCACTAATAGAAAATAAAACCCATTTTCAGTTTCAATCATCGCGCTCGGTTTGCCAACCTGCAAAGTAGAAGCAATGCGCGTTAATTCCCTACCGAGATAGAGAGTAAGCGTTTCAAGCGGCACGGGTTGAGAGGGCAAGGCGACACTATGCTCGCCTTTTTTTTGAAGTTTGGCAAAAGCTCTCCCCTGATTTATCTCTCGCGCCAGTGCTTGCGCCACTACTTGTGCTCGGGCTTTATTTTCACGAGAAAAATAAATGCGCTTGACTTGTAAGCGCTCGCTTGCTTGAAACCACGCCCGATGTTTCTTGTGAAAGGCTTTAAGCTCTTCGTCAGTTGGAGAAGCGCTGCTACTAACATTATCGAGAATAAAATTCACCATCGCCTGAATAAGCGCGCGGCGAATTTCGGGGTGGGATTGAGAAAGCCCCAAAGCTTTCGCCTTTTGTAGCAGAAGCTCATTATCAATCATCGTTTGCAGCACGTGCTTCCTATCCTCAGCGCTAACCGCAGAGCGCCGCGCTTGCGACAGCACCAGCAAAGCGTGATTATATTCATTTGTAGAAATGGCGATGCCGTTCACCAGCGCGATGCTCGCCTTTGGTATGGGCTTGAAATAAAGCCCCTCGGCGAAGGCAAGCCCCAGCCCGAGCACAGCAGCAAGGAGGAGCGAGCCCCTGAGGAGCGAGCCCCTGAGGAGCGCACCTCTACCCACGCTAAAGCCGCGCTTAAAACCGAAATATCGTCCTTGCCTTTGATTCATTATGTAAGTAAAATAGCAAAAAACGGAGGGAAAAATGAAAAAAGCACTTATTGCTGTTGGCATTGTAGCCATTTTAGTTGTCGCGGGCATTTATAGTCTAGGCTCAGGGTTGCTCGGCAGCCATTTGGGTGCTGGCTCGGTGAGCGAGGCAGAGCTGCCGCGTGATGTCAAAATAGAAAAAGCCCTCGCCCAGCGGAAGGTTCAAACGAATCTCAATGCGCCGCGCAATAAGCAGGTTTTATTCGGCGATTTCCACGTCCATACGACTTTTTCTGTCGATGCCTTTTTCATCTCCTTGCCGATGTTGCGCGGACTAGGGGCGCACCCGCCCGCAGACGCTTGTGATTTCGCGCGCTTTTGCTCTAACTTGGATTTTTGGTCTATCAACGACCATGCCGAAGGTATCACGCCGGCGAACTGGCTCGATACGAAGCAGTCTATCCGCCAGTGCGATGCCGTTTCGGGTCCCGCCAACGACCAAGACTTGGTTTCTTTTCTCGGCTGGGAATGGACACAGGCCGGCAATCGTCCGGAAAATCACTACGGGCATAAGAATGTTATCTTCCGCGAAGTAGAGGAAGCCAAAACGCCCACGCGCCCTATTGCTTCTATCCCGCCGCCTGACAGCTTGATTGGCGGTGTGCGCAATTTAGCGAGCGGTGGCACCGGCCAATTAACCACGCGCGCGCTCCTGGCACTGGTTGCCCCTGGGGGTCGCCGCGCGGAATATCTCAACTTCAACCGCTTCCTATACGAAATATATGACACACCCTCATGTCCCGAAGGCGTTCACGTGCGCAACTTGCCGGCGGACTGCTTTGAAGGCACGCAGACTCCTGAAGAGCTCTTTAGGAAACTTGACGAATGGGAATTGGATTCTATCGTTATCCCACACGGAACGACATGGGGTTTTTACACCCCCGGCGGTAGCGACTGGAAAAAGCAGCTTAAAACAAACGACACAAGCCGCCAAACGCTCATTGAAGTGATGAGCGGACACGGCAATAGCGAAGAGTATCGCGATTGGCGCGCCGTGCGTTATAAAAACGGCAAACCCTTTTGTCCCAAACCGACAAGACACTATATGCCCTCTTGCTGGCGCGCTGGCGAAATCATCACCGAGCGCTGCTTAGCTGAAGGCAAAAGCCCAGCCGAATGCAAGAAACACGCCGCGCGCGCGCGTCAAAACTATGCTGAAAATGGTATCATCGGGCATTTAACGGTAGATGCCGCTTCCCCGGCGGAATGGCTCGACTCGGGTCAATGTCGTGATTGCCTCTTGCCGTCTTTTAACTATCGCCCCGCAGGCTCGGCGCAATACATTCTAGCCCTAACTGATTTTAGCGGCGGCAAAAAGAAACGCTTCAAGTTAGGCTTTCTTGCTTCAAGCGATAATCATAACGCGCAGCCCGGCACCGGCTATAAAGAATTCGCGCGTCACGAAATGACCGAAGCCACCGGCGCTTTCAAAGCTGGCTCAGAGCTTGACCCGGTTCATTTACGCGCGCAACGGAGCAAGCTCGCCACGCCGCTCGACTTCCCCGAAGCAACCGAAGGCTTCGAAGGTTTCCGCGCGATGGAAGCCGAGCGCAACGGCAGCTTCTTTACGACCGGCGGGTTGGTTGCGGTTCATTCGGCATCGCGCTCGCGTGATGGTGTTTGGTCGGCGCTCAAGCGCAAAGAGGTCTATGCCACTTCGGGCGATAGAATTCTCCTCTGGTTCGACCTCGCCAATTCGCCGAAAGGCAAAGTGCCTATGGGAAGTGAAGTGACAATGAATAACGCGCCTTCATTTACGGTTAAAGTCGCTGGCGCGTTCAAGCAGAAAGAGGGCTGCCCCGAGCATGTCCATGCCGCTTTGGGTGATGAGCGCGTGAAAAAGCTCTGCCTCGGCGAGTGCTACAACCCCTCAAATGAACGCAAGCGCATCACGCACGTTGATGTTATTCGCATTTTACCGCAGCAAAGGCAAGGCGAAAATGTTGCTAAGCTCATCAAAGACCCATGGAAACGGATTCCCTGCCGCGATAAGGGCGAGGGCTGTGTCGTGAATTTTAGCGACCCCGAGTTCAGCACGCTTGGACGCGATGCCGTCTATTACGTGCGCGCCGCGCAAGAACCGAGCCCTGTGGTGAATGCCAAAAACCTCCGCTGCACTTATGACAAAGAAGGTAATTGCGTTAAGGTCAATCCCTGCTTCGGCGACTATCGCACCAGCACAGACGAATCTTGCCTCGCACCTGCGCCTGAAGTGGCTTGGTCCTCGCCTATCTTTATTGACTACCGCCGCTCACGCCGATAGCCCTTCTCCCCCCTTGTTATTGTTACCCTTTTGGGGAAACACAAAATGGGGAGTCTTCTCCCAGTAATAGGGGTCGTTGAAAAGCTGAAAAATAGCCCGCAGGCTCGCGAAGCCTAGCAAAAACCAATAGAGCGGCAAGCTCCAACAAGAGGCAATCAGTTTCTTCTTCTTATATTGCGGAAAAACCCGCAAGCTATGAAAACTAAGCCCTATCGCGATGCCGTAATTGATGAAAATAATCAAGGCGGGATAAAAAGCATAAGAAGGCTCATACAAAAACACGACTCCTATCCCCATCCAAAAAAATAAATGGAGCAGCACGGAAAAAAGATAGAACGGCACCAGAAAATGTAAAAACCAATAGCCTCTTATACCAATTTGCGCTTTGAGCTCTTTACGCGAGCGCATCGCCACGAGCCACGTTTGCAACCAACCCTTAACCCAGCGCGTGCGTTGTCCCATCCAATTTTTCAAACTAAAAACTGCCTCCTCCTCCGTGATAGAAGATAGCACTTCAATTTTATATCCAAAGCGATGAAACCGTAAGCCGATGTCGGCATCTTCTGTTACATTATAAGGGTCCCATGCGAGCACTTCTTTCAACGGCTTCATTCTAAAATGATTGGACGAGCCTCCTAAAAAAGCCGGCAAGTTCAACCGCGTGATGAGAGGCAAAAAATAAGAAAATTGTAAAAGATATTCTATCGTAAATTGTTTCGTTAGCCAGTTTTGGTCCCAATTATAAAAAATGAGCGGTGTTTGAACGCAAGCAAGTTTCTCGTCATGGCTGTTGAAAATGTGTAAGGCGCGATAGAGTTGGTCGGGGTCGGGTTTATCCTCAGCGTCATAAATAACACAAAGCTCGCCGCGCGCGGTTTGTAGCGCGTAGTTGCAAGCCTTGCCCTTTGTGCGCGGCGGCGCGTCAGGCACAACGATAACTTCAAAGCCCTCTTGTAATGTGAGTCTTTCTACCGCCCTTCTTGTTTCATTATCGGCTTGCTCTAAAATAATTTTTATGTCTAGCTTCGCGCGTGGATAATTTATTTCCTCCAAAGCCTCTATGAGTTGCGGCAGCACATTTGCTTCCTTAAACAAAGGCACTAGAATCGTGTAAATCGGCACTGCCTCCTCGTTGCGCTCCTCTTGGTGAAAGGATAGCTTCATCGGCGAGCGATGCCAAAAAATAGAAAAATAACGAAAAAGCAAACCCAAAGAAAAAGCCCCAGAAGATACAATCCCCACAGAAAAAAACATATTGGTGATAAAAGCATAACCGCCATAATAAAAGTTGTAATAAATAAGGCTCGCCCCTAGCACGAGCGCGATAACAACACCAAGTGCAATTTTCTTCATAGAGGTTTTATGATACTCCACCACCCCCAAAGCCGACATAGCAGGAAAAGCCTGATGAAGCCTTTCAACCGCAATAGGCATTTTTTCGTTTGCCATTTTTTCGTCTGGCATCTTTTTATTTGGCATTTACTTAAAAAAACTCTCTATTTGCACGAGCGCCTCCTTGAGCGGCACCCTTTCAATCGACAGGTGCGCGGGAAAAATAGGTTTCAACCGAGATGGAAAACGATTATCAAGCAGCACAAAAACACCTCTATCATTATGTTTTCTAATCAAGCGCCCGAAGGCTTGCTGCAGACGCGATGCAACTATCATATCATCATAAAAGCCTTGTTTGAAGAGCTTGCGTCTTTCTTTGTGGAGAATATCGGGTTTTGCCCACGGCATTTTATCAAAAGCGATGAGGCGGAGCGCGCGACCGGGCACGTCCATTCCGTCCCGCAGGGCGTCGGTGCCGAGCAGGCACGCGTTTTCATCTTCTCGAAAAATATCAATCAGGGTCGCAAGCCCTAGCCCATGATGCTGCGCCAAAAGCTGTAGCCCCTGCTCTTTCAGCTTGCGCGCGATAAGTCCGTGCGCTTGCTTGAGGCGGCGAATAGAAGTCCAAAGCCCTAGCCCCCCGCCCTTGCTCGCGCAGAATAGGGCTGCCATCGCCTCTGCTTTGGCGCGGTTGTTTTTTTCGATGTCGGTAATAACGAGCATTTTAGCTTGGGTCGCATAGTCGAACGGAGACGGCGCGTAAATAAATTTAGCTTGCTGCGGCAGATGTTTCGCGCCGGTGCGCCACGTAACCCAGTCATAATTATCTTCTTGTTTATCGCTGTCGGTGGGGCGGAGCGGCGTTAGACTTGCCGAGGTTATCAAAGCCGTTTTAGTTTGCGCGAGCACTTTCTCGGCAAAATCTTTTGAGGGGTCTAGCGCGCAACGAGTCATACCTATATCTTGCCCAATGCTTTTCGGGTGGCTTTCATCGCGTTCAATCACAAAGCGATCGACCCATTGAACCAGACCCTCTGTTTGACGCGCGCGCTGGCACATTTTTATCCAAACCGGAAGTTGCTCTTGCGACCCATTCTGCAAAACCCGAACAACCGACAAAAGCGCCTTATCTTCAATGACGCTTAACGCGAGAAACAAATGCTCCATCGCTGTTTGTAATTCGGTTAGGTTCTGCTCTAGCTCTTGAGCCGATTGGAGTTCGCTCGGTAAGGATTCTAAATCATAGCCTTCGTCTTGTTTTGTTTGCGCATCCCACACTTTATTTTTTATTTCCAGCAAAAAATTCTCGGCACTCGTCAGAGGCTGCGCGCTTTCTACTCTTTCTTGCCATCGCGCTTGCGGAAGAAACCGCGCGGCGGCAGAGACCTCGTTTAGCAGAGGCACGATATGCGGGTGCTGCTCTAGAATAGGCGTGATACGCGCCGCCAGCCCCTGCTCGGCAAAGCGCGCCGAGCGCAGCAAGTCCCCGCCTCCCCTGCCGACAAGCCAGAAACGCAAGCGCCCCATCTCCCGACCCGTCAAGCGATAGGAAAAAGCACTATCGGCAACAGAAAAAAGATGATGCCCCTCATCAAAAACATAATGCCGCCCTTCGTTCTCTTGGGGCGCGAGCAGGTGGTTCGACAAAACGAGCGCGTGATTGGCAATAACAATATCCGCGTCCATCGCATCGATGCGCTGGCGCTCGACAAAACACGAGCGGTAGTGCGGGCAAGCCGAGTGAATACAATTCTCGCGGCTATCGGTAAAGCGATTCTGCTCGCCGCCCTGTGCGAGCCAAGAAGGAAAATCGCCCGAACGAATATCCCCATCTTTGCTCGCCCTAATCCAGCGCGCGATGAACCCCAGCAAAATCCTATTCGTTCCGCGCTGATTTGCTAACCCCTCCTCAAAATTCAGCAAGCAAAGATAATTCTCCCTGCCCTTGCGTATGGCTATTTTATGCTCGGGTAGCTTTTGGCTCTCGCGTGCAATTTGAGTCTGTAGCGCGCGCGTGTGCGTGATAACCCACACAGGCTCGCTTGTCTGCTTCGCCGCGAGATAGGCAGGCACAAGATAGCCCAGCGTTTTCCCAACGCCGGTGTCCGCTTGCGCGAGCATCACCTGCGGCGGCAAGGCTTGATTGCCTAGCGTCAATTCTGCCGCTTGGTGCATATAGTCTATCTGCCCGGCGCGCGCCTCTGCGGTTTCGCCGAGCGCTGCTTGTAAAAGCGCCTCCGCTTGCGTGAGAAACACCTGCGCGTCCTGCTGGCGCGGTTTGGGCGCGCGCGTCTTGGGCGAAGTGCTCTTTTCTATTTTAGGAATACGCCAGCGCGGTAAATCGCCCACGAGCTTGGTGAATTCCCTGCTGCTTTCTTTTTTCACTGGAGGCAAGTGCTGACCTACCACCTCTCCCCAAGCCCAGCCGCCTTCCTTCATCATCTCGGCGATGGCGGCGGCTCTATGCGCTTCCCCCGTCGTCATTGTCGCCATTGTTGTCATTTCGGACAGGGCGTCAAGCAGACGGCGCGCGGCGCGTAAAATAAAAGCGGCGGCGGCTTGAGCCTCTTGCGGTGGGCTTTCGTTGAAGAAGCGCGCCAACCCCAGCGGGCTCGGCACACACGAGCGCGCCGGATAGACGAAAGCCCACAGCTCCATCACATCGAGCAGGCGTGCTTTATGTTTGAGCTCCGGCAAGCCGAACCGCCCGCAGATTAAAATATTTTTCTCCTGCTGGAGCAAAGCGATGGTTTCGGTTTCGGTTAAGATTCTAGTGCTACTAGTGCCGGCAGTGGCGGCTTGCGTCCCGTAAAAAGCGAGCGATGAGCTATTGTCTAAGCTTGTCATTTGCTTATAATAGCTCATTATGGCGAAGTGGATTGAAGAACAAGTTAATGGGTTAGTAAAATCTTTATCTCGTAAGGACGACTCCCGTGAAGACTCTCACGGAGAGGGCACGGAGGTCATTTTTGAGACGGGTTTCGGCGCGAGCGGTCTGCCTCACATCGGCACCTTTGCCGAGGTCGCGCGCACCACGTGGGTGCGTAGAGCCTTTGAGGAAAAGACCGGAAGAAAGACAAAGCTCATCTGCTTTTCCGATGATATGGACGCGCTACGCAAAGTGCCTGAGAACCTGCCGCAGCAGGAGATGTTAGCGGCTCACTTAAACAGACCCTTGACGCAAATCCCCGACCCTTTCGGCGAGGAAGAAAGTTTCGCGCACTATAATAATAAGAAGCTCCGTTCTTTTTTAGATAGGTTTGATTTTGAGTATGAGTTTGTCTCGGCGACCGAAGCTTATACCAGCGGGCGGTTTGATGCCGCGCTCCAGAAAATTTTAGCGCACGATGAAGCAATTAAAGAAATTATCTTGCCCACGCTACGCGAAGAGCGCCGTGCGACCTATTCACCCTTTTTGCCTATTTGCCCGCGCACCAGCAAGGTGCTGATGGTGGCAACGCGTGCCAATCCAAGCAGCGGCACGCTCACTTACACCGACCCCGAAACAAACAAAGACGTAGAGGTTTCTGTTCGCGGCGGTCAATGTAAATTACAATGGAAGGTGGATTGGGCAATGCGCTGGATGGTGCTCGGTGTGGATTATGAAATGGCAGGAAAAGATTTAGCCGATTCCTTTAAGCTGTCTAAAGCCATCTGCAAAAAATTAAGCACGCCTCCGCCCTATGATTTTATCTACGAATTGTTTTTAGATGAAAAGGGAGAAAAAATATCTAAATCGCGCGGCAATGGTTTGACCATAGAGGAATGGTTGCGTTATGCGCCGGTAGAGAGTCTGTCGCGCTTTTTGATGCGCCCGCCGAAGAGCGCGCGCCGTCTCCATTTTGATGTTATCCCCGCAAATGCCGATGACTATGTCAATGACTTGAATAAGTTTATTCATAAAAATGATGAAGAAAATTCTATTCACACGATACACTCCAAAAACGAACGCGCGGAGCTAAAAGCAGAAAAAGCCGCGCCCATTAGTTTCACGCTTTTGCTGAATTTGGTGTCGGCGAGCCAAGCCGAAAGACCCGACATGCTCTGGGGTTTTTTACAACACCTCAACCCTGAGCTTGAAATAAACGACCAATCCTTTACGGGTCGCTCGATTCAATGCGCGATAAGCTATTTCAACGACTTCATCAAGCCGCACAAAAATTACCACACGCCCGAAGGCAAAGAGCGCGATGGGCTTGTTGATTTGCTTGCCGGACTAAAGGCGCTACCCAATAAGCAGGCCGACAAGCAGAGCGCCACCCCCGCCGATATTCAGCAAGTCGCTTACGACATCGGCAAGGCTCATCACTTTGAGCTGCGCGAGTGGTTCGCCCTGCTTTACCGCGTGCTGCTTGGGCAGAACGAGGGCGCGCGTTTTGGCTCTTTTGTCGCGCTTTATGGGCTTGAGCGCACCATCAGCCTAATAGAGCAGAAGCTAGAAAAAGCCTAAAAAATACGCTATAGTGAGCTAATGGAAGCGAATCTTACATACCCTTCTGGTCATTCTGGTCCTTCTAGATTTAGGGGAAAACGTCTTTTAAGAAGTCTCCCCGACACCCTTTCCTATAAACTCGTGCGTTATGGATTACGCGCCTATCCTCTATTGATGAAGTGGCGGACGAAGCCTCCGCGCGCTTTACGAACGCCTGCCTTCGGTCAAACTTTTCCTAGCCCTTTGGGTATCGCCGCCGGCTTTGATAAGGACGGCACTTTCACCAACGCTCTATTCGGCAGGCAAGCGAGTTTTGTCGAAATCGGCACAGCGACCCCGCGCGCGCAAAAGGGCAACCCCGCGCCGACCATTCGTGTTTTGGAAGAAGAGCAAGCCTGCCTCAACAGCATGGGCTTTCCTAGCGAGGGAATTGATAAAGTGATAAAGAGACTCCCGCGCTATAGGGGTATCGTTGCTATTAATATCGGTGCGAACCGAGACAGCCCCAATAGAATAAATGATTACGCGCTTTGTATAGAAAAGCTCAATGCGGCGAAGGTTCAGCCGGCTTATGTTGCGCTTAACATCTCCTCGCCCAATACCGAGGGGCTTCGGCAACTAGAGCAACTCGACAACCTCAACCTTCTGCTTGATAAAATCAAAACGCCACTTCCGGTTTTGCTAAAGCTATCGCCCGATATGGCGGATTCTGCTTACACCGATATCGCCCAGCTTGCTTTAGAAAGAAAGCTGGCGGGCATCATCGCCACCAACACGACTATTAACCATAAACTTGGTAAAGGTGGGCTATCGGGTGCGCCCTTGCGCGCGCGCGCCGAGTTCATCACGCATTTACTCTACCAAACATTAGGCGATAGGCTACCGATTATTGGCGTTGGCGGCATTTGCTCGGGACGCGATGCTTATGAGCGCATTCGTGCGGGCGCGCGACTCATTCAGGTTTGGACCGCGCTGATTGACTCGGGCTTGGGCTTGATAGAAAAAATCAACACGGAGCTTGTTGCTCATTTAGAGCAAGATGGTTTCACACACATTACACAAGCAATAGGCACGAGAGAGCCGAAGGGGGAAAAATGAATATAGCGCAACTACTCACGAAAGGAATTTTATCCCTGCCGCAATCTATGGTGGCGAAAATGGCGGGCGGTGCGCCGCCACAAATAGACGGCAGAACCTTAGACCTCAAGGCTCATTTTATTTCGGCGCAAGGAGCGAAGGCTCCTTCCATCACGCTGGCGACGCCAGAGCAAGCGCGCGCGAATGCTCGGCTTGGCTTTAAGATGCTCAACGCGCCGCGCGCGGCAGGCGTTCGTGTGGAGAATGGCACTTTTTCCGCCAGCGATGGCACAGCTATTTCGGTGCGTCATTATCGCCCCAAAAGCGCGGGCGATAAAATTGCGGGCATTGTCTATTTTCACATGGGCGGCTGGGTGATTGGCGACTTAGACACGTGCGATAGTTTTTGCTCTTTGCTTAGCAAGCGCATTGGCGCGCATGTTATGTCGGTTGATTACCGCCTCGCGCCCGAGCATAAATTTCCCACAGCGATGGAAGACGGCTTCGATGCTTACCAATGGTTTCGAAACAACGCCGATGCTTTTGGCGTGGACTTGGCTCATATTGCTGTCGGCGGCGATAGCGCGGGCGGGTGCATGACCGCGGTTTTGTGCCAAGAGATGAAGCGGCGCGGTGTGCCTCAACCTAAAGTGCAGATGCTAATTTACCCGGCGACCGACTTCACCGACCAAAGCGGCTCTATGATAAGTTGCGGCAGCTGCCAGCCCTTGACCTCTGAGACGATGGAGTGGTTCGGCGGACACTGGCTCAATGACGAAAGCGAACGGAGCAATCCGCTTGCCTCGCCGATGGCGGAGACGCTAACCGGTGATTTAGCCTCTGCTCTTGTGGTGACCGCGGGCTTCGACCCTCTGCGCGACCAAGGGAAAGCTTACGCCGAGAAGCTTCAAGCGGCGGGCGTCACCGCGCGCTATTATTGCGAGGATACTCTCTGCCATGCTTTCACTGCTTATGGCGGGCTTGTGCCTGCCGCGCAGAAGGCGAACGAAAAGTTAGCTCAAAGCCTAAAGGAAATGCTGCTTTAGTTTGATGCTTTCTTAACAAGCGCGACAAGTTTCATTCTTCTATCATAACGCAAATTTTACCGAGCGCGCCGCGCGCCGCCATCAAGCGCAGCCCTTCAGCGATGTCGCTTAACTTAAACTTCGCGCCAATATGAGGCTTTATCAAACCTTCATTCGCCCAAACTTCTAGTTGCTTAGCCACCACAGCACCTGCTTTAGGGTCGTGGCGCGCAAACTCCCCCGCACGCACGCCAATCACCGAAAGCCCTTTAATCAAAGCGTAATTCACCGCGAGAGTCGGGTGCGTGCCAGAAGCAAAGCCAATCACAAGCATTCGCCCACGCCAGCGCAAACAACGCAAACCCCAGCTGAACGCATCGCCACCAACGGGATCATAGACCACATCAACTCCACCGCGCGTTTTAACCTCTTCGGGCAAGGCTTCATCAAAGGGCAAAACAAAATGCGCGCCATACTCTTTTGCCACGCGCCTCTTTTCTTGAGACGAAGCAACCGCGAACACTTCCGCGCCCATCTTCACCGCAACATCAACCGCCGCAAGACCAACACCGCCGCCCGCGCCAAAGATTAAAACCCTTTCTCCCTTTTGTAATTTTCCTATCGGCGCGAGAGCGGTCAAAGCCGTGCGCCACGCAATAGAGAAGCTCGCCGCTTGCGCCCAGTCCATCTTTGGCGGCTTCGCACGAACAGCGCTCACAGGCAGATTAACCGCTTCAGCCGCTAACCCACTTCTAGCACCGCAAATAACTTCATCGCCCACGCGAAGCCCCGTCACCCCTTCGCCAAGCGCGCGAATAATACCCGCACCTTCCATTCCCAAGGTAAAAGGCAGCTCAGGCTTAAACTGATAGCCTCCCGAACACATCAACACATCGGGGAAGTTTAAGCTAACCGCTTTCATCTGCACTTGAACTTCATTCGGCGCGGGCGCGGGCAAGGCGCACCTCTCTACCCGAACGCCACTTAAATCGGACGCCAGCGCGCAAACGCGTGCCGCTAAAATTTCCTTATGCTCCATGCTTCATTTCTTTTATTGGCTTTTCCATAGAAAAGATTATATTAGGGCAATGGATACGATAACACAAATGGCATTTGGCGCGGTTGTGGGGCAGGCGGGCTGGCGCAAGCGTTTTGGTCGCTGGTCTTTAGCGGCGGGGGCGTTGGCGGCACTCCTGCCCGACCTCGATGTTATTATTCAAACCGGTGACCCTTTCGCCGGCTGGATTTATCATCGAGGGATAAGTCATTCTATTGTGGTCGCACCCTTGATTGGGCTACTCGCGGGTTTTAGTTTTTGGTATTACTTTAACCGCAAGTATCAAAAGGGCGATAGGTCTTTGATTGACTTGGCGGAGCGCAAGGCTTTGGGTGCTTGGCTGTGGCTAGGGGTGATGGCGGTGACCACGCACATTTGGTTAGACGTGATGACTCCTTACGGCACGCAAATATTCGCGCCGTTAAGCGACACGCGCTTCGCGCTCAACGCGATGCCTATCATTGACCTCACTTACACGGCGATTTTGGTTGTGGCGATTACCATGGGCGTGAGCATAAGAGTGCCGGCTAGAATAGCGCAAGCGGTTGCCGGTGTGGCGATTTTTGCTTCTATCATTTGGCAGGTGTTTGCTTGGAACATCAACGAGCAAGCGGAGATGAAAGCGCGCGCGCAGTTTGACTCGTCCGCGCAAGTGACCTCCTATCCTACTTTATTCACGCCTTACTTGAGGCGCATCAATGTAGAGCTGCCCGAGCAGATTTATATCGGCTTTTGGAATGGTGCGGCAGAAAAAATTGACTGGCGCGTGTTTCCAAAGCAAGCCCACCCCCTAACCGAAAAGTTTAAGGAGACGCGCGCATTTAGAATTTTCTATTGGTTCGCGCGGCAGAAAATTTTCTGGCGCATTCACGACAAGGCGAACGGCGGTGTGCGTATCGAGGCGCACGATATGCGCTATCTCACCAACCTGCCGAGCGACCCGCCACAAACCCCGCTCAAAGGGCTGTGGGGCGTGCGCCAAGATTTCGACAAAAACGGCAACCCGCAAGGAGACGCAAGCCGTTTCACCAACCGCCCATCGCCTAAGCGCTATTTAGAGTTTTTCTTTGGAGATTAAAAGTTATCCACACCGCCTATATTTTACATTTAGACTAAAAAGTGATTTAATTAACTTATATTAAAAACGAATCAAAATATAAGGATATGTAAAAATGCAAAAAGGTGATGTTGTAAAATTGAAATCAGGTGGTCCCAAAATGACTATTATAGCAATCAGAGAAAATGGGGTTTGGTGTAGCTGGTTTTTAGATGATCATGAACTCAAAGAGGGTGAGTTTTCTTTAGAAAGCTTGAAAAAAGCCGAAGCCTAACAGCTTACACGCTACGTTTTGCTTTGTCCTGTTCATTCGCACCACGAATCATTTCACGCATAGAGTCCCACTGCTCATCGCTGAGCTGAGAAAGTTGCCAGAAATTCCCCGAGCCGCCCAAATGCCCGCCGCCATCAATCGCAATCGTCTGTCCTGTTAGATATTCACAGCCATCAGCCATCAAAAAAGTCGCGAGATTGGCAAGCTCGGACATTTCACCATTGCGTCCCATAGGAATACCACTGCTGCTATCGCTTCCACTATCGCTATCAGTCGATTGCCCGGGGTTCAGCCGCGCCCATGCGCCCTCTGTAGGAAAGGGACCCGGCGCAATCGCGTTGAGTCTTATCCCGTAAGGCGCCCACTCGGCAGCGAGAGATTTCGTCATAATGTTGAGCCCCGCCTTCGACATCGCCGAAGGTGTGGTGAAAGGTCCGCCGTTCCAAATCCAAGTCGTCAAAATAGAAATGACACTCGCCTTGCGCTTCTCCTCTATCCACCGCTTGCCGCAAGCCAGTGTGACATAAAAAGAACCATGAAAAACAATGTTGGCAATCGCATCAAAACCGCGCGGCGATAAATCTTTTGTCGGCGAAATAAAATTGCCCGCCGCATTATTGACAAGCCCATCTAAAGGCCAAAAGTTTTCGACCATATCATTCACCGCATCGGCAACGCGAATATCAACCGCGTGATATTCCACCGAGCCGCCATGCTTTTTCATCAGCTCGTTCGCCGTTTCTTTGAGCACGCTCTCGCGCCGCGAGCAAATACAAATATCAGCACCCAACTGCAAATAAGCCTCAGCCATCACCTTGCCAAGCCCCGTGCCGCCGCCGGTGACTAAAATTCTTTTCCCTTTGAGTAATCCCTCTTCAAACATAAGAATAAGTATAAGCCTTTATGTTAAACGGCGCAATAGCTCGGTCATTCCCCAGCCGATAAACAGGGCAAGCGCAACCGCGAAAAGCCCATAAAAAAACGACCACTCTTGCGCGAACCAAAAGAGCCTTTGCCCCCAACCGGTTTTGCTAAGATTGAGCGGCAAAAGAACTTCCTTCACAAGAGCATTCGCGCGAAAATGCATAATACGCACGATGTATTTCCCTATCGGTGCGGAAGGCGGCAGATTAACTTTCGCGCGAAATAACCTAGCCCCAAGCAGCTCTACCGCGCCCTCTTGAAGCGAGAATAAATCGCGCTTCTCTAGCAAACGCGAAATAATTTTTCTATCGCGTGGCGAGCCTATCTCACGCATAACGATAGCGCGTTGCGGGCTTTCTATTTTTCTATTGGAAAGCAGAAAATAAAAACCTCCCATATTTGAAAAAGTTTTTTTGTTGGCATTCACCCAAACGCCAGCAACACGCTTTTTTTGCCAAAGCGTAATGTTTCTTTTGGGTCCTTCAATTAAAATGAAAATTTTATCGTTCGGGTTCGCATTGTTTTCTAAAGCACCGAACAGCGTCAATTCCGCGCCGTCAAAGCTAGGGCGCACTTCTATTGTGTCGGCACTAATCCCCCCCTCTAAAGCGAAGGCAGGACTCCACCCAAAAAATAATAAAAGATATAAAAACTTTTTCATCACCTTTCACCCTGCTGCGTTATAATTTCAAGAGCAAAAGGCTCATCAGGCTTGGCAACTAAATTGTAGGTCAGCTGAGCGGCGATAAGAAGCACCAACACCGCAAGCAAAATTCTTAAATGCTCGGCAGACAAGCCGCTGCCAAGCCGCGCGCCAATATGAACGCCAACCCCCGCCCCCAATAAAAGCAAAATAGCCAAAACAATATCCACCGAATGATTGCTTAACGCATGCGCAAAAGCAGCAAGGGCGGTGACAAAAATAATCTGAAAAAGCGATGTGCCGATAACAACATTGGTCGGCATATGGAGAAGGTAAATCATCGCCGGCACAAGCAAAAAACCCCCACCGACCCCCATAATCGCCGCAAGAAAACCCGAGAACATACCAATCAAAGCCGGCGGCACAAAAGAAATATAAAGTTTAGATTTATGAAAACGAATGCGCCATGGCAATCCGTGTAGCCAGTTATGCTGCTGGCGATGACGCGCGGCAATCGGCGCGCCGCTCATTCGTGCGCGCACCGCGCGCGCGCTTTCCCACATCATCAAGGCGCCAATCACGCCGAGCAACACAACATAAGAAAGTTTAATCATCAAATCTATCTGCCCGAGCGTTTTGAGCCACGTAAAAACGCCAACGCCAATAATCGTGCCGAGCGCGCCGCCTGCCGCAAGCACGCCACCCATCTTGAAATCCACCGCGCCGCGCCGCCAGTGCGCGAGCGTACCGGCGACCGAAGACCCCGCTATCTGGTTGGCTTCGCTCGCGACCGCAACCGGTGCTGGCACGCCGGCAAAAATCAACAGAGGCGTCATCAAAAAGCCGCCGCCCACGCCGAACATTCCCGACAAAATACCCACGCCGACCCCAATGCCTACCAGCATAAAAACATCAAGAGAAACTTCTGCGATTGGCAAATAAATTTGCACCGGCAGCGCCTATCTTTTTTTGTTTTTTTGGTGGAGCGTAAAACGTGTCGAGCGTTGATATTGCTCAAGCGAAATAATGCCGTTGATAAGAGGGTCAGCCTCACGAATGCGCCAGCTATTGATGAGCGCCTCGGCTTCCTTGCGGTTGCGCTTCGACAGGCTCACCGCGACACGCGGCGCGTGCTCGGCGGCAGCCTTGTGCCCTAGCCGCGCCGCAAGCTGATACCAAGCATAAGCGTGAATGATATTTCTCGTGCCGAGCTTGCCCTCTTCGTTGATGAAGCCGAGCTGGTTCATACTATCGGCAAGCCCGAACCCCGCCGCCTTGAGTAGCCACTCGCTTGCCGAGGCGATATCATACTGCACCCCGCGCCCTTCCAAATAGAGCATGCCCAAAGCATACTGCGCTAAGACATGCCCGCTGTTCGCGGCTTCGGTATAAAGTTGCACGGCTTTTTGTAAATCGCGCGACAGCCCCTCGCCTTTTTCGTAAAAGGTAGCGAGGCGAAAACGCGCGGCGACCATACCTTCGCTAGAAGCAATTTGCCAGTAGTTGATTGCCTTATTCAAAATTGCTTCGTTTTTCGTTCTTACATATTGGCGGTGAAGTGTTTCGGCATCTTGGAAGTATTGATAAGCGCTTTTAGATTGCTGCGCTTCATTCTGCGCAACGAATTGCGTGGTTTCATTTTTATTAGCGCTTTTGGCTTTATCATTATTTTGATGGAGACCTTCGGGGTTTAAGAGGTAGTGCCTGTCATCGATGTAGCTTGCGGCATACCAAGAGACGATGATCGCGAACACGGAAACCAAGAGCGATAAAAATCCGCGTCCGGTTGAGCGTTTAATTCTAGCGGGCTTGGGCGGAGTCCAATGAGGCGGTGGGGAGGAAGGCGAAGCAGCTAATGGCGAACGCGGTGGCGGCGCGGCGAATTGCTGCGAAGAAAATTGCGGCGGAGGCGGCGGAGGCGGTGGCGATATTGGAGAAGCGGTGTGTGTCGTTCCCGCTTGTATTCCCGCTTGTATTCCCGCTTGTATTCTTTGTCCCGATTGAAAATTTGGCGACTGAAAGTTAGCCGATTGAAAATTAGGTGGCGGTAAGAGTCCGTCCATTCTGTTTTTGAGTTGAGCCAAGTCGGCACGCATAGCGGTGACTTGTTTGGTTAGTTCGCCCTCGCCCATTCCTGCGAGCGGCTGTCCGGTTTGCGCGCCGATACGGCTTTCTAAAATTTCTAATGCCTTGACCATCGCCAGCGAGCTTTCTCTAAAATTGTCTGCCGAGCGCGCGTAGTTGGCTTCTAGAGCTTCCATTCTTTGGCGGAGCGCGTCATTTTCATTCGGCGTCTGGGGCGCGTGCGTCTGATACGCGGACGTCTGGGACGCGGACGCTTGTGGCACGGGTGCTTGTGGCACGGGTGCCGATGACGAAACAAAAACTTTTCTTTCAGCGCCAGCTGGGGCTGGTTGAGACGCAACGGGTTGCGCTGGATTCGATTTCACCCACGGCGGGCTCGTTAGCGATTGAGTAGCATCGGGAGCAGGTGCGCCTGCCTGTCCTTCTTGTCTTGCTTGTGCCTCTTGTGCAGATGAGCGACCCGCCACCATTCGTTGAAAGGGGGTTTGCTGTTTTTGCCCCTCTTCGTTAGGGTTGGGGTTCTGCGGTTCTTTAGTCCAATCAGCCATAATTCTATTATGGTGAATCAGGGTTAATTTTGGGTAAATAGATTCAGGGGATATAGTCCAAAATGGGCGCGAGCCAACGCTCCGTTTCCTCGAAGGGCATATTTTTGCGTTTGGCGTAATCGGCGACCTGCTCTTTGCTTATCGAGCCCAAGCCAAAATAGAGGCTTTTGGGGTGAGAAAAATAAAGCCCGCTCACCGACGAGGCGGGAAACATCGCATAGCTTTCGGTTAAGAGAATTCCGGTTTGACGCTCGACATCCAGCAGGTCAAAGAGTGTGCGCTTCTCGGTATGGTCGGGCTGCGCGGGATAGCCGGGGGCGGGGCGAATGCCGTCATAAGCCTCCTTAATCAAGTCCTCGCGCGCGAGCTTTTCGTTGGGCGCGTATCCCCAGAATTCTTTACGAACGCGCGCATGCATATTCTCGGCGAAGGCTTCGGCGAGTCTATCGCATAAGGCTTTCGTCAAAATTGCGCTGTAGTCATCTTGTTGCGCGCGCAGCTCTTCTGCCAGCTGTGCCTCGCCTATTCCCGCCGTTACCGCGAACCCGCCGAGGTAATCCTCCGCTTCGCCTAGAGGCGCGACAAAATCGGCTAAAGCATAATTGGGTTTTTGCTCCCGTTTGGGTAATTGCTGGCGCAAACTATAAAAGGTGGCGAGTTCGTTTTGACGCGCCTCGTCCTTAAACAAAACGACATCATCGCCAACAGCATTCGCGCGCCAAAACCCGATAACCCCCTTGGCTTGAACTAGCTTCTTGCTAACGATTTTATCTAAAAGCACTTGCGCGTCATCAAACAGCTGCCGCGCGGCTTCGCCTCTTTTGCTATCTTGTAAAATTTGAGGATAACGTCCGGTTAATTCCCAGCTATGAAAAAAAGGTGTCCAGTCGATATAACCGATCAGGTCTTCGAGAGGGTAATCATCAAATAGCTTCGTCTCCAATAGATTGGGTTTGGGCGGGGTGTAATTCTGCCAGTCTAGGCGCATGCGGTTCGCGCGCGCATCGGTGAGACTTAACCGCTTACTTTTAGACGAACCGCGTTGATAGGCTTCGGCGATAGATTCATATTCTTTAGCAACCTGCGCCAAATAGGTTTTGCTGTTGGTTTGCGTGGTGAGTGCTTGCATAACAGGCACCGCGCGTGAAGCGTCAGGCACATAAACTGATTGCCCACGTTGATAGTGCGGCGATATTTTCACCGCCGTATGAGTTTTGCTCGTTGCGGCACCCCCGATTAAAAGCGGCAAACTTAATTGTGTGCGCTCCATTTCAGTTGCCACATGGCACATCTCGTCTAAGCTAGGCGTTATGAGTCCCGACAGCCCTATTATATCGGCTTCTTCGGCGCGCGCGGTTTCTAAAATGCGTTCGCACGGCACCATCACGCCTAAATCGATAACCTCAAAATTATTACACTGCAGCACAATGCCGACAATATTTTTACCAATATCATGCACGTCACCCTTGACCGTTGCCAAAACAATTTTACCCGCCGACCTTTTTTTATCGCCGTCCTTTTCTGCTTCAATATAAGGTTCAAGCCACGCGACAGCCTTTTTCATCACGCGCGCACTCTTGACAACCTGCGGCAAAAACATTTTACCCTCGCCGAAAAGGTCGCCGACCACATTCATTCCCTTCATCAAGGCGCCCTCGATAACATCTAGCGCGCGCGCCGCTTGTCCGTGCGCTTCTTTTGTGTCTTCCTCAATGTAATCGGAGATGCCATGCACCAAAGAATGCGTGATGCGCTCTTCCACCGGCAAGGTGCGCCAGCTTAAATCTTCTTTTCTCTTCTGCGCACCCCCACCCGCGCCCGCGAAATCCTGCGCGACCTCTAGCAGCTTTTCGGTTATATCCTCGCCGCGCCCGCGATTGAAAATCACATCTTCTATCAGCGTGCGCAAGTCCTCTGGCACAGAATCATAAACCGTCAGCTGCCCGGCATTGACAATCCCCATATCCATACCGCGCTTTATCGCGTGAAATAGAAACACCGAATGCATCGCGCGGCGCATTGCCTCGTTGCCGCGAAAAGAGAAGGACAGGTTCGACACCCCGCCCGAAATATGCGCGAGCGGAAAGGCTTGGCGAATGCGCTCGGCGGCATTGAGCCAGTCCAGTGCATAATTATTATGCTCGGCGATACCGGTCGCCACCGCAAAGATGTTCGGGTCAAAGATAATATCTTGGGGCGCGAACCCCACCTTATCCACCAGCAAGTGATAGGCACGGCTACATATATCGAACTTTCGCTCGGCGGTTTCCGCCTGCCCGCTTTCGTCGAAAGCCATCACGATGACGGCGGCGCCATAAAAGCGCACTTTGCGGGCTTGCACTAGGAAGGCTTCCTCGCCCTCCTTGAGCGAGATGGAATTGACAACCGCCTTGCCTTGAATGTTCTTGAGCCCCGCCTCTATCACCGACCACTTGGACGAATCGACCACAAAAGGCACTTTGGCGATGTCAGGCTCGGCGGCGAGCAGGCGCAAGAACTTCGCCATCGCGGCTTCGGAGTCTATCAGCCCTTCGTCCATGTTGATGTCGATGAGTTGCGCGCCGTCCTCCACCTGCTGCGCCGCCACTTTGAGCGCCGCCTCATAATCATCGGCTTCAATCAGTTTGCGAAATTTGGCAGAGCCTGTAACGTTGGTGCGCTCGCCTATGTTGAGGAAGACAATATCATCGGTTAGCGTGAGCGGCTCCATTCCCGAAAGACGCAGGCGCGGCTTTATGTCTGGCACTTGGCGCGGCGCGTAAGAAGAAAGCCCCGCTCTAATTTTAGCGATATAGTCGGGCGTTGTTCCGCAGCAGCCGCCGACAAGATTCACCAAGCCGTCTTTGGCAAAATGGGTTAGCTGTTCGGTCATTTGCTCGGCGCTTTGGTCGTAGCCGCCCATAGGGTTAGGCAGTCCGGCGTTAGGATAGAGGCTGATGAGCGTATCGGCGTTGGTTGCTATTTCGGTGATGAAGGGGCGCAGATGCTCCGCGCCTAAAGCGCAGTTCAGCCCCACCGCGAAAGGCTTGGCATGCGCGACCGAATGCCAAAAGGCTAACGCCGTTTGTCCTGACAGAGTTCTGCCGGCTAAATCGGTTATCGTGCCAGAAACGATGAGCGCTTGCTCTAGGTCTAAATCCAAAATGGCGTGGAGTGCCGCCTTCGCGTTGAGGGTATCAAAAACAGTTTCCACGAGAAAAATATCCGCGCCCCCCTCGGCAAGCCCAAGCGCCGCCTCCTTGTAAGCCTGATAGAGCTGGTCGTAATCTATATTGCGAAAAGATGCGTCAGCAACTTTAGGCGAAATGCTGGCGGTGCGGTTGGTCGGTCCTATAGAGCCGGCGACAAAAGCCTCCGCCCCGCTTGTCTCTATCGCTTCACGCGCAAGCTGTGCCGCGCGTTTATTTATCTCAAACGCATATTCGCTTAGCCCGTAATCCTCCTGCGAGATGCGCGTGGCAGAAAAACTATTGGTGGTGATAATATCCGCGCCCGCTTTAAGATAGCTCTCGTGTATGCCGCGCACGAGGTCAGGCTGCGTGAGGCATAAAATATCATAGTTGCCTTTCAAGTCGGCTTCGTGCTGCTCGAAACGCCCTTTGCGAAAATCGCGCTCCTCTAGCGGGTGGGCTTGGAATTGCGTTCCTATCGCGCCGTCTAAAAATAAAATGCGTTGTTTTGCTAGGTCTTGTAATGTGTGCTTGATTGTCATTTCGCCCCCCGCTCGCCCGCAACAGAGAGGCTAGTAAGAGCAGAACAGACCGCTTGAGTAACTTTAGTTTGGTTTAGTGTGTAGAAATGAAAATGCTCCACGCCGTTGGTAAGAAAATTCTCGCATTGTTTGAGCGCAATGTCAATAGCTAAAGCGCGGCGGGCTTCTATGCTTTCTCCGGCTTTATCAAAAGCGGCGACAATTCGGTGCGGCACGCGCGCGCCACTTTTGTGTGCCATCGCCGCGATGCCCTTGAAATTTGTTGTTTGGATAATGCCGGGAACTATTGGAATCTCAATCCCTTGCGCTACTGCTTCATCTCTGAGTCTTAAAAATGCTTCATCGTCAAAACAAAATTGCGATATCGCGCGGTGTGCGCCTGCGTCTTGCTTCTGCTTGAGCAGAAGCAAATCCGCCTTGTGTGATGGCGACTCAGGATGTTTTTCGGGATAGGCGCTAACGCTTATCTCAAAATCGGCGAGCGCGCGGACCGCGCTAATAAACTCTGGCGTTGAACGAAATCCTTGCGGATGTTGCTGATAGGGTTTTTGCTCGGGCATATCGCCGCGCAGCAAAACCAGATGACGCACCCCCGCCTGCCAGTAATCGCGAGCAATCGCCAGCAGTTCCTCTTTGCTCTGCCCGACAGAAGTTAAATGAGCGGCTATTTCTAGGCGCGTCTCTTTGACAACGCGCAAAACAACTTTGTGTGTATTGGCTCTGGTGGTGCCGCCGGCGCCGTAGGTTATGGAGACAAAACACGGCTCAAGCGCGCTCAAAGCGAGCAGGGAGTCCCATAAGCGCACTTTCGCTTTCTCATCACGCGGAGGAAAAAACTCGAAGGAAAATTTTGGTTTGATAGCCATCTATTGACTTTCATTTTATAGACGATTTTGATATATTCAACCAATGAAAATCAGCCCCCACAGCTTGTTATTTCTTTTTGCGATTTTTATCCTCGCGGAGGGCTGCGCCACTAAGCCAAGCAAAAGCGACACAATCGCCTACGCCGCTTATGAAGAAATCAACGACCCCATCGAGCCGCTCAACCGCTATTTCTTCGAGCTCACCCGCTTTGCCGATTTTCTATTTCTAGGACCCCTCGCTGAAATTTATACAACCATCGTGCCTAAGTTCCCGCGCGAGATGTTAGATAATTTCTATACCAATCTGCGCGAACCGCTCTATCTTGCGAACAACCTCCTGCAGGGCAGCTGGGAGCGTAGTGGTGTTACGCTCGGACGTTTCACCATCAACACGACGCTGGGGCTTGTCGGCTTTTTTGATGTCGCCGACTACTGGTTCGGGCTGGAGGTGAAATCCGAGGATTTCGGTCAAACGCTTGCGGTATATGGTATGCCCGAAGGTCCGTTTTTGTTTCTGCCGTTTTTGGGTCCCTCATCCTTCCGCGATGCCATTGGCGCAGGGGGAGAAATTGCCGGCGACCCCTTCCGCTACATCTCTAGAATTCCTGCTTTAGAGCCTTTTGAGACAAATAGCGAAATCATTATTCAGATGAGAGGTCCCGTGCGCGCCCTAGAATTCAGGGGTTCCTCAGGCAACTTCATCTCGCAGGTAGAGCGCCAAAGCATCGATTATTATGCTACAATAAGAGCGTTCTATAGACAAAACCGGCGCAATGCCATCTTAAACGGAGAATTTGATTTTGATGACTTACCTGAAATCCCCGATGATGACTTCTTGGAGAAATAACATAGGAGACAATATGAGACACCTATCAACTTTTATATTTTTGAGCCTCTTGCTGTTTGGCGGTTTGCCATTCAGTGGCATTGCCGAAGCCGCGCCCAACCGCGGCGATAAAGCAGCCGAGCAATTCGTTAATAAATTTTCAAACAAGATGATTGAAATCATAAGCGATAAAAAGAGAACGCACTCTCAACGCAGTGATGACATTCGCCACTTGTTGAAAAAGAATACCGCCACGAGAAAAATTGTTATTTTTATGCTCGGACGCTACGCGCGCAAAATTGACCGCAGCAAGTTCCCCCAATATGAACATCTGATGGAAGATTACGCCATGCGCGTTTTTATTAACCGCATGCTCTATTCTAGAAATTCGGGCACGGCAACTATTAGTGTCGTCAATAGCCAGAAAAGAGGCAGCCGAGAAGTGATTATTCTGTCGCGCTTGAAAGTAAAAGGCGTGGAACAGCCTATTAACGTGCGCTGGCACTTGCTACGCGATAAAAACAATAACTTTAAGATATTCAATTTAGGCGCCGAGGGTTTTTGGATAGCGCAAGAGCAACGCAGTCAATTCGTTACCTTTATCCAGCAAAATGGTGGTGACCCTAAAGTGCTTATCCCTTACTTACAGCAAAAAATAACATTGGCAGAAAAAGATAATAAAATTCGCGATGTGGAAAACTTACGCCGACGCTTCCGTGAAAAAAGCCAACAACAACAGCAGCAGCAATAACAATAATAATAATAATAGAGCTTAACGGCTAAACCGCTAGCGGCTAAATCGCTTATACTTCACACGATTATGCGCATTAGCGGAATCCCCGAAGCGGCGATGAAAATCTTTTTCATAATCCTCAAAGTTTCCTTCAAACCAAACGACCTTGCCCTCGCCCTCAAAAGCGAGAATGTGCGTAGCAAGCCTATCTAAAAAGCGCCTATCATGGCTAATGACAATCGCGCATCCAAGATAATTCTCTAGCCCCTCTTCAAGTGCGCGCAGGGTTTCCATATCCAAGTCATTGGTCGGCTCATCGAGCAGCAGCAAATTCGCCCCTTGCGTGAGCACTTTGGCTAGATGAACGCGGTTGCGCTCACCGCCCGATAGCGTGGCGATTTTTTTCTGCTGGTCCGAGCCCTTGAAATTGAACGCCGCCGTCCAAGCGCGCGCCGGCACCTCCCCATTGGCGAGCTTAATCACATCGCGCCCGCCGGATATTTCCTCCCAAACCGCCGCACTGCCATTGAGACTTTCGCGGCTTTGATCAACAAAACCTATCTCCACGCCTTCACCAAGTCGCATGTTACCCTTATCGGCTTTTTCCAGCTCGGCAATGAGGCGCAAAAGAGTCGTCTTGCCCGCGCCATTAGGACCTATGACTCCCACAATAGCACCGGCGGGCAAGCGAAAAGATAGGTCATCAATCAAGCATAGGTCGTCATAGTTTTTCGTGATGGCTTTAGCATCAACCACAAGCGTGCCAAGCTGCTTATTACAAGGAATAGAAATTTGCGCGATGCCCTGCTTTTGTGTTTGCGTCTGGTCGCGTAATTTTTCATAAGCATTCACGCGGGCTTTAGATTTTTTACGGCGCGCTTCGGGGGTAGCGTTTATCCATTCTAGTTCTGTTTCCAACGCGCGCTGGCGCGTTTTATCCTCGCGGGATTCTTGCTGTAAGCGCTTTTGCTTCTGCCGCGCCCACGCCGAGTAGTTGCCCTCACAGGGTATCGCTTGTCCGCGGTCTAGCTCTAAAATCCAGCCTGTGATGTTATCCAAAAAATACCTGTCATGGGTGATTAGCACCACCGTGCCCTTGTAGTTAATCAGGTAGTTCTCCAACCAAGCCACCGTGAGCGCATCCAAGTGGTTGGTCGGCTCGTCTAGCAAAAGCAAGTCGGGTGCTTCAAGCAACAAGCGACACAAAGCGATACGGCGTTTCTGCCCGCCCGATAAATTTTTAATGTTCGCGTCAGGCGGCGGGCAACCGAGCGCCTCCATCGCCATCTCTGCTTTAGCGGTTAGGTCCCAGCCGTTCGCCGTCTCTATTTTTTCTTGAACCTCCGTCTGCTCGGCAATGAGCTTTTCCATCTCCTCATCGCTCATCGGCTCGGCGAATTTAGCCGAGATTTCCTCAAAGCGCCGAAGCAAAGTCCTGAGCTCACCAACGCCATCGAGCACATTGTCCATCACCGAGCGCGTTTCATCGAGTATCGGCTCTTGTGCTAGATAGCCGACACGCATACCGGCTTCGGCGCGCGCCTCACCTTGGAAGTCGCGCTCTAGCCCCGCCATAATTTTCAGCAAAGTAGATTTCCCCGCACCATTCACCCCGACAACGCCTATCTTCGCGCCCGGCAAAAAGGATAGGGTAATATCCTCAAACAGCTGCTTGCCGCCCGCCCAAGCCTTGCTGACATTTTCCATTACATAAACAAATTCCGCCATAATTTTTCTTCGCGCTGGTTTAAGTTTCTTATTTGATTCCGTTGGTGGGCCCGGCAGGATTCGAACCTGCGACCAAGGCGTTATGAGCGCCCTGCTCTAACCACTGAGCTACAGGCCCCCTAAGCCTCACGCTATCCGTCCAAAAACGACCGCAGCCGACGCGAACGCGACGGATGCTTCAGCTTACGCAAGGCTTTTGCTTCTATTTGCCGAATCCGCTCGCGCGTGACCGAAAACTGATGCCCAACTTCCTCTAGCGTGTGGTCTTTATTCATACCAATCCCAAAGCGCATACGCAACACGCGCTCCTCGCGCGGGGTGAGCGACGAGAGAATACGCGTCATCGTCTCGCGCAGGTTGCTGTTAATCGCGGCATCGACCGGCAGGACGGCTGTCTGGTCTTCGATGAAGTCGCTGAGGTGGCTATCCTCTTCATCGCCGATGGGGGTTTCGAGCGAAATCGGCTCTTTAGCAATTTTCAGCACCTTGCGCACTTTGTCGAGCGGAATGCCGAGCTTCGCCGAGATTTCCTCTGGCGTGGGTTCGCGTCCGACCTCGTGCTGCATTTGCCTTGAGGTGCGCAAAATTTTATTTATGGTTTCAATCATATGCACGGGAATTCTTATCGTGCGCGCTTGGTCGGCGATGGAGCGTGTTATCGCTTGTCTTATCCACCATGTTGCGTAAGTGGAAAACTTATAGCCGCGCCGATACTCAAACTTATCCACTGCCTTCATCAAGCCGATGTTGCCTTCTTGGATTAGGTCTAGAAATTGCAGTCCGCGGTTGGTGTATTTTTTAGCAATAGAAATAACGAGCCTCAAATTGGCTTCAATCATTTCTTTTTTAGCGCGGCGCGCTTCGCGGTCGCCCTTCTGGACGGCTTTGACAATTTTACGAAATTCGCCAATATCCACGCCGGTCGTTTCAACGAGTTCTAAAATTTGTTTGCGGAGCTCTTTAATGGTGGCGCGTTCATTTTTGACAAACTCTTTCCAACCCGCCGCCACCAAGCGCGACACATTTCGCAACCAGCGTATGTCTATCTCATTCCCACGATAGCGTTTGATAAAATCTTCCCTATCCACGCCATAAGATTCCGCCAGCCGCAACATACGCCCTTCAACGCCAACGAGCTTGCGGTTAATCGTATAAAGCTGTTCTACCAGCATTTTAATGCTCACGTTATTCAAGGGGAGGTTTTTTATCTCCTGCGTGAGTTCTGTTTCTAGCCGTTCCAACGTGCTTTGCCTTTGCGGCGTAATTCTCTTTAGCTTCCTCACCTCTTTTTTAGAGCGCGATAGCTTTTTATGCGCTTGAGCTATTTTCTCAAATTGCACGAAAATTTCAGGGCGCAATTCCATTTCCATCGCCGCGAGAGAAACATTGTTACCATATTCCTCTTCACTTTCAACCACGCCCTTTTCCTTTGACTTTTTGCTAACACCCTTAGCGCTATAGATTTTATCTAAGTCAATAATATCGCGGAGCATTCTCTTGTCTTCGCGCAACTCGTCATACCAAATAAAAATGGCTTGACTGGTTAAAGAGCTCTCACATAAAGACTGCAACATACTTTCTTGCCCTGCTTCAATGCGCTTAGCAATTGCAATTTCCCCCTCGCGCGAAAGCAAATCAACCGAGCCCATCTCGCGCAGATACATACGCACGGGGTCTCCGGTGGATACATTGCTTTTTTCCTCTACAACAGTTTCGCTATCTTCTGTCTCATCGTTCGCAAGCACGTTATCATCTACTGTGGTGCTTATTTCTTCATCATCGCTATCAATAACATTGACCCCCATTTGTGAAAGTTGCGATGCCACCTCCTCAATTTTTTCAGAGGAGATGTTATCGGGCAGGGCTTGGGTGATTTCGGTAAAGTAGATGAAGCCGCGTTTTTTCGCGACCTCCACCATCTGCATCAAGGCGAGCTTGTCGCGCTCTAGACGCGTGGAGTCATCATTCGGGGAGACACCACCACGAGCGGCAACGCCCCGAGTGGTAGCACCACGAGCGGCAACACCACGAGCGGCAACGCCACGAGTGGCAACGCCACCAGTGGCACGTTTAGGACGCGTGCTATTATCAGCGCTCTTGTTAGCGATGACTGGTCGCTTTGGTGATTTTTTAATGATGGATTTTGCTGCTTTTTTGGCTATCGTTTTTTTTGCTGTTTTAGTGCGCGTAATTTTTTTCGCTACCATAAAACGCCTCTTTTTTACCTGTGGGGGATTTCAAACCGCTAGTCTAGCCCTTTTTGCTATTTTGTCAAGTCTCTTGATTTGAGGGAGAGATTGGGGGTAGCCTAGAATTATGCGACTGATTCGGTTTTTTGTGAGTCTTTTTTTCGTGGCGATGCTCGCGAGCTGCGCCTTTGTGGATGCGGCGAGTTTCGGTCCTAATTTTTCGAATATTCAGGTAGGCACCGAGCGCGAGCGTGTTGAAAGCGAGCTCGGCTACCCGCGCACGCGCATTTTGAGCAAGCCGGGGCTATCGATTGATGTTTATGAATATCGCACCAATGACAACCCTAGTCGCGCGCGTGCTTTCGGGCATTTGATTCGGAGCTTCATCACGCTGGGCGTTTGGGAATTTTGGGCGAAGGAGCACACCACGCCTTACCGCCTGCGCATTGTCTATGATAAGGACGACAGGATAACAGAAATTCGCCAGATTGATGTTTTCACGACACAAGAATATGAGGGAAAGTAAATTTAGTTTTTTTTCTGATTTTTTTTCTAGCTTTTTTTAAGCGCGAAGCCGGTTGCATAATCTATATGCTCGCTAAGATTATTGATGTGTTCGCTTAATTCTATCACTTCAAAGAATAGCGCGCGTTCATCGTCCTCTAGCAGCGTTTTTATTTTGAGCCAATGCTCTCTTTTTTCCTGTTCGTCTTCTTGGTTGAATTGGGCTTGGTAGTCTTCTTGAGCTTGCGCGCAATCTTTTTTGAGCGCTTGATGATATTGCTCGTGAATAAAACATTTAAGGCATTGGTCTACAAACTCCTCTTGAAACTTCTTTTGGGCGTTTTCTTCTTGCTCTTGACGTGGCTTAACGCGTAGCGCGGGAAAACGCTGATAGAGCTGATGACCATCAGCTTGCATTTGGCTATCGCGTCCATAAATAATATCAAGCAAATGATGATAGGCATCACCCAAATGCTGATAGAACCAATCGGGTGCGTCTGGTTTTTGCTCGGCGGCAGCGAGCATAATCGCATCGCGTAAATGCTGATGAGGCTCGGAAGCAAGATAAAGATGTTCTACATCTTCGGGATATTTTTGTAAAAAGTGCGGTTGATGAATCAAAAGCCCCAGCAGCACCCGCTCGCCTTCGCTTGAGCCGTCGGGCACAAAAGCCGGCGCGGCGATGTTGGTTTTTTCTACCTTCTGCCCGCGGTCAAATTGCCACAAGAGCTGCTCTAAACGCCGATGAAATAAATTGCGATAATAACGTTGCACCGCAGGGTCTTTAATTTCATCAATCAGCTTATCAAAGCGCTGGCGTAAAGCGGCGCGGCGCTCGGGCGTTTCTAGGGTTGTGTTTTGGGTTTCGTTATAAAACATTGATTCCGACATCATCTCCGCCGCGCTGATGTGTTTTTCAAACGCTTCTAGCCCCGCCTGCTTGATGAGGTCATCGGGGTCTTTGCCTTTCGGCATATAAGCGAAGCGCAAGCTCTTGCCCGCGCGGAGAATTTTGAGCGCGCGTTCAATCGCACGGCGCGCGGCCCTCTGCCCGGCTTCGTCTCCGTCCAAGCAAACGACAGGCTCATCGGCAAAACGCCACGCGAGTTCCACTTGCTGCTCGGTGAGCGCGGTGCCTAAAGAAGCAACAACATTTTCACAGCCCGCTTGGTGAAGCGCAATCACATCCATATAACCCTCGACAATTATCAGTTGCCCTTTATCGTAAGACGGCTTAGCGGCTTTGCTAATCGCATAGAAATTGCTGCCCTTATGAAAAAGAGCCGTCTCAGGCGAATTGAGATATTTAGCGCTCGCACTGCTATCTAGCGCACGCGCACCGAAAGCGATAACCTCGCCTTTGCGATTATCAATCGGAAAAGTGATGCGCCCGCGAAATCTATCATAAGGTTTTTTATTGGGCTCATCGGGCTTAATGATAAGCCCGGCATCAAGTAAAATTTCATCGCTAAAATTCTTTTTGTGGAGTGCCGCGCGCAAACTATTCTCGCCACTGGATGTGGACGTGGGCGTGGGCGCGAACCCCAACCCAAACTTTTTTATTGTCGCTTGTGAAATGCCGCGCTGTCTTAAATAATCTAGCGCTCTTTTATTTTGCTGGAGCAGGAGCTGGCTTTGAAAATACTCACTTGCGGCTTGGAGAGCATCTAAAGTAGTTTTCGCGCGTTGCGCTTGCGCGGGGTCTTGTCGTTTTTGGCTCGGCATCTCAATGCCTGCGCGTTTGGCGAGCACTTCGGCGGCTTCCCAAAAAGTCATGTTCTGCGTCTTGGTCAAAAAGCTGATGATATCGCCATGCTCTCCGCTAGAGAAGCAGTGCCAAAACTGCTTCTGGTCATTGACGGTAAAGGACGGCGTCTTCTCGCTGCTAAACGGCGACAGCCCTTTCCACTCGCGCCCGTGCCGCGTGAGCCGCACATACTTGCCCACCACATCGGACACCAAAAGCCTGGACTTGAGCTCGTTAATAAATCTCTCGAATTCCATTCCTTCATTTTACCCCATTCGCACCCGCAGGCGAGCTCTTTGCGCTGCCGAGGGGCTTGAAATCTGTGGATGAATCCGCTATAAAGGATTGGGGGAAAGACTTATTTCTAAATTTTCAAGCTCAAATTATATTTTGCTCGTCTTTTTGATGTTGCTGAATATCATGAATTTTGTTGATAGGCAGCTGCTTTCGAGCTTTGCCAATTTCATCAAGCCTGAGTTGGGTCTCAGCGACACGCAATGGGGTTTGCTCACGGGTTTGATGTTTATTTTCTTTTACGCTTTTATGGGCTTGATTGCCGGCGCGATTGCCGACAGGGTTCACCGCCCGCGTTTGATAGCCATGGGTGTTGCGCTTTGGAGTCTTTTGACGGCAGCGTCGGGGGCGGCGCGTGGATTTATTTCGCTCGGCATTCCGCGTTTGTTTATCGGCGTGGGGGAGTCGATTTTGACTCCTGCTTCCTTGTCGATGCTTGCCGATAGGTTTCCGTCTAGGCTTTTGGGTTTTGCCTCTGGCTTTTATTATATGGGCGTGCCGATTGGCGTTGGCTTGAGTTTTTTAATCGCCGGCTATCTAGGACCGACGATTGGCTGGCGTAATTGTTTTTACTTGCTTGGAGCGATTGGTTTTGTGATGGCGGCGGGCATGCTCTTGGTGAGCGAATCCCCCGACCACGGCAAAACACCTGGAGCCGAAAATGAGTCTGCCTCTCCGCTACGCCTTTCTATCCTAAAAGATATTATTGCGATACTAAAGGGTTCTCCGGTGCTTTCGCTAACGATTGCTGGCGGGGTAATTTTTCATATTCTGCTAGGAGCGGCGGGTGCTTTCGACCAATTATGGTTCGTTCAAGAGCGCGGGTTTGATAAGGCTGAAATTCTGGTTATCACTGGTTGGATAGCGACCTTTGCGGGTTTAACTGGCAATCTTTTTGGCGGCATCGCTAGTGATTACTGGCAAAGGATAACGCAGCAAGGGCGCCCGATGTTTTTATTTTGGCTGATGCTTATTACAATGCCTTTCAATATTGCCTATCGTATTGTAGAGCCGAGCAGCTGGTTGTTTTGGATAGGGCTTGGCATTGGTTATTTTGTTTTGGGATGTTTTTATGGTCCAACTTTCTCTACCATTCAAGAGCTTGCGCCGCCTCATCGCCGTTCTACCTTGACGGCTTTTTATATTTTAATGCTGAATTTGATTGGGCTTGGCATTGGTGTGACGGGTGCGGGCATTTCTATTGATTTGCTACGGACTGCGGGTTATAACGAGCCTTATTCTTTGGTGCTGGTTGTCTTTACGATAATTTCGACTTTATCCATTCCGCTTTTCTTTCTCGCGGGTAAGCGCTTTAACAAAAAGAAAATGTAATTCTAGCCGGTATAATGTAAAATAGATAAATGGATGATTCTAAAAACAAATTGTTCTATGGCGATTGCTTAGAAATTATGTGTGCATTAAAAAAGGAATCCATTGATTTGATTTACCTTGATCCCCCTTTTAACGCTAACCAAAATTTCAATATGCTTTTTGGAAATAGAAAGACACCCGATTTCGCACAAGCGCAAGCTTTCACAGATATCTGGAGCTGGCAAGCAAGGGATGATGCTGTCTACAATAAACTCATTGCCTCTAATAGCAAGGTTGCGGATGTTATGGAGGGATTTTTTAAAATTCTTAATAAATCAGGGATGATGTCCTATTTAATGTTTATGGCAGAGCGCTTACTATTAATGAAAGATTTGTTAAAGCCCAAAGGCAGTATTTACTTCCACTGCGACGCGACCGCAAGCCATTACCTGAAAATTCTGATGGATAGTATTTTTAACGGAAACAATTTTCGTAATGAAATCGTATGGTGCTATACGGGTCCGAGTGGCTCTAAGAAAAACTTTCCTAAAAAGCATGACATCATACTCAGATATTCAAAAAGCAACGACTGGGTATTTAATGCAGATGATATTCGTATCCCTTATAAAGACCTACACTCTGATTCTGGCAAAGATTCAAAAATATGGGGGGAAACAGGAGTTTTGCAAGACAAGCAAAAAAGAGAGGAATATCTAAATCGCGGAAAAATACCAGAGGATTTTTGGGTTGATATTCCTAGCGGAGGGCATATATCACCTAAAGAAAGACTAAATTATCCGACACAAAAGCCTCTTTCCTTATTAAAACGTATTATTCAAGCTTCTAGCAATAAAGGTGATATCGTTCTTGATCCCTTTTGCGGTTGCGGCACAGCAACGGATGCCGCTCAAGAACTAAGCCGTAATTGGATTGGTATAGATATTTCCTATCTTGCTATTGATTTAATTCGCAAACGCTTGGCCGATAGATACGGCGAAGAATTAATAGATGAAATACAAATTTCGGGTATTCCGCGAGATGTCAAAGCTGCTACCGCTCTATTTAACAAAAACCCATTTGATTTTGAGCGTTGGGCTGTGTCTTTAGTAAAAGCTTTTCCTAATGATAAACAAGTAGGAGATAAAGGCTCTGATGGTATCTTACGATTCCCTTTAGATGGAAGCGGTAAGTTTCAAACTGGAATTGTTTCTGTTAAAGGTGGTAAAACATTAAATCCTAATATGGTTCAGTCGTTAACAGGAGCCTTAAACACACATAATGCTATGATGGGTGTTTTAATTACACTCGCTAAACCAACAAAAGGAATGCTCCAAGAAGCACAGCAGCAAGGTGAGTGGCATGATAATTTTACAAAAAACTCCTACCCTAAAATTCAAATTATAACTATTGAGAAATTATTAAAAAAAGAACAACCAAATATGCCTACACCTATTAACCCCTATAATCCTTACATAGCAGGGCATAGCTCACAAATTTCAATAAATTTTGCATAATCTCTAACCGACCTGCGAGCCGCCGACGGTTATGCCATTCAAGCGCAAGGTCGGTTGCCCGACACCCACAGGAACGCCCTGCCCGTCTTTGCCACAAACGCCAATTCCCGAATCTAACGCCATATCATTGCCGACCATGGTTATTTTTTTCAAGGCTTGAGGTCCATGCCCGATTAACATCGCGCCTTTGAGCGGAGTCGTTATTTTGCCGTTCTCAATTTTATAAGCCTCCGTGCAGGAAAAAACAAACTTACCGCTAGTAATATCCACCTGCCCGCCGCCAAAAAAGGGCGCGTAAATGCCGCTCTTAACAGAGGAAATGATTTCTTCTTTTGTTTTATCGCCAGCAAGCATAAAAGTATTCGTCATTCTCGGCATCGGCTCGTAGTGATAACTCTGCCTCCTGCCATTGCCGGTGGGTTTTTGTTTCATAAGCCGCGCGTTCATTCTGTCTTGTAAGATGCCCTTAAAAATTCCGTCTTCAATGAGAACATTGCGTTGCGTGGGCGTGCCTTCATCATCAACCGCAAGAGAGCCGCGCCGACCTTGAAGCGTGCCGTCATCTACCACCGTCACACCCTTAGCAGCGATGGACTCACCCAAGAGCCCACTAAAGGCAGAGGTTTTTTTGCGGTGGAAGTCGCCTTCCAGCCCATGCCCAATTGCCTCGTGGAGCAAAATGCCCGGCCAGCCCGAACCCAACACAACATCTTGCTCGCCCGCCGGGGCGGCAACCGAATCCAAATTAACCAGAGCCTGACGCAAAGCCTCATCGACATGGGCTTGCCAGAAATCATCGGTGATATATTGCTCCATCGCGCCGCGCCCGCCGCCGCCGCTCATACCGACTTCCTGCCTGCCATTGCGTTCAACAACCACCTGCACCGAAAACCGCACGAGCGGTCGCGTATCAAAAATAACATCACCGCCGGCGCGCATAATACACACGTCTTGCCAGTGCGAAGAAAGTGTCGCGCTCACTTGCTTAACGAGGTTGTCTTTTTTGCGCGCGTAGGCATCGACTTTTTTAAGCACCTCAAGCCTTTGCGTGAAATCTTGCCCTGCGAGCGGGTCGGTTTCGGGGTAGAGCTTTTGGTTGGTGCGGCGCGGAGGCTCGGCAGCCTTTGCGTCATATCCTTTGAGCGCGGCGCGCACGACAGCACTCGCGCGTGTTAGCCCCGCCTGCGAGAGGTCGGTGCTATGGGCGAAGCTTGCGCATTCACCAACGACCGCGCGCAGCCCAAAGCCTTCGCCTTCGTCAAAACTCGCTTGCTTTATCAGGCGGTCGTCAAGGGCGATGACCTCGCTTTTGGTTTTCTCCACGAACAGCTCGCCATCTTCTGTGCCGTGTAGGGTTTTATCAAGCAGCTCTTGCGCTTGGTCTTTATCGAGCTCTGTTTGTTGAAAGAAATCGTGCGCCATTTATCTCACCACCGCTAGCCGATTCGGCAGTTGAGAAAAATCGCTCGGTCTAATCACCGGCGAAGAGCGATACATAGGATAATGTTTAATCTGCAGTTGTTTCATATCGACAAGAAAAACGCCATTGAGTCTACCGAACCACGCGTCCCACTCTATGAAGCGCCACTTCTGCCATTCTTTCGGCGGCGCGGGAATAATATCTTCCACAAGATGAAGGTGCGCGGCGCAAAAAGCTGCGAGGCTACGATTAGGGCTGTATCTATCACACAGGGGCAAGGCTTCCTCTATGAGCTTGGTTGCTTGAAAGCCTCCGTGCGTAAGCTCAACCCCAGCGGATATTTTCCCCTCGTAATGAAAATGAATCAAAGCCTCGTCGCGCGTCATAGAAACATTCTAAACTACTTTTCTTTTAACATCAAGTGTTAAGGATTATGTTGGTCTTTTTTCCAGCCTAATTGGGGTTTGCGCGCGGCGGCGGTTTCGTCAAAGCGTGAGCGCGGCGCACGGCGCGGTGCTTGCTTAAAGTGCTCGACCTCGCCTGCTAGCGCTTTCTGCGCGAGACTTCTCATCATCGCGATAAAGTTATCTAGGCTACGTTTCGATTCACTTTCGGTTGGCTCGACCAGCATCGCGCCCGAAACCACCAGTGGAAAATAAATTGTCATCGGGTGCACGCCTTCATCAATCATTGCTTTGGCGAAATCAATCACCTCCACGCCTGAGCCTTTGAGGAAGCTATCGTCAAACAAAACTTCGTGCATGCACCTATCGCCATAAGGCACGGAGAAAATATCTTTTAGCGAAGCGAGAATATAATTCGCATTCAGGACGGCATCTTCCGAAGCTTGGCGAATACCATCACTGCCTTGACTTATCATATAAGCCAGCGCGCGCACGAACATTCCCGTTTGCCCGAAGAAAGCCGTCATCCTGCCGCTCGGGGTAAGCCCGAGTGCATGCGCTTGGCTTTCATTTTCAATCACCTTGCCGTCAATAATAAGAGGCAGGGGCGCGAAAGGCGCGAGGCGGCTAGAAAAAACAACCGGTCCCGCGCCCGGCCCGCCGCCGCCGTGCGGGGTAGAAAAGGTTTTGTGTAAATTGATATGCATCGCGTCTATACCCAGCTCGCCGACAAGCACCTTGCCGGCAAGCGCGTTAAAATTAGCGCCATCGCAATAGAAATAGCCGCCCGCTTGGTGAATGGCTTCGGCGATTTCGATTATCTCCGCTTCAAAGATGCCGCAC
The DNA here is from genome assembly GCA_965209065.1 of Alphaproteobacteria bacterium. Lineage (GTDB taxonomy): Bacteria > Pseudomonadota > Alphaproteobacteria > JAPOUT01 > CBDBUR01. The sequence goes on from OZ242373.1 coordinate 949,850, forward strand.
GTGTTCGGGTTGGTGAGCATAATAGCGGCGAGGTCATCGCCTAACTTCTCTTTAATTTGCGACAGACGCACCAGCCCCTTGTCGTCAGCGGGGACGGGGTCAATCACATAGCCGGCGAGCGCGGCAGTCGCGGGATTTGTGCCGTGCGCCGAGTGCGGCACAATCACTCTTTTGCGCGTCTGCCATTCTTGGCGCACTTGAAGCGCTTTGCGCACCGCCATCATACCGCATAGCTCGCCGTGCGCACCGGCGCGCGGCGAAAGTGCGACCGAAGTCATGCCCGTAAGTTTCGTCAGCCACGTGGCGAGCAGAGCCATCAGCTCCACCGCGCCCTCCACGCTAGACAGGGGCTGGAGCGGGTGAATGTCAGCAAAACCCTCAAGGCGCGCAATTCTTTCATTCACACGCGGATTATGTTTCATCGTGCACGAGCCAAGCGGAAAAATACCATTATCAATGCTGTAATTCTTTTGGCTCAAGCGCACATAGTGCCTCATCATCTCGCCTTCGCTCAAGCCCTGCGGCAGAGCAGGCTCGGCTCTTAACAAACCCTTTAGCGAAGCGAGGTCTTGTTCTTTGGGCGGGGTTTGGTCGGCATTGCTGCTGCCCTTGTCAAAGAGAAGTTTCTCTTCTTCCGCGACACCATAATTTTCTTTGAAGAAGCTCATTCAATTATCTCCGTTAAGGCGTGGGCGAATTTTTCTATATCGTCATCGCTATTCATTTCGGTTGCGGCAACGATAATGTTATTCGCTTGGCTTTTGTCATCAGGCAGAAGGCGCGCGACCGGCACACCGCCCATAATGTTTTTTTGGAGTAGCTGCTCTATCAGCTCTTCCCCGTGCTGGGGTGTTTGGATTGTGAATTCGTTAAAGAACCTATTGGTTAGAAGTTCAACGCCATCAATCGCTTGAAGTTTGCCCGCCAAACGTTTCGCTGTCGTGTGGTTCAGCGCAGCGAGATTTCTCAGCCCCTCGCCCCCGAGCAGGCTTAAATGGCTGCTAAAAGCCAGTGCGCACAGCCCCGCGCTAGTGCAAATATTGCTGGTCGCCTTTTCGCGCCTGATGTGCTGCTCGCGCGCGGCGAGCGTGAGGACAAAGCCATCGCGCCCTTTGCTATCTTTCGCTTTGCCGCAGAGTCTGCCGGGAATTTGGCGCACGAATTTCTCTCGCGTGGCAAGCAGCCCAACATAAGGTCCACCAAAATTGAGATTATTGCCAAGCGACTGCCCTTCAGCAACAACAATATCCGCTCCCATTTCGCCGGCTGAGCGCAGTAGCCCAGTTGAAATTATCTCGGTTATCACAACAACAAGCAAAACGCCTTTAGCGTGGCAAGCCTCCGCGAGCTCATCGAGCGCGCGCACTTCGCCGTAAAAATCAGGGTTTTGGACTATCACGCAAGCGAGGCTTGCCTCCGCGATATCGTCCTTAATCTTATCGAGCGCAAGCGCGGTTTGTGTTATCTCGATGCCTGCGAAGTCGCAAAGCGTGGCAACGGCGGCGGCATAGTGCGGGTGGAGCGTGGTCGCCACCATCACCTTGCTGCGTTTGGTGATGCGCGCCGCCATCAAGGCGGCTTCGGCGGCGGCGGTTGAGCCGTCATACATCGAGGCATTGGCGACCTCCATTCCGCTGAGCATCGCCACTTGGCTTTGGAACTCGTATAAAACTTGGAGCGTGCCTTGGGCTATCTCTGGTTGATAGGGCGTGTAGGCGGTTAAAAATTCCGAGCGTTGAATAATGTTATCCACGCTTGCCGGCACATAATGATAGTAAGCCCCCGCGCCACAAAAGAAAGGCTGCTTGCCCGCCGCTTGATTGCGGCTTGCCAAGTAAGCCATTTGCCTCATCAAAGATAATTCGTTTTGGTGAGGCGGCAAGTCGAGAGGTGGATTGCGCGTTGCTTTTTGAGGAATATCAGCGAACAGGTCTTCCACCGAGCGCACGCCGATTTTTTCTAGCATTTGCGCGCGCTCATCGTTGGATAGGGGTAAGTAGCGTGTCATGCGCCCTCCTCGATAAGCATTTTTTTATAAGCGGCTTCGTCCATTAGGGCTTGGCATTGGGCTTTGTCAAAATTTTTGAGTTTGATAAACCAGCCGCCCTCTTGCGCCGCTTGATTAACCAGCGCGGGGTCATCGCCAAGCTGCTCATTCACTGCGGCGACCTCGCCCGCGATGGGCGCGTAGATTTCGCTCGCCGCCTTAACGGATTCAACGACAGCGGCTTCATCACCCTGCGCTAGCTTTTTGTTGAGGTCGGGCAGTTCCACAAAGACAATATCGCCCAGCTGCTCTTGCGCATATTCGGTAATGCCGATGGTCGCGGTGTCTCCTTCTATCTTTATCCACTCGTGGTCTTTGGTAAAATATATTTCGCTCATGTTGCCTCCTGTTTGGTGTGATAGTTGTGGGGTCGAAAGGGTAAGGCGGTTATTTCTGTGGCGATTTTTTTGCCGCGCTGCTCGGCGATAACTTCCGTGCCTGCTTTGGCGAACGGAGTCGCAACATAGCCCATAGCGATAGGGCTTTCTTGCGTGGCGGCGACTCCGCCCGAAGTGATGACGCCGATTTCTGTGCCGTCTGTGGCAAACAAAAGCGAAGGCTGGCGCAGCGGGCGGTTCTCTTTCACGCGCAAGCCGACACGTTTGCGCTCTATGCCCTGCGCGCGTTGCGCCTGCAGCCTTTCCGCCCCGATAAAACCGCCCTCCGCCTTGCGCCTTTTAGCAATCGCCCAGCCCAGCCCAGCCTCAAGCGGCGTGGTCGTTTCGTTGATGTCTTGGCTATAGAGGCAAAGCCCCGCCTCAAGCCTCAAGGTGTCGCGCGCGCCTAGCCCCGCAAGCTTCACGCGCTCATCGGCAAGTAAGGTTTTGGCAAAGCGCTCAGCATCTTGCGCCGGCACGGAAATTTCATAGCCATCTTCTCCAGTATAGCCCGAGCGTGAAACAAAAATCTCGCTGCCGTCAATCTTTGTCGCGCTCATAAAAGATAAAGAAGAGAGCGCAGGAAACAAACGCCCCATCACATCTTTAGCACACGGACCTTGAAGTGCGAGCAAAGCCAGCTGCTCGTGCGGCTCTAGCTTGATGTGCGCTGCCAAATGCTCATAGTCCTTCTGTTTGCACCCAGCATTCACCACAAGATGCCATAAAGCGTCCTCGCGCTTGGTTATCATCAAGTCGTCAATGATGCCGCCCGCCTCATTGAGCAGAAAGCTATAACGCACCTGCCCCGTTTTCATTCCAAGCAAGTCCGCGGGAAAAATTTTTTCTAACGCCTGTGCGCTGGCGTGCGCGCTCGCCTGCCCCATGTGAGAAACATCAAACAAGCTCGCACTGCTGCGCGTATGCTGGTGCTCGGCTAAAATGCCGTTAGCATATTGAACGGGCAGCGCGAAGCCCGCAAAATTGACAAAGCGACCCCCTGCTGCTTTATGCAAAGCATAAAGGGGTGTGCTTTTACCTTCACTTTTTTCTCCTGCTTGTGCCAAAGCAAAACCTCCGGTTCTTGCCCCCTCTGTCGGTTTGCCTGAGAGATTTGATGATGTGCGGACACACCACTTGCCCCCTTCGGCGAGGCGCGAGCCTCTTTCCAGAGCTTTGCTTTATCCTAGCGGTCCCTTTTACCTGAGAGTTTTCGAGGCGATTGCTCCTTCGGCGTTGAGCGAACTCAATCTCTTCCGCTAGTCTTGGCTAAAGCGATTCTAGCGCAAAGCAGATTCTTTTACAAATTATTTTTTTGGCAAGAAGCCGACCAAAATAAGATGATTCGCCGCTTGCTTGGCGAGCTTGCGCGGAATATCAAAGCGCACGGTCTGCTTGCGCCATCTGTTTCGGGCGGGCGTTAGCTCAAAGACCTCGCGCGCGATAGAGCGCCTATTCTTATTCCCATCACGGCGGCGCACAATTTCAGCAAAAATCCGCACAGGTTCATTAGAAGAATCAGATTGGCGCGAACGAACATTCACGCCGAGCTCTACGCCGACACCATTTACAGCAAAAGAGCGCTGCCCTATCTCACCGCTCCAGCTGACATCGCAAGCGACCTGCAGCTTGGCGAGTTCCACCTCCCGCCCGCCTTCGCGTAGCACCTCGCTGCCCTTCACCACAAGAGCTTGCGGGCAATACCTGCCTTCCAAATAGCTACTCACGCCCGCCGTCTCGCAAGCCGCGAGCGCGAAAAACAAAAACAACACATAAATCTTCATCTATAATCCACCTATGGTGTCGAGCATAACACAAACCAAACCGAAAATGACTTTACTCTTGGCTTCGCCGAGGGGGTTTTGCGCGGGCGTGGCGCGGGCAGTGAATATCGTGGAGGCGGCACTTGCCAAGTGGGGCGCGCCGATTTTCGTGCGCCACCAGATTGTTCATAATCAGGCGGTCGTTAGCAGGCTGGCGAAGCTGGGCGCGGTTTTTGTCGAAAGCCTTGATGAAGTCCCCGATGATGTTTCCAATAAACTTTCAGATGGTGGACATAGAGTGATTTTTTCCGCGCACGGCGTGCCGCCTTCCATTATCGCTGAGGCGAAAGCGCGCGGGTTTTTCGTGTTAGATGCCACCTGTCCGCTGGTGTCTAAAGTTCATGCGGAAGTCAAGCGTCATCAAGCGCAAGGGAGGCATGTTTTTCTTATCGGGCACCGCGCCCACCCTGAGATTATCGGCACGATAGGGCACTTGAAAAAAGACGGCTGGAGCTTAATTGAAACTATTGATGATGCCAAAAACATTAGCCTTCCTGCCAATGTAAAGACTACCGCTTATGCCACGCAAACCACACTTTCGGTAAGCGAAACGGCAGATATTATTGCAGTGCTAAAGAGTCGTTTTCCTACGATTGCTACGCCAAACGGCGCGGACATTTGCTACGCTACGACCAACCGACAGCAAGCCGTAAAGGAGCTTGCCCCTTTCTGCGATAGCTTTTTTATTTTGGGCGCGGATAATTCTTCTAATGCGAAGCGGCTTGTCGAGACTGCGCGAAAATTCGGGGCGAAGCACTCTTGCTTAATCGCCAGTGCCGCCGATATTGACTGGCAAGCCGCTATCAAATGCAAATCTGGCAAGCCTCATCGCGTGTGGGGGTTGAGCGCCGGCGCTTCAACGCCCGACTTCTTAGTCAAAACCTTTATAGAAGAAGCAAGGGCGCGTTTTACGCTTGAAATGAAAACGCCATCTTCTATTGAGGAGAATGTCGTTTTTAGAATGCCCGCCGAGCTACGCTAATGGCGGTTTGGACACAGGTTAGCAATCAGGCACTAGACGCCTTCCTGCAAAACTATTCTTTGGGGAGGGTTCTAGCTTTCAAGGCTATCGCCGAGGGCGTGGAGAACTCTAACTACTTCTTACAAACCGAAACCGGCGATTTCATTTTAACGCTTTATGAAAAGCGCGTAGCAGAAAAAGATTTGCCCTTCTTTTTAGGTTTGATGAATCATTTGAAGGCACAAGGGCTTTCGGTGGCGACCGCCTTACAGCGCACCGACGGCAAGCTCTATGGACAGCTTGCCAACCGCCCGGCTGCGGTAATTTCTTTTCTGCGCGGTCGGTGGGTGAGTGAGCCTAGCCTCGCCCATTGTCGTTTGTTTGGCGAGGTGCTCGCGCGCTTACACGAGAAGGCAAGCACCTTCAACCAAACGCGCGAAAACAAAATGGGCGCGCCCTATTGGCAAGGTCTCTTGGATAATTGCCTTGGCATAGAAAGCAACCTCAAAGACATAATACAAAAAGAGATAACCGCCTTGCATAAGCAGTGGGAACATTTGCCTACTGGCAGTCTGCCGCGCGGCATTATTCACGGCGATTGCTTCCCCGACAATGTTTTATTTGATGGCGACAAAATTAGCGTCATTGATTTTTATTTCGCGTGCGAGGAATTTCTAGCACTTGACATCGCCATTTGCCTCAACGCGTGGAGCTGGCAGGGCAATCGGTGGCATAGGGATAGGGCGGCGGCACTTCTTGCGGGATATAGCGCGGCGCGCGCGCCAACCCCCGACGAGCTTGCTTGCTTGCCTTTGCTCTGTCGCGCCTCTGCTTTGCGTTTTTTGCTAACGCGCCTTGCCGACAAGCTGCAGTTTGAGAAGCTCCCCTCTGCTGCTGTTGTGCCTAAAGACCCGAAGGAATATCTTGCCTTGCTCGCCTTTCATCAGGCTGGAGGGAAGCTCTATGATTGAGATTTGGACAGATGGCGCATGTTCGGGTAACCCCGGTCTCGGCGGCTGGGGTGCGGTTATTGTCTCACCCGAAGGCGAGCGCACGCTAAGCGGCTTTGCGCCCGAAACCACCAACAACCGAATGGAACTCATCGCCGCCATCAAGGCTTTAGAAACATGCGATGAGGATAAGCCAATAAAACTTTGGACAGATTCTAAATATGTCAAGGACGGCATCACGCAATGGATAGCGAAGTGGCGCACGAACCAATGGCGCACGGCGGCAAGAAAGCCGGTTAAAAATAAAGATTTATGGCAAAAACTATCCGCGCTCAACGAAAGGCTATCGATTGAATGGTGCTGGATTAAAGGACATAGCGGCGATAGAAACAATGAGCGCGCCGATGAGCTCGCCCGCGCGGCGATAGAAAACCACCTTGCTTAAAACTTAAACACAAAACCAAATTTAAGCTGGTGAATTAATTTACTATCAGCATCTGCATACAAGTCAGGATTCCATTGAAAATGATAGCCGGTATCAAGGACAAGTCCTTCAAACACTTCGGTGCGAATCCCAAACCCTGCTGAAACCGCATAAGATAAAGTCGCCTCATCAATACGGCGTTCGACACTATGCGAGCGTGTTAAACTATTCAAGGCGGTTTCTATATCGTCTCCAATGCTAGATGATAGATCTAAGTCTCTAACAATGCTATCGGCTATGGTGCTTAAATCAACGCCTCGTAAATCTAAACTGGCACTACGGGTTATCAGTCCCTTGTCTATTTTCGTCCAGACGAAGCCCGCGCCGCCGCCGCCATAAGCCGAAATCCAATTCGTTATAGGATAATTGCCATAGATATTGAAAAAACTTCCCACCGATAAAAAAGTGCCGCCCGCTGACGTGGTCGTGGCAGGTGTTATCGCAACATTTTCAAGCGCAGAGGCAAGTGCTCTATTAATTGCTATTGCATCATCGTCTCCGATGGTTTCTAACCTAGCGAGTCCCGCCTCATCGATTCTTATTTCCTCTTCGGTTCTGCCGTTTAGAAATTTATCGAATATATCCGTTTGCGCTTGAGCTAAAGCGCAGCTCTCATCACCATTGCAATCGCCGTCTAGGGCGTCTCGATATTCGGCACTATCATCTAGCCAGTCGTTATACTTGGTCGTTAAGCCTGTCGTATGCTCTGAGGTAATCGCCTGAACAGCACAACTCACTCTCTCGTCCTCATCTTCTATCTCGGCGCAATCACCATCGGTATAGGCTTCTTGCGTTTCCACATGCTCTCTTATCGCATTGGAGGAAGCGGTCTGCGCGTCTGCTAACCTTGTGTCGCCGCGCATGAGAATGAGTCGCTCTGCCTCAACGCGCTGGCAGCTTGCTTTACCACCTTCATTGGTAATATCAGCACAAACCGAGCCTTCCGTGCCAGCGGTATCATATTCAGGAGAATCTACGAGAAAAGCTATTTTATCGTTTGCTTGGTCTAGAGCCGTTTGCCCTTCCATACGAATGATGTCCTCTATGCGCTCGCGTGCGCGCTCTTCGGCACAGGAGGTGAAGCAGCGTTCGTTATTTTTATCAATCTCGGCTTTGATGTTATCCAATGTGGCTTGATAATCACTATGGGCTTCGATGAATTGATTATAGGTCCCCTCGCGCAAAAGAGGGTTTTGCTCCCTTTGGGTGCGGAGCAAATCGATAGCCTCCTCTGATTCACAATCAGCGCCACAATTATCCACGCTGAAAGCGCGAATCTTGGCTCTATCGCTTTCAAAATTAGCGCTCACCTGCTGAATAAGAAACTGATTTTCCACTCTATTTTCTATGAGCGTTCTATTGCCCGCCTCATCTATTGTGATGGCGGCGCGTGCGGCGGTTAGCGCGCAGCTCCTATCGCAATCAACCGAGAAGTAATTGCCAAATTCGTTGCTATTGAGAATGAAGTCATCTTGGAGTTCGCTAACAATCGGTATGCGCGATGCGCAATAGATGCTTATCACATTATCCTCGCATGTTTGTGAGGATAAAGGTGCGCTGAGCGGGGTTCCGCTGTTTATGGTTTGGCTCTCACGGGTTTGATACTTGAAAAAACTTGTTAGGAGGTTGTCGAATTGATTTCGTTGACCGACATCGCTACTGCTTTTGAAGTCAGCGCTGGTGAAATTGATGCCGAGCTGCAAAAACAGATAGTCATTAAAACGCCAGCCAAATGCTGCGCCGATGTAGCGCGGTTGATCATAATTGACCTTAATCGCTGGATGTAAAATGCCGCGTTGCTTAAAAACAGGATTTTCTAAAAAAGCAGGTCCGACCTCTAGCGTGAGTTCGAAGTCGTCATTGAGCAAGCGAAAGTCAATTTCATCTTCCCCCTGCGCGAACGCGGTGGCAGAAAAAAGTAAGAGTAATAGGAAAAGTGTTAAAAACTTATAGTTGCGCAAGAATAGTCTCCGCGCCACTTACTTTTGCTTCTCCGGGGTTGGGCTCTCGGTTAAATTGCGTGACGACACCATCTTCAACAAGCATAGAAAAGCGCCAGCTACGCACGCCCATACCCATTTGGCTGGCATCAAAATCGACACCTAAGGCTTTGGCGAATTCGCCGTTGCCATCAGCAAGCATTTCAATTTTGTCTTCAGCTTGCGCGCTATCGCCCCATGCCTTCATCACAAAAATATCATTGACCGAAATACAAGCGATACAATCAACATCTTTAGCGCGAAAGGCGGCGGCGTGAGAAACAAACCCCGGCAAGTGCTGATTAGAGCACGTTGGTGTAAAAGCGCCGGGCACGGCAAACAAAACAACTTTTCTCCCTTTGAAGAAATCGTCGGTGCTAACTTTTTTAATTCCGTCAGCGGTCATTTGCGTGAAGTGGCTAGAGGGGATTTTTTCACCTATCTGTATTGTCATAATAACCTCCTATAGTTTGGTTTATCACACTTTATCGTTTGGTGGAAGAATTAAAGTGAGTTTTTCTTCTAGCGGCACGCAGATGGTGTCGCATATCACATAGCTCAAGGTGAGGCGCAGCCGAACCGCGCGGCGTTTATCCTTTGGCTCTATTTTGATTGGCAGGATTAGAAGATTACGATAGCCCCAAAAAGATGTGCCTAAAGTAGAAAGTTTTTCGGGCGTGGGAAAAACCGCGCGCGCGTCTTTGAGGTTGCTTGAGCGCGACCAATCAAGTTTAGGTGGCACACCCGAGGGTGGCACACCCGAGGCTAGCACACCAACTTTCTGCGGGCGCGTGCTGTAGGTTTTCCATTTCTCGCCGAGCACAATGGTGAGCTTCGCGTCCCTGCCCTCTTGCTGCAACAAGAGCTGCGGTTTCGGCGACAGGCCATCAGGCCAAGCGAGGCTCGCGGAAGAAATGAGGAGCAATATCAGGCTGAAGCGTCTCATAGCTCTTTTATACCACTAGCGCGGGCGGTTGCGTGGTAAAAAACTCAGCACTTTGTCTGCTTCCATCGGATGGGCGTAAAAGAAGCCTTGCGCGTAATCACAGCCTGTTTCCTGTAGCCAAAAGGCTTTCTCGGAGCTGTCGGTGCCTTCGGCGACAATCGCCACTTTCATCGAGTGCGCCATCGCGACAATTGCCTCTACGATAGCGTTGGTTTTCATATCTTTTTTTAAGAAGCGCTCGTCAATGAGCGTTCGGTCAAGCTTGATGACGTCAAACGGCAAGTGCTGGAGCAAGCCGAGCGAGGAATAACCTGTGCCAAAATCATCAATAGCTATTTCAGCGCCGATAGCACGTAGCGCGTTGAGCAGTTGGCTCACGCTTTCGGTGTGCTCGATGAGTAGGGTCTCAGTAATTTCAAGTTTGAGCTGACCGCGTTTTAAGAAATTTTTGCTAATGGCATTGCGAACATTTTCCACCAAGCTCTCACTTAGCAATTCGCTACGCGATAGATTGACGCTAACGAACAGAGGCGGCGAATAATTATACGTCAGCTGCCAGCGCGCAAGCTGTTGCGCCGATTGCTGTAGCACAAAAAGCCCTAGCGTTTGAATAACGCCGTGCGCCTCCGCGAGAGGAATAAATTCTGCCGGCGCTATCAAGCCAAAGCGCGGATGACGCCAGCGCATCAAGGCTTCAAAGCCCCACACTTTTGTATCGGCAATTTGAATAATCGGTTGGTAATGAACTTCTATCTGCCCCCTCTCAAGCGCCTTGTGTAAATCTGCTTCAAGAGCCAAAGTGCGCGAATCCGAAGAGCGCATCGTGGTTTGAAACTGCACCATCTGCTTTTGTTCGCGCGAAAGCTGCATCGCGATGCCGGCGGCTTCGATTAAAGCCTCCGCGTTTGGCACATCAGCCGAAGACGCCCACCCTAAAGCAAACCGCAACTTGAGCTCGTGGTCATTGAGCATAAAAGCAGGTTTTAGACTTTCATTTATATTCGCTAGAATGTCTGCCATTTGGTTTTGATTCTGCTGCGGCACAAGAAGCGCGAACTCATCAGCCCCAACGCGCGCGAGGCTCGCCCCTTTTGGCGTTTGTAGTTTTAGCCGCTCGGCAAGCATCAGCAATAAATTGTCCGCCGCCGCGCGCCCGAGCTGCTCGTTGAGCGCACGAAAGCCGGTAATATCTAGCAAGACCAAAGCCGCCTCTTCTTTCTCTGGGCTTTTGAGTTTTAGGCTTTTGAGTCTATCGAGCAGCAAGGCGCGGTTCGGCAGCTGCGTGAGCTTGTCGTAAATGGTCGCTTGTAGCAAAGATTGCTCGGTGCGTTTGCGCGAGCTGACATCGCCCGCCAAGCCGATACACCTATCGCCTAGCATAGTCGCGTTGAGCTCTACCCACAGGTAATGCCCCTCGGCGTGGCGCAAGCGAAACGCCATACGAAAGGGATTGTTTTTATACCGCTTCATATTCTCAAAGTTGGCGAGGCAAGTTTTGCGGTCGTCGAGATGGAGGAGTCCAATCCACTTGCTCTCGGCGCCATTGAGCGTGCCGTCGCTAAAGCCGAGCTGGCGCGTGAGTGGTGCGCCGATTTCGCAGATGCCGCGCGCGCTATCCCAGTCCCAGACCGACTGGTGAGCCGCCGATATAGCAAGTTGCGAAACTTGCGGCGTTAATTGCCGCGACTCCTGCGCTCCCGCCGCCGCCGCGCCCTTACGATACACCTGATACTGCAGCAGCAACACCGATAACAATAAGCCTAGCAAGAGGGCGATGATAATCACTTCGGTCATTATGCCTGCTCTTGACTATGCTGCTTAATATAAGCGGCGATTGCGGTGGCGTTGTTTTCTATAGTTTGGAAGCGTTCCTGCCCCTCATAACCGAGCGGCGCGGGCAGGTGTCCGGTTGCTTGCTCTATAGCTTCGGGAAATTTAGCCGCCGCGGCGGTAGAAAGAACAACCTTTCTGCCTTTAAGTCTTTTGCTGTGTCTTGCCAAAGTTGCGAGCGCGGTAGCAGTGTGCGGGTCTATCAAGCGGTTCGTGCGCGCGTGGCATTCTTTAATCGTGGTAAGAATTTCTTCGTCCTTGATGCTGTCAGCAAAAAAGTGCTTGCCTATTTTATTTCTAATATAAGCGGGAAAGGTAATTTCCCCTTCTTGCTGTAGCTGGGCGAAGAGCGCCTCTATTTTATCGCTGCGTCTGTTATAGACTTCAAACAGCAGTCGCTCGAAGTTGCTGGGCGCTTGAATATCCATCGCCGGCGCAAGCGTTTGCTGGGTATCGCTGGGGCGGTAAAGCCCGTCCTTGAGAGCGGTTGTCAAAACATCATTGGCATTGTTGGCAATCACTAGCTTTTTTATCGGCGCACCCATTTTTTTCGCAACAAAGCCGGCGTAAATATCGCCAAAGTTGCCGGTCGGCACAATAAAATGAACCTGACGCGCATGGTTCGCACCCAAAGCCAAACAGGAAGTGAAGTAATAAACCACCTGCGCCATAATCCGCGCCCAGTTGATAGAATTCACCGCAGCAAGCTGAACCTGTTGGCAGAATTCCCTATCGTTGAATAGCTGTTTAACAATTTTCTGGCAGTCATCAAAAGAGCCTGCCACCTCAAGCGCGTGGAGGTGCGGCTCGGGGTGTTGTGTCATCTGCTTGCGCTGGACAGAAGAAATGCCTCCTTTAGGGTAAAGCACAAACAGATTAGCTCTGCTTGACTTGGCGAAAGCCGCCATCGCCGCCGAACCCGTATCGCCCGATGTGGCGCACAAAATGTTGGCGTGGGCTTTCTTACGGCGCAAGGCTTCGTCGAGCAAGGGCGCTAACACTTGCATCGCAATATCCTTAAATGAATGGCTCTCGCCGTGGTATAGCTCTAGCAGCCAGGTGTCTTTATCCAACTGCGATAAAGGCGTTATCGCTTGGTGGCGAAAGCCGCTGTAAGCTCTATCCACCACATTTTTTATTTCGCTCGGCGACAGGAAGTCTCCCAAAAAAGCGGCGAAGCATTGGCGCGCGACTTCCTTATAGTTAGCGAGGCTCAATCGGCGGTAGATAGAGCCGCTAAACTTTGGAAAGGCGTTCGGCACATAAAGACCGCCATCAGGCGCAAGCCCGGCAAGCAAGGCCTCCTCAAAAGAAACGGCAGGCGGCGGCGGCGAGGATTTTCGCGCGCGGGTAGAAATGTAGCGAATGTTTTTCATACTCTCTTTCTAGCAAATAATACCACGAGCGGCAGGGCTAACATAAGCAACCACCACGTCAGCATATAGCCAAAATGGCGGTTGGATAATCGCGGGCAAGTGTTAGATAAATCGGCAAACAGAGGAAAAACGGGGGCAACGCCTAAATCGCGCGCGACTTTTTCAACATCGGCGACATAATAAATACCCTTAGCAGGGTCATCTTTGCCGTCATAAAAGCGGCGCTTTTGGCTTGGATAGAGCACGGCTTGAAATTTTGTTTTTTTCTCTAACTGCTTATCGGCAGCAGCGCGCACAAGCAAAAATCCTCCATTCACTTTGACGAAGCTGAGCCGATGATAACTTCCCGCGTGCCATAATTTAACTTTCTGTTTCTGTGCTATACCCTTAAAAACGACTTTTTGGAAAGCCCAATTATCTTGCTTCCCCTCTTGTTTAAGCGGGCGCCACGCCTTCTGCGGCGGCAAAGCGAGAGGCGCGCTATGAGGAGCGCCATGAGGAATGCTGGCGCGACACTTTGCCTCAATTTGTGAAATTAAATCTTCTTTCCACGCCAGCCTCTGCCACTGCCAGAACCCTAGCCCAAAACACACCAAGCTAAAAAAAAGAGCAAGATAAAATAGCGATTGTCTCATAATAGATAGGGCGACAAGGCATCTGCTTTTATCCGCCCCAAATATAAACGGCGAAGAACAGGAAGAGCCAAACGACATCCACGAAGTGCCAATACCACGCGGCAGCCTCAAAGCCGAAATGCTGGGTCGGAGAAAAATGCCCGTTAAGCGCGCGGAACAAGCAAACGATTAGAAATATTGTGCCGATAATCACATGCGCGCCGTGAAAGCCGGTTGCCATAAAAAAGGTCGCGCCATAGACATGCCCGCTAAAGTCAAAGGTCGCGTGGAGATATTCATAGGCTTGGAGCGCGGTAAAAAACAACCCCAACAGAACGGTAAGCGTCAAGCCGCGCACCAGCCCCTTGCGGTCATTTTCAAGCAGAGCGTGATGCGCCCACGTAACGGTCGTGCCCGACAGCAACAGCACAATCGTATTGAGGAAAGGAATATCCCACGGGTTAAACGTTTCAATGCCTTGAGGCGGCCAAACCTTGCCGAACAATTCACTTCGCGCTTCCATCACGCTATCGGCGGGGAAGATGCTCGCGTTGAAGTAAGCCCAAAACCACGCGACAAAAAACATCACTTCGGAGGCAATGAATAGCAACATCCCATAGCGCAAATGAAGCTGAACAACCGGCGTATGATAATCGGCGCGCATCGCCTCAACGATAACATCGCGCCACCAAAAGAACATCGTCAGCGCAACCGCCGCAGCACCGCCGATAAAAACCCATGCGGTATAATCGCGCATATACAAAATGCCGCCGAGCGCCAACACAAAAGCAGAAACCGCGCCGAGCACCGGCCACGGAGAAGGTTCAACCAAATGGTAATCGTGATTTTTAGCGTCCATTATCTAATCCCCTCTTGTTTGGTTAAGAAAAAAGTGTAAGAAAGCGTTATGGTTTTAACATCACGCATATCTTTATCCTTGTCAAGCGCGCTATCGATGTAAAAAGTGATAGGCATATTGACGCGCTCGCCGGGCTTGAGCGTTTGCTCTTGGAAGCAGAAGCATTCAATTTTCGAGAAGTAGTAAGCGGCTTTCTCTGGCACGACATTATAAATCGCGCGCGCGGTGATGGTTTCCTTGCTGTTATTTTTGGCGAAGTAGCTTGTTTCGCTCATCTGCCCGACACGCACCTTTTTGATAGGCTCATTGGGACCAAAGCTCCAGTCCAATCCTTGTGTGACATTGGCATCAAACCGAAGCTCAACCTTGCGCTCAAGAACCACTTGGTCGGGAGCGGCGACAATTCTAGGCGTTCCGCCATAGCCGGTGACGCGACAAAAGGCTTCATAAAGCGGCACGGCAGCAAAAGACAAGCCGAGCATACCAAAAACAAGCGCCGCGCAATAGAGAGCGATAATTTTCTTGCGCCTTTCCATTATGGCGCGCGCTCCATCTGGCTCATGCCGATGGGGGGGCGCTTCGCTATGTTGCCGCCGATGCGCGCCATTGTAATAAAGACAAGCAACAAGGCAAATGCCGCAAGTAACAGCCCCATTACTTTTGCGCGCGCTCTGCGTTTTTTCAACAGCTCCGCGTCCCAAACGAATTTATTGTCAAAACTATCGGACATAAATACCTCCCACCAAACTATCTAGCATCAACGCGCCAAAGAGAAGGAACAAATAAATCATTGAATAGAAAAACAAACCCTTTGCGGCTTTTTCTTCTTTTGGTGTGTCAATCAGCCACCTTAACTTTATCGCGCGGCGAATGAACTCTAGCCCTAGAAGCAAAGCGGCGAGCGCGTAAATCTCTTTTGCGCCCGACACCAAAGGCAGGACCGAGACAAAAAATAACGCCACGCTATAAAATAAAACCTGATTGGCTGTCGAGCGTCCGCCCGCTACGGCAGGCATCATAGGCAAGCCCGCTTTTTGATATTCGCTTTTGCGCTTCAAGGCAAGAGGCCAAAAATGTGGCGGTGTCCAAACAAAAATGATTAAAAACATCCATAAGGACATCAAGGATAAACTTTCAGTTGCCGCAGCATATCCAATCAAAGGCGGAGCCGCCCCCGCCGCACCGCCAATAACGATATTGTGCGCGGTCGTTGGTTTTAATAGCATTGTGTAAATCAAAACATAAAAAATAATTGTTGCGGCTAGAACGGTTGCGGCAAACCAATTAATAAAAACGCCCATCGCGAGAATGGAGGCGGCACTCAAACAAACGCCAAACCCTAAAGCCTCTCCGCTTGCGATGCGCCCAGCGGGCAAGGGGCGGTTCGCGGTGCGCTCCATCAAGCCATCAAGCCTTGCCTCAAACCACATATTCAGCGCGGCAGCTCCGCCCGAACCCATCGCCATAAACAAGAGGGCGGCAAAAGCAAGCGCTAGGGGCATCGGCTGCGGCGCAACCACAATGCCGGCAAGCCCCGCCCACAACACGAGCGTCATCACCCGCGGCTTGGTCAAGGCAAAGAAGTCTCCAACATCTGCCTCTATATTTTTGGTTGCAATGCTAGTCATTAAATTAAAATCCCCAAACTAAAACCTCAAGACTAGAATCTGGGCAGGTTTTGATACTGGTGAAAAGGTGGCGGCGAAGACAAAGTCCATTCCAATGTTCTTTCAGGTCTTGTGGCTGCCCCCCCTTGAATCTCCCATGGGTCGTTAGGGCAAGGCACTTTTTTGATAAAAGCGTAAGCAACGCCAAAAAAGAAAACGAATAGCCCGATGAAAGAAATATAAGCACCAATAGAGGAAACCAAATTCCATGGGGCGAAAGCATCGGGATAATCGATATAGCGGCGGGGCATACCGGCGAGTCCTAAAAAGTGCTGCGGAAAAAAGAGCACATTGACACCAATAAACGTCAGCCAAAAATGGAGCTTGCCGATGAACTCAGAATACTGATAGCCCGACATTTTGCCGAACCAATAATACCAGCCGGCAAAAATGCCAAACATCGCGCCCATAGACAAGACATAATGAAAGTGCGCGACCACATAATAAGTATCGTGCATTGCCCTATCGACGCCGGCATTGGCAAGCACAACGCCGGTCACGCCGCCCAAAACAAAGAGAGACAAAAAACCAAACGCCCATAGCATAGGCGTCTTAAAGCTAATGGAGCCGCCCCACATAGTAGCAATCCACGAGAAAACCTTAATGCCGGTTGGCACGGCGATAACCATCGTAGCGAAAGTGAAGTAGGCTTGCGCCGCAAGCGAAATGCCCGACGTATACATATGGTGCGCCCACACAATAAAACCGACAAACCCAATTGCCATCATAGCGTAAGCCATTCCCAAATAGCCGAAGATGGGTTTTCTCGCGAAGGTTGAGATGACTTGAGAGATGATGCCAAAGGCTGGCAAAACGATAATATAAACCTCGGGGTGTCCAAAGAACCAAAAGAGATGTTGGAAGAAGACGGGGTCTCCGCCGCCGGCGGCTTCAAAGAAGGCGGTGCCGAAATTTCTATCGGTCAAGAGCATGGTGATGGCACCGGCGAGCACGGGCATCGCGAGCAGAATCAAAAGAGCGGTCACCAGCATCGACCAAACGAACAGAGGCATTTTATGCATCGTCATACCCGGCGCGCGCATATTGAGAATGGTCGTGATAAAGTTGATGGCGCCCAAAATAGAAGATGCCCCCGCCAAATGAAGCGAGAGAATGGCGAAGTCCATCGCCATACCGGGCGAGCCGCTGGTTGATAGAGGCGGATAGACCGTCCAGCCCGTGCCTGCGCCCAAAGCGCCGGGCGCGCCGGGCACAAAAAGCGAAATCACCAATAGGGCTAAAGAAGCAGGCATCAACCAAAAAGAGATGTTATTCATTCTAGGAAAAGCCATATCGGGCGCGCCTATCATCAGGGGGACGAACCAGTTGCCAAAGCCGCCAATCAGCGCGGGCATCACCATAAAGAAAACCATCAGCAGCCCGTGGCCGGTAATCAGCACATTATACATTTCGGGATTTAGAAATTGAACGCCCGGCTCTTGTAGCTCCAGCCTCATCAAAAAGGACATAAAGCCGCCGACAATACCACCGACAATAGCGATGATAAGATACATGGTGCCAATATCTTTATGATTGGTAGAAAAGAGCCAGCGCGCGAGTCCTTTCGGTTTATGTTCGTGCGTATGCGGGAGGTCAGTGCTGAATTGCGACATAGTCTTTTCCTTTTATTTCGCGCTTGCGCTCGGCGAATTTTCGTTTTGCTTGGCGCAGCCATCGGTTATAAGCGCGCTGGGAAACGACTCGCACTTCTATAGGCATAAAGGAATGGCGCGCGCCGCACAACTCCGAGCATTGTCCGTAGTAAGTGCCTTCTTTTTTAACATTAAACCATGTTTCGTTGATGCGCCCGGGCACGGCATCTTTTTTGATACCGAAAGCGGGGACAGCAAAAGCGTGAAGCACGTCAGAAGCGGCGACAATAACTCGCACCGTTTTACCGACCGGCAAAACCAAAGGATTATCCACCGACAACAACCGAATTTGTCCTTTTTTCTTATCAATTTCTTCATCGGGTATCATCAAGGAGTCGAAAGCGAATTCATTATCAACATATTCATACTCCCAATACCACTGGTGTCCAATCGCTTTAATCACAATGTCGGCTTTAGGAATAGTCTCCTGCTCGTTGAGAATTCTAAACGAAGGAATAGCAATCATAATCAAAATGAGAATAGGCACAATCGTCCAGACAATTTCTAGCGAAGTGTTATGAGACACACGGCTCGGCTCGGGGTTGGTGCGCTCGTTAAAGCGAAAGATACAAAAGAGCAGAAGAAGAAAAACAAAAGCAGTTATCAGCGTAATAACGATAAGCAGAAAGTCATGGAAAAGTTTTATATCTTCCATTAATTGCGTGGCGGCGGGTTGGAAGTCTATTGCCCACGGCGTGGGTTTTGCCGCTTGAGCCTTCGCGCCTAAAAAGAAAAGCCCTAATGCGACGCTGATTTTTGTCCAATCCATCATACTTTCTTTTAGCAAATAAGGTCTGTTATCGCAAGAATTTTATACTGCGCGCGAGCTCTAAATCGCCGAAATGGAGGTGCGGCACCGCGACAAGCTCGCCATCGCGCCACAAGGCAGGCAAGCTGGCTCGAATCATTTTGGGAAGTGGCGCGTCCTTATCCATAAGCTCCACCTGCCTCTGCCCTTCTATTCCCAAAGCGCCTATTTCTAGCCCTTTTAGATTCGCCTGCCTATTTGTGGAGATGGGGGGCGGGTGGTAGGAGAAGCGTTTATCCCACAGCACTTGTTGTGTGGCAGATGTTGGCGGCTCTACAAAGGCGAGCTCTTTATAAAAATATAGCGCCTCGCCTTTTTGTTGAATTTGGCAATAGCCCAAAGTGCTGGCGGTGTGCGCCGCATTTTTAATGAGCTCATTCAAGTGAGCCAGAGCAAAATGGCGCGGGCGAAATGGCGCGCCACTGACCCATTGAATTAAATAAGCGAGAATAGCCTCAGCGATGATGGGGTCTTGCTCTATCAAAGCTCTTTTATCTACCTGATAATATCCCGCCGCGAAGCCCTGACCTTTTTGTGTTAAAAACGCTTCCACGCGTTTTTGTAATTCTTGTTTTAAGAGGAACGCGCCTTGCGCGGCTTGACAAAAATCATCTACAGACAAGCAAGGAGATAAGTTGTCTAGTGCCTTACCTAAATGTGTGCGTGTGTATTTGGGCGAAACATTTGATGGGTCTTCGCACCATTGAATGTTTCTCTGTTGTAAAAAAGTTTTCAAGGCTTCCTTAGGCACGTCAAGCAAGGGGCGGACGAAACGACATCCTTGATGAATTATTTCTTCGCGCATCGCGGCTAATCCCCCGATGCCGCTACCGCGCGCGAGGCGAAATAAAAAAGTTTCGGCTTGGTCGTGCGCGTGGTGAGCGAGCGCGCATGCCTGAATAGCGTTTTCATTGCACCACTGCGATAGCAAGGCATAGCGCAAAGCGCGGGCTTGAGCTTGCGTGCGCGGTGGTGGCTTGTGCGGGGGCTCGTGCGTAGAAGACAAAACATAATGAGACAAATGAAAACGCTCGGCAATCATCGCGACATATTCGATTTCTTTTGTGGCTTCGGCGCGCATTTGATGATGGACACTTAAAACAGAGGGCTTTAATCCTTGCTCTGCTAAAAACACCATTAGGGCGAGGCTATCGGCGCCACCCGAAACGGCTACGGCGAGCGGGCGTTCTTTATATTTCTCTAGCCACGATGTTAGCTGGGATAGTTCTATCCCCAATATTCCTATCCGCGATAGTTCTATCCGCGGGGACTGTCCGAACCACATTGGATACGCTCATACTCGTAATTCAGTTTTTGCAATATCTGCGGCGGCGCGGCGGGGAAGCTTGAGCGCAATTTATCGAAAGAGGAGCAAGCCTCGTCCCATTCGTGTAGTGCAGCAAGCGCGGTGCCGAGTTTCAGCAAGCAGTTGGGCGCTTTATTGCCCGAAGGATAGGAGTTATAGCAGCGCAAGTAAGCGCCGGCGGCATCTCTAAAGTTGCCGCGCGCGTAGAAGCTCTCGCCGAGCCAGTAGAGTGCTTGCCCTGCTCTTTGATTATCGGGATATTGGCGCACGAAGAGTTCGAACGCGCGTTGCGCTTCGGTATATTTTCTTTTGGTGACGAGCTGCTCAATGCCGTAGTTATAGAGGTCTTTAGGATTTTTTTTTGCTAAATCAACTACATTATTTCTTTCTATTTTTCTTTTGCGCTGCGCCAAGGGCGTAGAGCGCTCAGCGAGTTGCTTGATGGCGCGTTTAAGTCTTGAGACATCGCGGTCTAGGCTTTTGATAGCTTCTTGGCTATCGGCATATTGAGCTTTGAGGTTTTTCTCGTTATCTTGCGCAATTTTTTCTAACTCTTCTATTTTACCATTGAGATTGCGGAGTTTAGATTCGATGCGCGTTAATTTGCTAGATATGTTTGACAGGGCGGATTCTAATCTTTGAGCCGCTCTTGTTTCGTGTGCCTGCGCCGATTGGCTAGCAAGGATAAGCACGACAACCATAGCAACAAGGGGCATAGCGATAAGGGTTATCCCTATTTGTTGTAATAGGGTTTTGTGTTTCATCTCCTCTCCTATAAAAACGGGGAAAGAGTTTCAAGAAATTTTCTTCAAGAAACTCTTTCCCCCAGAGTAAGTTAGTTATTTTGTAAGGCTAGTTATTTTATAAACTAGAAGTCAAAGAGGTCGTCTTCACCTTCACCTTCGTCTGCGTTGCCGCCCGCGCCTTTGATGGTGGTAACCACGCGGCGATTTTGCGACCAGCAAGATTCGTCAGAGCAAGTTTCGACAGGACGCTCTTCACCAAATGAAACGACTTCAATTCGGAAAGGGTCAATGCCTTGCGCGATAAGATATTCACGTGCGGTATTTGCCCTGCGCTCTCCGAGTGCGAGGTTGTATTCATCGGTTCCGCGTTCGTCGGCGTGTCCTTCAATGACGATACCGAAATCGGGGTTAGCTTGTAAGAAACGTGCTTGAGCTTTCAATGCGTTTTCAGAGCCCCAATAGAGTCCAGATGAGTTTGTATCAAAGACGCCGCGGTCAAATCCATTACTTGTCATGAATTCGGTAGCAGCTTCGGGGGAATCGACTTGAGTCATTTCCAAGCTTGCCCACTGGTCATCTCCTGGGCTAGAATTCTCAAGAACGCCATAGCCTGCAGAGGCATCTTGTCCCATCATTTCATCACCCATCATCATTTCATCGCCCATCATTTCATCGCCGCCGCTTGTCATAGCGTCACCGCCGTCTTGTCCAGCGCAAGCAGCCACAGAGACTAGCGCCAAAGTAAAAACAAAATTTCTAAATAAGTCAGTCCTAAATAAGTTAGTCATAGTCTTAAACTCCCTAATTAATTGGTTGGTTTGTCCTCTAGCGAACATGGCAACTCGAATAGTTGCCACCCCTCTAGACTGGTAAGATAATAGCTTTTCGTGAGTAAGAAATCAAGTGTCGCTATACGTAAAAAGTAAACTTAAAGTTAAAAAATGTTTATGAGTTCATTTTCTGTTATTTGGGCTGCTTGACGGGCAACCCCTTGCCTAGTTTAGGCGACCACGCGGGGTCAGAGGCGAAGGTCTTGGTGCGGACGGGGCGTTCGTTATAGCCGGTTAGATCCACAGACCAAATGGCGGGACCGCCGTCACTGCCGGGAGTTTCGCGGTAGAAGATAATCACGCGTCCATTAGGCGACCACGTGGGTCCCTCGTTATGGTAGCCGCTAGTGAGAATGCGCTCGCCGGAGCCGTCGGGTCTCATCACGCCGATGAGGAATCTGCCTCTATATTGTTTGGTGAAAGCGATGAGGTCTCCGCGCGGCGACCAGACGGGCGTGCCATAAAACCCACTGCCAAAACTGATACGGCGCACCCGCGAGCCATTGGCGCGCATCACATAGACTTGTTGTTTGCCGCCCCTATCGGATTCGAAAGTGATGTATTTGCCGTCAGGCGAAAAGGACGGCGCGGTATTAATGGAGTCCTCATCGGTGAGCTGGCGAATTTTGCGGGTGCGCAGGTTCATTGTGTAGATGTTGGTCCTGCCCCTTTTGGCGAGCGAAAAGATAAGCGTTGTGCCATTGGGGTGATAGCGTGGCGCGAAAGAAATAGAGTCGAACTCGGCAATCGTCTCGTGGGTTTTTTTGTCGATGTTGTAAAGATGAACGCGCGCGCGCTTATTGATAAAAGAGACATAGGTAATCTCCTGTAAGGTAGGAGAAAAGCGCGGCGTTATTATAAGGTGCGAGTCATCGCTCAGATATTCTTTATTGTTGCTGTCTTGGTCCATAATGACGAGGCGTTTTTTGCGGTCGTCTTTGGGTCCCTTCTCCTCGACATAAACGATGCGGGTATCGAAGTATCCGTCCTCGCCGGTGAGGCGTTGATAGACCGCATCGGCGATAAGATGACCCGCGCGGCGGATATTGTTTTTATCTGCCGTGAGCTGTAGCCCGAGCAGTTGCTTGCGCGCTTGAATGTCCCAAATTCTAAAGGCGATGCCAAGCCTTCTTTTGGTGATGTTTTTCATTTCCCCGACAATTAAAATATCGGTTTTGAAGCTACGCCAGACTGAAAATTTAGGGGCTCGATTAAAAGGTTGCTTTTCGCCTTGAGAAATTTTTGAGCTAAGCACGCGAAAGAGTCCTGAGCGGGCTAGGTCGCCGCCGATAACCTCGCGCATGGTTTTGCCGTAGGTGAGTTGCAGGCGGTTAGACCCCTCAAACGGCAGCAAGGCTACGGGCAAAGGGTCTACATTGCCTTGTGTAATATCTATTTCCAATTCTGCTTTGGCGGGGCTAAAAAAGCCGACAAGAATAGCGATTAAAGCTGTGATAAAAAGTAGATTTCTCATTGCCTTGCTATCGTATGGCATTAAGGTTAATGAATCGTATATTGTCCTCATCCTTCTGTTTTTTTGCCTTCGAGCATTTCGGAGGGATTAAAGATAAGCACCATTTCGCGCCAGACCTCGTATTTTTCCGGCGGCATTTTGAACGGCTGGCATCGACTGAGGGCTCTCAGGGCGTTCTCAACGGCTATCCTAAAGAAGCGACCGCGCGCGCGGGTAAGCACTTTGGGCGGGGTTATCATATTCCCATCGACATCCAAGAAAACCTTGATTTTAACCACCAGCTTATGCGCGTTCGCAGCGCCAGCGGGAATAGTCCAGCATCGCCTCATTTGCACTTTGATAGCGTCAATATCTCTAATGGTAAGCTCCTGCTTGGGCAAGGCGGGATTTTGGTTTTTCTCATCGGGCAGTTTGTCGAGCAAAGCCGCCAGACGTCCGGGGTTAAACTTGTTTTGGCGTTTTTCCCTATCGAACTCATCTAGCAGGGGCGGCGCTTGAATGAAGCCGACTGCGGTAACATCACTGCGCTCTTTTGGTTTAGCGGCGGGAGGTTCCTCGCTGGCAACAATCATAATGGAGAGAGGCTCAGGTTCGGGCAGCTCTATCTCCGACAACCGAGGCCAAGCGACCACGCTCAAAATAACCAGCCCTAAATGAAAGAGCAGAGAAAAGCGAACGCCGATACTAATACGCTCATAATGTTTGTTGAGAAAGCTTCTGGCTTTTTGCTTAAATTCCTCTTGCAGCACCATAGAGGCGGCTCCTATTTATCTAGCGGCTCGGTCACGAGTGCAACATGAACGAAACCGGCGGCATTGATAGCACCCATCACACCCATCATCTTGCCGTAATTAACCGAGCGGTCGCCGCGCACATAGACTCTGCGCTTGTCGTCTTCTTGGGCAAGGCCGGCGAGCCTAGAAAGAAGCTCGTTGGCTTTTATTTCGGAATCCTGTAGAAAAATTTTCCCGCTGTTATCAACCGTTATCACCAGCGGCTCGCTTTCACCCTTGATGGCGCGCGCTTGCGTTTTGGGTAAATCCACCGGCACGCCGGTCGTCAAGAGAGGCGCGGTTATCATAAAAACGATAAGCAGAACCAACATCACATCGACGAAGGGGGTCACATTAATATCGTTAATGGGGCGGTATTTGGCGCCTTTTCTAGCGAGGGGATTATCCATTAAACTGCCCGCTTGCCCCGCTACCTGCTTGCCCGCTCGCCCCACCACCTATTTGGGTATCGGGAGGCGTTGAGGATTGCGGCACATGGCTAGGCATCGTGGCGCGCCCGCCGATGAGGTAGGTCCAAAACTCGTTAGCGAAAATGTCAAGCCTGCCTGCATAGCGCGCGACCTCATTCGAGAGCCAGTTATAAAAAATGACCGCGGGGATAGCCACGAACAACCCAAAGGCAGTTGCGAACAGAGCTTCGGCGATACCGGGTGCGACCACCGCGAGGCTAGTCTCGCGCGTCACGGCGATAGATTGAAACGAATTCATAATGCCCCACACGGTTCCAAAGAGTCCGACAAAGGGGGCGGTCGCACCGATGGTCGCGAGGATAGAGAGGTATCGTTCAAGCCCGCTCAAGGTTCGTTGAATTTCGACCGCGAGCACGCGTTCCACGCGCGTTGCGCTGTCGCCTGCTTGGGCTTTTAGCTCCTCTTGTTTTTGTGCGATGTCCCACTCGCGAATGGCTTCCTCGGCGAGAGAAACGAGGTGGTCGGGGGCGCTGTCCTCCTCCGCCTCCACGGCGATTTGTCGCGGCGCGCGCGTTTTGTGGAACTCGGACTCCGAGTGGTCTGCTTTGCGATTGAGTCTAAACAGCAAGAGCCATCTATCGAGTATGATTGCCCAGCTGGCGACAGACATCAAAATGAGCATGATGAGCACCATTTTGACAATGCCATCGGCGCGTAGAAATATCGCCCAGGGGGTAAATGAATCGTCGGCTAAAAATTCCATCTCTGCCTTTGTGTCCTTTTTGGTATATCCTGTTTGGAAGTTGTGCTTTATTTATTTTATAGCGTAAAAGTCTTAATAAATCAAGCCTTGAGGGTAGCGGCTTAATATCCGCTTAACCCCTCCCAAACTTGTTATTCCTTCCCCCGAAATTTTCCAAAACTGATATAATCGCAACCAAGAGCGCGCGTTGTGCTCTGGGGTTTTAAACAACCTCTCATCTAGAGAAATCCTGTCGTCGGGGAGCTTATGGCTATGTCCAAGGCTTCGCGGCCCAAAAGTCATAGGAGCCGTTCTCTAGATCGGTTTGTTTAACTCCCCGACACCTTCGGGAAAGGGGAGTTATCATAAAGACCTCTATCATCATAGCCGCTCTACTACTGGCTTCCTCGGCGACACGCTGGAACGAACACGATTATAATAAAATCATCGCGCGATGCCTCAACGGCAAAACCCAAAGCCACCACAAGCACAAGCTCGGCTCAATCTTCATTGATATTGAAACCAAACATCACGTCATCGAAGCAGGCTTTGATAAGCGAAGCTCTAGAGATAGCATCCATCAAGCCTTGCTCGCCGCCGAAATTACAGGCAAACAGCCGGTCATCATCATTTACGACCGAGACAATAAACAAGGCAGATGGGAATATGAAATTAGCCTCATCACGCGTAAAACCAATATCGTTTATCAAAAAGTTTCCGCCCAAGCCATTCACGATGCCAAAAACAAATGCCCGAAAATAATCCTAAATCCTAAAAGCCATAGCTAAACAATAAAATCAACTTTCATCATTGTTTTTATTTTTTGATGTAGAATATATTCCCTCTGCTCCCATTTGAGCGGCATCCCCTACATCATCAAACCATAGCTTTGGGGACGCTTTTTCTACAAGGCATACTTCCCCTTGTGGATTATAGTAGGAATTATATTTTTCTCCTTCTTTGATTAAATCATAACCAAAAAGAGAAGCATGTTCCAATTTTTTGGGAGGGATTTTTGCCCATACCATAATAATAAACCGCTTTCTTAATTAAGCTATGCTTAACTCCCTTTGAAAATCGTCAGCTAGTTCAAATCTTTTTACTGGTCTAATTCTTTCTTTATGGACTTCTTTTGCAGGCGAAAAATGAAGCTTGTTTTCTAAATTGACTCCATGAAGCTCGCCATAAAAAAATAAAATTTCTTTTATGGCTTCAAATAAGGCTTCTTCTGTATCCCTTTCAATACAAAAAAATGGTTCCGCTTCTGTATAAGCTAAGTAGCCTTGCCCATCAGCTTTTTCAGCTAAAGTGAGCGATAGCTTTGAAAGCGTTTTGCGCAAATGGCTTTTATGTAGAATGGTTTCCATTTTAATCTCCTAGCTGTATTTGGGCTGTATGGAGAACACAGGATAACACCTGCACCCTCATCCGCGGATAAACTATTATATAAAAATTAGCGCTTCATTGTCAATAGGGGATTGCTGAATCGTCCTGTCACGGCTAGATACCCCCTAAAAGCCATAGCTAAACAATAAAATCACTTGGCTCTGCCCGATGTCTTGCGGCGCAGAAAATAAATGATAATAACGATAAAAACCCCCAACCCCTAGCTGGCGGGTTAAGCGATATTGATAACCCACCACCGCGCTCGCGCTGAAATACCATTCGGGCGCGCGGTCGAAAGACGCACCCTCATTATAATAATCTACATCAAGTTGCGCTCCGCCAATCCCCGCGCCGATATAGGGCTGGTGAGCCGCAAACCTATCGGTGAAATGAAGATGGTTATTCCACCCAACCAAAACATTTGTAATCGACCCCCTGCCCGCTTGACTTGCTGAATCAGAGCGTTGCCCCGAAAGTTGAAAGCGACTATATCCTGCCTCTATCTCGCTGCGCCAGCGAAACCCTTCGGGCAAGCTGAACCAAAAGCCTAGCGCGCCGCTCGTGAGAAGCCCCACTTGCGTGTTTAACGAAAGGCTTGCGTCCTCAGGGCTGGGATAAGTATTGCTGTGAGGTGCTAGGAGTCCCATATTCAAGCTCAAGTTGATGCCGTCAAAATAGAAGCTACGCGGTCGCGCCTCCGCCGCCCTGACATCTAGCAGCGCCAAAACAACGAGAGCGAAAAAAAGAAAAGTGCCTATTCTAAAAACCATAAGTAACCACCAACATCACTTGAGCTAACTGCTCTTGTCGAAAGCCTTCGGCGTAAAGAAACCGCCCGAGCACGCCGGCGCGGAGATACTCGCTGCTAAAGCGCGAGCGCTCTAATATAATATAGTCGTAGCCAAGTGTTCCTTGCGCTAGAAAGCTGGTGCCGGCGAGTGTGGCGCGCGGCGGCACGGGCTGGGTCAATTTAGCGCTCGCGAACCCGCCGCCAATTCCTGCGCCTAAAAATACATTATGCGCCGAATGCCTATCTAAAAAATGAGCATAACCACTGCCAATAAAAGATAAAATCTGCGAGCTATCGTTCGCGCCGCCCAAGACAGGAATGCTATAACGTTGAAACCCTAATTCCAAATCGGTGCTGAACCATAGGGGCAAGCCGAAATCGAGCCGAACCCCCGCCGCGCCATTAAAGCCAAAGCCATCGCCTCCATCATTAACAAGCGCCACCTCGCCCTCGTGTTGCTGCAGAGAGCCTTGCCACCCAATTTTGAACGCAAAATAAACGCCCTTAAAAGGGTCGCCCTTGAAAGGGTCGCCCTTAAAAGGGTCGCCCTTGAAAGGGTCCGCATACGCGCCCCCTGCCGATAGAAGCAACAAGCATAAAAAGAAAATTCTACCTATCATCTGTTCTTTATAGCCTTTTATTTATTGCCTGTATTAATTACCTATATCGATTGTTTTGGTCAATTTAGCCATAATATCGGCGGCGGCGCGGCTGGGTCGAGCCGTCTGCGGGTTGATAATCGCCGCGCGCACGCTCGCGCGCCAAATGAGCTCCTCGCCTCGTTTTATCTCTTGCTCCATAACAAACTGAACGCCTTTCGTCTCGGTGAGTTTGGTTTCAACCACAAGCCTATCTTCAACCCGCGCGGGAATTAAAAAATCTATCTCCATTCGGAAGACAACAAAGGCAAGCGGCGGGTCGCGCGCCAACAGCACATTGTGGCTTATCGCGCACTCTGCGAGAAACTCTGAGCGTCCGCGCTCGGCAAATCGCAAGTAGCTGGCGTGATAGACCACACCCGAAAAATCGGTGTCTTCATAATAGACCTTCAAGGGAAAGTGGTGAATCATTGGTTAAACATTAAGAGGGCAAAACATTAAGGCGTTTTAATAGCGGCGAGCATTTCTTGCGCGCGCGTTTTAGCAGCTTCCTTCTGCTCCTCGCTTAGCGCTCGCGCGACAGGCTTTTTCGTTTTCTTTAGAACAGCGGCGAGCTTGCCCTTCTCATCTTTTATTTTCAGCCCCTCGATAACTAACAGGTATTCATAAGCGCGCTGGTAATCTTGCTTGACGTCCTTGCCTTTGGAGAACTTACTCGATAAATAAAGCAAGGCTTTCACATGTCCGCGCTTGGCGGCTTTGTCGAGAAGAGCAAGCCCTGCCGTAACATCTTTTTGCGTGCCGATACCCTCGACTAACATCACGCCCGCGTTGTGCTGCGCGAGAACATAGTTCTGCTCTGCCGCCTCTTGGAATAATTCGAACGCGCGCGCCTCATCTTTAGGCACACCCTCGTGTCCCTTGTAGAGCAATCCGCCAAGCTGAAATTTAGCCTCGACGACACCATTATCGACCGCGCTCTCGAACCAGCTTGCGGCTTCTTCTATATCTTGCTCACCGCCGACGCCCTTTTGATAGAGCTGGGCTATCATAAATTGCGCGGAGGGATTATCGCCCTCGGCGGCTTTGAGAAACCACGCGCGCGCCTCTTTGAATTTCTTGTCTTGGAAAGCGAGCACCCCGAGCACAGATTGCGCTTCGGCGAAATTCTGATTTGCGGCTTTCGTCATCCACTGGATTGCCTTTTTGCGATTTTGCGCCACGCCGCCGAGTCCGCCCCGATAGAACTGCCCTATCCAAAATTGAGACAGGGCGAAGTTTTGCGCGGCGGCTTTTCTATGCCAAAACAAAGCCTTTTTCTGGTCCTGCTCGACACTCCAGCCATTGAGGTAGAAATTAGCGATATTGGCTTGCGCCTCCGGCACGCCCTGCTTGGCGGCGGCGAGAAACCACTTGAACGCCTTGTCATAATTTTGAGCCACATGCCGCCCTTGCCAATAGACTCCGCCTAAAGTGAATTGCGCGGCGACATCGCCGTTTTGGGCGCGCTCGAGCAGCGCATCAACATCGACAGCCGCGGCGGGCGCGGGCGTGGCGGTTAATATAAGAGCAAAAATAAAAGCCAGAATAAAACGCATAAGCCTTTCATTTTACTATAGCCAAATCTAGAGCGCAAGAGTCTAGAGCATAAGGAGTCTAGAGCATAAGGGGTCTAGAGCATAAGGGGTCTAGAGCGTAAGGTAGAGATGGTTCGTAGCGATGAGGGTCATCATCGTGACGAGCGCGGTGAGCAGAATAACGCTGAGGAGGTAGTGCTGGAAGACATCTTGTCGCGGGGTGATGGTATCGAGCGTGCCGCATGCCCAACACATAGGCATTGCGTGTCGAAGTCTCTCGCCGCATTTTTCGCAGGTGAGGAAAGTTAGAGCCATATCATTTTTAGGGAATGGACCGAAGCCGCAAATCTGCTCGACGATTTGTCGTCTCGCGGAGATGGGGAGGTGTTTAATTTCGTCAAAGTCGAGAGGCGGGGGTTCGAGCCATTCGGGTTTAACGAAGAAGCCGTGTCCGGCGATGGTTCCGCCATTGGGCATAGGGAGGGCGTGTCTTATCCGCTCGCGCAGTTGCGCAAGCCATTCGCATGTAATTGTCAGCATTGGTCTCCCCTCCTTGCTGATTTTTTTATAGCGGCTCTATGCAGGTTTCAGGGGGAGCTATTGTTCGGTTATCGTTTTGTAAGAGATAGCTGCGCTTCAGCGCAATTTCTAGCGACATAATCAATTAGGATACTTGAGCCTTTTTTACACCGAAAAAACGCCTTGCTGACTCTTTGTGCCATTTATACCAAAAGCCAGAAAGCAATTATTGTCAATTCTGTTCTGCTATATTTAGAAAATACTGATTCTATGCCTAATTTGAGGAAAAGTTTATGGATATAAAAACATTTACAAAAAATTTTGAGAAATTACGCGCAAGAAAATTTGTTCAATCTACCCGCAAAGGTCCTACGGGTATTGGACATACTTTGGAGCACTACTTAGGCATTACAGAAAATAACATTGCTTTACCCGATATAGGTGAAGCAGAGCTCAAAGCCCATCGTGCTAGAAGCAATAATTTAATAACCTTATTCACGTTTAACCGAAAGG
The DNA here is from genome assembly GCA_965209065.1 of Alphaproteobacteria bacterium. Taxonomy (GTDB): domain Bacteria; phylum Pseudomonadota; class Alphaproteobacteria; order JAPOUT01; genus CBDBUR01. The sequence goes on from OZ242373.1 coordinate 979,909, forward strand.
CATGGCAAGTAAAGCCTCTAGAAGCTGTTAAAAAATATGGTTCTCTAGACAGAAAAGGTAGGTTAGGCTTATATTATACACTAGGATTAAAACCTAATAGCGCTGGTTTGTTTGCTCACATTGACGATAACAATGTTTCTGTCAGACATATTGACGGAGAAGTTATTATTTCATGGAGATTAGAAAATTTGCAAAAGCGTTTTGAAGAAAAAATACCCGCTCTCATAATTGTTTATGCAGAAACGGAGGAAAGAGATGGCGTTGAATGGTTTTGGTTCAATCGCGCTAAAATCTTGAAAGGAACAACTACAGATATTCTGCTCCAGCAGTTACAACAAGAAAACATACTAATAGACTTACGCTTACACGACAAAGGAACAAGAGCAAGAAATCATGGCACTGGGTTTAGAGCTTTTGAAAAAAATTTAGATAAACTGTTTCGCGAGATAAAAGATTTATAATGTATAAAGTAATACGCTATCCTAAATACGATTTTGCATCAGAATCCTATTCTGACCTCTATCCAAACTTGCATCCTTACCCAGCTTCTATGCTGCCGCAAATTGCTATTGAAATTCTTGACGAAATCAATATACCTAAAAAAAGTTCCTTGCTAGATCCCTATTGTGGCTCTGGCACATCTTTTTGTGCTGGCATAGAACACGGACTATCTAACCTACAAGGTTACGACCTAAACCCTTTCGCTGTTTCCTTAACCCAAGCAAGATTCACTAAGTTAAGTAAAAAAAAGCTAGAATGTGTGAGAGATAAAATCCGTAATGACATTCTTTATTTAAGTTTCTGTAATAAAACGGAATCTAATTTTATCCCCCCTTATCACAATATAAATTATTGGTTTTCGCCGGATATTCTAAAAAAGCTATCTAACATCAGAAAAATCACGCTTTCTATTGACGATAAAAACATTCAACGTTTGTTTATGATTGCTCTTTATGCCACAGCTAGAGCTTGTTCTTATACCAGAAAAGGAGAATTTAAGTTATATCGTATGCTAGAGGAAAAGTTACACAAATTTAATCCCAACCCATATTCAATTTACCTTGAAAAAGTTGAGTATGTTATTAAGACTTATTTTGAGCGATATTACCCCAAGCTAAAAAGAACACATCTAAAAATAAGCAACCGCCTATCTCCAAATAATTTTGATGTTGTATTAACCAGCCCTCCCTATGGAGACAGCCGAACAACCGTTGCTTATGGGCAGTTTTCATTTTTCGCTAATCTGTGGGCTGGTTATGATAATGCAAACAAAATAGACAGCCAGCTTATGGGGGGGAAGGCTACTAAACATATCTTTAATGGGAGTATTATTACTAAAGACATAAAAAAAATTGAACGCCAAGACCCCAAAAGAGCTTTAGAGGTTTCCGCTTTTTATGAAGATTTAAGTAATTCTATAGAAAAAATAGCCGCCGCCATTAAAATCGGAGGGTTCGCGATTTATGTTGTAGGTAATCGCCGCGTAAAATCTATTCAATTAAAAACAGATCAATTTATTGCCGAGCAGTTTGAAAAGCGTGGATTTAAAATTGCCCCTATTTACAAAAGAGCGATACACAATAAAGCAATGCCTAGTAAGAATTCTCCAACAAACATAACAGGTAAAACTGAAAAAACAATGGAATATGAATATATCATTATTGCTCAAAAGAGCACGTGAAGATATGTGATTTTATCCAACGCTTTTACCCAGCGCCTAGCACTAAAACATCAGCCGCACACCAAGGCTCGCGACGAAATTTTGATCCCCCTCCCCATTGCCTCTCGCAATGGACGCCGTTTTCCCAACCTTAGCCTCGTAGAGAATATCGAAATAGGGCACAAATTTACGCGTAATCTCATAGCGCGTTTGTAAGCCAATTTCAATATCCGTCACCCCCGCGCCGACTTCTTTCGCCGCAACATCCTGCGCCGACACATTGACCTCTACATAAGGCTCCAGTATTAAACGCTGCGTGATGAGGAGGTCTCGCGCTTGACGGAGCCGCGCGCTGACTTGACCTTTATAGCTAACAAATAGGTGCGCCTCCGTTTCTAAAAAATAAGGTGCCAGCCCGTTAAACCCCACAACGAGATAGGCTGTCGATTTTGGCGTAATATCATAACGAATGCCAATCTGTTCGTCCCAGAAAGTGCCGACATTGAGACTATACATAGTCCAAAACTCGCTTTGCTCGTTTTTATCGCCCACCCATTCGCCTTCGGACTTGAGCCAAAGCTTATGGACATCACCACCGACCCAGCCGTCCAAATCCCATTTGCCGATAAAATCGTTCAGCCCGACACCGTAATCTACCTCTAGCTCGAAAGCATGAAATATCTCACCGCCATGCTCTGCCTTGTGGTCATCGGTGGCAACCACCGGCGACGCAACAGCCAACATCATAACAAGCAACCAAAATCGGATAGACATATCTATCGAAAGGCTACCGAAGCGTTTCTGCCCGATGGCTATCAGGTGGCGGTATATTTTTTGCATCCAGTTTGGCAACCACAACCTTCTTCATCATGCCCGACATCATATGATAGAGCATGTGGCAGTGGAAAGCCCATTCGCCTTGCTCGTTGGCGGAAAAAACCACCGAATAACTTTTGCCCGGTGGAATAATAATAGTGTGCTTGTTCGGCAATTTACTAGCAGGCTGCCCGTTCTCTAGCTGCATAAACATCCCGTGCAGATGCATCGGGTGAGCCATCATCGTGTTGTTGATGAACTTGAGGCGCACGCGTTCGCCATACGTCAGGCGAATAGGGCTTGATTGGCTAAATTTCTCATCGTTTATTGCCCACGTATAGCGTTCCATATTGCCGCCGAGTCGCACCTCGATGGTTCGGCTTGGCGCTTGTGTTTCCTTCTGCCTGCCGCGGTAGCGCAGGTCCGAATAGGACAGCGCCTTATTGTTAAGAGGCGTTCCTGCCTTCGCCCATCCGCTTTTCATATTCTCCCTCATCGCTTGCATTTGCGCGTGGCTCATATTGCTATGGTCCATACCCGCCATATTATGCTGGCGCATATCCATCATCGTGAGTAGAGCGCGCGGACGCGGCGGGGGTATTTTTCCTCTCAACCCTTTGCGCGGCGCGAGGGTCGCGAGCGCGAAGCCGGTGCGGTCAATCGATTCAGCAGCGATGGTATAGGCTTTGTTTTGCTTTGGCGTTACGATAACATCATAAGTTTCAGCCACGCCAAAGCGGAACTCATCGACCCTCACGGGTTCGACGCCCTGCCCGTCAGCAGCGACCACCTGCATTTTCAAGCCGGGAATTCGGACGTCATAAAAAGACATCGCCGAGGCATTGATGAACCGCAAGCGCACGCGCTCATTGGGCTTAAAAATAGCCGTCCAGTTTTCTTGCGGCGCCTTGCCATTGACGAGAAAAGTATAGCCGGTAACATCAGAAAGGTCGGTGGGTAGCATTCGCATTTCGTTCCACATTCTAGCTTTTCCCCATGCGCGCGCGAAGCCGTGTTGTTTGATGTCGGTAAAGAAGTCGCCGAGGGTCGGGCGCGCGTTCTGATAGTAGTCGGCAGACATTTTCAGATTAGCCATAATCTGCGCCGAAGTTTCCTGCGATATATCAGAGAACACGACGACATAATCGCGCTGTGCTTGAATGGGGTCTTTGCCTTTGGGCTTTATCACGAGCGCGCCATAGACTCCGTCTTGCTCTTGTCCGCGCGAATGTGAGTGATACCAATAGGTTCCGCTCTGGCGAATTTTGAAGCGGTATGTGAAGGTCTCGCCTGGTTTGATTCCGCCAAAGCGATTAAACCCCGGCACGCCGTCCATGGCGGGATTTATCAACAGCCCGTGCCAGTGAATGGAGCTTGTTTGATTGAGATGATTTTTGACTTTGATGGTCACGTTCTCGCCTTCGACAAAATATAGAGTTGGGGCGGGGATGCTATTATTCACCGCGATTTTTTTGACGGTTTTTCCATTTACGATAAAGTTCTTGTGAGTAATATCTAGCTGATACTCTCGCGCGGCGGCGGCATTAACGGGCGCAAAAAAGCCCAGCGATGAAATAAACAAGGCGGTAATGAAGTGTTTCATAATGTCTCCATTTTTATTATTATTCTACTATTTTACATGAAAAAGCGTTTTTTTACAACAAAAAACGGCGCACATTACTGCGCTTGCTGAATGCGATTAAACACGAAATGATTGTTTTTTGTTATAATCTAGTGATTCGCTAATAATTTAATTAAACTACAAAATAGGATAAAGAATGAATGATCACGACCTTAAAATCTTAAATTTCTTTAAAGAAAACCATGTAGATGAATGGCTATCATTAAAAGAAATATCTAATGACAACAAAGACATTTCGGCTGAAGAAATTAAAAATATTTTAGAGAAATTAGCCAATGAAAATTTTTTAGAAGAAAAGCGCTATATTGTCACGGGACCACGTGTAATAGGCGAGGAGTTTGATGTATCAAAAAATACTACCCATTATCGTTACAACTCCTCGTCACCCCCGCAAAGATAGGCTGTAGCCGTCCGAGAGCTGATTAGCGGGGGTCCAATTGAATCCACTCGTTAGTTTCCTTTGAGATAACCTGTTTAGATTCCCGCTTTCGCGGGAATGACGAGGGGGTAGAGGATTGACATAAAATCTAGCTATAAATGATTATTTAATATTTAGATGTTTAAAAATAGCAAAAATGTGTGGAGTGCCGCCGTCTTTAATACGGTTTCTCATTGCTTGAACGCTATCATAAGGGCGGTTTTCCCAAGCTTTCTCAAATCTTTTTTTTGAAATTTTTTGTTTCCTAGTGCCTTCAGGATGGTTAGTCTTGGGCTGGATGAACTCGCCCCTACCATTATCTACGACCTCATACCAAACAACCTTACGTGAGGTCACCAACTCAAAGCGTTCGCCTTCATTATTCATAATTTTTTGCCAAACTTGATTGAAACTCTTACTCATTACCCTTCCTCTGTCAGATAACAATTTTTTAAATACTCTAGCTCCTCCAACCAAGTATCTCCAAGTCCTTCAAACGCTTTAAGAAAATGCCCGCCTTGAACCGCTTTCTTAAAGAGAGCCTCTATCGCTTGCTTAGAGGGTATCCTTGTAAGCCGACTTTCGTTACCATTTTTGTAATAACATTCAGGCACGCCTTGTTTATTAGCCCAAAGAAAACTATAACCATACTGTTCGTTGCCAACATTAAACTCACATAACAAAAGATAAAGTCTTATACCTCCAAAACTAAACTCTTCTCCATCTTTTTCATCAATAAAAACTGAAGCAAGCACATTCCTAATACCTCCAATACGACCACGAATATTTAATTCATAAGAACTTACTTCCTTTTCTTTTTGACAGCTAGAGCATTTTTCTTTTCGTCTGCTAAAACCGCTTTCTTTTGCTAATTCTCTAGTTTTATGGTTTGCGTGTTGCCTTACAGAAAGCTCTAGCTCATCTGCAATACAATCATCGCATAACGCCTTTGGCGACATTTTAATTAGCAAGGTTTTGACTTTGTCTTTTACTGTCATTTTAATTCGACAACCCAGTTGCCGCCTTCATCTTTTACAGAATAACTATAGTGAAAACTATTACAATACACAGAAAAAGAGCCATCCCACCCTTTCCACCAACTAACTTTTTCTAGAACATCGCATTTATAGCCATTCAGTCTAATAAGATATACAATAGCATTTAATTGTTTTGGGGATGGAACATCACTAAAATTATCATTAGCTGTCTCAAAAAAAAATTTTCCAAATGGAACATTGGTGTCTTTTGTCCATTTCGCTATCAGAGGGGCTTTTTTCTCATCCTTTATATTTCTTTCCACTTCGCTTTTCTCATACCTTATTTTTCTTCCTTCTTCACTTTCGCCACCAAAGCCGCAATAAGCAACAACCAAAATAATTATTATTACAGGCAAAGCTTTAATTACGTCGGAAAATGAAGGGTCAGCAGTCCTTTTACGTCCACAATGAGGACACCCGCCTACTTTACTAGAAATTTCCTTGCCACATTCTTTACATTCTACAAGTGCCATCTTTATTTCCCCATTAGTTATAGAATGCCTTTGGTTATATTGGCTATGCTCTAGCATTTCACCCTCTCCTTTTATTATAAGAAGATTCGTGAAGATATGTGATTTTTTTCCAACGACTTAATGTCTGACTTTCATTTTCTGTTCCTCTCGCCCCTCACATATAGATATTGAGGGTGAGAGCGATCAAATCAATCGGGCTATTAGTATCAGTCCGCTTCACGCATTGCTGCGCTTTCACTCCTGACCTATCAACGTGGTAGTCTACCACGGCCCTGATAGGGAAACCTAGTTTCAAGGTGGGCTTCCCGCTTAGATGCTTTCAGCGGTTATCCCTTCCGCATGTAGCTACTCTGCTATGCCGCTGGCGCGACAACAGATCCACCAGAGATGCGTCCACCCCGGTCCTCTCGTACTAGGGGCAGCTCCTTTCAAGTTTCCAACACCCACGGCAGATAGGGACCGAACTGTCTCACGACGTTCTAAACCCAGCTCACGTACCACTTTAATTGGCGAACAGCCAAACCCTTGGGACCTGCTCCAGCCCCAGGATGTGATGAGCCGACATCGAGGTGCCAAACAACGCCGTCGATATGAACTCTTGGGCGTCATCAGCCTGTTATCCCCGGAGTACCTTTTATCCGTTGATCGATGGCTCTTCCACTCGAAACCACCGGGTCACTATGACCGACTTTCGTCTCTGCTCGACCTGTCAGTCTCGCAGTCAGGCAGGCTTATGCCATTGCACTCTTAGGGCTGATTTCCGACCAGCCTGAGCCTACCTTCGCACGCCTCCGTTACTCTTTGGGAGGCGACCTCCCCAGTCAAACTACCCACCATGCAGTGTCCCAAGCCTAGTTTCATAGGCTGTGGTTAGACGCAAATATAATCAAGGGCGGTATCTCAAGGGCGGCTCCACAAAAGCTGACGCCTTTGCTTCGAAGCCTCCCGCCTATCCTGCACATGAACACACTCACGCCACTGCAAAGCTATAGTAAAGGTTCACGGGGTCTTTCCGTCTGACCGCAGGGTGCCCGCATCTTCACGGGCAATTCAATTTCGCTGAGTCGGTGTTGGAGACAGTGGGGAAGTCGTTACGCCATTCGTGCAGGTCGGAACTTACCCGACAAGGAATTTCGCTACCTTAGGACCGTTATAGTTACGGCCGCCGTTTACTGGGGCTTCGGTTTAGTGCTTGCACACCACCCCTTAACCTTCCAGCACCGGGCAGGCGTCAGACCCTATACATCGCCTTACGGCTTAGCAGAGCCCTATGTTTTTAGTAAACAGTCGCTACCCCCTGGTCTGTGCCCCCAGGACTTGCTTTCGCAGGAACTGGGCTCCCTTCTCGCTAACTTACGGGAGTAATTTGCCGAGTTCCTTCAACACCGTTCTCTCAAGCGCCTTAGTATGCTCTACCTGTCCACCTGTGTCGGTTTGGGGTACGGTCATATAGTGTGGGGGCTATTTCCTGGAACAGCGCACACCGCCCGTGCAATCCAATAAGCACAAACAATGATTGCTATCCGTCACCACCCACTGGTTGAGGAATATTAACCTCATTCCCATCGGCTACGGCTTTCGCCCTCGCCTTAGGGGCCGACTAACCCTGCGCAGACGAACTTAACGCAGGAAACCTTGGACTTTCGGCGAGAGGGATTCTCACCCTCTTTATCGCTACTCATGTCAGCATTCTCGCTTGTCATACCTCGAGGTGTCCTTACGGTTCACCCTTCAACGGCGTAGACAACGCTCCGCTACCGCGCTTGATGGATCGGACTAAACACGAAATGTTTATTTTATATGGTCATACTCTCTTAAAGGATAATCATAATCCCTTAAACGATTACGACATTTTTTCAATTCTTCTTCAGTAAAAAGGCTATGCCATTTTTCATTATCCCAAATATAAGCTTCAACTGTTAAATCGAGACGCTTTAATTCCCAGAGTTTTGTATAACCCTTACTAGGATTAGAAGCGTTTATAAGATGTCTAGCTGTTTCAACTCCTTTACTCTCGCTTAACATTTCTTCAAACCTACGAGGATTATAATTTGCTTCTTTTTTCGTTTTGTTTGCTAATTCAAACAAACATCTTGTAAGTTCATTCTCTAGTTTTTCACGCTCTGTCATTTTTACCTCCTTTTTTGTAATTTTAATTCTTGGGTATTCCAGTAGCTTATTTTTTCGCTACCACAAAACCCCGCAACATAGATTCTAACATCTTAAACTTGAAATTGCCACTTTCAAATAGCTCTATCATTTGATTGTAGATTTTAATTTCTTTTGCTTCTATACGATAGCCATTCATATCTAAAAAAGCTTTTGCCGTTAAAAAAGCAACACGCTTATTGCCGTCAATGAAAGGGTGGTTAATCGCTAAACTCTCCATTAAAGCAGCAGCTTCTGCGATGATGTCATCATAGTATCCTGTCTGCGGGCGGGCGACTGACGCCTCCAACGCCCCTTCATCACGGATACCATGCGAACCACCATAAAGCTCAATACCATAAAAATGAAGACTTTTGACATCCTCTACAGAAAGATAATTTGCCATTTTGTTTTATTCTTATTTAGCTAATAAAGCGAGGAGAGTATCGAATCTATCGGTGCTATCCTTCAAAGATTCAAACACTTCTGGTCGCATTTTCTTTTTAGCTTCGCGCAGAATTTTTTCTCTTTTAGTTTCGCGCTCCACATAAAGAGTCATCGCATCGTCTAAGACGGCTTGAAATTGCCGTCCTTCACGCTTTGCAATAGTCCGCATTTTTTTCAATAATTGCGGGTTTGCTTGAGAAGCAAATTTCTCTTTTTGCTTTAGAGGTATCATGAGTTCATTATATCAAGAAACATCATGAAATATCAAGTTATTTTTTGTTCATTTTTCATTCATCTCCGAGAGGGAAATAGAGGTTTTACCCCCTATTTCCTAAGGGGATAACCCCCTCTCAAAGATTTACATTTCGTGTCTAATCGAATCCATCAAGCGCCCGAAGCTTCGGTATATGGCTTAAGCCCCGTTACATTTTCGGCGCGGGACGACTTATTTAGATCAGTGAGCTGTTACGCTTTCTTTAAAGGATGGCTGCTTCTAAGCCAACCTCCTGACTGTCTTGGTCTTCCCACATCCTTTGCCACTTAGCCATAATTTAGGGACCTTAGCTGTCGGTTAGGGCTGTTTCCCTTTCCACCACGGACCTTAGCACCCGTAGTGTGTCTGCCGCATATAGCTTTTCGGTATTCGGAGTTTGGTTAGGTTTGGTAAGACGGTGAGTCCCCCTAGCCCATCCAGTGCTCTACCCCCGAAAGCTTAACTGCGACGCTCTACCTAAATAGATTTCGCGGAGAACCAGCTATCTCCGAGTTTGATTGGCCTTTCACCCCTAGCCACAGGTCATCCCCCCATTTTTCAACATAGGTGGGTTCGGTCCTCCAATACGTGTTACCGCATCTTCAACCTGCCCATGGCTAGATCACTCGGTTTCGGGTCTAATTCAACGAACTGATGCGCCCTATTAAGACTCGCTTTCGCTACGCCTACACCTGACGGTTTAAGCTTGCTCGCTAAACTAACTCGCTGACCCATTATACAAAAGGTACGCCATTACCCATTAGCTACCCGAAGGTAGCCATTAAGGCTCTGACTGATTGTGGGCATTCGGTTTCAGGATCTATTTCACTCCCCTCATCGGGGTTCTTTTCGCCTTTCCCTCACGGTACTGGTTCGCTATCGGTCGTCAAGGAGTACTTAGGCTTGGAGCGTGGTCGCCCCATGTTCAGACAGGATTTCACGTGTCCCGCCCTACTCAAATCTTTTTGTTATCGCTTTTGCATACGGGGCTTTCACCCTTTATAGCGCTCCTTTCCAGAGAGCTTCTGCTAGCGATAATAAAAAGCATTGGCCTGGTCCGCGTTCGCTCGCCACTACTAACGGAGTCTCGGTTGATGTCCTTTCCTCTAGGTACTTAGATGTTTCAGTTCCCTAGGTTTGCTTCATTAACCTATGTATTCAGTTAATGATAATCCTTAAATGGATTGGGTTTCCCCATTCGGAGATCTGCGGGTCAGAGCCTATTTGCAGCTAACCGCAGCTTATCGCAGCATATTACGTCCTTCTTCGCCTCTTGACGCCAAGGCATTCACCAAATGCCCTTAAAGCACTTGACCGCTCTCAACCACAATATCTAAATATTGTGATTAACAACAGAACGATCAGACATTAAGTGTTGGTCAAAACCTGAGCTAACTCAGGTTTTGAATCACATATCTTCACGATGTCAAACACAGCGAAAGTCCGCTGAGCGACTTGCCCCGTCATACATTTAAGTATTATTTCAATGGAAAAGACCGCCTATAAAGGCGGTTATTCCTATAAAATGGGGACAGGCTTGGAGTGTGCCACAACCCGCACTGCTTGGCAATAACTTTATTGATGTATTTTGACGATAGGCGGGCAAAGACCTTTCTCTAGCTCATAAGCCGAAACGCGCTTGAAAGTAATGCCGAGCCTCTGGCAAACAAGCCGAATCTGATATTCAATCGTGCCTTCTTTATTGTCGGTATCATAAATGATAATCACGGGTTGCTTTTGGGGGCGGTGGATAAGGAAAAATAGCACCTGCTGGACGCTATCTAAAGTAGAGCGGTAATAATCTAGCCTTGCTTCAATAACATATTTTTCGGTTTCAACATCGGCGCGCACAAGACGCTTAATGTGATTGAGCCGATAGGCGATTTTACTTTCCGCCTCACCCTGAAGGCAGTGCGCAAGCAAGCGGTTATAGTGGCGTTCGTTATGAAATGGGCTAGGACTCGCAAGCAGTGTAAAAGCGATGATGATGAAAAAGAGCTTGATTTTCTCCCCTATCAGCGCGTCCGCTGGTGATCGGGGAGTCAATACACCGCAAAGAATCGGCGACCATAATCTTTAAGCCCGAAGGCTCTGAACATACATTATGGTTTCCCCGATCCTCAACAAATCGGAGCTTCCGTGTGGGAGTATTGACTTCCCCAAGCAGTAACGTCTTGACTGCTCGCCTTTATGCTATCATATTTTGGAGGCATTGCGTGGCTAAGTCGTTATAGCGGCGCTCATTATGAAGCGGTCGCGCCCACGCGAGTGGGTCGCCCACAAGTGGGTCGCCCACAAGTGGGGTAGGCTACAAAATGATGATGAAAAAGAGCTTGGTGTTTTCCCTATCAGCGCGTCCGCTGAGTGATCGGGGAGTTAGTATGCTTGCACAGCAGCAACTATGATTTTTAAGCCGTGAGGCTCTGAACATATATCATAGCCTCCCCGACCTTTAATAACATTTTGACTGCTCGCGCTTATGCTATCATATTTTGAGTTATGTTAAAGAACCTACTCACATCTAAAAAGCTGCTTATCAATGTTCTATTGTTGGCGATTATCGGCTTTTTCTTGATTGACTCCGCTGCCGTGCGGAGAATGGCGAACACCAATCGTGGCGAAATAATAAGAGTCGCCTTGATTGATAAGGTCGGGGATAATCTGCTTTTTCGCGGCTCCGATGCGGTCATTCGGGGCAAGGCTTTCGCCATTGATGAGCTGGTTGAGCGAATGAAGGAGGCGGCGCAAAAAAACAACGTTGCTTTCCCTAAGGAATTTTACCTCGTTGATGTTAGCCTGCTTTCCATAGAGCGTGGTTCGCTGGAGATAGAAGAAAGGTTTTTCGCGGATAATGCTCATCGGGGTGAGTTTGTCAATATCCCGGTTTTCGGCATTCTGCCGAGTAGCGGGGTGAATAGATACCTCGCGAGCTTGAGTGCTTTCGTCAATGGCATTTCGGGTCTAGACAATGGCTCTATTTCTTTTGATATTAAGGCGGTTGAAACGATAAGGCGGCAACTGACGCGCAGGGATAAATCTATTCCTATTATTGTTTATGTTCATTGTATGGCGGGCTGTGATAGGACGGGCGAGGTTGTCGCGGAATATCGGTTGAAGTTCAAAAAGGATATATCGCTCACGCAAGCGGTTGAGATGAATAATAAAGAATGCGGTCGCCCTCAAGATGCCCATAACATCGCGGCTATAAAGAAGTTCTGCACGGATATACTCCGCGCCACCACTAAATGCGAGCTATCAAGCTATCAGGCGAAAAATAATAAAAAATAGCCTTTTACAACCCCTGCCATAAAAATATAAAATGGAGGTATGGGGAATACTGACTACAAAAGAGCTAACTACAAAAGAGCATGGACAGGCTCGTTTTTAATCCACGTGATTGTTCTTGCCATATTTTATCCGTCTATTTTCAACCTAGACAGGCTAAGCGATGCGCTTGATATTGCCTTGCTGGGCTCGCGTGGCGGCGTAAGCTGGGCGGAGACTATAGGGCTCACTTCTAGCGGCGGCAAAACCGGCACGGAGGAAAAGGCGCGCCAAGATGAGGGCGAGAGGTTAAGGGTGGAGATTGTTGTGCTTGCCAATAATGGCAACGATATTTTTTCCAAAAACAAGCCGCTCGATAGTTCGGGTGCGAAGGCAAGAGAGGCGCAAACGACTCCTGCTGATTTAGGCAAGCAGGCGCAAAAGAAAAAGCGCAAGGCGGAAAGTGAAAAGTTAAGCTCGGCGCCGGCTTCGGCGGAGGCTGCGGCGCGCGCGGGCAAGTCGCGCAACGAGACGATTGGCAAGGACATCGCCGGCACGCGTGGCGCGGGCGGTGCCGACAAGGACGCGCAAGGGCAATTTATTAGCGGCAAGGAGGTGAAGAAACTTCTGACCGGCTGGACGTTTATCGGCACGAATGGCTTTGCCGATGGCTCAATTAGCAACGACACCCGCCACCAGAGGCGCAAAGTGAGATGGGAGGTTTATTACCATTCGGACGGCAGCTTGGACGCGCGCTTTTTCAAGAGCGCATCGGTGCGTCCGCATGGCAAGTTGTCCATACGTGAATTTTACTCATCGGGTCGCTGGTGGATTAAGGGGAATTGGTTATGCCAATCTATATCCAAGTGGTTTTATGGGGGCGAGGTTTGCTTCGAGGTTCGGCGCAAGAAAAACAAATTTATGGCTTTATATTATGCTTCTTGCTGGGGGGTATCGCGTTGCTATGAGGGTAGGCTTGGACCTCAAGGTGCGATTTACGAGGGCGACCGCATCAACTAAAAGCGCCAGATGATACCTGAGCGCACTTCATTGGCTTCTCTATTGCCTTGATGGTGGAGGTAGTAAAGGCGAACGCCTAGACCTAAACCAATTTCATATTCCACGCCGCCGCCAAAAGCGAACGCGCTTTCGTTGATATTGCCAAAATCTTCTAGGTCGCTTGCGCTATTAACCCGCACGCCATTTTTCACGTTGGAGTCGGTATAGACATAGCCGACACGTCCAAACAGGAGCACATCATCGAGCAAATAAATGCCGCCATCAACCATAGCGTTGAGTATCCATTTATCGTCTATGTTCGTTTTGAAAGTATCGCTCGTGCCGGTAAATTCTCTAGAGATGGAGCCATCGCTATCAATGCCGACAAAAGTGAGCTCGGCGCCGGCATAGAGGCGCAAGAAAGACAGCCCAACGCCTAAGCCACCGCCATAAACGAAGCCATCACTTTTGGCTGTCGTAGCGGGGGCGGTTTGTCCGCTATCGTCCACGGCTTTTACTTTTTGACTAACCGCTTGGTAGCCGCCCTCGCCGACAATATACAAATCAACAAGCGGGATACAAGCCGACAGGTTCATCGCGAAAAATAATAGGGCGAGAGACAAATAAGAACGATACTTCATTCTACCTCCTTCAGTTTGGTGGAGCTGGACGGGATCGAACCGACTACCTCCTGCTTGCAAAGCAGGCGCTCTCCCAGATGAGCTACAGCCCCTGCTTTGTCTAAACAACGAGAATACATCATAGGAGAGAAACATAGCATATAAGCTAGAATCGCACAACCACATTAGCGCGCGCTTCGTGGATATTCTCTTGCCTGATGAGACCACAGCTAACGTCTTCTATACAGCCTTCATAGCGCACGAAGCGATAGCCTGTGTCGAGCGCGAGCCAAGGCGCTAAATCCCAGCGAAGCCCGCCGGCGAAACCATAGCCATATAAGAGATTAAATCCTCTCGTGCTGCCTGAATCTCGGCTACGCCCGAGCAGGTCGTTCACGTTTGGCGAGGCGAGCGCGGTCGCGGTCGCATCACTCATTTTAGCTTGCAGACCGAGCAGCATTCCTGACGCACCACCATAAGGCGTTAAAACATTAAACAGCGTTGGCAAATCATAAAAGAGACTTATATTCAAGCCATAGACTTCTAGCTCTGCTTCATATTCTGTTGCGCTGGTTGTGCTGCCTGTCAGCGCACGTGATAGCTTAACGTCCTGCATGCCGAAAGAGAACTCAATATCATAGCGGAAGCGGAAAAGTTTATGTTTCAAGCCGCTGCCAAAAGAAATTTGGTAGTAAATAGGCAGGTCATATTTTATAGACAAGGTCGCGTTTTGGGAAGCACCTTGAATGAGGGCGTTGTCGGCGATGCTATTGTTCTCCCAGCGGAGATATTTTGCGCCAAAGCTAAAATAGCTATTGCGTTCCTCTGGGGCTTTCTTCTTGAAATTGATGGCATCAAATATATTGACATCTTCGGGCAAAACGGCAAGGGACACGCTAGGGGACAGGATTAATAAAGCCAGCAAAGCGAGGGGGGGCGCAAAACCACCCATACCATTAAGCCTTATGGGAGGTTTTATGATTCGCAAAAAATCCAACACTATGGACATAATAACTCCTTTGAGTTTATTTTAACCCTATTCTAAATAGGATTCATTAACTTTTTATTACAGAAAAGCCTTGTTTCACAGGTTCGTTACCGAAAATTTACTACCGATAATTGTTTTTTCCTTGAAAAAAGCAACCATAAGTATATCATACAACCTATCCGTGTGATTCTATTTAGGGATTTTAACATTTTCCTCCTCTCCCCCCTCCTTGAATAGATATCGGATTTGGCGGTCTTTTGGCGAATTTTAGCTGAAAGGCCGCCTCTTTTTTACTTAACCCCCAATTTAAGATTCAAGTGCTGATAGGCAAGCTCTGTAGCGATGCGCCCGCGCGGGGTGCGCTCTATGAAGCCGCGCCGCAGGAGGTAGGGTTCAAGGCTATCTTCTATGGTGTCTTTTGTCTCACCAAGCGCGGCGGCAAGCGTATCAACCCCGACCGCGCGACCCGAAAAAGTTTCAATCAGGCATTTTAAGTAGCGATAGTCTAGCGCGTCCAAACCCTCCTCATCAATGGAGAGCTGTTTGAGTGCGTCTAGCACGGCTTGATGTTCGTTCACTTGTTCGGCACCTTGCTCCCCTTCCCTTTGCCCCTGATTCTGATCAAGGAAATCGCGCACACGTCTGAGAAGGCGCTCGGCGATGCGCGGCGTCCCGCGCGAGCGTTTCGCCAACTCTTTTATACTCTCGGCACTCAGAAACAAATCGAGCAATCCCGCCGAGCGGCGAATAATTTCAGCAAGCATTTCTTGCGAATAAAAATCTAACCTTAACGTGATACCGAACCTGTCGCGCAACGGCGTGGAGATAAGCCCGCTTCTTGTTGTCGCACCCACCAGCGTAAAAGGATTAAGCTGCACGCGCACCGAGCGCGCACCCGCGCCTTCGCCAATGATAATATCTAAAGCGTAATCTTCCAGCGCGGGATAAAGAATTTCTTCCACCTGTAAGTTGAGGCGGTGGATTTCATCAATGAATAAAATATCAAACGGCTCCAGCCCAGTTAGCAAGGCGGCGAGGTCGCCCGGTCTTTGGAGCGCGGGACCTGAGCTTGTGCGTAAGTTCGCGCCGCGCTCGCGCGCGATGATATTTGCCAAAGTGGTTTTGCCTAGCCCCGGCGGTCCCGCCAAAAGAATATGATCTAACGGCTCTTGTCTTTGGGTTGCTGCCTTGATAAAAATTTTCAAGTTTTGTTTCAAGGTCTCTTGCCCGATGAAGTCCTCTAGGTAGCGCGGACGCGAAGTGCCAAAGAATTCGCCGTTTAAGGATTCGGCTTTTGTGAGTTGTTTGTTGTGAGCGTTCATCGCGCGAGCTCCTTGAGGCATGTTTTGATGGTCGCTTCTAGCGGCTGACTTTCATTTGCGTTGAGCACCCGACCGACCGTTTGGCGCGCGATATTTTCAGGATAGCCTAAATTGACAAGCGCCGAAATAGCACCGCCCGAAATACTCATATTGCCCTGATGACCGCTAACTGGCAAAGACACAACATTGCCGCTTTCATTTCCGTTGTCCTTTTGAATGGGATTTTGCGGCATTTTATTTTTGAGCTCATTGGTCAGGCGCTCAGCGAGCTTTTTGCCGACCCCCTGCGCCTTGCTAAGTGCTGCACCATCGCCACGCGCAATAAGCTCCGCGAGCTCGGCGCAGCTAAACGCCGCTAGGAGCGCGAGTGCCGCCCTATTCCCCACACCATGCACCGACAGCAAAAGCTTAAACCACTCAAGTTCAACCTTTTGCCTAAAGCCATAAAGCGTGAGGGCATGCTCGCTCATTTGGGTTTCAATCCATAGAGTTAGGTTGTCGCCGATGGTAATGTTTTCGGCATGCGCGCAGAGGACGCGATACCCAACGCCCGCGACATCGAGCAGAATAGTCGTGTCGTCTAGTTTTTCGTCAGCCACGCCTGTTAGCTTTCCAATCATACGGCTTCCTTTAGCGTGGTGCTGTGCCAGTTAGCGGTTAGGGCGATGGCGAAGGCGTCTGCTTCGTGGTCGTTTTGGCATTGGCTTGTTGGCAAGAGCGTTTTGACCATAAAGCTCATTTGTTGTTTGTCGGCTCTGCCCCTGCCGCTGATGGTTTTTTTGATATGGGTTGCGGCGAATTCATTGACTTCCACGTCCGCGCGAGCGAGCGCAACCAAGCAGCAAGCGCGCGCCGCGCCTAATAGAAAGGCTGCCTCCATACTCGCGCCGGCGAAAGTTTTTTCTAGCCCTGCTTTATAGGGTTTGTATTCGAGCAGAATGTCGTCTAGGCTTTTTTCTATAAGGAGCAATTTTTTTTCAAGCGGCAGTTGCTTGCGCGGGCTAATCGAGCCGCAAGCAATCGCGGTGAGGCGCGAGCCTTCTGCGTGAAGGACTCCCCAGCCTGTGGTTTGCAGCCCTGGGTCTATGCCGATGATGATGTTATTATATTTAGGGGGCATTTAACAAAGGCTCTCCATCAGCGGCGGCGTTGGTAAAAACATAGCGGACATCGTCTAGCTCCTCTAAAGCCTCGAGCAATTTTGAGAGTGCGGCATAGGCTTCCTCGTCAATTTCGGTTAGGGTATCGGGCAGCCATGCGAGTCTTTGCGAGCTTGGCTCTTTGCCTGATTGCGCTTTGAGATTTTCAGCTTTGAGCTCTAGGCTTTCGCGCTCGCAGAAAAAGAAGTGTCCCTCGTCGGTGGAATAGACATCGTCAATATCGGTTTCCAAAGCCAGGTTGAGCGCCTCGTCTTCGTTCATCGTATCGGCGGGGTAGAAGAGTTCGCCCTTTTGGTTAAACATAAAAGCGCATGCGTTGCTTTCGCCGAGGTTGCCGCCATTTTTAGTGAGTGCGGTGCGCACGGCGCTTGCGGCGCGGTTTCGGTTATCGCTCAGGGCTTCGATAATCACCGCCACGCCGCCGTTCGCGAAGCCTTCATAGCGAATTTCCTCGTAGTTGGCGGCGTCTTTATCGGAGCTTTTGCTGATGGCGCGTTTGATATTATCTTTAGGCATATTAGCGGCGCGGGCATTTTGTATAGCGGCGCGCAGTCGTGGATTGCTGGCGTCATCGGGTCCGCCTTGTGCTGCGGCGGTAATAATCTCGCGTGTGAGTCGCGCGAACTGCTTAGCGCGGCGTTTATCTTGCGCGCCTTTGCGGTGCTTGATATTACTAAATTTGGAGTGTCCTGCCATACTTGACCCTGATTCGCTTATAAAGCCTTAGCATAGCAAGGCTTAGGCTGCGATGGGTTAATGTTCTAGCGGCGAGTTAGCAGAGGGGTGTGCTTGCGCTCACCGAGGGGCAGTTTATTCCGCCTGCGATGAGCAGGGCTTCTGATAGGTTGAGGGCTGGGCTGTCTAGGGTGATATTAGCGGTGCCTCTATCTAGGGTGCCGCTGATGGTGATAGTGCGCGCTGATTTCAAGGTTATGGGGTAATTTTGTCGCAGCGGATATTTCTGTTCCCATGTGATATTTGGTCCTGCGGTTTGAACGATGGTATTGGCATTGGGCGTGATGATAGAGCCGCCTGCTCGTAAAGTAATGCTGGCGTTGGTTCCGAGGTTTCCTAATAGCTCGATATCGTTTATGGATATTATGGTGATAGAAAAATCGACGGTGTTATCGTTCGAGCCGGGCTGATACTCAACGCGATTAGCCATGATAGTCACATCTCTGTTTGCCGCCTTTATTCTGCCACCGGCGGCAAGCGTGAGTGTGCCAAAGCCGAGGTTGATATTATTATCTAGCGTGATATTGCCATTACTGCTGGTAGCTGTCAGCATAACATTTTGATTATTGGCGGTGGGCATATCATTGGGCATATCCATACCATCGGGCACATCAATGGTAATGTTTGCGCCGCTCAAGCGCACGGGTTTGAGGACAGAGAAAATAACCTGCGGCGCTTTAATGATAATATTTGAGGTAGAAGCGATATCGGCGTTAATGGTCACGCTCTGGGTTGCTTCGAGGGTAAGCGGTTTGGTAATACCTGTGCCGTCGGCGTTGCGAATAGTTTTCGCGGTGATTAAAATAATTTCGGCTTTAATCACGACTTCGCCATCGGGCAGGACGAGGTTTTGTTCTGACGAGACGATAAAATTTCTTTCATCTTCGCTGTCGTTATCGGTTAGGTCTAGGATTACATCATTGGGCTTATTGGTTGGGTCGGGATTTTCGTTTTCGCCTTCAAGCGCGTTGCCTACCTCTAGGAGGGTGCCTAGATTGATATTGTTGGGAGAGGTAATGATACCGGCGAGGGTTGCCCATGTAATATCGACTTGATTTTCCAGTCCGCTATAGCGGACGCCGGGTTGTCCGCCGCCGCTTATGGAGAAGACGACTTCGGGTTGTTCGGCTGGGAAGGGAGCGCCATTTTGAATGAGGGTTATCGCGCTTGCGGTGAGCGTGGGTGTATTACTAAACATAATTGTGCCTGTGCCGTTGCCTTCGCCGGCGATTAGACGCATAGCGCCAGTGCCGATATTCAGGTTGCCTTTAATCGTGAGGTTGCCCGAAGCCTTAACGGAGAGCGATTGGTTATTGACTATATTTGTGTCGGTAAAGCAGAGGCTTACATCTGAGCCGATGAGCGTGGTGGCTTCGGTGGAGGAGAATAGTATCACGCCGGTGATAGAGATGGGGACGTTTGAGCTATCGCTTATTGCTTGGGCTTTTACTGTGCTGCTGTTGAGGGTTATGCTTGGTGCGGTGATGACAACGCTTTCGGTAAAGAGGATTTCGCCGCTAACGTTGAGAACTAGGCTGCCGTCTAAGTCAAGGGACGGAGAATTAAAAGTGATATTGCTTGAGGCATTGAAGGTGGCGGTAGTAGAAGCAGATGAGATAATGCTTGTGGCTGTTAGGATAATGTTATCGGCGGTTACGATAATGCCGTCGGTTTTGAGTGCGCCGCTTGCGGTAAGGGTGAGGTCTTGGTTGCTTGCGGTTGGTGTGCCGCCGCTAGAGATGAGGGTTATCGCCGCGCCCGCGAGCGAGGTGGCGAGCGTGGTTGAAAAGTTTATCGGCGCGCTTGTGCCGGAGGTCATCATAATATCGCCGGTGCCTGTATCGAACGCGCCGCCGAGCGTTATGGTGCCGGTGGCGGCGCCACTGGCGGTGAGCGTGAGGGCTTGGTTGCTTGCGGTTGGTGTTCCGCCGCTAGAGGTGAGCGTTATATTCGCGGCGGTGAGCGTAGTGGCGCGCGAGGTTGAAAAGTTTATCGGCTGGTCTGCCCCTGAAGTAAAAACCATATTCCCCGCGCCGACATCAAATGCGCCGTCAAGCGTTATGATGCCACTGGCGATGCCAGCTGCGGTCAGTGTGAGGTCTTGCCCGCTGGCGTCTGCGGCTGTGGGTGAGATGAGGGTTATATCTGCGGCGGTAATGGTGGTGGCTTCGCTATTGGAGAAGGTTAGTTTCGCGTTTGCGTTTAGCGATAAATTATGTTGCGTGGTTGTGTCTCCAGCGGTTGATTCTGCCTTTATGGTGCTGCTATTGAGGGTTATATTCTGCGCCAGAATGGTAGTATTTCTAACGAAGACAATTTCGCCACCGGCGATAAGCGTCAAATCTGGGTCGGCGTTTTGGAGCAAATGAATAGTATTCACGTCAATGGTGATATTGCCTTTAGCATCTAGCACTAAGCTTCCTTCGATAGATTCGATACCGCCCGAGCTATCGCCCTCTCGGCTCAATGTTAGGTTAATGTTATTGGCTTTTACGGTATAGATGTTTGCGCCGCCAGCAATAGAAATGACCTTTGCCCTTACGATTAGGTTGCCGCGCGTTATGGAGTCATCGGTATCATCGCCTAGGTTTAGATTTTCTAGCCCTTGAACTGCGCCTTGTTCAAAAATAATGGAGAGGTTTCTGCTGGGGGCTTGCATCCAGTCGGCAACTTCTAGTGCGTTCGGTCCCGTATGCGTGAGGGTGAGGTCGTCGGTCAGCAAGCTGGTGGGTTCGGGGGTTTCGCGGAAGTCTCCGCCAAACGTGAGCGCGGCATTGCCTGTGCCGATGTTGTAGTCGCCGTTCATTATCAGCCTGCCGGTTGCGGTAATGGAGAGGTTTTGGTCGCTGGCTGTTGTCTGCGCTACTGTCGAGGTGAGGTTTATCTTGCCTGCCGATAAGGTGGTTGGAGCATCGCCATCAAAAAGCAGTGCGCCGGCTTGGGCATTTAAGGTTAGCGTAGATGTGCCGAGCGCGAAAGCGGTTGGCACGGCAATGTTCGCAGTGACGGCGACAACAGAGAAGTTCTCGCCGGCAAGAGCGGCATCTGTTAGCCAACTGGGGATAGTAGAGAAATCAAAGTCATCTGAGCCGTCATAAAAAACCCCTAAGCCGCCTCGGGTGACGCCGTCAAAACCGGTAGGCTTGCTGGCGGGAAAATTTTCGCCGCCAAAAATCAGGTTGCCCGTGCCGAGATTCAAAGAAGTGCCTGTCAAGGTAATCGCGCCTGACTCGGCGAGATTGAAGGTGAGGTCTTGGTTGCTGGCGGTTGGCGTGCCGCCTTCAATGTTGAGCGTCACCCCTCCGCCTATGAGCATGGTGGGTGTGGTGGTTGAAAAGTTTATCGGCGAACCTGTAACAGTTATATTACCTGTTCCTACGGCAATTATGCCTCCAAGCGTTACTGCGCCGGTTGAGGTAATCGTGACGTTGTTGTCGGTTTTTGCGTGTGGTATTACATTCCCAATAACCGACACCGTCCTACCTGATAGCACAACACCATGCACAATTGAAAATTGAACCCGTTGGGTTGCGGTGACAATTAAATCCCCGCTCACCATTACGTTAGCTCTAATAGATACAAACGGAGCAGTGAGCGTTAGCCCGCCATTGGTTTTATTGATAGGCGCATCAACATTAATGGCTATCCCATTAGTCGCCGCGAG
The DNA here is from genome assembly GCA_965209065.1 of Alphaproteobacteria bacterium. GTDB lineage: Bacteria > Pseudomonadota > Alphaproteobacteria > JAPOUT01 > CBDBUR01. The sequence continues at coordinate 1,001,555 of OZ242373.1, forward strand.
TGAAACATCTCCATCAAAATCTTCAACAGCCTTGTTTGACAAGAGAAAGCTAGACCCACTATCATCCTCCTCAACTATGCCATCATTTGCAATCTGAGAATCAGCTGGGGCGGCGAGGGCTTGGACAATGGTTATGTCGGGAGGGTCAAGCAGAAGCTCCGCCGCTTTCACCTTGAATATATCAAACGAGGCTAAACTCTGTTTGCCTGACACTTCAACAAAACCGCCTTCTGCGTTAATGCTCCCTTGAAAGTTTGTGCTAACGTCCGACCAAATAATAACACGCGGTGCAGTTATGAGCGCACCCGACTCCACGATTGTTTTTTGCGAGTTCGCAATTTCTCCCTTGCCTTGAAAACCACCCCCAACTAAAACTTCTTTAGCGGCAGTTAGCACCGCACTCGCGCCAAGCTTAACTTCATTCGCACCTTCAACAATAATTCTTTGCGCCTCTATTGTGCCACCAACATTAACAACATTATTATCCGCCAAACTTTGTAAATGAACCTCGCCTAAAGGCGCATTAATAACACCATCAGCTTGAACCGCGCCAGCCGAAGCCGTTGCTAAAAGCCCGCCAACATTCACCACCGAGCCAGCACCAAACAAAACACCCGCAGGATTCTCTAACGCAACCTTGCCATTCGCGTTTAATGTGCCGTTGATATTCGTTTCAGTGCCGTTCCTTACTTTTATAGAAATTAACGCCGAAGCCGAAGGTTGTGTAATACTCACCACCTCACCCGAAGCGATGTCAAAACTCTCCCAGCTCGTGCCAAGATGCTCGCTGTGCTGAATTATATTGAGTGGGTTCGCTATCTCTCCGTCCCCAGCCGTGACTCTGCCCCCGCTCGGCGCGGCGAGTAAGCTATTTGCCCCAAAGATAATAAGGCTTAATGCGAATGTTCGTATAAACATAAAAAGGAAGCTCCCTCAGTTGATAATCTATGAAGCCATAATAGACAAGCAACCCCTCTTTTTCAACTAAAATTTACTGGCAAGCTCCCGCGCTCGCCCCTACAGGAATAGGGCGGCAGGTTATCTCCCCCGCGCTGAGCGAAGCCCGCGTTAAATCAAGCGACCCGCCGTCTAGCGTGATGCCCGCCGTGCCCCTATCCAGCCTGCCGATAATCCTTATATCCCCTGCGGCTTTTAGCGTCAGCCCGAAGCTCTGCCTAAGCGCGTATTTCTGCTGGAAGGTGATGGCATTACCCGCACCCGTTGCCTCAATCGTGGTGGCGGCATCGGGCGTAATAATAGAGCCGCCTGCCCTTAAAACAACATTGCCCCCTGTCTCTATATTGCCGAGCAAGCGAATATCGTTCATCGAAATTATCGTCAGCCCAGCACCGATGCTATTATCTGTGCCACTATCAACCTCAACACGATTACCCATAATCATAACATCTGCGCTGGCAGTCATTATTCTGTTTGCCTCTAACTTCAACGTGCCAAAACCAACATTGATATTATTATTCAGCATAATATCGCCGCCAGTCGCGACCAGCTCGACATTTTGATTATTGGCGGCAGGCATATCGCTCGGCATATCCATATCATCGGGCAGTTCAATCATAATGTTAGAGCCGCTCAGGCGCACGGGTTTGGAGCCAGAGAAAATAACATTCGGCGCTTTGATGATAATGTTCTTGGTAGAGACAATGTTCGCGTCAATGATTACCATCTCGGTCGCTTCTAGAACGAGCGGCTGAGTAATGCCCTCGCCATTTTCGTTGCGAATGTTTTTCGCGCTAATAGCAATAATTTTAGCTTTCACCATCACCATCTCATCGGGCAAAATGAGGTCTTCTGTCGTGCTGATGATGAAGTCCTTGTCCCTCTCATCTGCTTCAGTGGTTAAGTCAATCACGATATTACCACTGGAGTCATCGCTATCCTTACCTTCGAGTTCGCCATTATCCTCAAGCTCATCTTCTAAATCGAAATCGGTGTTCCTAAAGATTGCCCACACTATTGCTCCTTGGGCTTCTAAGCCGGTATAGTTGATAACTGGTTTGCCCTCTGCTGTGGTCAGGGTGAAGGTGGCGGGCGCGGGTGTTGGAAAAACCGCACCATTTTGCGTGAGGGTTACCGCGCGCGCCTTCAAGCTAGGCAAAGCCTCTCCGGTTTTGGTGAAAATAATTCTCCCCGTGCCGTCACTACTGCCTGCCGTTAGGCTTTCAGCCGTTAGGGTTATGGTGCCGCCGTTAGTGGAATGATTGCCGACATCAAATCTGCCTTGAAGCGTGATAGTGCCCGAAGCGGTAAGCGTGAGGTCTTTGTTGCTCGCAGTGCCTGCCATAGCGGAAATGAAAGTTATATTCGCACCTTCTATCGTAGTGGCTTTACTTGTAGCAAAGTTTAGTTGATTTCTCGCTTCTAGCAATAAGGCATGTTGCTCCGCCTTCACCGCGCCGCCGAGCGTTATATTGTCCGCCCGAATATTTGTATTTTTAACGAAGATAATCTCCCCCGCCGCGGCAAGCGTTAAACTAAAATCGAATAAAGACCCTAAATTAAAATCAATTTCGCTCGCGTTAATAGTGATGTTGCCCGAAGCTTCTAGCGTTAAATGCGTGTCATTGCGTTCATCGCGGTCATCACTCTCACCTATATCTACAAAGTTATTTTCTGAAGTCGCCGTTAGGCTAATGTCCTTGGCTCTTAAGATAATGCTGCGGGCAGCAAGAGCAGGAGAAATTGTCTCTCCCCTTATGGTTAGGCTGCCACGCCTGGCAGGCGTGATGCCTAGGCTAATACCTTCCAGATTGGAGATATTGCCTTGAGAAATAAGCGTGAGGTTTCTACCTTCGTCCGCCATCCAGCTGTTATAAGCCAACCCCTCAGTTCCCGTATGAATGAGGGTGAGGTCATTGGTAAACAAGCGGGGGAGATTGGGAGCTTGCGCGCGCGTGCCACCGAAAGTGAGCGAGACACTGCCCGTGCCGATGTTGTATTCACCGCTCATCGTTAGCACGCCCGTTGCGATAATCGTGAGGTCTTGGTTGCCTATCTCCTCATCTGCCGGTAACAGAGGCGAAGCAAGCGACACAACTACACCTGATAGTGTAATTGGGTCATCTTCCGAGAATTTAATCTGCGTGCTTGCGGTAAGGGTTAAATCACCCATCACCTCTATGTTGGTGTTTAGGTTTATCGTTGACGCGATGAGTGTCAGCGCGCCGGCACTGGTTAAAGTGCCTGCCGATAGGGATAGGATCTCTTCAACCTCAATCGTCAAGCCGTCGGTCGAAGTGCCCGGCAAGCCAGCAATGAACACCCCTGAGTCATTTTCTGTGCCGATATTGGCAGCAGTGAGAGTTATGCTAATCGCTGTTATCTTTTTTATGCCTGCGGGGAAAATGATATTGCCTTTGGTGATAAGCGTTAAGTTAGTGTTTGTTAAATCTAAAAGCCCGTCTTCATCAACAAAAAAGAAGTTATCTGCGACTTCGACTTCTAAATTTATATCGCCGTCTTGTTCCACATTGATTTCGGTTGGTTCTAGAACGCTACAGGTAGTAGCACCCGCAGCACATGTCGCCCAAAGCGGCGCGATGTATGGCACTTCGCCGCCGCCGTTGTAATTCACCTTAGGTTTGCCGTTGGGTGTGCCGTTCACAAAAACGATGAAAGTGGCGGGTGAGTCTTCTGCAAAAGGCGCACCACTTTGCAGGAGATTTATCTCCTTTGCCGTGAGCGTGGGCGAGTTCATAAACATAATTGTGCCATTTGTTATTATTGTTCCATCCCTGTTAAGTTTGCCAGCGAAAAGGTTGAATGTGTTTATATCCTTGTTGCCAAAACGACCCTCAATCGTGAGGTCGCCGCTTGCGCGAAAGTTGAGGACATTGATTTGCGTGAAACCTGCCTGCGTCAAAGAAGCAACACTCACATTTGTGCCCACTAGCGTAATTGTTGAAAACATATTCAGAAACTGAAGCTTTGTGGTTGCGCGGACGGTTAAATCTCCACTCACCGTTATGCTTCGGAACAGGCTAATGGTAGGTGCGGTTAGCGTTAGCCCCCCATTGGTTTTGCTAATTTCAACTCGAACCGATATCGAAGTTTTCGCCGTCAGCGAGACATCGCCAACATAACTTTGGATAGCCGCCGCCGAGATAATAAAAGTGCTCCCGAGCGCGCCCTCATCTTCCCCAACCGTGCCATCATCCTGCCCATCCGTGCCATTATCTTCATCGGGAGGAGCGATATAAATTTCAGCGTCGTTATTGGGTGTCGCTGTCATGATTGTGATAGCGGCAGGGTCAAGCAGAAGCTCTGCCGCTCTTATTTTCAATATATCAAACGAGGCGAGGCTTTGTTTGCCCGACACTTCAACAAAACCACCTTCCGCATTTATATTGCCTTGAAAGTTCGTGCTAACGTCCGACCAAATAATAACACGCGGAGATGTAATCATCGCGCCCGACTCTACAATGGTTTTTTGCGAGTTCGTAATTTCTCCCTTGCCTTGAAAATCACCCCCAACTAAAACTTCTTTGGCGGCAGTTAGCGTGGCGGTAGAGCCGAGCTTCACTTCATTCGCACCTTCAACAATAATTCTTTGCGCCTCTATTGTGCCGCCAACATTAACAACATTATTATTACTTAAACTTTGTAAATGAACTTCGCCTAAAGGCGCATTGATAACACCATCAGCTTGAACCGCACCCGCCGTTGCCAAAAGCCCGCCAACATTCACCACCGAGCCAGCACCAAACAAAACCCCAGCAGGATTCTCTAACGCAACTTTACCATTCGCGTTTAGTGTGCCGTGTATATTCGTCTCGGTGCCATTACGAACTTTTATAGAAATCAGCGCCGAAGCCGAAGGTTGCGTGATATTCACCACCTCGCCCGAAGCGATGTCAAAACTCTCCCAGCTCGTGGCGAGATGCTTGCTGTGCTGAATTATATTTAATGGGTTCGATAGCTCTCCGTCCCCTGCTGTGATTCTTCCCCCGCTCGGCGCGGCGAGTAAGCTCGTTGCCCCAAAAACCCCTAAAAAAATAAGGCTTAATGCGAATGTTCGTATAAACATAAAAGGAACTCTCTTAATCTATAAAAGCTATAATATAGAGGGACAACCCCTCTTTTTCAACTAAAATTTACTGGCAAGCACCCGCGCTTGCCCCTACAGGAATAGGGCGGCAGGTTATCTCCGCCGCAATCAGCGAAGCCCGCGTTAAATCAAGCGACCCGCCGTCTAGCGTGATGCCCGCCGTGCCTCTATCCAGCCTGCCGATAATCGTTATCTCGCCTGCGGCTTTTAGGGTCAGCGCGAGGCTTTGCCTAATCGCGTATTTTTGCTCAAACGTGATGTCGCTGCTTGCGCCAGTCGCTTCAATCGTGGTGGCGGCATCGGGCGTAATGATTGAACCTCCCGCCCTTAAAATAACATTGCCCTCAGTCTCAATGTTGCCGAGCAAGCGAATATCGTTCATTGAAATTATGGTTAGCCCGCCGCTGATACTATTATCAGCGCTGGCATCAAGCACAACACGATTACCCATAATCATAACATTGGCGCGGGTGGTCATAATTTCGCCAGTCGCTTGAAGTTTCAACGTGCCGAACCCGGCATTGATACTATTATTCAGCATAATATCGCCACTCGCGACCAGCTCCACATTTTGATTATTGGCGGCGGGGTTATCGCTCGGCGTGTCCATATCATCGGGCAGTTCAATCGTAATGTTTGTGCCGCTCAGGCGCACGGGTTTGGAGCCGGAGAAAATAACATTGGGCGCTTTGATGATAATGCTGGCGGAAGAAGTAATATTCGCGTTAATGACCACGCTCTCGGTCGCCACGAGCATGAGCGGTTTGGTAATGCCTTCGCTATTTTCGGCGTTGCGAATGCTTTTGGCGTTAATAGAAATAACTTTAGCGGTAATCATCACCATTTCATCGGGCAGAATGAGGTTATTCTCGTCCGCGTGAAGAATGAAATTCTGGTCGCCCTCATCTTCTTCGGTGGTTAAATCGATTACGATATTACCGCTGGAGTCGTCGCTATCCTTACCTTCGAGTTCGCCATTTTGCGCGAGGAGCGTGCCTAAATTGATGTCTTCATCAGAAAAGATTCCCGCCTGGTTCGCCCACTCGACTTCCCCTTGAGCTCCTGAGCCGAGATAGTTGATAGTGGGTTTATCCTCTGCGGCGGGCAGGGTGAAGGTGACGATGGGCGCGGCTGTTGGAAAGGGGTCGCCATCTTGCGTGAGGAAAATCGCGGCGGCAGTGAGCCTGGGAGTATCGGTGAATATAATCGTGCCGACACCTGCGCCACTGCCTGCGGTTAGGCGCAGCGTGTTGCCTGTGGTGGCGTCATTGCCGATATCTAAAGCCCCTTCCAGCGTGAGATTACCCGAAGCGATGATGGTGAGGTCTTGTCCGCTGGTGCTTGCGGTGGAGAAGTTGATATCTATATCCCCTCCGCTAATGGTGGTGGCTTGGGTAGAGGAGAAAGTTATGTTTCCCCTTATTCCGAGCACCACGCCCATCGGCGTGTCGCCAGCTGTTTGACCCTTTATGGTGTTGCTGTTGAGGGTTATAGCATCGCTAATAAAAAAAACATCTTCTGTAAAAAGAATTTGACCGCCGGCGGTGAGGCTTAATATTCCAAACCCCTGGCCGTCGGTAGCATCAACAGACGAAGTATTAAACGTGATATTGCCTGTAGTCTCGAAACTGCCTCTAATAGCGACATTGCTCGAAGCGGTAAAGGTGAGGTCATGCGTTGTTGGGATTAGTGTGCCGCCAGTGGAGGTGAGCTTTACCTGCGCGCCGGTGAGCGAGGTTGCAAGCGCGGTTGAAAAGTTTATCGGCTGGTCTGTGCCAGAGGCAATAGCTATATTACCCGCGCCGGTATCAAACGCGCCGCCAAGCGTTACGATGCCTTCGGCGGTAATGGTGAAGTCTTGCCCGCTTGCGGTTGGAGTGCCACCGCTAGAGGTGAGCGTTATATTCATACCAGTGAGCGTGGTGGCGAGCGAGGTTGAAAAGTTTATCGGCTGGTCTGTGCCTGAGGCACTTGTGCCTGAAGTAATAACCATATCCCCTGTTCCAACATTAAGCGCGCCGCCAAGCGTTACGATGCCTGCGGCGGTAAGGGTGAGGTCTGGGTTGCTATCGGCAGTGCCTTTCGTGGTGGAGACGAGGGTTATGTCTGCGGCGGTTATCGTAGTATCAGCTGAGAAGTTTATTTGTCCTGCTGTCGCCGCCAGCGATAGGTTATGCAGTGTGATGTCGCCGTCCTCATTTTCTGTTTGCGCTTTTATTGTGCCGCCAATGGTTATGTTTCTCGCGCTGAAAGTCGTATTTTGCGCAAAAATAATTTCACCATCGGCATCTATACTTAAATCGTAGGAACGGCTATCTTTAGATAAGCTCCCAATATTGAAACGTATATTTCTTGAAGCATCTAAAGTTAAATTTGCTGAAGACAGACCAAACGCACGGGTGCCTGTATTCTTTCCTATCGTAATGTCCCTAGCCATTATGGTAGCGTCGCTAGTAATTATAGCAAGCTCTTGAACATTTGCGACAAAGTCACCCATTCCTAGATTGATAGTTGCTCCTTCAATGAATAAGGCATTATTCGCACTATTAAAGGTAAGGTTTCTACCGCTTGCTCCCATCCAGATATTGTATACAAGAGAATTTAAACTATCACTAGCGGCGGTGTAAGTGAGCGTGAGATCGTCGGTAAGGAAGCTGTCAGGCGCGGGGGTTTGCGCGAACGTGCCACCGAACGTAAACGATGCATCGCCGGTGCCGGTGTTGTATTTGCCGCTCATGGTCAGCACACCGGGCGTGGTGAGGGTGAGGGCTTGGTTGCTGGCAGTGCCTGCGTTGAGGGCAGCAGAGTTGAGGGTTATATTCGCGGCAGTTATCGTGGTGGCTTTATCGGCGGCAAAGGTCATTTTCCCTCTTGCGTCTAGCGATAAGTTATGTTGCGTGGTTATGTTGTCTTCATCGGTTGATTCCGCTTTTATTGTCCCGCCAAGCGTGATATTGTTCGCGCGGATACTTGTCCCTTTAGTGAAAACAATTTCTCCGCCGGCGATAAGCGTCCAATCTCTCCTCAAGCCATCAAAATTATGAAAATTAATATAAGCCGCGCTAATCGTGATATTACCCAAAGCGTTGAATGTGGTGCTTGCATTAGCAAATTGAAGGGCGGGACCAGGTGCTTCCTCTGTGAAGTTATCTTCTGAAGTCGCCGTGATGGTAATGTTGTTAGCTTTTATCGTATAGGAACTTTCGTTAATACCTGTTGTAATGTAACCAGTCCTTATGGTTAGGTTGCCGCGGGAGGTGTCATCAGCATTAGCAAGATTGATACCTTCTATAGTAACGAGACCATTTTCAGCGATGAGCGTGAGGTCTTGCCCGCTTGCCGTTGCTACATTGTCGTTGGCATCTAGAGTGATATTTGCGGCGGTTATCGTGGTGGGTTTATCATCGGCGAAGGTTAGCTTCCCCCTAATTCTTGCCATTACTAGACTATGTAGCGTGGTCATGCCGTCTTCATCGGTTGATTCCGCCTTTATCGTGCTGGCATCCAGCGTTAAATTCCTCGCCGCAGTAATAGTTGTATCTTTAGCGAAAACAATCTCTCCGCCGGCAACAAGCTCTAAATCAAATGGACCATTATTAGCAAAAAAATTGATATGGCGCACGCTAATGGTGATATTGCCGGTAGCATTGAGCTTTAAGTGCCCTACGCCAGAACTAAAGCCAGCAAACTCACCATCTCTTGTGTCGGTTAAGGTTATGCTAATGTCTTTGGCTTTTATGGTATAAGTGCCACTTCTCAAAACAAAAGATGCCTTTGCTTTTATAGTTAGGTCGCCACGCGGGACGGAGGTTTTGGCATCATCGCCGAGATTCAAATCTATCAGAGCAACAGAACCAGTTTCAACAATAAGCGTGAGGTTTCTACCCGCGCCCGACATCCAATCAGCCAGGTTTATCTGAGTGCTCGTTCCCGTTCCGGTGAGGGTCAGGTCATCGGTCAGCAAGCTGGTGGGCGAGGGAGTTTGCGTGCTGTCCCCACCAAAAGAGAGCGAGGCGTTGCCCGTGCCGATGTCGAAGTCGCCGCTCATCGTCAGCACACCGGTTGCGGTAATCGTCAGGTTTTGGTTGCTTGCTGTCCCTGCACTCGATGTAGAAGAAAGGCTTACCGCCGCGCCTGATAGGGTAATGGGTCTATCTCTCGTAAAGGTAAGGGCAAAGGAGATGATGGTGAGGTTATGCCCGGTTATTGTTATATTTTGGTTGATGTTCGTCGCTCCCCCGTCTAGCGTTAGAGCACCATTGCTTTTAGTGATAGCCGTATTCACCGTTATATTATTCGCAGCCAACGAAACAGCGCCATCATAATCTTGGATAGCCGCTGCCGAAATAACAAAAGTGACCGAGTCCCCGCCATCACCTATCGCAATCGCCCCATCGCTGATTTCATCATCATTCGCTGTAGATGTGCTGATGGTTATGCTGTCAGGGTCAAGCAGAAGTTTCGCCGCTTTCACCTTGAATATATCAAACGAAGCGAGGTGTTGCTTGCCCGACACTTCAACAAAACCGCCTTCAGCATTGATGCTTCCTTGAAAATTCGTGCTAACGTCCGACCAAATAATAACGCGCGGTGCAGTTATGAGCGCACCCGACTCCACGATTGTTTTTTGTGCGTTCGTAATTTCTCCCTTGCCTTGAAAACCACCCCCAACTAAAACTTCTTTGCTTGCCGTTAAACTTGCCGTTGAACCGAGCTTAACTTCATTCGCCCCTTCAACAATAATTCTTTGCGCTTCAATCGCGCCGCCAACATTAACAACATTATTATTACTTAAACTTTGTAAATGAACTTCGCCTAAAGGCGCATTGATAACACCATTAGCTTGAACCGCCGAAGCCGAAGCAGAGGCTAGAAGCCCGCCAACATTCACCACCGAGCCAGCACCAAACAAAACACCCGCAGGATTTTCTAACGCAACTTTTCCATTCGCGTTTAGTGTGCCGTCAATATTGGTGGCACTCCCATTCCTTACTTTTATAGAAATCAGCGCAGAGGTTGAAGGTTGCGATATATTCACCACCTCGCCCGAAGCAATATCAAAACTCTCCCAGCTCGTGCCAAGATGCTCGCTCTGCTGTATCAAATTAAGCGGATTCGATAAATCCCCATCGCCAGCCGTGACTCTGCCCCCGCTCGGCGCGGCGAAAAGGCTACTCGCCCCAAAAATAAGGCTCAATGCCAGTATTCGTATAAACATAGAGAATTCTCCTTTATCTGTTAAGGCTATACTACAAGAAAAATCCTATTTTTCAAGCCGAAAATCGCCCGAAAATCGTCTGGACTCCCCCCACAAATATGCTATAATACTGCCTATAATGACGCTAAAGTTTGGGAGGGCTTATGTCTCAAGCAGAGAATTTAACCGCCGCTAATCAAAGCAGTGAATACCTATGCTTCGATGTTTCTATCGAAAATAAAGTCGCGCACATCAAGCTCAAGCGCCCCGAAAAACTCAACTCCATGATTCGAGAGTTCTGGTATGAGCTGCCCAAAATTATCCACGATATTGACGATAACGCCCGCGCCCGCGCCATTGTCATCTCCTCTACCGGCAAGCATTTTTGCGCGGGTATGGATTTATCGGTCTTTTCCGCCAGCGGTAGTAGCAAGGAAGATGACGGCACTCTAACTAATTCCGACCGCTCTATGTCGCGCCGCCTCGCGATGTTCCAAACCCTGCCTCCCCTACAGCACACTTTCGGCTGCCTCGATGAGTGCCGCATTCCTGTTTTGATGGCAGTGCAAGGCGGATGTATCGGTGGCGCGGTCGATTTTTCGTCTGCCGTGGATATGCGCTATTGCACCAAAGATGCCTTCTTCTGTATCCAAGAAATCAATATCGGTATGACCGCCGATGTCGGCACCTTCCCGCGCTTGCCGCACCTGATGCCGCAGGGGCTGGTGCGCGAACTCGCTTATACCGGACGGCGCATGCTCGCCGATGAGGCTCTGCGCATCGGCTTCGTCAATGCCGTGTTCAACACGCACGAAGAAATGCTCGCCCACGTTCTAGACCTCGCGAAAAATATCGCCGAGAAATCGCCGCTCGCCGTTTGGGGCTCAAAGGAAATGATAAACTACGCCCGCGACCACACCATCGCTGACGGACTCAAACACATTATGACTTGGCAAGCAGGTATGTTCTCACCCGCCGAGATGAAAGAAAGTTTCACCGCGCAAGCAGAAAAACGCGCGCCCAACTTCGACGACTTACCCAAAAAAACAAAACCCATTTAACCTATCTAAACGGAGGAAAACAATGACTAAACAAGCTAAAGATGTTGCTATCGTATCCACTGCCCGCACTGGCTTAGCCAAATCGGGACGCGGCTCTTTCAACCAAACACACGGCGCGGTGATGACCGGCCACGCCATCAAGCACGCCATAGAGCGCGCCGGCGTTGAAGCCGGCGAAGTCGAAGATGTTTATATCGGCTGCGGCACACCCGAAGGCGCAACCGGGCAGAATGTCGCGCGACTCTCTGCGATTTGGGCAGGCTGCCCGACAACCACCTCAGGCGTTACGATTAATCGCTTCTGCTCGTCAGGGCTGCAAGCCATCGCGATGGCAGCCCACGCGGTCGCCAATGAAGACGTCCCGATGGCTATCGGCGGCGGAGTCGAATCCATCTCTCTCGTCCAAATGCAAGGCATCAACCTAAAAGACATCACCGAAGAAAGGCTGATGAAAGAAAAACCCGAGCTGTGGATGCCGATGATTGACACCGCAGACGTGGTGGCGAAACGCTATAAAGTTAGCCGCGAAGCGCAAGACGAATATGCTCTTGAGAGCCAAAGACGCTATGCGGCGGCGGTTCAAGCTGGCAAAATCGGCGAGGAAATCGTGCCGCTAAAGGTAACGATGAAAAAGGTCAATAAGGAAAGCGGCGAGGAAACTTTTGAGGAAGTGCTTGTCGATAAGGACGAATGCAATCGCCCCGAAACGACCCTTGAAGGCTTGACCTCTCTCCAGCCGGTGCGCGGTGAAGGCAACTTCATCACGGCGGGCAATGCCAGCCAGCTCTCCGATGGTGCTTCCGCCTGCTTGCTGATGGACGCCAAACTCGCCGAGAAAAAAGGGCTAGACATTATGGGCTACTTTAGAGGCTTTAACGTTGCCGGCTGCGACCCTGACGAGATGGGGATTGGTCCTGTCTTTGCGGTGCCGCGTCTGCTCGAGCGCCATGGGCTTAAAGTGGAAGACATTGACCTCTGGGAGCTCAATGAGGCTTTCGCCAGCCAGTGCCTCTATGCGCGCGACAAGCTCGGCATTGACCCTGAGATTTATAATGTGAACGGCGGCTCTATTGCTATCGGTCATCCTTATGGAATGACCGGCTCGCGTTGCACCGGCCATCTTTTGATGGAGGGCAAACGGCGCGGCGCGAAGCGCGGGGTTGTCACGATGTGTATCGGCGGCGGTATGGGCGCTGCGGGTCTATTCGAAATTTGCTAGTTTTTCCGACCGATTGGGTTTCTTTGTGGAAATGCCTCCTAGAGGCTGCCTCTAGGAGGCGAATCTCTAAAGACGTTTAGAGACTAGTTTCAGGAGACGTCTTGAAACGATTAGAGGGGTTTCTTAATTTTTAAGAAGCCCCTCTTTTTAATACTAAAGTAGCTGCACCACGAGTGCCCACGCCACGAGTAACCGCGCCTCAATCATCTAGGCTGTGTGATAGGCTGCTTCTATCTTATGCCCGTCGGGGTCGCGCACGAAGCAACCAAAATAACTATCACCATATAAAGGACGCGGACCGGGCGCGCCATCATCAGTTGCGCCCGCTTCAAGGGCTACCTGATAAAATGCTTCCACCTGCTCTTTTGATTCCGCCAAAAAACCTATATGAAAACCATTCGCGTTCGTTGCGGGTTTTTCATCAAGGGGAGTTTGCACCCAAAACTCTGGGAACTGCTTACCATAAGCAACGGCGGCGGGATAGTCTGCGACCCGTCGTGCGCCCACCACCGCTAATACCTTGTCGTAAAATTTAAGCGAGCGTTGAAAATCATTCACACCAATAGAAATATGCGAAACGATACTAGAATTCTCTGTCATTACTTTTCTCCTTTCTTTTGCTTCTCTCTTGCTTTTTAGCCATAGCAAATATACGACCCGCTAACTCTTGCGCTGTCATATTAAAGCGAGGTAAGGGATATTCTTTTGGTGGTCTGCCTATGGGGGTTTTGTTATTGTTATTCATCTAACTCGCTTAAAAGGTTGTAGCAAAGAGGTAGTGCCAACAACCCTACTGGGGACAATATCACAGTAGCGATAGCAAGACCAGCAACTCCCACACAATCATTTACTACAGCAGACCTTATAACAGCGGCATTATAATCAGTCTTGTATTTAATTAAGTGTTTTTTTAAGCAGGCTTGATGTTTTCTTTTTTTCTTTATTGCTTTTTCCTTGTTTTCTAAATATGCCCTATTTCTTGGTTTTATTTCCTCGCAGGCGAGTATAGCTTCTTTTGCTTGAGGCATATAGTCAGTATAGCTAACACACCCATTTAGTAAAAAAGCAAGCGGCATTATAAGAGATAGATTTTTCATTTTGCAAGTACCTTATAAGTTAAACGCTTGCCGATAAGCCCTTGCGTGATTATTGCCATTTGTTCTAGCGTTGATTTGGCACGGCTATTATGCTGTCCAGCAAACTCGCTAACATAGCGATTAAGGTGCTTCACGCTGATATGGTGATGTGTGCTGTGACAGCCTCGTTTGAGTAAAGCCCAAAATGACTCTATGCCGTTGGTGTGTGCCATACCTCTAACATATTCTTTTGCGCTATGATTTACAACACTATGATTATACAATTTATCAAGTCCAATATTAAGAGCGGTGGTCGTCTGTCATTACTTTTCTCCTTTCTTTTGCTTCTCTCTTGCTTTTTCCATTAACGTAAGAACATTATACTTTTCGCTTTCAGGCGTGTAAGGTGCTTGCGTGGCAAAAGCCGCCGAGATTTCTTGCCAACGCTTCTCAGCCAATTTAACCACGTGGGGATGGGTAACAATAATAAAATCACCGCGCGCCACCGCTTCAACAACATGGCGACCCACCCCATCGGCTTCTATACCAAAATCGCCCGGCGTAATATTGGTATTCACCGCGCCCGGACAAAACACACTTACCTCAATAAAGTCGGGCGCTTCATAACGCAAGACATCAGACAAAGCCAACACGCCATGCTTCGTTGCCGTATAGATGCCCGCTAAAGGATGAGCAAAACCCAAAGAATGCTCCGAGCCAGTATTACACACAGCCGCTGGCGTCCCTTGCTCCACAAACCTTTTGACAAAAACCGCAATCCCGTGCCAAACCCCCTTGAGATTCACATCAAGAACACGCGCAATATCTTCAGGGTTTGCTTTCCATAAAACGCTCCTACGTCCCGATGTGATGCCGGCGTTATTGAAAATCATATCCACATGACCAAACTCAGCCCACGCTTTATCCGCGAGGGCTTCAACCGAAGCCAAACTCGCGACATCAACGTAGGCAGCATGCGCTGCCGCTCGCGGTTTCTCGCCTAAAGCCTGCGCGGCTTTAGCGACACCCGCCTCGTCAATATCGGCGAGCATCACTCCCGCGCCCTTCTCGAGCAAAGCTTTGGCAATCGCCAACCCGATGCCAGAGGCAGCCCCTGTCACCACAGCATTCTTGCCCTCTATTTCCATTGGTTAAGCGAAAGCCTCTTCCCAGCTACCGCTGGTTGCCGCTTTGGCGTATTCGGTCGCGCGGTTCTCGAAGAAATTCGTATGCTCAATGCCGTTTAGCATTTCGTCCATCCACGGCAGAGGGTTTTTCTCCACGCCATAAATTGCTTCCATGCCAAGCTGGATTAAACGCCTATCAGCAATATAGCGAATGTAGCTTTTCACCTGCTCGGCATCAAGCCCATCTACCGCGCCGGTAGAAAAGGCAAGGTTGATAAAAGCATCTTCGTGCGAAACAATCTCGCGACAAGCAACCTCCAGCTCGTCATACAAGGCGGCGTTCTTGAGCTCAGGATTTTCATCAACAAAAACACGGAAGAGCTTGATAATAGAATTGGTATGAAGACTCTCATCACGCGCCGACCACGTTATAATCTGCCCCATGCCCTTCATTTTATTAAAGCGCGGGAAGTTCATCAAAATGGCGAAGCTGGCGAACAGCTGAACGCCCTCAGTGAAAGCGCCAAACACCGCAAGCGTTTTAGCGATGTCGGCTTTTGTCTCCACGCCCCATTTTTGCATATAGTCGTATTTATCTCTCATCTCTTGATACTTTAAGAAAGCCTCATACTCGGTTTCGGGCATGCCGATGGTATCAAGCAAGTGGCTATAAGCGGCGATGTGTATCGTCTCCATATTAGAAAAAGCGGAAAGCATCATCAGCACCTCAGTGGGCTTGAACACGCGCGCGTAGTGCTTCATATAGCAGTTATTCACCTCGACATCGGCTTGGGTGAAGAAGCGAAAAATCTGCGTGAGCAAGTGGCGCTCGGCTTCGGTGAGATTCTTCTTCCAGTCGCGCACGTCCTCCGACAGAGGCACCTCCTCCGGCAGCCAGTGAATGCGCTGCTGCGTGAGCCACGCGTCATAAGCCCATGGGTAGCGAAAAGGTTTATAGACAAGCCTCTCTTCTAGTAAAGACGACATTTGAGAATTTCCATTTTTGGCATTTTTGGTTTTATTGGCATGCGAGGCACTCCTCATAGTTTTTGACTTCATAAGGTTTTTCTTCGGCTTTCGTGCCAGCACCCATGCTGGCACTTTGCGAAGACTCCGCGCGTTGAATAGAAAGCGAACGACAATAATAGAGGCTCTTGAGTCCGCTTTTCCACGCCATAAAGTGGAGGTGGTGTAAGTCGCGTTTATGCACATTGGCGGGCAGGAACAGATTAACTGATTGCGCCTGATCAATCAGAGGCGTGCGGTCGGCGGCATGCTCTATCACCCAGCGTTGGTCTAGCTCGAAGGCGGTCTTAAAGACTTGTTTTTCTTCTTCGCTCAAGCCGTCCAAGTGCTGCACCGAGCCGCCGTTGATAACGATAGAAGACCAAATATCATCCCTGTCTAGCCCCTTTTTAGCAAGCAGCTTTTTCAAGTGGCGATTACGCACATTGAAATTACCCGATAGGGTTTTATGCGTGAAGCTATTCGCGGCAATAGGCTCGATGCCCGGCGAAGTGCCGCCGCAAATAATAGAAATAGAGGCAGTGGGTGCGACCGCAGTTTTGTGCGAGAACCTTTCCTCAAAGCCATATTCGGCGGCATCGGGACAGGCGCCGCGCTCAAGCGCAAGGTCGTGCGAGGCTTGGTCGGCATACTCTTTAATGTGGGTGAAAATTTTGCGATTCCACGATTTTGCCATAGCACTCTCGAACGGCACCATCATCGACTGCAGAAAGGAGTGGAAGCCCATAACCCCCAGCCCCACAGAGCGCTCACGTTGCGCCGCATAACGCGCGCGCGCCATATCATCAGGAGCAGATTGAATAAAATCCTCTAGCACATTATCTAAGAACCGCATTACATCGGGGATAAATTGCGTGTCGTCCTGCCACTCCAAGAAGGTCTCGGCGTTGAGCGAGGACAAACAACACACCGCCGTCCGCGATTTTTTGTGGTGGTCTAGCCCGGTCGGCAAAGTGATTTCGCTACACAGATTAGAAGTCTTGACCTCAAGCCCCGCGAGCTTATGATGCTCAGGCTGGTGGCGATGGACGCTATCCTTAAAGACAATATAAGGCTCGCCGGTTTCGATACGCGCTATCAAAATGCGAATCCACAGCTCGCGCGCGGAAAGTCTTTTTTGTGGCACTTTATCCTTAGGCGAAACGAGCACCCATTCGCCATCATTTTCAACCGCGCGCATAAAGTCATCGGTGATGAGAATGCCGTGGTGAAGGTTCAAGGCTTTGCGGTTCGGGTCGCCGCCGGTGGGTCGTCTAATTTCTAGGAACTCCTCAATTTCGGGGTGATTGACCGGCAAATAAACTGCCGCCGAGCCGCGCCGCAAACTTCCTTGCGAAATAGCAAGCGTTAGCGAATCCATCACGCGAATAAACGGAATAATGCCGCTCGTTTTACCATTGACATTCACCGCCTCGCCAATAGAGCGCAGGTTGCCCCAGTAAGAACCTATCCCGCCCCCTTTGGACGCAAGCCACACATTCTCGTTCCACAAACTGACAATATCGCGCAAGCTATCGTCCGCCTCGTTAAGAAAACAGGAGATAGGCAAGCCTCTCTCCACGCCGCCGTTAGACAAAACCGGCGTGGCAGGCATAAACCATAGCTTAGACATATAGTCATAAAGCCTCAGGGAATGTGCGGTGTTATCTCCGTAAAAAGACGCCACGCGCGCGAATAGGTCTTGAAAGGATTCGTTCGGCATCAAATATCTATCGCGTAGCACTGCCTTGCCAAAATCGGTAAGGAGAGAATCGCGCTCGGGCAGCGTTTTGACCCGCCCGCCTTGCGGCAGCTGAACAACTTTCGGTAGCTCGGTTATCTCCTTTTCGGGAATAGATTTTGATTCGGTTAGCAAGCCAGTATCCCTATTAGTCTCCGTATGGAGCGGTATTGACGACCCTAAATTTTTTAGAGAATTTTTTAGGCGATTAGACATCTTGCCCCCCATATCATAGTTAATGGTTTAGAGAAGAAAGCCCCTTTAGCTACACCTTTTACGATTCTCAATTACATCCCTTTATACCCCTCTATGAGGGGCATCTTATGGGAATCAAGGGCTCAGGCAACCGCTACATCTTGTGGCTTTCTTACTTATACCCACTATATATCGTTAGTTTTTCTATGGCAAGCCCTTCATTGTGCTTTTTTATATTCATCATCATTTTTTACTTTTTAACACTTGCGCCCTGTTTTTAGCTTTAATTTTTAATTTTTAATTCTTTTTGTCGCCCTTTTGGCGAAAATGAAGCAAATAAAAATAAAAATTGACAATCCTTTCCAAGACAATATACTAGCCCAATCTATAGGGGAGAGAGGGAAGTTGCAGAGTCAGTTTTAAGAAAATTGCCCAAACAGCCCAAAACAAACCAAAATAAAAAGGGAAAAAATGAAGCTTTTATCTTTAGGATGTGCGCTGATTCTATTTATAGCGCAGAGTGTCAATGCTGCTCATGTGCATAAGTCCAAAAACCTGAATTTAGATATCTACGGCGATTTAGGCATAGCACTTTATTTTGGCGACCAAGAAAAAGCTGATGGTAACGCAGGCGAGCCTGCTCTAACGCAAATACGCGCAGACGGCATCATAGGCTTTGATGCCAATGTGATTCTACCGAATAGCTATAAGGTCGGCTTGGTGACCGAAATTGAAGCCTTCACAGAAATTGAAACGGCTTACCTTTATTTCGCCGGCCCCTTTGGTAAATTTAGAATAGGGCAAGATGACAACGTTTCCTCCTATCTTCATTTGACGATTCCTGAGTTTCTAGCGCCAGGCCTAGCAACGATTGAATGGTCGGACTATAACTTTAACCCGCGCACGAGCGTAACCGGTGAAGACGACCTCCAATTTGGCGACACCACCTACTTAACCTATGATGATGTCGCCCTTCAGGTGTCCTATCTAAGCCCCCCTATTCAAGGCTTTCAGTTCGGCATGAGCTGGACGCCCGACCCATGCAACAATTTGCTTGCAGAAGATAAACTTTCTCTTATTGGTAGCTCTCCCAACTGCCTCAACGAAGCAAACGACGGCTATATCGTCAATAACGTTATAACCGCAGGCGTGCAGTTTGGACGCATAGAGGGCGACCTGCGCTGGGGCTTGAGCGCTAACTATATGTCGGGCAACGGAAGCAGTAAGGGCAACCTCCCCTATGGATACAGCTTTGGCTTGAATGTCACCTATCTAGGCTTTCAGTTTGGCGGCGCATGGCAAAACAATAGCAACTTCAACGCACCCGAAATAGCCGATAAAACATGGATTATCGGGCTTGCCTACCATCAAGATAATTGGCGCGTTGGCACGGCTTATCGCCGCTCGCGCCGCAAATTTCAATCGGGGTCAGAAATGAAAATGAACGAAGAAGTAGAACTCGGTCTCGCCTATGAGCTCGGCGCCGGCTTTTGGACCTCCCTATTCTTTGAATATGTTAAAGATGAAGACCCCGAAGAAAACAATAGAACCATCGATTCTGTTGGCGGCGGCATTATCTTCAGCTACGCTTTTTAGTAAAAATTCCAGCTATTAAAAACTTCTTATCATATAGGGGGTAATTTTTTTAAAAAAGCTTGACAAGGTTTTTTACTCCTGCTATTGATAATGATTATCATTATCAATTTTTGGGGGTATGTTATGAAAAATCTCAAGTTTTATGTTGCGACTTATATTGCGGCTTTATTCACTATAGGAATTTTATTCACTGCGCCAGCGCAAGCGAAAATCGCTCTTTATAAATCAGACGATGGCAAGCACCAGATGTTTAGCGCGGGCGACATTCACTTCGGCGCATTTATTATCGGCATAAGCGCCACGCCCGAAATGATAAACGATGCCCCCGCCGGTATTCAAGCCCCCACGCCCTTTACCCTTCAAGCCAAAGGCGAAATTGACTTCGGCTGGAAAAGTAAATTCGGCTCTTTTGAGACTGGCGCCCTCCTTGAGATACGACCCGACCCTGATAAAACGATTGTTCCTGATAAATTTAATGCCTACCTCAAGCATAAAACTTTTGGCACTCTTTATTTAGGCGTTGCTAAAAACCCCGCGAGCAAGCGTCATGTCAAAGCCCCCGACTTCTACTTCGGCGACTTAAACGCGATTGAAGGACAAGACTTCAAGCCGCTCAATAAAGTGCCATACAATTATATGGCAGCCGATGATAACGACAACGCCACAAGCGAAAGCAGAACCGCTACTCTTTTTGATGTCAAAGACGAAACCGACCTAGATTATGACGAAGCCTATAACAAAATTATTTATTATACGCCGCGCCTTTTTGGTGTTGAGCTCGGTGTGTCCTACACGCCTAGCCTAGATGCCCGCAATAGATATAATAACACCAAGGGGCTTACCGAAATTTCTGACGACGACCTCGCAAGCACTATTGCCTTTGGCGCAAATTATAGAGATACGTTAGCTGGCTATGGTGTCGCCGCTTCTTTTGGCTACCTGATTGGTATGGGCGGAAACGACCGCGAAGACGCAAGCGGCTTTAGCATCGGCGCTGCTTTTGTTATTCCGCTCGGCGCGCTTGGCAAGGTTGAGGTCGGCGGTGGCTACCTAGCAAGCACCAACTTCAAAGCAGAAGGAACAGATGAAAACGTTATCATCGTTGGTGCTGCCCACAAAATTAAACAATTTACTTATGGCGCTAATTATGCCCTCTCAGAGCAAAAACTTGACGGCGGCAACAATAGAAAAGAAAACCAACTAGAATTTGGTGGCAGTTATGCTTTCAATAAACATTTTGGTATTTCAACCGGCATTGAACTTATCTCTTACGAGGACTCTAGTGAAGACTCTGGGGGGGAGAGAACCATTGAAGGCGAAGGTATCGTTTATAATCTTGTGCTGAGTGTTGATTTCTAAACAGCTTTTGCTGGGCACCTTTTGCTGGACACCTTTTGGTAAAAGAAAAACTTATCCCCCCTCTTTCTCCGCCCCCATATTAAATAGAGAAATCCAAACTCTAAAAAAGGAGAAATTATGTCTTACAATAAAGCAATCGCCGCGTTTTTATCGTCTGTCGTTGCCATTCTAGGCGGCTTTGGTGTGGATATGGGCCAATGGGGCAGTAGCGAACTTATCGCCGCAAGCTCCACGCTTATCGGCACAAGCCTAGTTTATGCCATTCCTAATCGGTAATTATTCGGCAGCTTTGAACTGAGCCGCTTCAGTCGATTCCCCTAGGGCTGTCGTTGAGGATTCGCCGCTAGAGATAGCTAAAGACACGGCATCAAAATAGCCGGTGCCGACTTCACGCTGATGTCGCGTTGCGCTATAGCCATCTGTCTCGGCGGCGAATTCGGCTTGCTGCAGCTCAGAGTAAGCACTCATACCGCGCGTGCGATATTCTTTCGCCAACTGGAACATTCCGTGATTCAACGCATGGAAACCCGCAAGCGTAACAAACTGGAATTTATAACCCATCGCGCCTATCTCTCTTTGGAAACGCGCGATGTCGTCTTTGTCCAAATTGGCTTCCCAGTTGAACGAAGGCGAGCAATTATACGCCATCATCTGGTCGGGATATTCTTTCTTCACCGCTTCAGCAAAAGCCTTCGCATGCTCTAGGTTGGGGGTGGAAGTCTCCCACCAAAGCAAGTCGGCGAAAGGCGCGAAAGATAACCCGCGCTTAATACAATGGGCTAACCCCATACCCTCTTTCAACCGATAAAAACCTTCAGCCGTGCGATTGTCTTTCTCAATGAAGTCGTGGTCGCGCTCATCGATGTCAGAGGTTATCAGCTTTGCGCTCTCAGCATCGGTGCGGCAAACGAGAATAGTCGAAACACCCGAAACATCAGCCGCAAGACGCGCCGCGTTAAGATTGCGAATGTGCGCTTTCGTAGGAATAAGAACCTTGCCGCCAAGATGTCCGCACTTTTTCTCCGCAGCGAGCTGGTCCTCATAATGAACACCCGCCGCACCGGCTTCAATATAAGCCTTCATAATCTCGAAGCAGTTGAGCGGTCCGCCAAATCCAGCCTCGGCATCGGCAACGATAGGCGCGAACCAATCGCGCTGGGCGCCGTCTTCGCTGTGCTCAATCTGGTCGGCGCGCTGGAGCGTCTTGTTGATACGCCGCGCGAGCTCCGGTCCGGCGTTCGCCGGGTAGAGACTTTGGTCGGGATAGGTCGTGCCGGCGGTGTTATTGTCGGCGGCAACCTGCCAGCCCGACAGGTAAATCGCTTTGAGCCCGGCGCGCACCATCTGCATCGCCTGATTGCCTGTAATGGCACCGAGCGCGTGAATATAATCCTCTTCGTGTAGCATTTTCCATAGCTTCTCGGCGCCGCGCTTCGCGAGCGTGTGCTCGACGACAACCGACCCGCGCAATTTCTCGACATCGGCGGTGGAATAGGGGCGCGAAACGCTGTTAAATCGCCCCTTGGGGGCGGAGGTAAGCTCTTCAAAACTCATAGTTTTCTCCTCTTTTTGTGCGTGGATAGCTTCATTTATGCCACATTTCCGCTAGATTGAAAAGACTTTTTTTGAGGGAGTACAATAAATCTTACTTTTCAGGCTTTTTGGTATTATTACGCCGAAGCTATCCCCCGCGCAAAGCAAAAAAGTGATGCTGTTTTACATTTTTTTGTTCTAAACGACTTTTTTATTGCTAAATAAACACTATCTGTTATTATGAGTCAAAAGTGATAAACCAATGGATACGACTATGGTAGCGCGCAAAAATATTCCAAGTGTACATGCTGTTGCTGATTATTTTCTTCTAAAAACAATTTTCAGCGAAGAATCTATAACTAATTTGAAAATGCAAAAGCTAGTATATTATGCTCAAGCTTGGAGTCTTGCTTTGCATGGGCGACCGATATTTGCTAATAGAATAGAGGCTTGGGCTAGAGGACCTGTCTGCCCCGATCTTTATTATCGCTTTAAGAAACAAAAATCGCCTTCACTTGACCCAGATTTACGAAAAACGAATCCTATTGCAGAACTACAAGATGATGAAATAAATTTGTTAAATCAGGTTTGGAAAAAATTCTCTGCTTTTTCTGGTAGCAAATTAACAAAACTAACTCATAAAGAAGACCCTTGGAAAAAAGCTTATGGAGATCTCCCTCAAGGTCGTAAATGTAATGTGGAAATAACCCATGAAAGCATGAGTAATTATTATAAAAGGCAATTACAAGTTGGATAAAAAACTGCCTGAATCTGATATAGGTCAAAAAAATTTAATTTTTAATAAAGAATACCTCAAGCAAAAAGGGGATTGGAGCTGGGGCAAAGGTCAAAAAAAAGATAAAATTATTTTTTGCAAAAAACTAGAAATTTTTTCTGCTTTAACCTGTATCCAATTTAGATGTTCGGGTGCCAAGTTGAAAGCTCATCGTAATTCTAAGCTGAGAGCACCTAACAATTTGTCCTTAGATATAGCAGACACACAAATATACCAGTTTAGGATAAATAGAAAAATCCGCGTTCTGGGTTATTTAATAGAAAATACTTTTTATATTGTTTGGATTGATTGGAACCATGAATCTGGTTAGTTTTTTATAAACTAGAAGCTCTTACCTCATTTCGGTAGCATTGTATATAAGTTCTGTTTTTGGAGAAGGGATAGGTGCTATACAATATGTTCATAAGCGGGGAGGGTGAGGAAGGCTTCGCACTTCTCCGCAACTGTTAGCCGAGAGAAAATATCAATCGCCTCTAAAAAGTGTCCGCTGCCCCAAGCCGCATCGCCAATAAGCAACTTCAACGAAGCCATCTCGTCAGCAAGCAGCAGCTCAAACAAAGCCCTATCAACCCTTTTGCCCCCGTCTAAAGTTGCGCCGTATTTAATCCATTGCCAAATCTGCGTGCGACTAATCTCGGCGGTGGCGGCGTCCTCCATCAGGTTGTAGAGCGGAACCGCGCCAGCGCCGCCCAGCCACGCCGCGATATACTGAACGCCAACACGAATACATTCGCGCAAGCCCTCTTCGGTGCGCGCGCCTTGATGAACCTCGAGCAGCTCGGCTTGCCCAATCTCGCCTTGAGGCATTTTGTCTAGCTGGTTCGCATTTGGCATCAGCTTATCGAACACCTCCATCGCGACCGCGACCAGCGCCGGGTGAGCGACCCATGTGCCATCGTGTCCGTTGTTGGCTTCGCGCTGTTTGTCGGCGCGGACTTTATCGAACGCGGCGGCATTTGCGGCGTCGTCATTCTTGACGGGTATCTGCGCCGCCATCCCGCCCATAGCGAAAGCCCCGCGCCGATGGCATGTCTGTATCAGGCGCAGGCTATAATTTTTGAGGAAAGCCTCGCCCATAACCACGCGCGCGCGGTCGGGCAGGACCTTATCGGCATGGCTGGCGAGGCATTTGATGTAGCTAAAGATATAATCCCACCTGCCGCAGTTCAAGCCGACAATATGGCGGCGCAGCGCGTGTAGAATTTCGTCCATCTCGAAAGCGGCGGGCAGGGTTTCAATCAGGACGGTCGCCTTGATGGTGCCGATAGGCAAGCCGAGTTGCTCTTGAGCGAAACAAAAGACCTCGTCCCAGAGTTGCGCTTCTTTGTGGCTCTCCATTTTGGGGAGGTAGAAGTAAGGTCCGGTGTGGAAGTGCTGGAACTTGCGGTGATTGTGAAAGAGATAAAGCCCGAAATCGACAAAAGCTGCGGTGAGGGGCGAGCCTTCAAGCGTGAGGTGAGCTTCGTTCAAGTGCCAGCCGCGCGGACGCACCATCAGCACGGCGGGGTTGGGGTTGAGGGCATAATGTTTTTTATTGTTCGGGTCGGTGAAGTCAATTTTTCTGTCCCACAGGTCGCGGAGGTTCATCTGTCCGTTCATCACATTGTCCCAGGTGGGGGAGAGCGCGTCCTCAAAGTCAGTCATAAAGACTTTGGCGCCGGAGTTGAGAGCGTTGATAATCATTTTGCGGTCGGTTGGTCCGGTAATTTCGACTCGGCGGTCTTGGATATCGACGGGGACGGGGTCAATTTTCCAGTTATCTTGGCGGATAGCGCGAGTTTCGGGCAGGAAATCGGGCAGTTCGCCTTGATTGAAGCGCTCTTGTCGAGCGGCGCGCGCGGCGAGCAGCTCGCGGCGTTTGGGGCGGAATTGTCGCTCTAGGGCTTCGATAAAGTCGAGTGCCTGAGGGGTCAAGATTTGGGGATAATCTTTGCCTTTTATCTGAATTTCGGTCATTTTGCTTTTTAGCACAGGTGACCGCCGCCTTCAAGCCCCCTTTATTATTATTCTTTTTATTGGTAAGTATAAGGTATGGAAAAATCTAAAACAGAGTTGGCACAAGAGGCAAATAATAGTGGTAAGCACTTACTTGACGCAGGAAAAATTGATGAAGCCATTCAAGAATTCACTAAAGCTATTGAATTAAACCCTAATAATGCTTTCGCCTATCTTCATCGTGGCAGTGCGTGGCTCAAGAAGAGCGAGTTTAACAAAGCCACAGAAGATTACACTAAAGCTATTGAACTAAACCCTAATGATGCCAAAGATAATTTTGATAATGACGATGAAAAAATAAAACTTAATGACGATGAAAAAACAGAATTTTTTGATGCCCTCAAGGAGGACGATACTGACAAAGTCATAGAAATTCTTGATAGACTCATTGAGAAAGATCCTAATAATCCCATCTACTATACAGCTTATGTGCTTCGCGGGATTAATCAAAACGAGCCCGATAAAGCCATAGAGGATTACACTAAAGCCATTGAGCTAGAACCTGACTGTATCGCCGCCTATTATAGTCGAGGTGAGGTCTTAGGAGAGCAAGAAAAATATGACGAAGCCATCGAAGATTATTGGAAAACTATTTCCTTAGACCCCGACTATCATGATGTCCATACTAATATACAATGGGCAATGTTTACCAAGGGTATAACATTACTAGAGGGAGGAAAATACGATGAAGCCATTGATACTTTTGAAGAACTACTCGAAATAAACCCAGAGTTTTCTAATGCCTATTATAATTGTGGTATTGCGTGGGAAAGAAAAAGAAAATATGACAAAGCCATAGAATATTACAATATAGCGATTGAGCTAGACCCTGACGATAATGGAAATTATTATAATAATCGCGGGGTAGCCTTTCTTAAAACAGGGGAATATGAAGAAGCTATCGCTAATTTTAACAAAGCCATTGAAATAGACCCCAATTTAGCCCAAGCCTATAATAATAGAAAAGAAGCCCTTAATGAGTTAAACGAGCCGCCTCCACACATTGACCCCAATAAAAAAGGTTCTGTTCTTTCCTCTACTAAAGAAGCCAAAGAAACAAAACTTGATAAAAAGCCGATAAAGGCAGATAGACCGCGTGGGCTTGAGGAATATAGTGGCGAAGAATGGCGCGCACGCCAACAGCTAACCGAAGCGATTGGTAAAGTGCTAGAGCAACGCGGCTTTATGCCATTAGAAACGCCGACTATAGAATATGACCGAATGATTGCGGGCTTTATTTCGCCGAGTGAAATTTTTCGTGTTGAAGGAAAAGATACAAAAAATATGATTTTGCGCTACGACCTCACCGCGCCCCTTGCGCGTTATGTTGCCAAACATTTTGAATCCCTGCCAAAACCTTTTCGCCGTTATCAAACCGGGATTGTCTTTCGCAACGACAAGCCCGACAACGGACGCTTTAAGCAATTCACCCAAATGGACGCCGATACCATTGGCACAGACAACCCCGCCGCCGATGCTGAAATGGTGATGACCCTGTGCGAGTGCCTTGAAGCGGCGGGTGTGCGCCCCAGCGAATATACTATTCGGGTTAATCACCGCGCGGTTTTGGAAAAAGTGTTTGACACGCTCGGCAGGCTTCCCCTGTCGCGCTCTAGCTTGATGAGGATTTTGGACAAATACGACCGCCTCGGTGAAAATGCTATTCAAGCCTTGCTCGGCAAGGGCAGAAAAGATGAGTCGGGCGATTGGAAAGGCGGCGCCGAGCTTCAGCAAGAACAAATCAACGCGCTTATCGGCTTTCTCCAGCTAAGCAAGAACCGAACGCGCGCGGAGTTCCTTCAAGAGATAAACTCCCGCTATGGCGAAAATAAAGGCACGGCGGAGCTCGCCACAATGAATGAGATTTTTGCCGCACTCGGCTTTGACGAGAGCCGCATCATCTTTGATAGCTCTATCGTGCGCGGACTCGATTACTATAATGGCGTGGTGTTTGAGGCAGATGTGGGAAGTAAAATTGGGTCGGTCGGCGGCGGCGGACGCTACGACAACCTGCTCAAAAGATTTCGCGGCGAAAGTGTCCCTTCGGTTGGGATGTCGGTGGGGTTGAGCCGCCTCCACACCTTCCTCCAGACCAAGCGCGCGGGCGCAGGCGGCGCGGGGGCGCACGATGAAAACAACCCGCTTATCGTCATTCTCGCGATGGAGCAAGACCAAATGCCGCGCTATCAGCAGCTCGCCGCCAAACTGCGACAGCAGAGCTTGCGCGCTGAAGTCTATGTCGGCAACGGCAATATGCGAAAGCAACTCAAATATGCCGATAAACGAAACGCGCGCATCGCACTCATTCAAGGCGAAGACGAACGCAAACAAAACCGCATCACCATTAAAGACCTTCAACAGGGCAAGCAGCTCGCGCAGGACCTCCAACAACGCGACACATGGCGCGAAGGCACACACGCTCAACAAACCATCGCTGAGGAAGACCTCATCGCAACTTGCCTCAAGCTGCTCGGCGACAAATGAACAGCCAAACTCTCAACGCGATGGCGCAAGCCCTGCAGCACGGACAGGCTCACCAAACCGCCGAGCCCGACCCCCTTCAGCCAACCTCTCTCTTTTTAGACCACGCCAATCGCGATGTCCGTCGGCATTTCTGTATCCTCAATGACGAGGAAGGCAGTAGCTTCTTTCTGCGACCCGACTTCACCCTGCCCATCTGTAGCGCATACGCCAAGCAGAAAAAGCAAGCCGCTGAACGATACTTCTATCACGGCAAAATATGGCGGTGGAATATCGAAAATAACGCGCGCGCGCAACAAGCTCAAATGGGGATTGAACATATCGGCGCGCAACCCGCCAGCCAAACCGCCGCGCAGATTATCAACGCAACCTATCAGGCGCTCGCCTGTGCTGGCTACGCGAAACCTTTCTTGCGCATGGGCGACCCCGCCCTCTTCGACCAGCTCGTCAATGGCTTAGAGTTGCCGCAAGATTGGAAAACCAGACTTCAAAAACGCTTTAGACGCAATACCGGTCTCTCGCTCTTTTTTCAGCAAGCGCAACAGACGATGAAAAGCCGCGTCCATAATACTGCCGAAATTGAATGCCACTCGGTTGAAGAGCTCAAAGCTTTTTTACAAAAAAACCAAATAGAACACATAGGACAACGCTCGCTTGATGAAATCGCTGAACGCTTGCGCGAGCAAAATGCGCTCCACCACCCCGAACTGCCGCAGCAGATTATGCAGCTCATTAAAAATTTCCTAAACCTTGAAGACGCTCACCCCGAAAAAGCGATAGACAATATCACCAGCTTCGCTAAAAGCCATAGTCTCAATTTTGACCAGCAGCTTGAAAACATCAGCCAAAGCTGGGACGCGATGAAAGCGGCACCCCTCGCCAAAATTTTAACCGAGGATAACGTCTCTTTCTCAACGCACTTTCAAGGCGCACACCTGAGCTATTACACTGGCTTTGTCTTCGCCTTCCTCGCGGACAATCAAAATTTCTTGCCTTTGACAGGCGGCGGGCAAAAAGCCTTGCCTTTGGCAGGCGGCGGACAATATAATGGCTTGATGAAAGCGCTCGGCTCTAATCAAAGCGGCTTCGGCGCAACTATCTATTTAGACGAGCTCTCCTAATGCCTGACACAAATCCCAAAATTATTTTGGCTCTCCCTTCTAAAGGACGCATCCATAAAGAAACGCTCGCGCACTTCGGCGAAAATTTTATCTCGCAAGAAAGCGAACGCACGTTACAGATAAAAATAAATGACGCCGACAACATTAGCGGCTTGCTTTTGCCTGCGGCGGAAATTGCTCACCAGCTTCGCCACGGCGATATTCATCTCGGCATTACCGGCGAAGACCTCGTGCGCGAAACTTCCAGGCGCTGGGAAAATTTTATCGAGCCGCTTGCGCGCTTGCCCTTCGCCCGCGCGAGCCTTATTGTTGCCGTGCCGAAAAGCTGGATTGATGTAAATTCGATGGAGGATTTAGATGACGCGGCAATTTCTTTTCGCAGAAAACACGGGCGGCGAATGCGCTTTGCGACAAAATACCCGCGCCTTGTGCGGCATTTTTTTTCTACCCTCTCTCTTATCGACTACCGCCTCGTTGAAAGTTTGGGCGCAACCGAATCCGCCCCCGCCAACCAAACCGCAGAAGCCATCTGCGATTTAACCTCTAGCGGAGAAACCTTGAAAAATAACGGATTAAAAATGCTAACCGATGGCATCATCATTGAAAGTCAGGCGGCTGTTTTTGCTTCTAAAGCTGCTCAATGGGATAAAGCCAAAGTAGAAACCGCTCAAGCCCTTTTAGCAAAAATGCGCTTAGACGCAACTAAACTTCAATCTTTAATTTAAGCGAGTAGCCGAAAGGGCGGCTACATCATGCCGCCCATGCCTCCCATACCACCCATTCCGCCCATGCCACCCATATCGGGCATAGCAGGACCAGCGCCTTTCGGCTCGGGCTTATCGGTAATGGCAACTTCGGTCGTGATTAACAGACTAGCAACACTCGCCGCATTTTGTAGCGCCGCGCGCACCACTTTGGTCGGGTCAACGATGCCTTGCTGTAGCAAGTCGCCATACTCTTCGGTTTGAGCGTTGAAACCAAAATTGGCTTCGTGGCTTTCTAGCACTTTGCCAACAACGATAGAACCTTCCAAGCCAGCGTTTTCAACAATCTGGCGAATAGGCGCTTCTAAAGCACGGCGGACAATAGCAATGCCGGCGTCAATATCTGCCTCGCCGGTGGAAAAACCTTCGAGCGCGCGCCGCGCTTTAAGCAAAGCGCCACCGCCACCAATGACAATGCCCTCTTCCACCGCCGCGCGGGTTGCGTTGAGCGCGTCATCAACTCTATCTTTACGCTCCTTGACTTCAATTTCGCTTCCACCGCCAACGCGGATAACAGCAACACCGCCCGATAATTTCGCTAAACGCTCTTGGAGCTTCTCGCGGTCATAGTCGGAGGTTGTGTCTTCTATCTGCTGGCGGATTTGCGCCACGCGAGCGTCTATCGTTTGCTTCTCGCCCGCGCCATCAACGATGGTCGTGTCTTCTTTGGTGACACGCACACGCTTCGCTTTGCCGAGCATGCTTATTTCAACATTCTCTAGCTTAATGCCTAAGTCTTCAGAGATGAGCTGACCGCCAGTTAAGATAGCAATATCTTCAAGCATAGCTTTGCGTCTATCGCCGAAGCCCGGCGCCTTGACCGCAACAACTTTCAAGCCGCCACGCAAGCGATTAACCACTAAAGTAGCTAAAGCCTCGCCCTCAATATCCTCAGCGATAATCATCAGCGGCTTGCCCGCTTGGACGACCGCCTCCAAAATAGGCAACATCGGTTGGAGGTTAGAAAGTTTTTTCTCATAAA
Organism: Alphaproteobacteria bacterium; assembly: GCA_965209065.1. Lineage (GTDB taxonomy): Bacteria > Pseudomonadota > Alphaproteobacteria > JAPOUT01 > CBDBUR01. Next base: position 1,031,868 of record OZ242373.1, read on the forward strand.
GCAGAATCATCGGGTCGTCTAGCTCAGAAACCATTTTCTCGGCATTGGTGATGAAGTAAGGCGAAATATAACCGCGGTCAAACTGCATACCTTCAACGACCTCTAGCTCGTTAATCATTCCCTTTGCTTCTTCAACGGTAATCACGCCTTCCTTGCCGACCTTATCCATCGCTTCAGCAATCATCTCGCCGACTTCCTTCTCGCCGTTAGCGGAAATGGTGCCGACTTGATTTATCTCGCCCGAAGATTGAACTGGCTTAGAGGATTGCTCCAAATGGGCAACGGCTTTGATAACCGCTTGGTCTATGCCGCGCTTTAAGTCCATCGGATTCATACCTGCCGCGACCGCCTTAATGCCTTCCGTGGCAATCGATTGACCCAAAACGGTAGCGGTGGTTGTGCCATCGCCCGCTTCGTCATTCGTTTTAGCAGCGACTTCACGCATCATCTGCGCGCCCATGTTCTCATACTTGTCTTCAAGCTCTATTTCCTTCGCGACCGTAACCCCATCTTTGGTGATACGAGGCGCGCCGAAAGCCTTGTCTAAAGCCACATTACGACCCTTAGGTCCTAGCGTCGCCTTCACAGCACGAGCAAGCACGTTAATTCCGTTTATCATATTGTTTCGCGCTTCCGCGCCAAAAATGACCTGTTTTGCCATTATCCTCTCCTTGTTGCGTTGATGATGAAGTTTATTCCAAAACTCCCATCACATCACTTTCTTTCATAATGAGGAGTTCCTCCCCATTGATGGTAACTTCTGAGCCCGACCACTTACCGAATAAAATTTTATCACCCGGTTTTAGGTCAAGCGGAATAATTTGTCCGCGTTCGTCTCTAGTGCCCGCGCCGACAGATATAATCTCCCCCTCGGAAGGCTTCTCTTGAGCGGTATCGGGGATAATAATGCCACCCTTCGACTTTTCATCGCCTTCAACGCGGCGGACAAGAACACGATCATGTAAAGGTCTTAATCCCATTTCTAAGGCTCCCTTGCTTTTCTGATTTATGAAAGGGGGTTTGAGGTTCATTACCTCACCCCCTGTTTAGATAAGTAAAGGCTTTGGAGTTGATTGTCAAGGGCTTCGCTATAAAAAATTATCTTTTTTGGTGGGCGATTATGGTGGGGCAATTATGGTGGAATAATTATGGTGGGACAATTATGGTGGGACTGGGGAGATTCGAACACCCGACCTCACGCTTATCAGGCGTGCGCTCTAACCAGCTGAGCTACAGTCCCCCTATTTCTACCCCCTCATTCATCTCCCTTTCATCTCCCCCTCATCTATAGACAACTTGACGCCTTTTTGCTAGAGTTTATTTGAATCGAAAATGATTCGTCATCTAATCCTATCAACTTCCAACGATGGAGAACTCTATGAAATTTGAAATCTATAAAGGGCGAAATGGCAAGTGGTTTTGGCGCCTCAAAGCAAAAAATCACGAGACAATCGCAAATGGGCAAGGCTATAGCAAAAAGGCTGATTGCCTCCACGTTATCCGCCTCATCAAACGCACAACAAAGGCGGAGCTCGTAGACCTCGTTGAGGAAGAAAAAGCAGACGCACGCGAGAAAGTCGTCGCTAAAAGGAAAACTGTGAAGCGCAAAACCGCCAAAAAGAAAGTCGCGAAGCGCAAAGTCGCTAAAAAGAAAACCCCGAAGCGCAAAACCGCTAAACGCAAAGTCGCCAAACGCAAAACAACTAGAAAGCGCCGCTAAACACTAATATCAATACCCATATTTAAAGGAGCGGCACTCATAAGCAGGTGTCGCTCCTTTACCACCTGCTTTTCCAACGCAACAAAAGGCGCGTGTCTAGATCCGATCCTACCCCTACAGACCCTAAAGATCCTACCGGCACACCATTATTCTTTTTATTATAATGAATGGAATTTTGATGGTAGACAGCACTCGCTAAGCTAAATTCTCCCCAGCGGGGGGCTTGATAGGCAGAAGCAAACTCTAACCCTATGTTGTCCTCACTTGGGAAAAGGTCTCTTGGGGAAAGACTCTCTGCGCTATCCCCTTTTGCCCAAAAAATACCAAGCGAAATCTTCACCTCACGGGTTAAATTCTGCTCCACCCCAACCCAAGAGCGCGTAGGTAAATAAGTATCCCCTTCCAACGTCTTCCATTGAACGAACTCAAAATCATCATCACTACCACTAGACAAGAGCCATATAGCCACTATACCAAGACTCAAAAGCGTTACCCCGGCGACGACACCAGCCGTAATCGCAACGAGCTCATCCGCTGCCACTGTGTGAGCGCAAACCCTACCGGTTTCACCCGTCGATCTAAAATCACTGAACTCGCACTCCGTATGAGGGTCAAACCCGTCAAGCTCTGCCAATAGTACATCACTCGGAGCAGCATCTTCATGGTTGGCACGCGCAGGGCTTGAAAACGCAATCCCATAGGCAAAAACAGCCAAAGCTAAAAATCTAGTAAGAATTAAAGATTTCCTCTCTTTAATCAAAACACGTTCATCAATTGATTTATATTTCATGATATCCCCCTATGAAAGTTAATAAAGTTTGAACTATAAATGATTTAACTAATTATTCAAGATATTGTCAAGAAAAAATCATTTTTTTCAACTAATTAATTCCTATTTTTCCCAATTTCTTGGGTTTCTTGGGTTTTCTCGGTTATCTGCACAAAAGAGGTGGCTACCCAATGCCCTTACCACCTGCCTTTCCAACGCAAAAGAAAATGCGTGTCTAGCCCCCTGCTGATATATCCATTATTTCTATCGCCATAACCTTGATAATAAATCGCGCTCGTTAAGCTGAATTGCCCCCAGCGCTCGCCATCATAGACCGACAAAAGCTCCAAACCTATGTTGTCCTCATTTGGGAAAATATCTTTTGCGGAAAAGCTCTCTGCGCTATCCCCTTTTGCCCAAAAAACGCCAAGCAAAACCTTCGCCTCACGCGTTAGATTCCGCTCCACCCCAAACCAAGAGCGCGGTGGTAAATAATTATCTCCCTCCAATGCCTTCCATTGAACAAACTCAAAATCATCATCATCTCCATCAGGCCAAACGAGCCATATAACAAGAGTCATCGCCGCTAAACTGCCGACAATACTAGCCGTAACCGTGGTGAAATTAATCTCTCCCGGCTCCCTTTTGCAATCACGACCTTGACTAAATTGATCATTAACAAAAGTGCATTCCGTATGAGGGTCAAACCCCTCCTCTCTTGCAGTCTCCACATCACGGGGATTTGCACCCTCATGGTTGGCATGCGCCGCACTCGAAAACGCAACGCCAGAAGCCAAAACAACCAAAATTAAAAATTTAGTAAAAGTTCTAGTGAAAACTAAAAACGCAAATACCACCCATAAAGCGCATGTTTTACCGCAAAAGCCTAGCCACTTGCTGACTTGAGCGGAAAAACTCTGCAATTTACTTACAATATATCTCCACCTGACGTGGAGTGGAAATGCCAAAAGTAATTATTGTTTTCATAATATTAGAAAAAGTGTAGGTGTATTCAACAGAAACCACTTTACTTCTTCCACCACAAACACCTGAAGCATTAATTTGTGCTTCCTGCCAGCGTCCTCCAAAAACAAAAGATTGATCTTCTTTTAGTACCAACCGACCTGGTCCTTGATTAAACTCAAATCTTTGTGTGGCACAGCCAGCTAAAATAATAATAGCTGTGACTAGCGATATAACTTTCAAATTCATTTTCATTGTATCCTCCGTTAACTATTTGCAATGCACATAATAAGTGCGTGGTGTGTAAAGTCCGAGTGTAAAAAGCATTAACCATTGATCGCCGAAGTCTTGATCAGCAGCAACAGCGATGACCTTATTGGTGCCACCACATTTTTGAGCCGCATCAATAGTATGTGTCTGAAAAATACCACTAAGGAAAAAAGGGCTGTTTTCTGTTATCACCGCCCCACCTACATAAGCATCTCCAGTATCACTTTTTTTGTAAGACCTCTCAATGTTATCACCTATGTAGGCAATTTGAGCGGTACTGGCACATCCTGCCAAACCCACTACTGCTAAAAAAGCGTAAACCAAATGTTTCATAATGTCCCCCTGTTAGGAATTAAAGAATAATATAGATAATTTAACTAAATTCTCAAGAATATGTCAAGTGAAAAAATGATTTTTTTCAACTAATTAATTAATACCTGTTTTTTGGGGTTTTTGCGATTACCTATAAAAATATATCTATAAAAATAGAAAAATAGGTGTAAAAAAGGAAGCGTGAACGACGGCGCCCATAACTCTTAAAATTTTCAAATCGGCGCTCTATCTTAATAAAAAAATAAAATTGCTTATTGAAAGGAGGTAATCCAGCCGCAGGTTCCCCTACGGCTACCTTGTTACGACTTAACCCCAGTCGCTGACCCTACCGTGGCTAGCTGCCTCCTAATAAAAGGTTAGCTCACTATCTTCGGGTAGAACCAACTCCCATGGTTTGACGGGCGGTGTGTACAAGGCCCGAGAACGTATTCACCGTGGCATGCTGATCCACGATTACTAGCGATTCCAACTTCATGCACTCGAGTTGCAGAGTACAATCCGGACTTAGATGGTTTTTAGAGATTGGCGCACGCTCGCGCGCTTGCAACCCACTGTCACCACCATTGTAGCACGTGTGTAGCCCAGCCCATAAGGGCCATGAGGACTTGACGTCATCCCCACCTTCCTCCGCCTTGTCGACGGCAGTTCCCCTAAAGTACCCAGCCTGACCTGCTGGCAATTAAGGGCGAGGGTTGCGCTCGTTGCGGGACTTAACCCAACATCTCACGACACGAGCTGACGACAGCCATGCAGCACCTGTCACTGGTCCAGCCGAACTGAAGGTGAATATCTCTATTCTCCGCGACCAGGATGTCAAGAGCTGGTAAGGTTCTTCGCGTTGCCTCGAATTAAACCACATGCTCCACCGCTTGTGCGGGCCCCCGTCAATTCCTTTGAGTTTTAGCCTTGCGGCCGTACTCCCCAGGCGGGGCACTTAACGCGTTAGCTGCGCCACCGAGCATAAGCCCGACAGCTAGTACCCATCGTTTACAGTGTGGACTACCAGGGTATCTAATCCTGTTCGCTCCCCACACTTTCGCGCCTCAGCGTCAGAAGCGACCCAGTGAGTCGCCTTCGCCTCTGGTGTTCTTTCCAATATCTACGAATTCCACCTCTACACTGGAAATTCCACTCACCTCTTTCGCTCTCTAGACAGGCAGTATTGAAGGCAGTTCCAAAGTTAAGCTCTGGGATTTCACCTCCAACTAACCTATCCGCCTACGCGCGCTTTACGCCCAGTAATTCCGAACAACGCTTGCCCCCTCCGTCTTACCGCGGCTGCTGGCACGGAGTTGGCCGGAGCTTCTTCTCTGGATACCGTCATTATCTTCTCCAGTGAAAGAGTTTTACAACCCTAAGGCCTTCTTCACTCACGCGACATGGCTGCGTCAGGCTTTCGCCCATTGCGCAATATTCCCCACTGCTGCCTCCCGTAGGAGTCTGGGCCGTGTCTCAGTCCCAGTGTGGCTGATCATCCTCTCAAACCAGCTATGGATAGTTGCCTTGGTGAGCCATTACCTCACCAACAAGCTAATCCAACGCGGGCCTATTCTAAGGCGATAAATCTTTGTCGATTGCCCGAATTATGAGGTATTAGCCCGCGTTTCCACGAGTTATTCCTCACCTTAGTGTAAGTTCCCACGCGTTACTCACCCGTCTGCCACTTTCTGCCACCCGAAGGTGGGTTCTCGTTCGACTTGCATGTGTAAGGCCTGCCGCCAGCGTTCGTTCTGAGCCAGGATCAAACTCTCAAGTTAAATTGAGAATTGACCTATTGGTCTATTCGTTTTCAGAATTGTTGAGTTTTCCCGCACATTTACAAATAAATGTGTTTGTGAACGTGCGGGTCTGCTCTGTCTGAGCTACAGACGCCGCCGTTCACGCTTCCTTTTTTCACGATAGCAAACAACCGAGCGGGGTCCGTTCGGCGATAGTCGCCCACGCGGCTAATGGGGTAGCCCCTTTAGCCAAGAAACTTTTAGTGAGGTTTCTGTGTGGGAGAGCTATCCTAGCCGATTCCCCCGCACTTGGCAAGCGCTCTTTATCGGGAATGACAAGGGGGGAGTCTCGTGGAGCGGGAATGACGAAAGAGGCAGATAACTAGTAATTATTATGCTAGTTTTGGGAATCAAAATGAGTGATGGCGCCATCGATTGCTTGTAAAATTTCCTTAAATTTATCAAAATCAATTCCATCTTGATGCCTGCGTATCTTCTTAGCAAAATCAGTTTTACTCCCTTTATCCAATCCAAATTTTTTTTTAGTCTTACAATCGTAATAACTTTCTATTACTGCACCGTCTGAAGGTAGCTTAACAACATAAACATTGTGGCTATGATGTGCGGGATTATTAATTTCTGAGCCTTTTTTATTTTTTATACTTTCCCAAATCCCCTTTCCTTTTGTATCATTATCTAATACAAAAATAACAGGATTTTTATATTCAAAATTTTTTTTGTTATTTTGATTATAAAAACCTATGAGCTTCTGGAACCCATCTGCTCCTGTAGAAATGTCCATTACCTTATTTCCCCTGCCACTCTCAGAGCGATTAAAAAAATTAACTTCTCTAGATAAAATTTTAGGCAAACACTTAATAGCGCACTTCAAGTGAATAATATCCGTTTTCCCTTCACACACAATGACAGGATGTTCCCTGCTCACAAAATATTTATAAAATAAAAAATTACGATATACCTTATTAAATCCTTTCGGTTTAGCTTTATTGTTGTTTTTATCTTGTTTATTATTGCCATCATTTTTCCTAATAAAGCTTATATGGCTCAAAATTCCATCTAATTGCTCTATTGTGCCTGGCAACTTCCCTTTGCCTAGCAACGCTTCGTTTTCTTGGTTCCATTTCTTTAATGTTGGAGCGATATAAAAAGATCCTGTCGTGAGTAGTCGATAACACATCGCTCTAGCATATAAATAATATTCTTTTGTAACATTAACTTTTTTATTTACCACCAGTCCCGTTGCTACTTGGCGAGACCGATGATATTGCATTCTAGTCTTTCTATTGTTTACTTCAAATCCTGCTTTCTTAATACGTTTTTCTAACTCGTCCCCGACACTATACTTTCCATTCGCTTCTTTTTTTGCAATGGATTCTAGTGACTTTTCAAACTTCGCAGAAAAAGTTAAATCATCCATATATCTAGAATAAACAAATTTATGCTTTTTAGATAATCTAATGATTCTCATATCTAGTATATTGGCTATAAAGTCGCTTATAATAGGAGAACAAGGACTCCCCTGTGGCAATTCATTATCGTGACAAGCAATTTGAGCAATTACTGTAGCTACATCCTTATGTAGTGAAAAGTGTGTATTTTCAATAAAAAAACCCCTAACCCTGCCAAAATTAATGGAAGAAAAAAAATCCTCTAAATCCACATTAAAAACAAAATTCTTTTTTCTGTGTTGTTCCGCATTATTTTTTATTGAATATTTTTTTCTAGCCCCATAAGAAATAGGCTTTGTATATCCCCTATCATTTTTGAGTGTATTATAAATTTCTATTTGGCAGTCATAAAGTAAATCTGATAGTTTGCGCTGTAAACCTTTTAATTCATCGCAAGGGGCTTTTATTATTCTTTCACCTCCATATTTTTTGGGGATAGTAAATTGCTTATACTTTGCTTGATCATTAATTTTAAACAGAATATAAGATAAGCCTTTTAGTTTATAACCTAGCAATTTCGCAAAATCTGCTCGTGAACTACATCTTTTCAATTGTTCTAATCTAGACATAAATTTCCTAGCAAAAAACCTACGGGCACTCGTTATGCGAAAGCACTAAGAGCCGTGCGTATTTCAACAAGACCCATTAAAAGAGCGAAGGTGTTGACCCTTCTCTACAACAAGATCAAGAAGCTTGACCATATAAACTGCCCGTAGGCTTTACTATTTAATAAGTGGCGAGGTATATTGTCAATACCTAAATTTTGTGCTGGAAACATAAATTCCCCCTCTAAAAAACACCCTATAATCAAAAATTGCCCGATACTACTTAAATAACTATGCTATAATCACTTAATTCAACTGCCACCAACGGAGGAAACAATGGCTAAAAAGTATTATCTAAACAGAAACATTCAAGATAACGGCGATATGGAAATCCACGCCGAGGATTGCACCTATCTACCCGACGAGAAAAATCAAATCCTCATCGGCGAATTCAACAACGCCAACGACGCTATAGATGCCGCGCGCAAAAAAATTGACGGCTGCATGCACTGCTCTAAAGAAGCACATACAAGATAAACCCTAAATAATAATTATATCATCGTCGGGTTCGGGAGCGTAGAGCCGCGCGACCTCACCAGCTCGCGCCGACAAAACCGCTCCTTGATTGATATAACCCTTATCCGTTATTTCGCTCCTATCCACGTTGGGCGGCGCGCTCTGGAGCAATAAACGCTTGACCCGCGTGCTCGAACCCGAACCCCGCGCGTTATAAGCGCGAAGATGTCCCGACAGAAGCGCGCGCGCTGGCTCCAGCCCGCCAGCCCTCTCCACCACCGCGCTATCTACAAAGCCCAGCACCGCGATATACTCCCTGTCCAAGCCCGCCACAACGCAATCTTTCAGCAAGCCATCGCACGCGTCAATCACGCTGACGCGCAGCCGACCCGCATTGACCCACGTGCCGCTCGATAGCTTGAAGTCCTCCGCGATACGTCCATCAAACACGATGCCCTTGCTGATATCATTGTCATCGACAAACTTCGCGCCGTCGCCGAGACGATAGAAGCCCTCGTCATCGAAAGCCGCCTGCGTTTTCTCCGCGTCCTTGTAGTAGCCCGGCGTGATGCAGTCGCCGCGCGCGCGAACCTCCAGCTTCGAGCCCACCGGCGATAGTTTTATCTCAACCCCAGGCAGAGGCAGCCCCAGCAAGCCCATGCGCTCAGTTATCCAATGGACGTTCATAATCGTCGGACCTGTTTCGGTCGCGCCATAGCCGGTGGTGAATAGAATGCGCTCGCCGGTTGTCTTGACGGCAATCTTCTGGACGCGGTCGGCGAGCTCTTGGCTCAGCGCCGCGCCGCCGTAAGCCAGATAGCGCACCCGCGAGAAAAACAACTCTGCCATCTCATCATCTTGCTCTAGCGCATCGGCGAGCATCGTGTAAGCCATCGGCACATTGGAATAGGTGGTCGGCGCGATTTCTTTGAGCGTCAAAATCGTTTCATCGAAAAGATTGGGCAGGGGCTTCCCCCTATCCAAATAGAGCGTGCCGCCATTGACTAACACCCCATGTAAAATAGCGTTGCCGCCAAAAACATGATTCCACGGCAGCCAACTCACGGAGATTTGGTGAAAGTCATCTTCCTCTACGATGAGCTTTTTGCCCATCACCATATTCACGCACAGAATGCGATGGGTATTTATCACGGCTTTGGGCATACCGGTTGAGCCTGAGGTAAATAGCAGCTTAGCGACATCATCGGCACGGAGATTGCGATAGCTCTCTGCCACTTTATCTAAATCGAGCGGCGTGAGTAAATCCTCGTAGCGGCTTGTGTGATTGCCGCCGCCCTTGACCGAGATAATATCCACGCCGCCGCCGCCCGTATCCAGCGCCTCGAGCGCGGGCGCGAAGGGTTCGTAATCCTGAACGAAAATAGCCTTTGGCTTTATCGTTTTATACACGTGCTTGAGTTTAGCGAAGTCGCTACTCATCAAACTATACCCGGTGGAAACCGGCGCGACCGCCGCACCGGCTAACATTGCGGCATAAGTCATCAGCCCATGCTCGATAGAGTTGCCCGACAAAATCATCAGGGGCGCGTCTTTACCGATGCCGCGCTCAATGAGTTGCGAGGCGAGGGCTTGCACTTCTTGCCATGCTTGGCTGTAGGTTTTTGTGTTCCAGAGTCCTTTTTGCGCTTTGCCCTCGGGTCGTTCGGCGAGCCAGACGCGGTCGGGAGTTTTTTGCGCCCATTCTTTGAGCGGCTGCAACGCGTTCTCGGACGGCTCGCCCATCGGGTTTAAGTTTTTAAGAATAAAAGAACCGTCGGGGCGTTTTTCTACATCCAAGCGAACGGGCAAGTAATCGACCGCGCGAAAAGGAATGTTAGATAATTCGCTCTCAGATAATTGACTCATTGATTCACATCCACGACAATGCGTCCGCGCACCTTGCCTGCTAGAATATCCTGCGCGTATTGGGGGGTTTCCTCTAGCTTTATTTTTGTTGTTGAAAGCGCGAGCTTGTCTAGGTCTAGCGTGGTGGCGAGTTTCTGCCATGCCTTTTCGCGTTGGCTCATCGGCGCTTGGACGGAGTCGATGCCAGCAAGCGTGACACTACGTAAAATAAAAGGCGCAACACTTGCGGGCAGGTCCATTCCTTGCGCGAGTCCGCAGCAAGCAACGCAACCGAGATAGTCAGTCGCCGCGAGCATATTGGCGAGCGTATGACTACCGACAGAATCAACGCCACCGACCCAGCGCGGTTTGGTTATCGGCGCGCTCGGCTGGGACAATTCATCGCGCGCGATAATTTCGCTTGCGCCGAGCTTTTTCAGGTAATCGCTTTCCTCGCTTCTGCCGGTAGAGGCGACAACCTCATAGCCGAGTTGAGACAAAAGAATTATCGCAACCGAGCCAACGCCGCCCGCCGCACCGCTCACGACAACCTTGCCCCTGTCGGGCGTTATCTTGTGCGCCTCTAGCGCAAGCACACAAAGAGCGGCGGTATAACCTGCCGTGCCTATCGCCATCGCTTGCTCTAGGCTGATGGAGTCGGGCAGCTTCACAAGCCACTTGGAATTGACCCGCGCCTTCTGCGCGTAGCCGCCAAAATGCGTTTCGCTTAAACCATAGCCGTTGAGAACAACTTTCGTCCCTGCGGGGAAATCGGCATTGTCCGAGTGCGCGACAACGCCCGACAGGTCTATGCCCCCTATCATCGGGTAGTTGCGAATAATCGGCGCGGCACCCGTTAGGGCTAAGCCATCTTTATAATTTATCGTGGAGTAAGCGACATCAACCAGCACATCGCCTGCCATTAGCTCGCTTTCTTCAAGCTGGCTGAGCGCGCACGAATGCTTGCCCTTATCTTTGGCGTCCTTTTTGTCGCATAAAATAGCTCTAAAGCCCATTGCTTCCCCCTTGCTACCCCTATTTCTATTTAGGGAATTATACAAAATAAATGAAATTTAATCTACTAGATTTTCTATGCTATAATTCCCATAAAATTAAGCGGTAAAGGCATAGCAATCGCTCTCAATCTACACTAAAGCAGATGGCTATATATCACGCAAGGATCTATTCGCAAGCGACTCACCTACAAGAATCTAGTGGCATAATGTTGATAAGGTAGGTAATTTTATTGCCTATCCCCCTTTAAAATAATGTGTTATACTAACGATATGAGATACGCAATTTGGAACAACAAGGGCGGCGTAGGAAAGACTTTTCTGACCTTTGCTTTATCTACTGAATATGCAGAGCGACATCCCGATAAAAATGTCGTAGTTATAGATATGTGCCCTCAAGCTAATGCAAGTGAAATTTTACTTGGGGGTAATGGGGCAGGGTCGCTTAATACAGAAAAGTTGATAAATAATAAACAGACTATCGGAGGGTATTTTGATAAAAGAATCGCAAGTCCGCACGTAACAACTGGCGATGAAGCCACTTACTTAATTAATGTGCACAAATTCAATTCAGAAGTTCCTGAGAATGTTTCTCTTGTTGTTGGAGACCCATCTCTTGAATTACAAATACAAACTATAAATAATATAGCAGTACAGGAATTACCTGAAGAAGCATGGAAAAATGTTCATTCTTGGGTTATTGATATAGAAAATGCTGCTAAACGGCATTATGAAGGTAGAGAGGTATTATTTATAATAGACTGCAATCCAAGTTTTTCATCCTATACCGAACAAGCAATTCTTGCTGCAGATAGATTAATTGTTCCATGCACCCCAGATGGCTCTTCATCACGAGCAATAACTAACCTATCACGTCTGCTATATGGCTATGATGTTCCCACCCGTTATATTAATACCTCTTTTCATACTAAAGCAAAAAAAGAAGGAATGCTAGTTCCTAAAATGCATTTAGTTTTATTGAATAAATCTACGGAGTATAGCAATAAACCTGCTAGAGCCTTTCAAGCAATGCTAGAACAAGTGAAACAAAAAGTAAGAGATTTATTGAATAAAAACCAACAAGATCGTTCTATAATATCAGTTCCAGAGAGTTCTTTATTCAAAGACATGCCAGATGCCCATACCGTTGCTATTGTCTCCTCTTCTCTTGGGAAACCTCTATATTCCCTAAAGGCAGGTCCTCACGCACTAAAAGGTGGCAATACAAGCATTTCTCCTGAGCCTCTTGACAGATATAAAAAAGCTATTAGAGAAATAGTAGAAAATTTATAATAGTTAAGTAGGCAGATATTCTTGTCATTTACCTAAAATCAATATGACGGCAAGTGAGATAACACACATGCTTGATTCAAGCGGTATATCATTCCCGACTTTCAATCGTGAACCCTTGGGTTGTAAGCGCGGCTAGATGCTCTGCCAGCCTGTCTAGCCGAACCAAAGCTAACCCCCTATCACCGACAACCGAAAGCACCTCGCCGACTTTAGCCTTATCCACCCTCATCTCGCCCAGACTTAAACCTGCGCGCGCCACGCCTACGAGACGCTTGCGCCCCCCCTTCCCGCGCCGCTTCATTCGCGAGGTGACCTCCTGACCCGTATAGCAACCCTTATGAAAATCTATCGCGTTGAGGTAGTCTAAATTACACTCAAGCGGAAAGCGTTCGGGCGTGAGCTCCACGCCCGCCTCTGCGATGACGCGCGCGATGCGCCGCGCGTGGTAGTCCTCTAGCGAGCCGCGCGCTAATTCCGGCGGAGCAACTTCACTCAGCGCACGAAAACCTATAGTATTATCCCGCGTATCGGGGAAACAAATATCCATCGCGATAGGTTCTTTGGCTTCCCAAATCGCATAAACCTTTAGCGCCTCCTTCTCAAAAATAACATCGGCGCGGAGCTTATAAAAACTGAGCCGCTCTATTAAAGCGTCTATCCTTTGCGCCTCGCAATCAAATAAATATCCGTCCGCGCTTTTGATAATAAAAAAATCAAACAGAAACTTCCCCTGCGGAGTCAAGAGTGCGGCGTAAATAGCGGAGGTTTCGCTGGCTTTGGTAATATCGTTGGTGATGCTGTCTTGTAGGAAGTGGGTCGCGTCCGCGCCGCGCACACGAAGCACAGCGCGATGAGGCAATTGACAATAATATCCCTGACGCATACAACTAACTATATCAAGTTCTAATGACAATGCCAATGACAACCGATAAATACGACCTATTGCTGAAAGGCGGCACGCTCGCCGATGGTGCGGGAGAAGCGCAAGCCGACATCGCCTGCGCGGGCGGGAAGATTGTTGCTCGCGGCGCGCTGGACGCGAGCAAGGCGGACAAGGTGCTGGACGCGCGCGGGCTACACATTTTGCCGGGTGCGATTGATAGCCAAGTTCATTTTCGTGAGCCGAGCGAGGGCAATCAGGCGGAGGATTTACACTCTGGCTCTCGTGCGGCTTTGCTCGGCGGGATAAGCGCGGTTTTCGAGATGCCGAACACCGCTCCGCCGACCATAGACGAGGCGAGCTTCGCCGACAAGCTGGCGCGCGCCAAAGATAGAATGTTCTGCGATTATGCTTTTTATGTCGGCGGCGTTGGCGAGAACGCGCACAACCTGCCGCGCCTCCAAAAGCTGGCAGGCTGTTGTGGGGTTAAAGTTTTTATGGGCTCTTCCACCGGCAACCTGCTGGCGGCAAATGATGCGGTGTTGGCGAAAATCATTGCCAACTTGAGCCGCGTGGCTGCCTTTCACTCGGAGGACGAGGCGCGGCTGGTTGCCCGCAAGGGCGAGGCGCGCGCCGGTCAAGTTGAGACGCACCCTATCTGGCGCGATGAGGAGTCCGCGCTTTATGCCACGCAGCGCTTGTTGAAGCTGGCGCGAGCGGCGAGCAAGCAGGTTCATGTGCTTCACATTAGCACGGCGGAGGAAATCGCTTTGCTGGCGCGTCATAAGGACATTGCGAGCGTTGAGGTAACGCCGCAGCATTTAACCCTATCTGCGCCTGAGTGCTACGAGCGGCTTGGGACGCTGGCGCAAATGAATCCGCCGCTGCGCGGCGAGCGTCATCGTGCGGCTTTGTGGCGCGGGGTGGCTGATGGTGTGGTGGATATACTTGGCTCTGACCATGCGCCGCACACGCTGGAGGCGAAGGCACAGCCCTATCCGCTTAGTCCGTCGGGAATGACTGGCACGCAAACGCTCTTGCCCTTGATGTTGAATTATGTGAATGAGGGGCGGTTATCTTTGGCGCGGTTGATTGAGCTGGTCTGCTTGAATCCGGTGAAGCGTTTTGGCATTCGCGGCAGGGGCGGGCTAGAGGTGGGGGGTGATGGAGCGCTGACGATTATTGATATGAGCCTTGAGCGCGTGATTGAAAACAAGTGGATAGCGAGCAAATGCGGCTGGACGCCTTTTGACGGAATGAAGGTTCGGGGTTTTCCTGTGGGTGTGGTGCTTGGTGGCGCGGTAGCGATGTGGGAGGGGGAGATTTTCGGCTCTCCTGCGGGCAGTCCGCTCCTATTTGGAGCTTGAGGGGGCTTGAAAAAGGGAGATAATTTCTATAATATAGCTTATTCAACTAAGGAGAGTTTTTATGTTTATACGAGCATTGGCATTGAGCGTTATTTTTAGCGCGACTGGACTTCTCGCCGCGCCGAGCGGTGGAAGAGTCACGGCTGGAGATGGGGAGCTATCTAACCCATTAAATATAATTCAGCACAGCGACACTCTCGCCACGAGCTGGGAAAGTTTTGATATTGCTTCGGGCGAAGTGGTGAATATATCGCAACCCTCAACCTCTGCGCTGATTTCTATTAAAGTTCGCAACGGCACTGAAACGAATATTGACGGCACACTAAACGCGAATGGAAAGGTTGCGCTAGAGAATCCTGCGGGTGTTTTGTTTGGTGCTGGCTCGGTTGTTAATGTTGGCGGGCTTTTGGCGAGTGCCTCAGGCACCGCGGGTGCGGTTCAAGCTGATGGTGTTATCAATGCGCCTTTAGGCGAAGTTCATTTACAAAGTTTAAGTAATAATAATGTTGTTAATGTTGGTGGCACAATAGAGGCGCAAAGAATTATTGTAGAGGGCGCGAATGAAGTAAGGCTCGGCGCGAGTGCTAGGCTTACGGCAAGCAAAGAAGTTTTAGTTGGCGGTGGTTTTCAAGGTAAGGGAGATATTGCCAATTCACAAAAAACAATTGTGGAAGCGGACGCGCTCATAACATCACCGCGTGTTATTATTTGGTCGGACGTTAGCACGAATTTTCAAGGCAATATAAATGCTGAAGGTGGTTTTGTTGAAGTGTCGGGCAAACAGCATCTCGCCTCGTTTGATATATTCAAGGTGAAAGCGGCGGAGCTTCTGCTTGACCCTGCCAACATAATCATTGGCACGGCTACAACGAATGATGGTGAAATTGTTGCCGATGTCGACGATGACGGCAACCCCGTCGACCCCAGCGTCAGCACCATTGCATCGGGTGATGGCACGGGTGATTTTGTTATCTCGGCGGCGGCTATTGAAAATTTTGATGGTGATGTTTCGCTGGCGGCAAGTGTGTCGATAACGGTGAATACGGCTATCACTAAAAGCAATGGCGCACTAACGCTATGCGCGGGACCGATTAACATCAACCAAAATATAACAATAACAGGGCAAAAACTCACCATTGACGCCGTACACCTTATCTTTACGGGAGATAGACCCATTACCCTATCAGGCGCGGCGGTAGAACTTGTTTCCTCTAACGCGCAAACAACGGCGAGCAACCAAGACCTAACGATTACCGCAACCGGTAGGCTAACGTTGAGCGGCAATTACAACATCGGCACGGGCAATGCCTCGCTCACGTTCGCTGGCACTAGCGCACAAGCCCCCGCGCCCACCAGCTTCCTGACCGATGACCTCACGCTCACTTACACCGCAGCTTCAGGTAATTCAATTACATACAAGAGCTGGATGGGGGCAATCGGTAGAAACCTTACCTTTATTAGTCTTAACACCTTCATCAGTTCTACGAGCAATATCAATCTAGGGGATGGCGATTTAACGCTAGATGTAAGATCAAGCAGTTTTGTAATTGCGGGCTCATCGCTCGTTACCATTACCGCGAAGACCATAAACCTTTCAGCGTTAGCATTTAGTTTTACATCATCTGGTGGCTTAACCTTAGACGCTTCGGGCGATATGTTGTTGAAAGTTGGAGGCGTGTTAGCTAATCCAGATATCAATTTAACTTTAGACGCCGATGGGGAAATAATTTTTGTGGGAAATACAACCCTTGCCGGCACCGGAAGGTCTGCTCAACCACCAGGTAGTATCACGCTTGGTGGCACAATAAAAGTGCAAACAACCAATAATGACGGCGACATAACACTGAATAATCTATCAATGACGGCAGTGACGAGCATAAGTTTTGTTGTTGGTAAAGCCACCTCCATTACCGCTAACAATATCACCCTCAACGCCCCCACGGCAGGCACTGCGAGCAATGGAAACCTAACGCTAGAGCCAGCAGGCACGCTTAGCTTAACAGGTGCTTTTAATCTCGGCACGGGTAGCTTGATTTTGAAAGGTTCCACTTTTACCCAAGCCGAATACGATAAATTTACCCGCGGCGGCTCTGGCTTTATTTACACTGGCTCAACAAACTTCACCCCTCCTAGCTGGGCTATCGCCGCGAACAAACATTTATCGGTTGTTGCTACAAAGGCAAACATTGTCGTGCCAGCCACCTCCCTAACGCTCGGCGCGACCGGCAGCGGCGGCGACCTAAGGCTAGAGGCGCAAGAAGGCGTGCTTATATTCACCGCCGCCACCACCATCACCGCGAAAGCCGCCGTTATCATTTCTAGGGGAACACCCTCCGCCGCCAACCAATCCCTCACCCTTACCGCTAATGGAACGCTAAACTTAGGCGGCAAGTTTAATCTAGGCAGCGGGAGTCTAACCGCATCTGCCGCTGCCATTGTTGTTGGCGAGGAGGATACCTCGCCCGCCACCTCTATCAGTGCCACTAACATTAGCCTAACAGGAAGTTCCACTTTTCAGAATGCAAGTCGCCCGCAATTTGCCGGCTTGCGCGGCTTCGCCGATATGACCCTCACCGCCACCGGCACCCTCACCCTTGCCTCAACTTTCATCAATTTTAATGGCGTGGGCGGCAATGACGACCTGACCCTTAACGCGCCGACAATTATATTCCCGCAAACAACTTCCATCATCGCCGACACCCTGACGCTCGGCGGGACGATAAAAGCAGAATCAGGCACCGGAGGCTCAGCCACGAAACATGAATTAACCATTGCCCCAACCGCGCAACTCAACCTATCCACCGCCAGAGCCACAGTCATAAGCGGCTCAATTATAAGACTCTCTTCCCCCACCAAGGGCGCTGTCAGCAACAAAGCCCTCACCATTAACGCGGCAAGCGCAATAAACATTGGCGGCGCGTTTGATACCGGAATAGGTGCTATCTCTATCACTTCAGGCACCAGTCAGCCGCTAAACTTTTCAACCACGCTAGAAACCTCGCTCGCCGCCGTGGCGATGACCCTCACCTCCACCGGCGGCACACCAACCGCAAGCAACAAGGACCTCACGCTTACCGCTTCAGGCAACATCACGCTTCAAGGCAGCTTTGATGCTGGCAATGATGCCACCAACGGCGGCACAATGCGCCTAACCGCCGGCGAAGGAGCAAGCACCGGCAAAATTATATTCACCACCGCCACGCTCAAAGCGAAAGCGATTTTCCTCACGCAAGATAGCGAGGTGTTTGCAGAAGACTCCCCCGCCACCTTCACCATTCCCGATAGCGGCAAACCTCAAGCGAGCTACTTAGGAAGCGAAACCCAAACCCCAAGGGACTGGTTTCAATTAGCGAGCCTTACCCATAACGTCACCGATGAGGATATTGACATTGCCGCACTCCTCCAGACTGGCGAATTCGCGCGCTTCTCTATCGTGAACGGATTGCTAGACTTCGGCACGGAAATTATTGAGCTCTCCACCAATCGCAATATCATCTTCCCCGTAGAGATTACTCAAATTAGAGCAGGGACACTAACTCTCTCTGCTGCTAACATCGGCACCGGCGATGGCACTGGCAATTTCACCAATGACCTGACGATAAATATCGTCGGCACTTTAACCCTGCCCGCCATCACTTTCACCAGCAATGGCAACCTAACGCTTGAAGCAAACAACTTTCGTATAAGAGAGGGTAGCGGCTTTACCCTCGCCGCCAATGATGTGACAATAACAGCACGTGCCACTAAGGGGCAAGATGATGAGGACGGCACAGTCTTTGGGTCACCTTTCGCCGCGGTCGCTTTCAATGCGACAAACAACCTCACCATTAGCATTTCCAATATGACCATCGGCACTGGCGAAACCGCGCACAACTTGACCCTCAGCGCTGGCACACAAATCCTCTTCACGCGGAGCATCGAATCTAGAGCGCAAATTTTAACCTTTAACAGCCCCATAATAAAAGCAGAATCAACCGATGGAGTCGGCGTAATCACGAAACATAATTTAAACTTTGACACACGCCTAAACCCCGGGGGAAAAATAAACTTCGCTACAAATAAAGCCACCACCATCACCGCCAATGATATAACCCTCAACTCCCGCGCCAAAGGCGATGTCGGCAATCAAGACCTCACCATTATCGCCACCGGCACGCTCACGCTTACGGGCGAGTTTGATATAGGAACGAAAACAGCACCCGCAGGAACAACATTGACCCTAGAGGGAGAGGAGGTTTCTATACCCAGCACACTCAACGCCGATAACATCATCATCAAAGCCAAAACAAGCATAAGTGCTACTGGTGCCACTTTCACGGCTAGGAACGATGTCACGTTTAGCACTCCGTTTGTTGATGCTGGTAACGACTCAGGGACAGGAAATATAAACATCACTGCCGGCGGGCAAATTCTTTTTACAGAAAATGGTATTTTTCTTGCCAATAGTATGACGTTCAACAGCGGCACCATAAAGGCTCAAACAACCGGCGACACACCAATGGACGTGTCGCCCACAATAAGTGGAAACATAACTTTTACTCAAGCCACCACGATAAGCGGCGCGGATATAACCCTCAGATTTTCCACCGCAAGCACCACCGGCGGGCAAGACCTCACCGTTAACGCTTCGGGCAATCTCACGCTGGAGGGCGTTCTTGATGCCGGCGATGGCACACTGCGGTTCACGGCTGGCAGTGGCGCTGGCACAGGCACAATTATGTTCGCCACCGATATCAAGCCCACGCTCACCGCCGCGGCGATTTTCCTCGCGCAAGATGGCGCGGTGTTCGTCCCCAGCCCCACCGCGCCCGCCACCTTCACCATCCCTAGTAGCGGCAAGCCCACCGTCTCCTACACCGGCACCGGCGACACGCAGGAAGACCCCGCCGCGGGCGACTGGTTCGTGATTAGCCGCATCTCCGTTGATATGGACGATGAGGATATAGACATTATGGCTATCCTCGGCATGGGTGCTTTCGCCGATTTCTCCATAGTCAATGGCGTGCTGGATTTTGGCGATGAGGAAATTGTGTTAGCCACCACTGGCAATATCATCTTCCCCGATAGTCCGCTCGTGGTGCGCGGCACGGTTCTCACCATTCGCGCAAACAGCATTCGCAACGCCACCGACAGCGCGGGCATTACCAAGAAGCTCACGTTCGTGGCGAGCGAGTCTATAGTCATTGATGCCAGCATCACCTCTACCCACGACATCACGATAAGAGCGCCGGCGGTTGGGTTCTCTGGCACGAAGCCCCTGCGCCTCAATGCCCGCAACATTATGATTGAACTGCCCGACGGAACAAATATGCCGAGCGATAATCCCAACGGGAATAATCAAAATGTCGAGCTGGTCGCCAGCGGCGATATTATGCTTGAGAATAGTATCAATGTTGGTTTTGCCACGTTGAAACTTCAAGCGGCGGGCGAAATTATGACCACCCACGCAGATGTTATGGTTATGGGTAATCGTGTTGTCTATCAGGCTGGGACTATCGGCGGTGCGCTGACGATAATTTCGATGAACGATATTCGCTTGCTCGGCAACATTGAAACAGAGGGCAGTATCATTTTACAAGCCGGCGGCTCTATCATCACGCCAAACGCTACCACCACGATTGAGGCAACCGGCGCAAGTAATAGCATCACGTTTGAACAAAGATACGCGCTTAGGCAAAGCTTCGCGCTCACCCTAAAAGCCACAGGCGAGATAACCATTATCGGCAAGCTAGACAGAGGCACGGCGGGCATCACGCTAGACGGCGGGACACTTGACCTAACGCGCGCTTCGCTCACCGCCGCGACCTTAACCTGCTCTAATGCAGCCGCAGCCACTTGCCAATAACCACGCAATTCGTGCTATAATTCGCTTATGTCTGCAGTAAGGGAAAATATATCCCTAGATTTCACTAGCGCTATCGCAACCGCGACCGAGCCCATTTATCATAGGCTGCGCGGGATTATCCCCCCTGTCGAATGGCAAACTTTCGCGCCTTATATTTATGAGATTAACCGCATCAAAAAAGAAAAGAATGCCGTTATCCTCGCGCACAATTACCAAACACCCGAAATTTTTCACGGCGTCGCTGATATTGTCGGCGATAGCCTCCAGCTCGCTAAAGAAGCCGCGCGGGTCGATGCCGATATTATCGTTCAATGTGGCGTGCATTTTATGGCGGAGACTTCCAAGCTGCTCAACCCCGATAAAACCGTGCTCCTGCCGAATATGGGCGCGGGCTGCTCGCTCGCCGAGAGCATCACCGCCGATGATGTCCGCCGCTTGCGCCAAGCCTATCCCAATGTTCCGGTTGTTACTTATGTCAATACCAGCGCTGAAGTAAAAGCCGAGAGCGATGTCTGCTGCACTTCTTCTAACGCGGTTAAAATTGTCGAGCGTTTGGGTGTGCCAAAAGTTTTGTGTATCCCTGATGAATATCTTGCTAAAAATATCGCTGCTGAAACCAATGTTGAAGTTATCGCGTGGAAAGGGCGATGCGAAGTCCATGAGAAATTTACCGCCAAAGAGCTACAAGATTTTAGAGCCAGCGACCCCAACCTTAAAATTATCGCGCACCCCGAATGCGCGCCCGAAGTTATCGCCGAAGCCGACTTCACCGGCTCCACCTCCGCGATGATTAACTGGGTGCAAACCAAACAACCCCCGCGCGTTTTGATGGTGACCGAATGCTCGATGAGCGATAATGTCGCCGTCTCTAACCCGCGCGTTGAGTTCGTCCGCCCGTGCAACCTCTGCCCGCATATGAAAAAAATTACTCTCGAAAATATCTTAGACGCCCTGCTCTATCACCGCGAGGAAATTATTGTTGATGAAGCGCTCATTCCGCCCGCGCGCCGCGCTATCGAAAAAATGATCGAGCTTAGCGATTAAACGGCGATTAAACAATGACCTCTCCCATTATTATTATCGGCGCGGGACTCGGCGGGCTTTGGACTGCGCTTAATTTCTCCGCGCACAAGGTGCTGGTGATAAATGCTGGCACGCTCGGTAAAGACGCCGCCTCCGCGTGGGCGCAGGGCGGTATCGCTGCCGCGTTCGGCAAAACCGATAGCCCCAATCAGCACCTCGCCGATACCAAAACTGCCGGCGGCGGAATCAATGATGAAAAAATCCTCAACCTCCTTACTAACAATATTCAAAGCCAGATTAAAAAATTAGAAAAATTTGGTATCCAATTTGACCAAACAAAAGAAAATGACCTCCAAACTTTTCTCCTCAGCCGCGAGGCAGGGCATAGCCATCGCCGTATCGTGCGCTCCGCCGGCGATATGGCAGGCAAAGCCATCATGAGCGGGCTGAGCCAAGCTGTCATCAAGGCAAACCATATCGAAATTATTGAAAACACTTTCGTCGGGCGGTTAGCCCTCGACCATAACCAAAAGGTCGTTGGCGTGTTTGCTAAAAATAATAAAAGCAAAACGTGGCAGTTCATTCGCGCCGCCGGTGTGGTGATTGCTACCGGCGGTATCGGGCAGCTATACCAGATGACGACCAACCCGCCGCTCGCGCTCGGGCTGGGGCTAGGGCTGGGCGCGCGCGCTGGTGCCGAGCTCGCCGATAGCGAATTCGTCCAGTTCCACCCGACCGCGCTTGATATTGGGCTGCACCCCGCGCCGCTCGCGACCGAAGCCCTGCGCGGTGAAGGCGCTCTGCTCGTCAATAAAAAAGGGCACCGCTTTATGCTCGAAGCCCACCAAGCCGCCGAGCTCGCGCCGCGCGATGTTGTTGCGCGCGAGGTCGCGCGTGCCGTTCAAGGCGGCGGCGCTTTCCTCGACTGCAGCACGATTACTTCCGTTGCGCTGGACGAACACTTTCCGCTCATTTGCTCGGCGTGCGCGCGCGCCGGGCTTGACCCGAAGCAAGACCTCATTCCTGTGGCACCCGCCGCGCATTATCATATGGGAGGCATCGCGTGTGATGAATTCGGGCGCACCGCGCTCGATGGGCTTTGGGTCTGCGGCGAAAGTGCGGCGAACGGCGCGCATGGTGCGAACCGCCTCGCGGGCAATAGCCTCGGCGAGGCGCTCGTGTTCGCCCACTTCATCGCCGAAACCCTTGAGCCGAAAGAGAACACCGCCAGCCCCAAAGAGCTCAACGAGAAAAAAGGCGACAGCAACACAAAAGAAAAGCTCAAAGTTATTATGAGCGCTTATGTGAATGTCGTGCGCGAGCAAGCGGGCTTGCTGATTGCGCTCGATAAAATTCGCGCGCTGGAGGAAAAAAACGAGGGCGCGGTGCTAAACGAAAATATGCTTGCGGCGGCGAAAGTGATTACCGCAAGCGCGCTCCAACGCACCGAGAGCCGCGGCGCCCACTTCAGAATCGATTACCCGCACGCAAACCCAGCTTATGCTCAAAGGTCAAAATGCACACTCGCTGCTATAAATGCTATGGTCTAGCAGAATGAAACTCACGCGAATAAATATAGAGCCGTCGGTGCGGCAAGCCCTGCTCGAAGACTTAGGCGCTTATGGCGATAGAACCAGCCAAGCCGTGCTGTCCGATAGCACCGAAACGCGCGGGCGGTTGGTCGCGCGCGCGGCGGGCGTGCTGTGCGGGGTGGCGGTCGCGCGGCTCGCGTTCGAGCTCATCAACCACAACCTGCGCTGGCAGAACACCAAGAACGATGGCGATAGGCTCGCGGCGGGCGAGACCTTCGCCACCATCGAGGGCAACGCGATTGATATTCTCTCTGCCGAGCGCGTGGCGGTGAATTTTTTGACCCGCATGTGCGGGATTGCCTCCACAACAGCCGAGATGGTTGAGCGGGCGGGCGGGGTAAGCATTTACTGCACGCGCAAGACGACGCCCAACCTGCGCTTGTTCGAGAAATATGCGGTGTCGTGTGGCGGCGGCGGCAATCATCGTTTTGGACTGAGCGATGGCGTGCTGATTAAGGATAATCATCTCGCCCTTGCGCCGTCCATCAGCGAAGCGGTGCGGCGCGCGCGCGCGGCGGTGTCGCCCCTAACGAAAATAGAGGTGGAAACCGACAGCATCGATGCGCTGGAGGAAATTATCAGCGCGGGGGCTGATGCTGTTTTGCTCGATAATATGTCGCCGCAAGAATTAACGGAGGCGGTTCGGCTAATTGATGGTAGGATTATTTGCGAAGCCTCTGGCAATATTGGTTTGGATAATGTTGCGGCATTTGCGGCGAGCGGGGTTGATATTATTTCATCGGGTGCGCTGACGCATAGCGTGCGGGGTCTCGATATTGGTTTGGATTTGGATTAAACGGGGAGAAGCTATGAAATTAAAAAAAGAAGAGAGTCAGCTGCTGGTGATTGACGTTCAAGAGCGTCTTGCGCCGGTGATGTATGAAATGGATTCGATGGTGAAGAACGCGGGAATTGTTATGGACGCGGCGTGTCATTTGGATATTCCTATGTTAATCACCGAGCAATACCGCAAGGGCTTGGGCGAGACGATTGAGCCTCTGCGTTCGCGCGCGATGAACGCGCCTATACTAGAAAAGATGCATTTTTCGTGCTGGGACGACCCGATGATAAAGCAGCATTTGAGCGAGAACAAGTCGCAGGGTAAAAATCAATTTGTTTTGGTTGGGATAGAAGCGCATATTTGCGTGGCGCAAACGGCTTTGGATTTGTGTGCGGCGGGGGAAGAGGTTTTTGTGGTTGCCGATGGTATCACCTCGCGCACGGCGCGTTCGGTTGAGCTTGCGTTAGCGCGGCTGGGTTCTGCGGGTTGTAAAATTGTTTCGGCGGAGATGGTTCTTTTCGAGTGGCTTCACCTCTCAGGCACCGATGATTTCAAGAAGCTATCTAAGTTGATTAAATAAAAGGAGAAAAAAATGGCACAAGAAAAAACCGCAGAGGAATGGTTTCATGAGGGAAATGAAAAATATGCCGCTGGAGATTTTGACGGCGCTATTGAAAGCTATGATAAAGCCATAGAGCTAGAACCCAATTCTGCCGAAACCTATAATAATCGTGGCGTTGCTTGGCGGAAGAAAAAAGAATATGACAAAGCTATAGCGGATTATAATAAAGCCATAGAGCTAAAACCTGATTATGCCGAAGCCTATAATAACCGCGGCGTTGCTTGGAAAAAGAAAAAAAAATATGACAAAGCCATAGAGGATTATAATAAAGCCATAGAGCTAGAACCTAATGATGCCAGTGCCTATAATAACCGTGGTGCTGCTTGGATAGAGAAAAAAGAATATGACAAAGCTATAAAGGATTGTAATAAAGCCTTAGAGCTAAAACCTGATTTTGCTTATGCCTATAATAACCGTGGCGTTGCTTGGGCAGAGAAAAAAGAATATGATAAAGCCATAGAGAATTATAATAAAGCCATAGAACTAAAGCCTGATTATGCCGAAGCCTATAATAACCGTGGCGTTGCTTGGAAAAACGAAAAAGAATATGACAAAGCCATAAAGGATTATGATAAAGCCATAGAGCTAGACCCTAATTTTACAGGTGCCATTCATAACCGCGGCGTTGCTATAGCCCTACAAGCCGCGGAAGAGCTAGAAGAGCAATTTAAGATTGACCGAGCTAGAAAAGAAAAAACAAAAGCGTTGATAGCAAACATAGCTTTTTATTTGATGTTATTTATTTTTGGCATTATATGCGCCATTTTTACCGCCCTTATTATGGTGAGGGTGTTCCCTTATACTGCAGGGCTTTTATCCTTTTTTGGCTCTAATACTTATTTCCCTATTGCTGAGGCTTCTGCCTTTGGGATTATTTCTTTTCCTTTTATTTGGGCACTCAAGCAATTAAAAGCTACCGAAGCAAAGCATAGAATTTTAAGTGAAACATTTTACAATTTAGCCTTTATTGAAACTAAAATTATTGCCTTTGGCGATAAGGATCCAGATTGGCAAAAGGAAATGCATAAGCTCTATATTACTTATAGAATCAAAGAAGGACCTGAAAAGTTATTGCTAGACCTCTATCAGCAAAAGAGCGATAAACCCCCCGCAACAACGCTTACGGCAATTATCGAAAAAGCCATCAACGGCAAAAAAGATTAACGTCTAAATATAAGGCTCCGTCTAAATTGGTGAAATAGCGAGCCTAACCAACCCACCGCTTAAACCAAGATTGATAGAATTTTTTATCTTTCCAAGCATTATGAAGATTTTCAAATTGAATTAATATCTCTTTATCTTTTTCATCTTTTCTTAAATTTTGTATGTAATTTTTGACTTTTGGGTAATCGGCAAACACCATAGTCTCAAAGTATTCTTTTGCCATTTGTTCATTAAAAGCGCCTTCCCGAATCCCTACAGCAACCATTTCATAAAAATTTAGATAGCCATGAATACTAGCTCTGTCTTTTTGTCTTGTTGCGGGCTTTAATTTTTTATAATCTAATTTGCCCTTTCTCGTCTGTTTGTTAAAAACAGCATGAGCATTTTCATAATAATTGTCCGACTGGTATCCAATGAATATATCAATAGTATTTCTTTTACGCGATAGCTGCATAACAGACAAGGTCCCAGCAAGAGCCAAAGCAATGCCCGCTATAAGAATTATATTTTGGATAAAAATAACAGCTAATCAAGCAGGTCTAAGCCGAACCGGGAATGCCGCCTTTAGGGAATATGTGAGTCATAATGGTATCCTTTACTATGTTTAATATAGGGGGTTCTTGGGCTAAAGTCAATATCTGTTAATATAAGCGGTTTTTAGGGCTAAAGCCGCTGCCAGTCATATTAGTGAATCTTGACTCCCTCGCCCTCGTGCCATAAAATAAACGACTGGAGGACTATATGTCGCAAGCGGAAAACATTATCCCCACCAACAACGCTAAGGCGCTCGGCTTTGACGAGCAGCGACTCCAACGCATTCAACCCTTCTTCCAAAACTATATCGATAAGAAAAAATTACACGGATATTCTACCCTGCTCGCGCGTAAGGGCGAGGTCGCGCTCTTCGCAAGCGGCGGCACGCTCGCAACCGATACCTCCGCGCCCGTTAGCGCCGATAGCATCTTTCGTATTTATTCTATGACCAAACCCATCACCTCCGTGGCTTTGATGATGCTGTTTGAACAAGGACGCTTCCAGCTCAGCCACCCGGTTGCTAAATACCTGCCGGAGTTCAACAACATTCGCGTTTGGGACGGCGGCAACAACCTCAACATAATAACGCGCGCGCCCGTCAGACCCATTACGATACATCATCTCCTTACCCATTGTAGCGGCTTGACTTACGGCTTCTCTCACGCAAATCCCATCGACCGACTCTACCGACATAAGAGAATTGACGATAGCAAAGTCTCTCTTGAAGATACCGTCAAAACCGCAACGCAGCTCCCCATTCTGTTCGACCCCGGCGAGAAGTGGAACTACTCCATCGCTACTGACGTCTGCGGACGACTCATCGAAGTTATCTCTGGTATGCCTCTTGATGAGTTCTTCCAAAAGAATATCTTTGAGCCGCTACAAATGAACGACACCGACTTCCATGTGCCGCCCGAAAAACTGCATCGCTTCCTCGCCAACTATCGCAAGCACCCCGAAACGCGCGCGTTCGAACTCATCGACCCCGCTAACGAAAAATCTGCCTTCGCTC
This sequence comes from Alphaproteobacteria bacterium, assembly GCA_965209065.1. Lineage (GTDB taxonomy): Bacteria > Pseudomonadota > Alphaproteobacteria > JAPOUT01 > CBDBUR01. Next base: position 1,059,142 of record OZ242373.1, read on the forward strand.
AAAAACCCGCTTACCTCTCTGGTGGCGGCGGGCTTGTCTCTACCATCGGCGATTACCTGCGCTTCTGCCAGATGTGCCTCAATCAAGGCGAGCTTGACGGCGTGCGACTCCTTAGCCCCAACACCCTGCGCTTTATGACCGATAACCACCTCCCGAACCGCGTCACGCTAGACCAAATCTCTACCTCTACTTTCTCTGAAAATCGCTTTGAGGGAACAGGCTTTGGACTCGGCTTCTCTGTCATTACCGACCCCGCCGCCGCTCAGCTGCCGGTCTCTAAAGGCACTTACTCTTGGGGCGGCGCCGCAAGCACTTACTTTTGGATAGACCCCGCCGAAGAACTCATCGGCATCTTTATGACACAATTTATGCCGAGCGATTATTACCCCGCGCGCGCTCAATTACAACAACTCGCCTATGCCGCTTTAGCATAAGCACCACAAGACACTACAGGGAGGACAATATGTCGCAAGCAGAAAATATTATACCCATTCATAACGCCAAAGCGCTCGGCTTTAATGAGGAACGCCTGAAACACATCGAGTCCTTCCTCCAAAAGAACTACATCGATAAGAAAAAACTAGGCGCTTATTCCGTCTTGCTCTCGCGCAAGGGCGAGGTCGCTCATTTTTCATGCGGCGGCACGCTTGCGGTCGGCAACCCCGCACCAGTGAGCGCCGATAGCATCTTCCGTATTTATTCTATGACCAAACCCATCACCTCGGTGGCTTTGATGATGCTGTTTGAACAAGGACGCTTCCAGCTCAGCCACCCGGTCGCTAAATACCTGCCTGAGTTCCGCGATGTTCAAGTTTGGGACGGGGGCAACAACCTCGCCGCAATCACCCGCCCTGCTGCAAGTCCGATGACTATCCACCACCTCCTCACCCATTGTAGTGGATTAACTTACAGCTTCGCGCAAGCCCACCCCGTCGACCGCCTCTACCGAGACCACAAAATTGACGGCGGACTCAAAATTGACGGCGGCGGCACAAATGAAGCAGGCGCGATGAACCTTGAACAAACCGTCAAGGCCGCAGCCCAACTCCCGCTTATGTTCGACCCCGGCACACAATGGAATTACTCCATCTCTACCGATGTCTGCGGACGACTTGTCGAGGTTATCTCTGGTATGTCCCTCGATGAATTCTTCCAAAAGAATATTTTTGAGCCGCTACAGATGAATGACACCAGCTTCCATGTGCCGCCTGAGAAACTTAATCGCTTCCTTGCTAACTACACCTTGAACCCCGAAACCGGCGACCTCTTCGCCATCGACCCTAACGACAAAACATCTCCTTATACTGAAAAGCCGGTTTATCTTTCGGGCGGTGCTGGGCTTGTTTCCACCATCGGCGATTACCACCGCTTCTGCCAGATGTGCCTCAATCAGGGTGAGCTCGATGGCGCGCGACTCCTTAGCCCCAACACCCTGCGCTTTATGACCGATAACCACCTCCCCAACCGCGCCAATATAACAGATATTTCTGTTTCTGCTATCCCTGTAGTCAATACTGCTGGCACAGGGTTTGGTCTTGGCTTCGCCGTCATTACCGACCCCGCCGCCTACCAGCAGCCTCTGTCTAAAGGTTCTTACTTTTGGGGTGGTGCTGCCGGCACTCTCTTTTGGATAGACCCCGCCGAAGAACTTGTCGTTATCTTTATGACGCAAATTATGCCCGCCGATTTATACCCCGTAGCCTCTGAATTACAGCAGATGACTTACGCCGCTTTGGTGTAAGCTCCGCCTAAACGCTGCGCGATTATCGCCTCAGCATCTGTGATGATTTTATCTATCAGCTCTTTACATGTCGGCACATCGTGAATTAAACCTTGAACCATACCCGCCGACCAAATGCCATAATCAGGGTCGCCCTTCTCATAGACTTGGCTACCGCGCTGACCCGAAACCAAATGTCCTAAGTCTGCCGCGAAATCTTCAACGCCTTTCCTTTCTACCTTGAGAACTTCCTGACTTATCATATTCTTTGCCACGCGCGCGGTGTTTCTCACGGTGCGGAAAATTAAATCGGTCGCGCGCTCGTCATTCTCTACAATTTGGTGTTTGATTTTATTATGAATCTCCGATTCCTGCGTGCACATAAACCGCGTGCCCATGTTGATACCTTCCGCGCCCAAAGCCAAAGCCGCAACCAAACCGCGACCATCGCCAAAACCGCCAGAAGCTATCATCGGAATTTTCACCTTGTCTGCCGCCGCCGGAATTAAAATCAAGCCGGGAATATCGTCTTCGCCCGGGTGTCCGGCGCATTCAAAGCCATCAATGGAAATCGCATCGACCCCAAGCTGCTCTGCCTTTAGCGCGTGGCGAACCGCCGTGCATTTATGTATCACCTTCACGTTATGCTTCTTAAAATCCGCTATATGCTCTATGGGATTGCTGCCGGCGGTTTCCACTATTTTTATGCCCGCCTCTATTATCACGCGCCGATACTCCTCGTAGGGCGGCGGCTTGAGTGTCGGCAAAATCGTCAAATTAACCCCGAACGGCTTGTCGGTAAGCTCGCGGCAGCGGGTGATTTCCTTGTCTAGCTCCTCAGGTGTCGGCTGTGTGAGCGCGGTGATAAAACCCAGCGCGCCCGCGTTCGCTACCGCCGCAACCAGCGGCGCTCTGCCTACCCACTGCATCCCGCCTTGAACAATCGGGTGTTGGATACCAAACATTTCTGTAAATCTCGTGTTAATCATTGAAGCCCCCTTTTCTAGCTTGACCCCTATTCTATTTTTAACCCTAAAAAGCCCTTTTGTCAATATCACCCAAAAAACTTGACACCTTCTTCGGTTAAAGCCCCATCAAGCGCGATGTCGTGCGGCTCTTTCGGTAGAGCGGGAAGCTCTTGGCAAGCAAAGGCGAGCGCCACCTTCAGCACCTTTAACTCTGCTAAAGCCCTGTCATAATGCCCCGCGCCATAACCGAGCCGTGCGCCATTCTTATCAAAAGCCAGACAAGGTAAAAGAACCAGTTGAGGCGAAATAATTTTTTTGCGCTTCGGCTCTAAAATTCCAAACGCTCCCGCGACAAGCCCATCGCCTTTTTCGTAAGCGCAGAACAAAAGCCTGTTATCTTTTATTATCGGCAGGGCTATCTGCTTGCCGACTTCTTGTAGTGCTATTATTAAAAAGTGCGGGTCAAGTTCTCCGCGAATAGCATGGTAAGCCGATAGCACTTCGGCTTTCATCAAAACTGGGCTATCCAAAAATAATGTTTTTATTTTTTGTGCCGCATCTGCGCGAAGGCTCGGCGCGAGAGCCATGCGCCTTTCTAACATCTCGTGGCGCAATTTCTTTTTATCCATCGGTTTTCTAAATTAAGCCAGCTTCGCTTGAGGAACAGGAATAGATTCTTCTTTGTTATGTCCCTTGTTAGCCGGGCTATCCGACAACTGCTCGGCAGATAACTGCTCGGCGATTAACGTGGTTAGGCTTTCTATGCGTTGGGTCATTTTCATCAGAGCGGCTTGCGCCTCCGCTTCGTTTTTAGCGACCAGACTTTCCTTCTGTGCTAACAACTGCTTCGTTTCGGTAAGCTCTTGCGCTTGCGCGGCTTGCTTTCTTTCTAAATCCAGCGCCTCGCTAGAAGCAAGCAGAGCCGCCGCTAACATCAGGTTTGTATCCCCCGATTGCTTGGTTATCTTATCCAACTGCGATATTTTCTTGTTGAGATGTTCCACCACCTCATAAAGTTTCTGCTCCTCGCCTTCGCCGCAATTGAGCCCATAGCTGCGTCCGTTAATAGAAACATTGACTTGCTTCATCTACCTGCCCCCCTCGGCTATTTTATCGAAAGAACCGGTGCGCGTTTCAATCACTTCTTTTAGACTTTCAATCGTCTCGTCCAAGCAAGCGTCTAGCTCTTGAATGATGTGCTTCATTTGAGGGCTGTTGGATTTATGTAAAGCCGCCACCCGCGCCTCTTCCGAGCGCCGCGCTTCCTCTTTCCAGCTCTCCGCCTTTTCGTGCCACTGGTGCGCGCGCTGGCGGTGATAGCTTAATTCTTGCTCTGCCTTCTGCGCTCTTTGCTGGAGAACGCCCTGCTGGGCGACTTGCGTGGAGAGCCGCTCTGCTTCTGCCTTCCAGTGCGATGCCTGAACGCGTAGCGTTTGAATCTGCTGCTCGGCGCGTTGTTCCTTGTCGTTGATGCGCGCGATGAGATGCTCTTGCTTCGCGTGCCAGACCTGCTCTAGACGCGACAAAGCGGCGTCCAAATGCTCTGCCGCATTAGAAATCAAACCTCCTGTTTTGTTTTGTTCAGCCCCAACCGCACCTTCTATCATCTATGCTCCTAGCTGATTCGTCTAGGATAGCCGCTAAAACCCCCTAAAGTCAATAAAATACTCGCAAATAATATAATTGACACAAAGCCTCTCAATAAGCACAGATGGGGCGATGAGAAAAGTTGCCCTCGTTGTCGAAGTCTTGCTATAATAAGAGAATCAAACAACATCACGCAAATATCCGTATAAGTGTAAAGATTGTCGTAAGTTTTTCAGCGTGAAAATGGGGACTTATCACAAAATGAGCGTCAAACATTTATATAGATACATTGACGAGTTTTCTGCTCACCATAACAACCGCACTTTTGCTGCCCTAGAGGTTATGGCTGTCATCACGCAAGGTTTGCTAGGCAAGCGTTTAACCTATAAGGATTTGGTTAAATAATGCCCGTTAAATATCATTACTCTTGCCCTGTTAGAGGGGGATTTGATTCCTCTTCTAAAGAAGAGGAGTTTGTTATTGAGTGTATAAAATACTTAATAAAATATAAAAATGTTCCAGTAAAATATATTGCAGTTCATAAAATACTTCAACGATTAGGAGCAGCGGGTCGTAATCGTTTAGAGCCTGATATATTGGTTTTTGATAGACCTGCTATAGAAGCTATGAGTAATGGTAAAATAGATAGCGATAGCGTTCGTTTTGTCGCAGAAATAAAAGTTTCTCCCGAAGATAAAGAAAAAGCAATTAAAAATCAACTTATTCCAGCAATGCGTTTTTGTGAAAATGTAGAATGGGGTATTTATTGGGACAAAGCAACAAGACTAACAATAAAAAAAGATGGTGAGGAGTCTTCAATAGCTTATCTGCCAAAATTTAATGATAATAAAAGTTCTCGCCTAACAAAAGATGATTTAGCTCCATTAGATAGAGGTGTTGCGGTTTGGGAGATTTTAGACCAAACTTTAAGAAATTATCAAGGGGGCAATAAAAAACAATTATACAAGGAAGTGTTTAAGTTGCTAATTAGCAAATACTACGACGAAAGCAAAAACAATCCTTTAGAATTTTGTGTTCGCAGTGGCAAAGATAATGTTTTATTTGACCGCATCTCAAGATTATATGAAGCAGCAAAAAGGCATTATAGACTTAACGGTGAATTTAAGGATATTGTAGCTAGTAGAATTAGCTTAAGAGAAGAGGCACTAAAAGCCTGTGTTTCAGTCCTTGAAGGTTATTCTTTAATCAATACTGATAGAGTTATTATACAAGAATTTTATATGGGGTTTGCTCCAAATTTTTTACAAAAAGATTTACAGCAATACTATACTCCTAAAGAAATAATTTCTTTTATGACAGATAATGTAAAAATAACCAAAAAGACGACAGCAATAGATCCTTGTAGTGGCTCGGGGGATTTTATGGTTGGTTTATTAAGAAAAGCAGGCAAATTAAATATCAAAGCTGATATAGAAAATGAATTACATTGCTGGGACATTGACAATAACGCTGCTGCTTTAGCTCAAATAAATATGATACTTAACGGAGATGGGCGTAGCAATGTAAAAGTTTTAGATTCTTTAGATAAATTTGACAAGGATAACGGACATTATAAATTTGTTATTACAAATCCCCCATTTGGCAGAGAAACAAAATATACAGGAAAAAATAAAGCTCAATATGCTATCAATAGCGAGCATACAGGAAAGTTGTTTATTGAAAGGGGATTAAACCTATTACAAGAAGGGGGCATCCTTATTTCTGTTATTCCTAACGGATATATTGATAATCCTAGTGATGCGCAATTTAGAGAAGTGATATTTAATAGAGCTCGTGTTTTGGGGTGCGTCAATTTACCAGACAATGTTTTTAAGGCGTCAGGTGCTGGTGGGGCAACTTCTATATTGTTTATCCAAAATACATCGCCACCTGATAATTATAAAATTTTTGTTGCTGTTGCTGATAATGTAGGATTTGATTGTAGCAGAAAGGGAACCCCCCCTCTCATAAAACGCAGAGAAAATGATGGGGTCTATATTAGAGATACAAATAATGAACCTGTTATAGATAACGATTTATTAGCAATAAGCGAGCAATTAAAAAGTTTTGCTGATGATGAAAATATAAGGAAATTTGATTCCCCCAAGCAATACAAAAATTATAATGTCGTTTCTTTTTCTACCATAAAAAATAATGGATTTATTATTAACGCAAAATTATATGACAAAAAAACAGGATATATTACCGCTACTAACAAAATAAAACGCGAATCTTTTTTCAGATTAAGTGAGAAGGGAATAATTGTTAGCAACAAGGACAATCTAACTTTTAATAATGGGCAAGAATATCAATACATTGAAACTGGTTCGGTATACAAAGATACTATCGTCCCGCCCCCGCTCCTTCGTGGCTGGGCTTTACCCAATAGGGCAAAACAAATGTTAAACACAGGTGATATATTTTTTGCTAAAATGCGTGGCTCGGAAGCAAGCTTTTTTTATACCTATGAAAAGTATAGTGGTTTTATTGCCTCAAATGGTTTTTATAAAGTTAGAATTGCTGACGAGAAAAAACTATTATCCTTTTATCGTTTCTTATTTACAAAAGAATTTTCTATTCAAGCCCGCGCGCTTGCTACTGGAACAATAATGTGCGATATAAAATTAGAAGACCTGTTGAATAGGCTTTATATTCCTTTATTAGAAAGAAAGGGATTGGAGCAAATGAAAAATTTTATTGAAAGCAAAAAAAAGTTCATTGAGGTTGGGATAGTATGACAACTAAACCCAAAAAACAAAGGGGCTTTGGCGAAAATGGCAAATAATATGAGAACGAGTCTTCTCGGTGCGGGGCAGGTTATCTCTAAACGCGATAATACCTCTGATACTTCTGGCGCTTCTGGCAAACCCGAAGCCAGCGTCCCCGATGACACCGCAGACCAAACCAGCACAAGCGCGCACGAGCAAGCGCAGGGGCAAGCGCACCAAAAGATGGTGAATGCTCTGCGCTTCCTCGCGGTTGATGCGGTTGAAAAAGCCGCCTCAGGTCATATCGGTATGGCACTCGGCGCGGCGGATATTATCACCACGCTCTGGACGAAGTTCGTCCGCTTCGACCCACACAACCCCGAGTGGATAGACCGCGACCGCTTTATCCTATCGGCAGGACACGGCTCGGCTTTGCTCTATTCTCTGCTTTACCTTATCGGCACCGAAGGCGTGACCATCGAAGACCTGCAGAACTTCCGCCAGCTCAACAGCCGCACCCCCGGCCACCCCGAGCGCAACTGCTTGCCCGGCGTTGAAGTCACTACCGGTCCTCTCGGGCAGGGCTTCTCTATGGCGGTGGGAATGGCTGTCGCCGAGCGCAAACTCAATCAGCAATACTCCGATGACATCATCGAGCATTACACCTACGTCCTCGCGAGCGATGGCGACCTGATGGAAGGCGTGAGTGCTGAAGCCGCTGCTCTCGCTGGCAACCTCAAGCTCCATCGGCTAATCGTGCTTTACGATAAAAACGATGTCTCGATTGATGGCGCAACCTCCCTTGCCGATAATTCTAATATCCCTATGCGCTTCCAAAGTTTCCAGTGGAACGTGATAGAAACAGACGGACACGATAGCCAAAGCATCGAAGCCGCTCTGCGCGAGGCGCAAAAAAGCGACAAGCCTACGCTCATTATCTGCCAAACGAAAATTGGCTTCGGCACACCCGATAGAGAAGGCACCGCCGCCGCGCACGGCGGACCTTTCGGCGAAAAAGAAATCGCCGCCACAAGAGAAAACCTCCAGTGGCATAACCCGCCCTTCGCTTTGCCCGATGACGTGCTAGACGACTGGCGCATCGCCGGTTTAACGATGGCGAAAAAGAGAGGCGCGTGGCAACAAAAATGGGACACCCTAGACGAAAATACAAAAGCAGAGCTCTCCCGACGCTTTGATAAGGAACTGCCCGACGGCTTGGGACGCGCGCTGAATACGTGTAAGCGCAAGCTCGCGAAAGAGAAAAGCCTCGCGACACGCAAAGCCTCGCAAGCCGCGCTAGAAGTTTTGAGCGAATACTTGCCCGAACTCATCGGCGGCTCGGCAGACTTGAGCGACTCCAACGGCACCAAAGCCGCCGCGCAAACCATCTTCAACAGCCAAGATTATAGCGGTAGCTACATCCACTACGGCGTGCGCGAACACGCTATGGCAGCCGCCATCAATGGTATGGCGGCGCACGGCGCTATCCTCCCTTATGGCGGCACCTTTCTCATCTTTAGCGATTACTGCAAGCCTGCGCTACGACTCGCCGCGCTTATGGAGATGCGTGCCATTTTTGTCTTCACGCACGATTCTATCGGGCTGGGCGAAGACGGACCCACCCATCAGCCGGTCGAGCATCTCGCGAGCTTGCGCGCCTTGCCTAACTTCAATGTTTTTCGTCCTGCCGATGGGGTTGAAACTATTGAGTGCTGGGAAATCGCGCTCGCGCAAAAGAACAGACCTTCGGCGCTGCTCTTAACGCGGCAAAGCGTGCCGCTCTTGCGTAATGCGGTGAGCGAAGAAAACCGCTCGCGGCGCGGGGCTTATGAACTGCGCGGCGTTGATGGCAACGAAGATGTCACCATCCTCGCCAGCGGCTCGGAGGTTGCGCTCGCGCTTGAGGTGCGGCGGCGGTTGAATAATCAGCGCATTGCCGCGCGTGTTGTCTCTGTGCCTTGCTTCGACCTCTTCGCTCGACAAACGCCCGAAGCCCGCGCGCAAGTGCTCGGCACGACCGGCATTCACGTGATTATAGAAGCCGCCGCCAACTCTAACTGGCACGATATTGTCGGCGATGGCTGCCACTTCATCGGTATGAACAGCTTCGGCGCAAGCGCCCCCGCCGAGCAGCTGTTTGAAAAATTCGGCTTTAATGAAACCCTTATCGCTGATAAAATTGATGCACTCGTTCAGCAATTTAAGCAAAAACAAAAAAGAGAGGAGTTCTAATGCGACTCGCGATTAACGGCTTCGGTAGAATTGGTAGGCTCGTGCTGCGTGCCGCTTTAGAGCGCAACGAAGAAATAGAGTGCGTTGCTATTAACGACCTCGCCGATGCGCAAACCAACCGCAACCTGTTGCAATACGATTCCACGCACGGACGCTTACCGCTAGAAGTCAAATGCAACGGCAATAAACTTCAAGTGGGCGCGCAAACAATAGAGTGCTTCTCAGAGCGCGACCCCGCTAACTTGCCGTGGGGAAAATTAAACATAGACATCGCGCTTGAATGCACCGGCATTTTTACCGCGCGCGATAAAGCCGCAGGACATCTAAAAGCGGGTGCGAAAAAAGTGGTCATCTCAGGTCCCTCCGCCGATGCCGACAAAACTATCGTCTTTGGTGTCAATGATGATACCCTCACCGCCGAGCATAAAATTATTTCTAACGCCTCTTGCACAACCAACTGCCTCGCGCCTATCATTAAAGTGCTTCACCAACTCTGCGGTATTGAATACGGACACATGACCACCGTTCATTCTTACACCAGCGACCAATCCCTGCTCGATACCGCCCACAGCGACCCGCGCCGCGCGCGCGCCGCCGCCCTGTCGATGATACCCACAAGCACCGGGGCGGCTAAAGCCATCGCCCTCGTGATGCCCGAACTCGCCGGCAAAATAGACGGCACCGCTATTCGCGTGCCAACGCCCAATGTTTCTTTAGTCGACCTCGTGGCGCAAACAACCCAGCCCACCTCCATCGACGCAGTCAATCAAGCCTTCACGCAAGCCAGCCAAAATGAATTGAAACATATCCTCGCCGTCAATAACGACCCCCTCGTCTCAAGCGACTTCAACCACCATAGCGCTTCTTCTTGCGTTGATTTAACCCAAACCAATGTTATTCCCAATGTTGATAAGGGTAAGATGGTGCGCGTCCTCTCGTGGTATGATAACGAATGGGGCTTCGCTAATCGTATGGTCGATGTGAGTAAAAAATTCGCATCTCTAAAATGAAAACGCTTCATACCCTCCTCAAGCAAAACATCAAAGACAAACATATTCTTATGCGCGTTGATTTCAATGTGCCGCTTGTTGCTGGCAAGATACTCGACAAAACCAGAATCCTCCAGCATAAAAAAACTATCGATAGCCTCACCCAAGCGGGCGCGAAAGTTATCCTGCTGTCCCACTTCGCTAGACCCAAAGGGAAAAAAAGTGCCGCGTGTAGCCTCGTGCAACTCCTGCCCGAATTGAAAAATACCCTAGGGCAAGATATAGATTTTATTCCCGCCGCCATCGGCGAAACCGCCGCGTGGGCTATTCGCCGAAGCAAAAAGAACATCATCCTTGCCGAGAACACCCGCTTTTATAAAGGCGAAACCGAAAACGACCCGCTCTTCGCGCAAGAGCTCGCGCGCAACGCCGATTACTTCGTCAATGATGCTTTTTCTGTCACGCACCGCGTGCATGCTTCGGTTGTCGGCGTGGCTAAGCTGCTGCCGGCTTTCGCCGGCCTCGCCCTTGTCGAAGAAATTGCGAAAATAGAAAAATACCTCGCCGCGCCGCAACGCCCTGCTCTTGCTATTATCGGCGGTGCGAAAATTACCAGCAAAGTTAAAATGCTAAAAAAAATTTTGGGGCGAATGGATAAAGTCGCTATCGGTGGCGCGATGGCTAATGCCTTTTTGATAGCGCTCGGCAAAATGGATGCCGACTCCTCCACGCTTGATGACGAAGCCATCAGCCAGGCGCGCGCTGTGCTTGACGAGGCGGAAAAGCAAAACACGCCTATTCTCTTGCCGGTCGATTTTGCTTGCGCCGCCAAGCTGGAGGAAGGGCAGAAAGTAGAAAACTGCGCGCTCGATAAAATCCCTCCCCATCACGGCTGCTTTGATATTGGCACCGAAAGTCTGCGCGCGATTGAAGCAGAAATCGAACAAGCCAAAACTATTTTATGGAATGGACCTGTTGGTGCTTTTGAGATTAAACCTTTTGATAGGGCGAGTGTTGCTATTGCTAAAAAAATCGCAAGCAGTGATGGGGTTTCTGTTGCCGGCGGCGGCGAGACGCTTAGTGTGATTCAGGGTGTTATTCAGGGTGTGATTCATAATGCTGAAGCCGAGTCTGGCTTCACTCATCTTTCGACTGGCGGCGGTGCGCTTCTCGCGTGGCTAGAGCAAGAACCCCTCCCCGCCCTTCAAGTTCTCGCTTGAATCCATTTGGGCTATAATAGCATTTATAAAGGTGATTCTATGTCAAAACAGCAATTATTAACCATCAAAGAGGCAAGCCAATGGGCTAGTAAGTTTTTAGATAGAGATGTTAGCGAATCCAACATTTCTTACCTCGTCCAATACGGCAAAATTAGAAAACACATCGCGAATAAATCGGTTGCTGTTTATGTGTGCGACTTGAAAGCTTATTACAACTCTTACCACGGCAAACGTGAAATAAATTGGAAAAGGCAACTCGGTAAAGATTTGAACTGGGGGCTGTCTTTTGACCATCTGCGTGAAAAGGATACAACAAAACATGTCCACCGACTCCATCCTTATAAAGGGAAATTTATTCCTCAACTTGTAGACTATTTCATTGGCAACCAGACTGATGCCTTTAAGAAAAAAAACTTTTTCCAAAAAGGCAATATTATCCTTGATCCTTTTTCAGGCTCAGGAACAACTTTAGTTCAAGCAAAAGAATTAGATTTACATTCCATCGGTATAGATATTTCACGCTTCAATTCTATGATAGCAGAAGTCAAACTAAGCGATTATAATTTCTCAACTCTAAACAAAGATATCACTAAGATAAAATATGCCATTGCTAACTATGAAACCAAGAACAACATTACTGCTTTTGAAAAAGAATTGATGGAAAAATTATACTCTTTCAACAAAAAAAACTTTCCTAGCCCTGATTTTAAGTATCAAGTTCAGCGTGGCTCTATCGACGAAGAGACTTTTTCCAAAATACAAAATAAAAAATTTCTAAAAATTTATAATGACCTAGTAAAAAAATATAATATAAAGCTGCAACAAAAAACCAATGATAGCTTTATATCTCTATGGTTTATAGAAAATGTGAGAGAAGAAATAGATTATGCCTTTAGCCAAATTAAAAACATAAAAGATAGCAAAAACAAAAAAGCCCTTGCTTTAATATTAAGCAGAACGATGAGGTCATGCCGCGCGACACCTCACTCCGACTTAGGAACGCTTAAACAACCGCAATGGGAGACCTATTACTGCTGGAAACATAAGAAAATATGCAAGCCTATTTTCTCTATAAAAAATTGGTTTGCGCGCTACGCAACTGATTTAATAAACAGATTAGAAGTTTATGATAATCTTAAAAAAAATTGTTTCCATTTTATCATTACAGGAGATTCAAGGGAAATTGATTTATTAAAAAAAATAAAAGAAAACAACGAGCATTTTTATCAACAAATAAGAGCAAATAAAATTGCTGGCATTTTCACTTCCCCCCCTTATGTTGGGCAAATTGATTACCACGAACAACACGCCTATGCATACGACCTCTTTAACTTTAAGCGTAATGACAAATTAGAAATTGGGCCTTTACATAAAGGGCAAGGCGTTGGAGCAAAACTTTCTTATATTGAAGGCATTGCTGACACTTTGTTAAATTGTAAAAAACATCTAACGCCAGATTTTAACGCTTTTATTGTAGCCAACGATAAGCATAATCTATACCCCACTATCGCCGATAAAGCGGAAATGAAAATAGTTAATCAGTTTAAGCGTCCTGTCTTAAATCGCACTGAAAGGGATAAAACACCTTATGCAGAAAGTATTTTTCATATAAAAGCAAAATAATCATGCCTTTATCTCCCAAACAAAAACAAGCAATAAAATCTCTGCTAGTAGAAAAAATTAGAACGAAACTTGAAAAGTATAACCCTGAAACTTCCGCAATGCCTTTTCATTATCGCTTACTAGGAAGAGACAGAATGGCTCTATACTCATTTATCCATTCTGTTAATACAATTCTAGGGGCTTCAATTTTTGAGAAAGCTGCTGAAATTATCATTGAACCCAAAGCAAAAATCGCTATTAGCCAGTATAAACGATTGGAGGGCTATATCTGCGATGAAGCGGTTCTAAAAATAGAGCATATTATAGATGAATTAAAAGAAGCTAAAAGAAAAACAAACAAACAAGAAGAAACAAAAGAAATTTTATCGGTTGCAACAACTAAAAATAATACTAATATCAAAAAAGCAAGAGTTGATTTGTTTGCCGAAATGAATGATGGCACAGAATATTATTTCGAATTAAAAACGGCGAAACCAAACATTGCTAGTTTTATTCAAACAAAAAGACAACTATTAAACTGGATTGCTATGCGGGGGAGTCAAGACCCTAAAGTAAAAATAAAAACTATTCTTGCTATCCCCTACAATCCATACGAACCTAAACCTTATGAGCGCTGGACTTTACAAGGTTTATTTGACTTAAAAGAAGAGGTTCTTGTAGGAAAAGATTTTTGGGATTTTCTCGGCGGCAAAAATTGCTATGAGGACTTATTAAAGATATTTGAAGAGGCGGGGCTAACCTTATATGATGAAATTGACAAAAAAATGCGCGGATTAAAATAATTTAATGAGTTATCTTTTCAACAACAAAAATCACGACGCGGTGCTTGTGCTTGAGAGCGGTGAGAGCTTTTGGGGCTACGGCATCGGCGCGCGCGGCGAGAACGTCGGCGAATTGTGCTTCAATACCGCCATGACCGGCTATCAAGAAATTATTACCGACCTCTCTTACGCCGGGCAGATTATCACTTTTACTTTTCCTCATATCGGCAATGTCGGCATCAACGAGGAGGATGTTGAAGCAACCCAGCACCTAGACCTGCGCGGAGTCGTGATGCGCGAAGCCCCCACCGCGCCCTCGAACTGGCGCGCGCACGAAGACTTCAGCCGCTGGCTCGAAAAATGCGGCATCATTGGCATCGCCGGCATAGACACGCGGCTCATCACAAAAAGCCTGCGCGATAAAGGCTTCACCAAAGCCGCCATCGCTTGCGGGCAGGAACTCGATGTTCAGCAGCTCCAAGAGAAAGCGAAGCAATGGCACGGGTTGCTAAACGCCGATTGTGCTAAAGAGGTCTCCACCAAAACGCAAAAACTCTGGAGCGGTGGCGGCGAATGGAGTTTCGCTAAAAAAGAAAACACACACCCGCCCCAAAAAAGATATGAGGTGGTGGCTTTAGACTACGGCATTAAGAAAAACATCTTGCGCCTGTTCGAAAAATTTGATTGCGCGGTGCAGATTGTCCCTGCCGATAGCTCGGCTGAAACTATTTTGAGCCTCAACCCCGATGGCATATTTCTTTCCAACGGACCGGGCGACCCCGCCGCCACCGGTGCGGCTTACGCCATCGCCACGATAGAGAAGCTCATCGCGGCGGACAAACCTATCTTTGGCATTTGTCTCGGTCATCAGCTGTTGGCACTTGCGCTCGGCGCGCGCACGCAGAAAATGCATCAAGGACACCATGGGGCAAACCACCCGGTCAAAAATCTTATTAGCGGCGCGGTCGAGATAACCTCTATGAATCACGGCTGGACGGTTGCGCGCGACTCCTTGCCCGCGAATGTCAAAGAAACCCATGTCAGCCTGTTTGACAACACAAACTGCGGGCTTCTCGTTGAAGATAAAGGAATTTTCTCCGTCCAATATCACCCCGAAGCCTCGCCCGGCCCGATGGATAGCCAATATCTCTTTCGCCAATTCTGCGCTATAATGGAAACTAGGAAACCTTAAACAAAAGGAGTAAATTATGGCTAACTTAATGACTATGGTAGATGAGAGACTGAAAACTAAAATGCGTTGGTATGACATAAGTCTGACAAAGCTTGCGGTTTTATTTTTCACCTTAGCGCTGGTAGGCGCATTCCCCGTTATCGCAGAATCTCTAGATTGGCGGGTTTTTTACGTCCTATCCTTCATCGTGGCACTGCCTGCCGTGCTGCGCATTTTCTCCGAGCTATGGGTGAGAACCTTCTATATCATCTGGTATGGACTCATCTATCTCGCAATTTATTATTTTGCTTAAATAAGTCTCGCGAGAAAGGGCTTTATTCTTTATACTAGCTCTCAGTCATTTGAGGGAACGAGACCGATGAAACTAACCTTTGATAGAATAGTCATTTTGCTAACGAGCACCTTTGTCCTTGCCGTTTTGGTTTTGCTTTATGGGCTTTGGCTTCACCCTCTGTTTAAGGTGATGGTCGGCTATTCGGCGCAGACTGCCTGCCAGCAGCACTTCATCGCGCAGCGTGAGCCGCGCTTCACCTATCAACGCGAATTGTCAGGCGCAACGGCTGCTCCCACCGAAATAAAGAACAATAATAAGGTCATTGCCACAACGCCCTATCTGCCTCTTTATTCTAGTTTTAGTGTTTTTATTCCTCAGGTGGGTTGTGTGCTGGGCTGGGAAGACCCAAAAAGCAAATCCAAGAAAAACGATGATGAATATAGTTATGACGAGGAAGAAAATTTTGAACTAAAAGACTATAGCTTCCAAACCAATTACCCGCCCATTGCGGCGCAAAAGCTGCCGCGGCGCATAAACCGCGCAGCGCAAAAAATTGCTGAGGCTTATGTTGCTAAAAAGGCGCTCTTCACGCGTGGGTTTGTGGTTTTTCATAAAGGCGCCATCATCGCCGAAGTCTATGGCGATGGCGCAAAGCCTTCAACGCCTCATCAAGGCTGGTCTATGACAAAAAGTCTGCTCCATGCTGTTTATGGTGT
The DNA here is from genome assembly GCA_965209065.1 of Alphaproteobacteria bacterium. Lineage (GTDB taxonomy): Bacteria > Pseudomonadota > Alphaproteobacteria > JAPOUT01 > CBDBUR01. The sequence goes on from OZ242373.1 coordinate 1,075,132, forward strand.
TGCTATCCAAAAAAACTTAATCAATGTTGAGGCATCGCCTTCGGTTGCTTTGTGGCAGAGCATAAACGATAAGCGCAACAAAATTACGTTTGATGAATTATTTAGAATGTCTAGCGGGCTTGCCTTTGACGAAACCTATGGTGGTGCTTCTGCGGTTACCGAAATGCTTTTCACAAAAAAGAACAGCGGATATTTTGCTGCGCAGTATTTTTTAGAAAACAGAAGAGAAAAACGCTGGCATTATTCTAGCGGCACTTCTAATATCTTGAGCTGGATTTACACAAAAGAAATGAGAAAAAAGAACAAGGACCCGCTCGGCTTTATGCGCGATAACTTGTTTAAGCCTTTGGGAATGTCTTCTATGGTTGTCTCGCCTGATTTTGTCGGCACGCCGGTTGCTTCTTCCTTTGGTTTTGCCACAACCGAAGACTGGCTCAAGCTCGGCGTGCTCTATCTGCAAAAGGGGCGGTGGCAAGGCAAGCAGCTTGTGCCTGCTGCGTGGGTGGAGAAAGCCGCGCGCTCTATCACCAAAGGCTCTAAAGGAAAGTATAGCCACCACTGGTGGCTCAATGACCCCGAGAGCAAATTCGTGCGCGAGTATCCTAGCGTGCCGCGCGATGCCTATTGGGCAGGCGGCTTTAACGGACAAACTGTTATGGTTATTCCCTCGCGCGAAATGGTTGTCGCGCGCGTGGGCTGGACGGTCGGGGGCAAAACGCAACTTGATGAAGTCCTCGCCGAATTGCTAGCCATAAAAAAGTCCATAAGAAAATAGTGCCTAAAAGAACGGACATTGACTCTATTCTCGTTATCGGGGCGGGACCTATCATCATCGGGCAGGCGTGCGAGTTTGACTACTCAGGAACGCAAGCGTGTAAAACCCTGCGCGAGGAAGGCTATCGCGTTATTCTTATCAACTCCAACCCCGCCACCATTATGACCGACCCCGAAACGGCTGACAAAACTTATATTGAACCCATCAATGCTAGTTTTGTTGAAAAGGTTATCGCGCGCGAAAAACCGCAAGCGCTCTTGCCCACGATGGGCGGACAAACCGCGCTCAATGTTGCTTTAGAGCTTTCACGCGAGGGCATCTTACAAAAATATGGCGTCAAGCTCATCGGCGCTAACGAAAGCGCGATTGAAAAGGCAGAGGACCGAGGCTTGTTCCAAAAAACAATGAAGGAAATTGGCTTAGAGACACCGCGCTCTTTTACTGCTTCCTCTTTGGAAGAAGCCGAAAGTAGATTAAATGACATTGGCTTGCCGGCTATTATTCGCCCGTCTTTTACGCTCGGCGGTTGGGGCGGCGGCGCGGCGCACAATAAAGAGCAATTCGTTAAAATTGCAACCGCCGGGTTAAAAGCCTCGCCCGCCCATACCATCTTGGTGGAAGAAAGCGTGCTCGGCTGGAAAGAGTTTGAAATGGAAGTCGTGCGCGATAAAAAAGATAACGCGATTATCGTTTGCTCTATTGAAAATATAGACCCGATGGGAATTCACACCGGCGATTCCATAACCGTTGCGCCCGCGCTCACGCTGACCGATAAAGAATATCAGCACATGCGCACCGCAAGCATCAACTGCCTGCGCGCTATTGGTGTGGAGACCGGCGGCTCTAATGTGCAGTTTGCCGTCAATCCCCAGACCGGCAGGCAGGTGGTGATTGAAATGAACCCGCGCGTGTCGCGCTCCTCCGCGCTGGCTTCTAAAGCGACTGGATTTCCCATCGCTAAAGTTGCGGCGAAGCTTGCGGTGGGATATACCCTCGATGAAATCAGCAACGACATCACCAAAACCACGCCCGCGAGCTTTGAGCCCGTGCTTGATTATGTGGTGGTCAAGGTGCCGCGCTTTGCTTTTGAGAAATTTCCTACCGAAAGCGGAGAGCTGACAACTTCTATGCAGTCGGTTGGCGAGGCGATGGCGCTCGGGCGCAACTTCCCTGAGGCTTTACAAAAAGCGCTCTGCTCGCTTGAGACTGGGCTTTGCGGCTTGAACGAAATTGAAACCGACCCCGCTAAAATTCGCGCTTGCCTCGATAGACCTTTGCCGAACCGACTTCAATATATCGCCGATGCGTGCCGCTGCGCCATTCCCCTCGATGAAATAGCCGCGCGCACGAAAATTGACCTCTGGTTCATTCGCCAAATTGCCGAGCTGGTTGAAGTGGAAAAAGAAATAAAAAAATCTCCTCCGAATGATAGCGCAAGCTGGCAGGCTGTCAAAAGTTTGGGCTTCTCCGATAATCGGCTGTGCCAGCTAACCGGGCAAACCCTTGACGAAATAACGACCGCGCGCAACGCTCATCAAGTGCGTAGTGTGTTTAAGCGCGTAGATAGTTGCGCCGCCGAATTTCAAGCCGAAACCGCCTATATGTATTCCACTTACGACCAAGAATGTGAAGCCAAGCCGAGCAATAAAAACAAAGCGATTATTTTGGGCGGCGGTCCTAATCGTATCGGGCAAGGAATTGAATTTGATTATTGCTGTTGCCACGCCTCCTTCGCGCTGGCGGAAGAGGGCGTTGAAAGCATTATGATAAACTGCAATCCCGAAACCGTCTCAACCGATTACGACATCAGCGATAGGCTTTACTTCGAGCCGCTGAGCGAAGAGCATGTGCTTGCCATTATCCAAAAAGAGCAGGAGGCGGGCAAGCTGCTCGGTGTTATTTTACAATTCGGCGGGCAAACCCCGCTCAAGCTGGCAGACGCGCTGGCGGCGGCGGGCATTCCCGTGCTTGGCACTTCGCCCGATGCGATTGACCTCGCCGAAAACCGCGAGCGCTTTCAACAACTTTTGCATTCGCTCAACCTACAGCAGCCGCGAAACGGCTTGGCGCATTCTCTGGAGGAAGCGAAAGCGCACGCGCAGGAAATAGGCTATCCCATTATGGTGCGCCCTTCTTATGTGCTCGGCGGGCGCGCGATGGAAATTATTCACGCTGAGCCGCAGCTAGAAAAATACTTCCGCGAGGTTGTCAGCACGCCCGATATGTCTGGCAATCCTGTTCTTGTGGAAGCCTATCTGCGCGATGCGATAGAGGTTGATGTCGATGCGCTCGGCGATGGCGAGGCGGCTTTGGTCTGCGGCATTATGGAGCATATCGAAGAAGCCGGCGTCCATTCCGGCGATAGCGCATGCGCGCTACCGACTTACTCTTTGCCGCCCGATGTCATTAAAGAAATTAAAACGCAAACACTCGCTTTGGCGCGCGCGCTAAAAATAAAAGGGCTGATGAATATTCAATTCGCCGTTTTAGAAAAAGAAATTTTTGTGATTGAAGTGAATCCGCGCGCATCGCGCACCGTGCCTTTTGTTGCTAAGGCTTATGGTGTGCCTCTGGTTAAAATGGCAGTGCGCTTGATGCTTGGCGACAACATATCCACCCTCAACTTTCCGCCCGTGCCGAAAACTTTCGCGGTCAAAGAGGCGGTCTTTCCTTTTCAACGCTTTCCTAATATGGATACGCTCTTGGGTCCTGAGATGCGCTCCACCGGCGAGGTGATGGGACTCGCTCAAACTTTCCCGCTCGCTTTTGCGAAAAGCCAAATCGCGTGCGGACTAGACCTGCCGCAAAGCGGGTGCGCTTTCATCTCTGTTAAGCAGAGCGATAAAGAAAAATTCCTCCCAGTCGCGCAGAAACTTTACGGCTTAGGCTTTACGCTCCTCGCGACCGACGGCACCGCAACTTTCCTCCGCCAGCAAGGTCTCCCCGTGCGGCGAATCAATAAAGTGCTTCAAGGCAGCCCTCATATCGTCGATATTATTGAGCAAAATCAAATCGGGCTTATGTTTAATACCACCGAGGGCACGCAATCTATTCTCGATTCGCGCTCTCTGCGGCGCGCGGCGCTTATGGCGCAAATCCCCTATTATACGACCTTTTCTGGCGCTCACGCCGCCACTGAAGCTATCGCCCACATTAAAACTCAAAAATTCCAAATTCTAGCTTTACAAGACAGATAGGAATAAAATAAATATAGAGGCTCACTAAAAACCGGAGGCAATTATGACCGAACGCATTCCTATGACACAAACCGGCTTTGACTCGATGAAGGTCGAGCTCAAGCAGCTCACCGAAACCGAGCGCCCGCAAATTATCGAGGAAATCGCCCGCGCGCGCGCGCTCGGCGACCTTAGCGAAAATGCCGAATATCACGCCGCGAAAGAACGGCAAGGACATACCGAAACCCGAATCCAGCAGCTTGAAGATAGAATTCAACGCGCCGAAATTATTTATCCCGAGAAACTATCCGGCGGTGAAATTAAATTTGGCGCAACCATTCAGCTAGAGGACGAGGATAGCGGAGAAAAATTTACCTATCAGCTTGTCGGCGAATTTGAATCCGATGTTAAGAAAGGCAAAATTTCTATTTCCTCTCCTATCGCGCGCGCGCTGATTGGCAAAAAGAAAGGCGATAGCGTCCATATTTCTATCCCCGCCGGCGAAAAAGATTTTGAAGTGCTTAAAGTGCAATATAAGAAAATAGCTTAATGAAAAAGGCGCAGCTTTTAATTTTAGGCTCTGGTCCCGCCGGACTCACCGCCGCCATTTATGCCGCGCGCGCCGGGCTGGCACCCGTGCTGCTTAAAGGCGTAGAGCCCGGCGGTCAGCTCACCATAACGACCGATGTTGAAAATTACCCCGGCTTCGCCGACATTATTCAAGGCCCTTGGCTAATGGAGCAGATGGAAGCGCAAGCCGTTAAAGTGGGCACGCAAGCGCTCGCCGATAGCGCGGTTGAGGTGTCGCTTGGTGCGCCCCCCTTCACCATAAAAACCGACAGGGGCGAAACGTGGCAAACCGACAGCTTGATTATCGCCACCGGTGCGCAAGCGAAATGGCTGGGGTTGGAATCAGAAGAAAAGTTTCGTGGCTTTGGCGTGTCGGCTTGCGCCACGTGCGATGGTTTCTTTTATAAAAATAAAAAGGTTGCGGTTGTTGGCGGCGGCAATACTGCGGCTGAAGAGGCTCTTTTCTTAACGAAGTTCGCTGACGAAGTTTTTCTCGTTCATCGGCGCGATAGACTGCGCGCCGAGAAAGTCTTGAGCGACCGCGTGCTTGCGCACGATAAAATCACGCCTATTTGGAATAGCGTGGTAGCCGAAATCGGCGGCAGTGATAAGCCTCCTTCGGTGGATAAAGTTCTGCTGCGCGGGGCAGATGGCGGCGGCGAGCAAACCCTCGCGGTTGATGGCGTTTTTGTCGCTATCGGGCACGAGCCGCAAACTTCTATTTTTAAGGGCAAACTGAATATGAAAGAAAGCGGCATTATTATTACGCGCGATGGGACGTGTGAAACTTCTGTGCGCGGCGTGTTCGCCGCCGGCGATGTGGCTGATGATACTTATCGCCAAGCCATCACGGCTGCGGGTATGGGTTGCATCGCCGCCCTCGAAGCCGATAAATTCCTTAAAAATAAATTTGACTCACTCATCACTTAACTAATAGGATAGTTAGCATGGCAACTTTATCGAAACCAGAACTAAATACTTTATATTATGGCGACAATCTAGCGTGGATGAAGCAATGGCAAGATGAATTCATTGATTTGGTTTATCTTGACCCACCATTTAATTCTAATGCAAACTACAATGTAATTTTTGGCGCAAATGCAGAAGTTGAAGCTTTTGACGACGTATGGAAATGGGGGGAACAAGCTGCCTCTGATATGGGGCAGGCTCTAACCACTACAGCTGAAATAGGAAAAGTCGTAAGGGGATTCAAAGAAATAATTCCAGAAACCCCCATGCTTGCCTATTTATGCCATCTAGCTCCTCGCCTTTACCACATCCATCGCTTATTAAAACAAACGGGCTCTTTATACTTCCACTGCGATGACACATCAGGACACTATATTAAAATTTTGCTAGATGCTGTCTTTGGTCCTGCAAACTATAAAAATTCTATTATATGGAAAAGAGCAACCGCGCATAATGACGCTAAACGTTACGGAAGAATTACAGACCATATATTCTTCTACACAAAAAGTGAAAAGTATACTTGGAACGGTGATGCGATTGCTGAACCTAAAACAAAGGAAGATATTGTCACTAACTATCCATCTAAAGATGACCGTGGAAGATATCGTTCTGGTGACTTAACAGGTTCCTCCCACAACACAAAAAGAGGAAGCCCTAGCACAGAGACTTGGAACGGGTATGATGTTTTTTCTAGAGGCAGAGTTTGGTCTGTCCCTAAAGTTAGTAGCGGGGGCAGATATGCCGAATACATAAAAAATCATTTTATCTCTAATTATGACCAAATTGAAGGAGTCCACGAAAGATTAGATGCCCTTGATAAAGCTGGTTTAATCATTCACCCCAAAAAAGGGTTTTGGCCTGGTCTAAAGCGCTATGCTGATGCAGACAGTGCAGTTCAGCCACAAAATTTGATATTAACACCTACTGGCTTTACAAATTTTTCTGCGCGTAAAAAGAATAAAAATGGCAATGGCAATGGCAACAATGAATACCTTGGCTGGAATACACAAAAACCTGAACGCTTGATAAGAAAATTTATAAAAGCAAGTTCAAACCCCAACGATATTGTTTTTGACCCCTACTGTGGCTGTGGCACGACCGTGCATGTTTGTGTTGATGTTGAAGGTAATGGCTTAATAGAAGACGATAAAAGGCGTTTTATCGGTATAGACATTACCCATTTAGCCATTGGTATCATCGAATATCGGTTTGAACATCGGCTTAGATATAAACCTCAAGTCATGGGAGCTCCTAAAGATTTTCAAGCTGCTCAGGATTTATTTGAGCGTGATGCTTTTCAATTTGAAGCTTGGGCTATTTCTAGAATCCCCGGTTTATTGCCAAACAGCAATCAGCGTGGCGATAAAGGCATTGACGGCAGAGGTTATGTAGAAGAAGAACACCAATTGGTTTTAGCCCAAGTTAAGGGAGGTAAAAATATAACCCCTTCAATGGCAAGAGATTTTGTTGGAACTTTGGGTGAAGAAGATTTAGGCGTTTTTATTGTGCTGTCTAATAATAGTGTCTCTGCTGGTGTTAAATCTGCTCTTGCTAAAGGGAATATAAAAATTAACGATGAAACCTATCCTAAAATACAAATATTTTCTATTGAGGATTATTTTCAAGGAAAAAGACCAAATCTGCCCTCACTATTAAAACATGACCTATTCAATCAAAATAATGGTAATTAACCTTCCTTAATGTGTTAACCCTTTAATGCTTGCAAGTTGATTCTTTTTGATTCAACATAAAAGTGTTTGGTGGTAAGTGATTCGTTATATTTATATTTTTAATCACCACTTCAAACTAGTGGCACCCAGCCCTCCGCCACTATTTTTGGCGAGGTTCCCTCCTCCCTTATTTTTCCTCGCCATTACTGAAGGACTGCGTAGCAATATGCAGTCCTTCTTCTTAACGATTTTTCTTAACGATAAAGTGGTTCGCTCTCTAAACCCTTATACAGATGAGCAACAAATTTCTCATAGCCGTTGAATAGGCGTGTCGGCACGCGCCGCCCCTCGCCGAGTGGCTCTTCGCTCGCTTGCGACCAGCGCGGATGCGGCACTTGCGGATTTACATTCGCCCAAAAACCATACTCACGCGAATTTATCTTTTCCCAAAAACTCACAGGACGCTCCTTCGTAAAACGAATTTTGACAATCGATTTTATCGACTTAAAACCATATTTCCACGGCAACGCCAACCGCAACGGCGCGCCAAACTGCTTCTGCAGCGGATGACCATAAATCCCCGTTACCATAAATGCCAGCTCGTTCATCGCCTCTTCTATAGTGATTGCCTCCGTGTAGGGCCAGGGATACCACACCTGCTTTTGCCCCGATGCCACCTCCCTATCAAAGAAAGTCGTGAATTCAACATAGCGCGCGTTGGAGGTCGGCTCTGCTAACTTCACCAGCTTGCGCAGCTCGAAGCCCGACCACGGCACAATCATCGACCAAGCCTCCACACAGCGGTGGCGGTAAATGCGCTCCTCTATTTTCATCTTGCGAATAAGCGACTCAACCGCAATTTTTTGCGGACGCGCAACCTCGCCCTCTATCTCTATATCCCACGGCGAGAGCTTTAACGCCTGCGCCGCCTTCGCGATGCGCTTGTGCGAGCCGAATTCATAAAAATTATTATACTTGGAGGTGATGCTCTCTAAACTTAAAGAGCGCCCGCCCTGATAAGTCAAATTGACTTTAGGCGGATAAAGCTCTTTGGCAATATCATTGCCGTAGTCGGTTGTGGTGGCGGCGGCAACGTGCGCAGGCGCGGCACCTAAAGTCCCCGCACCCAAAGCAGCCGCACCCGCGACGATGCCCGCTTGCGCGAGAAAAGCGCGGCGATTCATAAACACCGCTTCGGGTGTTACTTCACTCTCTTTTATTTCCCAGCCTTTTTTCATCACCTTACATTAGCACAAAAAGTTTGAATGCGCTTGCCTGCTTCTTCTAGCTGCTCTTGCGAAGTGGCGTAAGATATACGGAAAAAAGGCGATAGACCAAAAGCCGCACCCTGCACCACCGCCACTTCTGCCTCCTCCAGCAAAGCCGCCACGACATCGCTATCGCTGGCGAGCGCCTTCCCGCCGCCCGACGTTTTGCCAATCAAGCCCGCGCACGAAGGATAAACATAAAAAGCCCCTTGAGGTGTCGCGCACTCTAGCCCCTTGGCTTGATTTAACATCGAGATAATGAGGTCGCGCCTGCCCGCGAAAGTTTTGCGCCACTCGCCGAGAAAGCTCTGCTCGCCCTCAAGCGCCGCCACCGCCGCCCACTGACTAATAGAAGAGGCATTGGTCGTTGATTGCCCCTGAAGTTTTTCATCGCCCCAATGAGCTTGCTATCGCCCGCCGCCCAGCCAATACGCCAGCCAGTCATCGAATAGCTTTTAGAAACGCCGTTAATACTTATGACCCGCTCAAACAAGCCGTCCCAAGAAGCAAGGGTCTCGAACTTTGCGTTGTCATAAACCAAATGCTCGTAAATATCATCGGAGAGAATATAAACATTAGGATGCTCTAGCAAAACTTCCGCCAAGGGCTCTAACTCTTTTTTTGTGTAAGTAGCACCGGTAGGATTGGAGGGGTTGTTAAATATAAGATACTTTGTTTTGCTCGTTATTGCGCGCGCAAGCGACTCTGCGGTGAGCTTGAAGCCTGCCTCCGCGCCCGCCTCGACAATAACCGACTTGCCGCCAAACAGCGCAACCATATCGGGATAGGACACCCAGTAGGGCGCGGGGATAACCACCTCATCGCCAACATTGATAGCCGCCATTATCGCGTTGAAAACCGATTGCTTCGCGCCCGAGCTAACGCAAATCTGGTTCGCCTCATAGTGAAGATTATTATCGCGCTTGAATTTTTTTATAATCGCATTTTTCAGCTCGGGGATACCATCGACCGCAGTGTATTTTGTTTCGCCGCGTTTGATAGCTTCTATCGCCGCTTGCTTGATGGGTTCGGGTGTATCAAAGTCAGGCTCGCCCGCGCCCAACCCGATGACATCTTTCCCTGCCGCTTTTAGCTCGCGCGCTTTTTGTGAAATCGCAACCGTCGCCGAGGGCTTTATCCGACCGACCGATTGTGCTAAAAAATTATCTTTCATACTTACTTTATATCACACGCCGCAGGGATAACGCTACCTTTGATGCGCCAGCTTTAACCCCGCTACAGGACTTCTCGTCTTCACAACATAGTTAGCGTAAAGTGAGCCGATGTATAAATCTTTCATATCCTTACCGCCCCAGCTTACATTGGTGGGGTCAGCCAAAATCTTCCCCTCAATATCTTGCGCTATCGTAAAAACTTCCCCGTTCGGTTGAATCGCAACAATTTTATTCGCCGAGGGTAAGGTCACCCACAAATTACCCTCAACATCAAAGCCATTGCCATCGGTGAAAGCCCAGTTGCCGCGCTCCTCTTGAAGCGGCAGAGCGGTCGGGTCGACAATTTTAGGAATAACGCCTAGCACCTGACCATAACTTTCTTGCGCGCCGAGCTTGCCGTTCTTTATTGGAAAACGAACAACATTCCCGCCGCTCGTTTGATTGACGTAAAGATATTCCTCCGCCGCGTCCAAAGAGCAGCCGTTGGCAAATTGTAGCCCCGGCGCTAACACCGCGCTGCCGCCCTCGCCTTCCTTCCACGAATACACGAAGCCGTCCTTCCTGCCGTCCAGCGCCTCCGGCCAGAACTGCGCAAACGTAGAGTGCGTGCACCAAATGGTGCCGTCCTTCGCCACAATAGGATAATTAGAAGAGGTCAAAGCCTTGCCTTCCACCTCATCAACCAGATTTTCGACAATGCCGCTATCCACATCTAGCCTCTGCAGCGGACCGGGCGACTGGTTGAATATTCCAAAATTGGCAATGATAATTCTCCCCTCCCTATCCATGTTCATTCCGTTGGGCGCGCCGCCAGCCTTGCCGATGCGCTTAATCGAGCCGTCGGCGAAAATCTCTGCCACCGCGCTCTGCTGGTCGGAGGCAAAAACCCGCCCCTCGCGCGAAACCACCACATCTTCGGGGCGGTCTAGCCCGCGACCAAACTTCTCCATAGTCGATAAATCTATCTTTGATAAAGGCATAGCATCTCCTATTCCGTTGCTTTTACTATTATAACTATAATAAACTAAATTATCTATTGATATTAAGTATAGGGTTAAAAAATGGTTGTTGAAAAGATGTTAGAAGAAGCAAGCGTGGTCGGCAGCCCCGACGCCGCCTTGAACCTTCCGCCGAAACCCAAGCCGCCGCCTAAAGTGCTAGGCGGCAGGAAATTTAATTTCACCTCCGAGTTTAAGCCCGCAGGCGACCAGCCGCAAGCCATTCGTGCGCTGGCGCAGGGCATTAAAAATAAAGAGCGCGACCAAGTGCTGCTCGGCGTCACCGGCTCAGGCAAGACTTTTACGATGGCGCAGGTTATCCAAGAGATGCAACGCCCGGCGCTAGTTCTCGCGCATAATAAGACGCTTGCCGCGCAGTTGTATGGCGAGTTCTGCCAGTTCTTCCCCGATAACGCTGTCGAGTATTTTGTTTCCTATTACGATTACTATCAGCCCGAAGCCTATGTTGCGCGCACCGACACTTATATTGAAAAAGAATCCTCGCTCAACGAGCAGATAGACCGCATGCGCCACGCGGCGACTCGCTCTTTGCTTGAGCGCGATGATGTTATCGTTGTTGCCTCTGTCTCTTGTATTTACGGCATCGGCTCGCCCGAATCTTACTCGCAGATGGCTTTCTCTATTTCGTGCGGCGAAGCCTTCGACCGCGAGCTTTTACTCAAAAAACTCGTAGAGCTACATTACAAACGCAACGATTTAGATTTCACGCGCGGTTCTTTTCGCGTGAATGGCGAGGTGATTGATATTTTTCCCTCCCATTATGAAGACCGCGCGTGGCGCGTGGAGATGTTCGGCAATGAGGTGGAGACCATCGCTGAGTTCGACCCGCTCACCGGCAAGAAAAACCAAAAACTAAAGGGCGTGCGCATTTATCCTAACAGCCATTATGTGACGCCGGGTCCCACGCTACATCAGGCTTTGGACTCCATTCGCGGCGATTTGACAACGCGGTTGCGTGAGCTAGAAAAAGCGAACAAACCGCTCGAAGCCCAGCGGCTTGAACAACGCACTACTTTTGATATTGAAATGATGAAAAGCACCGGCTCGTGCGCCGGCATTGAAAACTATTCGCGCTATCTCACCGGCCGCCAGCAAGGGCAACCGCCGCCGACACTTTTTGAATACTTGCCCGACAATGCGCTCATTTTTGTTGATGAGAGCCACGCCACCGTGCCGCAGTTGGGCGGAATGTTTCGCGGCGACTTCCAACGCAAACGCACGCTCGCGCAATATGGTTTCCGCCTGCCCGCCTGTATGGACAACCGCCCATTACGATTTGAAGAATGGAATTGCTTGCGACCGCAAACGATTTATGTCTCCGCCACGCCTTCCGAAAAATTTGAACTCAAGCAAACTAAGGGCGCTTTTGTCGACCAAGTTATTCGACCCACTGGGCTTCTTGACCCCGAAATTATTATTCGCCCGGCGTCCAATCAAGTTGATGACCTCATTGACGAGTGCCTCACTCTCGCGGACAAGGGTTCGCGCGCGCTGGTTACCACGCTCACCAAAAGAATGGCAGAAGACCTCACCGAATATATGCACGAACAAAATATCCGTGTGCGCTATATGCATTCCGATATTTCTACCCTTGACCGCATCGAAATTATTCACGGGCTGAGGCGCGGCGAGTTTGATGTGCTTGTTGGCATCAACCTCTTGCGCGAGGGCTTGGATATACCCGAATGCACGCTGGTGGCGGTGCTTGATGCCGATAAGGAAGGCTTCTTGCGCTCTGAAACTTCGCTTATCCAAACGGTTGGACGCGCGGCGCGCAATGTCGATGGACGCGCTATCCTCTATGCTGACAAAATAACCGCCTCTATCCAAAGAACCATCGACGAGACCGAACGCCGACGCGAAAAACAACTCGCTTATAATAAAAAACACAATATCACCCCTAGAACTATCCAAAAAAATGTCAGCGATATTATGCGAAATATCAAAAAGGAAAGTCAAAAAGAAGAAAAAGAAATTATCAATCTAAAAGGAAATAATTTACAAAAAACCATCGCCGCGATACGCAAAGAAATGAAACAAGCCGCAACCGAATTAGAATTTGAGGAAGCCGCAAGATTACGCGATGAAATACGCCATTTAGAAAAAATGCAACTCACCCTTGCCGATAACCCCGATGTCTCAATCCACAACCTTGAAGTGTCAAAAGAATCCAAAACCACCGCGGGATTGCCCGGCACACGCACACTCAAATCTAAAGTGCAAATGAAAAGATGAAAACTCGCACCGCTTTTTTATTGCCCTTTTTATTGCCGCTTTTATTGTTAATGAGCTTGTCTGCTTGCGCGCGTGCGTCGCAAAACGAACACCGCTTCCAATGCCTCCCGCCTAACGGGCAAGCCCCCCTGCGCTTCGCTTTCAACGCGGACAGCGTTTGGATTGAAAAACTACATTTTACAAAGCAACATTGGATTCGCCAGAAAAGTATCAACGCCAAAAGTGTGTCGCTCGTTTGGTCTCAGCCCCTATTATTTACCGATGCCAAAACCAACCGCGCCTACCAAGCGCAGCTCTTTTACGACTATCAATTTGACCGACAAAGCCGTGTTTTATCTTTCGCGCAATATGTCCGCGACTTACCCCAGCCTCTAGCCGCGCGCGAAGAAAAAGAAATAAAATTTACCTGCTCCCGCATAAACTTTTTTTCCGATTTTCTTTCCCCCCTAGACCCCGCAATGCGTTATGCTCTGTCTATCATAGAAACACTTTTGGAGAAAATAATTGGGGGAAAATAATTGAATGAACACGTTTATTGTTGCGCTCCTGCTCTTTGCGGGCGGGATAGCCATTTTGCTGTTTTCGGGAAATGTATTAACGCGCTTTAGCTTGCGCCTTGCCAAATTTTTCAACATCAGCCCTTTAGTCGCCGGGCTAACGATAACTGCTTTCGCCACCTCCGCGCCCGAAGCGGCTATCGCTGTTCACGCCGCGTTTGAGGGAAATACCGACATCGTGCTTGGTAATATCATCGGCTCTAACACCGCGAACATTTTGCTCGTGCTAGGATTGCCCGCGCTATTTTTGACCCTCAATATGAATATAAAACATCTCCACCCGCAATTCTTAATGGTGTGCATAACAAGTCTCTTGTTTCTCGCGGTTGCGCTGTGGGGTTCGGTGGAGCGCGCGGTAGGAATCGGTTTCCTGCTCTTCCTTCTCCTGTGGATTATCTATTCTTTTAAGAGCGGCACCGCCGCCGAAGTCGAGGAAGAAATCGGCGAAGACGGAAATCATCTCCTATCTATTCTTGGTTGTTTGGGCGCGGCACTTGGGTTATGGGTGGGCGCGAACCTCACCTTGAACGGCGTAAGAGAAATAGCCCTTATGTTTGATATATCCGATGCGGTCATTGGATTAACCCTGATTGCTATCGGCACTTCTCTGCCTGAGCTCGCCGCCTCTGCCGCCGCCCTGTGGCAAAAACGTAGCGACTTGGCTATCGGCAGTATTTTAGGAAGTCATTTCATCAACATCTTATTTGTCGCGGGGTTGAGCGCGGTTATCACGCCCTTGCCGTTTGATAAAAAATTCCTTGTGTTAGATATGCCTGTTATGTTGGGAGCGGTCGTCTTGCTCGCGCCCTTCGTCTGGTTTTATAAACCTTTAACAAAAATATATGGTGGTCTTTTCTTTGGGCTTTATATCATCTATATGATTAGCCTGATTGAACTGCGACCTACCTTAGTCAATTAAATGGCAAGTAAATGGTAAGTAAATGACACAAGCAGTTTTCATTACAGGAGCAGGAAAAAGAATCGGCAGTGCCATCGCGCGCGCCTTTGCTGATAAAGGCTTCGCGCTTGCGCTTCATTATCATCATTCACAAAAAGAAGTGGAGGCTCTTGCCAAAACCATACCGAATAAAACTTGCTTGCTTCAAGCCGATTTAGAAACATTAGACTTAAACCAAGCGCGAACGCTCATCAACACAGCCGAAACAAAACTAGAAACTGAAATAACTTGCTTAATCAATAACGCATCTCTGTTTGAAAGAGATAAGGCAGATGCCATCAACGAAAAATTGATGGAAGAACATTTAGCCATCAATTTACAAGCGCCACTTTTTTTGTCGCAAGCGCTCGCCAAAAGAAAAACGAACATCCAGCGCAATATTATTATGCTGCTAGACCAAAAAGTGCTGAACCCGAACCCTGATTTTTTCTCTTACACCATTTCTAAAATGGCATTGTGGGACGCGAGCCGTCTGCTCGCGCGGGCTTTTGCGCCGCACATTCGCGTCAATGGCATAGCGCCCGGTCCCGTCCTGCCGAGCAAGCACCAAACGCAAGCCGCCTTCCAAAAAGCTGTCGCGCAAACGCCGCTCAAGGGCTCGGCGAGCCCCGAAGACATCGCCAATGCCTGCCTGTTCTTGTGCCAGCACGAATCGATTACCGAGCAAGTGCTCGCCCTTGACGGAGGTCAGCACTTTGCCTAAAAGCTATAAAATTTTTATTGATAACCTGCGCGTCCAAGCTCTGATTGGCGTTCATCCGCACGAAAAATCTGGCACGCAACCCATTTTGATAAATATCACCCTAGAGCTCTCGCCGAAAACGACAGACGACAGGCTCGAAAACACCCTGTGCTATGAGCGGCTCGCCAAGCGGATAGAGAGCATCGCGCAAAATGAATATAATCTCGTTGAAACCCTCGCGCACGCGATTGCCGACGACTGCCTCACGTATGGAAATCTGCTTTCGGTGCGCGTGGTGGTGAAGAAGCCCGAGGCGCTCAAAAACGCCGACGCCGCGGGGGTGGAGATATTTTACACGAAACATTAAACTAATCTTATGACAAAAAAAATAGGCGCAGAACTCATTTTAGAAAAAGCGAAAGCCTTACCCGATGCGCCTGGGGTTTATCGTATGCTCGGCGCGGGCAACCGACCGCTTTATGTGGGAAAAGCGCGTGCGCTAAAGAAGCGCGTTTTGCAATACACTAAGCCTGCGCGCCAGCCGCAGCGTATCGCGAGGATGATAAGCCTCACGCACGCGATGGAATTTATCCTAACCGATTCCGAACCCGAAGCCTTGCTGTTAGAAGCGCAGCTGATAAAGAAGCTCAAGCCGCCGTTCAACATTTTGCTGCGCGATGATAAAAGTTTTCCTCTGATTGAGCTCAACCAGAATCACGAGGCGGCGCGGCTTTCTAAATATCGCGAGCAGCCGCGCAAAAAGCGCGCGCCCAATAGCGAATACTTCGGTCCTTTCGTGTCGGCGAGCGCGGTGGATAGAACGCTTATCGCTTTACAACGCGCTTTTTTGTTGCGCTCTTGCACCGATAACGTTTACGCCAACCGCCACCGCCCGTGCTTGCTCTATCAAATCAAGCGCTGTTCCGCGCCTTGCACTGGGGAGATAGCCCTAGACGAATATCAAACGCTTGCCGAGCAGGCTAAATCTTTTTTGCGCGGACGCAATCGCGATATCCATAAAAAAATTACCGCGCAAATGGACGAAGCCACCGAAGAAGAAAATTACGAACTCGCCGCGCTCTACCGCGATAGGTTGAAGTCGCTACAGCAAATCCAGTCGCAACCGGGAGCTTCTTTGCCCTCTCATTTCAATGCCGACATCTTCGCCCTTCACCGCGAGGATAGCGCGGCGTGCATTCAGTTGTTTATTTTTCGTTCGGGGCAGAGCCTTGGCAACCGCGCGTGGTTTCCCAAACACCATGCGCTCGATGAGAATGAGAAAATTTTAGAAAGTTTCATCGCGCAGTTTTACGATTCGCGCAAGCCGCCGCCGGCTATTTTAATCAACCTTGCTCTACGGACAAAAACTCTGTTAGCTCAAGCCCTATCGCTAAAAGCGCAAAGCTCTATCAAAATTGAAACCCCCCAACGCGGCAAGAAGAAAGCCCTGCTAGATAATGCCCAGCACAATGCCGCCGCCGCCCTTGCGCGCCATCGCGCGGAGGTCAGCTCGCAAACAAAAATGCTGAAAGCTTTGGCGAAAAAACTCGCGCTCAAAAAAATGCCCGCGCGCATAGAAATCTACGACAATAGCCACATTCAAACAACCGATGCTGTCGGTGCGATGGTTGTCGCCAATCAAGAGGGCTTGTCAAAACCGCACTACCGCATCTTCAATATAAAAATGAGCGAGCTTGAACAAAAAGACGACACCTCAATGATGGGGCAAGTTTTTGAACGCCGCTTTAATATCAAAAAAGATAAAGCGCGCCAGCTCGAAACGCTCCCTGACCTGATTATCCTCGATGGCGGCAAGGGGCAAGTGAAGGCCGTGCAGAATAAAATTGCCGCGCTCAACATTCCCTTGCTTGGAATCGCTAAAGGTCCCGAGCACGGGCGCAAACGCCTGCGCGAAGGACTAAGCGAGCGCTTCTTTTTCTGCGCGCAGCCTAAAAAAACAACGCGCATCACCGAATTAACCTTTCCTAATAACGACCCTTTGCTTTATTACCTCCAGTCGCTACGTGATGAAGCGCACCGCTTTGCCATTAGCCGCCATCGTGCTTCGCGAAAAAAATCTGCCCTAAAGAATCCGTTAGATGATATTGTAGGCATTGGCGCAAAACGCAAAAGGCAACTGCTTGCTCGATTTGGGTCTGCTAAAGCTGTTGCGCGCGCCAGCGAAAAGGAGTTAGAGAGCGTGCAAGGCATTAGCAAACAAAAGGCAAAAACCATTTATGAATACTTCCACGAATAAAAAACCCACAAAATTCACCGCTTTACCGAACATTTTGACCTACTTACGCATAGGGCTGGTGCCGATAATGGTGGCGTGCTACTTCATCGAGCCCATTTTGCTATCGCACAGCTTGGCGTTTGCCATTTTTTCCTTTGCCTCCATCACCGATTACTTTGACGGACTTTTAGCGCGTCAGCAGCAATCGGTTTCTACTTTCGGGCAGATGTTAGATCCCATCGCCGATAAATTGTTGGTATCAACCACGCTTTTACTTTTGGTCGCGTGGGGGCTGATTGACGGCTGGCTCTTATTTGCGGCGATGATTATCCTCTGTCGCGAAATTCTCGTTTCGGGTTTGCGCGAACATCTCGCTGTGCTGAAGGTATCCATTCCTGTAAATATTTTCACAAAATGGAAAACCTTCATACAAATTTTAGCGCTCGGTTTTTTAATCGCCACGCCTATTGGTCTTCACATTGGCATTCCCTCAAGAGAAATCGGCGAAGTTTTGCTGTGGGTTGCTGCCACCTTAACTTTATGGACGGGCTTCGATTATTTTAGAAACTCCATCAGGCATTTTTCGCAATGAGGCTGGTTTATTTTGCTCAAGTGAGAGAACTCATCGGGCAGAGTGCGGAGGAGGTGCCTGTGCCGCCAGAGGTTGGCTCTATGGCTGAGCTGGTGGTGTGGCTCAAGACGCGCGGCGCCGGCTACGAGCGCGCGATGACTTTACAGGGTTTAGGTTATGCCATCGACCAAGAGTTCGCGACAGAAACCGATAGCATTGACACGGCGCGGGAAATTGCGTTCTTTCCGCCTATTAGCGGAGGTTAGTCTATGGCGCGCATCGCAACGAGAATTCAAGAAATCCCTTTTGACGCAACGCAAGAGTATCAGCGCTTCTGCCAAACCGCAGAGCGCACGGCACAAAAAAGTGATGGCGCGGTTGTTGTCTTTACTGGACTTGTGCGTGGCGGTAGTGGTTATCCGTCAAACGCAATTTTACATTTAACCATAGAGCATTATCCCATTATGACCGAGAAGCTACTCACGCGTGTTGCCGAAGCCATCGCCGCGAAGTTTGACCTAACGCGGCTCACGGTTATTCATCGTATCGGGCGTGTGCTGGTGGGAGAGCCTATTGTTATTATTTTAGCGAGCAGCCAGCACCGCGCCGCTGCTTTTCAAGCAACGCAAGAAATGATAACCGCCTTAAAAAGCGAAATCCCTCTTTGGAAAAAAGAAACCACCACAACTGACTCCCTGTGGGTTAGCCCACAAGTGGGTAGCCCACAAGAAATATAGTATTATGCAGCGCGCTTGCGACTCACCAGCGCGATATAATCATTCATCAACTGAAAGGTCATTTCACTCGGTTGAAACCGATAGGGACCTATCTCGCTTACTGCTGTGACTTCTGCCGCCGTGCCGGTGATAAAACATTCCTCAAAATTTTTCATCTCTTCGGGCTGAATGGCACGCTCGATAATTTTTATGCCGCGCTGCTTGGCAAGCTCCATCACCGAGCGGCGTGTAATGCCATCTAAAAAGCAATCGGGCGTTGGCGTGTGTAAAACCCCTTCCCCATCTCTAAAAAATATATTCGCGCCTGTCGTTTCGGCAACAAGCCCGCGATAGTCTAACATCAAGGCATCGCTATAGCCCTTCGCCTCTGCCGCGTGGCGCGCAAGAGTGCAAATCATATAAAGCCCGCTCGCTTTGCTTTGACTCGGTATCGTCTCAGGCGAAGGTCTTTTCCATTGCGCTAAATCTAAACGAATGCCCTTCTTGCGCTCCTCAGGGTCAAAGTAAGAAGGCCACTCCCACACCGCGACCGCTAGATGAATTTTCGTCTGCTGCGCGGAGACTCCCATCATCTCGCTGCCACGCCACGCGACCGGGCGAACATAAGCATCGACCAGCCCCTGCGCGCTCAAAACAGCGCGACAGGCATCGTCAATCTCGTCCGCGCTATAAGGAATCTCCATCGACAACATCTCCCCCGAGCGCAGAAGCCTCTCGGTATGCTCGCGTAGCTTGAAAATCTCGCCGCTATAAGCGCGCTCACCCTCAAACACGCAGCTCGCGTAGTGCAGCCCGTGCGATAACACATGAATTGTAGCGTCCGCCCAAGCCACCAGCTCGCCGTCAAACCAGATATGCCCCGCGCGATTGTCAAATGCTTCCATCTTTTTTCCCCTTTGTTGAAAACAAGGCTATCATACTAAATTATGAGCGAAGATAAAGCCCATATTCTCATTATTGATGACGATGAGCGTATCCGCGAGCTTATGGGGCAGTTTTTGAGCGAAAACAACCTGCTCGTTTCCAAAGCCGCGAGCGCTGCTGAAGCGCGGCGTAAGATGCGCTCCATCATCTTTGACCTGCTCGTCCTTGATATTATGATGCCCGAAGAAACCGGCATTGATTTCATTCAGTGCCTAGAGAAAGAGCCTGAGCGACCGCCGGTGCTGATGCTCACCGCCCTATCCAAAACGCAAGAGCGCATCGAGGGGCTTGAAGCCGGCGCCGATGACTACCTGCCAAAACCCTTTGAGCCGAAAGAGCTCTTGTTGCGTATCCAAAAATTGCTCCAGCGCACGAAAGCCTCTGCGCCGCCGAGTATCAAAATGGGCGCGGTCATTTTCGAGAACGATGTCCTCACCACACTTGACGGAAACCGAGTCTTTCTATCACAAGGCGAGGTGGAGCTGCTTAACCTGCTTGCTGCGCACCAATATAAAATCGTTTCGCGTGAAACCATCGCTAAACACTGCAACCTAGAAAACGTGCGCGCCGCCGATGTGCGCATCAATCGCTTGCGGCAAAAAATCGAGCGAGAGCCTAAGAGCCCTCTTTATTTACAAACCGCGCGCGGGACGGGGTATATTCTAAAACCTGAATAGTATGCTGAACATAAAAAAATACATGCCGAAAAGGCTTTTCGCGCGGGGTATCGTTATGGTAGCCCTGCCGGTTTTGCTGCTGCAGTTCCTTATCGTTTATCTTATCCTTGAGCGCCACTGGGACAGAGTCACCGAACACCTGTCGCAAACGACCGCTAGAGAAATCGCTCTGTTAATTGCCGAAGGCAATCAAGACAAGCGGCAAACTTTAGCCAAACAGCTCTTCCTACCTCTCTCGTGGGAGCCGAATGGAACACTGCCACCGCAAAAACCCATTTCTATTGTAGATTTTGC
This sequence comes from Alphaproteobacteria bacterium, assembly GCA_965209065.1. Classification (GTDB taxonomy): domain Bacteria; phylum Pseudomonadota; class Alphaproteobacteria; order JAPOUT01; genus CBDBUR01. Next base: position 1,095,625 of record OZ242373.1, read on the forward strand.
GCACCGCACCTTGCGCACCGAATTGAAAAAAAATATCAAAAACCAGCTTTGGCTTGATACACAAAACTTACATAGAAAAGTTGATGTGCGTGTCGCGCACAAGGGAGGGGTGGTGCGCATTATTGTGCCTATCGATAGAGTCTATGCTGAAAAAACCTATCAAATTATTCTTTGGATTGCAGCAACAGGTATCATTCTAATGGTGATTGCGATTTTGTTTTTGCGCAATCAAGTGCGCCCGATTCAACGTCTTGCGGTTGCGGCGAAAAGGTTTGGGCGCGGGCTTGAGGTGCCAGACTTCACGCCCACCGGCGCGAGCGAAGTGCGCGAAGCCGGCGCTGCTTTCTTAACGATGCGTGATAACTTGCGTGCTTATATTGCCCAGCGCACGGATATGTTAAGCGCGATTAGCCACGATTTGAGAACCGCGATAACTAAATTAAAATTACAAAGTGCGCTCTTGCCCAAAAACGACAAGCGCGATGCCTTAGAAAAAGATATTGAGAATATGGAGAAGATGCTCTTGGGCTATTTGGACTTCGCCCGCAGCGAGGGGCTTAGCACAGAGAAAGGCGAAAAACCAACGCTTATCGATTGCGCTAGAATACTAACGGAGTTAGCCGAGCCTTATGAGCAGGTTGAACTTCAAGCGCCGCCGAGCCTTTTGCTGCGCGGGCGCGAGAATGCTATCCGCCGTGCCTTGCATAATCTGATTCACAATGCCACTGCCTATGGCGGGCGGGTTATCATCACCGCGCGCAAGGAAGAGAGGGGTGCTGCCATCGTCATTGATGATGACGGCAAGGGCATTGCGCCCGAAAATTATGAGGAGGCTTTTCGTCCTTTTGTGCGGCTTGATGAGGCGCGCAACCAAAACATTGTCGGCACGGGGTTGGGCTTGAGTATCGCGCGTGATATTATTCAAGCGGCAGGCGGCACCCTTGACCTCGCCGAAAGCCCGCAAGGAGGCTTGCGGGTGCTTATCTTTTTACACGACTAGCCCTTGAGAGAACGCGCGCGCGCTAAAGCCGAAGCGAACGCCTGACCGAAAAGTTTTTTAAGCGGCTCTTCTTTTAGCAGAACATCGAAAGCCGCTTCGGTAACGCCGTTGGGTGAAGTGACCTGCTCGCGTAGTGTGCGCGGGTTGGGGTTGCGCGCCAACAATTCAGCCGCACCGCGCAAGGTGCTTAGTGTCGCTTGGTGCGCGAGCGCGGAGTCAAGTCCCAGCCCTTCGCCCGAAGCCGCCAGCACTTCGGCAAGATAAAATAAATAGGCAGGTCCCGCCCCCGACAAAACGGTTATCGCGTCCATAAGGCTTTCGTCATCTAAGAAAGCAACTTCGCCTAATGCTGTCATCAGCTTTTGGGCGCGCTGCTTTTGTTTGGTACTACAAGCGGGGTCGGCATAAAGCGCGATGAACCCCTTGCCAATCTGCGCGGGCGTGTTCGGCATCGCGCGCACAACTTCCTTGATGCCCGCCGCGCGCTTGAGCACGTCAAGCGGAACACCCGCCGCAATAGAAATAAGCAAGGGCGCGCGCGCAAACAAATGCTTATTGCTTTGAATAGCCGCCTTTGCTTTATCGGGCTTCACCGCGAGAACAACAACCTCTAATGCGTCTAATGAATCCGTGTTGGGCGGGTTAAGCACAAAAGGTTTTTGTTTATGCTTGGCTAACAGAGCTTCGCTTGGGTTGGGCTCTGTCACGCTTATGTTTAAGTTTTCATCGAGCCAGCTTGCTAACATCGCCAAGCCCATATTGCCCGCGCCGATAAGCCTTATCATGCCATGCTCACTTTTTCTTGGCTCACTTTTTCTTGGCTCACTTTTTTTTGCTCTTGTAGAGTGCTGGCTAGGCTCGCACCACGCGCGAGCAAATAAAAACACCACGACCACTTATCCAAAGCCGCGCGCGCCACCTCTACCAACGTCTCGCAAGAGTTCAGCGACTCTTCCTCTGTTAGTAAATGGCTATGCCTAAATACAATCGTGGCATCATCGCCCCCGCCCGCATCATCGCCCGTTACGCTAAAGAAGCCGAGCCACAAGCGCGCGTTAATATGCGCGAGCAAGGCACGCAATTCTGTTGGCGATGCGCCGTTTTGGTGGCTGTCGAATAAAGCCGTTAAGTGTAAGCAAGACAAGTCAGCATTCCATTGAAAATCAAAATCATATTCCGTCCATTCGCCCCTCAAGCATAAATGTAGCTGCGTGGCGCTCTTGCGAACGCTATCCCACGAATGGCGATGCGCCAAAACCTCTAGCCGCTCAAGCGGGTCATCTATGACAACTGATTCAATCATAGTAAAACTATAAACTTACCCCCGCCCCTCGCAATGATTCATTTGGGATTCATTTGGGATTCATTTGGGATAAATCTAGTTTTTTTCCAAAGCCTTGATTCGTTTTTCTAATTCAACCAGCTGTGCGCGCACGACATCAAATTCTTCTCTCTCGACCAAATCTAAATCCTTTATCAGCTTGTCGAATCGCGACCTGACGAGAGCGCGCGCCTCAGTGCTTGCGCCCTGTGCGAGCTCCACGCCTCCCGAAACAAGTGCGGCGATACTATCGAAAGCCTCGTCTAAAATTCGGTTTTTCTCATCGCTCTTCATAGGTTATAGTCTAGCATGGATTTTCCTGAGATAAACCCAATCATTTTCCAAATAGGACCTTTGGCTTTGCGCTGGTATGCGTTGGCTTATGTTGTGGGAATTCTCGGTGGTCTTTACTACATTCAGTTTTTTCTGATAAGGCGCGCGGAGCTGTGGGGCGATGTTGTGCCACCGGGCGAGCAAAATTTTCACGACTTCGTGCTGTGGGCGGTGATAGGCGTTATTCTCGGTGGAAGGCTAGGCTATGTGTTGTTCTATCAACCTGATTTTTATTTCAATCACCCGAGCCAAATTTTTGCTGTTTGGAAAGGCGGTATGAGTTTTCATGGTGGTTTTCTAGGAACGATAGTTGCTGCTGTGTTATTCGCGCGCAAGCATAAAATAAACTTTTGGAGTTTTGGCGACCTCATCTGCGCGATTGCGCCGATTGGTTTATTTTTGGGGCGGTGCGCCAACTTCATCAACGGCGAGCTGTGGGGACGCGTGAGTGATGTTCCGTGGGCTATCATTTTTCCGCGCGGCGGACCTCTGCCGCGCCACCCGAGCCAGCTCTATGAGGCTTTCCTTGAAGGCATTTTGTTATTTTTCATTTTGCAGGTGGCTATTTTTTACTTTCGCGCATTGAAGAAGCCGGGCGCGGTGAGTGCGTTCTTTTTGTTTGGCTATGGTGTTGCGCGCACGAGCGCCGAGTTCTTCCGTGAGCCTGATGGTTATATCATCGGCGGGCTCACCACAGGTATGGGGCTTTCTCTGCCTATGATGATAATTGGGATAGTAATTGGAGTTAATCTTTATGTCCGCGCCCTTCGTTGAAAAGCTTTTCGCGCTCATCAAAGCCAGCCCGAAGCAATCCATCAGCCTTAGCGATTATATGGCTTTATGCGCGAAACACTATTACAACCACAAAGACCCGTTCGGCACGCACGGCGATTTCACCACCGCGCCTGAGGTAAGCCAAATGTTTGGCGAGCTGATTGGTTTGTTTTTCGCGCAGCACTGGATAGCGGAGCAGCAGGATTCTATTTTGGTAGAGCTCGGCGGCGGACGCGGCACCTTGATGAGCGATGCCTTACGCGCAACAAAAGTTGTCGCCGGCTTCAACCAAGCGATGAAAGTATATTTTGTTGAGCAAAGCGATTTACTCAAGGACAAGCAGAAGCAAAACAACCCCGAAGCGCGTTTTGTCGAGCGCATCAGCGATATTCACGAGGAGAAGCCGCTCTATCTGATTGCCAATGAGTTTTTTGACGCCCTGCCTATCTGCCAATTTGAACGCACCGCTAAGGGCTGGCAGGAGAGACGTATCGCGCTAAAGGATAACAAGCTTGTTTGGAAGCTACCCCCTAGCCAAAAAGACACTGACTTCCCCGCGTCTGCCGAAATAGGCGCGGTGGCGGAAAACTCCAAAGCAAGCGAAAGCCTTATCAAAGATATTGCCAAGCATATTCAGCGCTGCGGTGGGTTGGCGCTCATTATTGATTACGGCGATGATAGCCAGCCCACGCTGGGCGATACGCTCCAAGCGGTCAAGCGCCACAAGTTCCACCCCCTGTTCGATGACCCCGGTGAAGCCGACATCACCGCCCATGTGCGCTTCGCGCGTCTTGCCGAGCTTGCGAAAGCGCAAGGCGCGCATGTGTTTGAACTACAAACCCAAAAAACTTTTTTGGAAAGCCTCGGCATTAAAAAGCGCGCCGAAATGCTTGCCGCGCAGGCACCTCTCGCCGAGCAGCAGAACATCTCGGCGGCACTCAAACGGCTAACCGCACCCGCGCAAATGGGCGGGCTGTTCAAGGTGATGATAATGACTCGTGAATAAGCTACCGGTCATCAAAAGCCCTTTGCTTGAAGCCCTGCCTTCTATTCGGCACGGCTTCTATACGAGGCGCGGCGGCATTTCTTCGGGTATTTATCAAAGCCTGAATTGCGGCTTGGGTTCGCGCGACACCCCCGATAACGTAAAGCAAAACAGAGCGCTCGTGCGCGAACATCAAGGTGCTGAAGGCTTGGCTGCCCTCAAGCAAACTCATTCTACCGATGTTGCTTTTGTAGAAAAGCCCGCGCGATTTATCGGCGATGGCGCTATCACCCAAACCCGCGATATTGCCCTAAGCGTTTTGACCGCCGATTGCGCGCCGATTTTGTTCGCTGATAAAACCCAGCCGCTTATCGCGGTGGCGCACGCTGGCTGGCGCGGCGCGGTTGCCGGCATTACGGACGCGGTGCTAAAAAAGATGGAAGCCTTAGGGGCAGATAAAAAAAACATTGTCGCGGCGATTGGTCCTCACATTGGGCTCGATGCTTATGAGGTCGGCGCGGATATGCTAGAGGAAGCGCGCGCGCGCGACAAAAACGCCGAAGCCTTTTTTGTTCCTTATAAAAATAAATTCCGCTTTGATTTAGGCAATTACCTCAAAGCACGACTAGAGCAAAACCTCATAGAAGTTGAACATCTAGCGCTTTGCACCTTCAGCACACCCGACCGCTTTTTCTCTTACCGCAGAAGCCTAAACGAAAAACAAGCAGATTATGGTAGGCAAATATCAATAATTTTCATTGCCCCGCATAATTAAACCTGCTAAAAACAGCTATGAAGCTCATCACAGGCAACGGGTCGAAAAAATTAGGAGAGGCAATAGCTTCCGAGCTTGGGCTTGCGCTGACGAAATCTGATGTGCGGCGTTTCTCTGATATGGAGGTCTTCGCCGAAATTTACGAGAATGTGCGCGGCAATGATGTTTTCATTATCCAATCCACCTCCTACCCCGCCAACGATAACATTATGGAGCTGCTGATTATGATAGACGCCATTCGCCGTGCGAGTGCTAGTCGTATTACAGCGGTCATTCCCTATTTTGGCTACGCGCGCCAAGACCGCAAGACCGGCTCGCGCACACCGATTACCGCGAAGCTGGTTGCCAATATGATAACCAACGCCGGCGCCCACCGCGTGATGACAATGGACCTCCACGCCGGTCAAATTCAAGGCTTCTTTGATATTCCAACTGATAATCTGTTCGCTATTCCTCTTTTGGCGCGCGAGATGGAGAAGGTGAAAGCGGCCCAGGTTTCTATCGTTTCGCCTGATGTCGGTGGTGTGGTGCGTGCGCGTGCTGTTGCTGCGCGGCTGGGGGCAGACCTCGTCATCATCGACAAACGCCGCCAAGCCGCTGGGCAATCCGAAGTGATGCACATCATCGGCGAGGTCAAAGATAAAACATGTATCCTCGTTGATGATATTGTCGATTCCGCCGGCACTTTGTGTAATGCCGCCGATAGCCTCAAGCAGGCGGGTGCGACCGACATCTATGCTTTTATCACTCACGGCGTTCTGTCGGGGGAGGCTCATAAGAAAATCGCCCAGTCGCAGCTCAAGGAGCTGGTGATTACCGATACTATCCAGCCCACGCCGCAAACGCTAGAGAACAAGAAAATTCGGATTATATCGGTTGCGCCCCTAATGGCAGAGGCAATCCGCCGCACCCATATTGGCGAGAGCGTCTCTAGCCTATTTGACGGATAGAGCAAATTGATATAGGTTTAAGGCTATGGGTGATACTCTTGAAATTAAAGCGAATAGTCGCACGAAAAGCGGCACCTCGGCGGCGCGCGCACTGCGGCGTGAGGGCAAAATCCCCGCTACGCTTTATGGCGAGGGGCAGATTCACTCGCTGGCGTTCGACGCCAAGACCTTGAGTCAATTCGCTTACAAGCCAAACTTTATGACAAGCCTCCTCTCGATTGACATTGACGGGAAAAAAGTGCGTGCTATTCCGCGTGAAACGCAAATGCACCCGCTCAATGGGAAAATTCTCCATGTTGATTTTCTTATGCTCGGCGCGAACGCGCGCATTGATGTTGAAGTTAATGTGAATTTCATCAACGAGGAGCTGTCGCCGGGGCTAAAGCGTGGCGGTGTGCTAAACATTGTGCGCCATGCGGTGGAGCTTTCTTGCCGCGCCGAAGCTATCCCTGACGAGATTGTCGCGGATTTGGAAGGGCTAGACATCGGCGATGGCGTTCATATTTCTAGCATCAAATTGCCTGAGGGCGTTGAACCGACAATCACCGACCGCGACTTCACGGTGGCGACCATTGCCGCACCTGCCGCTGTCCGCAGCGAGGAAGAAGAAGCTGCCGAAGCCGAAGCCGCTGCTGAAGGCGAAGAAGCCGCCGCAGCTGAAGACAAAGATGAAAAAGAAGAAAAGGAAAGCGGCGATTAATTGGCAATTAATTGCGGCATTGTGATGAATGAAAGTTTTCGTCGGCTTAGGCAACCCTGGGGATAAATATAAAAACACAAGACATAATATAGGCTTTATGGTCGCCGACAGCCTGCGCGACCACTTCAACTTTGACAAAGAGCGAACAAAATTTGACGGGCACCTAAGTGAAGGTGTTATCGATTCTCAAAAAGTGCTTATCTTCAAACCGCAAACTTATATGAATGACTCGGGGCAGGCGCTTGGCAAGCTGGTGCGTTATTTTAATGTTGCGCCTGAAAATATTATCGTTTTCTATGACGAGCTAGACCTGCCTTTAGGAAAACTGCGCGTGCGTCTTGCGGGTGGCGATAACGGACATAATGGTGTGCGCTCTTGTGTTTCTCATTTAGGAAAAAATTTTTATCGTATCCGTTTAGGCATCGGGCGACCTGAAGACAAAGACTTCGTTAATGGCTATGTGCTTAGCCCTTTTGCTAAAAGCGAAACCGATGCGGTCGTCTCGCCTTGGCTCGAAGCGATTGTTGCGAATGCGTCCCTTCTCGTTCGCGATGAACCTGAAACCTTTGCCAACAAACTCCATCTAGCGATGGAAGCCGCGATTAAAAACTAATCTGCTATCAATCAAAATACCTGTTATAAACACCTATGGGTTTTTCGTGTGGCATCGTTGGATTACCGAATGTAGGCAAGAGCACGCTATTTAACGCGCTCACCCAAACCAGCGCGGCGCAAGCCGAAAACTACCCCTTCTGCACCATCGAGCCCAACCTCGCCGAAGTTGCCGTGCCTGACCCGCGCCTCACCAAGCTCGCTGACATCGAAAAGTCTAAGCAGACCATTCCCACGACAATAAAATTTGTCGATATCGCCGGGCTGGTGCGCGGCGCGGCGAAAGGCGAAGGGCTTGGCAATCAGTTTCTTAGCCACATTCGCGAAACCGATGCCCTGCTCCACATCGTGCGCTGCTTTGATGATGACGACATCGTTCATGTGGAAGGCAAAATAAATCCCACCGCCGATATTGAACTGATTGAAACCGAACTCGCGCTCGCCGATATGGAGAGCCTAGAGAAACGCAAATATAACCTAGAAAAAAAAGCGCGCGGACAAGATAAGGAAGCGAAGGAAATGCTTCTGCTCGCTGAGCGCGGGCTTCAAGCGCTCCACGATGGGCAGAACCTCCAGCAAATGCCCGAGCTCGCGCCCTTACAACTTATCTCTGCCAAGAAGCAGCTTTATGTCGCCAATGTTGCCGAGAAAGATATCAACGGCAACGCTTACACAAAAGCGCTTGCCGCGCTCGCCAAGAAGCGCAAAGCCTCCGTGATGATTATCGCCGCGAGCACGGAGGCAGAGCTCGTTGCCCTTAGCGCGACCGAGCGCCAAGAATATCTCTCAAGCCTTAACCTTGAAGAAGCTGGGCTTCATCGGCTTATTCGCGCGGGCTATGGGTTGCTGGGGCTTATCACTTTCTTCACTGCCGGCGAAAAAGAGGCGCGCGCATGGACTATCGCGCAAGGCACGGCGGCGCCCAAAGCAGCCGCGCGTATCCATACCGACTTTGAGAAAAAATTCATTCGCGCCGAAGTCATCGACTATAATGATTTCACTGAATTTTCGGGTGCTGCGAATGCTGCCAAAAGTGGTAAGATGCGCCTTGAGGGGAAGGAATACATTGTCCGTGATGGCGATGTTATTTATTTTAGGACAGGAAGTTAGATGCCAAAACTCTATTGGGAAGATTTTACCGCTGGCGAGGTCAAGACGATTGGCACGCTGAATGTGAGCCGCGAGGAGATTGTCGCTTTTGCTAAAAAATATGACCCCCAGCCCTTTCATTTAGACGAAGAGCTGGCGAAAAATACTTTTTTGGGCAGGCTCTGCGCGAGCGGCTGGCACATGGTGACTTTATTTTCGCGCCTCATCTACGAGAGCTATGAGAAAGACACAGCGCTTGTCGGTGCGCCGCACATTGAGGAATGCCGTTGGAGCAAGCCGGTTTTCCCAGACGATACTTTGCGTTGCGAACGCGAATGCCTCGAAACAAAAAGCAGCGATGAAGCGGGTGTCGGGCTGTGTCGTTTTCGCTGGAGATTCCTTGATGCCGAAGGCACACAAAAAACCGAAATCAGCGGCTGGACAAAAATAAAAAAGCGCGGCACCGCATGACGTGGTTCGAAGATATGAAAGTGGGCGCCAGCATCGAGGTTGGCGCGGTGCTTTTCGAGCGCGCGGCGATGATAGCTTTCGCCAAACAATATGACCCGCGCGATTATTTTATCGATGAACAGGCGGCTTTAGTCGGTCCTTATGGCAAGCTCGTTGCGAGTCCTTGGCACGTAAGCGCCGAGTGGATGGGCTTGATGGTTAAAAACCGCGACAGAAACCTTTATGACAGCCTGTCGCACAAAAGCCCCGATGGGGATAAGGCGCGGGTTGGTCCCTCGCCGGGCTTTGTGGATTTAAGCTGGAAAACTCCAGTGGAGGCAGGCGATAGTATCACTTATACGATGGAAGTGTTCAAGCTGATTGAGATGAAATCGCGTCCGCAATGGGGGATTGTCCGCAACTTGAGCGTTGGCACAAACCAACGCGGACAAGAAGTGTTGCGCTTCTTCGGGCAAGTCTTAATGGAGCGCAAATCAAAATAATATGGTATAAAGTAGCGATGGAAAAAATTGTTCTTAAAAATGAAAAAGATCAAATTGGTGCTTGGCAGTTTGCGGCTAAGGGAGAAAGGCGCGGCGGGTTAGTGCTAGTGCAAGAAATTTTTGGCGTTACCGACCACATTAAAAACCTTTGCACCGAATATGCCGCCGAAGGCTTTGAGGTTATCGCGCCTTGCCTGTTTGATAGACTCCAAAAAGATTACGCCGGCACCCCTGATGACGTTAAAAAGGCGATGGGCTTAGCCGTGCGCACCGATTTAAGCGACGTTGCTAAAGATTTACAAATCGCGATTGATATGCTTGCGCCGCCGGTTTTTATTGTGGGTTATTGCTATGGCGGCTCGGCGGTTTGGGTTGCTGCCTGTCGGTGTCGGGGGCTTGCGGCGGCATCAAGCTATTACGGCAGGCTTATCATCGACCATATGGAGGAAGAGCCTAAAGTGCCGACCATGCTCCACTTCGGCGAGCTGGACGACTCCATTCCAATAGATAAGGTGCGTCAAATTGAAGCGAGCCACCCCGACCTTGATACTTATGTTTATCCTGCGGGACATGGGTTCAACTCCGACCGCCCGACTCATTTTGACAAAGAATCGGCTGAGCTCGCCCGCGAGCGCACCCTCGCTTTGTTCAATAGTTTAGCTTAACGAACCTCAATCAAATATATTTTTTGGTAATTGAAAATAGCGAATAATATTTTTTAATTGTTTTTTTGCTATTTCAGGGTTTTTACCATGACACTTAAATGGAAAGGACTCCGCCTTACCCGCGATGTTTGGGTGATAAATGACGCGGTGACTGCCTTTTCCTCGATTGTGATATATCTCAAATTTATTGTCGTATTGTGTTAATCGTTTAGATAGCTCTTGTAATTTTATTGCCTTCATTACTATCGGCTAAAATTCTCTTTTTGACTTGCTATAACTTCAGGGGCTGGCAGTTTATAGTTTTGGACAATCGCTTTTTCTTTATGGTGTCTGCTCCCTTTGTCATTCATCGCTTTTTTCATATAAGAATATAGGCTATTACCCCTTGCTTCACGGAACATTCTAAAATACCTATCTTCAGCAGTGTGGTCTAGCAAGCTAAAATCTTTTTTGTAAATAGCAAATTTTATCTGCTCTTCTATTGTTTCTTCTAGTTCAGCAAGTGCCTTATCAAAGGTTTTACCATACCCCCTCAAATCCATTTCCAGCGCAAGGGCGACCCACTCTTTATCCTTATCTTGATACCCCAAGACGCTTAAAGGAATAGCAAGTGCTTCGGCTTTCTTTTTAGACTTCTTTTTGAACATAGTCATCTCCTTTCTTTAATTTACACTAGAAATAATTATTCGACAAGAGGGAGTTATCCATTAGGGTGTCCTTTAACGAACCTATTTACAATGGGCGCGTAGCGGCGGGCGAAATCTGGCGGCAAACTCTCTTTTGCGGTGATAATTGCGCTGTCTAAAGTCGTTTCAATCCCTTGAGGGTCTGCGGTGCGCGTGCGCGGCAGAGCCTTCGCAAAATGACGCAACATCTCTTTGGCACACTGAACCGACCGCCCCATAATCTCTAGCAGACGCGCGATGTCTAACCCCTCCTCCGACCAGCTGTCAAAATCGGTTATCATGCCTAAGGTGGCGTAAGGCAGTTCCGCTTCGCGCGCGAGTTTCGCCTCAGGCATATTTGTCATGCCCACCACATCAAGCCCCCAAGATTTATGAAGTTTGGATTCCGCGCGCGTTGAAAATTGAGGTCCTTCCATCGCTAAATAGCTCGCCGCTTGGTGATAGGTCGCCCCGCTTTTTTCTAAAGCCTGCGCTAAATAGCCGCTTAACCGAGCGCTCACTGGCTCCGCCAAGGGCGCGTAGCAAGAAACGCCGGCATCAAAAAAACTTTTTTCGCGCATCGCCGATGTTCTATCTACAAACTGCTCTACGACAACAAACTCCCCCGGTTTCATTTGCGCTTGAAAAGAGCCGCAAGCAGAAAGAGAAATAATATCACTCGCGCCTGCTTGCTTTAAGGCGGCGATGTTCGCGCGGTAATTTATTTTATGCGGCGGAATTTTATGCCCTCTAGAATGGCGCGGCAAAAAAACAACATCAATGCCCTCAAGAGAACCAAAGCGCAACTGGTCGGAAGGCTCGCCCCATTGTGTAGAAATGGTGCGCCACTCGCTTTTGGTGTCGAGCTCTATATCATAAACCCCCGAACCCCCGATAAGCCCCAAAACCCATTTATCCATTTAGTGTGCTTTTTTCCAAATGCTTTTTTGCGTTAAAAATAATAAAACGGCAAGTATCGACAAGTAAATCAAAACTTGAAACCCAATGCGCTTACGCGCTTCGCGGTGAGGCTCTGCCGCCCAGGCTAAGAAAGCAGAAACATCAGCCGACATCTGCCCGACCGTTGCTTTCGTGCCGTCTTCATATTCAACCTGCTCATCGCTCAGCGGAGGCGCCATAGCAATGAGAGGGTTAAAATAGCGATTGTAATACTGACCCGGCGGCACTTCTAGCCCTATCGGCGGCGCGCCATAGCCTTGAAGCAGAGAGTGAATATAATCCGCGCCACCAAACCGCGCTTTAGCAATCAAAGATAAATCAGGCGGCAAGGCACCGCCGTTCGCCGCGCGCGCGACAATATCGTTCTCAAAGGGTGAAGGAAAAGCATCGGCAGGGCGAGCGGTGCGCTCGAACATATCGCCGTCAGCGTTGGGTCCGTCTTGAACCTTATACTCGCCCGCCAGCGCCTTGACTTGCGGCGCGGTGTATCCTAATCCACCCGCTTCCCCCAGATTGCGAAAGTGAAGGTAGCGCATAGAATGACAGGACGCGCACACCTCTTTATACACTTGATAGCCGCGCCTTAACTGCGCGCGGTCAAACAGCCCGAACATTCCCTTGAAGCTCCAGTCGTAAGGAATATAGTTTGTGCTTGCTCCGTCCGCGGCAAAACTTGTCGCCGATAGAAAGCACACCAAACAAAAAGCAAAGAGTTTCTTCATCTAGCCCCCACTCGATAATACGGGTTGAGCGATAGCATTTGGCACGTCGCGTGGTTTTTCTATTTTGCTTAAAACAGGAATAATCAACAAAAAGAAAGCGAAGTAGTAGAAAGTTAGCAGCCGCGCCCAGTCGATATAAACGCCCTCTGCCGGTTGTCCGCCGAGCCAGCCGAGTCCCAAGCAAACCGCCACAAACAAAATGAAAAAGAAGCGATAAAGCGGACGATAACGCGCCGAGCGCACCGGTGATTTATCTAGCCACGGCAATAAAAACAGCACGAACAAAGAGCCAAACATCGCCAACACGCCGCCCAGTTTCCATGGGATAGCGCGCAAGATAGCGTAAGGCACAAGCAAATACCACTCAGGCACAATGTGAGCGGGCGTTTGTAGCGGGTTGGCTTCAATATAGTTATCGGGGTGACCCATCACGTCGGGGTCGAAGAAGACAAACCACGCGAACAAAATAGAAAACAGCACGAGCGCGAAGCCGTCCTTCATTGTGTAAAAAGGATGAAAGGGCAAAGTATCTCTGCCCACTTGAACCTCAATGCCGACCGGATTGTTATTGCGCACTTGGTGAAGCGCCCAGATGTGTAGCACAACCACAGCGCCGATGGCTATCGGCAAAATATAGTGAAGTGCGAAAAACCGATTAAGCGTCGGGTTATCGACAGCAAACCCGCCCCATAGCCATTCGCGTATGGGGTCGCCAATGAGGGGGAAAGCGCCGACCAAATTAGTAATCACGGTTGCCGCCCAGAAGCTCATCTGCCCCCACGGCAAGACATAGCCCATAAAAGCGGTTACAATCATCAAAATATAAATGATGACTCCTAAAATCCACAAGACTTCGCGCGGCGACTTATAAGAACCATAATAGATGCTACGAAAAATATGAATATAAACCGCCAAAAAGAATAAAGCCGAGCCATTCGCGTGAATAAAACGCAAGAGCCAACCATAATTGACATCGCGCATAATGTGCTGCACCGAAGAGAAGGCAAAATCGACATGAGGCGTATAGTGCATCGCCAATAGAATGCCGGTGATAATCTGCACGACGAGACAAAAGCTCAAGATGCCACCGAAGGTCCACCAGTAGTTTAGGTTCGCCGGCGTGGGATAATCCATCAGGTGTTCTTTGCTAAAGCGCCAGATGGGGAGGCGTTCGTCCCACCATTTGCCAAAAGCCGATTGCGGCTGATAATTCGATTGGTGCGACATACCCTAGCCTATTCTAATTTTGGTTGGGGAGAGGAAAGTATAAGGCGGAATGGCAAGGTTGCTCGGCGCGGGGCCTTTACGAATTCTACCGGAAGTATCGTAATGCGAGCCGTGGCAAGGGCAGAACCATCCGTCATAGTCGCCGCGCTGACCGAGCGGGATACAGCCCAAATGCGTGCAGATGCCAACCATCACGAGCCATTGAGGTTTCTGCACGCGGTTTTTATCAGCTTGCGGGTCGGGCAAGATTGAAAGCCTGGTGTTCTCGGCTTTGGTGATTTCAGCTGCGGTGCGGTGGCGAATAAAAACCGGTTTGCCGCGCCACTTCACCGTGATGGACTGCCCTATGGCGATATTAGAAATATCCACTTCCGTTGAGGAGAGGGCTAAAACAGAGCGGTCAGGGTTCATCTGGTCGATGAGAGGCCAAGCGGCAAAAACAGCACCGACCGCACCAAAAGCCCCCGTTGCCACATATAGAAAATCACGCCTCGTCGGCTCTTTTGAATCAATTTCACTCATAACCTAGCTTCTGTTTTGGCACTATATTCGCCATTTGGCAAGTATTTTATGCTATAAACTGCCAATAAACAGAAGGGAAAGGCATCAACAATGAGGATCGCTATTGTAGAAACAAACTCTGGCTTTGATAAAGTAAAAATTAGTTCTTCGGCTATTGTGCCTTCGGAGATAGCAAAAGAAAGTAGATTTTTAGACGATATCAAGCTATTTAGCAGTTATACGCCAAACCCTTTTTCGATTGGAGAAGGGGGCATAGATGTTTTGCCTAAATGCACTCAAGAAAATTTTAAGCAGAAAGTTGCCATCCTCACCGAGAGGCTTGCGCGCTACAAGCCCGATATTATTGAGGTTCATAGCGGTCTAAAATTACCATTAAGTCTAGCAAAAACTTTGCCCTATATACCTGTTGTTCATTATTCTCATAATGCTACTGAATTCCCCTATCCTCATCGTAAGCGCTTATTGCGTAGGATAAGGCGCGTTCAGTCTTTGATTCAACTAGATTATACTATTCATGTTAGTCATTTTGCGCGCAAGCAGTGGCTCACGCGCATGCCATCTAAAATAATCCCCCTGATACAAAAGCGCAACACAACGATACAAAATGCTCTTCGCGCAGAGAGATGGCTTGCCGATGGCAGCAAAAAAGAAAAAATTATTCTCTTCTCAGGCAAACCCTACGACACAAAAGGAATTGACCTATTAATAGAAGCGCTCCAGCAGGTTTTACCTAAATACCCCGATTGGAAAGTAGTTTTTCTTGCTCATAAAGCGGATGATGACTTCCAAAACGAGCAAAAATCTATCGCTAAAAAAACTCTCAAAGAGCAATGCCTGTGGTTAGAAGATTCACAACAAGATAAAATTCAAGAATGGACAAAAAAAGCGAGCATCGCGGTTATTCCTTCCAATTATGATGAAAATTTTTCTCTCGCGGCGCTAGAATTCCATTATGCGAGTTGCGCTGTCATTTCATCGGGGCGCGGCGCTTTGCCCGAAATCAGTGGAGCCGATGGCGCACTCTACCTCGATGAGGTCTCGCCGAAAGACATCGCGGCAAAGTTGAGCTTTCTCATTGAAAATGAAGCCGACCGCGAAGCCCTCGCCAAACGCGGACATGAATATGTTATGGAAACCCACGATATTAAAAAACGCGCGCACGAGCTAGATGAGCTAAGATTAAAAATAATTGCTCGCGCAAAAGAGGAAAGAAAAAACCCCCAACAATGGCGTGCGACTCTTCGCCGCAAAAAATGGTATGTAATTAAAAAATTGATTACTCAAAAGAAAGGACATCAACAATGAAAATCGCCCTTGTATCAACATGCCGAGGGTTTGATAAAATAAACCCGACTGCTCCTGTTATGGTTGCAACTGAAATATCTACGGAAAGTCAATTTTCCAACAACACCAGGCTGTTTAGCCCTTATATTGAAAACCCCTTTTCCATCGGCAAGGAGGAAGCAGATGTCCTACCTAAATCTAGCAGGGGAAATCTCGATGAAGAGTTCTCTCTATTTGTTGAAAGGCTTACCCACTACAACCCTGATATTATTGAAGTTCATGAAGATGAACTATTGTCAATTAAACTAGCAAAAGCCCTACCGCACATGTCTGTAATAAACTATTGCCACAATAGTAATATCTACACACATAAATATCTGCATAACAGAATAAGACACGCTTTATTTCACGCCCCTTTGACACATACAATTTATGTATGCCGTTTCATCGATAAAAAAGTTGGGGAACATATCCCCCCTGAATATCGCTCGGTGATAACGAATGCGCGACCGCCGCAAGCATGGCGTGCGGATGGAAACAAAAAAGAAAAAATTATTCTGTTCTCAGGTAGAGTTACCGTTGGCAAAGGAGCTGCCGAGTTAATAGAAGCGCTCCAGCAAGTTTTGCCTAAATATCCTGACTGGAAGGCGGTTTTTCTTGCCCTCAACCTTGACCATCCTTCTTTCTACGAAGAGCAAAAATCTATTACCGAAAAAACCCTCAAGGAGCAATGTTTATGGCTTGCAAATATGCCACAAGATAGAGTCCAAGAATGGGTAAAAAAAGCAAGCATCTCCATTATTCCTTCCAATTGGGACGAGGTATTTCCTCTCGTTGCGTTAGAAGCGCATTATGCGCGTTGCGCGGTCATTTCATCGGGGCGCGGTGGCATGCCCGAAATTAGCGGTGCCGATGGCGCGCTCTACCTTGATGAGGTTTCGCCGAAAGACATCGCCGCAAAGTTGAGCTTTCTCATTGAAAATGAAACCGAACGCGAAGCCCTCGCCAAACGCGGACATGAATATGCGATGAAACACCACGATATTAAAAAACGTGCGCGCGAGCTAGATGAGCTAAGATTAAAAATAATTGCCCGCGCAAAAGAAGAAAGTAAAACCCCTCGACAATGGCGTGCAACGATGCGCCGCAAAAAATGGTATACGACAAAAAGCATGCTCGCACAAAAGATTTCAGAAATTCTAAACGCTTAATATGGAAGAGCTAAACGAAGCAGAAAGTTGGTTTCAATCTCTACAAGAAAGGCTTTGCGCGCGGCTTGAGGCGTTTGAGCCAGCGGCGCGGTTTGACAAAAAGCCATGGCACAGAGCCGAAGGCGGCGGCGGTATTATGAGAATGTTAAGGCAAGGCGAAGTCATTGAAAAGGGTGGCGTTCATTTTTCTAATGTTTTTGGCGCGATGCCCCAAGCGCTCGCCTCTGCTATGCCGCAGCAGAAGCAGGGGAAGACCTTTCGTGCGTGCGGTGTTTCGGTTATTATCCATACCTTGAACCCTCACGCGCCGAGCGCTCATATGAACCTGCGCCACATTACGATAGAAAAAGATGATGAGATAAAGATCCAGAAAAAAATCCAGAAAAAAACAAAAATATGGTTCGGTGGTGGCGCAGACCTCACGCCGATGTTGGCACCCTATCGCACACAAGCCCACGAGGATTCCATTCAGTTTCACCAGAGATTAGAAAAGGCGTGCGCTCCTTTCGAGCAGGTAGATTATGCGCGGTTGAAAGAGTGGTGCGCGGAGTATTTTTATCTCCCGCACCGCAAGTGCGAGCGCGGCATTGGCGGTATTTTTTTTGACGACCTCAATAGCGGCGACTGGCAGAAAGATTTCGCGTTCGTCCAAGCGGTGGGGGAAGCCTTTTTAGATGTTTATCCCCTGCTCTTACAGAAAAGAACTCAAACCCAATGGACGCCAACGGAGAAACATGAGCAAGCAAAAACCCGTAGTCTTTACGCGGAATTTAATTTGCTCTACGACCGAGGCACGCAATTTGGATTGAAGTCGGGCGGCAATATCGATTCTATTCTTTCTTCCCTACCGCCTCTTGCGGTTTGGGAATAGCAGTGCTACAGCCCCACGCTGCAACAGGGACAAGCACCAATTATTTTAGAGGGCATTCCAGAAGTTATTAGCGGCGGCGTAAAATTGCGAGCAACCATCTTACCTTGAGACGCCGCCACTCTCCGCCCTTGCGCTTCGGTTTTAGTTAGTTTGGTAATAAAATTTTTGCTTCTCTCGCGGTCTTTATAGCCGGTATAAATCTGAAAATAATGTTCGCCGATGGTGGTTTCAATTTCTATCGCGTTATCGTCAAGCGCTTTCCAGTTATCATAAACTTCGCCGTCGCACAGAATTTTTATTTTCTGGCTATCGGGCAGCGTGGTGGCGTGGAAGGTTGTCGTTTTGCCCGCTTGCGCCTGACTGCCGGCGAAAAGACCCAAATGTAAAACGCCGCTATTTTTATCGTTATGGGCTTGCGCGACCAATAGAGCGGGATAATCAATGCCCTCTATGGTTGGCTCGGAGAATTTATCTTGATTGGGTTCGCGGAAAAGTTTGCGCCACGCGCCCTCATCGCCGACTTCGGCGCAAACTGCAAGTGCCGATAATTGCCCGCGCGGATAATTCTCGCCGAAGCCAAAATAAAAACCGAACTCGCCGCCCTCATCGCCGAAGTATTTAGGCTCAAAATTATTTTCGGCGAACGCGCGCAGCTTGGCATAGGTAGCGTAGTCGCCAAACTCTTTAGCAACCGCCAGCCCTAGAGCAATAAAGCGCGGGTCGGGCGTGGCAAGCACAATGGGAGCGGTCGGGTCGTCCCAGCCCATCGTTTTCACCGCCGCGTGATATAAAAACTCGCCGAACATCGGGTCTTGCGGCATCGTGTAAAAAGATAGCGCCAAGCCAAAATTAGCGCCCACTCTTTGGAAATGATCTATCAGCGGATCATAATAAAAGGTTGCCATCTCCAGCGCGCCCGAGTTATCAAAAATATAATACTTGTCTTTGGTGTGCGCGAACCACTCGTGATAAATTTGGTGCGCCTGCTTGTCGAACAGGGAGTCGTAAAGCTGCAACCCCAGCCCGGCGGCGGACAGGCAGTAGGGCCATATTTTTGTGTTCTCGCAATGAGGTCCCATCGGGTTGGCTTGCCACTGCTTGCCTAGATGTTCCACCAGCTTGTGATGATTCCACTTGAAGCGCGACCTATCGACCCCGGCGACTTCAAAGCTATCGCCCCATTCGTCTTTGCCGGTGGTGTAAGCGTGGAGCGACTGAACCAAATTGAGCCAGCCCTTAAAAAACAAATTGCCGTCCGCGCCGATGGGGTCGGGCTGCAAGCCCCACGGCTCGATGCCATTGGCGACCCAGCCCGGCGTGTCGTATTCACCGATAAGGTGTTCGGGGATAAAAAGAAATTTCCACATTTCGGGATAGTCTTTGCGGCGCGGGTCTTCGCCGAATTGCGTGAGCCAGTCGTAGGCAGCCCAAAAGGTCAGGTGGCGCGAAGCGAGTCCCTTCAGCACGTCCGCATAGACTTCGCGCCACGCGGGCGTTTTATCGACCATCAGCCCGATGGCATAACTTGATTCGGATAAATCAAACCGCGCGAAGTTTAATGTTGGCTCGGTAGAGTATCGGTCCCACCATTCGTGTGGCGTTCCGTCTTCGCTCCAGTCGTCTGGGGTTGTCGCTTTGCGGTGGAGGAAGCGCAGCCACCCTAAAGCCCTCTTATTCAAATGAGGATAGCCGTTTTCTATAGCACTCATAAGCCTATTGTAGAGGCGCAAACCTTGATAGGCAAGGGGAATAAAATAGTATAATAAAGCGATGAATCATAACCACCCTCGAGAGGGCTATCCCCAAGCCGAAAACGAGCTGCCCAAGCGCGCGACTTACTTCGTGAGCTTTTGGTGGGCAATTTTTTGGAAAGAAGCCCTCGTGTTACTGGCGGCAAGTTTCGTGTGGCGGTTTTCTGCGGCGTGGTTCGAGGGAGCTACCGCGTGGCGTGTTTTGCTTGCGCTGGCGATTGCGCTTGGGCTTTGCTATTTTCTGCGCGAGCTTTTTTACGCGATGTTGGAAAAGCGATACTTACGCAAAGGCTTCACGATGATAGTGGTGGATAAGGACGGGAAGTTCAAGGAGCAGAGGCTAGAGCAGGCGCATGCTTTATTGTGGTCGTTTTTGTGGGGGCATTTATCGCTGGTCGGCATCGCGGGGTTGATTTGCCTTGTGTTTGCCGGCGGGGTTGCCCTGTTCGAGCAAGTCCCCTTTTGGAGCTTGCTGCTGGCTATGCTTGCCGCGCTTATGGATAGGGAGGTTTTGGTTGCGTGGGGGGTAATTTTTGCGATTTACCCGCATTATCATTTATGGACGCGCCGCTTTTTCAACTTGGCGGGCTTCCGCCTCGCGCTTATTTCTGGCTGAATTTTTGGATGTATTTTTGCTTGAAAGCCGCTTCGGGTGTGCTATAATCAGGCTTTCATAAAGAGGTCTTAAATGTTCGCGATTATCGAAACAGGCGGCAAGCAGTATAGCGTTGAATCGGGCAGCGAAATTGCGATTGATAAAGTCGCAGGCGCGGTCGGCGATAAAATTGCTATCGATAAAATTTTGATGCAAGACGGCAAGGTCGGTGCGCCCTTCATCGCGGGCGCGAAAATTGAGGCTGAAATCATCAAGCAAGGACGCTTGCGCTCTATTTTTCTGCTCAAAAAGAAACGCCGCAAGCACTATCGCAGACAGGGCGGACACAAACAAGAAATGACTTGGATCAAGATTAGGGACTAGCAATGGCACATAAAAAATCAGGTTCATCTTCGCGCAACGGACGCGACTCTGCTGGCAGAAGGCTCGGCGTTAAGAAGTTTGGCGGCGAGAGCGTTCTTGCCGGCCAAATCATTGTCCGCCAGCGCGGCACCAAGTGGAAAGCGGGCGCGAATGTCGGCATTGGCAAGGACCATACGCTCTTTGCTTTGACGCAAGGCTCGATTACTTTCACGCGGGGCGCACGCGGGCGCTCTATTGTTGGCGTTCAGCCCAGCTAATAGCGTAACGCTATTAGCATAACGCTGATAGCATAAAGTTCTGTAATAGTATAAACTCAAATTATTATCTGTTATGAAGTTTTTAGACGAAGCAAAAATCTATGCTTGCGCCGGCGATGGGGGTTCGGGTGCGGTGAGCTTTCGCCGTGAGAAGTTTATTCCCCGCGGCGGACCCGACGGCGGCGATGGCGGCAAGGGCGGCGATGTTGTCGCGCAGTGTGTTGGCGGCTTGAACACCTTGATTGACTATCGCTTCCAGCAGCATTTCAACGCGGGCAAAGGCGGCAAGGGAATGGGTAAGACGCGTTCGGGCATTAACGGCAAGGATAAAATTCTGCTGATGCCGGTCGGCACGCAAATATTTAACGAGACCGGCGAAGTGATGTTAGGCGAGCTCAACGCGCTCGGCGAAGAGCTGATACTGCTTTATGGTGGCAGAGGCGGATGCGGCAACACGGCTTTCAAGACGGCGAAAAACCAAACGCCCACTTACGCGCAAAGCGGAGAAAAGGGACAAGAGAGCGTTTTGCTTTTGAAGTTGCGTCTTATAGCGCATGTTGGGCTTATGGGTCTGCCCAATGCGGGCAAGAGCACTTTGCTCTCGGTGCTTTCGGCGGCGCGTCCTAAAATTGCCGACTACCCTTTCACCACGCTCTACCCGAATCTTGCGCTCGTGCGTGCTGCCGATAGCAGTTTTGTGATGGCAGATATTCCCGGTCTTATTGAAGGCGCTCATCAAGGCGCGGGGCTAGGCGATAAATTTTTGCGCCACATTGAGCGATGTCTCATTTTGCTTCACTTGATTGACGCAAGCAGCGAAGACCTTGTCAAAAATTACAAAACCATTAGAGCCGAGCTTGAAGCCTACAGCCCTCATCTAGCGCAAAAGCAAGAGGTTATCATTCTAACGAAAATTGATTTGCTTTCGGCGCAAGCGGTTAAAAATAAAACGCATGCGCTAAAAGAAACCAGCGGTAAGGAGGTGCTGGCGATATCTAGTCAAGCTCATTTAGGGCTAGACGAGCTCAAGCATAAAGTATTAGCAAACTTAACCCCCACGCAAAAAGCAGAGGAGGCAAGCGCATGGCAACCTTAACCGCACGTGATATTTTAGACCAAAGCAAGGTGCTGGTTGTGAAGGTTGGCTCCTCCCTGCTGATTGATGAGGCGGGCGATTTGCGCCACGCGTGGCTCGAGCAGCTTGCCGCGGACATCGCCCTGCTACACAAGAAGAAAAAAGTTTTGATTGTGTCTTCGGGCGCGATTGCTTTAGGGCGGCGCGTGCTAGGGCTAGACGCGGAGAAGCTCAAGCTGGAAGAGAGCCAAGCGGCGGCGGCATCGGGGCAAATTCACTTGTCGGCGGCTTGGGTTCGGGCGTTAGAGAACATTCGCGTGGCGCAGGTTCTGCTCACTTTAGGCGACACTGAGGAGCGCAGGCGTTATCTCAATGCGCGTTCCACCTTGATGACCCTGCTTGAACTCGGCGTTATTCCGGTTATCAACGAGAACGACACTATCGCGACTGATGAAATTCGCTACGGCGACAACGACCGCCTCGCGGCGCGCGTGGGCAATATGGTTGGCGCGGATTGCCTCGTGTTGCTTTCCACCGTGCGCGGGCTGCTGACCCAAGACCCGACTAAACAGGCGGGCGGCAAGCTGATTGAGCTTGTCGAGACCATCACGCCTGACATAGAGGCGGCGGCGGGTGATAGAGGCTCTGCGCTAAATCGCGGCGGAATGAAGGCGAAGCTGGCGGCGGCGCGGATTGCGCGGCAAGGTGGCTGCGCGATGATTATCGCGCAAGGCACGCAAGCTCACCCGCTACGCGCGCTGCTCGATGGCGGTGCTTGCTCTTTATTCCCCAGTGCGATTAGCCCGCAAGCGGCGCGTAAAACGTGGATAGCGGGCGGTCTCAAGCCGCAAGGCGAGCTGATTATTGATGAGGGCGCAAGCACGGCGTTGCAAAAAGGCAAGAGCTTGCTTCCGGCGGGGATTAAAAAAATCGTCGGGCAATGGACGCGCGGCGAGCTTGTTTCAATAAAAAGCGACAAGGGCGAAGAAATAGCGCGCGGTTTGTGTGCCTATTCTCACGAAGATGCGCAAAAAATCATCGGTCATAAAAGTGATGAAATTGAAGTTATTTTGGGTTATCGTGGAAGAAGTGCGATGGTGCACCGCGATGACTTAGTTCTTTCTAGTGGGGTTCTTTCAACTGGAACACTTTCCAGCAAGGTTCAAAATGGCTAAAACAGAAACAAACATTTACGCTCTCGGCAAGCAGGCACACGATGCGGCGATGGTGCTTGCCGAAACCAGCAGCGAACAAAAAAACCAAGCTCTTCAAAGCGCGGCTAACAAGTTAAGACAAGAGCAAAGCAAAATTATCACCGCGAACAAAAAGGATATTGAAATCAGCCGCGGCAAGATAAGCGATGCCAAGATTGACCGCCTCGCGTTAGACGAAGCACGCATCGAGGCGATGGCAAAAGGTTTAGAGAGCATTGCTGCTTTGGACGACCCTATCGGCTCTATCACGGCGAGCTGGCAAGTGCCGAGCGGCTTAAAAATAGAACGGCGGCGCACACCTTTAGGCGTGATTGGCATGATTTTTGAATCGCGCCCCAACGTCAATGCTGATGCCGGTGGGCTTTGTCTCAAGTCGGGCAATGCGGTTATTTTGCGTCCGGGCTCTGAGAGCACATATTCTAGTATAGAAATTCATCGTCTTTTACAGCAAGGCTTGCGTGATGCTTCCCTGCCGGAAGGTGCGATTAGTTTAGCACCTCTGGGCGATAGGGCTATCGTGAGCGAGATGTTAAGCGGGCTTGATGGTATGATTGATGTTATTGTGCCGCGCGGCGGTCGCTCTTTGGTTGAGCGCGTCCAAAAGGAAGCGCGTGTGCCGGTTTTCGCTCACCTTGAGGGCATCTGCCATATTTATATTGACAGGGAGGCGGACGGCACGATGGCGCGCGATATTACGCTCAACGCGAAGATGAGGCGCACGGGCATTTGCGGTGCGGCGGAAACTCTGCTGGTTGATGAAAACTTTCCCGATGATAAAACGATAGAGATTATCCAAGCCTTGCTTGACGCCAACTGCGAGGTGCGTGGTGATGAAAACATCCAGCAGCTACACGACAAGGTTCTGCCGGCGAGCGCGCAAGACTGGCACACCGAATATTTAGATTCTATCCTAAGCGTGAAGCGTGTCGCCGGGCTGGAGGACGCCATCAACCATATTAAAACTTACAGCTCATCGCATACGGAGTCCATCATCACCGACAACGATAAAACCGCTAACATTTTTTTTGATAGGCTTGATAGTGCTATCCTTATGCATAATGCTTCCACGCAATACGCGGACGGCGGAGAGTTTGGTATGGGCGCGGAGATTGGCATTGCCACCGGACGTTTCCATGCGCGTGGTCCTATCGGTGTTGAGCAGCTAACGAGTTTCAAATATATCGTGCGTGGTGGCGGGCATTGCAGACCTTAAGCGGCAAGATTGGGATTCTCGGTGGCTCGTTTAACCCTGCGCACATCGGGCATTATTACATTAGCAAACAAGCGAAGACTTTGTTGGGACTTGATAAAATTCTATGGCTCGTTACTTACCGCCACCCCTTCAAGCCTCAGCAAGAAAGTTTTGAGCAACGCTATCGCTCGGCTTTGGCACTCGCGACTCCTCCGTGGATTCACGTCAGCAATTTTGAAGCGCAACACAAAACAGAAAATAGCTATGACAGCCTCTCTTTATTGCGCGAGAGACATCACGCCGCGCATTTTGTGTTTTTACTCGGCGCCGATGTGTTCTGCCAGCTGCCTCTCTGGCACAGAGCCGATGACCTTGTCAAAACGATGCCCATCGCCATTTTGCCGCGCGAAGATATTCACGCCCGCGCTTGCCCTTTCGCCGCGCGCTATGCCGCGCGTATCCTGCCCGCTCACCAAGCCCGCGCGCTTGCCTTCGCCAAACCCCCTGCGCTCGCTTTTTTGACCATACCGCAGCTCAATATTTCTAGTAGCCAAATAAGAAAATAGGCAATTGACGCAAAATGCTC
The DNA here is from genome assembly GCA_965209065.1 of Alphaproteobacteria bacterium. GTDB lineage: Bacteria > Pseudomonadota > Alphaproteobacteria > JAPOUT01 > CBDBUR01. The sequence goes on from OZ242373.1 coordinate 1,120,298, forward strand.
TATATGCCATCTTAACCCCCTAGTAAGGGAAATGATGGATCTATCCTCAAAAACTCGTGCCTTAAAGACTCGCGCTCTAGAAACTCGTGCCTCAAAAACTCGAGAAGAGCTCAAAGAGGTCTTCAGGCAATGCCGCTCTCACAGCGTGTTGCTCGCCGAGCCCTTGAGCGCGGAGGATAAAACTATCCAAACCATGCCCGATGTCAGCCCAACCAAATGGCATCTCGCACACACGAGCTGGTTCTTTGAAACCTTTCTGCTCCAAAAATTCAGTCCTTCTTATGAGCCGCTGAACCCAAACTACAGCTATCTTTTCAACTCTTACTACGAACAGATTGGCGACAAGTGGTTGCGCGCCGAGCGCGGCTTGCTTTCGCGCCCTTCGGTAGCGGAGGTGATGGATTACCGCACCTTCATCAACGAGAAGATGAACAAGCTCATCGACAGCGCGTCCGAAAAATTGTGGCAAGAGATAGCTCCGCTCGTTGCGCTTGGCATTCACCATGAGTGGCAGCACCAAGAGCTTTTACTCACCGACATAAAACATGTTCTCGCTTATAATCCGCGCCGCCCTGCTGCCTATCCAAAAGCGCAGAGCAAAAACGCAAGCACGAGCACAGCATTAAACTTTCTATCCTTTGAGGGCGGGGTGCATCATATCGGGCAAGATGAAAACAACAACACCTTCTGCTTTGATAACGAAGCGCCTTGCCATCAACGATTTTTACAAAACTTTTCTTTGGGCGAGAGGCTCATCACCAACGGCGAGTATTTAGAGTTTATAGAAGACGGCGGCTATAAGGACGTAGCACTTTGGCTGTCGGACGGCTGGGCGGAAAAGCAAAAGAATAATTGGGACTCTCCGCTTTACTGGCGCAAGGATGAAAACGAAGGCTGGGTTGAATATAGTCTTGCGGGAGAAGCGCCGATAGATAAAAACTGCCCGGTCATTCATATCAGTTTTTACGAGGCGGCGGCTTTCGCGCGCTGGGCGAACAAGCGCCTGCCGCGCGAGGAAGAAATTGAAGTGGCGAGTGCTGCTCTTCCGATTCAAGGCAACTTGGGCAAGATGATAGAGAAGGATAAAGCGGTTGCGGTTGGCGCGGAGGCGGCATCGGGCTTAGGCGGGCTGGAGCAAATCTATGGGGACGGCTGGGAATGGACGCAAAGCCCTTACACGCCCTACCCCAAATATAAAGCGGCGAAAAGCGCGCTGGGCGAATATAACGGTAAATTTATGTGTAATCAACTTGTGTTAAAGGGCGGCTCGTGCGCGACACCTTTAGGGCAAGTTAGGCAAACCTATCGCAACTTTTTCCATCCTAACGCGCGCTGGCAGTTTAGCGCTATTCGCTTAGCGGACGACGAATAAACATCATGGCAGAATTTAGCTTTTTCCAAGACCATAAACCAGAGCTTGGCAACTTTTTAGATGATACCCTTGTCGGTTTGCGCTCTGACCCTAAGACGCTTATGCCGCAATATCTTTATGACGCGCACGGCGCTAAACTCTTTGAGGATATTTGTGAAACCGAAGAATACTACATCACGCGCACCGAGAAGGCTCTGCTCGATAGCATTGGCGATGAGTTGGCAGGCCTCGCGGGCAAGAACGTTCGTTTGGTGGAATTCGGTATGGGCAAGGGCGACAAGGCGCGAAAGTTGCTGCGGCAGTTAGAAGACCCTTATGGTTTTGTCGGCATTGATATTAGTCTCCAGCAGTTAAAGGGAGCGATTAGCGCGATTGCTAAAGATTTTCCCAAGTTAGAAATTGGCGGTATCTGTGCGGATTTTTTCAATCTGCCTACCCTGCCTCAAAGCCCTAGTGCGAATTATGATGTTGGTTTTTTTCCCGGCTCGACCATCGGCAACTTCGCGCCGGCGCAACAAAAAGATTTGCTTGCCTCGATGCGATGTGCGTTAAGTCCTAAAGCGAACCTCATTATCGGCGTTGATTTGCCCAAAAGCCCTGAGGTGCTTCACGCGGCTTATGATGACGCGCAGGGCGTCACCGCCGCTTTTAGCATCAACCTGCTGCGCCGCATCAAACGCGAGCTGTCCGCTGAGGTGGATATCGAAGGCTTTAAGCACGAAGCAACTTATAAACCGCAGGATTCCAAAATGGAAATTTGCCTGCGGAGTCTCAAGCAGCAAACGATTTCTATTGGCGAGCATTCTTTTCCCATTCGCGCGGGCGAGGCGATATATACCGAGCATGCCTATAAATTCACGCCGGCGCAGTTCCAAGCGCGCGCGCGCGAGGCGGGCTGGCGTCCTAGAAAATTCTGGTGCGATGAAAACAACCTCTTCTCTATCCACTGGCTTGAGAGCTAGATGACCCAATCCCTATTATCAATTACACAAACCGCGCTAGAAGAAGGGCAGGCTTTGGACGTGACGTTTTTTCATTTGACGAAAGAGGTAGCACTCGCCGATATTATGGTCATCGCGTCAGGCACGAGCTCGCGCCATGTTGCCGCCCTCGCCGCGCGTGTCGCCCAGACGCTGAAAAAGGAAGCCAAACTTAAAACCATCATAGAGGGACTCCCTGAAGCTAATTGGGTGCTGGTCGATGGCGGCGATGTTATCGTTCATATTTTTCGCCCCGAGGTGCGCGAATACTACAAGCTCGAAGAGCTATGGGAAAAGAGACCGCCAGATTAAAATATTGGTTAAATAATTCCCCTAAATAATTATTGACAAACGAAAACGTCTATTTTAACCTTACTTCTAAAATGAAGGGAGAAAAATGAAAATTATCGTTCCTGTCAAAAGGGTGGTTGATTACAATGTCAAAGTTCGCGTGAAGTCCGACCACTCAGGCGTAGACCTTGCCAATGTTAAAATGTCGATGAACCCGTTTGATGAAATCGCGGTGGAGGAAGCCGTGCGCCTTAAAGAAGCCGGTAGTGCTAGTGAAATTATTGCGGTTTCTATCGGCGAGGCGGCGGCAAGCGAAACCATTCGAACCGCGCTCGCGATGGGGGCTGACCGCGGTATCCTCATCACAACCGAAACAATGCCCGAGCCTCTCGCTGTGGCAAAACTGCTCAAGGCAGTTGCTGATGAGGAAAAACCCAATTTAATTATTCTAGGCAAGCAAGCCATTGACGATGACTGCAACCAAACCGGACAAATGCTTGCCGCCCTGCTGAACTGGCCGCAAGCCACCTTTGCCTCTAAACTCGAATTGAGCGAGAGCGAAGCCAAAGTCACGCGAGAAATAGATGGCGGTCTCCAAACCATTCAAGTGAAGCTCCCTGCCATCATCACAACTGATTTACGCCTCAACGAGCCGCGCTATGCCAGCTTGCCAAACATTATGAAAGCGAAGAAAAAAGAAATCGCCACCAAAACAAATACCGATTACAGCATAGATGTCGCGCCACGTTTAGAGGTTATCAAAACAACACCCCCGCCCGAGCGTCAAGGCGGCGGTAAGGTGGAAAGCGCCGAAGAGCTTGTCGCTAAACTCAAAGACGAAGCGGGAGTCATATAATGTCGGTTTTAATTCTCGCTGAGCATAATAATAAAACGCTTGACCCTGCCACTGCGAAGCTGCTTGATGCTGCTTGTCAAATTGATAGCGATGTCAGTGTGCTCGTTGCCGGCAAAGATTGCTCTGCCATTGCCGATGCTTGTGCCAAGCTCAAAGGGGCGAGCAAAGTGCTACTCGCGCAGACTGATATTTTAGAAAAACACTTAGCCGAGCCGATGGCGTCTCTGTTTGTCAAACTTTCTGCCGACTATGAGCATATACTCGCTTGCGCCACCACTTCGGGCAAAAACATTATGCCGCGTTTGGCGGCTCTTTTGGATGTCGCGCAAATATCTGAAATGAGTAAGGTGCTTGCGCCCGATGAGTTTGAGCACCCCATCTATGCGGGCAATGCTATTGAGCATGTTAAAAGCGCGGAGAGCAAAAAAGTAATGACCGTGCGCACTGCGGCTTTCTCTGCGGCAGAGGAAAACGGCAGTGCCTCTGTCGAAGAAATTGACGCAAGCGATATTGAAAATCCTTTGTCGCAATATATTAGCGAGGAGATAACGAAAAGCGACCGCCCCGAATTAACTGCCGCGCGCATTATCATTTCTGGCGGGCGCGGTATGCAATCGGGTGATAACTTCGCCCTGCTTGAGAAAATTGCCGATAAGCTGGGTGCGGCGATTGGTGCTTCGCGCGCCGCGGTCGATGCTGGCTATGTGCCGAACGACTATCAAGTCGGGCAAACCGGCAAAACGGTTGCGCCTGAGCTTTATATTGCTGTGGGTATTTCGGGTGCTATCCAGCATTTAGCTGGCATGAAGGATTCCAAAGTCATCGTTGCCATCAACAAGGATGAGGAAGCGCCCATTATGCAAATTGCTGATTATGGGCTCGTTGCCGACCTTTTCACTGCCGTCCCCGAATTAGAAAAAGCGCTCGAAAAAGCGGGATACTAGCCTCAGGGGGGCGAGCCTCAGGCTATACTAGCTCGCGAAGATTGCCGCAAAAAACAACAACAGCACCGCGCCGGCTTGGGCTAAAACTCTTAGGCGCATTAGTTTCTGTGCGCGCTCTCTTCCTTCGGGGCTATCTTTGGCGCGTGCCATATTCAGCAAGCCTAAAAATAAAATTAACAAAACCGCTCCTAGAGCAAGTAGAATAACGAAAAGCATAGGTGGAGGTTAGCACAAATGACTCTTGATAGCCCAAAAACCCTTGATGGCCCAAAAATTGCTGCCACTTCTGGCACGGCAGATAGCTTGGCGATTATATGCCATGGCTATGGCGCGGACGGCGCGGATTTAATCGGGCTTGCGCCCTATTGGCAGAACGCTTTGCCCAACACGGCTTTTATCGCGCCCAACGCGCCCGAGCCTTGCTCTTTAGGCGGCACGGGCTATCAGTGGTTTCCGATTTCGCCGGGCAACCCTAGTATGTCGCACCCGAGGGTGTCGCAAAAGCATATACCGCAGGCGGCAGAAATTCTTGATGCCTTCATCACCGAGCAGCTAGAGAGTTTTGGTTTAGATGAAAGCCGTTTGGCTTTGATTGGATTTAGTCAAGGAACAATGATGTCGCTTTATGTTGGGCTGCGGCGCGCGTTAGCACCGGCGGGGATTGTCGGTTTTTCGGGTGCCTTGCCTTTAGCCGAAAAGCTGGCAGAGACAAAAGCGCGTCCGCCGATTTTGCTCATTCACGGAGATTCCGACCCGATGATTTCTGCCAATGCCACCATTGATGCCAATAAGAAATTGAATGAAATCGGTTGCGCGTGCGATTATCATATTAGCGAAAATTGCGGGCACTCTATTATGCCCGATGGCATTCAGCTCGCCGCGCAGTTTTTAGCCAAGCATCTAAAATCTTGAGGAAAGCGCAATCGCCACACGGCATAACCCACCAATCGAAGCGCGCAAAAGAGGATAATCCTCTTTGTTTTCCGCGAGCGCGATGGCGTGGTGGTCGCGTTCGTCATCGCGAAACTTCTCCAGCTTCTGCTTAAAAGCACTCTCTTCATGCGCCAGCTCTTCTATTTGGTTGCTGTAATGCCTATCGATTTCCTCCTCTACGGCTTGAGTGCAAGCCAGAGCCGCCTTTCTGCCGAGCCGCGCCGTTGCCACGCCGAGCGCGAAGCCGCCCAAATGCCACAAGGGCAATAGTATCGTCGGGCGGCTATGCGCTTTGGCTATATGCTCGGTAAAATAAGCGAGATGTTCCTCTTCGTGCGCAAGCATTTCTTTTGTGAGCTTAGCGCTAGAACTAGCACTGACACTAGCAGGGGCACTTTTGCTAAAAACACGATGCTGCCCTTGATAAATCCGCACCGCGCCATATTCGCCAGCGTGATTGACTCGCGCCATACTATCTATTTGTTTTTTGTCCATAAAGTTTCCATGTAATAAATCCAACCAGTCCTAAAGAGATTAACATATTATACCCCGCAAGCGACAAACCAAATAATTTCCATTGAGGGCTAGAGCAATCAAGCGGTTGTGCGGTTTGTAGCTGCCTCATCAACTCTTGCGGCGTGGTAGCAAGTGCACCGCCGCCGCTACATTGCGTGAAGCCCTGCCAAAACCCAAGCTCTATACCAAAATGATAGCCTGCCAACCCCGCACCGACAAAAAATAATCCCGCAGACAAAACCAACACCCAGTAATAAACCCGTTCGGCAAACGAAAACAAGGAAACGAAACTAATAAGCAAAACAATATAATAAGGAATCCTTTGCCACAAACATAACTCGCACGGCTCTAACCCGCGCACATATTCAAAGAAAAACGCCGCACCCAAAATACCTAGCGTTATCATAAAAATAAAAGTAACAGTATCGCGCCCGCTAGAGCGCGCAATCTGTTTTAATAAAAATTCCTCCGCGAGCGCACCCCATTTTTTACAAACCGCGGCAACAGCAAAAAACCGCGCGCCGCGTCCAAGCAGCCCCATCAAAATAAACGTGATGGGATCAATCAGCGCGATACCACTCGTGATGGCAACCACCTTATAAGGAATCGGAGAAATCGCGCAAATCAAAATAACCGCCGCGCCATATTCTCTAAGCCACGCGGTGAATCTATTCAGCTGCTGCTCCATACCATATAGCGCCACGAGGGCATTGCCAAAAAGCTCCATAAAAAAACTGCCGATAAGATATCCTCCCACAGCACCCAGCACCGAGGTTATGGTCGTCCAGAGCGCGAGCCGCCATGCGTCATTCGGCTTGGCAACGACCATCGGCGCGAGCAGAAAATCTGGCGGCAGAGGAGAAAAGATACTCTCGACAAAACTCGCCCCTCCCAAAACCCAAATGGCGTAGCGGTGGGCTATCGCCGCCCTCATTTTCTGATAAAAGGCGGGAAACGGGCGCGCGTCAGCAGACATCAACTATTTCCAAATCAAACATTTGCGCTATAATAGCACGGACGGCGCTGTGGCGGAATTGGTAGACGCGACGGACTTCGTTTAGGGGTTGCCTCGAGGGGAAATCCACAAGGTAGAACTCGTCAAATTCGGTGAAAGCTTTTTGCCAATACCGAGCGAAGCCCCTTTCGGGGGGAACGTGTAGAGACTAGACGGCGAGCAGCTAAGTGGTATCCGCCATAAACAGCGGCTACCATAAGCTGAAGGTATAGTCCAGCGCACAAACAGGGGGAGTCTCTAGAGAGTCTCGTTGGCGGCGCAAGCCGTAGTGTGATGCAAAATCCGTTATCCGCAAGGGTGTGAGAGTTCGAGTCTCTCCGGCGCCACCAAAGATACCAAAAAAAGAAAAATGTGCTATACTAAAGAAAAAGGGGGAACACTATGGGATTAATTAAAGAAGTAAAATTTGCGCTTGATGCGTTTAGGCTCACGAATGGGGTTAAGAAAATTGTCAAAAACCCTGACGAAAATTTTGTCACGCGCTTTGAGGCGATGGCTGACAAATATAAAAACAATGAGGCGATTGTCTTTGAGGGCGCGCGCTGGACTTACGCCGAACTAGAAGAACGTGCCAACCGCTATGCCCATTGGGTGCAAGAGCAAAACATTGGCACGAACCAAACCATTGCTCTGCTGATGGAAAACCGCTCGGAATATCTTGCGGCGTGGCTTGGCATTGTTAAATCGGGTAATACTGCGTCGCTTATTAATAATAATTTAAGCGGCGCGCCACTTGCGCACTCGCTTAATGTGTGCAACGCGAAGCAGGTTGTGCTTGGCGCGGAAGTGGCAGAAAACTATATTGATGTGAAAGATAGCCTAGAGCATACCCCCACGTGCTGGGTGCAAGACGGCGCGATACAGGGCATGGAAAATTTAGACGAAGCCTTGAGCCGACAATCCACCGCGCGCTTAAACAAACCCCTCAAGCACGAGGACGACGCGCTTTATATCTATACGAGCGGCACGACCGGCAACCCTAAGGCGGCACGCATTTCTCACCGACGCTTGATGACGATGGCGTGGATGTTCGCGGTGGCACTTAGAACAAAACCGGCCGATAGAAATTATATTGCTTTACCTCTCTATCATTCGGCGGGTGGCATTTGCGCGGTTGGCACTTCCTTGCTTTCGGGCGGCACGATTGTGTTAAAGCGCAAATTTTCGGTATCTGATTTTTGGCAAGACGTTCACGACCACAAGATAACCCAGTTCCAATATATTGGTGAGTTCTGTCGCTACTTGAACAACGCGCCCAAACACCCTCTGGAGAATAAGCACAAGTTAAGAATAATTATCGGCAATGGCTTGCGCCCCGATGTGTGGAAAGAGTTTCAACCGCGTTTTCAAATTCCTTCTATTTTAGAGTTTTATGGCGCGACCGAAGGCAATATTTCTTTAGTCAATTTTGATGGTAAAGTTGGCGCGGTGGGTCGTATTCCTAGCTGGGCGCGCAAAAACAGCAATGTGGAAATTGTGAAGTTTGATGTTGAAAAAGAAGAACCCGTGCGCGATGAAAACGGCTTATGCGTGCCTTGTCCCCCTGGCGAAGTGGGCGAACTTCTAGGTCAAATTTTCTACGACAACCCTGATATGCCCTCTTCTCGCTTTGAAGGCTATGTTGGGCAGGCTGAAACGAATAAAAAAATCTTGCGTGATGTGTTTGCCAAAGGCGATGAATGGTTTCGCGCGGGCGATTTGATGAAAGTAGATGAGAAGGGATATTTCTACTTCATCGACCGCATTGGCGATACTTTCCGCTGGAAGGGAGAGAACGTTGCCACATCGGAAGTGGCGGAGGCGATTAGCGTGTTTAATAATGTCGATGAGGTCAATGTGTATGGCGTGGCGGTGGAAGGCACCGATGGTCGCGCGGGTATGGCTTCTATCGTCAGCGATGGCAACATTGATATGAAAGAACTCCATGCGCATATTTGTAAAAACCTGCCGAGCTACGCGCAGCCCTTGTTTTTGCGTATGCAGCCCAAAATTGAAATTACCGGCACGTTCAAACATCGCAAGGTAGAGCTGGTAAAAGATGGCTTTGACCCTAGCAAAGTTAGCGAGCCGCTCTATTTCAACGACCCCGCATCGGGTTCGTTTGTGCCTTTAGATGACGCACTCTATCAAAAAATAATGGCAAAAGAAGTAAGACTATAAAAGCTCTAGCGCGCGCTCAGCCGGGCGCGCCGCAATAGCGCGGCTCTGGGTTTCAACAATCGGGCGATTTAACAAAATAGGATTGGCAGCCAAGGCTTCTATTAAGTCATTTGTCGAAGCGCCAAAAAGATTGAGCTCTTTAGCGAGGGGCTCTTTGGCGCGTAGCAGATTTTTACTATCATCTATTTTGTTTGCCAAGACCTCTAGCTCTTTTTTGTTAAGCGGGTTGTTGAGATAATCTATCACTTCAACCGCTTGCCCCTTTTCTTCGAGTAGGGCTTTCACTTGGCGCGATGTGCCGCATTTAGGATTATGATAAAGTTTTATTCGCCCTATTGGCATGCGGCGTTGGGACGGTTAGGACATAACAAACGATTCGCCCACGTCACCGCTATATGAGTCCCCTCGCCTAAATAAGTGAGATTAGGATAAGCAAGGCTACCCCCAGCATTGAGGAAAAGCGCGGGGGCTCGGTCGGGCAACACATTACCGCCATAGATAAAATGAATTTCGCCACTCGAAACAAAGGTCGCGCCTTCAATATAAAGCGAGCCTCCTGCGTTCAACATGATATTAGCCGCGCCGCTATACATTTCACCTTTTACGGTAATATCGCCACCGGCGATTAAGCGCAGGCCGCGCTCGAGGCGAAGGGCGCGCCCTTGTTCAAAAATGATATTGTGGTCTTCCCCTACAGCTTGAATTAAGTAATCGTCTATTTGAGACGGCGTTATAATACTGCCCCCGGCGCGTAGCGTGATGGAGCCGTCTGATGTTAAATGATTGGCTAAAATAATATCCTTGTTAGCCCTTAGCATTAAGTTATGACTGGTGCTCGTTGGGTTATCGTCAAACAGCACAGATTTATAGGTTATTCTATTGGCAATAATTTTAATGTCCTTGACCTCTTCACCGACATCGACATTTGTTTTGATAGCACCTGCGGCTTCTATCCTTACGCTCGCGAGACCAACATTTAAGCTGCCGCGTAAATAAATATCATTTCTTGCCAACAGAGACACATTTTGATTATTGGGCAACGCGGTTTCTTGTGTATTAATTGTAATGTCATAGGCTTTTATGCTAATCGGTCTGTTGTGTGAGAAGGTCAAATCATCGGCATTCAAGCTGATATTAGTGTTCCCTTGCGTTTCGATACTCACATCAATAACCATACTTCCAGTAGCAGAGAATACTAAATGTTTGTCTAGCGTCTCGTTATCATTGAGTCCATCTTCAAACACAATTCTCTCAGCTCTTAGCACCAAATCACCGCTTCTTATTTCTCTAAGCCTGCTCGGCAAAACGATAGTGCCGCCAGGATTAATCAGCACAAGGCTCACATTGCCGAAGTCAAGGATTCCATTTTCATCAATATCGAATTTATCAAAGACGCTACCATCGGCGAGCAAGCTCAAGAGTCTAAAGGTTTCGTCTTGAATAATTGTAGTGACAATCAAAGCCCACGGCACAGAAGATTGAACTTCGGGTCCCTTATAATAGATACGCGGGCGCTCTCCTACATCAAGCACGAAGGTTGCGGGCGATAGATTGCCAAACACCTCGCTGTTTTGCTCTAAATCCACTGCGGACGCCATGAGCGTTGGCTGGTTTATAAAGTTTATTTTGCCTATTCCCCTTTTTGCGCCGGTGACTAATAGTAAGCGTCCTGTGCCGACATTAAACGCGCCCTCAATGTTCAAAGAGGCGGTTGCTAAAACATCGAGGTTGCGGTTGCTTGGTCTCAGCGGCAGGGCGTTAGAGGTGAGGGCGATATACTGCGCGGTGATGAGGGTTGACGACTCTACGTCAAACATAAGCGCGCCGGCTAAAGCGTTTAAGGTTAAAGTCCCCGTGCCTAAATTAATAAGGCTAGAAACCGCGATATTGGCAGTGGTAGCATTAACGGTTAGATTTTTATCCCGCACGATTGCCCATTCGGGAACGCTTGCCTGATTGCCCGTCCAAGTGATGATAGTTTTGTCGCGCTTTATGCTTACCGCGCCGTTGATGGCATTGACATTGAAGAATAAATCTGCCGAGCCTATATCAAAGTCGCCCCTGAAGGTAAGCAAGCCGCGCGAAGTGATGGTGAGGGTTTGGTTGCTTGGCGTGGGGTTGCCTCGTGCGGTAAAGCTGATATCCGTTGCGGCGATGCTGGTTGGCAGCGCACTATCAAACTCGATGGTGTTTGCTGTTACCCTTATGTCGCCGCTTCCGAAGTCAAGCTGACCGATGAATATCACCTTTGCTGTAGAATCTATCACCACGTTTTGGTTGCCTGCCCCTAGGGTGCCTTTGGAAGTTAGCGTGATATTGCCGCCTGTGATGGTGGTTTGCTCGCTGATATCAAACTGAATTGCGCCGCCGATTGCGCGCAAGGTTAAAGATGCCGTCCCCACATCGATGCTCACCGGCACGCGTATATCTGCGGTTTGAGCCGCAATGGTGATGTTCTTTGCGGTATCAAAAGCCCATTGCAGGAAGAAAACTTCTGTGCCGCTCCAATCGAATGTAAGCGCGCTTCTTCTAAATGTAGGCTCGCCCGTTACAGCAGCGGTGGTTAATGTTGCATGCCCAGAGCCGACATCAAAGATGCCATTTAACGAAATTTGGCTCGCCGCGATAAGCGTGAGGTCTTGATTGCTCGGTTGTGGATTGGTGATTGAATTGAAGGTAATCGTTTGGGCTGTGATTGTTGTTGGGACGGTTTTATCAAAATGAATAGCCCCGACAATTGCGTTTAATTCCAAACTACCCGTGCCTATATTGACATTGGTGGGAACGAAAATATCGGCATTTTGGCTGGTGATGGTTAAATTTTTATTCATCTCCAGCGCGCCTTGCGGGATATCAGCGACTTTACCTGTCCAGTTGATGTGCAACGCATTTCTGCCAAAGGTGAACGTGCCTGCTAAAGAGGTGGCGACGATAGACAGGTTGCCCGTGCCGATGTTGAAATTGCCATTCAATGTAATGGTCTTGCTTGCGCTTAAAAGCAGGTTTGAGTTGCTGGGCGCAGATTGTGCGTTAGCCGCCATTAACGTGATGTTGTCTGCGGAAATCCGTGTCAATGTTGCGACAGGGAATTCTATTTCTCCTGCTAGGGCGGCAAGTGTTAGATTCCCTCTGCCCAAATCTAGAACGGGAAGCTCTACAAAAGGAGCAACGATTATATCGCCTAGGATTGCGGTAAAGCTCAATGTTTTATCCACTTGAATTACCCATGCGGGAATAAGTAAATCGCCCGTGCCTGCTATAGTGATGTGTGTTTCGTTGCGCACGAAGCTGTCGGGTGCGCCACTTAGCGTGTTGGCAGTAAGCGTTAAGTTGCCGCTTCCTATATCGTAATCGCCGACAAGAGAGAGAGTGCCAGTGGCGGTTAAGGTTAAATCGGCATTGCTTGAAGTCTGTGTGCCTATGGTCATAATGGTTAAATCGGCGGCATTTATCGAAGTTAGGCTATCCGCCACAAACTTAATGGGTAAGGCGGTGGCTTGAAGGAATAAATCTTGCGCGACCCCATCTCTATCGCTGGCGCTAGTGCTTGTGCTGAGCTGTATTTCACGCGCGATGAGGCTTGTATTTTTTCTGAAAATAGTTCCCCCATCTGCTCCGGTTGAAAGGATAAACTGCGCTCCATCAGCTGGGGCTTGGGCGGTAAGATTAATTTGCTCTACGCCGATAGTAATATTATTGAGGGCGGTTAAGGTTAGAGATTCGTTGGTTTGATTGCCAAGCGCAACCCTTCCGCTTCTGCTTGCGGCGATAGCAATATCATTGGCTTCTACGCTAACAGAGCTCGTTAGTGTTATCTCTAAAGCCGAAAGAGAAAAATCACCTGTGCCTAATGTAATGCTCTCCCACTCCCAAGAAACTCTTCTGCTCGGCGCGGCAATACTTACATTGTGATTGGTGTTATTTTTTATTGAGGCAATTGCGCCCAACGTGAGGGTTCCTGCGCCTTCATAAGTAATAAAGAAATTGTTTGTCCTTATGGAATCGGGCAAGGTAATGTTTAGAGAGGTTAAAGAGATGGATTCTACATTAAAGTTGCCTTCTAATTCGATAAGGGCATCCGCGTTGATGACGAGTCTTTGCCCCACCACCGATGGCGCGAGTGCTGATTCCACCCTGACCGTGCCGCCCGATAGCGTGATTTCTACATCGGCAGGAAAAATAATGCTATTGTCGTTTAACGCCCTGATACTTAAACTCTTGTCGCCCACATTGAGAGAAGTGGATACGTAAATATCAGCGTTTGTAGAACTAATAGCTAACGTTCTGCCAATGGCGACAAACTCCTCCAAAACCACAAAAGAACGATTTCCCGTCAAGTGGATGCTCAATCCATTGCTCACGATGCTTTTTGAACTTTCAAAAAAATCGGCGTCTATTGTGACTATGTTAGCCCCAACATTAATATCTACATCTAAAGACACAAGCTCGGTTTCTCCCCTTGTTCCCAAGACTAAACTTGCGCCATTAATTAGCCCACCCGTCGGTGGCGCGGGTCCTTTTTTATCGGCTTCAAGCGTAATATTCCTTGCCGCAATATAGGTTAGATCCACGATATCAAAATTAATGGCGCCTGTGGTATTCACAACTAGATTGCCATCGCCCAAATTAATAAGATTAGGCATATTAATGTCAGCGCCAAAATCAGCAAAGATGGACACGTTCACATTCATAGGAGTTAGCCACGCAGGAATCATAAAAGGCTCATCGCCCGGGAGCTCAATAACGATGCTGTTCGTGTCGATTACCACAGGGTTATTATCATCGGTAGAAAGCAGGCCGGTCTCAAAGGTCAAGATGGCTTTGTTTGTTGCGCCGATATTGATGTTGCCATTAAGTTTGACCGAGTTAGCCCGCAGGACAAGGCCTCGATTGCTCGGCAGGCCGGGACTCGCCGAAGACAATTCTATACTATTGGCTACAAAGAAGCTCCGCGCAGATGGATTAAAGCGAATTCTTCCGCCCGCCGAGGCGCTGAGCGTCAAATTACCTGTGCCGAGATTTATCGAAGCGGGCAGAGCAATGATTGCTCCTCTAGTTGTATTAATTGTTAGGTCTCTATTTATCCCTATCACCCACGCGGGAACGCTAAAATTGGTGATGCCCCGCCAGTTGATAGTCGTATTGTTTCTTGTAAAAAATGGGGTTCCCGTTATGGAATCGGCTGTTATGGTCAAGTCGCCGGTGCCAATATCATAATTGCCGTTTAGAACCAAGTCCCCCGATGTGGTGAGGGTTAAATTTCTATCCGTTGCGCTGCCCGCGGCATTGGATGTTAGAGTAATCCCTCCCGCAATGATGTTTGTATCTTCGTCTGCCGCAAAAGAAATTCCGCTTGTGGCGTTAATCAAAGTGAGCTTGCCCCCGGCTATATCAAGTCTAGCGGGCACAACAATAAACTGATTTCCCGTTGAGGTGACAGACAGGTCTTGCCCCTCTCTTATCATCCACAAGGGAATTTCGAATACCGCTAGGGTATTGCTAATGGTCGCGGTCAAGCTACCTCTGATAAAACTAACGCTATCGACGGTTATTATGTTGCGCGCGATGAGAGTTAAGTTGCCTCTTCCTAAATTAAGATTGTTGCTTATATTAAAGTTTCCTCTCAAGCTAATGTCTTCTGTCGCAGTGAGGGTGAGGTCGTGATGGCTAGGCGTGGGTGTGCCTGAAGAATAAAAGGTAATTTGGCGTGCGGTAATTGTGGTTGAGGCGTTGATACTAAAATTGATAGAGCTTGCCGAAATGTTTAATTGCCCCGAGCCTAAACGAATAGACGTAGGAAGAAAAACATGACCGTTGGAAGACGTAAGGGTAAAGTTGTTATCTTCTGCAAACACCCATTCGGGAAAAACAAAACTGCTACTTCCGTTCCAAGTAACGGTAGTATTTTGTCTGATAAAATTTGGTGTTCCGTTGAGGTTATCCCCAAAAACGATTGTTAAGTTGCCCGACCCGACATTATAAAGGCCGGTGAGAGAGACATTATTCGTGCCCCTTATGGCGAGGTCTTGGTTGCTTGGACTTGCCTGCACAGCTGTGGAAGCGAGCGTGATATTTGTTCCCCTGAGCGTGATAGTCCTAGCGGTTGTAAAATTAATTGCGTTCCTGTTCGCGGTGATGCTTATATCCCCACTTGTATCTATATTTTGGTTGATGTTGATTGTTTGTGCTTCTAGCGTAAGTCCGCCATTATCTTTATCGATAACCGCATCAACCGTTATCGCCGTGCCTGCCGCGAGCGAAATGTTGCCATTAAAATTCTGAATAGCTGCTGCCGAGATAATAAAATTACCTGCGCCATCGTTCGCGGCGATGGCACCATCATTGATTTCGTTATCATTGGTGGTCGCCGCGCCAATGGTGATGTTGGCAGGGTCGAGCAGAAGCTCGGCTGCTTTCACCTTGAATATGTCAAACGAGGCTAGGTGCTGTTTGCCTGACACTTCAACAAAACCATCTTTTGTGTTTATGCTTCCTTGAAAATTCGTGCTGCCGTCCGACCAAATAATTACGCGCCCATTTTTTTGGGTAGAAGTTATTAACGCGTCCGACCCCACGATTGTTTTTTGTGAGTTAGCGATACTTCCCTTGCCTTGAAAACCACCCCCAACTAAAACTTCTTTGCTTGCCGTTAGCCTTGCCGTTGAATCAAGTTTTACTTCATTCGCACCTTCAACAATAATTCTTTGCGCTTCAATAACACCGCCAACATTAACAACATTATTATTACTTAAACTTTGTAAATGAACCTCGCCTAAAGGCGCATTGATAACACCATTAGCGCGCACCGCGCCACCTGAAGTGGTGGCTGAGGCACTTGCCAAAAGCCCGCCAACATTCACCACCGAGCCGGCACCAAACAAAACGCCGGCGGGATTCTCTAACGCAACTTTACCATTCGCGTTTAACGTGCCGCTGATGTTTGTTTCAACGCCATTGCGAACTTTTATAGAAATCAGTGCGGAGGTTGAAGGTTGCGTGATGCTCACCACCTCGCCCGAAGCGATGTCAAAACTTTCCCAGCTCGTGCCGAGATAAGCGCTGTCTTGCCGAATGTGAAGCGGATTAGACAAGTCGCCTTGTCCTTGAATAATTCTGCCGCCATTCGGCTTAGCGGAGGCGTGCTCTAGCACAGAGCAAAACAAAATCGTTGCAAATAAAGCATACCGAAAAATGTTTAATCGCATAAACATTGACATCATAAGTGCTGACACGGGGGAAGCCCCTCCTCCATTGTTAGATATATGGATTTTTCCACAATAATAAGTCCATAATATAGGGATTTTACTCTCTTTTCAAGAAAAATCCTTGCGCGGGGCAAAAACTTAACCTTTACGGCTCTTATTGGAGCGGTTCTATTGGCAGGCTGTAGATTGGGCTAGGGAGCATGTCAGGCGAGCAGCCCACGCCACGATTGATATGGGTTGTGTGCCTGTATAGGTCAGCTCGGGTAGGGTTGTGAAAATGGTTGAAACTGCGGGGTTAAAGGGTTCGCCCTGCTCGATGGCTACGCTGCCGGCGGTGATGAGGGTAGCGTCTGTGAAATCAACCGAGCCTCCTGCCTCTAGGCTAAGCGCTGCCGTGCCTCTATTGATGGGTCCGACGATTCTCAAATCGCCGCTTGCCTTGAGGGTTAGAGCATAATTTTGCCTCAACGCGCTTTTTTGCTCAAAAGTGAGGTTGCTGTCCTCGCCCCTTGCTTCAATTTCTGCGTCTGCGTCCCGCGTGACGATAGAGCCGCCCGCCTTGAGTGTAATATGATTATTCGCGACAACATCATCGGACAGCAGAATATCATTGGCTGCCTCTATGTATAGATTGCCTGCATTGTTAATTCTGCCTGATTTATGGATAATGCGATTTGCGATAATTCTGATGTCTCTGCTAGGCGTAATAATCTCTCCTCTAGCATCGAGAATCAAAGTGCCGAAACCAATATTGATGTTATTGCCAATTTCTATATTGCCCATAGCAACAAGTTCAACATTTTGATTATTGGCTTCCTGCTTGCCTCTTGGGTCTGCTGTGCTTTGAGGCGGGTTGAGGACAATGTTCTGCCCGACAAGCCTAACGGATTTTGTGCCTGAGAAAATAATTTGGGGTGCACGGATAATAATATCCGCGGTTGAAATAATATCCGCGTTGATAATCACCGCCTCGCTTGCTTCCAAAATGATAGGCTTGGTGATGCCGTCATCACTATTTTCGGAGTTCTCTATGCTTTGCGCTCTAATAGAAATAACATCGGCTTTAATGCTGACAGCTCCATTCGGCACGATAAATTTTCCGTCCGAGTCGACAATAAAGTTTCTTTTGAAGGCTTCCGTTTCGTCTGTTAAGTCAATCACGACATTTAGAGAATTATCTTGGTCTCTATTCTCAAACACGCCGCCGTTTTTAAGTGCGTCTTCCAAATTGACATTTTGATTAGAGAAGAGTCCAAATTGTTGCGCCCACGTTACAGATTCTTGTTTTCTTGTTCCTGAATATAGAATATAAGGCAAGGTATTTTGGCTTTCGCCGATTTGGAAGGTGGCATTCGCGGCTTGGTTTTCGGTAAAGGGGGCGCCGTCTTGCTCTAAAGAGATTGCGCTTGCGGTTAGCGTCACATTATTAAATATAATTATTCCTCTGCCCGCGCCTGCGCCTGCCACCAATTTCATTGCGCCCGCTCTATTGCCTATATCGATATTGCCGGCAAGCGTGAGGTCGCCCTCTGCGATAAGCGTGAGGTTTTGACTGCTTGCGCCTGCTTGCGGCGAAGTGAGCGACAGAGATTTCGCGCTAATGGTCGTTGCTTTATCGGCAGCAAAACGAAGTTCGCCGACAGCGATGAGTGTTAAATTTTGGCGCGTGGTCTCACCATTGATGGTTGAAACCGCCCTCACCACGCCGCCAAGTTCTATATTGCGCGCTTGAATGCTGGTTGCTCTGGTAAAAATAATTTCCTCCGCTGCTAACAAGGTGAGGTCGCCCATGCCGTTATGTCTAATGTCTATATTGGCACTGATGGTTATATCGCCAGCCGATGCCTCAAGCCGAAGGGGTTGATTGCCTCTATTAAGAATTGTTGCCTCTCCCGCACCTAGCGAGCCGGTTATTATATTAAGAGAAGTCGCAACGATATTGCTCGCCATCTCTATTATAATTCTATGCGCTCGTATGGTTAAAGCGTTTGTGCTAGACAAGTTTCCACCCAAAGTGAAATTCCCTCTAATGTTTAGCGCCGCACGATTCTCAAAAGTAATATTCTCACCTTGTAGCGTTAAAGCGGATGCTTTTATTTCTCTTATGCTATCGGGAAAGATAATATCGCCTTCGGTTATTAAAGTAATCGTCTGGTCTTGAAAGTCGAGCACGCCATCGGCATCAATTTCAAAGCGACTGAACTCGCCATTGGCAATTATTGAATCGCTGGCAATCAGCGCGAGGATATCAATATCCTCCGTGCCTGCGTTATAAAGTGTCATTGGAACATCAAACCAATCATATTTTTCCTGCGCCTCGTCTCCTAGATAACGCGCCAAAGGCTTGCCGTCCACAAGAGGCTGTCCGCCGCTCGGAAGCGTGAAGGTCGCGCTCACTTGGCTAGCGAAAGGCGCGCCATTCTGCCTTAGTGTTATGCTTGCGGCTGTTAAAATGACATTTTGCTCGATTAAATTGCCATTGATATCGAGCGCCATCGCGCCGAAGCTAATCACGCCACTACTACCATCACTGACACCATCGCCGGCGATGAGGGTCATCTCTCCCGAGCCAATATTAAAAGCCCCTTGTATCGTCAGGTTTCCTTTGGCGTAAACCTCTAGATTTTGATTGCTCACCGCCGCACTTACATTGGAGTTTAATAATATATCTCCCTTGCCTCTTATCGTCGCGGTTTGCGTGCCATCAAAACGAATAGCGCCTTGTAGCGTTGTGTTTATTTGTAAATCTCCCATTGCCATCAAGTTATTGCTGAGCCTTATGTCGCCAGCATTGACGACAATATCTGTCCCAAACACTATTGTGTCTGTAGTCAAAAGGAAGACTTTTTGTGGCGCAGGCACGCTGGGCGGCGGAGAAGAAATTGAATTCACATTGAGCGTCCCTGCTCTGATGGTAATATCGCCGTTGAGGGCTTGGAGTGTGAAATCAGCTATGCCACCGCTAGCAAAAATACAACTCCTTTGCGCGCAACCGGGGAGAAGGTTGTCATTCACCTGTTGGGCTTGAAGCTCTATCGTGCCAGCCTTTATGGTTAAAGCGCTGCCCAAGTCAAGTTCGATATTTTGCGCGGCGATGGTTAAGTTGCCACAATTTTCATCACTACCATCACAGAGAGAAAAATTGCCGATACCATTCACGAACGTAACCTGCCCGCTTAGCGCCGTTATGGTGACTGTTCTGCTTGCGCTTGCCACCCACTGCCCGACAAGAAAGGTAGAAGTGCCGCGCGAGGTCACTGACAACTGATTGGTTTCTAGCCTAAAGTTGTTGGGCATCGACACAAGAAGTGATTGATTTTCGGGTGTTACCACTTCTCTAAAGTGGGTTAGCGCGCCGCCATAAGATAGGCTTATCGCCTTGTCATTACCTGCCCTGAAAGAGCCATATAGATTTAAGTTCAGCTGGG
Source organism: Alphaproteobacteria bacterium (assembly GCA_965209065.1). GTDB lineage: Bacteria > Pseudomonadota > Alphaproteobacteria > JAPOUT01 > CBDBUR01. The sequence goes on from OZ242373.1 coordinate 1,139,998, forward strand.
CGTCTATTGTAATATCGCCATTGATTACCGTGCTATCAGCAAAGGAAGCACCGGCGATGAGGTTGATATTACGCGCCCTGATAGAAATTGGGACGTCTGGAATAAATTTTATTTGGTTTGTTGCCACCAAAGTCAAATCGCCACCGCTTTTTGTGGCAATATCAATATCATCGTTAATGGTTATCTCCTGCGCGATGATGCTGGTGTGCCTGCCGTTTTGAAACATCCACGGATAGGTTTCTTGTGCGCCGTTTGTTTCTAGTGATAAATGTTCGGGTTGAGTAAAAATCACTGGCGGTTCGCTAGTAAAGGGGTCGTCTTGGCTTAATATAATTTCTCTTGCGTCTAGGGTTAGCTTGCTGTTAGGGGTGGCGGATTCAAATTGCACATTACCATTAGAAGATAGGGATAGCGTAGCATCGCCGAGTCTTATATCTATTCTCACCACCAAAGATGGGTCGGAATGAATAAAGGTATCTTTTTGCTCTTGAAACATCCAGCTATATATCGTTTGGGTTATAGCGAACCGAAACCTCACGCTTTCGGTATGGCGTAAGATGGCGGATGCGCCTTCGATAAATGTTGCGCCCTGATTAATGTAAAGCACGCGCGCGGTAAGGGTTGGCGAATCCACAAAGCGCACTTGAGGGTCATTTCCCCCTGAGGTATTTTGGAAAAAAATCGCATTGTTGCCGGCGTCTAGCCCGCCGCCTTCGATGGTAATGATGTTGGCTTGCAGAACCATATTGCTTTTACCGCTCGTGGCGGGTCGCTTTGTGCTGATGGTTATCTCGGCAGCTCTTATGTAGGTAGCGTTTTGATATTGAGGATGCTCATAACCACTGCTGATAGCATTAAAAGAATATTCGGCATTCACTATAAAGTCTTCAGGGGCAGAAGAAAAATTATAGCCTACGCCAAAATCGATATCGCTCGCGGAGGTCAGCGTAAGACTCCCCGAGCCGCTAGAGCCGACAAGCGCCCTGCCAAAGAGCTTTATATACCCCGCACTTATACTGGTTATATTATTACCATTATATAAAATGCTAATGTCTCTATTGCGGTGGGTTGTGTCAATTTCTATCACGAGGGGCAGGTCGCCTAGGTCTAGAGCTCTGTTGCCATCAATGGTGGCGAGTCCGCCGAGATTATCAGCAATAACGAAATTCTCCCCGCTCGCCAGCTTTATATTGGTCATGATAATGCCGACGTTCGGGTCTATCAAAGAAAAGCCTTCTGTATCCGCCCAAGGAATTTCATCTCTGAACGCCGCCGCACTTTCTTTAAGAAAGGCTATTTTTGGTGTGCACGGAGAGCCGCATTCTATAAATTCGCTTGGCGCGGTTGCGTCAAAAGTATTTTCGCTTTGGATAAGATAAATATTTAGAGCCTGAATGATGGGTTGGGTGTTGGGGGCAAGCTCGTTAAATTGGATACTCCCGCGATAAGCCATCAGGACGATTGTTTCTAGCCCTGCGTCTAGATTGGTTTGTATGGTTAGATTTTCCTTCGCGCGAATGACGAGCATTTGGTAGCTGATGCGCGGTCTGACTCTGCCGGTGGAGAGGAGAGAGATATTCCCGCCTGACAGGGAAGTAATGGTATTGTTTGAAAAATTAATCGCGCGATTCCTGCCTGACGTGATGGTGATATCGCCGGAGCCTGTATTGAAAAAGCCTCCAAGTGTTATCGCTTGGGTAGCGGTGATGGTAAAGTCTTGATTGCTTGCGGCGGCTGTTTGTGGAGAAATAAGTTTAATATCAGCGCCCAAGATGGTGGTTGCCTTATCGGTTGCGAACTGAATGAATTCGATGGCGTTTATGGTTACGTCATAATTTGTAAGAACTTGAATTTCCACGCCCTGCTGGTTTCTCACGATTGTTTGCGCTCTTATTGTGCCGCCGATAATTACATTGCGTGCGAATATATCTATTTCTTTATCAAAAATAATTTCCCCTTCTGCCGAAAGGGTTAAATCGAATGAATTTGTGGTGTCAGCGTCTTGTCTTTCGGCGGAGCTAAAATAAATACGTGAAGCGGTGATGGTGATATCGCCCTCAGCGTTGAGCTCTAAATTCCCCAAAGCGGTTATCTCTGCCTTGCTCGGGTCGGGGTCTGGCAAAGTGACGATAGCAATATCGCCAGCGTTTATTATGGTGTTGCTGTCGTCCGTCTTGATTGTCTTGACTTGCATGCTCACTTGCCCCGTTCCTGCGTCGATATTACCGCCAAGCATTAGCGTTTCTGTTGCGGTAAGGGTAAGATTTTGGTTGCTTGTCCTTGGCGCGCGCCCTGAAATAAGAGTGATATTTTTAGCGGCAAGCCTTATCGCATTGTTTGCAGAAAACTGAATGGCACCCGCCTCAGCCTCCAAGCTAATATCGCCGGTGCCAATTTCTATAGAGTCCGACACGATAATATCCGCCACTGTTGCCAAAATGAATAAGTTAGAATTTTCAATAATCGCCCATAAGGGAATAGAGAAATCATCTGTGCCTTCATAAAAGAATCCTGCGCCGCCCTTGTTGGTGATAACATCAAAATCGCTTTGCTGGAGAGAAGCACCTTGTAGAAAAAGAACTCCTGAGCCCAAATCAAAAGGACCATTCAAGACATTTGCTTGCCTGCCTAGCAGAAAAAGGTTTTGATTGCTAGGAATTGGCGTGCCCCCCGAGGACGTGAGTTCTACGCGCCCGCCCCTAAGCAAAGTTATCATTGTCGTTGAGAAGTTTATTGGAAAGCCTCCGCCAGAGGACATGGTAATATTCCTTGTTCCTGTATCAAAATTACCGCCAATCGTTAGCCTTCTTGTTGCGGCAAGGGTGAGCGCTTGGCTGCTTACCACTGGCGCACCTGCCGAAATAAGGGTGATATCGGCAGCGGCGATGGTTGTCGCGCTATCGGCGGAAAACTGAATGGCACCCGTCTCAGTGCTCAAGACAAGCTCGGCGTTGCCAATATCTATGGAGGCAGGCAAGATAAGGTTTGCTTTTGTCAAGACAAGCGATAGGCTCTCATTATTGGCAATCGCCCATAAGGGAACAGAGAAATCATCTGTGCCTGTATAAAAAAGGCCTGCGCCTGCTTTGTCAAAGGCATCAAAGACGGACTGGACAAAATTATCTGTGCGGTCGCTTTCTATGGCAAAGATTCCTGTGCCGAGGTTATAATTGCCGCTTATGCTAAGTGTGCCTGATACTATAATCGTTAGGTCTTGATTAGAAGCAGAGGGTGTGTCGCCCGCGCTAAGGCTCAAATCGGCGACAAGGATGGTGGAGGCTTTATCATTTTGGAAGTTTATTGCCCCAGTTGTGATGATGGTTAAGTTATGCGGCACATCTTCGGGGCGTCTCTGCGCCCTCACCAAGCCACCAAATGTTAAGCTGCTGGTTGTAATCGTCATATCTTTAGCAAAAACAATATCTCTGCCAGCGGTAAGCGTAAGCCCTGCATTGGAGAAATTAACATGAGCCGAAGAGATGTTGAGTTGAAGCCTTGCGTTTAGCGTTAGGTTTCCAGAGGTTGAGCGAAACCCCGATTGACCGCCCGATGTGTCTACCATTGCGGTTAGAAAAATGTTATCTGCGTTTATGGTGAAGTTTCCACCATTAGCCACAGTAACGACGGGCGCTTCAATGGTTAGGGTTTTGAGCTCTATTGTAGGGTTGTTTGCATCGCCTAGCACGATATTTGTATCGGTAGAGATGAGAGTCAAGTTTCTGTTTGCGTTTATCATCCACGGAGCATAAGTTAAGGCGCTGCTGCCATCTGCGATTCTGGTATAAATGATGGTTAGACTGTTAGCCATAACGCTAGAGGGAGTGGGTGCCACGGTGCCGCCGAAAGAAAGGGAGATGTCGCCACTACCGACATCAAAACCACCCGCCATAGTTAGCGCATGCACTACGGTAACGGTAAGATTTTTGTTGCTGTGGATTGGCGCGCTATCACTAGAGGTGAGCAAAGTCATATTGGCAGCAGACAAGCTGGTTTCCATATTCGGTGAGAAGTGAATGGAAGTTCCCGCAATTCCTTGATCTGTGACTCCTGTAGCCCCTGAGGTAATGCTTAGAAAGGCAAAGCCAACATTAATCTTTCCCCCTACTGTTATATCGCCGGAAGCATAAATGCGAATATCGTTCCCTGTTCCTTGTGTGGTGGTTTCCTTTGCAGAAGTGACAATCAAATCGCCGCCGGCAAAAAGGTCAGCACTACGACTAAAATTTATTGACTCCGAGAGCGCGTTGATAATTAAATCTTTTCCAGTGACTCTAATGCCGATACTGGTAGTATTAATATTTATTGTCGGCGCATTTAGCGTGAGACCGCCATTCTCTTTTGAGATATTCTCGTTCACCGTTATCGCGTTGCTTGCCGCAAGCGAAACATCACCGACATGATTTTGGATAGCCGCTGCCGAGATAAAAAAAGTGCCCGTAATAGAAAAGGCGCCCGCGCCATCACCTGCCGCAATCGAGCCATCGTTGATTTCGTTATTATTGGTGGCATCTGTGCCAATAATGATGTTGGCAGGGTCAAGCAGAAGTTTTGCTGATTTTATTTTTAATAGTTCAAACGAGGCGAGATGCTTTTTACCTGATACTTCAACAAAACCACCTTCAGCATCAATGCTTCCTTGAAAGTTCGTGCTAACGTCCGACCAGATAATAACGCGCGGCGCGGTTATTAACACATCTGCTTCCACTATCGTTTTTTGTGAATTGGCAATATCTCCCTTGCCTTGAAAACCACCACCAACTAAAACTTCTTTGCTTGCCGTTAGCCTAGCAGTTGAGCCGAGCTTAACTTCATTCGCCCCTTCAACAATAATTCTTTGCGCTTCTATTGTGCCACCAACATTAACAACATTACTATTACTTAAACTTTGTAAATGAACTTCGCCCGAAGGTGCGTTGATAACACCATTAGCTTGAACCGCGCCCGATGAAGCACTCGTGCCTGATGCACTCGCAAGCAAACCGCCAACATTCACCACCGAGCCCGCACCAAACAAAACGCCGGCGGGATTTTCTAACGCAACTTTACCATTAGCGTTAAGTGTGCCGTCAATATTCGTGGCGCTCCCATTTCTTACTTTTATAGAAATCAGCGCGGAGGTTGAAGGCTGCGATATATTCACCACCTCGCCCGAAGCGATGTCAAAGCTCTCCCAGCTTGTGGCGAGGTGCTGGCTGTGCTGTTTTATTTCCAGAGGATTCGCCAGCTCCCCGTGTCCTGCGGTGATTCTGCCTCCGTTGGGCGCGGCGTGTGTGCCAGTCGAACTAATAATAGTTGCGCTAATGGTCGCACAAAACAGCAGGCTTAATGCAAGGGTTCGTATAAGCATAGAAAGTTTCCTCGATCTCGGTTAAGTTTATGATATAGAAATTATCGCTTTTTTTCAAGCGGTAAATGCTTACTGACAGATGGGGGCTTTCGCGTTGGGGCAAAGGACGCTCCCTGCGGTGAAAGCAGAGGTAAGGGTGAGTGCGCCGCGCGCGCCTGTATCATCGGCGGGAGCGGCGCCGGCATCGAGGGTTACGGTCGCGTTGCCTCTATCGAGTCTGCCCCTAACCGTAACGCTCCCCGCCGCTTTCAAGGTGAGGGGGTAGTTTTGTCTCACCCCATATTTCTGCTCGAATAGGATTGAGTGGTTGAGGGTATCGCCATCGTCATCTGGGCTAGAGCCGATAGCCTCGATGGTGGTGGGTGCGTTTGGCGTAATGATAGAGCCTTCCGCGCTCAAAATGATATTGCCGTTCGCGGTGATATTATTCATCAGGATAATATCATTTTGGGAGAACAGCACGATAGAGAAGTTGCCTATATTTTCGTTTGCGCTGGGGTTATAGACGATGCGATTAGCCACGATAATAACATTTCTGCTCGGCGCCATAATTCTGTTAGCTTGAAGTTTCAGCGTGCCGAATCCTATATTGATATTATTATTGAACATAATATCTCCGCTGGCGACCAGCTCTACATTTTGGTTATTCCCATCAGGCATACCGCTCTCATCCATACCTTCGGGCAGGTCAATCATAATGTTTTGGGCTTCTAGGCGCACGGGTTTGGCGTTAGAGAACCTAACGCGCGGCGCTTTAATGATAATGTTTGCGGTAGAAACTATATCGGCACTAATCACCACCATCTGGATTGCTTCAAGCACAAGCGGTTGAGAAAGGCTTTCGCCTGTGGCAGTGCGAATGCTTTTCGCTGTAATGGTAATAAAGTTAGCTTTAATCGTCACCGCGCCGTCAGGCAAAATGAAGTTTTCGTCGGAGTTAATGATGAAATTTCTTTGGTCTTCTTCGGTTACATCTACGACCATGACGCCATCATCATCGGGAGTGGCGGTGAATTCATCTTCTAAGACGATATCGTCGGAAGAGAAAACGCCTTGTTGTCGCGCCCAGCTAACCCCCGGTTGCGCGCCACTGCCTATGTAGATAATACGAGGCAGCTCATCTTCGGTTGTGCCGATTTGGAAATTAACATCGGGCTTGGCGGTTGGAAAAACCGCGCCATCTTGCGTGAGCCTTATCTCGCGCGCGCTAAGTGTGGGTGTGCCTGTGAAAATAATTATGCCGCTGTTATTGCCTGCGCTATCCTCTACGGCTGCGCCTAGAGTCATTATGCCGCCAGTAGTAGAATCATTGCCGATATCGAAGCTGCCTTGAAGCGTGATGCTACCGCCCGCTGCAATAATCGTGAGGTCTTCGTTGCTCGCAGTTCCTGCGTTGGGGGAGGTGAGGGTTATATTCGCACTGACTATCGAGGTGGGTTTATCATTGGCGAAGGTTATTTTATCGCTAACGACAAACGTCAAGTCGTGTAGTCTGACTGACTCTCCGCTTACCGAGCCTGCCCTTATGGTGCCGCCGAGCGTTAGATTGCCAAGCCCTCCGGTAGTTTCGGTGCTTTGGGCAAAAACGATTACCCCACCTGCTTCTAAAGTAACGGCAGATTGGTCAGCGCCCACTATTACTTGGAAATCTAACGAAAGACTACCTAAAGCCTTCAAGGTTAAGTTGCTTTGATTGGTTAGTTCGATTCCTTCCTTTGTGCTGGTAGTAGGATCTATTGTGTTTGAAATGCTTATGTTGTTCGCGGTGATGATGGCGTCTGCCGCCACGATGACCTTATGAACGCCCATATTTATGGTTAAGTCGCCATTGCCTAAATTGATATCTGCCTCAATGATGATGGGGGCGGTGCGGGAAGTAAGCGTGAGGTTTCTATTTTCGTTTGAGTCGCCAGCCATCCATGCGGCATAGGTTAATCCGTCCATTCCCGTATAAATGAGTGTGAGGTTATCGGCTTGCATGGTAGTTGGCGCGGGGGTTTGCGCGGCAGTGCCGGCGAAACCGAATAAGGCGTCGCCTGTGCCGAGCTTATAATTGCCGTTCATGGTCAGCACGCCGGCGGCGATAAGGGTGAGGTTTGCATTGCTTGCGTTGGTTTGCGCGGTGGGAGAAGCGAGTGTGATGTCTGCGCCGCTGATGGTGGTAGCGGCGGCGAAGATTATTTGCGCGCGCGCGGTGAGCGATAGGTCGTGCTGGACGGCGGCGGCGGGGTCGCCGCTTTCAGCCTTGACGATACCACCGAGCGTGATGTTATTGGCTTGAACATCGGTTGCTTGGGGGAAAAGGATTTCGCCATCAAGTGCGGTGGTTGAGAGGGCAAGGTTGCCCTCGCCTGTTCCTGCGCCCCCACCACTATCGCCGTGGCGCAGGTCAATGTTGGCGGCGGTGAGCGTGATATTGCCGGTAGTAGCGGTAAGCGTTAAAGATTGATTATCGATATTACGAATAGCTGAAGTTGCGCCTGTGCCTGTGCCGCTCATTGTGAGCGTGATGTCAGTTGCGGTGAGCGTGAGGTTTTGCGTCAAGCTAAGGTCGCCGCCTTCTAGCACCAAGGCGGCGGTGCTGGTTAGGCTTGGCACGTCTAGAGTTAAGAGTCTTGTGGTGGCGATAGTTAGAGCGGCAAAATCTGTCACGCCTCCCGCGCCGTCATCTAGCCCGATGTTGGCGGCGGTGAGCGTTAAGCTGTTCGCCACAATGCGGGTCAAGGTGGCGGGGAAAATAATATCGCCTGTAGCGATAAGTTCTATCCCGTTATCGCCAAAATCTAGCACGCCGCTTTCAAAGGTAAAATCGGGGCTTGCGCTAAGAATATCTGCCAGAGTTATGGTTGCCATTTCAACTCTAATGGAGTCATCAAGCAGCACAAACCAGGAGTCTTCCTCAGGCTCTAGCTGCGTGAGGGTGTTGCCGGTGTAGCGCACGCCTGGCTTTACATTTTCGGGCAGGATAAAGGTTGCGGGTGCTGTTGTGCTGAGGGTGAAGACGGCGGCATTTTGTCTCATCTCAACCGCCCCTGCGGTGATAGTGGTGGTTGTGCCTGCGGGGAAAATTATTTGCCCTGTGCCACCTGCCACGCCGGCGTTTAATATCAGCGTTCCTGTGCCGATACTGAAAGCACTATCTCTAAAAAGACTAATATCAAGATTTGCAAGGGCAAGGGTTATATTGCCCGAAGCATTGACCGTTAAATCAAAGCCAGTATTACCAGCCCCAAAATCAGTTTGCACAGGAGTAGTTCTAAAAATAAGCCTCACATTTTTGGCAATAATGGTGAGTGCCGAAGTGAGCTGAAGCCGGTTGATGCCATTCCCAAGAAAAATATCATGCCGCACAAGGTTGCCAGCATTATTTGTGCTTTCAGCCCTGAAGATGCCACCAATTTCTACCATTGCGCCCACATTTATAGAAAGGTTGCTGGTGGTAATAATTTCCCCTGTTATATTATCAGTTTTATTAACATCTGCCTCTAAAACAAGAGCCCCCGCATCGGTTTCAATGCTTACAGACCCCCCTGTTGCATGATGAAAACTTAAATTTTCTAAAGCCCTGAATGCAATGTCGGCATTATTACTACTCCTAATATACGAGGCGGCACCAGTTGTTCTATGAACGATTATATCTATATTTCTTGCCTCTATTGATGTAGCTTGTCCTACTTCTAACTCCCTTGAGTTTAAGGTTAAATTACCCGTTCCTAAATTGAGCGTGGCATTGGTGAACAATGAACCAAATACATGAATAGGTCTTTGAGTGTTTGTTGTAATAGAGAGGTCTCTATTCTCTCCATTCTCTGGCACCATCCATGCGTTGATGAGAAATCTAGTGTCCACCGTGCCGGTAACGGTAATGGTGAGGCTATCGGTATTGAAAGTGGTGGGTTGCGCCACTGAATTAGGGGTTCCAATACCCGTGCTTGCGCCATTTCCTGTTCCGCCATAAGTGAGGGAGACATCGCCTGTGCCGAAGTCATAATTTCCGCCAATCTTAAAATTGCCGTTGGCGGTGAGCGTGAAGGCTTGGTTAGTGATATTGCCCGCCGTTGGAGAATCCAGCGTAATATCGCCGCCAGTAATAACAATCGCTCTATCGGCAAAATTAAGTTGCGCGCGAGGCAGAAGCATCAGGTTGTGGTTAGTGATAACGTCAGGGTCGGCGGGGTCTGCGGCGGGGGTGGAGGTCTGCGCCCGCACCGAGCCGCCAAGCGTAATGTTATTAGCGCGAATGCTCGTATTGGCAAGGAGAATAATATCGTTGCCCGCAATGGTATTGAGGGTGAGGTTGCCCTCGCCGGTTTCATCACCCGCGCTTGCGCCTGTATGGCGCAGGTCAATGGTGGCGGCGGTGAGCGTGATGCCGCCGCCAGTCGCGGTAAGCGTTAAAGATTGATTATCGGCATTACGGATAGCCGCCGCCGCGCCTGTGCCGGTGGCGGCGGTAGTGATGGTGATTTCGGTTGCCGTGAGGTTGAGGTCTCCCGTCATATCGAGCGCGACCGCCTCTATCACCAGCGCGCCGTTGAGTGCGAGCGTGAGCGCGGGCAGGGACAAAACGCCTCTCACGGCAAATTTCAAGTCGGCGGGGAAAGCGCCCGTGCCACCACCACCACTAGGGGCAAGCCCAATACTAGCGGCGGAGAGAATCAACCCCCCTGCTCTAATTTCGGTGATGCCGTCAGGGAAGATGATGTTAGCGGTGGTGCTAAGCACAATAACTTCATTGCCGAGGTTCAGCACGCCGCCCTCAAAAGTGGCGGAGGCGAAATCGGGGGTCGTCAGCAGGGTCGTAATGTTTATATCGCTTGTGCTTGTAATGGTAATGCGCGAGAGTTCAAACCACGAGCTTCCGTCCTCGGCTGGCTCTGCTTGAACCTCGCTACCGGTATATATCACGCGCGGCTTTAGTGGGTCGTTGTTCGGCAGTCTAAAGGTGGCGGGTGGTTTCGCGGTGGGGTCAAACACGGCAGCATTTTGGCTTAACCTAATCGCCCCCGCAGTAATGGTAGGCGTTGAATTGAAAATTGCCTGCCCTGTGCCACCTTCCACGCCGGCATTTAATATCAGCGTTCCGGTGCCAAGACTTAAAGCACCCCATAAAATTATATCGCCCGAAGCATTTACCGTGAAATCAAAGCCAGTATTCGCGGGTTCATCGGCAGTAGCAAAAACCGATTGCGCGACATTGTTAATATTAAGCCTCACATCTGCGCCGATAATGGTAAGTGCCGAAGCGAGCTTAAGCTGGAAGTTGCCAAGCCCAAGAAAGACATTATGCCGCACGAGATTGCCCTCATTGTCCATACTTTCAGCCCTGATGATGCCGCCAATTTCTATTGTTGCGCCCCCAGCAGTCAGCATAGCAAGGACGCTGGTGGCAATAATTTCCCCGGTTATATTATCAGTTTTATTAACATCTGCCTCTAAAACAAGATTTCCTCTACCGCCAAAGGCTCGTTCGGTTTGAATTCTTATAACCTCTCCTGTTGCATGATGGAAACTGATATTTTCTAAAGCCCTGAATGTAATGTCGATATCGAGCCTAGATACACCCCCAATATTTTTATCGGTGCTCTCTTTATGAAGTGTTATATCTATATTTCTTGCCTCTATTTCTATACTTGACCCTATTGTTAATTCCAATGCGTTTAAGGTTAAATTGCCCGTTCCTAAATTGATACCTAATCCCGAAGCTGTCCGTAAAGTTCTTTGAGGGTTTAATGTAATAGAGAGGTCTCTATTCTCTGCCTCCTCTCCCGCCATCCATGCGTCGACGCGAAATGCAGTGCTACTTGAAGCTGTAGGGTTCTCCTCGTCTGTAGTAGTAATGTTAATGGTGAGGCTATCAGTCTTAAAGGAGGTAGGCTTGCTATTAACATTTATAATACCCGTGCTTGATACGTCGCCGCTATAAGTGAGGGAGACATCGCCTAAAGGTCCCTCGCCTGAGCCGAAATCATAACTTCCAGTGATAACAAATTTGCCGTTGGCGGTAAGCGTAAAAGCTTGGTTGCTGGTATTGCCCTCGGTCGGTGAATCCAGCGTAATATCGCCGCCAGTAATAACAATCGCTCTATCGGCGGAAAAGTTGAGTTGCGCGCGCGGCAGAAGCATCAGGTTATGGTTGGTGATACTGGAATCGGTTGGGTCTATAGTTTGCGCGCGCAGCGAGCCGCCAAGCGTTATGTTATTGGCGCGCATAGTCGTATTGGCAAGCAGAACAATATCCTCACCCGCAATCGTATTAAGAATGAGGTTGCCTTCGCCTGTGCCGGAGCTTGCGTGTCGCAGGTCAATCTGCGCGGCGGTGAGCGTGATATCGCCGCCAGTCGCGGTAAGCGTCAAAGATTGATTATCGGCATTACGGATAGCGGCGGCAGCGCCTTCACCTGCGGTGCTCAGCGCGAGCGTGATGTCAGTTGCGCTAAGCGTAACATCGCCGGCGATATTGAGCGCGGCGGCTTCAATCACCAGCGCGCCGCTAACAGCGAGCGTGAGTGCGGGCAGGGAGAGACTTCGGGTAACGGCAATTCTCAAAGCGGCGGGAAAAGGCGCGGTGCCGTCCCCAAGCCCAATACTAGCGGCGGAGAGAATCAAGCCCCCTGCTCTAATTTCGGTAATGCCGTCAGGAAAGATGATGTTAGCGGAGGTGATGAGCTCGACGATTTCATTGCCGAAATCGAGCACGCCGCCGGCAAAAGTGGCAGGCGTGGAGGAGACGATATCGGCGATGATGATATTGTTTGCGCCGCCGTTAAAGGTGGTTCGGGCGAGCTCAAACCACTGGGCGGCGGAGGGCTCTGCCTGCGCGAGCGGGTCGGCGCCGGTGTAGCTCACGCGCGGCTTGCCGCCACCGATAATGCTGAAGGTGGCAGGGCGCACGGCGGGGTTAAACACCGCACCATCTTGCGCGAGGGAAATCGCACCCGCGCTCAGCGTGAGCGCGTTGAGATAGGAAATCGTGCCAGTGCCAGCACCATCGCCAGCCGTGAGCCTTAACGCACCTGTGCCAAAGTTGTAGCTGTCTCTAAGCATTATATTGCCGCTGGCGGTAATGGTTAAATTAGCGCCGGTATTCGCCGCGGGCGTGTAGCCCTCATCAAATATAAGCTGTATATTTTTACCTGTGATTGTGGTATCGGCAGTGGGTCTAAAGTCGCCGTCATAAACTCTACCGCCCAATGAACTTATCATTACCAAATCGGTAAGCGTTGCGCTGGCATCATCAAGTTCGGTTTGCGCTTTAATCGTCCTGCTAACATAAAAAGCAATTACTGCGATAGTGGTGGTTGGTTTGGTGAAAAGCACCACGCCGCCGGCGGTTAAACTTAATCTGCCATTGACTGCCGAAAAACTGAGCTCTGCCCCGCGAGCATTAAAAACTATTTGAGGCACATCAATGATGATATTATCTGTGGCAGTTAACGTTAAATCACCCCGACTAACACTCCCCGAAAAGGCGATGCCGGTGCTAGAGCTTCTTGCGGTTAAAGTGATATTGCCCGCAGTAATGCTTCTTGCGGTTTGTTGAGAAAAGCGGAAATCCCAGCCGTCTAAAATCAAATCCCCTGTGCCTATATTAATATCAGCATTTATCAAAATACGACCGCCGGTATCTGTATCTCTGGTGGTTCTAATCGTCAGGGGTTGGTTCATCACCGCTACCATCCAGCTTTGTATGGTAAGCGCGGAGGTGCCACCATACGTAATGGTTAAGTGGCGGGCGGTAAAACTGCCCGATGAAGCAGGCGAACTATTATAAGTAAGAGAAGCCACGCCACCATCAGCACCGCCACCAATATCAAAATTGCCGCTAATACTAAAACTGCCTGAAGCATCAAGCGTAAAGTTTTGCTCGCTTGCCGTTGTTTGCGCGGTGGGGGAAACAAGCGCAATGCTTGCCCCACTTATGCTGGTGGGTTTGGTAGTAGGAAAGATTATTTGCGCCCGCGCGTTAAGCGTGAGGTCGTGTCGCGTGGGGGTTGCACCACTCTCCGCCTTTATAATGCCGCCAAGCGTTATATTGTTAGCGTTTATTATGGTGTTTCGCCCAAAAAGAATCTCTCCATTCGCGTTGGTGGTTGTGAGGGTTAAGTTGCCCTCCCCTGTTCCGTCCCCTGCGCTTGCGCCTGTGTGGCGCAGGTCAAGGTTGGCAGCAGTAAGCGTGATATTGCCGGTAGTAGCGCTAAGCGTTAAAGATTGATTGTCGGCATTATGAATGGCGGAAGTGGCACCCGTGCCGGTGCTAGTCATCGTTATGGTGATGTCAGTTGCCTCAAGCGCAAGGGTTTGCATTAAGCTAAGTGCTGCGCCCTCTAGCACCAAAGCGGCGGTGCTAGTTAGGCTTGGCACATCAAGGGTTAAAAAGCGTGTGATAGCAAAGGTTAAAGCACCAAAATCTGTTAGCCCTCCCGCGCTGTCATCTAAACCAATATTGGCGGCGGTGAGCGTTAAGTTGCCAGCTACAATGCGCGTTAAGGTGGCGGGGAATATAATATCACCAGTAGCGGTAAGCACTACCTCATTATCGCCAAAATCTAACACACCACTTTCAAAGGTAAAATCACTGCTTGCGCCAAGAATATCTGTCAGCGTTATATTTGCCCCTTCAACCCTAACGGTTTCATCAAGCAACACAAACCAAGAATCCTCCTCTGGCGCCAGCTGCGTGAGGGTGGTGCCAGTATATTCCACCCGCGGTTTGATGATATCACCATCGACATTCTCGAAAGTGACACGCGGAGGCGTGCTGGGGTCAAACACCGCACCATTTTGCGTGAACCTCATCGCGCCTGCTGTGAAAATGTGTTGATTTATGGATGCTGGCGCGTCCATAAATATAATAGAGCCTGTTGCCCCATCGCCGGCGGTAAGGCTTAACGTGCCGGTGCCTAAACTTAAAACACGGCTTGCAAACACACCAGGTCTAATGGTGAAAGGCTCAGCACTAAAGACTATATTGCCCGAAGTATTTACGGTTAAATCAACGCCATCATCTGTTGCGTTGGCATTGGTAAAATTAGTTTGCGCGACATTGCTAATATCAAACGATACATTGGCAGCAATAATAGTGGTTGCCGAAGTAAGCTGAAACGTAGATTTAAATCCAAGAAAAACATCATGCCGCACAAGGTTGCCCTCATCGTCCATACTTTCAGCCCTGAGGATGCCACCAATTTCTAGCGTTCCTCCGTTACCATTTAGAGCAAGTGCAGTCGTGGCAATAATTTCCCCAGTTATATTATCATCTTTATTAACATCTGCCTCTAAAGAAAGAAGCCCTCCTGAGCTAAAGAAGCTCACGGCTTCAATGGTTATAATCTCCCCTGTTGCATGATGAAAACTGATATTTTCTTTCGCCTTGAATGTAATGCTAAGGCCACTAGATATACCCCTAATCTCTTCATTGGTGCCCGTTTGATAAACGGTTATATCTATATTTCTTGCCTCTATTGACTTACTATTTACCCCTATTACGAAGTCTAGTGAGCTTGAGGTAAAATTGCCGTTTCCTAAACTGAGAGCTAATCCCGCTGATGTCTGTAAACTTCTTTCAGGGTTTGTTGTAATAGAGAGGTCTCTATTCTCTGCCACCATCCATGGGTCAATAAAATAAATCACGGTGCTCGTGCCTGTAATCTCAATGGTGAGGCTATCGGTCTTAAAGGAGGTAGGTCTATTGTTAGCACTTCCACCTTGAATACTCGTGCTAGAGCCAAATGATGAGCCGCCATAAGTGAGGGAGACATCGCCTGAGCCGAAATCATAATTTCCAGTGATAAGAAATTCGCCCGAAGCGGTAAGCGTGAAGGCTTGGTCGCTGGGCGAAGCCGCCCCCGTTGAATCCGTTGGCGCGGCGGCAGAGCCTAGCGTAATAGCCCGCGCCGTAATGGTGGTTGCCCCAGCACCCGAAAACACCAACGCGCCCGCAGTTGCCCTTAGCGTTAAATCCGCCCCCGTGCCAAGCAGTATATTGGCAGGCAAAATAATATCCGCCGTGCTGGCAGTGATGGATAAATGCTGCCCCGCAACCGCAAAAGCCGCAGGAATGGTTATATCATCGGTTCCTGTATAGGTGAACGTGATGCCACCCTTGCTAAACGCCGCAAAATGCGCGGGGTCAAAGCTTGCGCTGGTAATAACCAGCCTGCCCGTGCCAAGATTAAAAATGTTGCTTGC
Organism: Alphaproteobacteria bacterium; assembly: GCA_965209065.1. Classification (GTDB taxonomy): domain Bacteria; phylum Pseudomonadota; class Alphaproteobacteria; order JAPOUT01; genus CBDBUR01. The sequence continues at coordinate 1,155,536 of OZ242373.1, forward strand.
GTCAGAATCCGCGTTATCCGTTATCCTCAAGGTGCCAGTTGGCTTTAGCGTTAGGCTGGCGTTGCTGGCAGTGCCTGCCGTGCTTGCCGTTAGCGTTAAATCTGCCGCGTTTATGGTTGTCGCCCCGCTAAAGTTCAGGCTACTCGCCGCGCGCAAAGCAAGATTCTGCGCCATAACATCACCCCCAAGCGTGATGTTCCGCGCACGAACCACGCTTGCGCTCGTAAATATAATATCGCCAGATGCCGCAAGCGTTATATCACCCGCTATCGTGCCGCCAGATGCCGAATAATTAAAAGCCACATTCGCCACATTGAGCGTTAAATCTCCGCTCCGCGCCTCTAGCTCAAGGCTGTGCCCGCTAAGCGAACTGCGAACCCCCGCAAGCGCACCCGTGTTAGCATTCGCCGCCGTTAGCGTGATGACACCCGCACGCAACGCCGCCGAAGCATTTGTCGCAATAAACGCACCACCCGTGCCAGTGAGCATAATCTCAACCGAGCCACCCGTTTGGCTCAAAGCCTCGCCAATCTCAAGCTGAGAGCTGTCGCCCTCCACCGTGATGCTAACCACTCTATCGTTGGCAAACATCCAGCTCGCCAGTGGCAGCTGCGCGTTCGGGCGCGCCGTAATCGTAAGCGCATCAACGCTATTTAGCGTAGGCGTAGCACCATCGCCCGAAAAAAGCCGCGTGGTTATCGTCACGCTCGCCGCCGTTATCTCCGCGCCCGTGTTGAACACAACATTTTGAGTCTTAGCCGTCGTCAGCGTCAGCGCACCCGTGCCCAAGTTGAGGTGGCTATCTATGATAATTTGACTCGGTCCCGCCTCCGCATTCACCGTGAGGTTTCTACCCGCCGCCGCAAGCCAGCTCGGTATGGTGAAGTTCGCGCCAAGCAGACTCGCATGACCAAAATTAAACGTTAAGGTGGGCGCGGTGAATGGAACATCATTGTGCGTCAAAATCTTCGTCGTCAGCGTAACCGCTCCGCCAAAGTTAAACGCGCCCATTAGCGTTATCTTCCCCGCGTCTAAAAGCGTGTTCGTCGTTATCGTAACCGCCGGCGTGGTGGCAGTCGTCTGCGCAACCGCCGAAGTCAGCGCAACCCCTTGACCCGCCAGCTCTATCGCCTTATCTGCCGAAAAGTTTATCGCACCGGTGCTTGCGGTGATTGCCAAATTGCCCGTCACATTTATATTGGTGTTGAGATTTATCTCCCCCGCAGTGAGCGTCAGCGCAACCCCTCTGGTTATAGTGGTTGCGGTAAGGGTTAAGCTGCCCGCTCTAATCTCAGTGATGCTCGCCGGGATGATGATATTGCCTTCGGTGATAAGCGTTAAGCTAACGTTCCCTAAATCTAAAAGCCCCGCTCCATCAGCCGAGAAACCGAAGGAACTCACTGCTTCCGCTAGATTTATATCATTAACCTGCGTTAGCGCAATGTCGTCTAGGACGTCATTGCAGTCATCAGTAGCACCCGAAGCGCACTCCGCCCAAGAGGGCGAGTCGTATGCTGTTCCTGCGCTGCCGGTGTAATCCACTTGAGGCTTCACGCCGCTTGGTAGCATGAAGGTGGCGGGCTCGGTGGTTGGGTCGAAAGCCTCGCCATCTTGCGTGAGCGATATCGCTTTTGCCGTGAGCGTGGCAGTTGTAAATGTAATTGTGCCTGTGTCGTCATCCGCGTTGCCGGCGGTGAGCGTCATTGTGCCGCCGGTGGTGGCATCATTGCCGATATTAAAGCCGCCTTGAAGCGTGAGATCGCCGGAAGCGGTAATGGTGAGGTCCTTGTCGCTCGCGGTTGTTTGCGCGGTGGGGGAGATGAGCGTTATATTCAAACCTGTTATCGTGGTGGCTTTGTCATTGGCGAAAATTATTTGCCCGCTCGCGGTGAGTGTCAAGCTATCTTGCGTGATTGTAGTTATTGCGTTATTGCGGTCTATATCGGTTGATTCGGCTTTTATCGTCCCGCTGAGCGTGATGTTGTTCGCCTGAATACTTATATCACCACTGATGGGGACAACGGAGCTGGTGGAGGGATCAGTATTACCAGCGGAGAAAATAATACCACTCGTGGCAGAAAGCGTGAGGTTGCCCGTGCCGAGGCTGAGGTTGTCCCCTATCCCCAGTGTGCCCGTTGCGGTAATCGTGAGGTCTTGGACATCCCCCGTAATAGTACCCAAAACAGTACCCAAGCCTATATCTGCGCCGCTTATCGTGGTGGCTTTATCTGTGGCAAGGGTTAGTTGGTCTAATCCTAGAAATAAGTCATGTTGCGTGGTTACGTCTCCGTTGGTTGATTCCGCTTTTATCGTCCCACCGAGTGCTACATTCCCAAAAATAAAATTTGTATCTTTAGTGAAAACAATCTCCCCACCCGCTTTAAGCGTTAAATCATTTATAGTTACGCTACTATCACTATTATCAAAAAACTCAAAATAAATAAATGCCGCGCTAATGGTGATATTGCCCGAAGCATCCAGTGTTAAGTCCCCTTCGATTGATTGAATAGCTGTTTTCACCCTATTCACAAAATTCAATGAATTATCATTCAAGGAAGCGTTGCTGGTAGTTTCTGAAGTCCCCGTTAGGTTAATGTTTCTAGCTTTTATGACATTGTCGTTAGCACTTAGGATAATGCTCTCTGCCTCTATGGTTAGGTCTGCCGTGCTGGTTAAAGTGCCTATGGACAAGAATAAAACGTCTTCCACATCAATTAGCAAGTTGGTAGATAAGTCACCTGCGCCGTTAGCGCCCGTGCCAATGTTGGCGGCGGTGAGGGTTAAGCTTGCCGCTCTAATCTCAGTGATGCTCGCCGGGATGATGATATTGCCTTCGGTGATAAGCGTTAAGCTAACGTTCCCTAAATCTAAAAGCCCCGCTCCATCAGCCGAGAAACCGAAGGAACTCACTGCATCCGCTAGATTTATATCATTAACCTGCGTTAGCGCAATGTCGTCTAGGACGTCATTGCAGTCAGTAGCACCCGAAGCGCACTCCGCCCAAGAGGGCGAGTCGTATGCTGTTCCTGCGCTGCCGGTGTAATCCACTTGAGGCTTCACGCCGCTTGGTAGCATGAAGGTGGCGGGCTCGGTGGTTGGGTCGAAAGCCGCGCCATCTTGCGTGAGGCTTATCGCTTTTGCCGTGAGCGTGGCAGTTGTAAAGGTAATTATGCCTGTGTCGTCATCCGCGTTGCCAGCGGTAAGAGTCATTGTGCCGCCTGTGGTGGCATTATTGCCGATATCAAAGCCACCTTCCAGCGTGAGATCGCCGGAAGCGGTGAGCGTGAGGTCTTGGTCGCTCGCGGTTGTTTGCGCGGTGGGAGAGATGAGCGTTATATTCAAACCTGTTATCGTAGTGGCTTTGTCATTGGCGAAAATGATTTGCCCAGTCGCGGTGAGCGTCAAGTTATCTTGCGTCATTGAAAGTATTGTGCCATCCAAGTATATATCGATTGATTCGGCTTTTATCGTCCCGCTGAGCGTGATGTTATTCGCCTGAATACTTATATCACCAGGGATGGGGGTGATGATGACTGGTAAGGGATCAAATTCAAAAGCGGAGAAAGTAATACCACTCGTGGCAGAAAGCGTGAGGTTGCCCGTGCCGAGGTTGAGGTTGCCAATCATCTCCAGTGTGCCCGTTGCGGTAATGGTGAGGTCTTGACCGCTACTCCCATCCACACCAAGGATTATATCCGCGCCGCTTATCGTGGTAGCTTTATCTGTGGCAAGGGTTGCTGGTAGCGTTAAGTTATGTTGTGTGGTTATGTTGGTGACTGCATCGGTTGATTCCGCTTTTATCGTCCCGCCGATTGCTAAATGCTTCCCAAAAATAAAATTTGTATCTTTAGTGAAAACAATCTCCCCACCCGCTTTAAGCGTTAAATCATTTATAGTTACGCTACTATCACTATTATCAAAAAACTCAAAATAAATAAATGCCGCGCTAATGGTGATATTGCCCGAAGCATCCAGTGTTAAGTCCCCTTCGATTGATTGAATAGCTGTTTTCACCCTATTCACAAAATTCAATGAATTATCATTCAAGGAAGCGTTGCTGGTAGTTTCTGAAGTCCCCGTTAGGTTAATGTTTCTAGCTTTTATGACATTGTCGTTAGCACTTAGGATAATGCTCTCTGCCTCTATGGTTAGGTCTGCCGTGCTGGTTAAAGTGCCTATGGACAAGAATAAAACGTCTTCCACATCAATTAGCAAGCTGGTAGATAGGGCACCTGCGCCGTTAGCGCCCGTGCCAATGTTGGCAGCGGTGAGGGTTAAGCTTGCCGCTCTAATTTCAGTAATGCCGGCGGGAAGAATGATATTGCCTGTGGTCGTGAGGGTAATCTCTCGGTCACCAAAATCTAAGAGTCCGCCATTTATCGAGAATTCCCTAAAGACACCCCCCTCAACGCCAGAATGAATACTAATGAGAGTCATAATGTTTATATTGTTTGCACCTGCGTCAAAGGAGAGGGGGGCGAAAACAAACCAATCGTGCAGCATTTGGGTTCCGTCCGTCCCTGTGTAGCTCACTTGGGGTTTGCCGCTATCGGGAATATTGAAGGTGGCTCGTGCGGTTGATGAAAAGAACGCTCTATCTTGTGTGAGGAATATTGCCTCTGCCGTGAGGGTGGGCGTTTCTGAAAAAATAATCTTGCCTGTGCCTGTGTCCCTATTACCGGCGATTAGGCGCATTGTGCCCGTGCCTATATTAAAACTGCCTTGAAGTGTGATGTCTTGTTGGGCATTGAGCGTGACGTTTTGGTTCAATACAGCAACCTCCGGAGACCCCAAAGCCTTAAGAATCAAATTATTACCTGATGATAGGGTAATTATTGATACCGAATCCGAACTAAAAACAATCGTCTTGCTTGCGGTGATTATTAAATTTTGACCACTCGGTATTGCGCTTATGCTATTGTGGAATTCAATAGTAGGCGCGGTTAGCACAAGGCCGCCACCCATTGTTTTGTTGATTTCACTCTCTACGATTATCTTTTCATTCGCCGCCAGCCTAACCTCTCCTATATAAGCTTCGATAGCCGCCGCCGAGATAACAAAATTAACCGAGCCACCATCACCCGCCGCGATATTGCCATTGCTGACTTGGCTATCATCCGTTGTATCTGTGCCGATGGTTATCTTGTCGGGGTCAAGCAGAAGTTTCGCCGCCTTTATTTTCAATATATCAAACGAAGCTAAATGCTTTTTACCTGACACTTCAACGAAACCACCTTCCGCTTCTATATTGCCTTGAAAATTCGTGCTAACGTCCGACCAAATAATAACACGTGATGATGTTATGAGCGCGCCCGACTCCACAATTGTTTTTTGTGAATTGGCAATATCTCCCTTGCCTTGAAAACCACCGCCAACTAAAACTTCTTTGGCGGCAGTTAGTGTAGCAGTAGAGCCGAGCTTAACTTCATTCGCGCCCTCAACAATAATTCTTTGCGCTTCAATTACCCCGCCAACATTAACAACATTATTATCCGCCAAACTTTGTAAATGAACTTCGCCTAAAGGCGCATTGATAACACCATTAGCCTGAACCGCGCCCGCCGAAGCACTGCCTGAGACAGATGCTAGAAGCCCGCCAACATTCACCACCGAGCCAGCACCAAACAAAACCCCCGCAGGATTTTCTAACGCAACTTTACCATTCGCGTTTAGTGTGCCGTCAATATTGGTTTGAGTGCCGTTGCGAACTTTAATAGAAATCAGCGCCGAAGCCGAAGGTTGCGTGATATTCACTACCTCACCCGAAGCGATGTCAAAACTTTCCCAGCTCGTGGCGAGATGCTCGCTGTGCTGAATGATATTAAGTGGGTTCGCCAGCTCTCCGTCCCCTGCTGTGATTCTGCCGCCGCTCGGCGCAGCGAGAATGCCTGTCGCGCCGATAGTCGCACAAAAAATAAGGCTTAACGCAAATATTCTAATAAGCATAGGAAACTCCCTTTTATATCTAAATCTCCAGCCATTATAATAGATATTCCTGCTTTTTTCAAGCAAAAAACCTTATCTCGCAGGGGGCGTAAGGGGCGATTACTGGCAAATAGGCGCGCTTGCCTCTAAACGAGCAGGGAGGCAAGTTATCCCGCCAGCGATGAGCGAAGCCTCCGTCACGTCAAGCTCTCCGCCGCTATCGAGCGTGATGTCTGCCGCGCCCCTGTTCAGCCTGCCGATAATCGTGATATCGCCTGTGGCTTTGAGGGTTAGGTCGTGGCTCTGCCTAAGCGCGTATTTTTGCTCGAACGTGATGTCCTTATCCGCGCCAGTGGCTTCAATCGTGGTGGCGTCTTCGGGCGTGATGATAGAGCCGCCGGCGCGCAAAACGATATTGCCTTCGGTTTCGATGTTGCCGAGCAAGCGAATATCGTTCATCGAAATTATCGTCAGCGCACCGCCGATGCTGCTCTTTGTGCCGGCGTCAAGCACGACACGATTACCCATAATCATAGCATCTGCGTTAGAAGTCATAATTCTGCCCGATGCTTCTAGCTTCAAGGTGCCAAAGCCCACATTGACATTATTATTCAGCATAATATCGCCACTTGTAGCGACCAGCTCCACATTTTGATTATTCGCGAGAGGCATAGCATTTGGCATATCCATATCATCGGGCAGTTGAATCATAATGTTTGTGCCGCTCAAGCGCACGGGCTTGGAGCCAGAGAAAACAACCTCAGGCGCTTTAATGATAATGTTGGCGGTAGAGCTGATGTTCGCATCAATTATCACGGTGTCGGTCGCTATGAGCATAAGCGGTTTGGTAATGCCCGTGCTATCCTCCACATCGTTGCGAATGCTTTTCGCGCGGATAGTAATAACTTTAGCCATAATCATCACATCAACATTAGGCAAAATGAGACTCTCGTCCGAGTTGATAACGAAATTCTTGTCCTCCTCCTCTTCTTCCTCGGTTAAATCAATCATTATGTTATTGGAGTCATCGCTATCTTTGCCCTCGAGGTCGCCGCCTGCTTTTTCTAGTTCCTCTGCTAAATTGACGTCCTCGTCAGAAAAGATTCCGGTTTGCTTTGCCCATGTGACATCTTCTTGAGTTTGTGCGCCGGTATAGTTGATGGTTGGCTTGCCGCTGCTGGGAATGGTGAAGGTGACGGCGGGCGCGGCTGTTGGGAAAACGTCACCATCTTGCGTGAGGAAAATCGCCGCGGCGGCGAGCGTGGGGGTGTCGTTGAATATAATCGTGCCAGAGCCTGCGCCACTGCCGGCGGTGAACCGCAGTGTGCCGTCGCCGGCATTAAGAGTGCCCTCCAGCGTGATGTTGCCCGAAGCGTTAAGGGTGAGGTCTTGCCCGCCGGTGGTGCCTGTGGTGGCGAATCTGAGACTTATATTCAAGCCACTCATCGTGGTGGCTTCGGTAGAGGAGAAGGTTAGCATCGCTGATATTGAGATACCCACGCCCATTGGTGTATCGCCTGCTGTTTGAGCCTTTATGGTGCCGCTGTTAAAGGTTGTGCGAGCGGTAATGATAGAAACACTTTCTGTGAAAAGGACTTGACCGCCAGCAGTGATGGTTAAATCACCAGGATTATCGCCGCCAAAATCAAGAGTGGAAGTGTTAAAAGTGATATTGTTTGTAGCCTCGAAAGTGACGTCCGCAGTAGATATCAAAGCGTGTTCGTTGGTTGTTACGATGATGTTATCGGCTTTGAACGTGCTATCGACTCCTATGTCGATGTTATTTCCCTCTAGGGTCAAAGTTGTGGGGGTGGTTGCGTTCGTTCCTGCGTCAACCCCGTTCCCAAACGTGAGCGTGCCGGCGGCGGTAATCGTGAGGTCTTGGTTGGTGGCATCGCTTTTGGCGTTGGAGTTGAAGGTCAAATCATTGCCGCTAATGGTGGTGGCTTCATCGGTAGAGAAGTTTATTTTTGCAGTTCCGCTAAAATCGGCGACAAAGGATAAATCATGTTGCGTGGTTGTGCCGTCTTGAGCGGTGGATTCTGCTTTTATTGTCGGGCTATCGAGCGTTATAACTTTGGCGTTGGCGGAGAAGCTCCGTGTGAAAAGAATTTGCTTGCCGGCGCTCAAGGTTAAATCAAAGGCGGCTTCTCCTGTGCCGATACGCATATTGGAAACGCTAAAGGTGAGGTTGTTTGTCGCATTGAAAGCGACCGCGGCGGAAGCTGAAGTAAAGGCTTGGGCGGAGGCTGTTCGTGCTGTTATGCCGATGTCATTGGCGGTGAGGCTAAAGTTGCTGCCGCTTCCTATGCTAATGGTGCCTGCCTCCAGCGTTAGCGTGCCGCTGCTGGTTAAAGCGATGGCGGGCAAGGTTAATTTGGCGGTAACACTAATTTTCAGGTCGGCGAGGTCGCCTGTGCCATCGGTGCCGGTGCCAATGTTGGCGGCGACTATGGTTAATGCCACGGCTCTAATTTCAGTAAGATTTGCGGGGAAGATGATATTGCCTTCGGTGGTGAGCTCAACGGTTTGGTTGCCTAAATCAAGCAAGCCATCTTCGTCAATAGAGAACTCGGAGAAGTCGATGTCTGTATCGAGCAGGTCCATAAGGTTGATGTTCTCTTGCCCGGTGGCGGTAAAGGAGAGGCGCGCGAGTTCAAACCAATCACTGGAGGAAGGCTCTGGCTGGGTTTGGGTGGTGCCGGTGTATTGCACTTGAGGTTTGCCACCACTGGGAATAATGAAGTTAGCGGGTGCTGGCCCTCCAAAAGGTCCCTCGTTGTGTGTGAGCCTTATTCTTCTTGCGGTGAGCGTTGGTAGGGCGTTGCCCCCAAGGGCGAGGAGTGTAATCGCACCTACGCTTGAGTCCGTGCCAGCATTTAAGTTTATTCTGCCATCACCGACATTAATATCACCTTGTATATCGAGGTCGAGTGAAGTGTTAATGGTGAGGTCTTGCCCGCTTGCGGCTCCTGCTCCGCCTGCTCCGCCATCGAATAAGAACTCTTTAGCGCTTATCGTGGTAGCTCTCGTGGTGGAGAAAGTTAGCGCGGCTGACTCAAGCCTTAAGTTACGCCGTGTGATTGTGCCATCTTGAGCGGTAGATTGCGCTTTTATCACCCCGCCGAGCGTTAGGCTTGTTGGTGACGCAATTCTAGTATTTTGGGTAAAGATAGTATCCCCGGTGACCGCAGAGAGGTTTATATTTGAACCGGTCACAAGTGGTGTTCCTATGAATAGGTTGTCCGCCATAATGGGAGAAGCGCGATGGAAGGTTATGGAAGTCCCCGCCTTTAGCGTTAAGTTATGTTGCGTGATTGTGCCGTCTTCAGCCATTGATTCTGCCTTTATCAAGTCGGCGGTAATGCTTAGGAGAGGCGCGCTTATAGTAGCTGCTCGCTCAAAAATAATATCTCCCCCAGCAGATAGGTCAAAACCAAAACCCTGGCTATTATCTACACTTACGATATTGAAGCGAATATTCTCCGTAGCATTTAAGGTTAAGCCTCCCCCGCCCAACACAATTCGGGCATTCACCCCTCTTATCGTAATATTTTTAGCATTTACGGTAATCCCAAAACGTGTGGCTATTGTTGCCGCCTCAAAGATGACATCAAGACCGGTTAGACCGCTTCCACCAATAGCGAGTTTGTGCCCGCCTGCAAAAATGGAGAGGCTGTTCGTGGCACCTGCCATCCATGGTTCGTATAGCACATCCACCAAGCTGCCGGGAACAGCAGGTGCGGTAAACCTGACCGTGATATCCCTTGCGATAAAGCTATTAGGCTCTGGCACTTCTCCTGCCGCGTAGTTGAGGACGGCAGCGCCTTCGCCAATGTCAAAGTCACCATTCAGCCTGAGAGTCCCGGTAGCAGTAAGAGTGAGGTTTTGCCCACTGGTCTCACCCTTAACGAAGGAAAAGATATTTATATTATTGCCGCTTATTGTGGTGGGTTTATCATCGGCGAAGGTTATTTGCTCAAATGCTCTTATCTCTAAATTATGTTGCGTGAGCGGTGAGGTGCCGCTTTCAGCCTTCACCACGCCACCGAGCGCTATGTTGTTGGCGAAAACAAACGTATTTTGTGGAAAAAGAATCTCGCCACTAACGCCATTCTCATCTGTGGCAGTCGTAAGGGTTAAGTCACCGCTGGACAAGGAAAGGGTGCTGGCGGCGAGCGTGATATCCCCTTGGGTTGCTGTGAGACTTAAAAGTTGGCTACCAGCATTACGAATAGGCGTATCTTCAGCCTCTACCATTGTAATGGTGATGGCGGTTGCGGTGAGGGTGAGGGCGTTTGGAATGGCAAGCGTGGCACCTTCTAGCGTCAGCGCGCCCGTGCTGGTTAAAGACGATAAAATTAACGTGCCAACGACATCAATTTTCAAGTCGGCAGTGAAATTGCCACTACTATGATTGGTAACAATGGAAGCGGCAGAAAGCGTTAAGCTCTCTGCTTTTATTATTCTAATGCCTTCGGGAAAAATGATATTGCCCTCAGTGATGAGGACGATATTCTCACTACCGAAATCCAACTCGCCCTGCGCGTTAATGGAGAAGCTGACGAAATCACCATTGGCGAGCGTTGAATCATCATCGATGAGGTCGGCAATGTTTATATCATCAGTGTTTTCGGTATCAAAGATGATGCGAGCAGGAAGAGTAAACCAATCATGAGAGGGTTGAATGCCACCGCCCCTATAAGTCACACTAGGCTTGCCCCCAGTTTCCGCATCATCGGTGGGAATGGTGAAGGTTGCCGGCTTGGTTTCCACGAAAAACGCTCCATCTTGCGTTAGGCTTATCGCGCTTGCTTTGAGCGTAGCATTTGTAAAGATAATGGTGCCTGTAGCGCTTCCAGCACCGGCGGTTATATCCATAGTGCCGTCCCCGACATCAAAACTACCGCCCAACGTGAGGTTTTCCGTAGCGGCAATGGTGAGGGCTTGCCCGCTTGGCTCACCTTTGGTGGTAGATGTGAGGGTTAGTAGGCTTGCCGTTATTGTGGTGGGCTTATCACCGGCGAAGGTTAGTTTCCCCGATGCTGTAAGCTCTAGGGGCAGCAATGCCACTGTGCTATTATCTACTACTTTTACCACCCCACCGATTGTTATATCAGTAGCGGTAATGTTCACTCCACTATCCCCGCGGAATAGAATTTCAGGGGCGATAAGCGTGAGGTTGTCATCACCTCCTTCGGCATTAAAATTAATGTATGCTACCTCAATGGTGATTTTACTTGTGGCAGTAAGCGTCATATTGCCCAAGCCGAGCAAGCCCGCGTTTGCAGGCACAGCCGCCTGGGAACCTGCATCTCGGGTTGCGGTTAGGCTAATGTTAGCGGCACTGATAGAGGCATTCCCAGCGCCAACATTAATAACTGCAGCTGTGGCGGTTAGGTCTCCGCTACCTACATTAAACTTGCCCTCTAGCGTTAAAGTGCCGCTTGTTGCGGTAATAAGGGTGAGGTCTTGCCCGCTTGCCGTTGTTTGCACCATAGGGGAGGTGAGTGTTATGGTGTTGCCTCTTATTGTGGTGTCCTTGCCTGCGGCGAAGGTTATTTTCTCCCGCGCCTCTAGCGATAAATTATAGCGCGTGATGGCATTGTTGGCATTAACAATTTCAGCCCGCACCAAACCGCTGAGCGTTATGTTGTTGGCTTCAGCTTGAATTGCTCCCGCGAAGACAATATCTCCGCTTGCCAAAAGCGTTAGGTCGCCCTCCCCCGCGCTAGAATTTGCGTGGCGCAGGTTTAGCTTGGCAGCCTTTAGCCTGATGTCGCCCGCCGTTGCCGTGAGGCTGAGAGATTCATTCGCAACATTACGAATAGCGGCATCGGCGCCCGCTCCTGTGTCGGTCATCGTGATGGTGATGGTCGGCGCAGTGATGGCAGTATCGCTCGCGATAATGAGGATGGCACCCTCTAGCACCAGCGCACCGGTGGTGGCTAAAGTGCCGACAGATAAATTTAAAGTGTTGCTCACATCTATTTTCAAGGCGGCGGCGAAATTGCTACTGCCAGCAGTCATAATGGAAGCCGCCGTGAGCGTTAAGTTCCCTGCTCTAATTTCTCTAACCTCAGCAGGAAAGATGATGTCGCCTTCGGTGATGAGGATAATCGTTTCGCCACCGAAATCTAACAGCCCATTTTCATCTACCTCAATGCCAGCGAAATCCCCCCCGCCAAGCTGAGAACCCTGCGCGAGCAGGTCGGCGATGGTGATGTCATCATCTGTCCCCGCATCAAAGGTGGGGTTGGCTGATGCTAGATTAAACCAGTTATCATCTTCTGTCGGAGTGGGTTGCGTGCCACCGCCGGTATAGCGCACGCGGGGTTTCACACCCAGTGGCAGGTTGAAGGCGGCAGGGGCGGCGGCGAGGTTACCCAGCGCAAAAACCGCGCTATCTTGCTCTAACAAAACCGAGCTCGCCTTTATGGTCGGCTTCGTGCTGCTGGTCTCAACAAAAGCAACCGCGCCTGAAGCGCCGCGCCCAGCGAGAGCCAAAAGCCTGCCGGTTCCTATATCAAAGTTACCTTGAAACGAGATGCCTCCTTGTGCGGTGAGCGTGAGGTTATTGTTAGAGGCATCGCCGACTGAAGTCGAAAGGAGCGTGATGCCATAAGCGTTGATGGTGGTTGCCTTGTCTGTAGCAAAGTTTAGCTTGCCGCTCGCCGTAATGGTTATGCTATTCGCCCCAGGTGTTGTGCCTACCCCCAGCGTGCCGCCAAACGTGATGTTCCTCGCTATAATATTGGTGACTTGAGGAAAAAAGATATTACCGCTACCAGCAATAAGCGTGAGGTCATCACTCGCGCCGATGATGTTGAAATGAATATAACGCGCGGCGAACCTAATATCGTTTGTAGCATCTAGCACCATGCTCCCGCCCGAACGAAAGGCGGCGGCAGCTTCCGTGCCAGATGTGGAGCTTGGGCTAATCGTAATATCATGGGCTTTGATGACATAGGGGTCACCACTATTATCTGCATTGGGAACAAGAATGACTATCGCGCTGAGCGACAAACTGCCACGCTTGGCGTTTGGGTTGTCATCATCGCCGAGATTGACATTCGTTAAATTGCGAATGGTAGCGGAGGCTGCTTTAAGCGTGAGGTTTCTGCCCTTGCCATCCATCCACGCGGCATTATATTTTAGAAAATTATCACTAAGACCATCTCCTGTGGAGTTCCCCGCAGCCGTGTAGGTGAGCGTGAGGTCATTGGTAGAGAGGGAAGCGGGCGCGGGGTTTTGCGCGCCCGTGCCAGCGAACGAAAACGAGGCATCGCCCATGCCAATGTTGTAATTGCCGCTCATCGTTAGTGTGTTGGTTGCGGTAATCGTCAAGTCTTTGTCGCTTGCCGTTGTTTGCGCGTTGCTAGAGGCAAGGTTTATATTCGCGCCTGTTATCGTGGTGGCTTTATCGCTAGCGAAGATTATTTCGCCCGTAGCCGCTGTTGTTATCGTTAAATCCTCCTGCGTGGGTGTGCCTCCGCTACTTGATTCCGCCTTTATTGTCCCGCTGAGCGTTAAATTATTCACTGCGATATTTGTATCTTGAGGGAAAAGAATCTCCCCGCCGGCTTTAAGCGTTAAATTCTTTAGGACACCGCTGCCGCTAAACACAATGTGAGCCGAGCGAATGGTGATATTGCCCGAAGCATCAAGCGTTGCGTCCTCAGTTCCCTGAAAACCAGCCTCCTGACCCAGTTTTGGGGAGAGCCCCGTTATAGTAATGTCATTGGCTATTATGCTAGAAACTTTAGCATCGATAGCGCTAACTATAAGCGCCCTTACGGTTAGGTTGCCGCGCCTTGAGGAGTCGTCACCCCCCTCACTTAAATCGATATCACTGAATCCGAAAATGTTAGCAGTTTCAGCGATAAGCGTGACGTTTCTACCAGCACCCGTGAGCCACGTTGGATAGGCTATGGCGCCACTTCCCGTAAAAGTGTAGGTGATGTCATCAGTCAGGAAGCTGTCGGCGCTGGGAATGCCGCTCCCATAAGTTATCGCAACATTGCCCGTGCCAGCATCAAAATTGCCGCTCAACGTCAGATTGCCGGTTGCGGTAATCGTGACGGCTTGGTTGCTTGCGGTGAGCGCGCCGCCAGCGGAAGTGAGCGTTATATCCCCCGCGCTGGTAAGCGTGGTGGCAAGCGTGGTGGAAAAGTTTATCGGCTGATTTGCCCCAGACGAGTCTGCCCCAGACGTGATAACCATATCGCCCGAGCCGCTATTAAACGCGCCGCCAAGTGTTATCGTGCCTGCGGCGGTAATCGTGATGTCTTTGTTGCTTACCGTGGGCGTGCCGCCAGTAGAAGCGAGGCTTATATCCCCGCCCGTGAGCGTGGTGGCGCGCGCGGTTGAAAAGTTTATCCGATGACTTGCCCCCGAAGTGAAATCCATATTGCCCGCGCCAGTATTTATCGCACCGCTAAGTATTATCGCGCCGGTAGACGTAACGGTGAGCTCTTGGTCGCTGTCCGCGCCTGCCATCGTAGAGCTGAGAATTATACTGCCGCCGCTTATGGTGGTGGCTTTATCGGTGGCGAAGTTTAGTTGCCCGGTCGCCTCGAGCGTTAATTTGCGCTTTGTCGCGGTTGTTCCGTCCGTTGATTCAGCGATTACCGTTCCGCCAATCGTTAAATTGGTAACGATGAGACTCGTTTCATCTTCTCTCGTGAATTTAATTTCATTACCCGCAATAAGAGTGAGGTCGTTGGGGGTGCCGCCTTTGGTGCTATCACCATTAAAATTAATATACCTCACCGATAAGATGATGTCGTTTTTAGCCTCTAGCTTTAAGTCCGCTGTTGCGCGCAGACCGGCAAACTCAGTATCTGGGTTTGTGTGCGTTAGGATAATGGAAATGTCATCGGCTTTTATCGTCCAAGGCGAAGCGATAGTGACACCACTCTCCGCCGCTTTAATATCCATAAGCAGACCGGTGATTGCTAGGTTGCCAGTGCCTAAATCTATATGTCCGGCGAAATTAACCCGACTCGTCGCGGTGATTGTGAGATTTTTGTTGCTTGCCGCACCCGCTGAAGGCGAAGTAAGCGATATATTCTTGCCTGATAGGGTGATTACTCTAACCTGCGTAAAGATAATGCCCCCGCCTGCGGTAATCGTGAGGTCGTTATCTGTTCCCGTTATTGCTATGCTGTTGAAGACGGCAATGAGAGGTGCTGCTAACGTTAGACCGCCATTGCTTTTATTGATAGGCTCACTCACCGTTATCGCCGAGCTTGCCGCCAGCGAAACAGCACCCGCAAAATTTTGGATAGCCGCCGCCGAGATAACAAAAGCCTCATCGTCCTCGCCATCATCAGCTAGAACCGCACCATCACCAGCCGTGCTGATTTCAGTGTCATCGGTAGTCGCTGTGCCGATGGTAATGGCGGCAGGGTCAAGCAGAAGCTCCGCCGCTTTTATTTTTGCTATATCAAACGAGGCTAAACTCTTTTTGCCCGATACTTCAACAAAACCACCTTCCGCGTTTATGCTTCCTTGAAAGTTTGTGCTAACGTCCGACCAAATAATAACACGCGGTGATATTATAAGAGAACCCGACTCCACAATTGTTTTTTGTGAGTTAGCAATCGTGCCGTTGCCTTGAAAACCACCCCCAACTAAAACTTCTTTGCTTGCCGTAAGCCTAGCACTCGCGCCGAGCGTAACTTCATTCGCACCCTCAACGATAATTCTTTGCGCTTCAATAACCCCGCCAACATTAACAACATTATTATTACTTAAACTTTGTAAATGAACTTCGCCTAAAGGCGCATTGATAACACCATTAGCCCGCACCGCTCCAGCAGAAGCCGAGGTAAGTAAGCCACCAACATTCACCACCGAGCCAGCGCCGAACAAAACACCCGCAGGATTCTCTAACGCAACCCTTCCATTCGCGTTTAGTGTGCCGTCAATATTGGTCTCAACACCATTACGAACTTTTATAGAAATTAACGCCGAAGCCGAAGGTTGCGTGATATTCACCACCTCATCGGCGGCAATATCAAAACTCTCCCAGCTCGTGCCAAGATGCTCGCTGTGCTGAATTATATTGAGTGGGTTAGATAGCTCTGCGTCCCCAGCCGTGACTCTGCCCCCGCTCGGCGCGGCGAATAAGCTGGTTGCGCCAAAAATAACGCTCAATGCGAATATTCGTATAAACATAAAAGGCTCCCTTTTAATCAATAATCTATAAAACCATAGTAGAGAAACAGCCTCTCTTTTTCAAGCAAAATCTACTGGCAAGCCCCCGCGCTCGCCCCTACAGGAATAGGGAGGCAGGTTATCTCCCCCGCAATGAGCGAGGCGCGCGTTAAATCCAGCGTCCCGCCGTCTAGCGTGATGCCCGCCGTGCCCCTATCCAGCCCGCCGATGATGGTTATCTCGCCCGCAGCTTTTAGGGTCAGGTCAGAGCTCTGCCTAAGCGCGTATCTTTGTTCAAACGTAATGCTATTGCTCGCGCCAGTCGCTTCAATCGTGGTGGTGGCATCGACGTAATAATAGAGCCGCCGGCTTGTAAAAGGATACTGCCATCGGTTTGAATGTCGCCGAGCAAGCGAATGTCGTTCATCGAAATTATCGTCAGCCCGCCGCCGATAGTATTTTCTGTGCCGGCATCAAGCACAACACGATTACCCATAATCGTAATATCTGCGTTGGGGGTCATAATTTCGCCTGTCGCTTCTAACTTCAACGTGCCGAAACCAACATTGATATTATTATTCAACATAATATCGCCGCTTGTAGCAACCAGCTCCACATTTTGATTATTCGCGGCAGGCATATCGCTCGGCATATCCACGCCCTCAGGTAGTTCAATCATAATGTTTTGCGCGACCAAGCGCACCGGCTTCGTGCCAGAGAAAACAACCTGCGGCGCTTTGATGATAATGTTCGCGCTTGAATCGATATTCGCGTCAATCGTCACAATCTGGCTCGCCACGAGCACCAGCGGTTCAGAAATACCTGCGCTACCTACGGCATTGCGAATGCTGTTCGCGGTAATAGTAATAATCACCGCGCGCACTTCCACCCGCTCGTTCGGCAAGATGAAGTTTTGCGGCGTGTTGATGATGAAAGCCTCATCGCCTAAATTAATCATAACGTCATCGGTGGTGTCCTCATCTTCGCCTTCGAGGCGCCCGCCTACGTCAAGCTCATCTTCTAAACTAATATCAGTGGTCTCAAAAATCCCTTGTCGGTCTGCCCACGTGACCGAACTTTGCGTCCCTATGCCAGTGAAGCGAATGGTCGGTTTGCCACTACTGGGGATAGTGAAAGTGGCAGGCTTCTCTGCGGCGAAAGGCGCGCCCTTTTGCGTGAGCGTTATCGCGCTCGCCTTAAGCGTAGGCGAGCTGGTGAATTCAATCACGCCTGTGTCTCCACTGCCGGCGGTGAGGTTCATTGTGCCATCGCCCACATCAAAGCTGCCTTCCAGCGTGAGATTGCCCGCCGCATTAACGACTAGATTTTGCCCGCTCACCGCACCCTTGGTGGGGGAAGCGAGGCTTATATCCGCGCCAGTTATCGTGGTGGCTTTATCGGTGGCGAAGTTCAGCTGCCCGGTTGGCTCTAGCGTTAAGTTGCGTTGCGTGGCTGTGCCGCCGCTGGTTGATTGCGCCTTCACCACGCCGCCGAGCGTTAGGTTGGTGGGCGTGAGACTCACATTTTGGGTAAAGGTAATATCCTCTACGGCAGAGAGCGTTAAATTACCGCCGCTTATGGTTGGCGTTCCTATGGTGAGCTTATTAGCGCTAAGAGTGGTCGTGCCATTGAAGGCTATCGAGGTTTGAGCGTTTAGCGTTACGTTATGTTGCGTGATTGTGCCGTTGTCTGCGGTTGATTCTGCTTTTATCATGCTGCTGGTAAAAGTGAGCGTTGAGGCGGCTAACATTGCATCTTGCTCGAAGATAATATTTCCGCTCGCAGATAAAGTTAAACCAAAGCCATCGGTAGATGTGCTTGCGACATTGAGGCGAATATCCTCCGAAGCAGTTAAGTCTAAACTTCCCGTGCCCAAATTAAATCCGCTACTCCTCATGGCACTCCCTATCGTAATGTTCTTAGCCATTACCGAAACTGGATTGGCTGTGAGTATTGCTGCCGCCTCAAGGGTAATATCGCGACCCGCTATATCAGTTGCTGCGCTAATAACGATGGTGTGCTCGCCGGCAAGAAGGGAAAGGCTTGCGGTAGCACCGGTCATCCAGCTCAAGAGATTTAAAGCCATTGGACTACCCTTCACAAGCGGCGCGGTGAGCGTAAGCGTGATGTTGGCTGCTGTCAAGCTATCAGGTGCTGGCGTGTTTCCCGCCGCGTAGTTGAGGGCGGCATCTCCTCCACCGATGTTGTAATCGCCGGTTAGCGTCAAGTTGCCCGCCGCGGTAAGCGTGAGGGCTAGCGTGCTGGCGTCTGTTTGCACGTTGGGAGAAATGAGCGTGAGGTCGTTGCCGCTTATCGTGGTTGCCCGGTCTGCGGCGAAAGTTATTTTATCCACCGCCGTTAGCGATAGGTTATGTTGCGTGGCAGGAGAACCGCTTTGCGCTTTCACCACACCATTGAGCGTTATGTTATTGGCTTTCACATCGGTTGCTTGTGGCAAAAGAATTTCACCGCTTGCCGAAAGTGTAATGTTGCCTTCGCCTGTTCCTACGCCGGCGTGGCGCAGGTTAATGCTGGTAGCTTCAAGCGTGATATCGCCTGCCGTTGCCGTGAGACTTAAAGATTCATCGCTTCCATTACGAATAGCGGCATCGGCGCCGGTTTTTGTGCCGGTCATCATAATGGTGATGGCGGTTGCGCTAATGGTGAGGTCGCCCGCGAGGTTGAGGGCGGTGCCTTCTAGCGTCACCGCACCCGAATTGGTTAAAGTAAAGGCGGTAAAGGTTAAAGCGTCAGCGATATCAATTTTCAAATCGCCGATGAAATTACCGCTACTATCATCGGTCATAATGGTGGCGGAGGAGAGCGTCAAGCTCTTTGCTCTAATTTCTCTAATCGCGGCGGGAAAGATGACAGCCCCTGTGGTGATGAGCCGAACATCTTCATTGCCGAAATCCAAAAGCCCCTGCGCGGTAAGCGTGAGGCTGGCGAAGTTGCCGCCCGCAAGAGTAGAGCCATTGGCGATGAGGTCCATAATGTTTATGTCGTCACTGCCGGCGTTGAAACCCAAGCCTGAGAGGGTGAACCAAGTGTGAAGAGATTGAATGCCGCTACCGGTATAAACCGCGCGCGGCCTGCCATTGTTGGGGAGGTTGAAGGTAGCGGGCTTGGCAACAACAAAGAATGCGCCGTCTTGCGTGAGGACTATCGCTTTTGCCGCAAGCGTGGGCTTAACGCTAGCGGTTTCGGTGAAAGTGATTGCGCCTGTGCCACTGCCTTCGCCGGCGGTGAGAGTCATCGTCCCGCCGGTGGCGGCATCATTGCCAATATCAAAGCTGCCTTCAAGCGTGATGTTGCCGGTTGCGGTTATCGTGAGGTCTTTGTTGCTGGCGTCCCCTGCTGCTACGGAGGTGAGGCTTATGTTCGCGCCGCTTATCGTGGTGGCTTTACCATCGGTGAAGGTTATTTTTCCCCCCACGATGAACGTCAAGTCGTGTTGCGTGGGCGTGCCTTCATTGGTTGATTCTGCTTTTATCGTTCCGCCAATGGTTAAGCTGTCAAGGCTGAAAGTTGTCTCTTGCGCGAAAATAATTTCACCCTCAGCATCTATAGTTAAAGAGAAACCTGTGCTAAGGGGGCTTAGGGTTGGGGCATTGAAACGTATATCTCCTGAAGCATCTAAGGTTAAACCTCCCGTCAGACTAATCGTGTTCATCGCGTCTGTATCTTTTCCTATCGTAATGTTATGAGCCCTTACGGTGCTGCCACCACCTATCAAAAATGTTAGAACATTTGCAACCAAGCTACCCGACCCTAGAGTGATAGTTTTCCCATCAATAAAGAGGCTACTATTCTCAACATTAACGGTAAGGTTTCTACCATCTGCGCCCATCCAGTCTTCGTATGATAAAGAGTTAGAATTATTATCAGCAATAGCGAGTGTGTAAGTGAGGGTGAGGTCATCGGTCAGCAGGGTGTCAGGGTCGGGGGCTTGCTCGAACGTGCCAGCGAAAGTGAGCGCGGCATTGCCCTTGCCGATGTTGTAATTGCCGCTCATCGTCAGCACGCCCGAAGCGATAACCGTGAGGTCTGCCTCGCTTGCGGTTGTTTGCACGGTGGGCGAAGCGAGGGTGATATCGATGCCCTCTATCGTGGTGGGCTTGCCGGTGGCGAAAGTTATTTTCTCCACTGCCTCAAGCGATAGGTTATAGGGCGTGGCTGAGCTTCCGCTGGCTAATTCCGCTTTCACCAAACCGCTGAGCGTTATGTTGTTAGCATCGACATTGCTTGCTTGGGGGAAGAGAATGTTTCCGCTTGCGAGCAGCGTGAGATTGCCCTCACCTGTTCCCGCGCCCGTGCCTGTATCGGCATGGCGCAGGTCGGTGTTGGCAGCCTTGAGGGTGATATCGCCTGCCGTTGCGGTGAGGCTTAAAGATTGATTATCGACATTACGAATAGCGGCATCGGCGCCGGTTCCTGTGTCGGTCGCCGTGATGGTGATGGCGGTTGCGTTAAGCGCGAGGCTGCCGGTGAGATGAAGCGCGGAGGCTTCTAGCACCAGCGCGCCCTCACTGGTTAAAGAGCCGATAGATAGAGTTAAAACCCCATCGATATCTATCGTCAGGTCGTCGGAGAAATCGCCGCTACTGCTAACAACAGAGGCGGCGGTGAGCGTTAAGCTGCGCGCTCTAATAGTTCTGATGGTGTCGGGGAAGATGATGGAGCCGGTGGTGACGAGGACAACATTCTCGCCGCCGAAATCCAAGAGTCCGTCTTTGTCTATGGAGAAGGCGGCGAAGTCGCCGGTGGTGAGCAGGGTGGTGATGGTGATGTTTGCACTTCCGGCGCTAAGGGTTAGGTTCGCCCCGGCGATTTCGAACCAAGAGTTGGGGGCGGCGGCGGGTTGTGTGCCAGTGCCGGTGTAGCGCAAGCGAGGTTTCACGCCGCTTGGCAGCATGAAAGTGGCGGGCATGTCGCTGTCTGCGGGATAGACTGCGGTGCTGGCATTTTGCTCTAGCAGAACAGATGCGGCGGAGATGGTCGGCAGCACGCTGGCGGTTGCGGTAAAAGTAATTGCGCCGGTGAGGCTTTCGCCTTGTCCTGCGAAGAGGTCGAGTCTACCTGCGCCAAAATCGAAGCCGCCTTGAAGCGTGATGTTTGTTTGCGCGTTGAGCGTGAGGTTGTTATCGGACCTGGCGCCGGCAGTGGGTGAGATGAGCGTGATAGAATAAGCTCTGATGGTGGTTGGCTTATCTGTGGCGAAGTTGAGCGCGCCGCTCAGCGTGATAGTGATGCTACTGGCGGTAGAGGGTGTTTCCACCGTCAGCGTTCCGCCGAGCGTGAGGTTGGCAGTTTTAATATCGGTTGCTTGAGGGAAGAAGATATTATCGCTGCCGGCGATAAGCGTGAGGTCGTCGCTACCGCCGATGGAGTTAAAATTAACAAAACGCGCGGCGATGGTAATATCGTTTGCGGCGTCTAGCGTGATACTCCCGCCGGAGCGAAAGCCAGCGAATTCGGCGCTGGTGCTCGTGGAGCTTGCGGTAATGCTAATATCATTGGCTGTGATAACGGCGGGGTCGGCGCTATTATCTGCGTCTGCGCCAATAACGGCAACCCCGCTGAGCGTGAGATTACCGCGTGTGCTGGCGGGGTTGCTATCATCGCCGAGGTTGATGCTGGCTATATTGCGGATAGAGCTGGCGGCTGCTTTAAGCGTGAGGTTTCTGCCTGGCGCCGCCATCCATGCGGCATAGCCTAGATAGAGTGTATCGCTTGCATTAGACGTGTAGGTGAGGGTGAGGTCATCGGTGAGGAAGCTGGTGGGCGCGGGGTTTTGCGCGGCGGTGCCGCCGAAAGTGAGCGATGCGTCACCGGTGCCGATGTTGAAACTGCCGGTCAGGGTCAGCACGCCGGAAGCGGTAATGTTGAGGTCTGCGTCGCTTACGTTTGTTTGCGGGTCGTCGGAGTCGAGGGTGATGTCTGCGCCTGTTATGGTGGTGGTTTTGCGCGCGAGGGTTATTATGTCTGCGGTTAGGGATAGGCTGTGTTTTGTTGCGCCGCCGCTTCCTGATTCTGCTTTTATTGTTCCGCCAATGTTTAAGTTTCTCACGCTGAAGGTTGTGTTTTGCGCGAAGATGATATCGCCTTCGGCATCTACACTTAGATTCAGACTCACGCTATCGGCAGATGAGCTTGCGATATTGAAACGTATATCACCTGAGGCGTCTAAAATCAAATTCCCGGAAGACAAATCAAGCGTAGGTGTGCCTGTATTCTGTCCTATCGTAATGTTATTAGCGGTTATGGTAACGTCGCTAGTGACTATAGTAAGCGTTAGGGCATTTGCGATAAAGTTACCCGTCCCTAGATTGATAGTTGCGCCTTGAATGAGGAAGGCGTTATTCGCGCTATTGAATGTGAGGTTTCTGCCGTCTGCTCTCATCCATGCGCCGTATTGTATGTAGTTATCCACGTGCGCGGCGGCGGTGTATGTGAGGGTGATGTCGTTGGCGAACAAGAGGGTTGGGTTGGGGTTTTGCGCGCCCGTGCCGGCAAACGATAGCTCGGCGGCGGCGGAGCCGATATCGTAGTTGCCGGTCATTGTCAGCACGCCGCTTGCGGTGAGCGTGAGGTTTTGCATGCTGGCTGTGCCTTTGGTGGGAGAAGCGATGCTGACTGCGGCACCGGTAATGCTGGTGGCTCTGGTGGTGGAGAAGTTGAGTTGCGCGGTTGGCGCAATGGTTAAGTTAAGTCGCACGGGCGCGCTTGTTTCGGCGCGCACCGCGCCGCCGAGCATCAGGTTCTCGGCGATGATGGAGGTAGCTGAGGGAAATATAATTGTCGGCGCGTCAAGGGTGAGGTCGTCATTATCGCCCACGCCATTAAGATTGATGAAAAGATTGGTGTGTGTTGTGTCAAGGGTGAGTGTGCCTGTGGCGGTGAGGGTCATATCGGCGAAGCCGCGCAAGCCGGCGAACTCCGTTCTATCCTCTCTTTGGAAATCTGAATTTGCGTTTAGGGTGATATCGGCGGCGCTGATAGAGAGCGCGGGCGAGCTATTTTTCTCGCCGCCTTCGATAACATTAGCGGAGACGATTAGACTTCCGCTGCCAAGCTTAAAGTCGCCGGCAATGTTGAGGGTTCCCCTCGTGGTGATGGTGAGGTCTAGGTTGGTTGCGGTGTTTGCGTCCCTAGAGATGAGGACGGCGGATTTGGCGGTGATGGTGGTGGCGGTGGTGTCGTCTAGCACGAGCTTGCCGGCTTGAGCTTCTAGCCTTAGGTCTCCGCCGTTATCGGTGATGCCGAGCGGTAGGGAGGCAGGCATGATGATGTTCGCCGTGGTTGCGATAATGGTTAAATCTTTGTTCGCGCCTATCGCCCAGCTGGGAATAGTGAAGTCTGCCTCGCCGGTATAGGTGAGGATTACGCCGGCGCGCATGATATTGGAAAAGCTGTCGGGGAAGGTGCTGTCGCTTGTCAAAACGATTCTACCTGTGCCGATGTTGTAATTGCCGTTTATCGTCAGGGTGCCAGGCGTGGCGAGGGTGAGGTCTTGGTTGCTTGCCGTGCCTGCCATGGTGGAAGTGAGAGTTATATTTGCGGCAGTTATCGTGGTTGCTTTATCGGCGGCGAAGATTATTTGCCCTCTTGTTGTGTCTAGCGTTAAATCATATTGCGTGGTTACGTCTCCTGTGGTTGATTCTGCTTTTATCGTTCCGCCGAGCGTTAAATCCCCCGCTTTAATGCTTGTCTCTTTAACGAAAACAATCTCTCCACCGGCGATAAGCGTTAAATTTCCTAAAAGGTTAGATGAAAAACCAATATAGGATGAGCTAATGGTGATGTCGCTAGTCGCATTGAGCGTTACGTGCGCGCCACCAGATTCAATGCCCGTAGTTTCTTGTGCAAAATTGCCTTCTGAAGTCGCCGTTAGGCTAATGTTATTGGCTTTTATCGTATGGGTGGCACTTAATCCAAAAGCAATAAACTTTGTCTCTATGGTTAGGTTGCCGCGGGCGCTGTCATCAGCATTGGCAAGATTGATACTCTCCACATTAATGATGCCATTTTCAGCAATAAGCGTCAGGTCTTGCCCGCTTGCCCTTACTGCTCCGTCGAAGGTGATACCTGTGGCGGTTATCGTGGTTGCTTTATCATCGGCAAAAATTATTTCACCCCCATTCCTTGCGTTTAGCGATAAGCTATGTAGCGTGGTTTCGCCTCCAGTGGTTGATTCCACCTTTATCGTTCCGTCCAGCGTTAAGTTCCGCGCATGGATATTTGTATTTTTAACGAAGATAATCTCTCCGCCAGCGATAAGCGCTAAACTACCTGGGCTATCATCAGTAAAAAAATCAATATGGCGCGAGCTAATGGTGATATTGCCCGTAGCATTGAGCGTTAAGCTCCCGCCAGCAGATATAAAGCCTGAGTTCTCACCTGAGCTTGTAAGACTTGAAGTTATGCTAATGTCTTTGGCTGTTACGGTCCATGAGTCAGAGTTACCACCTTCCACAAAAAGATAGGTTGCATCTATGGTTAGGCTACCACGCTCTATGGTGTCATTGGCATGGCCAAGATTTGCGTCTGTAAAACCAAAAACAGGATGATTTTGAGAAATAAGCGTGAGGTTTCTACCTGCGGCAGCCATCCACATGGCATCATACTTTAAACCTCCAGTTATTCCCGTATGGGTAAGGGTCAGGTCATCGGTCAGCAAGCTGGTGGGGCTGGGGGTTTGCTCCTCCGTGCCACCAAAAGAGAGCGAGGCGTTGCCGGTGCCGATGTCGTAATTGCCATCCAAGGACAGCACACCGGTTGCGGTAATCGTCAGGTCTTGGTTGCTTGTTGCCCCGACCCCCTCTGCAGAATTAAAGCTTACCACCGCGCCCGATAGAGTAAGGGGTCTATCAGGCGAAAAGGTAAGTTTTATGCTTGAGGCGGTGAGGTTGTGCCCGGTTATTGTTATATTTTGGTTGATGAAAATATTAGCCCCATGGAGCTCTAGCGCACCATTGCTTTTAGTGATAGCCGCATTAACCGTTATCGACACATTTGCCCTCAGCACAACATTACCCACATAACTTTGGATAGCCGCCGCCGAGATAAGAAAAGTTTCACCTTCCTCGCCATCAGCCTCCTCAACCAAGCCATCATTAGCCGTGCTGATTTCATCATCATTCGTAGTATCTGTGCCGATGGTTATGTTTTCAGGGTCAAGCAGAAGCTCCGCCGCTTTTATTTTTGCTATATCAAACGAGGCGAGGCTTTGCTTGCCCGATACTTCAACAAAACCACCTTTAGCATTTATGCTTCCTTGAAAGTTCGTGCTAACGTCCGACCAAATAATAACACGCCCATTTTTTTGGGTAGTGGTAATCAGCGCACCCGACTCCACAATGGTTTTTTGTGCGTTGGTAATTGTGCCGTTGCCTTGAAAACCACCGCCAACTAAAACTTCTTTGGCGGCAGTTAGCCTAGCACTCGCGCCGAGCCTTACTTCATTCGCCCCTTCAACAATAATTCTTTGCGCTTCAATCGCGCCACCAACATTAACAACATTACTATTACTTAAACTTTGTAAATGAACTTCGCCTAAAGGCGCATTGATAACACCATTAGCCTGAACCGCTCCCGCGCTGGCAGACGCCAGCAAACCGCCAACATTAACCACCGAGCCAGCACCAAACAAAACCCCCGCAGGATTTTCTAACGCAACCTTTCCATTCGCGTTTAGTGTGCCGTCAATATTCGTTTCAACACCATTCCTTACTTTTATAGAAATTAACGCCGAAGCCGAAGGTTGCACTATATTCACCACCTCACCCGAAGCAATGTCAAAACTCTCCCAGCTTGTGCCAAGATGCTCGCTGTGCTGAATTATATTTAATGGGTTGGAGAGCTCTCCGTCCCCAGCCGTGACTCTGCCGCCGCTCGGCGCGGCGAGAATACTTGTCGCCCCAAAAACAATAAGGCTCAATGCGAATATTCGTATAAACATAGAAAGCTCCCTTTTAATCAATAATCTACCAATAGTTTTAATAGGGGATATCATAGAGAAACAATCCCCCTTTTTCAAGCAAAATCTACCGGCAAACACCCCCGCCCAACCCTACAGGAATAGGGCGGCAGGCTATCTCCCCCGCGCTGAGCGAAGCTTGCGCTAAATCCAGAACCCCCCCGTCTAACGTGATGACCGCAGAACCCCTGTCCAACCCGCCGATGATGCTTATCTCACCCGCAGCCTTTAAGGTTAGGTCAAAACCCTGCCGAAACGCGTATCTTTGCTCAAACGTGATGCCATTATCCGCACCCGTTGCCTCAATCGTGGTGGCGGCCGCAGGCGTGATAATTGAACCGCCAGCCCGCAAAACAACATTGCCATCGGTTTGAATATCGCCGAGCAAGCGAATGTCGTTCATCGAAATTATCGCCAGCCCACCGCCGATAGAACCAGCCTGATAAACAACACGATTACCCATAATCACAACATCTGCGCTGGTGGTCATAATTTCACCCCTCGCCTCTAACTTTAACGTGCCAAAACCAACATTGATATTGTTATTCAACATAATATCTCCACTGGCAGACAGCTCCACATTTTGATTGTTCCCAGCAGGCATAGCGCTCGGCATATCCATTCCGTCAGGCAGGTCAATCATAATGTTTGTGCCACTCAACCGCACCGGCTTCGTGCCCGAAAAAATAACCTGCGGCGCCGTGATGATTATATCCGCCGTTGAAATAATGCTCGCGTCTATTATTACCGTTTGAGTCGCCACCAACATCAGCCGCTGTCTAATCCCCTCCCCGTTTTGACGGCGAACGCTCTTCGCCGTGATGGAAATAACATCAGCCACTATCATCACCTCTCCGTCAGGCAAAATTAAATCTTCGTCCGAGTTGATGATAAAATCTTTCTCATCTTCGTTTTGATTCTCAGTTAAATCTATCATTATTACACCTTCATCATCAGGCGTGGCGGCGAACTCATCATCTAATATAATGTCCCCCGAAGAAAAAACACCCTGCTGACGCGCCCAACCATCTACCGCCTCCTGCGTGCCGCCACCCGTGTAGCGAATGCGCGGTAAGCCATCTCCCGCCACACCAATTTGGAAAGTAACCGCAGGGACAGCAAACGGGAAAACCGCACCATCTTGCGTCAGCGTTATCGCACGCGCAGTGAGCGTAGGCGTGGGCGTGCCAGTGAATATAATCGTCCCCGTGCCTTCGCCAGCACCCGCAGTGAGAGCCAGTGTGCCGCCCCCATTGCCGATATCAAAGCCGCCCGCCAGCGTGATGTCACCCGAAGCCGTAAGCGTGAGGTCCTGCCCGCTCGCGGTGCCTGCCGTGGGAGACGTGAGCGTGAGACTCGCGCCGCTTATCGCCGTGGCTTTGTCGCTAGCGAAAATTATTTGCCCCTCCGCTTCTAACGTTAAATTATATTTGCTGCTTCCATCTGCCGACTCCGCCTTCACCACACCGCCGAGCGTTAAATTTTTCGCGCGGATATTTGTCTCTTTCGTGAAAGCAATTTCTCCACCGGCGATAAACGTTAAATCTTGCCTGTTGTTGCTAACAAGAAAATTAATATAGCGCGCGCTAATCGTGATATTGCCCGAAGCATCTAAGGTTACGCCGCCCTCTGGAGGCGTCGTTCCCTCTATCCCTACAGAAGAACCAATGCCTGAGCTATTTGTGTGTCCCTCGTCCGTGAAATCATTTTCTGAAGTTCCGGTGAGGCTAATGTTATTGGCTGTTATCGTATGGGTGCCAGCAGCATAGATAATGTGCACCGCTTCTATGGTTAAGTTGCCACGCGCTATGGAGTCATCGGCATTGCCTAGATTTATATCTGCCAAACCAAAAACGAAACTCTCTTTAGTAATAATCGTGAGGTTTCTACCTGCCGCTGCCATCCACGCGGCATACTTCAATCCGTGAACGGTAACTTTTGGGTTATAGGTGAGCGTGAGGTCATCGGTCAGCAGAGAGTCTGGCGCGAGAGAGGCAGGAGGCGTGGATTGGAGCGCGCCGGCAAACGTAAGCGCGACATTGCCACTGCCGAAGTTGTAATTGCCGCTCATCGTCAGCATGTCGGTTGCGGTAATCGTGAAGGCTTGGTCGGTCGCGGTCGTTTGCACGATAGGAGAAGCGAGCGTGATGTTCGCGCCGGTTATCGTGGTGGGTTTGTTTAGCGCGAAGGTTATTTGCCTCAACGCCACAAGCAATAGGTGGCGCCTAGCGGGAGAATCACTTTCAGCCTTGACCACACCGCCGAGCGTTATGTTGTTCGCTTGAATATCAGTTTCTGCTTGGAGGAAAAGAATCTCGCCGCTTGCAGAAAGGGTTAGGTTGCCCTCGCCCGTGCCGTTGCCGTCTAGGTCGGGGTTTGCGTGGCGCAGGTCGATGTTGGCGGCGGTAATTGTGATGTTGCCACTAGTCGCGTTGAGCGTTAAAGACTGATTGTCCGTATTATGAATAGCGGCGGTGGCACCTGTGCCTGTGCCTGTCATCGTGATGGTGATTTCGGTGGCGTTGAGAATGAGACTGCCCACGATATCCAGCGCGGCACCTTCTAGCGTGAGCGCACCCGTTGCGGTGAGCGTGAGGGCGGGCAAAGCTAAAACGCCATCAACATCAATTTTCAAGTCGGCGATGAAATTACCACTACTATCATCGGTCGTAATGGTGGCAGCGGTGAGCGTTAAGCTACCCGCTCTAATTTCTCTAACGCTTGCGGGGAAAATGATATTGCCGGTGGTGGTAAGCGCAACAAGCTCATCGCCGAAGTTAAGCAAGCCGCTGACTGGGTCAAAGGTGGCATCGGTGAAGTCGCTCATCGTGAGGAGAGTGGTAATGGTTATATCGCTTGCGCCCGCGTCAAAGATGAGGCGCGCGAGTTCAAACCAATCATCATCGGCTGGCTCTGCTTGGGTTTCGCCTCCGCTGTATCGCACTTGAGGCTTGCCGCTATTGGCAATGACGAAGTTGGCGGGAGATGTTGCGGGGTCGAACCTTGCGCCATCTTGCGCAAGCGTTATCGCTTTCGCCGTGAGCGTGGGCGAGCTGGTGAATATAATAGTGCCAACACCATCACCGGCGCCGGCGGTTAGAGTCATTGTGCCGCCAGTGGTGGCATCATCGCCGACATCAAAGCTGCCTTGAAGCGTGAGGTTGCCGCCCGCGGTTATCGTGAGGTTTTGGTTGCTGGTGTCTCCTGCTGTGGCGGAGATGAGGCTTATATTCGCACCTGTTATTGTGGTGTCTTTATCGGTGGCGAAGTTTATTTGCCCCGTCGCGGTGAGCAATAAGTTATGTTGCGTGGCTGTGCCTTCGCTGGTCGATTCCACCTTTATTGTGCCCCCAAACGTGATGTTGCGCCCATCGATATTTGTCTCTTTAGTGAAAATAATCTCCCCACCCGCAATAAGCGTTAAATCTCTGTCTGTGCCAGCGCCACTATCAAGAAAAATATAAGACGCGCTAATCGTGATATTACCCGAAGCGTTGAATGTGATGCCCTCATTAGTAAATTGAATACCGGGACCCGGATCTTCCTCTGTGAAGTTATTTTCCGAAGTCGCCGTGAGGGTAATGTTGTTAGCTGTTATCGTATAGAAATTCCCGCTCCTTGCCCCAATAACACTACCCCTTATGGTTAAGTTGCCGCGCGGTATGGAGTCATCAACATTGCCTAGATTAATATCTGCCAAACTAAAAATCTGTCCATTTTCAGAAATAAGCGTGAGGTTTCTACCAGCACCCGCCATCCACATGGCATACCCGAGCCCTTGAATTCCCGTATGCGTGAGCGTGAGGTCATCGGTCAGCAGGCTGGTGGGCGCAGGGTTTTGCGCGGCGTCGCCAGCGAACGTAAGCGCGGCGTTGCCCTCGCCAATATTGTAATCACCGCTCATCGCCAGCACGCCCGTTGCGGTTATCGTGAGGTCGGCATCGCTGGCGGTTGTTTGCGCGGTGGGAGAAGCGAGCGTAATATCCGCGCCGCTTATGGTGGTAGCGCCAGTGAAGGTTATTTGCCCCAACGCCACAAGCGATAGGTTATGTTGCGTGGTTACTGGCGGGTCGGCTTCATCGGTTGATTCCGCCTTGACCACACCGCCGAGCGTGATGTTGTTGGCTTTAACATCGGCTGCTTGCGTGAAAAGAATTTCGCCGCTTGCTGAGAGAGTCAGGCTGCCTTCACCCGCGCCAGAATTTGCGTGGCGCAGGTCGATGTTGGCGGCAGTGAGCGTGATATTACCCGCGCTTGCCGTGAGCGTTAAAGATTGATTATCGCTATTACGAATAGCGGCTGTTGCGGCTGTTCCTGTGCTTGTCATCGTGATGGTGATTTCGGTAGCGTTGAGGGCGAGATTGCCTGTAAAAAGAAGGCTTCCGCCTTCTAGCGTCAGCGCACCGCTAGTAGTTAGGGTGGGCGCGGACAAAGCTAAAACACCCGCGACATCAATTTTCAAGTCGGCGATGAAATTGCCGCTACTATCATCGGTCATAATCGCGGCGGCGAAGAGAATTAAACTCCCCGCTCTAATTTCTCTAATGCCGGCGGGAAAGATGATGCTGCCCGTGGTGATAAGCTCTACATCCATCATGCCGAAATCGAGCAAGCCCTCTTCGGTTATGGTGAGGCTGGCAAAACTACCTTTGGCGAGCGGTGAATCATCAGCGATGAGGTCGGCGATAGTGATGTCATCTCCCCCCGCGCTAAAAACGAGGCTGGCACTCGTGCCCTCAAGCCTAAACCAGTTATTTGGATCTGTCGGAGTCGGTTGCAGTCCGCCATCACAGCGAGGACCTCTACACGCCACTTCGGGTATGAGAGGAGCGCCACTCGGACGCCTAAACGTAGCCGGTGCTGTGGTGCTAAGCGCGAAAACCTTTTCATCTTGCGACAGCAGAACATAGCCCGCCGTGATGATTGGCTTGACACTTCCAGTATCGGTTGTCGTTTCCACGAATATAATCTCGCCAAAGGTATTACCATTTCCTGTATAAGGGAGAAACCGACCATTGCCGAAATTGAAAACACCTTGAAGCGTGATGTCTTCATTAGCGGTGGCGGTAAAATCGGAAGCCCCATCTGCTGTAGCGAGATTAAAAATACCTTGAAGTGTGATGTTTCTAGAGGCGATGAGGGTAAGGTTTCGGTTAGAAGCTGTGCCCGCTGTGGTAGAGGTGATGGTTATGTTAAAAGCC
Source organism: Alphaproteobacteria bacterium (assembly GCA_965209065.1). Classification (GTDB taxonomy): domain Bacteria; phylum Pseudomonadota; class Alphaproteobacteria; order JAPOUT01; genus CBDBUR01. The sequence goes on from OZ242373.1 coordinate 1,186,802, forward strand.
CTAAGGGTGGTATCTTTATCAGCAGCAAAACTTAGCGCGCCGGTGAGCGTGAGGGTAAAGCTATTGAGCGATGCCCCCCCTATTCTCACCATTCCGCCGAGCGTGAGATTTCTTGCCATAACCGTCGGTGCATGACCCGATGTGGGGCGGATAACAATGCTATCATTGCCAGAGATAAGGGTTAGGTCATCTTCCCCGCCGACTGCGTTGAAATTAATAAATCGAGCCAAGATGTTAATATCGTTTGAAGCGTCAAGCACCATACTTCCGCCCGAACGAAAGCCGGCGTTGTTGGGGTCTCCATTGCGGGAGGTTGCGGTAATGTTAATATCATTGGCTTTGATGACAAAAGGGTCAGCGTTTTCATCTGCATCCGCGCCAATAATGGCGATAGCGGTGAGCGCAAGATTACCCCGCGCGGAGTCATCAGCATTCGCTAGATTGATGTTCCCTATATTGCGAATGACAGAGCTACCCGCGCTTAGCGTGAGGTTTCTACCTGCACCCGCCATCCACGCCGCATAGTTTAGATAATTATCGCCACTCAAACTGGAGGTGTAAGTGAGCGTGAGGTTGTTGGTAAGCAGAGTTGTGGGCGCGGGAGCTTGCGTGTTGCCGCCGGCGAAGGTAAGCATAACCACCGCAGTGCTAGTGCTGCCCGTGCCAATGTTGTAATTGCCGCTCATCGTCAGCACGCCCGAAGCGATGAGCGTGAGGTTTTGCTCGCTGGCGGTTGTTTGCGCGGCGGGAGAAGCGAGCGTGATGTCCGCGCCGCTTATCGTGGTGGCTTTATCGGCGGCGAAGATTATTTGCGCGCGCGCGATAAGCGATAAGTTATATTTTATGCTTGCGTCTGCTGATTGCGCCTTCACCATACCGCCGAGCGTGAGGTTGTTGGCGTTTATTGTGGTTTCTTGCGGGAAAAGAATATCGCCGGTGGCGGAAAGCGTTAGGTTGCCCTCCCCTGTTCCCGCGCCCGCGCCTGTATCGGCATGGCGCAGGTCGATGTTGGCGGCAGTGAGCGTAATATCACCGCCAGTAGCATTAAGCGTTAAAGATTGATTATCGATATTACGAATAGTGGCGTTGGCTTCCGTTCCTGTGCCTGTCATTATAATTGTGATGGCGTTGGCGTTTAAGATGGTGTCGCCCACCACAACCAGATTTATCCCCTCTAGCGTCAGCGTGCCGGTGCTGGTTAAAGAGCCAACGGACAAAAACAAACCGCTCGCGACATTAATGCTTAGGTCGGCGAAGTTGGTGGTGGTGGTGCCGTCGGTAGCAATAGAGGCGGCGGTGAGAGTCAAGCCTTCCGCTCTGATTTCTGTTATGCCTTCGGGGAAAATGATAGCGCCCGTCGTGATGAACTGAATTATCTGAGAACCAAAATCCAAAACGCCGCTTTCAATAGAGAAGCCAGCGAACGCACCGCCGGCTATGGCTGAATCATTAGCAATCAGCTCCATAATGTTTATATCGTTTGCGTTTGCGTTATAGGTAAGCACGAGAAGCTCGAACCAGTTGCCGGCGTCTGACGGCATCAGCTGGGTTAGGTCGGTGCCGATGTATCTCACGCGGGGCTTCGCGATGACCGATAGCGTGAAAGTGGCAGGTGCGGTGTTGCTAAGCTCAAAGACTGCCGCGCTCTGCGTTAGCGTAGCGGTAGCGGCGGTGATGGTAGGCTTACCGCTTGCCCCTTCGGTGAAAATTATCGCGCCTGTGCCAGCGTTAATGCCAGCAGTGAGTCTCAATGCCCCCGTCTCTAAGTCGAAGCCGCCTTCGAGCGTGATGTTGCCTGTGGCTTCAATGGTGAGGTCTTGCCCCTCTCCGCTTGCCCTTACTTGCGCGGTGGAGGAGGTCAAGCTCACTGCCGCGCCTCTTATAATGGTGGGGGTGTCGGTAGCGAAGTCTATTGTTCCCCCTGCGGTGAGCGTGATGTTGTTGCCTGCTATCGTGCCGCCCACGTTATTGATGTCGCCACTTTGAGAAGTAAGCGTGAGGTTTCTGCCCTCGCTCACCATCCACGCGGCAAAGGTTAAGCCTTCGGTTCCGGTATGGGTGAGGGTTAGGTCGTCAGTTAGCAAGCTGGTGGGCGCGGGGTTTTGCGCGCGGTCGCCAGCGAAAGTGAGCGCGGCGTTGCCCGTGCCGAGGTCATAGCTGCCTGTCATCGTCAGCACGCCTGAAGCGTCAAGCGTGAGGTCTTGGTTGCTTGTTGCGCCCTTTGTGCGGGTGCTGAGAGTGATGTCCGCGGCGGTTATCGTGGTGGCTTTATCGCTGGCGAAGCTTAGTTTTGCATCAAGCTCATCGCTGGCGTTAATATTTAGATCCTTTCGCTCGGTGATATTGCCGTCACCATCTACCAATCCTACCTTTATTACGCCGCCGAGCGTTATGTTGCGCACACTGATATTTGTATCTTTAGTGAAAATAATCTCCCCACCCGCGATAAGCGTTAAATCTGTATCCGTGGAATCACCATCATGAATAAAAATATAAGACGCGCTAATCGTGATATTGCCCGAAGCGTTGAATGTGATGCCATCGCTAGCAAATTGAAGGCCGGGACCAGGGCTTTCCTCTGTAAAGTTATCTTCTGAAGTCGCCGTGAGAGTAATGTTGTTCGCTTTTATCGTATAGAGATCTCTGCCCTGACTTGATGCAATGACAGCAGCTCTTATGGTTAAGTTGCCGCGCGTTATGTCGTCATCAGCATTGCCTAGATTTATACCTGCCAGAGTAACGATACCCGTTTCAGCAATAAGCGTGAGGTTTCTACCAGCACCCTCCATCCACGCGGCATAATCTAATCCTCCAGTTCCGGTATACGTGAGGGTCAGGTCATCGGTCAGCAGCTCATCGGGCGCGGGGTTTTGCGTGGTCGTGCCAGCAAACGTAAGCGAAACATCGCCCGTGCCGAAGTTGTAATTGCCGTTCATTGCCAGCACACCCGAAGCGGTAAGGTTGAGGGCTTGATTGGGCGCGGGCTCGCTCGCCGTGGCTTGCGCCAGCGTGGAAGTGAGCGTTATATTGGTTGCCGATAAAGTGGTGGCGGCAGCTCCATCAAAAAGCAGTGCGCCCGCTTGAGCGATTAAAATTATATCCCTGACCGCAGGGGTTGCAGTCGGCACGATGATGTTCGCCGTGGTTGCGCGGACCGACAAATCCTCCCCCGCGACCATTATCCAGCTGGGAATAGTGAAGTCATCAGCGCCGCTATAAATAAGCGTTAGGCGGTTGCGCGTAATGCCGTCAAGCCCAGTGGGCGCGTTGGCGGGGAAACTTTCGGCTTCAAGAGTCAAACTGCCCGTGCCGAGATTAAAAGCACCGCTAAAGCTAATCGTGCCTGATGGCTTAAGCGTGAGGTTGCGGTCGCTTGCCGTTGGTGTGCCGCCAGTAGAAGCGAGCGTTATATTGCCAGCCGTGAGCGTGGTTGTTCGCGCGGTTGAAAAGTTTATCGGCGCGCTGGCACCTGAAGTCATCATAATATCACCGCTGCCTGTATCAAACGTGCCGCCGAGTGTTATCGTGCCGCTTGCGGTGAGCGTGAGGGCTTGGTCGCTTGCCGCACCCTTTGAGGGGGAGAGCAAAGTTATATCGGCGGTAGTTATTGTGGTGGCTTTATCGGTGGCGAAGTTTAGCCTCCCTCTTGCGTCTAGTAATAAATTATATTTTATGCTTGCGTCTGCTGATTGCACATTTACCACACCGCCGAGCGTGAGATTGCGCCCACGGATATTTGTATCTTTAGTGAAAAGAATTTGCCCGCCGGCGATGAGCGTTAAGTCCTCTGGGTCGTCACCAAGAAAAAAATCAATATAGGAGGCGCTAATCGTGATGTCCTCCGAAGCATCTAGCACTAAGCTCCCTCCATCAGCGCCAATGGCGGCAGTCTCAGTTGTAAAGTCACTTTCGCTAGTCGCCGTTAGGATAATGTTTCTAGCTTTTATCCTATAGGTGCCACCATTGCTAGGACTAATGTTCACTCCACTTATGTTTAGATCGCCACGCGTTATGTCGTCATCAGCATTGCCTAGATTGATATTTGTCAAATTAAAAACACCGCCATTTTGCGAAATAAGTGTGAGGTTTCTACCCTCGCCCGCCATCCACGCGGCATAATTTAAGCTTCCAGTTCCGGTATGCGTGAGGGTTAGGTCATCGGTCAGCAAGCTGGCGGGTGCGGGGGTTTGCGCGGTCGTGCCAGCAAACATAAGCGAGACATCGCCCGTGCCGAAGTTGTAATTGCCGCTCATTGTCAGCGCGCCCGTTGCGGTAAGGTTGAGGGCTTGGTCGCTCGCCGTGGCTTGCGCCAGCGTGGAAGTGAGGGTTATGTTGGCGGCTGATATAATAGTGGCGGCACTTCCATCAAAATGAATTGCGCCCGCCACTGCGTTTATGATTAAGTCGCCATCGCCAAGTGCTATAGAGGTTGGCACGACAATGTTCGCCGTGGTTGCGCGGACAGATAAATCTTCGCCGTCAGCAATTATCCAGCTAGGAATAGTGAAGTCATCATCGCCGGTATAAATAAGCGTTAGGCGGTTGCGCGTAATGCCGTCAAGACCAGCAGGCGCGTTGGCGGGGAAACTTTCGGCTTCCAAAGTCAAACTGCCCGTGCCGAGATTAAAAGGACCACTAAAGCTAATCGTGCCTGATGCGGTGAGCGTGAGATTGCGGTTGCTCGCCGTGGGTGTGCCAGAGCGGGACTCGATTGTTATATTTCCACCGGTGAATGAGGTCTCGCGTTCGGTTGAAAAGCGCAAGAGCTCTACTCCATTTTCTACCAGAATATCACCGGTGCCTGTATTAAAATGCCCGCCAAGCACCGCACCGCCGCCGAAGCCAGAAGTAGGGTCAATCGTGAGGTTTTGGTTGCTCGCCGTGCCTGCGCTGGGGGAAATCAGCGTTATACCTCTGGCTCTTATGATGGTGGCTTTATCGGTGGCGAAGTTTATTCTCCCTTTCGCCTCTATCTTTAGGTCTTCCCATGTGTTGACTTTGGGGTCTGGGTTTGAATCCACCTTTATTGTGCCGCCAAGCGTGATGTTGTTCGCAATAATATCTGTATCTTTAGTGAAAAGAATCTCTCCGCCGGCGATAAGCGTTAAGTCCTGCGGGGCATCGCCAATAAAGAAATCAATATGGCGCGAGCTAATCGTTATATTGCCCGTAGCATCTAGCGTTAAGTTCCCTATAGTAGATTGAAAGCCCGCACCATCCTCGCCAGCGAGGTTACTTCTTGCTGTTAGGTTAATGTTGTTGGCTTTTACCGTAAAGGTGCCACTACCATCTACAGCAATAGAACCTCCTTTTAAGATGAGGTTGCCGCGCGTTATGTTGGCATCAGTATCATCACCGAGATTAATACCTGTAAAAATAATAATGTTGCCACTTGTAGAAATAAGCCTGAGGTTTCTACCCGCACCTGCCATCCACGCGACATAATGTAAGCTCCCAGTTCCGGTATGGGTGAGGGTTAAATCATCAGTCAGCAAGCTGGTGGGCGCGGGGGCTTGTGTGTGGTCTCCAGCAAACATAAGCGCGGCATTGCCCGTGCCGATATCGTAATTGCCGCTCATCGTCAGCAAGGCGGTGGTGGTGAGGTTGAGGGCTTGATCGCTCGCCGTGGCTTGCGCAACCGCCGAGCCGAGCGTTATGTTGGCAGCCGATAAAGTGGTCGCGGCACCTCCATCAAAAAGAAGCGCACCCGCCATAGCGTTTATGGTTAAATCCGCAGTGCCAAGCGCTATAGACGTTGGCACGGCAATGTTGCCCGTAGTTGCTGTAATCGATAAATCCTTGCCGTCAGCAATTACCCAGCTGGGAATAATTAAGTCGCCCGAACCTGTATGGGTAAGCACCACGTTGCCGTAAGTGAATTCATTCAAACTTGCCGGGGCAGGGAAACTGCCGCTTTCTAACGTTAGGGTGCTCGTGCCGATGCTGAAAGAGCCGCTCAAGGTGAGCTCGCTTGATGACGTGAGCCTGAGCGTGAGGGCTCGGTTGCTCGCCGTGGGTGTGCCGCCAGTAGAAGTAAGCGTGATGTTGCCGCCAGTGAGCGTGGTAGCGCGCGCGGTTGAAAAGTTTATCGGCGCGCTCGTGCCCGAAGTCATCGTAATGGCACCCGTGCCAGTGTCAAACGCGCCGCTAAGCGTTATCGTGCCAGTTGCGGTGAGCGTGAGAGCTTGGTTGCTCGCCGTGCCCTTCGTGGTGGAGTTCAAAGTTATATCCGCCGCGCTTATTGTGGTGGCTTTATCTGTCGCGAAGTGTGTTTTTCCATTCGGCTCACTGCCATTTCTGATATTTAGATTATGTTTAACTTTATTGCCATCTCCATCTACTGATTCCACTTTTATTGTCCCGCCAAGCGTGACATTCAGCCCGCTGATATTTGTATCTTTAGCGAAAACAATTTCTCCGCCGGCGATAAGCGTTAAATCTTGCCCGAAGGTGTCAGTCATAAAATCAATATGGCGCGAGCTAATCGTGATATTGCCCGTAGCATCTAGCGTTAAGCTCCCTGAAGCAGATTGAATGCCCGCATCATCGCTAGCGCCTTCACTTCTTGCCGTTAGGATAATGTCTTTAGCTTTTATGATCCATGTGTCATCACCATCTACGCTAATAGTATTCCCTTCTATGGTTAGGTCGCCACGCGTTATGTTGTCATCAGTATCATCACCTAGATTAATATCTGCCAACCTAAAAATATCGGCATTTTGAGAAATAAGCGTGAGGTTTCTACCAACGCCAGCCATCCACGACCCGACATAAAAAAGCCCTCCAGTTCCGGTATACGTGAGCGTGAGGTCATCGGTCAGCAAGCTGGTGGGTGCGGGATTTTGATTCTGTCCGCCACCGAACATAAGCGAAGCATCGCCCGTGCCAATATCGTAATTGCCGTTCATTGCCAGCACACCCGAAGCGGTGAGGTTGAGGGCTTGGTTGCTCGCCGTGGCTTGCGCCAGCGTGGAAGTGAGCGTTATGTTGGTTGCCGATAAAGTGGTCGCGCCATCTCCATCAAAAATAAGCGCACCCACCATAGCGTTTAGGGTTAAATCGCCAGCGCCAAGTGCTATAGAGGTTGGCACGATAATGTTTCCCATAGGTGCTGTAACCGATAAATCCTTGCCGTCAGTAGCTACCCAGTTGGGAATAGCAACATCGCCCGAACCCGTATAAGTAAGGCTTGTGCTGGCGCGCGTGAATTCGGTTAAGCTTGTTTGCTCCGAGAACGTTTCGCCGTTTAGCATGAGGTTGCCCGCGCCGGTGTTAAAAGAGCCAGTCAAAACAAGTATGCCCGATGGCTCTAGCGTGAGGTTGCGGTCGCTCGCCGTTGGTGTGCCGCCAGTAGAGTTAAGCGTGATGTTGCCGCCAGTGAGCGTGGTGGCGCGTGTGGTTGAAAAGTTTATCGGCGCGCTCGCACCCGAAGTCATCATCATAGCACCGGTGCCAGTATCAAACGCGCCGTCAAGGGTTATTGTGCCGCTTGCGGTAAGCGTGAGGGCTTGGTCGCTCGCCGTGCCTGCGCTGGGGGAGGTGAGGGTGATGTCCGCGCCGCTTATCGTGGTGGCTTTATCGGTGGCGAAGTTTATTTTTCCTTCTATGTTTAGCGATAAGTTATATTTTGTGCTTGCGTCTGCTGATTGCGCCTTCACCATACCGCCAAGCGTGATATTTTTCGCGAGGATAGTTGTCTCTTTAGTGAAAAGAATCTCCCCGCCCGCGATAAGCGTTAAGTCCCGCGGTGTGTCAATAAAAAAACTAATATGGCGCGAGCTAATCGTGATACTGCCCGAAGCATCTAGCGTTATGTTCCCTAAAACAGATTGAAAGCCCGCATTCTCTCCAGCCGCTTCGCTTCTTGCCGTTAGGGTAATGTTGTTGGCTTTTATGGTCCATGTGCCACGATCTCTTACACCAACAGTATTCGCTTCTATGGTTAGGTCGCCACGCTCTATATTGTCATCAGTATCATCGCCTAAATTAATATCTCCCAAATTAAAAATGACGCTATTTTGAGAAATAAGCGTGAGGTTTCTACCTGCACCAGCCATCCAACCCGCATAAGATAAGCCAAGTGTGCCAGTATGCGTGAGGGTTAAATCATCAGTCATCAAGCTAGTGGGCGCGGGGGCTTGCGCGGACGTGCCACCAAACGTAAGCGAAGCATTGCCCGTGCCGATATCGTAATTGCCGTTCATCGTCAGCAAGGCGGTGGCGGTGAGGTTGAGGGCTTGGTCGCTCGCCGTGGCTTGCGCCAGCGTGGAAGTGAGCGTTATGTTGGTTGCCGATAAAGTGGTAGCGGCAGCACCATCAAAAATAAGCGCACCCGCCATAGCGGTGAGCGTTAAGTCGCTAGTGCCAAGTGCTATAGACGTTGGCACAATAATGTTGCCCGTAGGTGCTGTAGCCGATAAATTCTCGCCCGCCACAGCAACATCAATAATCCAGCTAGGAATGGTGGCGTCCCCCGAACCCGTATAAAGAATGCCGATGCCGCTTCGGGCGACACGGTCAAGCCCCGCCGGGGCGGCGGCGGCGAAAGTCTCGCCACCAAAAATCAACCTGCCCGTGCCGAGATTAAAAGCACCGCTAAAACTAATCGTGCCAGAAGCATCTAGCGTGAGGTCTTGGTCGGTCGTGGTATTCGCGGCAAAGGAGTAGAGAGAGATATCCGCGCCGCTTATCGTGGTGGCTTTATTGGTGGCAAAGTTTGTTACCCCACCTATTAAATTTGTATTGATTGATAAGTTATGTCGTGTGGTTATGCCGCCGTTAGTCGATTCCGCCTTTATTGTTCCGCCAAGCGTGAAATTGCCCGCGAGGATATTTGTATCTTTAGTGAAAACAATCTCCCCGCCCGCGATGAAAATTATATTCAGTGATGCGTCTAGAGCAAAATCAATATGGCGCGCGCCTATGGTGATATTGCCCGAAGCATCTAGCGTTAAATTTCCTTGGTCAGACCAAATGGCAGCACTAAATTCCGTTCCTGTTGAACTTGCCGTTAGGGTAATGTCTTTAGCTTTTATCGTAAAGGCATTATTGGCAGCAAAATTAATTGATACCGCTCTTATGGTTAGGTCGCCACGCGCTATGGAGTCATCGGCATTGCCTAGATTAATACCTCGCAGCCTATTAACTTGACTACCTTCCGCTATAATTGTCAGGTTTCTACCGGCGGCAGCCATCCACGAAGCATAGTTGAAAAAGCTATTTGCCGTAGTTTGCGTGAGCGTTAAGTCATCGGTCAGCAAGCTGGTGGGCGCGGGGGCTTGCGAGCTGTTTCCACTGAAAGAGAGTGCCGCATCACCCGTGCCAATGTTATATCTGCCGCTCATCGTCAGCAAGCCAGTGGCGGTGAGCGTGAGGTCTTGCCCGCTCGCCGTGGCTTGCGCCAGCGTGGAAGTGAGCGTGATATTGGCAGCCGATATAGTGGTCGCGGCAGCACCATCAAAAAGCAGCGCGCCCGCCATAGCGGTGAGGGTTAAGTCGTTCGTGCCAAGCGCTATAGAGGTTGGCACAATGATGTTCGCCGTAGGTGCTGTAACCGATAAATCCTCGCCGCCAAGCGCGGTAGCAATAACCCAGCTAGGAATAGTGAAATCTCCCGCGCCAGTATAAAGAATGCCTATGCCGCCGCGCGCAATGTTAGCAAGAAAAGCAGGCGCAGAGACGGGGAAGGTTTCGCCGCCCAAAACCAAACTGCCCGCACCCAGATTAAGCGAGCCGCTAATGCTAATCGTGCCTGATGATGTAAGCGTGAGGCTTTGGTCGCTCGCCGTTGCCGTGCCGCCAGTAGCGGTGAGCGTTATATCGCCACCGGTGAGCGCGGCGGCGAGCGTGGTTGAAAAGTTTATCGGCGCACTCGCACCCGAAGTCATCATCATAGCACCCGTGCCGCTATCAAACGCGCCGCCAAGCGTTATCGTGCCGCTTGCCGTTAGCGTGAGGGCTTGGTCGCTGGCAGTGCCTTTCAAGAAGGAGAGCAAGGTTATATCTGCCGCGCTTATCGTGGTGGCTTTATCGCCAGCGAAGTTTATGCTTCCGTTATTAGCGAAGTTTATGCTGGTGTCAATCTTTAGGTTGTGTTGCACACGATTGCCAGCATTATCCTCCGATTCCGCTTTTATTGTGCCGCCGAGCGTGATGCTCCTCCCGCGAATAATTGTGTCTTTAGTGAAAACAATCTCCCCGACCGCCGTAAGCGTTAAATCTCTCGAATCCTCAACAGCAAAATCAATATGAGATGCGCTAATCATAATTCCGCCCGAAGCGTCTAGCGTTATGTTTGAAGAAGACTTGATGCTCGCGCCGTCACTCAAAAAGCCAGCCTCTGTAGTCGCCGTTAGGCTAATGTCTTTGGCTTTTATCGTCCAGTCGCCGCCGCCGCGCGCGAGAATCTCAACGCCTTCTAGCGTTAGGTCGCCACGCGCGATGGTGTTATCAGTATCATCGCCGAGATTTATATCTATCAACCCAAAAATGCCGCCGTTTTGCGAAATAAGCGTCAGGTTTCTACCAGCACCCGCCATCCACGCGGTATAGACTATCCCCACCGTTCCAGTGTGCGTGAGCGTGAGGTCATCGGTCAGCAAGCTGGTGGGCGCGGGCGTTTGATTCTCATCGCCAGCGAACGTGAGCGCGGCATCGCCCTCGCCGATGTTGAAGTTGCCGCTCATCACCAGCAAGCCTGCCGCCGTTAGCGTGAGGTCTTGGTCGCTCGCCGTGGGTGTGCCGCTAGTAGAAGTGAGCGTTATATTGGTTGCCGTTATCGTGGTCGCCGTTGTGGTTGAAAAGTTTATCGGCAGACCCGTGGCGATTATACTGCCGCTACCCAAACGAAGACTGCTCGCCAGCGTTAGCGCGCCCGTTGCGGTGAGCGTGAGGTCTTGGTCGCTGGCGGTGGCTTGCGCCTGCGCCGCGGTGAGCGTTATGTTGGTGGCTGATATAATAGTCGCGCCATCTCCATCAAAAAGAAGCGCGCCCGCCATAGCGGTGAGGGTTAAGTCGCCAGTGCCAAGCACTATAGACGTTGGCACGATGATGTTTCCCGCAGCTGCCGTAATAGTTAAACCCGCGCCATCGGTGGCTACCCAACTGGGAATAGCGGCATCGCCCGAACCTGTATAAGTGAGGCTTGTGTCGGCGCGGGTGAAGCTAGTCAAGTTTGTTTGCGCGGAGAAAGTTTCGCCGCTTAAAGTCAGTGTGCCAGCCCCGATGTTAAAAGAGCCATTCAAAGCAAGCGTGCCAGACGGCTCAAGCGTGAGGGTTTGTCCGCTCGCCGCAGGCGTGCCGCTGGTGGAATTAAGCGTTATATTTCTGCCAGCGAGCGTAGTTGGCGTTGTGGTTGAAAAGTTTATCGGCGCACCTGTGGCGGTTATATTTGCGCTACCCGAATGAAAACCACCCGCCAGCGTTAGCGTGCTCGTTGCGGTAAATGTCAAGTTTTGTCCTCTAAAGCCTTCGAGTTGCGCCGAACCTGAAGTAAGCGATACATTCACACCTGATAGCGTAATTGCTCTGTCGAAGTTAAACCGAAGAGTGTCGCTTGCGGTAAGGGTTAAATCCCCTAGAATTTTTACCGATGCGTTGAGGACAATCACCGGCGCAATGAGCGTTAGCCCTCTGCCAGTGACGACACCTTGTATAGCCCCACCTACAGTTATGGACCCGGTCGCCTCTAGCCTAACATTGCCGTTAAACGAAAGGATAGCGGCTGCCGATATACGAAAAAAACCACCGGGGCTGTCAGTCGCCTCAACTATGCCATCACTGAGTTCCCCATCATCGGGACGCGCAACCACCGACTGGCCAATGGAAATATCGCTAGGGTCAAGCAGAAGCTCCGCCGCTTTTATTTTCAATATATCAAACGAAGCGAGGCTTTGCTTGCCCGACACTTCAACAAAACCACCCTCACCATTTTCATCGTGCGCGTTTATGCTTCCTTGAAAGTTTGTGCTAACGTCCGACCAAATAATAACACGCGGTGAAGTGATAAGCGCGCCCGACTCCACAATTGTTTTTTGTGAGTTAGCAATATCTCCCTTGCCTTGAAAACCACCCCCAACTAAAACTTCTTTGCTTGCCGTTAGCCGTGCGCCCATACCCGAGTCACTGGTGCCGAGCTTAACTTCATTCGCACCTTCAACGATAATTCTTTGCGCTTCAATAACACCGCCAACATTAACAACATTATTACCCGCTAAACTTTGTAAATGAACTTCGCCCGAAGGTGCTTTGATAATACCATTAGCCTTAACTGCTCCAGCCGAAGCCGAAGCCAAAAGCCCGCCAACATTCACCACCGAGCCAGCTCCAAACAAAACCCCAGCAGGATTTTCTAACGCAACCTTTCCATTCGCGTTTAATGTGCCGTTGATATTGGTTTCAACACCATTGCGAACTTTAATAGAAATTAACGCCGAAGCCGAAGGCTGCACTATATTCACCACCTCGCCTGAAGCAATGTCAAAACTTTCCCAGCTCGTGCCGAGATGCTCGCTCTGCTGTATCAAATTAAGCGGATTCGATAAATCCCCATCTCCAGCCGTGACTCTGCCACCGCTCGGCGCGGCGAGAATGCCAGTCGTGCTAAAAGCAACACCAAAAATAAAGCCCAATACAAGTGTGCGTAAAAACATAAAAAGTTCTCCTTTATCAATAACTAATTATTAAAGCTATAATAAAGGAATTTCTATCCCCTTTCAAGCCCAAAACACGCAACTTATTGGCAAATTTCAGCCCGAACCCCCACACAACGAATGCCCCCAGCAATGAACGAAGCCCCCGCTAAATCAAGCGAACCCCCCTCTAACCTTATCTCTGCCGTGCCTCTATCCAGCTTGCCGATGATGGCTATCTCCCCTGCGGCTTTCAAGGTTAGCGCGAAGCTCTGCCTAAGTGCGTATTTCTGCTCGAAAGTGATGCCCCCCGTTGCCTCAATCGTGGTGGGGGCGTTTGGCGTGATGATAGAACCGCCTGCCCTTAAAATAACATTGCCCTCTGTTTCTATATTGCCGAGCAAGCGAATATCGTTCATTGATATTATCGTCAGCCCGCCACGGATATTATTATCTGTGCCACTATCAACCTCAACACGATTACCCATAATCACAACATCTGCGTTGGCAGTCATAATTCTGTTTGCCTCTAGCTTCAACGTGCCAAAGCCAACATTGATATTATTATTCAGCATAATATCGCCTGTAGCAACCAGCTCCACATTTTGGTTGTTCGCGAGAGGCATATCATTGGGGGTATCCATATCATCGGGCAGGTCTATCATAATGTCTTGCCCGCTCAAGCGCACAGGCTTGGTGCTGGAGAAAACAACCTCTGGCGCTTTAATGATAATGTTTCTAGTGGAAATGATGTCCGCGTCAATGATGACCCGCTCGCTCGCCACCAACGTGAGCGGCGTGGAAAGCCCCGTGCCATCTCCCGTGCCAATAGAAGTGGCGGTGAGAATTAAACTACGCGCTTTAATCTCCCTTATGTTTGACGGCAAAATGATGTTCATTTCTGTAGTGAGAACAATGTTCTCCCTATCAAAATTCAACGTGCCAGCGTTGTTTATCGAGAAGATGGCGAAGTCGCCACCGGCATCGCTGGAATCGTCCGCGATGAGCGTGGTGATGTCTATATTTTCCTGCGCCGCATTAAAGACAATGCGGTCTAACCTAAACCAATCGCTCTCACTTGGCTCTGTTTGCGTTAAGGTGGTGCCGCTGTAGAACGCACGCGGCTTCACCGAAAAAGTGGCGGGGGCACTTGTGCCGGGGTCAAACACCGCACCATCTTGCGTGAGGAAAATCATCCGCGCCGTGAGTGCAGGCTTAACGTTAGAGGTGCTGGTGAATATAATCGTGCCACTGCCACTGCCACTGCCAGCCGTTAAGCTCAGCGCACCGCCTGTAGTGGCATCACCGCCAATATCAAGGCTGCCTTGAAGCGTGATGTTGCCCGAAGCGTTAATCGTGAGGTCTTGCTCGCTTGCCACGCTTTGGGCAAGCGCGTTGATACTTATATCCCCGCCGCTTATCGTGGTCGCTTCCGTGGGCGAGAAGTTGATTATCCCCGACATTGAAAGCGACACGCCAATTGGCGTGGCAGAATCCTCGCTGGGCATTTCAGCCTTTATCGTGCCGACGTTAAAGGTCGCGCCATGAGGGGCAGAGAGTGTCGTGTTTCTTGTAAAAAGAAGCTGACCGCCAGCGGTGAAGGTTGTTGACCTTACGAAGCTATTACTACCACTGGCAGCATCAATAAACGCCGTGCTGAAAGTGATATTGTTTGTCGCATTGAAATGAGTGTCTATGACGATGGAAGTGGTGTCAAATACAGGGTTCCCACTTAAATTCATTGTTCTTACTATAATGTTATTGGCACAAAACGTGGTAGAGGCACCTGCAAAAGGATTTAGGCTGCCTTGGGATGTAGAGAATAGACTTGCCTCTAGGGTCATTGTGCCACCGCCAATATCAAACTTGCCTTGAAAGATGGTGTTGCGCGAAACCTTGATGGTGAGGTCTTGCCCGGTGGCGGTTGCTGTTGTGGGGGAGGTGATGAGGGTTACATCCTGCGCGGTGATGGTGGTGGGTTTATTGGTAGCGAAATTTATGCTTCCCTGATTGGCTATTTCATTATTGCGTATTACGGCGTAAAATGACAAATTGTGTTGCGTGGGTGTGCCGCCACTGCTTGATTCTGCCTTTATTGTATCGCTAAGAAAAATGGATTTGGCGGTGATGCTAGAACTCCTTGTAAAAAGAATTTGATTGCCAGCATTCAAGGTGAGGTCGCGCGCACCCTTTCCACTAGGGTCGCCAACAGACAAGAAAGGAACGCTAATGATGAGATTGTTTGTCGCATTGAAAACGACAGGTCTAGAATTTGATCTAAAGGATGAGATGAGGTTAAGCACACTAGCAACACCCAGCCTTGCTGTTATCATAATGTCATTGGCATTAAGCGTAAAGCTGGCATCTTCAGCACCGCCTCTTATCACAATGTCATCTGCCTCTAGGGTTAGCGTGCCTGCGCCGGTTAAAGTGACCGCCGGCAAGATTAGATTTGTCTCAACACTAATTTTTAAGTCAGTGAAACTACCATTAGCACTGCCAGCGCCCATGTTCGTGGCGTTGAGGGCTAAGCTATTTGCTCTAATTTCAGTAATGCCTGCGGGGAAGATGATGTTGCCGGTGGTGCTGATTTCAACGCGCTCATTGCCAAAGTCTAGCACGCCGCCGCTAATAGAGAAGCCCGCGAAATCCCCATCAGCAAGCGTAGAACCATCAGCGATGAGCGCGGCGATGTTTATATTGCTATCGCCCGCGTCAAAGAAAAGGCGGGGAATCGAAAACCAAGAATTGCTGGCGGGGTCTGCTTGCGTTCCGTCTCCAGTGTAGCGCGCGCGCGGCTTCCCGTTATTGGCAATGGAGAAAGTGGCAGGCGCAGTGGGGCTGGGGACAAACACCGCACCATCTTGCGTGAGAATTATCTCTTTTGCTTTAAGCACAGGCTTGACGCTTGCCGTTTCGGTAAAAATGATTGTGCCGATGTTGCCCGCGCCCGCACCCTCGCCAGCAGTGAGAGTCATCATGCCGCCGAGCGTGGCATCATTGCCGATGTCAAAACTGCCTTCAAGCGTGATGTTGCCCGAAGCGGTAATCGTGAGGTTTTGGTTGCTCGGCGTTGTTTGCGCAGTGGGAGAAGTGAGGCTTATGTTCGCGGCGGTTATCGTGGTGGCTTTATCATCGGCGAAGGTTATTTTTCCCGTCACGACAAGCGTCAAGTCATGTTGCGTGGTTGTGCCTCCGCTGGTTGATATTGCTCTTATCGTGCCGCCGAGCGTTAGATTGCCAAGCCCTCCGATAGTTTCGGTGCTTTGGGCAAAAACGATTTCCCCACCCGCTTCTAAAGTAACGGCAGATTGGTCAGTTCCCTCTATTATTTGGAAATCTAACGAAAGATTACCTGAAGCATTTAAGGTTAAGCTGCTTTGATTGATTAATTGGATTCCTTCCTTTCTGCCGGTAGTGGGATCTACTGTGTTTGAAATGCTTATGTTGTTCGCGGTGATGGTAGTGTCTGCCGCCACTACGACATCTTCAACGCCCATATTTATAGTTAAGTTGCCACTGCCTAGATTGATATTTTCATCGATGTTGATGAATATATTGCGGGAAGTAAGCGTGAGGTTTCTATTTTCGCTTGCCTCGCCTGCCATCCACGCGGCAAAGGAGAGCTCGCCGGCGGCTGTATAGGTGAGCGTGAGGTCATCGGTCAGCAAGCTGTCAGGCGCGGGGTTTTGCTCGGCAGTGCCGCCGAAGGTAAGCGCGGCATTGCCCTCGCCGAGATTGTAATCGCCGCTCATCATCAGCACACCGGTTGCGGTAATCGTGAGGGCTTGGTCGCTGGCGCTTGTTTGCACCGTGGGCGAAGCGAGGGTTATATCTGCGCCGCTTATCGTGGTGGCTTTATCATCGGCGAAAGTTAGCTGCTCCGTGGCGGTGAGCGTCAAGTCGTGTTGCGCGGGCGAGGCGGGGTCGCCGCTTTCCGCCTTCACCACGCCGCTCAGCGTGATGTTGTTCGCCTCAATGTTTGTGTCTTGCGGGAAAAGGATAGCCGTGCCTGCCGCAAGCGTGAGGTCGCCCGTGCCAGTTACTGTCGCTATCATAATAGTGAGCGTGGTGGCGCTGAACGCGCTATCACCCGCCAGGGTGAGGCTTGTGGCTTCTAGCGTCAGCGTGCCAATGACGGTTAAGGGGCTGGTGAAAGAGCCGACAGATAAAGTTAAAGCCTCGCTAATATCTAGCGTCAAGTCGGCAGAGAAATTGCCGCCACTGCTAACAATAGAGGCGGCGGTGAGCGTTAAGTTGCGCGCTCTAATTGTTCTAATGGTGTCGGGAAAAATGATAGAACCTTCGGTGGCGAGGATAACATCTTCATTACCGAAATCTAAGAGTCCGTTTTCGTCTATGGAGAAGGCGGCGAAATCACCATTGGCAAGCGCCGAATCCACGGCGAGCAGGTCGGCGATAGTGATGTTCTCTTCGCCCGCGTCAAAGGTTATGTTTTCCGGGGCGAATTCAAACCAAGAATCGGGGGTGGGGTCGACCTGATTGCCGCTGCCGTCGTAACGCACACGCGGTTTTAGCGTGTCACCATTCGCAAGGTGAAGGTGGCGGGCGCTGTGCTATCCGCCGCATAGACTGCGCTATCGCCATTTTGCTCTAGCAGAACCGCGGCGGCGGTGATGGTCGGCAACACGCTGGCGGTGGCGGTGAAAGCAATCACGCCAGTGACGGAATCGCCCCGTCCGGCCAATATATCAAATCCCCCTGAGCCTAAATTGAAGCCGCCTTGAAGCGTGATGTTTTGTGAAGCGTCAAGCGTGAGCTTATTATTAGAAGCAGTGCCTGCTGTGGGCGAAATGAGCGTGATGTTATCAGCCCGAATGGTGGTTTGCTTATCTATGGCGAAGTTTAGCGCGGCGGTTAGTGTAATCGTGATGTTATGGAACGTAGCGGACTCTTTTACCTCCAGCGTTCCGCCGAGCGTGAGATTGCCTGCTTTAATATCGGTTGCTTGAGGAAAGAAAATGTTGCCGCTACCAGCAATAAGCGTGAGGTCGTCGCTATCGCCAATGACGTTGAAATTAACATAAAACGCGCCGATGGTAATATCGTTTGAAGCATCTAGCGTAATGCTGCCGCCCGACCGAAAGCCAGCGTGGGCGGCGGTGTCACTCATAGAGCTTGGGTTAATGTTAATATCATTGGCTTTGATGACGGCAGGGTCGGCGCTGTTGTCCGCGTCCGCGCCAACAATAGCTATCGCGCTGAGCGTGAGATTACCGCGCGGGAGGTTTGGGTTATCATCATCGCCGAGATTGATGCTCGCTATATCGCGGATAGAGCTCTTGGCTGCTTTAAGCGTGAGGTTTCTGCCAGCGGCAGCCATCCACGCGGCATAGCCTAGATAGAGTGTGCTACTTGCAGTAGACGTGTAGGTGAGCGTGAGGTCATCGGTAAGGAAGCTGTCAGGCGCGGGAGCTTGCTCTGCAGTGCCAGCAAAGGTAAGCGCAGCATCGCCCGTACCGATGTTGAAATCGCCGCTTAGCGTCAGCACGCCCGTTGCGATAATCGTGAGGTCTTGGTCGCTTGCCGTTGTTTGCGCGGTGGGGGAAGTGAGCGTAATATCTGCGCCGCTTATCGTGGTGGCGTTATCAAAAATTAGTTGCCCTCTTGTATCTACTATCTTTAGATTATGTTGCGTGGGTGTGCCGCTTCCTGACTCCGCCTTCACAACGCCGCTGAGCGTTAAATTTCTCACTCTAGCAATATCTGTATCTTGCGTGAAGGTTGTTGCCCCGCCAGCGATAAGCGTTAAATCAAATGGGCTAACCTCTCCCGTAAAAAAATCAATATGGCGCGCGCTAATGGTGATATTGTTCGAAGCGTTTAGCGTTAAACTCCCCGCATCAGAGCGAAAGCCCGCATTCTCACCATCGGTTGTATCGGTTGCGGTTATGCTAATGTCTTTGGCTTTTAGGATATTGTCGCCGGCTTGCAAAACAAAAAATGCCTTTGCTCTTACCGTTAAGTCGCCACGCGTTATATTGCCGCCATCATCGCCGAGGTCGATACCTGCTAGACCAACGAAACCAGTTTCAGCAATAAGCATGAGGTTTCTCCCTGCGCCCCCCATCCAATCAGCACCATTTATCTGCGCCGTTCCCGTATGGGTGAGGGTGAGGCTATCGGTCAGCAAGCTGTCAGGCGCGGGGTTTTGCGCGGTCGTGCCACCGAAAGAGAGCGCGGCATCGCCTGTGCCGATGTCGTAATCGCCGCTCATTGTCAGCGCACCCGTTGCGGTAATCGTGAGGTCTTGGTCGCTTGCGGTTGGCGTGCCGCCCGTGGCTGTGAGCGTTATATTTCCCGTGCTTATAAGCGTGGTGGTGAGAGTCGTCATTGTGCCTAGGGTCGTGGGAATGGACGCGGCTAAAAAGTTTATCGGCTGTCCTGCGCCTGAAGTAATAATCATATCACCCGCGCCGGTATCAAGCGCGCCGCCAAGTATGACTTCGCGCGAAGCGGTAATGGTGAGGGCATGCCCGCTGGCAGTGCCTTGCGTGGTGGAGATGATGCTTATATCCGCGCCCGTTATCGTGGTGGCTTCATCGGCGGCGAAGTTTATTTGCCCGGTTGCCAAAAGCGTTAAGTCGTGTTGCGTGGTTATGCTAGCTTCATTAGTTGATTGTGCCTTTATCGTGCCACTGAGGGATAAGTTGTGCGCCTCTATAATTGTATCGCCCTTGAAAATAATTTCTCCGCCAGCAGATAAAGTTAAAGAACGAGGAAGAGGTTGGGAAAGGGGGCTACCAACCTCAACGATACCTTGATGATTTGTTCTTGCAACCTCAAGGATAATATCCTCCGTAGCATTTAAGGTTAAACCTCCCCGAATAAAAACAAGTCCTAAATTACTATTGCCAATCTTACTAGGGTCAGCCGTCATAGTAATGTTCTTAGCGGTTAAGGTAATTGACCCCTCCACCTCGAGTCTCCCCGCAAGCGCTTCGATTTGCCCCGCAAATAAGATTAAATCACGACCGGTTAAATCAATTGTTGTTGTTTCAAGGTAGATCAAGTCATTAGGAGCATTAAGGGTAAGGCTTTCAACAGCCCCTGCCATCCAAGGCTTGTATTGTAAAGTTTGAGGCTGCGTATTAAGAGGCGTGGTGAGCGCGAGCGTGAGATTGTTTGCCGTAAAACTACTCGGTGATGGCGTCCTACCGGCGCCCCCGATCTTGAAGCTGAGGAAGGCGTCCGCCGCGCCGACAGTATAGTGCCCTGACATTGTTAGCCTGTTGGTTGTGGTAAGGGTGAGGTCGTGCCCGCTTGGCGCGCCCTTAGTGGGAGAAGCAAGCGTTATGTTTTCGCCGCTTATCGTGGTTGTTTTATCATCGGCGAAGTTTATTTGCCCACCAGCCCCTTCAATAAGCATCGCGGTGAGCGTCAAGTCGTATTGCACGGGTGTGATTCCGCTGGCTGATTCCGCCTTCACTACGCCGCCGAGCGTGATGTTTCTCGCTTGAATATTTGTATTTTGCGGAAAAAGAATAGCCGTGCTTGCCGCAAGCGTGAGGTCGCCGGTGCCTGTGCCTCTGGGCGTTATAATTGTGAGCGTGGTAGCACTCAGCGCGGTAGCACCCACTATGGTGAGGCTTGTGCTGTTGAGCGTCAGCGTGCCAGTGCTGGCTAACGCGCCCGACAAGGATAAGTTTCCAACAACATTTATGCTCAAGTTGGCGGAGAAAGCAGTGGTGCCATCAGTTCCCGTGCCGATGTTCGCGGCGACCAGCGTTAAGCTCCGCGCCCTTATTTCTGTAACGCTGTTAGGAAAAGTGATGTTGCCTTCGGCGGAGAGAGTAATATCCTTGTCCCCAAAATCTAATACGCCCCCGCTTATCGAGAAGCCCGCGAACACACCCCCAGCAATTGACGAATTCGTTTCAATAAGCGCCATAATGTTTATATTGTTGCTCTCGCCAGTAAGAATAAAGGTCGGGTTGGCGAGAACGAACCAGTCGCTCGTCGGCTGGGTGTCGCCGCCAGTGTAATAGACTAGGGGCTTGACGCTATCGGGAAGGGTGATGGTGGCGGGTGCGGCGGTGGCGAAAGCCGCGCTATCTTGCCTCATCGTTATCGCGCGCGCGGTGAGCGCGGGCTTCGTGCTGCCGGTGTTTGTGAAAATAATCTTGCCTGTGCCATCGCCACTGCCAGCCGTGAGAAACATCACCCCGCCGTTGGTGGCATGATTACCCGTATTGAAAATGCCCTGAAGCGTGATGTTGCCGCTTGCGCTAACCGTTAGGTTGTTGTTGGTGATAGTGCCTTGCGTGGTGGAGCGCAGACTTACCGCCGCGCCGCTTATGGTGGTGGCGGCATTATCAGGGAAGTTTAGGCTTCCTGTCGTCGCCGTGAGCGTTAAGTTGTGGCGCGCGCCGCTGGTTGCTTGTGCCTTTATCGTTTTGCTGAGCGTTAAATTGGTAGCGATGACCGACGTGTTTTGGCGGAATAGAATGCTACTTCCTGCGCTAAGGGTTAGGTCGTCGAGGCTGCCTTCCACATTAAAATTAACGTGCGTTGCCTTAATGACGATATTGCCTGTGGCAGTAAGCGTCAGGTCCGCCCCGCCGCGCAAGCCGGCGTGTGCCGCTTGATTCCCTTGCACACTTGAAGTTCCCTCAAGGCTAATGTTACGCGCACTGATAGAGGTAGCAGCCGCGCCAACAACAATGGCGGCACCCTTGACGGTTAGGTCTCCCCTGTCACCGAAATTAAAGTTGCCGGTTAGCGTCAGCCTGCTCGTTGCGGTAATCGTGAGGGTTCGGTTGTTCAACTCTTCTGACACCTGACCTGAAGTAACCAATACCGCCGCGCCTGATAGGCTAGTTGTGCTCTGCGTAAGAATAATATTCGTGCTTGCGTTGATGGTGAGGTCGTGCCCGGTTATTGCTATGTTTTTCTTGATGCTAATGCTAGGCGCTTCTAGCGTTAGCGACCCATTACTTTTGTTGATAGCCTTGAGAGAAAATATCGTCACGTCCGCCACGAGTGAAACATCGCCAGGGCGATCTTCAATCGCCTTTGCCGAGAGAACAAAACCCGCCTCCGTATCCGCTGGTCCGATTGAACCATCATCCTCAATTTCGCCATCATCTTGTCCAACTTCATCGCCACTGATAATAGTGATGGAGTCGGGGTCAAGCAGAAGTTTCGCCGCTTTTATTTTCAATATATCAAACGAAGCTAAATGCTTTTTACCCGACACTTCAACAAAACCACCCTTACCATTTTTTTGGCTAGCATCTATACTTCCTTGAAAGTTCGTGCTAACGTCCGACCAAATAATAACGCGTGGCGCAGTTATGAACGCGCCCGACTCCACAATCGTTTTTTGTGAATTGGCAATTGTGCCGTTCCCTTGAAAACCACCCCCAACTAAAACTTCTTTGCTTGCCGTTAGCCGTGCCGTTGAATCAAGTTTTACTTCACCCGCACCCTCAACGATAATTCTTTGCGCCTCTATTGTGCCACCTATATTAACAACATTATTATTACTTAAACTTTGTAAATGAACCTCACCTAAAGGCGCATTGATAACCCCATTAGCTTGAACCGCACCCGCGGTGCCTGAGGCACTTGCCAGCAAACCGCCAACATTCACCACCGAGCCAGCACCAAACAAAACGCCCGCAGGATTTTCTAACGCAACTCTACCATTCGCGTTAAGCGCGCCGTTGATATTGGTGGCACTCCCATTCCTTACCTTAATAGAAATCAGCGCCGAAGCCGAAGGTTGCACTATATTCACCACCTCATCGGCGGCAATATCAAAACTCTCCCAGCTCGTGGCGAGAGTGTCGCTGTGCTGAATTATATTTAATGGGTTGGATAGCTCTCCGTCCCCAGCCGTGACTCTTCCCCCGCTCGGCGCGGCGAAAAGTCCAGTTGCCCCAAAAATAAGGCTTAACGCAAATATTCTAATAAACATAGAAAGCTCCCTTTTATATCTAAATCCTCTAGCCACTATAATAGGTATTTCTGCTTTTTTCAAGCAAACAACCGCGCCCGCAATAAGCAAAGCCCGCCCTAAATCAAGCGTCCCCGAGAGGATTTGAACCTCCGACCCCGAGATTAGGAATCTCGTGCTCTATCCAACTGAGCTACGGGGACAAAACCAAAGCAAACTACTCATCAAATCTAGCAGGATCGTTTAACGCTTGCTCCGCTTGCTCTAGAGCATCCTCATCACCTATCTTGCGCGCCGCCGCTATCTCATCAACCAAACGCGCCAAAGCTCCCTCATAGAGAAGCCGCTCGCTATAAGACTGGTCAGGCTGATGCTCGCCGCGATGTAAATCACGAACCACCTCCGACAATAACTTGATGTCTCCTGACGTTATCTTTTGATCATACTCCTGCGCACGCCGCGACCACATCGTCCGCTTTATATGCGCAGGCTGACGCAATATGTTGAAGGCGCTGTTGATAGCTCGGCTATCCGATAACTTCCGCATCCCCATCTCTTTTATATTGCTCACAGGAACCTTCAATATCATTCGCTCTTGCTTGAACTGGATAACAAAAAATTCATGCTTATACTCCGCTACCTCCTGCTCGCTTATCTCCGTTATACGACCCACACCATGAGTCGGATAAACAACATACTCATTGATACGGAAATTCGCGCGCTGACGAATAATCCCCTTCTCCTTTGGTGAGGCTTTCGGTTGGGCTTTCGTTTGCGCTTTAGATGATGCCTTCTTCTTCACAGCCTTCTTCTTGCTCTCAACCTTTTTAGCTGTAGCCTTCTTTGCCGTGCCTTTACTCTTTACCATCGGTAAGCCTCCAATATGCCTATTGTGTATATGTTTGAGCGCATCTTAATCGCCTTCGCCCGGTTTCTCGCTGAAAAATTTCTCAAACTTCTCTTCCACTTCCTCATACTCAGCCGCATCAGCCGGCGCATCACGCTTCTGCGTGATGTTCGGCCAACGCGCAGCGTAATCCGCATTCACCTGCAGCCACTTCTCTAAATCACTTACCTCATCAGTATCGGCGAATATCGCATCCACCGGACACTCAGGAATACACACCCCGCAGTCTATACACTCCTCAGGGTGAATCACCAGCATATTCTCCCCCTCGTAAAAACAATCCACCGGACAAACCTCAACGCAATCCATGTATTTACACATGATGCACTTATCTGTAACTATATAGGTCATCGCGCCATTCTACTCCCCCTCACCCCAAAAAGCAATAAGCGCAGGCAAAAATAATATCGAGGAAAGTAAATCTATCAACAAACCAACCATAACCCACGTCCCAAATTTTACCATCAAAGCTAAATCCGAAAATAGAAAAATCACTAAGCCCAAACAAAATAATACCGACGTTAAAATAATCGGCGCGCCCGTAATAAAAAAAGCGACCCCGCGCGCGTCATACCCCGATAACCCCTCCTCCCGCGACTTCTTAAAACGATGCAGAAAATGAATAGAGTCATCTACCATTAAACCCAAAGTTATCGACGCTACCAAAACCATCACCACATCAAAATGAACCCCCAACCACGCTATCATGCCTAGCAATATCCCTATCGATACAAAATTAGACAAAAAACCTAGCGAACCCAAACGCAAACCAAAAATAAACAAAAAGATAAAAAATATGATCCCCAGCGTTAAGGCTAAACTTGAAAGTTGCGTCTCTAAAACCTCCTGACCCAAAGCAGACATAAAAATATTGAAGCCAGTTAAAATAATTTCACCGCTTCTTCTGTCAGAACCAATAATCGCCTCCATCTCCTTGACCGTCTCTTCAATTTCCTCCGAACTTAAATCAGGCGTCCTTAAATGAATGCGACTCGCACTATAATCAAAATTTACATAGGGCGACAAAATATCGTCTTTAGACTCACTGCGCGACAACTCTAAAAATAATAACTCCTGCGCTAACTGGCTGTCGCTGTTGGGAAGCGCCGCCTTACCAGTAAATGCCTTGTGCGCTAAACCAATAGGAATATCCATCGTCTCGATATAATTTACGTGCGCATGCTTGGAAAGCTTGTCGGTTAAAAGCAAAATGTCATTGAACGCGTCAAGCTGCTTGAACTTGTCTTGCTCCTCGTGTTTGATAATCAGGTCTATCGCTCCCGAACCACCTAAATGCGCATCTGCTAACGCAAAATCTTGCCTTATTTGACTCTCCGCCTTGAAGAAAACTTCCAAAAAATTCGTCTCTGTAGAAAAACGCACCAGCCCTAACATGAAAAATAACACTAACCCTAAACCTATAAAACTAATCTCCTTCTTATACTTCTCGCTCGCTCTATGAAAAAATAAAGCGACCCGCTGCAGAAACGTGTTCCCATTATTATCTGCATTTTGAGACGCACCCACCTGCCAGTAAGGTAAAAGCCAAAAGCTCGTCATCACCGATAAGTAAATTAAAATTAACGTCACAATCGCGTCCCAACCAAAATTCTCTAACGGCAACAAGCCGGCAAAAATAAAAGAACCCGTGCCTATCGCCGTTGTTGCGTTGGCAAGCAAGCACGGCTTCCACATATAAAAAAGCGTGTGAGTCCTATCCGTTTGCGGCTGATTCTTCTGGTAAAAAATAATATGAAGCCCATGCGCTATCGCTATAATCGCCGCAAGCACCGGCAATATAATAGAAACCACGCTCATCTCGTGACCCAAAACCACCATAGACGAAAGCGCACCAAATACACAAAGACCCGCTACACTTAAAACAAAAAGACTCGGTAGAAACTTGCCTAGCACCAACCATAAAAAAGCACCCAAAATAAGAATAGCGCCCCCCAATAAAAAAGGAAGTGCCGACTGCGTTTGACTATTCATCTCGTTCTTTAACGCCGCCTTAGCAATAAAATGATACTCTTGCCCCGCCTGATAACCCTGATAATTCAACACCGCGCGCACTTTATCAATCACACGCGCGCGCTTTTGCGCGTCCCCGCGCGTATCTAAACGCAGATGCAACGCGCCAACCTTATGCTCTAAAGATAAAAGACGACCATAATAAGGACTCTTGTCAAACGCCTGCTTGTAAGCTTCTAGAGTCGGAAAGGCGCCGCGCTGATGCGCCTTGCCAAAACTTTCAGCCAACACAACACCCTTATTATCCACAATGCGCTGCGCCGACAAAGCCGAACGATGAGAAATTAAATCCCTCCCCAAATAAAGCACGAGCGCTTCTTCTAGCTTGGAAAGCTTCTTTAAGTTTTGCGCGGTGAAAAAGCCGTTCGGAAATTGTAGCCCCACGACCAAATCATCGCCTGGGGCAAATTCATCGCTTAAATAATTTAGATTCATCTCTTGCGGATGTTCGGGCGGTAGCCAGTTATCATTATTGATGCTCAACCACCAGGCCGGCACAAGCAAAACCGCTAAAAGCAAAATGACATATAAACTGAAATAATATCTATTGCGAAAAATGTTAAACATAAATAATTCGCTTTACACTAAAATTCAAACACAGCACCCGCGCGAAAAGAAAAGGCAAAAGCCGAAGTTAATGCAACTTCATTACCACCAGCAGAATCATCACTATCTTGCGTATCGGACAATAACTGACTCGCTATGCTCGTCGTGTAATCTGCCGAAATCGTCCAGTTAATGCGCTCGTCTAAAACATTCACGCCAAAATATAAAGGACCGGTATAAAAAACATTCGCGCCCGCGGCAATGCCCAAAAAGCCGCCGACCAAACCAACCCGATGCTTGTTCTCCTCGCCAAAATTGTAAAAAACATAAGCCGTAGGAAAGGGAATGCCATCAAAATCACCGCCGTCTAACTGCGAGGTGTCTGACTGGTAAGCCGCCTTGTAAAGTTTATTCGCTCTTTCCGCCTTGCCCGTAAGAAGCGGTTGAAATATCAATACATTAATGCCAAAGTTCCAGCTGTCATAATCAGCCTCTACCCCAACTTGCGCCGCAAGTGTTGCAACCTCAACAAAGCCTCTGCCCTTATTGCTGTCGACAACCCATTCAAACAAAGCCATGCAGTGAGCTTGAGCGTCTGGCGCACAATTATTTAAACTACCATCAGAATTGAAACTAGCTGTATAAAGACCAATATCCGCCTGACTTTGAATATAAACCACCTCCCCTTTAATCGTCCAGTTGCCGAGAGGAATAGCCACCTCCCCGCCATAAGAACGCGCGCTCGGTAAAATGATACGCGGGATAACGTTATAAGCTATATCAACAGAATTGCCGCTATCAAATACGAGAACCTCTTTTTCGACCCGCGGCAGGCGCGCGAAAAGATTGAATAGGGAAAAATAACCCTGATTATAAGTGAAACCCAAAGTTAAATAATTGCTACGCCATAAAGCGCGCCCAGCAAAAGTAATTTCATCTTGGTTGATTAAATTCCCGCCATCACCGACGGTAGAGCAATCATACCTATTATAAAGAAAAAATGTGTTGTCGGGAGGGTCATCGAAAACCGGGTCTGGCGTCCCGCATGGGGTATTTTCACTTGCGGTATAAAACTCATACATCTCGCTCTGCCCTAATGCGTTCTTCAGCAAGGGATCTAGGGTCGTGCCGTAAAAAGCATAGCCCGAAAGCTGAATACTCTCAAACAAGAAGAGATTGACCTCTAACATATCTTGCGGCATTCTTAAATTGGCGTTGGAAATACCAAACTCTTTTGATTGTGTTTCAATCGGCAAGGTAGAATTGATGACACTGAAAACCGTGAATTGACCCCACGTTGGTCTTTGTCTGCCAACATTCACAACAAAATCAGGGAAAATCTCAAATGAGCCGTAAGCCTCGCGCAACTCGAAGGCATCATTTTCCACCTTGAGCGAAAATTTACACTCTCGCGAGGACCTAGAATCTTCCGACCGACCATCAGCACGAAACTGACACGGATTGCCGTCTTCATTACCCGTGCGCATGTTAGCATCAAAGTCAAAGCCTTCCGAGAAAGTTAAGCCGAGCGCTATGGAACGAAAGGAATAACCCCCCGCAACATAGACCCTTTGCCTTAACCCAAAAATATCAAAAGAATAATCAAAGCCCAAGCGCGCAAAAGCAAAGGCTTGAGTTACGCCATCGCTGTTCAAGCCGCCCGCCCAATAACCGCCGCCGCTTAAAAAAAGGCTTCTTTGTAAAAAATCTAGAAAAGCATTCGTCGGGCTTGATACTTGCGCGCCTTCATCGAGAATAATCAGGTCGTCATCGGGCGCGGCAAGTGCGGGCGCTGTAAGAACAGGCGCAAGCGCAACAGCAAACAGCAAAGCAAAAGCTAAAAAATATCTTTTCATTAAATTCTCCGCCTCTCCCTATCTCTGTAATCCCTTAAAGCCGACAGCATTCTCATCGATAGCGCGCGAAACATCAAAATTGCTTTTCACAATTTGACTCTTGCCGCCCGAACGATGATTTGTCATCTCCGCCTGCATAACCGTATACATACCACTCACTTTTTTTACAACTTGATTCTTTAGCGTTTTTAACTTTTGTCCGTTGCGGTCGTAAAAAATAATCTGCTTCGGCACTTTGATGTTTTTGAGAATATGCGTTTCAATCCTGCTATAAAAATCGTTCGCCTTTTTAGGGCGCGAAACAATAACAACAACATTGCCCTTATCGTTAAGCAGGCGATGCTTGTCTTGTGTAACCTTTCTGCCAGCAATATCGGCGTTGGTGAAGTCAGAGCCCATAAAACTTTTATTCTTATCATCACTACTAAGCTGCTTGACCGATTTCAGCGCCGGCAGATAAATCCACTGGTCGGTATCGTCCGAGCGATCTTGCGTTTCGCTCAAAAGACCCGTGCCCTTCACCGCCGGCGGTTGATAAAATTTAATCAGACTCTTCGTGCGCTCGTCAAATATCTTATACAAAAAGCTAAAATAGCGCGTGCGCTCACGACCCGATTTGTCGGTGATGATTAACTTCGCCTCCGCTTGCTGGTTCTTGTGTTGGCGCGATTGGTCATAAGCCGCTTGCATCCAGTCTTGACCGCTCAGGGCAGACGCGCTCGAGCTAAAGGTTAACGAAACCAACCCAAAACTAGCAACCAAAACTAGAACAAAATATGTGCGAATCACTGACATCTCCATTTTCTCCTATTGTTCTATACTACATCTAGAAGTAGGAATAGAATAATATACTAATTTGCCTATAGCATATTAACTTATAGCATAATATCTCATAATATCCCATAATATCAAGCAACAAATGAGGACTTTCAACTCTATTGATGAACTGCCTACTCGGCTCACTACTCGGCTAAGGGGAGCGGCTTACGCTATCGGTAATTTCGATGGCGTTCATTTAGGACACCAAGCCGTCATTCGCGCGAGCACCGCCGCCGCCGCGAGGCTCGGCGCGCCCGCCGCCGTGATGAGCTTTGAACCCCCGCCGAGCGCCTTCTTCCACCCGCAAAAAAAACAATATCGCCTGACGCTTATTGAGACAAAAACCCATCTCATTTCACAAATGAAGATTGATTTTCTATTAAACTTAAAATTTGATGCCGCGCTCGCCCAGCTGCCGCCTCACGATTTCATCTCTGGCATTTTACACGATAGACTAGGCGCGCGCTATGTCGCGGTTGGCGAGAACTTCCACTTCGGCAGAAAGCGCGAAGGCAATGCTGCTTTTTTACAGCGCGAAGCCCCGTTTGAAGTTGATGTCTTGCCCTCCGTCACGCAAGAGCAGGCGGTCGTCTCTTCTACCCATATCCGTGCCGCGCTACAAAATGGCGAGCCGCAAAAAGCAGCGCACCTGCTTGGGCGGTGGTTTCAGATAGACGGCAAGGTCTGCCACGGACAAAAACGAGGACGCACGCTTGGCTTTCCAACGCTTAACATTGCGCTTGAACATTATACCCGCATCGCTTATGGCGTTTATGCCGTGCGCTGCTTTGTCAAACAGCAATGGTTTGATGGCGTGGCGAATATCGGGCTGCGTCCAACCTTAGGCGATTTACAAGAGCCTTTGCTCGAAGTCTATCTGTTCAATACTGATGGCGATTTTTATGACGAGCAGGCGAACGTGTTTCTTTTGGATTTTCTGCGCGCGGAGGAAAAGTTCCCCTCGCTTGACGCGCTCAAAGCCCAGATGAAAAAGGACAGCGCGCAAGCCCGCGCCTGCTTGCCGAGCCTCTCAAAAAAGCCGCACCTCTTTGGAAAAATAGAGTAAAAACAAACTATGACCGATGACAAAAAATGGCGCGACACGCTCTCCTTGCCGAAAACAACCTTTCCAATGAAAGCCGGCTTGCCGCAACTAGAAGCACGCTTGCTAAAACAATGGGAAGAAAATAAAACCTATCAGCAGCAACGGCAAAAAAGCAAAACGCGCGAAAAGTTTATCCTCCACGATGGACCGCCCTATGCCAATGGCGATATTCACATGGGAACCGCGATGAATAAAATTCTTAAAGATGTCGTCAATCGCTCGCAGCAGCTGTTAGGCAAGAACGCTTTTTACGTGCCCGGCTGGGACTGCCACGGCTTACCGATAGAATGGAAAGTGGAGGAAAACTTTCGCGCCAAAGGCAAGATGCGCGAAGACCTTGGACGCACGAAACTTCGCGCCGCCTGTCGCGCTTTCGCCGAAAAGTGGGTCGCGCGGCAATTAACCCAGTTCCAACGACTCGGCGTGTGGGGCGAGTGGGACAAACCCTACCTCACGATGAATAAGGAATCCGAAGCCCTCATCGCTGCCGAGCTGATAAAGTTCGCTATGTCGGGGTCCTTATACCAAGCCCTCAAGCCCGTGATGTGGTCGGTCGCCGAAAAAACCGCGCTCGCTGAAGCCGAGATAGAATATAAAGAACACCTCTCCACCACCTTGTTCGTGCGCTTCCCTGTCCCCAATAAAGATTTTTCTGTCGTCATCTGGACGACAACACCTTGGACTCTGCCTGCCAACCGCGCTATCGCTTTTTCTAAAACGATGTCTTACGGCATCTATCAAACCAGCGATGGCAAAAAAATTGTTCTTGCCGATAGCCGCGCCGAGACCGCTAAAAAAGCCGCCGAAATAGAAAGCTGGCAAAGACTAGGCGATATCAACCCCGAAGGGCTTGTCTGCTCGCACCCGCTTCAGCCCCTAGGCTACGACTTTGACGTGCCTCTCCTGCCTGCCGATTTTGTTACCGATGAAACCGGCACCGGCTTCGTCCATATCGCGCCGAGCCATGGGCGCGATGACTACGACCTCGCGCAAGCGCATAAAATCCCCACACCCTTTATGGTCGATGATGACGGATGCTATACCGAGCACGCCCCACACTTTCAAGGCATCGCCATTCTCAACCCCGATGGCAGTCAGGGCAAGGCGAACGGCGAAGTTATCGCTAAACTCAACGAACACCATGCCATCTTCGCGCAAGGAAAACTGCGCCACGATTACCCGCACTCGTGGCGGTCCAAAACACCGGTTATCTTTCGCGCAACGCCCCAGTGGTTCATTTCTATGGAGCATCATAACTTGCGCGAGAAAGCGCTCACCGCCATTGATGAAGTCGTTTGGTTTCCAAAAAGCGGACGCAACCGACTCTATTCAATGATTGAAAGCCGACCCGATTGGGTCATCTCTCGCCAGCGCGCGTGGGGCGTGCCGCTTACCATTTTCGTCAATAAAAAAGGCGAGGTGCTACACGATGAAAAAGTGAATCAAACTATTCTTGAAGCAATAAAAGCCAACGGCTCTGACGCTTGGTTCAACCAGCCGAAAGAAACTTTCTTAAACCAGCACAGCCCAAAAGAATGGGAAAAAGTAGAGGATATTGTTGATGTCTGGTTTGAATCAGGTGCGACCCACGCCTTCGTGTTGGAAGCGCACGAGGAACTGCGCTCGCCGGCTTCTCTTTATTTGGAAGGCACCGACCAGCATCGCGGGTGGTTTCAGTCGAGCCTGCTCGAAGCCTGCGGCACTAGAGACCGCGCGCCTTTTGAGAAAGTGCTAACCCACGGCTTCTTGCTCGATAGCAAGGGGCATAAGATGTCTAAGTCAGGCGGCAATGCCGTGGCGCCGAATGAGTTTGTCGAAAAACGCGGCAGCGATATTCTAAGGCTTTGGGTCGCTTCGTGCGATTACGAGCAAGACCTGCGCTTCGGGGAAGAAGCCATCTCCACCACCAGCGATGCCTATCGCAAATTGCGCAACGCCGAGCGCTTTATGCTCGGCAACCTGCACGGCTTTAGCGAAAAGGAAAAAGTAGAGGAGATACCCGAACTAGAGCAACTCATTCTCTCTTACCTCGCGCGCACCATAGAGCAAGTGAGAGAAAACTATCAGGCGTTTAATTTTAGGCTTGCGTCTAAAGCCCTCTTAAACTTTGCGGTGAATGACCTGTCCTCTCTGTATTTTGATATTCGCAAAGACACGCTCTATTGCGATGCCGCCAGCTCGCTCAAACGCCGCGCTTGTCGCACCGCGCTCCATCATATTTTCACCACCTTTACTCAAGCCCTCAGCCCCATTCTGTGCTTCACCGCCGAAGAAGCATGGCAAGCATACTTCGGCGAAAAGGATTCCGTCCATCTACACGATTTACAAGAGCTTCCGTCAATGTGGCGCAACCCCGCGCTTGAAGAAAAGTGGCAGGGCATTCTAAAAATTCGTAAAGTTATTCTCGCCGCGCTTGAAATTGAACGCCAAGAAAAAAACATTGGCTCGTCCCTCGAAGCCGCGCCCGAAGTGTATATTGAAAATAAAGCCCTCTATGATATTGCCGCTAGCGTGGATATGGCGGAGGTGGCTATCACCTCGCAGCTTTTGCTCAAAAACCAGCCGCCACCCGAAAACGCTTTCCGCCTAGACGAGATAGAAGGCATCGGTGTGCTTTCTCAAAAAGCCGAAGGCAAACGCTGCGCGCGCTCGTGGAAAATATCGCCCGAAGTCGGCAGCGACTCCAACTACCCCGACCTCTCGCCACGCGATGCCCTTGCTGTCGCTGAATTCGAGAAAGCACAATAATAAATAATGATAAATTTCCAATGATAAATTTCCAATGATAAATTTTCTGCGCAAAATTCAAGATGCTCTGCCCCTAACCCAGCAGGCTTATGCCTTAGCCGGACTCCTCTTTATAATAGACCAGCTTAGCAAATGGCTCGTGCTGGCGACTATCCCGCCGCGCCGCAAAATGGAAATAACTCCCTTTTTAGACTTTATCCAAGTGCGCAATAGCGGCGTTAGCTATGGCTTCCTCTCAGGCTTTGGCGAGTGGGGGCGGTGGGGCTTGTCCGCCGTCACGCTAGGGATAATCATCGTTTGTATCCTGTGGCTCAAAAAAGCGCGCAGCACGCTCCACGCCTATGCCTTTGGGCTGATTATCGGCGGCGGTGTGGGCAACCTGTTCGACCGAATCCTACACGGCGCCGTTATCGATTTCGTCTCCCTTCACGCCTTCGGCTTCTACTGGTATGTCTTTAATGTTGCCGATATCGCACTCACTTGTGGTATCTTATTATTCTTGTTGGCTGAAATCAAAACAGGGAATGTAAAATGAAATTATACCGCCATACGTTTTTAATCATGCTTCTTGCGGGCGCACCTGTCGCGAGCATGCTTGTTTCTTGCGCCGATAGTCCTGTCGGCTTAGGGCGGGCGGGCGTCAATGAATTCTTAATCACCTCCTACCCGCCTTTGACCACGCCGCCAAACCTCGTCCTTCGACCCCCCAGCAACGCCGAAGCCATCGAGCAAGCCAAGTCAAGCACACAAGCAAAACAATTACTCTTCGGCTTGCCTGTTAAAGTGGCAAACAAACTTTCGGCAGCAGAAAAAAACTTTTTACAAAAAATTGGCACCGATAAAGCAGACCCCGATATAAGAAAACATCTCGCCGAGGATAGAGGGCTTGCGATTCTTGACTCTAAATAAATACTTCCCCCTTCTCCTGCTAACTTCTTGCCTCCTGTCTGCCTGCGCGGAGAGCTCAACCGATTTTGTCGCCAAGCCTTTCACTTTAGATAATGGCGCGCGGCTTATCGTGATACCCGATAGACGCTTTCCGCTCATCACCCAGATGATTTGGTTTCCGGTTGGCTCGGGCGATGAGGTCGCACCCAAAACCGGCTTAGCCCATTTCTTAGAACACTTGATGTTTCAGCACCAAACCTACCTCGCGCAAGGTGGCTTTTTAAGTATCATCGAAGCCGAGGGCGCGCGCAGCAACGCTTTCACCAGCTATGACTATACCGCTTATTACGAACGCTTCCACCCCAAGCAAATTGAAAAAATGATGGCACTTGAAGCTCAGCGACTCACCACGCTTGTGCTAAACAAGCAGACCATCAGTAAAGAACGCAATGTCGTGATTGAAGAATTTCATACGCGGCTTAATACCAACCCCCTCTCTTTGCTGCAAGCCAAAATGAGTGCCGCCCTCTATGGAAAAAATCACCCTTATGGACGCGACATCATCGGCGAACTCGCTGATATTGAAACGCTCACGCAACAAGACGCCTATCAATTTTACAAACTTCATTACACGCCGGCGCGCGCAATTATTATTATCGCCGGCGATATTGAACCCGCACACGCTTTTGCTCTCGCGCAAAAGCACTACGGCACCATCGCACATAAACAAAAAAACCATCGCGCAACAGAAGCAAAAGACTTCCCCTTCGTCTTACAAAGGCAGAGCGAAAAAGCGATTATCACACACCAAGATAAACGCGTGCGCCAAGCCCTCCTGCTACGCGATTATACCGTGACCAATCGCCATATTTTAGGCGCGCGCTCTGCCGCCCATTTTGAAGTGCTCGCGCAAGTGCTGGTCGGTAGCCCGCAAGCCAAGCTCAACACCCTTTTTATTGACCAAGAAAAAATTGCCAGCTTTGTCGGCGGTGGGCTCGCTCTTAGCCGCCGTGGCCCCGCTGAGTTTTCTATCCAAATTTGGCTCAAACAAACCCAAGCCCTCACGCCGAGCAACCTCAAAGCCATCTACCAAAGACTCGACCAAACCCTCCACGATATTGCCAACCAAAAACGAACCATCTCGCGCCAAGAAGTTGAAGCGGCGAAAAATCGCCTGCTCGCCCAAAAAATTTATCTTAAAGATAATCAATATCGCCTCGCTAATTTTGTCGGCCATTGGCTCGCTACCGGGCATGCACTGGAAGCCGCCCAAAGCTACTCAAGCTATATCCAAGCCGTTCATGTGAATGATGTCCGCCAAGCCGCCGCCACAATGCTTAGCCCCGACCGCGCCGTTAGCGGATTCCTCTTGCCTAAAAGTAAAAGTAATAGAAGATAAACTAAAATCATTATGAAAAAAATAATTTTTATCATCGCTCTTTTGTTTTTTCCCGCCCTTGCTTCTGCGTTGGAAATTCAAAAAGTTGTTAGCCCAAAAGGCGTCAAGGCGTGGCTGGTGGAAGAAAGCACCTTGCCTATCATCGCTATTCATTTCGCTTTCGGCAAAAAACCCGACCCTAAAAATTATAGCGGCACAAGCGCGCTACTCGCGGCGATGCTCGATGAAGGCGCGGGGCAGCTCAACTCCCAAGCCTTCCAAACAAAACTCGAAAACCTGTTCGTCAAAATGAACTTCGATGCCGACCACGACGCCTTCTATGGCTCTATGCGCACCCTAACAAAAAACAAAAAGCAAGCCTTCCAACTATTGGCTTTAGCGTTAAACCAACCCACCTTTGCGCCTAAAGAAATAGAAAAAATTCGCGCACAGCTGTTGAGCATCGCGCGCGCGCGCCAGCAAAGCCTCCGCACCTTCGCCCGCGAGCAGTGGTATAAAACCGCCTTCGGCAACCACCCTTACGCCTTGCCAGTCGAAGGCATTGAAAAAGATATTAAAAAAATAAAGCGCACCACTTTACAAAGGCTTCATAAAAGCCGCTTGACGCGCGCCAACCTTCATATTTCGGTTGTCGGCGCGATAACCGCAGAGGAGCTCGCCCCCTTGCTTGATGAAGTCTTCGCCCCTCTGCCTGAAGGCAAAAAATTAACGCCACTAAAACCAAAAATAAAACTCAAACTCAAACCGACAAAACGCCCCAAGCATTTCAATAAAAAAAGCCCGCAGAGCATCGTCTATTTCGGTTTAGAGGGATTAGAGCGCGCCCACCCCGATTTTATGACCTATTACCTAATGAACCATATTTTAGGCGGCGGACATAATTCTTATTTCTTCCGCCTCGCGCGCGAACGACTTGGCTTGGTCTATTCTATCTATAGCCAAACCGCAACGAGACGCACCGCAGGCTTTCTGCTAGGAACCGCCGCGACCCGCAACCATCAACGCGCGAAGCTGCAGACTCTCATCAAACGCATTTTCGCTCGAATGCGCGCGCGTGGCGTTAGCGAAAAGGAACTCGCTCTAGCCAAAACCTATATTATTGGAAGTTATGCGCTCAATTTTGACACCTCGCTGAACGTTGCCGAAAACCTAACTTATATCCAGCAAAACCAGCTCGGCATCGACTATGTCCAGCAACGCGAGAACCTCATCAAGGCTGTCAAGGTGAGCGATGTTAATCGGCTAATAAAAAAGATTCTAATTTATGATAGAATGGCGGTTATCACCGCCGGGGGGGACGATGCTAAAAAAACAAGAGATTTATCTCACCAATAAAAATGCGCTCAATCCGTTCATCAACCTAGCGCAGCTGAAAGCGCAAGAACTCTATGACGAATATAATAGTGGTAGCAACGCCCTGCTAACAAAACTCGCCGAACCTTGCGCCTATGAAGCAATGAAAGCGCAAGCCGATAGGTGGCAAGACTATGATTTAGTCTTCGTCGGTATTGGCGGCTCTATTTTATCGCCTGGACTCTTTCGTGCTTTCGCTACAAGCAAAGTAAAAATAAGCTGCATCACCGCGCCCGACAGCGCAAGCATAAACAACTTACTTGCTTCGCTTGACGTTGCCAAAACGCGTTTTGTGATTATATCGAAGTCGGGCAAGACGGCGGAGACCCTCGCGGTGTTTTTACATCTCTTCTCGTGGCTGAAAAATAAAAACTTGAACCCCAACAAAATGATAGGCGAAATGATAATCGCGATATGTGTCAATAACGACAACCCCTTACAGCGTTTTTGTAAAACGCACTCTATCCCTTGCTTTTACGCCGATGCCGCAATCGATAGCCGCTTTTCCCTTTGGACGCCTGTGGGGCTTTTGCCCGCCTATCTCATGGGGCTAGACGGCGAAGCCATTCGCTTGGGTGCTATGGAATATGTCGCGGATTTTTTTACAAGAATTGAAAATAATAAACCGCACCCGCTGCTCGCTGCTGCTGCGTGGAGCTTTTGGGGCGGTAAGAACAATAAAAATATTCACGTGCTCATTCATAACAACAAACGCCTTCACCCTATCGCTTTATGGTGGCGACAGCTTTTTGCCGAAAGCCTCGGCAAAAATGCGCTCGCCACCACCCCCTTGATAGCCGAGCTCCCCGAAGATTTACACATTCGCTTTCAGCTTTATTTAGACGGGCGTGATGATAAAATTTTTACGCTCCTTTCTATGCCCTTCCGTGAAGCAGAGGAAAAAATAAAAACCTATGGCGAACCCAGCCTCGAATGGATTGAAGGAAGCAGCTTAAACCAACTTCTATTAGGACAAGAAAATACTGCTAAGAGGTCTTTGATGCGCGCGCACCGCCCCTTGCGCGTCTTGACGCTTGAGCCTTTCTCGTCAAAAAGCTATGGCGCGCTCACCGCTCATTTTGTTTTGGAAATTCTGCTTATCGCCAAAATGTGGGAGGTCAAAGCCTTCGGTCAGCCCGCCATAGAGCGCGGCAAAAAAGAACTTTTATGCTTTATTGATGAGGTAAAATAAAAAATGCTGCCGAAAATTCATTTGTTGCCTGAAATTGTCATCAACCGCATCGCCGCCGGTGAGGTGATTGAACGTCCCGCCTCTATCGTGCGCGAGCTGCTCGAAAATGCGCTCGACGCACAAGCCACGCGCATTTCGATTCACGCCACGCAAGACGGACACAGCCTCCACATCGGCGATAACGGCGGGGGTATGGACAAAGACACGCTACAGATATGCACTCACCGCCACACCACCTCTAAGCTCCCCGAGGGCATAGATGGCAGCGACATCTTAAAACATATTCACCATTTTGGTTTTCGCGGCGAAGCGCTCGCCTCGATTGCCGCAGTGTCGCGACTTTCTATTATCAGCCGCACCAAAAATGATGATGGTAATGAGGAAGGCGGGTTTCAACTAAAAGCGCGCTTTGGTAAAAAGCCAACCCT
Source organism: Alphaproteobacteria bacterium (assembly GCA_965209065.1). Classification (GTDB taxonomy): domain Bacteria; phylum Pseudomonadota; class Alphaproteobacteria; order JAPOUT01; genus CBDBUR01. The sequence continues at coordinate 1,224,625 of OZ242373.1, forward strand.
AGAACCCAGTGCCGCGCAAATAGGAACGCTCGTTCGGGTTGATGACTTGTTTCACGATTTGCCCGCGCGCCGTAAATTTCTAAAAAGCGGACGTTATGAACTCTCGCTGATTGCCGATGTGGTTAAGCGACTCGCCCTGTCTCACCCCAAAGTGAGCTTTGAGCTGTCGGGCACTTCGGCACGACCTATCCTTTACCCCGCGGCGCGCGATAGAACAGAGCGCATTAAACAAATTATCGGCACTACCTTTTTAGAAAACGCAACACCAATAGAGACTGAATATCGCGCGATGAGTCTAGCCGGGCTTGCCTCTCTGCCGACTTACCACCGCCCCAACACCAACGAGCAGTTTGTGTTCGTCAATGGGCGACCGGTGCGCGATAGAGTGCTTGCCGGCGCCGTGCGTGCCGCTTATGCTGATTTGATTTTTCGCAACCGACACGCCGCACTTCTTTTATTTTTAGACCTGCCACAAAACGAAGTTGATGTGAATGTCCATCCGGCTAAAGCTGAAGTGCGCTTTAGAGATGCCGCCGCCGTGCGCCTAATGGTGATTGGCGCTATCAAGGGCGCGATGAAAAAGGCGGGACATAAAACCGCTACCCCGCATAGCGAAAAAGCGCTTGATGCCTTAGAGCAGGCGCGCGATTTAGCCGCCGCGCCGCCGCCGCCGCACTTTGACCCATCGCACGAGCCGCAAGACCTCAACATACAGCAACCGCCCCCGGCTGAAATTTATCGCGAGCACATGCCGAAAGAAAGAAACATTACTCCCGCTACGCCTATACGCAGCGCAACGCCCTCATCTGACAAGACTCCCCTAGGCGTAGCAAGGGGTCAGCTACATAAAACCTATATTGTCTCGCAAACTGAAGACGCCATCGTTATTACCGACCAGCACGCCGCGCACGAACGCATTCTCCACGAGCGGCTCAAAGCGGCTTATCAAAATAAAAACATTCAACGCCACAGCTTGCTCGTGCCAGAAATTGTCGATTTAACGCGCGAGCAAATTGAACTCCTGATGGACAATGAAGACGACCTCGCGCGCTTGGGCTTTGTGCTGGCGCGCTATGGCGCGAACTCTTTGACCGTCAGTGATATTCCTGTCCTTTGTAAAAACGCCGACATCGCTGACATTCTGCGCACCCTCGCCGATGACTTCGCGCAAGAAGGCGGCGGGAGCAGCTTTGAAGAAATGCTAGATAGAATCTCTGGCAATATCGCCTGCCATTCTGCCATTCGCGCCGGGCAAACCCTGTCCTTCGCCGAAATGGACGCCCTCTTGCGCCGAATGGCGACCACACCTAACTCTGGCCAATGCAACCACGGGCGACCGACTTATATTGAACTTAAACTCAATGAAGTAGAAAAGTTATTTCATCGCCGTTAGCACGCGCCACTTCTTATTGCCAACTTGATGTTCTACCTGCAAGGTGAAATTCGTTAAAGAAAAATTATCATCTGCCGCCGATTCTAAAATGATGACCGCTTCGTGCGCCAGCCAGCCCCCTTGATATAAAGAAGTTAGTGCGCTCTGCTCTTGCTTTTGACGATAGGGCGGGTCTAAAAAAACAATATCCGCCATAGATAAATGTTTCGGTCGCGTGCCGAGCGCAGCCATATCGCGCTGCTGCGTGATAGCCTTCCGCTCCCAACCCAAACTTTTTGCCGAAAGAATAATCTGCTCTAATGCCGCCTTGTTGTTATCAATAAAAATAACTTGCGCCGCGTCACGCTCTAACGCCTCAAAGCCTAACGTGCCAGCGCCGGCAAAACCATCTAACACTATTTTATCCTCAAACTTCAACACAAGACGATGGGCTAACATATCAAACAAACTTTTACGCGCACGAATGGCGGTTGGACGAATGGTATTGGGACGTATAATATTACTTGCTGGCGCAATAATTTTGCGCCCGCTCGTTAAACGAATGAAAGCCACTTCTTTACCTGCGCTTGAGAACTCTCTACTATATCGTTCGGCTTCAATTTGCCTAACTTGAATTCACCATACCCAATACGAATTAAACGATTCACTTGCAACCCTAAAGTCTGCATCAAAATTCTCACTTCTCGGTTTTTGCCCTCTGTAAGATGAACGCTCAACCATTGATTGCGCCCCTCACTAGATTTTTCTAACCGCGCAACCACCGGCGCATAAGAAACTCCATCAACCACCATGCCCTTTTCTAAACGCGCGAGTTTATCCTTATTCACCAAGCCAAAAACCCGCACGCGATATTTCCTCACCAACCCGCTCTGCGGCAGCTCTAACGTGCGCGCCAAGGCGCCGCTATTCGTCAGCAACAAAAGCCCCTCGCTTGATATATCTAACCTGCCAACCGCCATAAGCTTTTTGGCAAAAGGCGGCAGAGAATCAAAAATAACTTTGCGCCCTTGCGGGTCCTTACGGCTAACCAAAACCCCCACCGGCTTATAATAAAGCCACAAACGCACCGATGGCGTTTGCGGTAAAGGCTGACCATCAAGCAAAATGCTCTCTTTGCTCTCAACGCGCTCGGCAGGATTTGTCATCACCTTGCCCGCCACCTGAACGCGGCGCGCGAGCACCCAAGCCTCCGCCTCACGCCGAGAGGCAAGCCCCGCCTGCTGGATATATTTTGCTATTTTCATTTTTCTAATTTAGCGCATAAAATAGAAGCGATGAAAGAAAACCCCTTTATGCGCCGAGCGCTCAACGAAGCCCGCGCCGCCGCCGAGCGCGGCGAAGTGCCTGTAGGCGCGTGCCTCACCTATGAGGGCGAGGTTATCGCCCATGACGGCAATCGCGTTGAGGAGCGCAAAGACGCCCGCGCTCACGCCGAAATGCTCGTTCTCGCGGCGGGTATGGAGAAACTAGGGCTGAAATATCTCACCGAGTGCGATATTTACGTCACGCTAGAGCCGTGCGCTATGTGCGCGGGCGCTATTTCGCTCGCGCGGGTGCGGCGGCTCTACTACGGCGCACATGACCCCAAAATGGGAAATATCAATTTCTTTTATTCTACCGCCTGCCTCCACCGCCCCGAAATTTACAGCGGGCTGGGCGAGCGCGAATCCGCTCAATTTCTCCGCGATTTCTTCCAGCACAAGCGCTAACCGAACCATTTGCGCCCAAAGGCGAATTGGTCTATAATCAAACCAAACAGGAGGAAAAAATGCACTTTGAATTTGACGACAAAACGCGCGAGCTTCAAGCGCGACTTGAAAGCTTTATGGATAGATATGTCTATCCCAATAACGATGCTTTTTTAGACCACGCCGAGAACGCTACCGGCGCCGATAGATGGACGCCGCCCGCTATTCTAGAAGACGTAAAGCAAAAAGCACGCGAGGAAGGGCTATGGAATTTGTTCCTACCCGAAACCGACGAGGGCGCCGGGCTTACCAATATGCAATATGCTCCCCTTGCCGAAATTATGGGGCGAGTCGGCTGGTCGTCCGAAGCCTTTAACTGCGCCGCACCCGACACCGGCAATATGGAAGTCATTTCACGCTACGGCTCTGACGAACAGAAAAAGCAATGGCTCGAACCTCTGCTTGAAGGCAAAATTCGCTCTGCCTTTTTAATGACCGAGCCGCGCGTCGCTTCTTCCGATGCCACCAATATAGAAACGCGCATCGAACGCGATGGCGATGAATATGTGATTAACGGCTTGAAGTGGTGGTCTTCGGGCGTAGGCGATACCAGATGTAAGGTCGCTATCGTGATGGGCAAAACCGACCCCAGCGCGGAAGCCCACCGCCAGCAATCGCAGATTTTGGTGCCGCTTGATGCGCCCGGCGTTAAGGTGAAAAGAATGCTCCCGGTCTTCGGCTATGATGACGCACCGCACGGCCACGCCGAAGTGGAGCTAGACAATGTTCGCGTGCCGGTTGGCAATATGGTGCTCGGCGAAGGGCGCGGCTTTGAAATAGCGCAAGGACGTTTAGGACCCGGCCGTATTCACCATTGCATGCGCACCATCGGTGTGACCGAAAGATGTTTAGGGCTAATGTGCGACCGCTTGCTTTCGCGCACAGCCTTTGGCAAAAAACTCTACGAGCATTCCATCTGGGAGCAACGTATCGCGGAGGCGCGTATCGATATTGAAATGACTCGCCTGCTAACGCTCAAAGCCGCTTATATGATGGACACCGTCGGCAATAAAGCCGCGCGCGCCGAAATTGCTATGATTAAAGTAGCAGCACCGCGTGTCGCGTTGAAAGTGATTGATGATGCCATTCAAGCCTACGGCGGCGCCGGCGTAACAACCGACTCCGGCTTGGCGCGCGCCTATGCTTCAATGCGCACGTTAAGACTCGCTGATGGTCCCGATGAGGTTCATTGCCGCACTATCGCACGGCTTGAGTTCAACAAACATCGCAATAAGAAACCCTCTTAAATTAAGTTATAACTTTAAGTAGCGCCGGCATCTTGCGCATAACGCCAGCCTAGTTGCGCCAACGTGCGCACCGTATCGGAATCACGCGCGGCATGTTCGCTCGATGCCGTGCCGTCTCGCACACGACCCACAATCCCCTGTAAAATGCCCGCAAGCCTGAAAAAGTTGTAAGCAAAATAATAATCAATGTTATCAATGCCTTTGCGCCCCACGCGCTCGCAGTAACGGGTGATGTATTCCGCCTCAGTGGGTATACCCGCCGCCGCCAAATCAAGCTCCGATAACCCCGCGCTGCTCGTGCCTTCAATCACCGGCATGCGCCACTGCATCAAGTGGTAGGTGAAATCGCCCAGCGGATGACCCAAAGTCGAAAGCTCCCAGTCTAATACCGCCAAAACGCGCGCCTCACTCGGGTGGAGAATCATATTATCCAAACGATAATCCCCATGCACAATAGAGGTCTCATCGTTTTGCGGTATATTATTCGGCAACCAATCAATCAGCTTATTCATCTCTACAATTTTATCTGTCTCAGACGCAATATACTGCTTCGTCCAACGCGATATTTGTCGCGCAAAATAATTACCCGGCTTGCCAAAATCCTCTAAGCCAATTTTTTTATAATCAACCTTGTGCAACGCCGCTATGGTCTTATTCATCGCGTCATAAATTTCGCCGCGCTCCTTTGGCGCGAGGCTTGGCAAAGCACCTTCCCAGAAAATTCTGCCTTCCACTAAATCCATCACGAAAAAAGCCGTGCCGATGATATCCTCGTCCTCGCATAAAACATAGCTCTTGGGGACAGGAAAATCCGCCTTCCCCAAAGCCGTAATCACTTTATATTCCCTATCCACCGCATGGGCGGAAGGCAACAATTTACCGGGAGGCTTGCGGCGCAATACATATTTTCTGTTTGAAGTCGTTAGCGCGTAGGTCGGGTTCGATTGCCCGCCCTTGAACTGCTCTACCTTTAGCAGCTCGCCAAAATCTTTTATATGCTCGGCAAGATAATTCGCTAACTTCTTTTCATCAAAACGCAAACTTTCGGCAACCGCTTTCGTGCCCGAAAATTGCTCTTGGCGATTAACTATCTCCGTCATTTTTTCCCCCGATATATCTCTTACCCGTATATCTCTTGCCGATATCCGTTCGGTAAAAGCCGCCTTGCCAGTCAATGCTCTCGATAGCCTCGTAAGCCTTCGCACAAGCAAGCGGTAAAGTCTTTCCTAAAGCCGCCACGTTCAATACACGACCGCCATTTGATAAATATACACCATTTTTCTTTAAAATCGCAGCAGAAAAAATTCTGACATCTGCTTCACCCCCGCGCGCTTGCGCTTTAGCAAAATCAAACTTTTCTAACCCCCTAATCTCGCTCCCTTTTTCATAATGCGCCGGATAACCCCGCGCCGCCATCACCACCAAAGCCCCATGCGCCTTCTTCCACGCTATCTCTTCGCCCGCAAGCCGCCCGTCAGCACAGGCAAGCAAGTGCGCGAGCAAATCCGACTCCAGCCTCATCATCAAAATTTGACACTCAGGGTCGCCAAAACGCACATTGAACTCAACCAGTTTCGCCTCCCCCTTGTTTATCATCAGCCCAGCGTAAAGCACCCCGCAAAACGGAATCCCCTTCGCCCTCATCGCGGCGAGCGTCGGCTCTATTATCTTTGTCATCACTTGCTGCTCTAGGTCGGGCGTGATAATAACCGCTGGAGAAAATGCACCCATACCTCCGGTGTTGGGTCCCTTGTCATTATCAAACGCGCGCTTGTGGTCTTGCGCCGAGCCAAAAGGCTTTGCCGTTTTGCCATCGGTTAAAACAAAAAAACTTGCCTCCTCTCCTTCCATAAACTCCTCTACCAATAAAGAGGGCGTGCCAAACTTGCCGGCGAAAACATCGCTAATCGCCGCGCGCGCTTGTTGCGCGTCTTGAGCAATCACAACCCCCTTGCCCGCCGCTAGACCATCGGCTTTTATCACCAGCGGAAATAGCTCCTGCGCAATATATTTTAACGCTTCGTCCGCCTTGTCAAAAGCACGCCAGCGCGGCGAGGGAATGCCAAACTCCGCGCACAGCTTGCGCGTAAAAGTTTTAGACCCCTCTAATTGCGCCGCCTTAGCGCTCGGCGCAAATACTTTTATCCCCGCCGCGCGCAACCTGTCGCCCACCCCGTCAAGCAGAGGCGCTTCGGGTCCAACCACAACAAAATCTATTTTTTTGTCAGCGCAAAAAGCAACCACGTCATCGCCGAGCGGCTGGCAATCGGCATAGGCTTCAAGCCCCGCATTGCCCTGCTCCATATAAATTTTCGGCGCAAGCGCACTCTGCCCCAACTTCCACGCTAATGCCGCCTCTCTGCCGCCCGTGCCGATAATCAAAACATTCATAGTCCAACATCTTATAGTATAGTATCCCTATAAAGCCATATAAAATGATTCAAAAATAAGGATAGCCGTGGAGAACATCGCCGAGAACATTATAGACACCGAACCCCTTGCCGTTAGCGCGCTCGCTAAACAGATTCAAGAAACGGTTGAAGGCAGGTTCGGTAATGTGTCGGTGCAGGGAGAAATTGGGCGAATCGCGCGCCCGTCATCAGGACATCTCTATCTCGACCTCAAGGACGATAAGGCTGTCTTGAACGCAATCATTTGGAAAGGTCAGGTCAGCAAGCTCGCGCATAAACCCGAAGAGGGGCTGGAAGTTATCTGCCGCGGCAGGCTAACCACTTACGGCGCGCAGTCGCGCTATCAGCTCATTATCGAAGACCTCGTGCCAGCCGGAAAGGGCGCGCTGTGGGCTTTGATTGAAGCGCGGCGCAAAAAATTCGCCGCCGAGGGGCTGTTCGACCAAGCGCGCAAAAAACCTCTGCCCTTTTTGCCGCGCCGTATCGGCATCATCACCTCACCGAGTGGCGCGGTTATCCGCGATATTCTACACCGACTTGAAGAGCGCTTTGGTTTAGAGGTTTTGCTGTGGGCGGTTCAAGTGCAAGGCGAAAAATGCGGCGGAGAAGTCGCCGCCGCCATTGACGGCTTTAATCGCTTGCCAAAAGAATTGACTCCCGATTTGCTTATTGTCGCGCGCGGCGGTGGCTCTTTGGAAGACCTGCAAGGCTTTAATGAAGAAAACGTTATCCTTGCCGCAAGCCGCTCGGCGATTCCTATCATCTCGGCAATTGGGCACGAAACCGACCACACCCTGCTCGATTTAGTCGCAGACAAACGCGCGCCCACACCCACCGCCGCCGCTGAAATATCTGTGCCCGTGCGCTTAGAGCTACAAGAAAAACTACAAACCTTAATGCACCGCAAAACACGCGCGCTCAAAACAAATATAAATTGGAAAAGTGAAAGACTAACCGATAATAAAACAAGGTTAGCGCGCTCACACGAATTCATCTATCGGCTAGAGCAAAGAATAGATGACCTCACGCGCCATTTGCCGAAAGCACTTAAAACCCATTTAGAACTCGCGCACGGAAAACTAAACCACTTGCGCCTCACGCCCTTTATCCAAAATATGATGGCGCATAAAAGCCAAACCTTCCGCCACGTCTCTCGGCTGTTAGATGCCGTGAGCTACCAAAAAGTGCTTGAGCGCGGATTTAGTCTGGTGCTAGATGAAAACGACCATCTCGTCCAAAAAGCAGGCGACAGCAAAGTTGGGCAGCGCCTGAAAATAGAATTCGCTCACCGACAGCGCATCGATGTGGAGCGCGTCTCCCCCGATAAACCCGCCCGCAAACAAGGCTCGCTCTTTAATGAATGAGGAGGCAAAAGTAACATACCGTGATGGCGAATTCGAAATTATTAAAAATGGCTCTTTTGTCGTGTGCGCCGTGAGTGGTCAGAAAATTCCTCTCCACCAATTACGCTACTGGAGCGTCGACCTCCAAGAACCCTACGCGAGCGCCGCACTCTCCCTACAACGCTGGCTTGAGGTGCAAAATGAAACCAATTCTTAGCCTCCTTTGTTTCTTATATTTTAGCGCAGGACTCAAAGCAGATATAAACCTACAACTCAATGGCAAAGCTATTCAAGGGGGGTTTTTAATCGGCATTGCGCCCACAGCAAAAAAAGTTTTTTTAGATGACAACCCCCTCCCCATCACAAAAAAAGGAAAGTTTATTTTGGGCTTCGGTAGAAATTATAAACGCAAGGCAAGATTAAAACTCGAAACAGCAAACGGCATAAAAGAAATGAACCTCAACATCACACAAAGAAAATATGACGTCCAAGCCATCGACGGGATTGATGAAGAAAAAGTAACCCCGCCGCCATGGGCATGGACACAGATTAGAGCGCAATCTAAAATCAAAAGGCAAGCACGAAAAAAACTCTCCTCCCTTTTGGGCTGGGCACAGCCCTTCGTCTGGCCTATTCAAGGACAAATTACCGGCATTTACGGTTCGCAACGCGTGCTGAACGGCAAACCAAAGCGCCCCCATTACGGCATTGATATCGCCGCGCCCGCCGGAAGCAAAGTCTTCGCCCCCGCCGACGGCATCATTACCCTTGCCGCTAACGATTTTTATTTTGAAGGCGGACTCATTTTCCTCGACCACGGCTTCGGACTCTCAAGCGCCTTCCTCCATTTGGGTGCGCTTCTCGTAAAAGTTGGGCAAGCGGTGAAACAAGGCGAGGTCATCGCGTTAAGCGGCAATTCAGGACGAAGCACCGGCGCTCATTTAGACTGGCGCGTCAAATGGCACAAACAAAATCTAGACCCCGTGGTTATGATAAATTCGGCGAACGCTCTAACAAAGTGCGCTCGCGGCGCGTTTGTTCGGCATCAGCAGGCCATCTGTTATGAAGCCAAAGCCAATTCTCAGGCTGCTCCCTAATGAGCACTTCTAAACAATAATTTATCTGCTGCGTCATGCGCTGTATATCCGCCTCCCTATCACCGCTGCGCCTGACCTCCAAAGGGTCTTCAATAATCATTTGGAATTTCGTTTTACCCTTTTCATCTATGCGCTTTATATGCACGGGAATAAGCATGTAATCATATTTGAGCGCAACGTTCGCCGCAAATTCCGATGTCTGCGCCGGCTGGTGAAAAAACCAATTCCATTCGCCCGACAACATCTTTTGATCAGTTAAAACCGTGAAACTATAACCCTTTTTAATATAACGAACAATATCGCGCACCCCGCTATTTCTTTCAACTTGATGGGCAAGCGTTATTTTTTGGCGAATGCTTTTTACCCAACGATTGATATAGGGATTAGCCAAACGCTGATAAATTTCAACCCCGCGCGAACCCGAAAGACGAATCGGTATTATCGGCATTAATTCCCAATTTGTTAAATGTGCCGAAAAAAAGAAGCATTTACCTTTCATCTCTTCTAAAGTTTCTTTCAACTGCGGCGAGATGACCAGCTCCATGCGCGCGAGATATTTTTGCTTACAAAATTTCGATAAATGAGGATACTCCCCAAAAGCGCGACCCGCATTACGCCACATCATTCTAAGAACCTCCTCCACTTCCTCATCGTTTAACTCTATTAGTGCGCGCTTGATGTTTTGCCGCGCAACTTTATTGCGGCGAAATAAAGGTCCTATCCTCTCGCCCAAAAAACCACCAAACCGCGAACTTAAATCTAAACCCAATAGCCGACAAAGAAAAAAGAAAATAACAGCACCAACAACCTCTAAAAGATGTGAAACCTTCCGCTTTTGCTTATGCTGTTTTTTGCCTATCATAATCGCTCTAATAATTGGTGGAGGCTGTCTTCCCCATGTTTAAGATTCAACTCAATAGGAATAGTATATGTTTTTTCCGCCAGCAAGGCAAGAGAAGGCGCGCCGCTATGCGCTAGACGCGCACCATCTTTTTCTGTCGTTAGCAAAGCCGCATCGCATTGGCGCGCGCGCTCAAGTAAAAATTCAGCGTCCTTCTCCTTATACACATAATGGTCGGCGAAACCATAGCGCTCTAAAAGCGTCACGCCGCTCGCTTCTAGCGTTTGCCAAAATTTCTCGGGCGCGCCGATGCCCGCAAAAGCTATCGCCTGCTCGGGCAAGGACTGATGTTCAGCGTTTTTAATCTCACCATAGATAAGCGGCAACCCCGATAGCCGTCCTGATGGCTGTCCCGATAGCTGCTGTAAAAGCGGCGGCAAATCCGCCTCTTGCGCGCCAATCACAATGACCCCCTGCGCCCGCTTGAGCGCAGACGAAGGACGCTCGCGCAAAGGACCCGCAGGCAATAAACGCCCATTGCCAAACCCATACCTATCCACCACAAGCAGGGATAAATCTTTATGAAGCTGCGGGTTTTGGAAACCATCATCTAGCACAACAATATCCGCGCCGCTTTGCGCCGCGCGCTGCGCCGAACGCACCCTATCCGCGCCAACCAGCGTAGGAAAATAACGCGCCATCATCAAAGCCTCATCGCCCACCTCAGACGCCCTATGCTTTTGAGGCTCTACGAGACACGTCTCTTTTATGCTTCCCCCATAGCCGCGCGTTAAAATAAAGGGATTCCTCCCCTGCTCTTTGAGCGCGCGCGCCACATAAAGAGCGGTCGGTGTCTTGCCCGCACCGCCGGCGATGAAATTACCAATAGAGATAACCTTAATCCCAACATGGTGAGGCTTGCGCTTCAAACGCAAAAAAACTGCTCCCCCATACAAAAAAGAAAATGGGAGTAGTAAAAAACTAATAAGAGAAAATTTCTTTTGCCAAAATTTAGGTCGCCGCCACATCTAACTTTTCCAGTATTGGCTTTAATTCTATTAAGGTTTTTTCTAAAGCTCCTTTTAGAGATGAGGCGCTCTTTTTTGCGCGTTGCGCACTTGCTACTACTTCTTGCGGGTTGTCTAGCAAAAAAGCAAGCGTTTTTGTTAAGTTGTTTTCGCGAACCACCCGAACCCCTTCTTCTTTTTGTAAAAACCTATAGAGAGATTGAAAATTGAAAAACCCCTCGCCGCTTAACAAGGCGCAATCCATGCGCGCCGCCTCAAGAGGATTTTGCCCGCCGTGTGCGATAAGAGAGCCACCCATAAAAACAATATCGGCGAGGCGATAAAACAAACCTAAAACACCTATCCTATCGACAATATATATGTCTGTCGCTTTATTCATTATCGCACCCGAAGAATAAAATTCCATTTTTAATTCTGGCGCCAAAGCCGTGATGCCCGCCGCGCGGGGCGGATGGCGCGGCGCAATAATCGTTTTTATTTTTTTGCCTTGCGCGCAAATTTCTAAATGCGTTTTGATAAGTATCGCCTCTTCGCCGGCGTGCGTGGAGGCGGCAAGAAAAATTTTATGCCCCTCAAGTGCCGCGCGCCATTGCTGCTCTTGCGCTTCATCGTAAGGCAGAGGCTTGGCATCATATTTTAGATTGCCGCTAACACGCGCCGCGCGCGCGCCTAAGTCTAGCAAAGTTTTTTTCACCTTCTCGTCCTGCGCTAAACAAACATCAAACAGGGATAGCAAAAAAGAAGAAAGCCAGCGAACACGCAACCAACGCTTTGCGCTCCTGTCCGAAAACCGCGCATTCACAAGCGCCATGGGGATAGAGCGCTTAGCCGTTTGAATAATTAAATTAGGCCATAACTCTGATTCTACCCACAAGGCTAAAGCCGGTTGCCAGTGATCTAAAAACCGCCGCACATAAAGCGGATGGTCAAGCGGCGTGAATTGATGAAATGCGCGCGGCGGCAACTTATCCTTGGCTATCTGTGCCGCGGAGGTCGTGCTTGTCGTTAGGCACACGCGAGCGTTAGGATAAATATCAAGCAGACGCTCTATCAAAGGGATAACCGCCAAAGCCTCGCCGACCGATACCGCATTGACCCAAATAAGCGCGGCTTTACGCTCCCCTTTAAGCTCCCCTTTACGCTCATTGGGCGGCGATGGTAAATTCGTTTTGCCTAGCTTCTCGCGCCAGCGATGCTTGTCCTCCTTGCCGCGCTTAATCCTAGAGCGCAAAAAAAAATGCAGGCAGGGCGTAGCACACATAAAAATAAAATTATAAAAATATAAAGATAGAAATATGCGCATCACACTTCCTTGCTGTTGGCAAATTGAGCGTCATATAATCTTTTGTAAGCTCCCGCTTTATCCATCAGCGCGTGATGGGTGCCGCTTTCTACAATTTGCCCGTCTCCCACAACGAGAATCCTATCCGCGTTCTTAATAGTCGAAAGCCTGTGCGCAATGATAAGCACCGTGCGCTCTTTCATCAGGCTTTGGAGCCCTTTTTGTAGAGCCTCCTCCGATTCCGTATCAAGCGCGGAGGTGGGTTCGTCAAGCAGCAAAATCGGGGAATTACGCAAGGCAGCGCGCGCAAACGATAGCCTCTGCCTCTGCCCGCCCGATAGATTTTTGCCGTTTTCACCAATGCGCGTGTCATAGCCGTCTGGCGTTGTTTCGATAAAATCGTGCGCGTAAGCAAGTTTCGCCGCGGCGATAATCTCTTCTTGCGTCGCGTTAGGTCTGGCGTAAGCAATGTTTTTGGCAATGCTATCATCAAACAGAAAAACATCTTGTAGCACAAGCGATAGAGCGCGGCGCAGGCTTTTGAGATTAACATCGCGAATATCCTGCCCGTCAATTTTTATCGCGCCGCCATTCACATCATAAAAGCGCTCGAGCAGATTAAACAAGGTGCTTTTTCCCCCGCCCGAATGACCCACAAGAGCAACCATCTCATTCGGTGTCACACTAAAATTGATACTGCGGATAACATCTATCTCGGTTCGGGGATAGCGGAAAGAAACATTCTCAAAAGCAATGCGCGGCTGTTTGTTTGTGCTGTCTATCTCAAGGTCAGGCGCGGAGGATTTTATGCTAATCGTAGACTGCAACTCTACTTTTTGTAAAACCCTCTCGGTGCCGACTAAAGCGATTTGGATAGCCACTTGCGCTGTCGCAAGGGCTTTAAGCGGCTGGTAAATTAACAGCATGGCGGTAATAAAACCAACCAAATCACCCTGTGAGAACTCGCCAGCGCGACCTTGATAGCCAACATAGAAAAACAAAGCACCCATACCGAAACCCACCACAACCTCCGCCGAGGGGCTTGAAGCCGAAGACAGACGCGTGGTGCGCGCCGCCGTGCGTAATCTTTCTTGGATGGCGACTTTATATTTCTCTAACTCTTCGCTTTCCTTGCCATAGGCGCGAATAATTTTAGCCCCGTGGGTTGTTTCAAGAATCTGTGAAGCGAGATTACCCATCTGTGTTATGGCGGTCACGGAATGATTCCTCACCAGTTTTCCATACCTAAACATAGAATAAAATACGATAGGCATAAAACTTAAAATAAAAAAGGAAAGCTCCCAATTAATATAAATCATGCCGCCCAAAACACCTATCAAAGTAATGAAATGGCGCAATAAAAAAATAAGCTGCGCGCCGATAAGTCCATTCACCGCTTGCGCTTCATTCATAGAGGAAGAAATTACTTTTCCTGAATGCTGCGAATGAATAGTGTCAAAGTCGGAAAACAAAAAATACTTAAACAAATCAACTTGAACCGAGTTTAGAATTTTCATTCCCAAGTAGCCGTTCAAAAAATTGCCTAAGTAAGTTGCTAAGGCACGCATTGTCAATAATGTAAAAATCGCGCCCGAAATAAGAATAAGCGGAATCGAACTCTGTGGGTTAAACAGAGCGTCAAGGCTCTGCTGAATAAAAACCGGAAAAGAACCCGTTAGAATACCAACAAGAACGTTAGCAAGAATAGCGCTCGCTAACAGCTTCCATTGAGGCAGAAGCCACTTTCTCATCGCAATTTTTATCACCTCTATAATTTTCTTTTTTGGCTGCTCTGTTTGAGACATAATTCTCCTTTAGGCTTCCCCTTTAGGTGCCGGCGATTGTCATCTGCTCTATGTAAAGCGTGGGCGCATCTATACCATAGCGGAAGGTTAGGTCGTCTGCCACCTGTAAGCGCGCGAACATCTCTTTTAGATTGCCGACAATGGTGATTTCACTCACCGGATAAGCGATTTTGCCATTTTTTATCCAAAAGCCGCTTGCGCCGCGACTGTAATCGCCGGTAACCTGATTGACCCCTGAGCCGATAAGCTCGGTAACATACAACCCCTCGTCAATGCTCGAAAGGAGTGCTTCGGGGTTAGGGGCTTGGTCGCTCGTGAGGTAAAAGTTGCTCGGCGAGGGCGCGCCCGAAGCAGCATGCCCGGTGCTCGCCAAGCCCAGCTGACGCGCCGAGGGGCTATCCAAAAGCCAGCTTTGCAGAACGCCCGCCTCGATAATATCGCGCTTTGCACCCAACACGCCCTCGCTGTCGAAGGCTTGCGACCTTTGCCCGCGTTTTCTGTGCGGGTCGTCGGTTATCTTTATGTGCGGGCTGAAAATTTGCTTGCCCATCGCGTCCTTTAGAAAAGACGTCTGGCGCGCAATCGCCGCACCTGAAATGGCAGCGGCAAAATGCCCCAATAAAGAACGCGCCACGCGCGGCTCATACATAACGGTAGCGGTCGTCGAGCGCGGCTTGCTCGCACCGCACCGCGCTAAAGTGCGGCGCGCGGCACTATCGCCCACCTCGTTAGGCGAAGGGATATCTTCCGCGAAGTGTGCGCTAAAAAATTCGTAGTCGCGCTCCATCGCGCCGTCTTTTTCCGCCAGCACCGAGCAGCTTAAATGATGGCTGGTTTCTTTCTCCACCCCTTGAAAGCCTAAACTCGTTAGATGAATGTTCTGGCTCGCCTGCCACGCCGCGCCCGCGCCTTCCGTGTTGGTGATGCCGGCGTGTCCAAGTGCCACCGCCTCCGTTTCTAACGCCTGACGATTTAACGCCTCCACGCTTGGCAAGGTTTTGTCATACACATCAATATCTTTTATCTCCGTGCGCGCCGCCGTGCGCTCGGCAAGCCCGCAGTAAGGGTCTTCGGGCGAAGCCTGTGCCATTGCTATCACGCGCGCGGCGAATTCTTCCTTATCCTTTAAGCTATCAACCCCGATGCCTATTTCAGCATTACGCTTGCCGATGAAAACACGCAAACCTAATTGCCGCACTTCCGAATGACTCGTATCAATTATTTTGCCTTGTCGTGCTTGCGTGTCAAAAGCAATCGCTTCGCCGATGAAGGCTTCCGCACTATCCGCGCCCAGTTTTTTAACAAGAGTCAAAATATCTTCTAACGTGTTGAATAAGTCTTGCGGCTCACTTAAAAAATTACTTGATAGCATGCGCAACCCCCGAATAGTTTGGCTGGTCAATAAGCACTTGACGCAAGGTATAACCACGCAAATAGTGCTGTAGTTTTTCATCGTCTAACGCAATTTGCCCGCTCTTTATTTTTTCAATTAGCTTCTTTCTTAATGTCACAATATCCCCTCCTTCTTCTAAATCCATCGCTTGTAAGTCGTTTTTTTCAATGCTCTCGTGGCTGGCGCCCATTTCTAATTCGCGCAAAACAATATCTAAACTATTTGCGCTAACAAGCGACAAAAATCTATCGCGTTTGGTCGTGGCATTTTCGCGCGCGCTTAATAAATAGTCGCGCACAGCTTGAATAAGTTCTTCTTTGGTCGGCATATTAGAGTTATTTATATCCTTCCCCTCATTGAGCGGTCGCGCTTTTGGCGATAAAAGTAAATTAGCACAATCTAACTCACTTTCGGAAGCCCTGCGCCCTATCGCCGCGCGCTCCACAGACTTATCCGCGCCGCTACGCCACGCCTGCCCCATGCCCAAACACATAATCGCCCAGCGAAATGAAGACATCACCTCCCAAAACTTAACCCGCTCCCTATCAAGCCTAGCCCCGCCACCGCCGCCGCCCTGCTGATAGCCGTCGAAAAGCGCCTCATAACTGCCGAACCCGCCGACCGGCGCGCTGCCGCCAAAACGCCAGCAATTCGCGCATAACCAGCCTAAATCCCTCATCGGGTCGGAAATACAGGCAAGCTCCCAGTCCAAAACAGCGATAATCCCTTGCGGCGACACCATCAAATTGCCGTTGCGAAAATCGCTATGCGTTAGGCAAGTATCATAATCCAGCGGGAGATGTTGCTTGAGCCACGCCGCCGTCCAGTCAATCATCGGGCGCGGGAGAGCGAAACTTTGATAGACCTCATAGGCTTCCGCCAAAACCCGCGACGGCTCTTGTGTCGGTAAAGCCAAAGGCGAAAGCTCGTCTTGCGGTATCTGGTGTATCGCCGCAAGAATGACTCCGCACTGGTGCGCTAATGTTTTGCGCGCGCCTTCAAGCTCTGGCGCTTGTAAAATTTTTTTGCCTAGCGTTTCGCCTTCAAGCCACTCCATCATAAAGCCTTCGCCGAGTCCGTCTTGCGCCTCGCAAACAGCAAAGACGCGCGGCTCAGGAATGTTATGCTGGCGCGCTAACTGCATAAGCTGTGCCTCTTGACGCAAACTCACTTTGTCAAATGAGCTAACACTGCCTGATGATTCGCGTAAAGATGATTTACGAAAAGCAAAATGCTTCTCCTCCCCCGCCGCCACGATGAGATGATAGGTTTCTTGACTCGCGCCGCCTGATAATCTTTCAATTTTGATGACTTCCTCAAACCCTTCTAAATGTTTTTGGAAAAAATTTGTTAGTGCCTCGCGCATTAAGAGGAAACGCCTTTGGGGGTTCTCTGTTTCATAAAACCAAAGAGATAGCCGGCGATACGCCTCATCTGAATTTCCTCCGAGCCCTCAGTGATACGATAGCGCCTATGGTGGCGATAAATATGCTCAAACGGCTTATGGCGCGAATAGCCCCAACCGCCATGCACTTGCATCGCTCTATCCGCCGCCTCGCAGCATAAACGATTAGACCAGTAATTACACATAGACACCTTGTCCGATACACTGAACACGCCATCTCTATCCATCTGCCACGCGGTCTTATGAATCAAAGCGCGCAACATCTCGCATTGCGTTTCTAGCTCAACCAGAGGAAACTGAATCCCCTGATGCGTAGCGATAGGCTTGCCAAAAGTTTTACGCTCCTTAGCGTAGGCAATGGATTCACGCACACAAAAACTCGCCGCGCCCAAACTAGAAGCCGCTTGCCTAATGCGATTCTCATTGAAAAAATGCTGAACGATTTGTAAGCCCTTACCCTCCTCGCCAAAAAGAGTGTCATCGCCAACTTCAACATTGGTTAAGCGCACCCTGCCGTGGTCGCTGGGCATGTTGAAAGTCCAAAGCATCTCGCCAACTTCAAAGCCTGGCGTTTTCACCGGCACCAGAAATGCCGTGATGCCAAAGGCATCGCCGTCTTGCCCGCTCGTGCGCGCCATAATCATATCGTAAGGCACTTTGTGAATGCCCGTGTTCCAAATTTTCTCGCCGTTAATCGACCAGCCTTGATTTGTCCGCTCGGCGCGCGTTTCCATAAAAGTGGCGTCCGAGCCGTGCAGCGGCTCGGTGATGCCAAAAGCAAACCCCGACCTCCCCGCTAACATATCGTCTAGAAAAAATTCCTTCTGCGCCTGCGAGCCATAAATATCCATCAGCAACACACCGATGTTATTCGCAACAATGGAATGCTCGTTTTGGAGGTCGTTGTGCAGCCCCAAGCCCTTCGCCGCGAGATGCTCGCGAATAATCGCCATCGCGAGATTGCTGCCGTCCGCGCCACCGAGCCGCTTCGGCAAGGGAAAGCGATAATGCCCCGCCTCATCAGCAAGCGAGCGCGCTTTAGCAAGCAGCGCCTCCCATTCTTCATTGGGGAGTCCGTCTCTGTGCCAGTCGGTTCGGCTGTCCTCGCGCCTGTGGTCGAAGAAGCGAATGTTATCGTCCGCGCGCTCTATCGGCTTGATGACGCGCTCGATGAAAGCGTCGAGCTCGGCGAGCTTGTCTTGAATCTCTTTTGGTATTTGAAAGTCCATTTTTCCCCTTTAATTATACTATACTCCATTTATACAAAAGTGGGGAGAGATGCCGGAGTGGTTGAACGGGGCGGTCTCGAAAACCGTTATGCCTTTTAGGTATCGAGGGTTCGAATCCCTCTCTCTCCGCCAGGTCTTTGGGTGCTTGGTTTTTTCTAGCCAAAACAAGAGAAAAAACTGATACCATGTATATTTAAATTTCCTTCGGGAGCTGCTTCTTAATAAATTTTAGAAAAATTTTCTGTTTTATTTTGAAACCAATTCCCCTTTTATCTTTGACTCGTATTGCATTTCAAGAAATTTATAATACCCCTCTATTTGATGAATTGGACTATATCCCTTCCGTGCTCTATTAGCTAATTCTACCAACAATATAGCATTTAGAATTGGTTGCTTTTTCTTTAAATCAACATGCTCGGGCGCTGGAATAATGCATTCTTCAATCATGCCTCTTTTAACCATATTTAGCAAATCTCTATCCTTTTCTTTTATAGCATATACAGCAGAACTTGCCATTATATCTGCCAATTGGACACCTTCCGATTCCTTGGAATCTTTAAAATCAATTTCCTTTTTTAAATTAAAAACAGGAGAAATGAACCCTTTAACAGGGTGAAATATCTTAGGCCTATCTGTCCTACCAATCATGACATCAAGGCGATGTGATGAATCATTCAGAGGCTTAGAAGAATCACAAACAACAACCAATTCTAAATGACTCTCAGACCAATGTCTTAACAAACTCCAAAGGGCACTGTTAGATAAATCCAATATCCATTTCCCAATATCGTCTGGGGCTCCAAACCCATCAAGCTCTTCATTTATTTCTTGGGCATAACCTTCCATAAAATCCACTATATGGCAAAAAACATCGTCCGGATTTGTGCTAGGTGATTTTTCTAAAAGAGAACGCAATGTATCAAAGTCTTTTTCTCTCATCATTTTTGCAAAGCTAATCAAAATTTCTGATGCGGCTTTATCTCCAGCAACAAAGAAAGCATAAAGAGTGTTTGAAATAAATAAGTGAAATTTTTTTTCATAAAAAAAATAATTGTTATCTTTCAGCACAGGTTCAAAGACATATTCAAAAAATTTACAACATAGAGCATAAATTTTATGATTATACGAAAGAGCATACCTGCCCTTAAGATTATGAAATATATAATTCACTGCATCTCTACCTCGAGAAGTCTTTAGAAGTTTGCCCGCTTTAAGCTCTTGAGCTTTTATACCAAAATTTTTTTTAACTGCATCCACTATATGCTTCGCTTCAAAATCGGATATACTAACGCTAGAAAGCACAAAATATGGCTGATCAGCATTGAGTAAATCATTGCCCGTAAATCCAGATTCATCTACAAAAATTGTCATAGCTTTTCAATATAACAAAAGAGCATTCTAAAAAATAATGATTTTTATATTTTAAGGCAAAATACTCTCTAACGTTCCGAAATCCTAGAGATATAGTCACAACTAAGGGCACAAAACAAGAAAGCCTCTTATTTATTCCCTGTTAAACAGGGAACTTACCTTAAGAGAAAATTGCTATCGCACCTGCCGCCTCCGCTAGAGGACTCTCTGCGTCCTCAAAACCCAAATTGACACCCTCATTTACCGCTATTGACTTAACACCTTAAAGCAAACTTTAAGCGCGGTGGTTCCACCACGCGAGGTCGGAGTAGGGTCGCAAGTCTAGCTCGTGCGTCCATGCCAACCGATGCTGGTGTGCCGAATGAAAATAAGTCTCCGCAATCTCCCTCGGCAAGAGCAAACCATCTTTAGCCAGCCCGCGCTCTTCGCGCTGGGCATCTAAGGAATTAAACGACTGCTCTAACCCTTCCTCTGAAGACTTGCGGGTATAAACAGCACAACGCAAAGTCATTTGCGTAACCCAAAGAAGGCAGGACCATTCCATGCTGTGCCTGTTATCTCTTTTGCGATTTGGGTGAGGCTAGAATAGGTTTGGTTATTGTAAATAAAGCCCTCCTTTGTGGTAATCACACTATACTTTTTGCCATGCCATTCTTTTTCAATGATAGTTCCTAGCTTTAATGTTATCTTTTTGGGCTTGAGCTTATTGAGCTGGCGCCGAAGGGCGGGCGGCATCCCTCCTTGAAGTTCCTCGGCAAGCAGGTGTTTGAGAAACGCTTTACTCCCCATAAATTGTGGTGACTTGCCAAACACCTTCTTCCATAGAGTCACCAACTCTCTTTTATTCATTTGAGCAATATCGCTCAGTTCAGGCATCTCCTTAGCCATAATGAAACTCTCCTAATTTGGAGAACCATTACCGCTTGCCTTGCTACCCAAGTCCAGTGGATTTTTGTGAATAGCTTCTATTTTTTAGAAAAAATTTCTTGTCATTTTTTTCTTTTACTCTTCTTGAACATGCAATTCTGATTTTATATCTAATTTTTGATATTTATTATGCTCAATCCCCCTTATCGATTGATAAGGCCCTTTAATATCTATGCCCTCCATACTTTTAAATAAAATACTTGACTGTAAATGCCCCACAAGTAAAAAATTAATCACTTTTACATCTTTAGTATCATTCTTTGTAAATTCTTTTAATTCTTTCTCATTAAAAACAGAACGTTTTGCAGTTAATCTTAGCAATTCTTTTGCACAATTAGTTATATGAAATCCATCTACAATTCCTATCGTCAGAAGTCTTTGACTGTTCGGATTATCTGTATCTTTAGTATGATAAAAAAGCAAAATACTTCCAGGTTTAATTTTTTTTATTTGGGCATGGCAGACATAAACTTTACGAATTGTATGGCAAGGTATTCCGCTCCCATCCATCAAAAAAGGTAGTGGAAGTTGAATCCGCCTATCATTTTCAGGAAACAGTTTTTGATAAAAATCAGAATGGATGGGAATTAAAAACTTTTCAATTTCCTTGCCATCTCTAAAATTTGGATAATATTGATAAGCAAACTTAAGTGCATCTTCTACCAATTCAATATTGAAAATTTCTGGTGAAAACGCTTTTGCCAAAACATTTTCTTTATCTTTATTCCCTATTTTTCTAAAGCCATATTGTGTCAATAAATCAATAAGAAATTCATGCTTAGAATAAACGGTCAAGTAAACTAGATCATATTTATTTCTGTAAGACCACCAAAATATTTGCTTTAATAATTGTTCGCCTAATTTTTCCCCCCTATACCTTTCATTAATTTTAAATGTGCAAATTTTCAATATCTTTTTAGGGTTTCTTGTAAAATCACTACTCACATTTGGTAAATCAGATTTTAAATTTTGAAATGATTCATTTTTCCTTATTGCTATACCAGCAATTTCATCCTCATTATGAAGTTTTATCACCCAACAGGCGCGATGTTGATTGACACAGCTATTTACAAACCATTCCCTAAACTCAGGATAATCTTTCTCCAGAGAATTAAAAATATTATCTTCCCTATCAATCTTATGGCAATGTGTGTCTTTAATAGATGGCAGAGGAACAGATATATTTTCATATTTATGTCTAACCCATAATAAAGCTTCCTTAGCTTTAAATACACGACCATCAAGCTCGGTGTCCTTAGCACGTTTATGTATACCATGATCTTCTGTTATTAAAAAATCCACTATTCTTTGTTTCAATGTATGAAGCAAAACTACATCAACATAATCATTTTCTCCTTTTATTCTCCCATATTCTTTTTCTAGTTCATTTTTATTTGGAATTGTCGTTCCTTCAATTTTTTCAAATTTATTAATTTTAGAAAGTGTAATTTTTTTACGCTGATCATTCTTGTCTCTTTCTATATCCTTCGCAGACTCTTCATGCACATATAATTTAATACCGTGCTCACTACATTTTTGTTGGAGTGAAGAAAAATCTTCGCTAACTAGTTCATTATCTTCAAGTTTGAAGATAATATTGGTATCCATAAGCAATTTAGGTCTATTCATGCCCTAACAGCGCCTAATATCCCATCCGAAGCATAACGATATGATTGAGGGGCAAAAAAACTGTGTTCTTTTTTCAGAGCATTTGATTCTAATGGATTAGCAAGCTCAACAGGCCTTTTAAGCTCTATTACAAAACCTTCCTCAAGTCCTTCAAAATAAGAATTGAAGAATTTTTTTTCCACACACGCTTGCTTTTTATAAATTTTCCATATTGAAAATATAGGCAATTTTCTTACCTCAAGAATCGATGCATAACCAATAATCTTTTTGAGAGGGCTGGAAGCATAAATAATTGCTATTCCTCCTCCCATATTTTCAATGGGAAATTTTCTACGTAATTCTATAGTTTTTTTTCCCTTTATAATGCTCAAAGCATATTCTGGTTTTATGCTTAAAATTACATTTTTAGGGTCTACACCTGATCGATTTTGCATGGACGATCTCCCAATAGTTTGGCTCAACAAAGTAAACCAAAAATTGGTTGTTAAAAGGTTAATAAATCCAAATTTTGTAAAATTTGGGGGAGTAAACTTTGTTTACTGTTGAAAATTTTTATGATTTTTGGTCAAAAAAACTTTCCTCGTTTGGCGTTGTGCTTTTTTTCCTGTTTTTTTCGAAGCGCTGCTTTTTATCGTATTTTAATTCTTCAAGCTGTGCCGTTATCATCATCTCATCAGAGGAGTCGTAAGTTGAATGATGACCGAGTCTGAATTGAGTTTTAGCGTTTCACCCGCAGTATTACACCCATTACTTGCTTGAAAGTTATCAAGCAGAACATCAATTCCAGGGAACTCGAAGCTTGTGAGCGTTACGTCAAAATCAATTTCAAGGCTGGCGAGATATTGTAGCTCTATGCCTAGGAGCTCTCGGTCCCAACCCGCCTTCTCGGCGAGACGGTTGTCAGCGATAACATAAGCTCTAATCTGAGACTCAGTCATGTCCGATAGACTAACTGTTGGTAGCGAATGGAGACCTAGCCGGCGAGCTGCCTGCACTCGCCCGTGTCCTGCTATAATCTTACCTTTTTTGTCTATCAAAATAGGATTGGTAAAACCAAAATGCTCTATGGATTTCGCAATTTGGATTATCTGCCCATCAGAATGCGTGCGGGCATTATTAGCTCTAGGCCTTAGTTGCTCTATAGGTCGGTAGGTTATGTTGATCTGTTTCATCAAGTTTCTCCTTACTGCTTCGTCTATCTTGGACTTTCTTCGTTACTCAAATAGACTTAGTTTTAAAATGTAACCATAGATTTAATATACCAATTTTTAGTAAAAAAATCAAGCAAGGCGTGCAAAAGCCTTACCTGCAATCTATTACTTACAAGTAAAATAGAGTATTATATAACTTTAGAGAATCACTAGAGGAAATAATGCAATATATAGATAATGGACCAGATATACCCGACAAGCTAATTGAAGCACAAAAAGAACGCGAAGTAATTTTTATCTGCGGCGCCGGAGTTTCATCTCATTTAGCAAAACTACCGCTATTTAAAAGTCTTATTGATGATATCTATCTAAAGCTAGGGGAAGTTAAACAAGACCAAGAAAAAGAAACATTCGAAAAGAATGATTTTGATGAAACTTTATGGGCATTAGAACAAAGACTTGGTGGGCGAAAAGGTAGAAAAAAAATAATAGAAAAAATCCATAAAATACTAGCTGAACCTTATATTACAATTTCTGATGATAAACTTGAATATCATAAAATTTTATTAGAGCTATCCGGAGATAACCCTTTAATAACCACTAATTTTGATACATTGTTTGAAAAATCTACTCAAGATATAAAATCTCATACTGGACCCGCTTTCCCTGATATGCAAGATGAAGAAGAGTTTCAAGGTGTGATTCATCTGCACGGGAGGGTTAGCGATAATAATAAAAATTTAGAAAATTCCCCTTTAATATTAACTATGAGGGACTTTGCCGAAGCCTATATGCGTGAAGGTTGGGCAGCAAGATTTCTTTATAAAATAATTAGAAAATATAATATTGTTTTTATTGGATATTCTGCAGAAGATTATTTTCTAAAACTCTTGCTGTCCGCTATTTCTGAAGATAAAAATGTTTTTCCTGATATCAAGGGTATTTACGCTTTTACCGAAGAAGATAATGAGAGTTTTTGGAAAACTTTTGGCGCTACAACAATTAGCTTTAAGGATGAGGGTTACGAAATACTATACCAATCGCTAAAAAAATGGGGCTACGATGTACAAAATCCAAATTCAAAACGAGAAGACATAAGAAATGCCATGGCAAGAAGTCCAGAAGAGGTTCTAAATGACTAATGATAAACTAAATAAAAAGCAAATTGAATCTCTCCTAAAGCGCTACCCAAACATTTTAGAAGAAGAAAACCCTTCTCCTGAATGGTGGAAAGTTATTAAAGGTCTTAAACTATCATCAAATATTATTATTCCATGGATTACACAAAATTTAGAAAACCCCGATATGATTAAAGCTTTTGCTGAGCATAAACTTGAAGGAGCACAATTCGTTTCTTGGCTTGAAGATGAATTTATTAAGCAAGAAAAAAATATAAAGGAGCCATTTCGTCAGGCTTGGAAACTTCTTATTTATGAGGCAAAACAGCATAATTCAAACGATATGGAGCGCTATGAAATATGGTTTAGACTAAAGCAACGTATCAATAAGAGCGAATATGGAACCGAAATAACCGATGGTATTGTCAAAGCCATCACCCCTTTCTTAAAAATAGGCCCCTCAATAAATTGGATGGCAGACCCAGAAGGTAGAGAAGAAAACAACCATCTCACTCCCGGTGATCTTATACATCCTAAATTTGAGACACCTACAAGCATTCAGGTAAAAGAGATATTAGAAAACTGGCAACCTGAAAACAGCAACCCAACCGTTCGCCTATGTAGAAATTTAACGCATCGAATGATAGAAATATTGGAATTTGCTCAAGAACAAGGTCTAGAACATGTAATTGATTGGGACGTGCCATCTATTGAGGAAAAACCTCAAAACAACCTCCACTATGATGATTTTTATCCAATTGTTCGTCTAACAGTTGCTCTTTGGGAAAAATTGAATGAGAACAATGCACTAAAAATATCTAATATTTGGAAAGATAATAAAAATCTTATGCTGATGCAGCGTATGTATCTTCACGCATTAACAAAAACTGATCTTTACTCGGAAACAACAGTAGCACAAGAACTATTGGATATGAATAAAGAAACTTTTTGGGGCATCCGTCAAAGTGGCATAAAGAAAGAAATAGCAACTTTGCTAAGAAATCGATGGGATGACTTTCCCCTTAAGATGCGTGAAAAATTAGAAGAAAGAATTCTTGCCGGTCCTCCCCGTGAAAAGTATCGAGACAACCTGCCAGAAGAACGTTGGATTGAGTATAAAAACATTGATATCCTCAATAAACTTCGTGCCATCGAAAATCTTTCTGAAAAAGCTCAAAGCAAAAAAGATGAGTTAGAAAAAAAACTCCCTAACCTCCCACAGTGGCAAACTGATTCAAATACCCATTTTGAATCTTTCACAGGAGAGCAAGGTGATCCCGAATTACTAGATGCAATTCCTACGGAACGGCGCATAGAAAGGGCAAGAAAACTACAAAAAGAATCTTTTGAGCAATCTGATATCTGGAGAAAATACTGCCTTCATAACCCCAAAGGTGCTTTAGAAGCACTGCAAGCGAAAGCAAAAAATAAAGAATGGCCCGAAGAAGAATGGCGTTATTTCTTTTGGACAAGCGGTAAATGGAAAGAATTTAATCTTGAAGACAAATCAAATAAAAAACTTATTGTAGATGTTGTGGAAGCAATTAAGGATATACCAGTGGCAGAATTAGAACCCTTTGTTGATAGCCCTGCCTCTTGGTTTCAGGATTTATTGATGCTTTTTAATGACCAGCAGCAACTAGAGCTCTGGCACAAAATGATGGACGCATTAGAATACCGCGATAATAAAAATGC
Organism: Alphaproteobacteria bacterium; assembly: GCA_965209065.1. Classification (GTDB taxonomy): domain Bacteria; phylum Pseudomonadota; class Alphaproteobacteria; order JAPOUT01; genus CBDBUR01. The sequence goes on from OZ242373.1 coordinate 1,250,738, forward strand.
AGGACAACCTGAAATTTCCGAAGACTCTTTTACGAATGCCATCAATCGCGCTGAGGGTAATTTAACCGAAATTGTTTTTTCATGGTGTGGTAGTCGCGAAAAAAACCAAGGGTTTGAAACAAAAATAGAACTTCTAATGGATAGACTTGTAAACCTAAAAAATCGCAGCGGTGCTTTAATCAGAACAACGATGATGCAGCGTATTGACTATCTTCATTACATTGCCCCTCAATGGACAGAGCAACACATTTTGCCTTGGCTAGAAGAAGATCATAAGATGCGTTGGCTTGTATGGGATGGCTATAAATATAGCCGTTATCTACCTACGGCAGATTTATTTAACCAAATAAAAACTGCCATGCTAAAAGTTATCACCTCTACCCGCGAGGGAAATCGTGAACTAAGACATAGGCTCGGATGGATGCTTATATTACTCTTACTTTACAATAGAGACAAAGGACATGAATTAACTCCATATGAAGTAAAACAACTTTTAAGAACCGTGGATGGGAGAATACACCATTCGATTCTTAGTGATTTACACATGGAGTTAAGAACACGATCCAAAGAAGAAAAAGAGGAAAAAATTAAATGTTTTTTTAATAGCATTTGGCCACTAGACGCTAAATTTATTACAGAAAATATTTTATCAAGAATAGTTCATCTCATTTTAGATATGCAAGATGCTTTTCCTGTGTGCTTTGAGGCGGTTGAGGATTTCCTACGCCCAATGAAAGAGTATTTTCTTTATCTTCATAACTATGGAATGGATAATGGAACTTCTTTGCCAGAAAAATTTCCTAACGAAGTGCTTACATTTCTTTCTATAACTATCGATAGGGATACCCGATTTCCCTATTCTAACCATCAATCTATTCTCGATGTAATTAAATCAAAAAAACCAGAACTAGAAAACGATCCTCGTTTTATCAAATTACAAAATTTAATCAAAAGGTAAATAATCTAAGTTTTTATTTTGCCGACAGGACAATTTGTAGAGCGGGTTCTCTTCCAAATCTCTGTTAGCTTCTCCTTATTATCTTTCCACCATTTGCGAATAGCACTTTCATTCCACTCTAATCCTCTATTTCCACGCAATCTTTCACAAGTGTCAATGCTAAAAGCCGCTGATTGACCTTGATAGCTAACATGAAAATGAGGCGGTGGGTGCTCTCTAGAAAAAATTTCGAATTTAATTCCTTTATACAAATCTACTTTATGCCGAAACCCCATTTTGCCAGCTGGTTTGCCATCTTCAAATAACGCCCCGCCTAATATATATCCTTCCAACTCCTCTAGCTCAGGGAATTCTTCTTTAGTTATTTCTTTACAAAAAGTTTCGTTCATTTTTTTAATATAGCAATTTTTCCAAGCCTTTGATGACCCCTCGAATCACTAAGAAACTCAGAAATAGGTTGGGTGCCTGTAATGAGTAAATGCTCTCGAGCACGGCTTGCCGCAACATAAAGTAGCTGGCGCTCTGTATCAACTATTTCATCAAAACCTAAATCCGCCGCATAGCGTGATAGGCGCTCTTGTGAAGGAACAATGCTTTCATTACAAGCCATGATGGCAACCGCTCTATACTCAAGTCCCTTAGCGTGCTGCATAACGTCGGCAGTAATTTTCGGGTTGGTTTTACGAATTACATTTTGTGCCTTTTCTAAAAGCTCTTTATAGCGGACAAAAATAGCGATTTCGGTTGGCTCTATGCCTTCTTCCAGCCATTGATTGAGTCGCTGGATGACAAAATCATTTTCTTCTTGTTGGCTATCAAAAGCGCGAATGGTGGGCGTTTTTCCTGTAAAAGACGATACATTTGCCTTACGATTTTGGCTATGCCCATCCACATCATTTATTTTGGCTGGAACAAGGTGCGCGGTCATTTTCTGCATTTCTTGCGAACTGCGATAATTTTTAGTTAGCGTCCATTGCCGCCCGCGAATATCTACGCCGCAGGCTTTCCAAGAAAAAGGTATTTGATAAATACGCTGGGCTAAATCGCGACACAGAAAGAGTCCATTAGGTTTATCGGATGCTAAAGCGCTAAGAAATTTCATTTGAGGCGGGGAAATATCTTGTGCTTCGTCGGCGATAACAAAATCAAACGGAGGTTTTTCTTGGCGGAAATGCTCCGCAAGACGATGGAACATTTCGGCAGTTGTGATGAGGTCTTTCTCTTTTAGCTGCGCGCGCAATTGTTGGAAAATGCTCCAAAAGGCTTGGTATTGTTCTTGAGGCAGCTGCGTCATTTTGCCGAGTCGCGGCGCGTTGAGATATTCCTCAAGCGAGCGGACACCCCAAGCATCGCAGACCTCATACCATTCGGGGCGTATATGATGGAGCGGCTCGTCTTGTGCCAAAGCCTTTAACATAGCGGTTATTTCGTTTGAGGAAGTAATGCGCTCTATGGAATTGATTTTGCTTTGGTCGGTTTGGTTTATGATGTTTGGCGTGCCGAACGTTTGCTGGTAGAGTTCAACCCCGATATCGCGTAAAGAGCGAATAGTGATGCGCGCGCGCACGTTGGGTTCGCCGTCAAGCAGATAGTCCATTCGTTTATTTAAGTCCTTGATGAGCGGGTAAAGGATGGTTGTGAATAAAATTTTAGCGTCAGGGTTTTTGCGCGCGAGGGCAGCGGCACGATGGAGCGCGACGATGGTCTTGCCCGTGCCAGCAGCACCCGAAATGACAGCAGGACCATCATAATCGCCTTCAACATATTCGCGTTGCGAGGCGTGGAGGAAGACAAGCCATTTTTCCCAAGGAATTTGTAGAATGCGTTCAAGGTCGGCATCGTCTTCAACCATATAAAACTGGCTTTTGTCAAAGGGGTCAGCGCCTTCAGGCACAGGTTCGGGGGTTTCAAGAATCCCATTATCCTGATAGCGCATAAGTCTTTCTATCGCGCTATCAAAGCCAACGCCGATGAAGTTGTAAAATTCACTTTCAGTGGCAGAGAGGACGGGTGCGACATATTCGGGTGGCACGCCGACACTTAACACTTGGTCTTGGGTCAAGCCCGATAAATAAGGCTGCGTATTTTCTTCGCGCTCCATAAACTGAGTGACTTTTTCGCGGCGCTCTTGTTCTTGTGCCTCTCGTAAGCGAATGAGTTGTGCTTCTTTTGTTTTAGGATGAAAATCAAACTTATGGCGATTAGCCCAGTTATAAGCCTTTTCGTGATGGTCGACATAACATAAAATAAAATCATCATTTTGCTTATAAACGATGATACGAATATCGCGATTAACGCGCACCGAATAAGCATCATTATTTTTTAATTTTTCTAAATTAAGTCCCGATGAGCTTTCATCTTTAGAAAGCTTTATGATGGTTCTATTAATCGCTGCCTGCTCTTTGTTCTCTAGCTTAACAATGCTCTCGTAGAAAGTGGATGCAAAGAAAGGACGCATATTTTTATTTAAAAAAATTGTTAAATAAAGGTTTGAATATCCTTTCGTAATCTCTGCTTAACCACGCCACTCCACAAAACCACATTACTTGTAGCAAATAATGATCTATGCCTTTTTGAAGAGTTGCTTCAATAAAGATAAAATTAGGAAGAAATGGTAAAATAAATAACAGCACTACACTAAAAAGAGATAAAAGACCAAAAGACATTGTGACATTTTCCCAGCGATTACTGCCAAGCTCTCCACTAAGCAGATTTGCAATTAAAATTATTACTGATGGAACAAGATAAGTTTCTGCCATAATAGCCCCCTATTTAACATCAAAAATTTTCATAACCTCGTCGCCGAGGTGGTTGATGACCTTAACCGCAATACGCCCCGAGCTCGGCTTGTCAAATTCACGAGACACCTCGCCATAAAGCGTATCCCACGCCTCTTTGTTAATATCAGCTTTGAGCGTAGTTTTCAGTCCCTTATAGGGGTCGCTCGCGCCCAAAAAATAAGCCTGACGGACAAAGAAGCTCTCGCCATTATAGTCGCTATCGACGAACCACATCGCGATTTCATCGGGTGCGCTGGAAACGACTTCACCGGTAGCAGGCTTAAAGACATCCACGCCCTTCAAGCGCACGCGCAGCTTATGGTCGTCGGCGGTCTCAATATCAATATCAGGCTCGCCAAAGACAACAAACAGATTAGCGTTTTTGCTGTCCTTGAGGTCGGTTGCCATATGTAGGTCAGCGTTCATCCGCGCTTGCAGGATTGTAATTTTGCCGATGGTTTTTAGTTCCGCGCAGTTAGCCTCATAATTAAAGGCACATGTTATCAGCATATCAAAGCCGGCTTCGGCAGCTTCGCGCGCGGCAGCAGCGATGTTATCGCGGCTGAGCGTTCCATATTCAGGACCGATAAAAATAGCGGCATTACGATTCTTGTCGCCCTTACCCTCTTGAGTGTCATATTGACCTTGGGCGCAAATGTATTGACCGGGGAAGCCATCAAGAGCGCTGAAGTTTATTTTGTTTTCCTTATGCGCTTGCTGGACGCCGGCGATTTTTAGAGTCTCCATCATCCGCACCATAAAAGAGCTTTGCTCGTGATAGGATTGCGGGGGCATTTCTTCGCCTTCTTGGTTGGCGACAAAAGCGCGATGAGGCAAAAGGGATTCCACCGTGAAAGGTCCGGCAACGCGCACGCGTTTATTATCCTCATAGGGCTTGTCGTAAAGATATTCGGTGGCTGCTTTAGCGGCGATGGATTCGTCTATTTCTTTTTGACGCGCGATGCATGCCTCTAACCATTCTTTATGAAACCTTACAGAGCCTTCGCTCCAACGGCTATCAGGTTTAGGATAGATTTGCCAATCTTCATCAAAAACTAGTTTTGTCCCTAAAATAAAACTGGGGTCTACCACAGGCTTTCCCTTACTCCTTGCTGTTAGTGCTATATCAGTGCCAGCTAAATCGGAAAGAGCTTCTCTTAATGGTGCTATTTTCTTTTCCCATTTATCATAAATGACATCTATTTCGGCATTATTGGCGATAGATTTTAGCGTGATGTGCGGGACGCGCTGATAGACAAACCCTTGCCGAATATCCTCATAGGTTGGGGTTTCTTTGGGGAGAGTGTGCGTGATTTCGGCTTCTTTTTGCTGTCCTTCAGGCGTATCGGCGAGTAAGTAATAGGAATAGCGCGCGCCCATAATGCGCGCTCGCGCAAGGGCGAGCGAGACGCGCGAAGTATCCATCGTTATCCAGCGCCTACCCCACTGCTCGGCGACATAAGCTGTAGTGCCAGAGCCGCAGGTTGGGTCTAACACTAAATCACCGGGATCGGTTGTCATTAAAAGGCAGCGCTTAATTACCTCTGGAGATGTTTCAACTATATATTTTCTTGTTACGCCTAACTGAACTGAATCCCATCTATCCGTCATAGGAATAACTGGAAAATCATCAGCAAACCTTCTATACCTTATTACTGACCCCATTACTTCAATACGATTAGCAATAGATAATTTTTTTAATCCCTCCACTGTTGTCTTCCAATGCGTTCCTAATCTTGGTTTATAATTTTTTCCTAAAAAAGAAAACTCTTGCTGTGCACTTGATGAACCATCAGAATATAAAGCTGCTAATTGATACCTTTTTACATTTTCATTAGTTTCAATTATTTTTAGCTCTTTACCTGATAATCTCCTACATGAACCATCAGCATCCATAACGCAATCATATCTATCTAATGATTTTTCCCCAGCTTTACGAAGAACAAATAAGTCTCTATACTTAACATTAGGAGCATTTTTAGCATACCAAATTATAAAATCTAAAGTGGAAGATAGTGTTTTAGTTGCTTGCCCGCTTGTTTTTTGAAATGCTATTAACGAAACAAAATTATCCTCCCCAAAGACTTCATCCATCACAGCACGGACGCGATGGACGTTCTCATCGCCAATTTGGACGAAGCACGAGCCCGACTCGGTCAATAAATCGCGCGCAACCTCTAGCCTATCGCGCAGATAGCTCAAGTAAGAGTGAATGCCATCGCGCCACGTATCCCGAAAGGCTTTCACCATTTCAGGCTCGCGCGTGATGTGCGTGCGCTTGCCGTCTTTAACATCGCGGCTGGTCGTGCTCCACTGAAAGTTAGAATTAAACTTAATACCATAGGGCGGGTCCATATAAATCATTTGAACCTTGCCGCGCAAACCCTCGCGCTCCGCCAGGCTTGCCATCGCCTGAAGACTATCGCCCAAAATCATTCTATTCGACCAGTTCGCATCGTGTTCGTAAAACTCGGTCTTGGCTTGCTCGCTCGGCAGCCCGTTGAAGTCCGCGAACATATCGGCTTGGGGGTCAGGCGCTTGACTTGCCTCGCTTTGTCTTTTGAGGTCATCGATTAAAACTTGCGCCTGAATCTTCTCTTGAATATAAAGCGGCGGCGCTTGAACCAGCAGGTCGCTTAGGTCTTGCTCGTCCTTCCCGCGCCAGACCAGCTGCGGGTCTAGGTCGCGATTGCGCCGTTGGTAAGCGACTTGGCGCGGCGCTTTATCCTCATCCTTAACCACCGACTCCATTTCTTTCGTCGGGATATTCTTGCGCTTCGCCTGTTTATGCTTCAGGCTCTCTATGCGCTTCGCTGCTTTCTTTTTAACCACTCTTTTTGGCATTTCCCCTACAAATTTTTATAAACTTTGCCTCTAGGACCTATTATCACAATAGTAATAGTTTTGAGCGCTTCGTCTATAGTAAAAATCACACGGTAATCTCCAGCGCGGATGCGCCATAGATTCAATTTATTCGCCACCTTTTTTACTTTAGGAGGCGGATTTTTGGGATTAAAGTTGGCTAGTGTTTTTATTTTACCTACAACTAGTTTCAGGTCTCTTTTAGCTAATTTGGCTAAAAACTTATCGGCTTTTGCCGAATATTTAAAGTCCATATTTCTTTTTAATTTTCTCCCAAGGTATTAGCTTAGCCTTGCCTGTTTTAATTTCCATCATTACTTTCTCAGTATCAGCAATATCTTCCTCATCCTCTATCGCTACAATCAATTTTTCCTTTAGGGCCTTCGGCAGCTTTTTGAAAGGAGCTAAATCCCCCCCGCTTTCGGCACGAGAACGCAGTTCATTTTTGAGCAAGGTAAAAATCATATGAGAAGAAATTAAGTTGATTTTGATTGATTTCTCTATTTCCTTTTCTTTCGCTGCCACAGAAAAATGACATTGATTAGCTCTATGAGTAGAAATGCGCACACGCCGACCACCCGCTTTAGGCTGGGAAAGATGTTTTTCTTGATTTTCCGATGTTGCTAGCATAATTTTTGATTTCCTCTCTCTATCAATTTAGCTCTTTAGGTGATGTTTTTCAACCCTTATTTGAATAAAAATCAGCCATTTGTTAAGATTTCCCCCTAGCTTTCGGGAATTACCAGCCCGCCTCTCATTTTGTTGAGGATAAGTAACCTATAGTAGCAATAGCCAACCCAGCGTCCCTGCTAGAGCGCCTATCTTCCAGATAGCTTTAGTTATTTTGCCTGCCACTTCCCCCACTTCAATAAAAATCTCATAAATCTTTTTTAGAGCATCTATAGAGCCCTGCAACATATTCTTAGAGGTTTTTCTACGCTTTAAGGATTCAAATGTTTCTTCTATAGGGGCTAATAATTCCTCTCGATTTTCTACAAGAGCATTATTCGTTTTAATACTATGTATGGTTTCTTCAAGGCTATCAATTGCCTCCTCAGCTGGCGGATTGTTATGCCCTAGTTGTATCTCTTCTTTATTGTCATCTGGGTGTTTCGCCTTAGCACTGACTACTTCATAGCTAAGAATGTCTAAATAGTTTGGAAAACTACCTCGCTTAGCAATTTCTTGCGCGCGCTTTATTTCAGCTTCATCCTGAACATTATTATCCCCCTCCTCCCAAGGCGTTATTTTTATAACACCTTCAACTTCTATGTAAATAACTTCTCCACCAAAATAAATATCGTCTTTACGAGGTTCACCATGCATCTCAATTTCGCATCGGAAACCATAAGCATCACCCGAAAATTCGCCAACATTAACATCTACACAATCTTGGTTAGAATATATACCATTTGTATCAGCTATAGCTGACCCCACCTCTCCTTCTCCATCCCACAGAGTAGCTTCCGCCCACATCCAAATTTCATCTTTTAAATATTCTTCAAAATCGTCGATACCATTATTAGAATCAGGGTTTAACATTTTACCTATCATCATTTTTCTTTGACTCCACCTATTAACCTATCCAAATGCTTCTCAAACTCCCAAACATCTTTGAATTCGGCGAAAGCCCAGCGACCAAAGGTGCCGAGCTGGTTGATGCCTGGAATCCAGTAAGTGCTCATCGTGTCTGCTTTGATTTTTGCATCTTCTTTACGATAACCCTTAACTTCTATCACAAGGTGAAGTGGCTCAGGATTACCATCATCAACTTTAACGATAAAGTCAGGATAATACTTATGCTCCTTGCCGCCCATTTGATAGGGAACCCAAAAACCCAACCCTTGATTTTTGACATAGGAAATGACACTCGGATGTTTTTCTATCGCGCGGCACAACTCTGCCTCCCAGTCGCTATCATAAGTCACAAAATTTATATGGCTTTTATCTCTATCCGTTTCATAGGTCGGTCTCGTCGTGTGAAAATTAACATAATCCGTAGAGCCGCGTGGATTAAATGAATCCAGCACTACCTCTATTTTGCTCTTGTCTTCCGTTGCATTCGCAATCGCGCTCTTGATGCGCTCGCAGACATCATCGGCTATCGCCTGGTAGCAAAGCTGCCCTATATGTGTGCTTCCCTTGAAGCTCACACAATTATCTAACCATTCGCGCACGATAAGCTGAAACTGCGAGAATAAATTAAACTTCGGCTCTTCTCCCGCACCGCGATAGGTGTGGTAAAGCAAATGCCTCGTTAGCGCATACGAAATTTTTGAGGGGCGTAAATCTTTTGACATCTCTGGTTTCATATCAACCTGTTCACCAATAATGCCGCTATTCCTTACTTCATAAGATTCAGCATAATCTGGCCTTACTTCCAAATGATGTTCTTTTGTAAATTTCGCTGTTATTTTTTCATCAGGTAACGCAACACGATAGCCCGTGACCCGCGGGAACCTTATCGCTAAAGACCCGCGCTCCTCAAGTGCTCGAACATGACAACGCTTCACCGGCGGGGAGGGCGCGCTCGGCTGCGCCTTCGCTGTGAAATCAAACGGAATGCCAAATATATCGGCATACTCCGCCTTGAATAAGCCATTTTCGTCTAGGTCATAGCTCGTGCGGCGGAGCGCACGACCCACTACTTGCTCGCACAATAACTGCGTGCTGAACGCGCGAACCCCCAATATGTGGGTCACCGTATTCGCATCCCAGCCCTCACTCAACATCGCAACCGATACCACACAGCGAATGTCTGCTCCGAGCCGCCCCTCCTTGCCAACCGTGTTCATCGCTTCGCGCAGGAGGTCCTTATCACTTAACTTCTCCGCCTTCGCCGCCTCACCGCGCGCACGGAGCTCACGGCGATAAATCTCTATCTGCTCAACCGAGACATCACGAAAATCCTTGTCTAAGGCTTCATCCGATTCTAACTGCTCACTATCAATCAATAAAGTGCGGGGACTAGGATATCGATTGCCATGCTCATCATGATTGCTAAATAAATTAAACTTGCTCCGCTGAAACTCACCACTCGAACGCCTAAACCCTGAAATATAATCATAAACAAGCTTAGAAGATGTCGTGTTATTACAAACAATAATAAACACTGGCGGAACTTTGATATCTTCCTTCTGCCAAAGCTCAAATGTTTTCTCATAATGGCTATAAAGCGCATCGAGCGCCATATTAAATGTCTGGGGAAGCTTCAGCGGGTCTAAAACGCCCTCCATCTTGCTTCGCCCCTTTTTGGGCATATCTTTACCAATATGCTGCCATAACTCACGATACCTCGGCGTTTCTTCCAAATCATTCGATATGATTGGCACACGTGGTAGTTTAACAATACCGCACTCAATCGCATCAATTAACGAAAAATCGCTCATCGTCCATGGAAAAAGCGTGCCTTCTCGATAACCCGAACCAGACAAAAAAAATGGTGTCGCTGATAAATCATAAACCACACGCACACCAAGATTTTTCTTTATTGTCTCTATCCCTGAAATCCATAGACTTGCTGCCTTATTATTTTTCTTTGCTTCTTCTTTTTGCTCTAAAATAAGTTCTTCTTCATTTTCTTCTTCTGGTTTTTTACGATAACAATGATGTGCCTCATCGTTAATAACAACAATATTTTTCATTCCCATAAGATTCGGCATAACACGTCTTATCATTTGCCCATCATTTTCTTTATCTTTTATCGCTTCCCCATGACCTTGCAAGGTTTCTTTCGTGCCCTTGGACAAATCTAAAATATCTCTTTTAATAAATGAGTGATAATTAGTAATTACGATCTGTGCTTTTTGTATATCACGCAACATTTCGCGAGGGACTATGTCTCCATACTGATAATAATTTTCTGGATCATTTGGCATCAAAACACGCAATCTGTCTTTAATGGTAATGCCAGGTGTGACAATTAAAAAGCCTCTTGTAAAATTTCTACTTTGAGGATGACGCACCGCATTTATTGTCTGCCAAGCAATCAACATTGCCATCACCCTTGTCTTTCCTGCGCCCGTTGCTAGTTTCAACGCAATACGAAAAAGCTCTGGATTGGCTTCGTCATTTGCATTCTGCAAATGTTTTATTGCCATATGATTTTTAGGCGCAACTTCAGCAAGCCAAATCGCTGTTTCGACTGCCTCCACTTGACAAAAAAACGGGCGCAAGCCTTCCTTTTTTTGTCTCCAATGTTGAAGCAAACGAGATGTTTCAGGTGACACACCCCAATCTCTAGGATTGGCTAGGTGGCGCCAAGATTCCACCACACTGCGCAATTCATTGATAATAGGAAGTGGATTATACCTATCCTTTTCTAACTTTAGTTCCTTTTGCCCTTCTCGTTGCTTCTGTTTTTTGCCTTTAGGAACGGGTGTTACCAGCTCACATTTCCGACGCCCCTCCAATATGAAATCGGTTGGTTGCCCTCTCTCATCCATTTTCCAGTAATGAGTTGGAGGCTCATAAGGAGAATTTAAGATTGGTTTTTCATAAAAATCACTCACAATAATTAGTTATACACTAAAAAATCGTCAATTGCCTTTCAGGTTTGTTTTTGCTCAGTATCCAGTATTAAGTCTAGTAAAAGTCTTACCCACCTTTACGCGCCATGATGGATTTACCAGGAACTGCGATCTTAAGCCCCCATCACTTTCTTTAACACTCCTTTCTAGCCATCAAGTAGCTACTTCTTCTTTATATTTGCTTTCCTATCAAGCAGATTGTCCAATAACAAACTCAGAAGTCTAAAAATTATGATAGAATATAAGATAGAAGGGGCGAATCGTGTCAATATATGTAAAATGGAGAAAATTTCGTGGTCTCAAAAATGATCGGTTTTGATAAATATGCAATCTCTGCCAGCCGCCGCGCGGCGCGCGTGCCGGTCGGACTAATAGTCGCGCTAATAGTCGCACAAAACAGCAGGCTTAATGCAAATGCTCGTATAAGCATAGAAAGTTTTCCTCGATCTCAGTTACGTCTATGATATAGAAACTATGACTTTTTTTTAAGCGGTAAATGGGTAATTACTGGCAGATGGGGGCTTTTGCGTTGGGGCAAAGGATTCTCCCTGCTTTGAAAGCGGGGCTAATTATCCCGAGTCCCCCGCGCCTGCCTGTATCATCGGCGGGAGCGGCGCCGGCATCGAGGGTTATGGTCGCGTTGCCTCTATCAAGCCTGCCGACAACCAAAACGCTGCCCGCCGCCTTCAAGGTAAGCGGATGGTGTTGCCTAAAGGCATAGTTCTGCTGGAAGTGAATTGAATGGTGACGCACATTGCCATCGCCATCTTGGCTTGAACCCTTCGCTTCGATGATGGTATGAGCGCTTGGCGTGACAATCGACCCTCCCGCCCTTAAAACGATATTGCCGTTCGCGGTGATATTATTCATCAAGTGAATATCATTACGCGCGAAAAGCATAATAGAAAAGTTGCCTATGTTTTCCTCTGTGTTGGGATGATAGACAATGCGGTTAGCAATAATCATAACATCTCTGCTCGGCGCCATTATTCTGCCTCTTGCTTGAAGGTTCAACGTGCCGAAACCTATATTCACATTATTATTTAGCATAATATCGCCACTCGCCACCAGTTCCACATTCTGATTATTTCCGCCAAACATATCACTAGACATGTCAGGCATGTCCATACCATCGGGCAGCTCCACCATAATGTTTCGAGCCTTCAAGCGCACCGGCTTCTCCTCCGAGAAAATAATCTGCGGCGCTTTTATAATAATGTCTGCACTAGAGTCGATATCGGCACTAATCATCACCATCTCGCTTGCTTCAAGCACGAGGGGTTGAGAAAGGCTTTCGCCGGTGGCGGTGCGAATACTTTTCGCGGTAATGGAAATAACGTTAGCTTTAATCATCACCGCGCCGCCATCGGGCAAGATGAAGTTCTCCTCCGAGTTAATGATAAAATCTTTTTCTTCTTCGGTTTCCTTCTGGGTTAGGTCAATCATAATGTCGTTGGGCTTATTGGTGGGGTCGGGGTTTTGGTTTTCGCCGTCCAGCTCTCCGCCGTCGAGTTCGTCTTCAAGGTTGATGTTAGTGCCTCTAAAAATACCCCGCTGCTGCGCCCAGTCATTAACCGCCTCTTGTGTCTCATCGCCTGTGTAGCGAATGCGTGGCAAGCCGTCTGCCAACGCGCCGATTTGGAAAGTAACATCGGGTGCGTCAAAAGGAAAAACCGCGCCATCTTGCGTGAGGGTTATCGCGCTTGCGGTGAGCGTAGGCGTGCCGGTAAAAATAATAATGCCGCTACTACTATCGCCATCGCCGGCGGTGAGAGTCATTGTGCCGCCGGTGGTCGCATCATTGCCGATATCAAAGCCACCTTCCAGCGTGAGATTGCCCATTGCGGTAATGGTGAGGTTTTTGTCGCTCGCAGTTGTTTGCGCGGTGGGAGAGGTGAGGCTGATAACCGCGCCTGTTATCGTAGTGGCTTTGTCAGTGGCGAAAATGATTTGCCCCGTCGCGGTGAGCGTTAAGTTTTGTTGCGTAATTGTGGTTGAGCCGTCGGATTCTTCATCGGTTGATTCTGTTTTTATCACCCCACTGAGCGTGATGTTGTTCGCCTGAATAGTCATGCCCTCATCATCCGAGAAAACAATATCATCAGTGGCAGAAAGAACGAGGTTGCCAGCACCGAGAGTATAAACATCGCCGCCTAGATTAAGGTTGCCAGCTGACGTTAAAGTGAGGTTATTGCCGCCCGTTCCGACAGCTCCGTTGAGGGTGATATTGCTACCAGTCAAAACAACATTTGCGTTGAAAGTCATCGCGCCGTTAAGCGTTAAGCTGTGTGCGGTCGCGCCCAAATCAAAGCCTATCGCTATGGTAGAGGCTGTGAGTATCAGCCCCGCGTTCAACGTTACAGCGCCGGCGGTTAGCGTGATAGCGCCCGTGGTCGTGATGGTTGTTATGGTGTCAGGAATGGTTAAGGTTCCATCTGTGTTTATGATTAAGTTGTGCGCGCCTAAATCCAGCGTGGTGCCTGTTAGCACAAACTTGTCGCTAATTAACTCCGCTAGGTCTCCGCTATCTGTTCCTGTAAGCTCTATATTCGCTGCAACTACAGGGATAAGGTTGTCCCAATCCAAGAGGTCAGCTGCCACTGGGTTGCCGTTGAGTTGCGCTGTCGGACGTGACGAGAAGGTCCAGTTAGGCAGGGTTGTCTGCGTGTAAGCCCCCGATTGGTCAAAAGTAATAGCGCCTGCGGTTATTGAGTGGTGGTGCGTCGCGCCAGTCGTCGGACCCGTCTCAGCAAAAACTATCGTTCCTATGCCGCCGGCAGAAGCCGAGAAAGCTTTAGTGTTAGCTAAAGCAAAATGACCGCTCAAAATGATATTAGCTGCCCTAGAGCTTATCGTAACGTTTATGTTTGCGGGAGGGTTTTGCGCGATTGGCGAGGTCAAGGAGATAGCTCCGCCATCAAACTCTGTGTTTTTTATGGTAATATCCACAGTGCCGCCAAAATTAATTGAGCCGCCGGTGCCTGCAGTTAAAGTTAAATCACCAGAGGTGCTATTTACGCTAGCATTTAAGTTGATAGAGCCAGTAGCGGTTATCGTTAAAGCTCTATTAGCGCTAATTGTTTGCGCGCTAGTAAGCGTAATATCCGCGCCCTCAATAGTGATCGGTGTGCGCCGAAAATGACTAAAACCGAGTCTGCCTGTAGCTTCTAGAATTAAGTTTCTTTTAATGCCGCCCACCGCAGCTTTAATGGTTCTGCCAGTCATCCTTATATCGCGCGCTTTAATTTTAACAGCAGCACTACCTTGCGTGTCTTTTGTAAAAAGAATATCCTCACTAACCTCTACAAGAAAAAATCCTAGCGTTAAGTTGCCGCCGAGCGAACTTTCTCCTAAATTATGGGTAAAATCTACATTAAGAGCATCTATCGTTATAGTGCCGTTAGCACCATTAGTCGCTAAAATCAAAGATTCATTATCGGTATTTCTAATAGCTGAATTAGCTCCCTCTCCTCCAGCAGTTGCCGTAATGGAAAGAATATCGCCTCTTACACTTATACTTATACTGTCAGTCCCTTCGCCCGCAACATCAACAACAACTTGTGGCGCGTTTATTGTTAAGCTTCTAGTGGAATTGGAATACCCTTCCACAAGCGTTAGCTGTCCGCCAGAGGCAATCGTTATCGTAACAGCAGCGTCGCTCCTCATCCAGTTTCTAAGCTCAAGCGTGCGCGCATTAATCACGAGCGTGTCTGCGCTTATCGTAGGCCTTGCCGCGCTATGCCCAGTTTCAGCGGCGCTCGCCGCAACCGTTCCAGCATTAGCGGTAAGCGTTAAAGCTTGGCTACCTAAATTAAAGCTTCCGTTTAGATAAACCGAGTTATTTTCAGTGCCCGCAGTAGTAGAGGTGGAGGTAATGGTAACAGCATGCGCAGATGCCGTGCCGCTCACTACAGAGCTAACCCTTATATCGCCTGAGCTAGAAAGTGTTACAGGTGCTACGTTTGCCAAAGTAAGAGCATTTGCGGCAAGCACTAAATCGCCCGTTGAACCTGATAAAGTGACATTAGCGTTAATCGTCATATCACCTGCACTAATCAGCCTTAGCCCGCCTGCTGATTCCGAAGTAACGGCGCCGCTTATCGTTATCGTGCCTGCCCTTATTTCCGTTAAGCTCGCAGGCAACGTGAAAGCCGCGCTTATCGTGAGAGAAAATGTTGTTAAATCTAAAACGCCCCCGCTAATTTCAAAAGCGCCAGCAATTATATCGGCAAGCGTCATAGTATTATTGTCGCTATTAATCACTATGTTCGTGCCTCCTAAATCGTCCCAAACCAAGAGGCTAGCTGCCACTGGGTTACCGTTGAGTTGCGCTGTCGGACGTGGCGAGAAAGTCCAGTTAGGCAGGGTTGTCTGCGTGTAAGACCCCGATTGGTTAACAGTAATAGAGCTTGCGGTTATTGCGTGCGAGCCTCCAGTAGCGAAAACCACGCTGCGCTCGCCCGACGCTCCTGCGCCTATGCCTGCCGAAGCGATAAAGCTATCAGCAACATTATACTTACCGCTCAAAGTGAGATTACCTGATCCAGCTCTTATCTCAACGCCTCCGAGTGCGGCGTTGTTGCTTTGTGCGACTGGCGAAGTCAAAGAAACATTTGCAGCGCCGTCTATAACAAGGGAAGCACCCGATGCCACGCCAAAGTTAATTGCGCCGCCGCTACCTGCGGTTAAAGTTAAATCTCTGTCGGCACTTACGCTAGAATTTAAGTTGATAGAGCCAGAAGCTGTTACGATTAAAACGTCCCGAGCGTCAACTGGTTGCGCGCTAATAAGCGTAATATCGGCAGCATCAATTGTTGTGTCGCCAGTAGCAATATAAAAAATTATTCTTGCAGCTTCTAGGGTTAAGTTTTTTTTAGTAGCCCCCACCGCAGCTTTAATAGTTGTGCTGTGTATGGATAGGTCGCGCGCTTTTATTTTAATAGTCTGGCTACTTGTCGTATTTTTTGTTAAAAGAATATTGTCAGCATCTAGCCCTAAGGTGCTGCCGCTCAAACTTTCTCCTGAATTATGGGTAAAATCTATATTAAGGGCATCTATTGTTAAAGAAGAGTCCTCACTTTGAGCAATAAAAAACAAAGATTCATTATCGGTATTTCTAATAGCCGAAGTAGCGCCTGTTCCTGTAGCTCTTGCCGTGATGGAAATAGCCCTGGCGCTTACAATTATGATGTCAGTCCCTGTGCCGTCAACAGCGACAACAATTTGCGGCGCGTTTATTGTTAAAGTGCCAGCACCAAAACTATAACTTTCCACAAGTGTTAGCTGCCCGCCGCCGTTAGCAACAATCGTTATCGTAGCAGCGCTAGCGGTGTTGCTCCGTGGCTTCATCCATTTTCTAAGCGTAAGCGTGCCCGCATTAATCACAAGCGTGTCTGCGGTTATCACAGGCGTTATCGCACTATGCCCAGTTTCAGCATTACTCGCCGCTACCGTTCCAGCATTAGCGGTAAGCGTTAAAGCTTGGCTACCTAAATTAAAGTTCCCGTTTAGATAAATCGAGTTATTTTCAGTGCCCGCAGTAGTAGAGGTGGAGACAATGGTAACATCATGTTGAGATTCACTGCCAGACGATATAGAGCTAACTCTTATATCGCCTGAGCTAGAAAGCGTTACCGCCTTGGTAGTTGCCAAATTAAGAGCATTCGCGGCAACCACTAAATCGCCCGTTGAGCCCGATAACGTGATGTTAGCGTTAATCGTCATATCACCTGCACTAATCAGCTTTAGCCCGCCTGCTGATGCCGAAGTAACGGCGCCGCTTATCGTTATCGTGCCCGCCCTGATTTCCGTTAAGTCCGTAGGCAAAGTGAAAGCCACGCTTATCGTGAGAGAAAGATCTCCTAAATCTAAAACGCCCTCGCTAATTTCAAACTTGCCCACAATTATATCGGCAAGCGCCATAGTATTATTGTCGCTATCAATCACTATACTCTCAGGCGTGAGGGTAATGCGAGTGACCCAGTCTAGGTTAGCGCTAGACGGAGCGCCACCGATATTAGCGACAATATCGCCGCTGGCGGTGAAAGTGTAGCCCTCAGGCAAGGAAGTGGGATAGCTTGTGCCAGTAGGCTGGTTGAAGGTGATGCTAGCTGCGGTAATTGCGAGCGTGGCGCCGTCTGTTAAGTCTATTGTGCCAGCGCCGCCACTATCGGTGTCTGTGCCTGAGGTTAAGACTAAATCGCCCGTGCCGATATCAAAGCCACCCCTTAAAACGATATTGCCCGCGGCTGCTGTTACTTCATCTACGCCCGATGCTGCCTCTACCCCTGCGCGCGTGTTTGCGGTTATCGTGAGGTCTTGCCCTTCCCCGCTCTGCCTTGTTTGCGCGGTGGGGGAAGTGAGCGTTATATCCGCGCCGCTTATCGTGGTGGCTTTGTCGGTGGCGAAAATGATTTGCCCCGTCGCGGTGAGCGTCAAGTTCTGTTGCGTGATTGTGGTTGTGGTTGTGAATGTGCCGTCACGATGATTTTCGGTGCTTGTTAACGTTGATTCCGATTTTACCGCCCCGCTAAGCGTGATGTTGTTCGCCTGAATAGTTGTGCCCTCATCATCCGAGAAAACAATATCATTAGTGGCAGAAAGAACGAGGTTGCCCGCGCCGAAGTTGAAATTGCCTCCAATCCTTACCGTTTCCGTTGCGGTCATGGTGAGGTCTTGGCTACTAGTGACATCCATGGCGGAGCCAATGGCTATATCCGCGCCTGTTATCATGGTGGCTTTAGTAAAGTTCATTTGCCCTACCACCGCAAGGAGTGCTAAATTATGTTGCGTGGTCACTTCCGTGCCACTTGAATCATCGGTTGATTCCGCCTTTATCCTCCCGCCGAGCGTGATGTTGTTCACCGAAGCAAATGTATCTTTAGTGAAAATAGTCGCCCCGCCCGCTTTAAGCGTTAAATCATGTGCAACCTGCGTAAAGTCAGAGCCAAGAAAGACAAAACTAATAGTTGTCGAGCTAATGGTGATATCGCCCGTAGCATCCAGCGTTAAGTCCCCTCCCCTAGATTGAATACCTGCCGTCTCCCCAAAGAGTGCTTCGAGGAAGTTAATTTCTGAATCCCCCGTTAGGTTAATGTTAGCGGCTTTTATGATATTGGTGTTAGCAGCTAGAGTAATGCTCTCTGCCTCTATGGTTAGGTCAGCCGTGCTGGTTAAAGTGCCTATGGACAAGGATAAGACGCCTTCAATATCAATTAGCAAGCTGGTAGATAAGCCGCCTGCGCCGTTAGCACCCGTGCCAATGTTGGCAGCGGTAAGCGTTAAGCTGCCCGCGTTAATTCGAGTAATGCCGGCGGGGAAAATGATATTGCCTTTGGTGATAAGCGTTAAGCTAACCCCTCCTAAATCTAAAAGCCCCGCTTCATCGACAGAGAAATCGAAGGGACTTACTGCATCGGCTAGGTTTATATCATCGTCTTGCGTTACATTTATGCCCTCATCTGGCACCGCAAGAATGGTAATGCAGTCACTAGCGCCCGAAGCGCACTCCGCCCAAGAGGGTGACTTGTATTCTGTTCCTGCGCTGCCTGTGTAATCCACTTGAGGTTTCACGCCGCTCGGCAAGGTGAAGGTGGCAGGTGCGTCTTCTAGGAAAGCATCGCCATCTTGCGTGAGGAACATCGCTTTTGCGGTGAGCGTAGCAGTTGTGAAGGTAATTGAACCTGTGCCTGCGCCCTCGCCGGCGGTGAGGCGCATTATGCCGCCGGTGGTCGCATCATTGCCGATATTAAAGCCACCTTGAAGCGTGATATCGCCGGAAGCGGTAATCGTGAGGTCTTTATCGCTCGCATTTGTTTGCGCGGTGGGAGAGGTGAGCGTTATATCCGCGCCGCTTATCGTGGTGGCTTTGTCGGTGGCGAAAATTATTTGCCCGCTCGCGATGAGCGTCAAGTCGTGTTGCGTGGTTACCTCTGCACGTATGCCAGTTCCAGGGTCGAATTCTTCCCCGATACTTTCGGCTTTTACCGCCCCGCCGAGCGTGATGTTGTTCGCCCGAATAGTCGTGCCCTCGTCATCCGAGAAAACAATATCATCAGTGGCAGAAAGAACGAGGTTGCCAGCACCGAGAGTATAAACATCGCCGCCTAGATTAAGGTTGCCAGCTGACGTTAAAGTGAGGTTATTGCCGCCCGTTCCGACAGCTCCGTTGAGGGTGATATTGCTACCAGTCAAAACAACGTTTGCGGTGAAAGTCATAGCGCCATTAAGCGTTAAATCGTGCGCGGTCAAGCCGAAATCGAAGCCTATCTCTAGGCTAGTGGCTGTGAGTGTTAGCTCCGCGTTCAACGTTATAGCACCAGCAGTTAGCATGATAGCGCCTGTGGTCGTGATAGTTGTTATGGTGTCAGGAATGGTTAAGGTTCCCGATGTGTTTATGATTAAGTTGTGTGCGCCTAAATTCAACGTGGTGCCTGTTAGCTCAAACTTGCCGTCAATTAAATCTGCTAGGTCTCCGCTATCTGTTCCGGTAAGCTCTATATTCGCTGGATTTAGCTGGATAAGGTTATCCCAATCCAAATCAGCAGCACGAAGAGGAACCTCGCCCCCTAAACGCAGAGCTGTCGGAAGTGGTGAGAAGGTCCAGTTAGACAGGCTTGTCTGCGTGTAACGCTCGACTTGGTCAAAAATAATAGTGCCCGCAGTTATCGAGTGCTTGCCTACAGTAGCAAAAATTATTTTTCCATCAGCATTAAACTGGTCCAGAAAGGGGTTGTTATCTCCAATACTAGCCTTAAAAGTCTTATCACTAGCCAAAGCAAAATGACCACTCAAAGAGACACCACCGTTACTAACTGAACTCGTGTTTACCGTAACGTTTGCGGTTGCGGCAGGGCTTTGTGCGACTGGCGAAGTCAAGAAGATGTTTCCATATCCGAGAATATGCGCGTCTGCTCTTATGGTAATATCCGCAATGCCGAGAAAGTTAATTGACCCCGCGCTACCTGCGGTAAAGGTTAAATTATCGCTGCTAGTTACGCTAGCATTTAAGTTGATATCGCCAGAAGCTGTCACGATTAAACCGTCCCGAGCGTCAACTGGTTGCGCGCTAATAAGAGTAATATCCGCGCCCTCAATAATTATGTCACTAATTCCGTGAAAAGAAAAATCCCGTAAAATTATTTCGTTTGTAGCTTCTAGGATTAAGTTTTTATTAGTGCTTCCCACCACAGCTTTAGTGTTTGAGCTACTTATGGTTAAGTCGCGCGCTTTAATTTTAGTAGCTTGACTACTTGTCGTATCTTTTGCGAAAATAATATTCCCGCGAAGATTATTTTGACCAGCTTGCAACCGTAAATTGCCACCAACCGAACTTTCCCCTAAATTATGGGTAAAATCTACATTAAGGACATTTATCGTTAAAAGAGCATTTACCATTAAAGTCAAAGATTCATTATCGGTATTTCTAATAGCTGAATTAGCGCCCTCTCCTGTAGCAGTTGCCGTGATGGAAAGAATATCGGCGTTTACACTTACGATATCGTTCCCTGTGCCGTCAACATCAACAACAATTTGCGGCGCAGTTATTGTTAAGATGGTGTCATCATCTCCACTGTTATTAAAAATATAATCTTCCACAATTTTTAACTGACCGCCGTCGGCAATCGTTATCGTAGCAGCGCTGTCGCCGGTGTTACCCCGTGGCTGCATCCAGTTTTTAAGCACAAGCGTGCGCGCATTAATATTAAGCGCAGACGCGCCGCTTATCTGCGGCGTTGCCGCGGCATGTCCGGTCCCCTCTGCGCTCGCAGCGACCGTTCCAGCATTAGCGGTAAGCGTTAAAGTAGTACCGCTTGAATTAAATTTTTTGCTTAAATTAAAGTTTCCGTTTAGATAAACCGAGTTGCCCGTAGAAATAATAGTAACAGGTTTGGTAGCTATATTTGCGCCTTGCTGTACAGAGCTAACCCTTACATTGCCTGCAGCCGTAAGGGTTACTGGCACGCGACTTGCCAAAGTAAGCCTTTGAGCGGCAATCACTAAATCGCCTGCCCCTGTTAGCGTGATGTTGGCGTTAATCTCCATCGTGGCGGCGCTAATCAGCTTTAGCCCGCCTGCCGCCGCCGAAGTAACGTTTTCGCTTATCGTTATCTCACCCGCCCTTATTTCCGTTAAGTCATCAGGTAAAGTGAAATCCGCGTTTATCGTGAAAGTAAATGTTGTTAAATCTAAAACGCCCCCGCCAATTCTAAACTTGCCCGCAATTATCTCATCAAGCGTCATAGTGTTATTGTTGATATTAATCACTATATTCCTTGGGGCTAGGACTAGGACTTGCCAATCCAAGAGGTTAGCTGCCACTGGGTTACCTCCATGTCGCGCTGTCGGAAGTGTCGAGAAGGTCCAGTTAGGCAGGCTTGTCTGCGTGTATTCATCGGATTGGTCAAAAGCAATAGAGCCCGCGGTTATTGAGTGCCTGCCTTCGGTAGCAAAAACTATCGCCCCCCTGTCGCGAACACCCTCGCTGAAACCAGAACCGGAACCGAAACGAAGATCGCTGCTAGTGCTCGCGTTAAAAACTTTATTATTAGCTAAAACAAAATGACCGCTCAAAGAGACATTGCCCTTTTCAGTGCTTATAATAACGCTGACACTTGCGGCAGGGCTTTGCGCAACTGGCGAGGTCAAGGAGATAGATCCGCCTGTGCCACCACCAATGGTTGTGGTTTCTATGCTAATATCCGCAGTGCCACCAAAGTTGATTGCCCTACCTGCGGTAAAGGTCAAACTACTAGCGGTGCCAGTTACACTTGCATTTAAGTTGATAGAGCCAGAAGCTGTTACGATTAAGTTGTCCCGAACGTCAATTTCTTCAGCACTTGTAAGCGTAATATCGGCAGCATCAATTGTTATGTCGCCAGTAGTAGTAATATCCAAAATTATTTTATTTGTAGCTTCTAGGGTTAGGTTTTTCTTAACCTCACCCACCGCAGCTTTAATAGTTGTGCTGTTTATGGTTAGGTCGGTCGCTTTAATTGCAGTAGCAGAACTGTTTGTTAAACGAATATTGCTAGCTTGTAGCGTTAAGTTGCCGACTATCGCATTATGGGTAAAATCTATGTTAAGAGCATCTATTGTTAAAGAAGTGCGCGCTCGTTTAGCCCTTAAAATCAAAGATTCATTATCGGTGTTTCTAATAGCTGAAGTAGCGCCCTCTCCTGTAGCACTTGCCGTGATGGAAAGAACAGCGACCTCTACCATTACTTCATCCGCCCCTGTGCCAGCAACATCAACAACAATTTGCGGCGCAGTTATTGTTAAGATGGGACCACTGCCTTGAGGATTATAATCATCCACAATCGTTAGCTGTCCGCCGCCGTTAGCAGCAATCGTTATCTTAACAGGGCTGCCAGAATCGTATATCTGCATCCAGCTTTTAAGCGTAAGCGTGCCAGCATTAATCACAAGCGCGCATCCACCACCGGAGCAGATAATATCAGGCGGCATCACAGGATGCCCGGTTTCAGCATTACTCGCCAATATCGTTCCAGCATTAGCGGTAAGCGTTAAAGTGCTGCCTAAATTAAAGAGTCCGTTTAGATAAACCGAGTTGTTTTCAGTGCCCGCAGTAGTAGAGGTGGAGATAATGGTAACATCATACGAAGATTGATTGCCATACGAACCAGAGCTAACCCTTATATCGCCTGAGCTAGAAAGCATTACTAGCGCGGCTCTTGCCAAAGTGAGCCTTTCAGCGGCAATCACTAAATCGCCCGTTGAATTTTGTAGCGTGATGTTAGCGTTAATCCTCGTCGCTTCTGTGCCAATCAGCTTTAGCCCGCCTGCTGATTCCGAAGTAACGGCACCGCTTATCTCTATGTAGCGTGCCCTTATTTCTGTTAAATCCGCAGGCAAAGTGAAAGCCGCGCTTATCGTGAGAGAAAATGTTGTTAAATCTAAAAGACCATCATCGTCAATTTCAAAAGCGCCAGCAATTATATCGGCAAGCGTCATAGTATTATTGTCGCTATCAATCACTATACTCTCAGGCGTGAGGGCAATGCGACTGATAACCCAGTCTAGGTCAGCGCTAGACGGAGCGCCACCGATATTAGCGACAATATCGCCGCTGGCGGTAAAAGTGTAGCCAGCAGTCAAGGAAGTGGGATAAGTTGTGCCAGCAGGCTGATTGAACGTGATATTAGCGGCGGTAATTGCGAGCGTGGCGCCGTCTGTTAAGTCTATCGTGCCAGTGCCGCCACTATTGGTGTCTGCGCCTGAGGTTAAAACCAAATCACCCGTGCCGATATCAAAGCCACCTCTTAAGATGACATCGCCCGCCGCCGCTGATACTGCCCTCACTGCTGGCATTGTGTTTGTCGCTGGCGCTGCCTCTACCTCTGCGCGAACGTTTGCGGTTATCGTTACGTTGGGGTTGCCGCCGTCTGCTTGCGCGTTGGTTGATGCTAGAGAAATGTTAGCGCCTGAAATAGTGGTCACACCAACAAAAGTGATTGTGTTTGCTGCGATGTTGCCGTTCTGCACCGTTAAATTATACTTCGTTGAGCCGTCAGCGCTTTGGGCCCTAATCGTGCCGCCAATCGTTAAGTTAAAGACATCAGTAAACGTGGTATCTCTTCTAAAAAAGATAGAGCCGTCAGCTTCTAAAGTTAAATTGTTTGTAGCGCTAGATTCTCTACTAGAATCTATATGTGCGGCGCTTATGGTTATATCCCCTGAGGCATCTAGCGTTAAATTTGAATTTTGGTTTTCGATAGCGGAACTTACGCCGTCAAGTGTGCTGTATCCGGTTATTGTGATATTGCCCGCTGTTACAGTCAGTGTGCTATTTCCTGCAAACTCAATGAATATAGCATTTAAGGTAAAATCACCTGTGCCTAGATTGACGTCTTCTCTTGACCTAACAAGATAACCGCTTAGTGTTAAATTTCTGTTGCTGCCACTTGCTGGCGCCATCCAAGCGGCGTAGTTGAGCACTCCTCTCATGAGGTCATTAGTAATAGAGAGGTCATCGGTCACCAAAGAGCTAGGGCTAACAAGCGAGCCAGGGGTTTCACCGTCACTGCCGCCACCATAGGTGAGAGCTAGATTGCCAATTTTGCTATTGTCGCTATTACTCAAATCTAAAGCGACACCGTCTAGGGTAAGATTGACCGTGGCGGTTAAGGTGAGGTCAAAGCCTGCGGTCTGCACGCTACCACCATCTGTTGTGCTGAAGAAAATATTCCTACCCATCAAAGTAACCGCTTTGGAGAAAACGATGCCATCGGCGCCGCCATTAATCCCTACACTGCCTGTGCCCGCATTCAAATCAGCGCCTATCGTTATGCCAGCGGCTGTGAGTGAAAAAGCATTGTTTAAAGTTATAGTGCCAGCGTTAAGTGTGATAGTACCTGTAGTCGTGATAGTTGTTATGGTGTTAGGAATGGTTAAGGTTCCCGATGTGGTTATGGTTAAATTGTGCGCGCCTAAATCCAGCGTGGTGCCTTCAAGCTCAAACTTGTCGCTAATTAACTCCGCTAGGTCTCCGCTATCTGTTCCTGTAAGCTCTACATTCCCTGGATTTAGCTGGATAAGGTTATCCCAAACCAAGAGACTAGCTGCCACTGGGTTGCCGTTGAGTTGCGCTGTCGGACGTGTCGAGAAGGTCCAGTTGGTTAGCTCCGTTTGGGTATAAGTAGCCGATTGGTTAATAGTAATAGAGCTTGCGGTTATTGAATGCGAACCTCCAGTAGCGAAAACCACGCTGCGCGCGCCCGACGCTTCTATGCCTATGCCTGCCGAAATGGTAAAGCTCTCAGCAACAGCATAATTACCGCTCAAATTGAGGTTGCCTGAACGCGCTCTTATCTCAACGTTTCCGAGTGCGGCGGGGCTTTGCGCGGCTGGCGAAGTCAAAGAAACATTTGCAGCGCCTCTTATAACAAGGGAAGCACCCGATGCCACGCCAAAGTTAATTGCGCCGGCGCTACCTGCGGTTAAGGTTACATCACCTGCGGTGCTATTTATGCCAGCATTTAAGTTGATAGAGCCATCAGCTGTTATCGTTAAAGCTCTATCAGTGCTAATTGTTTGCGCGCTAGTAAGCGTAATATCCGCGCCCTCAATTGTTATGTCGCCACTAGAAACACTGAAAGTTATTTTATCTGTAGCTTCTAGGGTTAGGTTTTTCTTAATCGCACCCACCACAGCTTTAATGGTTGTGCCACTCATCCTTAGGTCGCGCACTTTAATTTTAATAGCCTGACTACTTGTCGTATTTTTTGTTAAAAGAATATTCCTAGCGTTTAGCGCTAAGTTGCCGCCTGTTGAGCTTTCTCCTAAATTATGGGCAAAATCTATGTTAAGGGCATCTATTGTTAAATCACTGGCGGTGCCCACCGCAGATAAAATTAAAGATTCATCATCGGTATTTCTAATAGCCGAAGTAGCGCCTGTTCCTGTAGCAGTTGCCGTGATGAAAATAACATTGGCGCTTACAACCCCAGTGGCGGCGCTTACAGTCCCCCTTGTGCTAGCAATATCAACAACAATTTGCGGCGCGCTTATCGTTAAGGTGGTAGGGGGGCTGTTGTTAGGATTAGCAAAACTATAACCACCTTCCACAATTGTTAGCTGCCCGCCGCCGCCGGAGGCAATCGTTATCGTAACAGCGCTGCCACCACGCGCCCTCATCCAGCCCCTAAGCGCAAGCGTGCCAGCATTAATCGTAAGCGTGCGCGCGATTAATACTGGCGTTATCGCACGATGCCCGGTTTCAGCATTGCTTGCCGCAACCGTTCCAGCATTGGCGGTGAGCGTTAAAGTAGCACCACTTAAATTAAAAGGTCCGTTTAGATAAATCGAGTTATTTTCAGTGCCTGTAGCCGTAGAGGTGGAGGTAATGGTAACAGCATGCGCAGCTGTCGTGCCGAGTACTAAAGAGCTAACCCTGACATTGCCTGAGCTAGAAAGCGTTACAGGCGCCGTGCTTGCCAAATCAAGCCTTCGAGC
Organism: Alphaproteobacteria bacterium; assembly: GCA_965209065.1. Taxonomy (GTDB): domain Bacteria; phylum Pseudomonadota; class Alphaproteobacteria; order JAPOUT01; genus CBDBUR01. The sequence continues at coordinate 1,276,840 of OZ242373.1, forward strand.
CGCAAGCACTAAGTCGCCCGTTGAATTTTGTAGCGTGATGTTAGCGTTAATCCCCATAACATCTGTGCTAATCAGCCTTAGCCCGCCTGCTGATTGCGAAGTAACGGCACCGCTTATCGTTATCCTGCCCGCCCTTATTTCCGTTAAGTCCGTAGGCAAAGTGAAAGCCGCACTTATCGTGAGAGCATTTGTTCCTAAATCTAAAAGACCCTCGCTAATTGCAAACTTGCCAGCAATTATATCGGCAAGCGCCATAGTATTATTGTCGCTATCAATCACTATACTCTCAGGCGTGAGGGCAATGCGACTGATAACCCAGTCTAGGTCAGCGCTAGACGGAGCGCCACCGATATTAGCGACAATATCGCCGCTGGCGGTAAAAGTGTAGCCAGCAGTCAAGGAAGTGGGATAAGTTGTGCCAACAGGCTGATTGAACGTGATATTAGCGGCGGTAATTGCGAGCGTGGCGCCGTCTGTTAAGTCTATTGTGCCAGTGCCGCCCGTGCCGCCTGCGCCTGAGGTTAAAACCAAATCACCCGTGCCGATATCAAAGCCACCTCTTAAGATGACATCGCCCGCCGCCGCTGATACTGCCCTCACTGCTGGCACTGTGTTTGTCGCTGACACTGCCTCTACCTCTGCGCGAACGTTTGCGGTTATCGTTACGTTGGGGTTGCCGCCGTCTGTTTGCGCGTTGGTTGATGCCAGCGAAATGTTAGCGCCTGAAATAGTGGTCACACCAACAAAAGTGATTGTGTTTGAAGCGATGTTGCCGTTCTGCACCGTTAAATTATTCTTCATTGAGCCATCAGCGGTTTCAGCTTTAATCGTGCCGCCGAGCGTTAAGTTAGAGACATCAGTAATAGTGGTGTCTCTTCTAAAAAAGATAGAGCCGTCAGCTTCTAAAGTTAAATTGTTTCTAGCACTAGATAAGGCACTAAAATCTATATGTATGGCGGTTATGGTTATATCCCCTGAGGCATCTAGCGTTAAATTTGAATTTTGGGTTTCGATAGCGGAATTTACGCCATCAAGTGTGTTGTATCCGGCCATTGTGATATTGCCCGCTGTTATAGTCAGTGTGCTACTTCCTGCAAACCTAATGAGTATAGCATTTAAGGTCAAATCACCTGTGCCTAGATTGATGTCCTCTCTTGACCTAATAAGCCAACTGGTTAGTGTTAAATTTCTGTTGCTGCCACTCGGTGGCGCCATCCAAGGGGCGTAGTTGAAAATGTCTCCTCTTATGAGGTTATAAGCAATAGAGAGGTCATCGGTCACCAAAGAGCTAGGACCAAGAAGAACGCCAGTGGTTTCACCGGCGCTGCCGCCACCATAGGTGAGAGCTAGATTGCCAATTTTGCTATTGTCGCTATTACTCAAATCTAAAGCGACACCGTCTAGGGTAAGATTGACCGTGGCGGTTAAGGTGAGGTCAAAGCCTGCGGACTGCACGCTACCGCCGCCTGTTGTGCTGAATAAAATATTCCTACCCATCAAAGTAACGGCTTTGGAGAAAATAATGCCGCCCCTAGTGCCGTTAGTGCTGCCGCCAGTAATCGTTAAATCGCCTGCGCCCGCATTCAAATCAGCACCTATCGTTATGCTAGCGGCTGTGAGTGTCAGCCCCGCGTTCAGCGTTATAGCGCCAGAGGTTAGCGTGATAGTGCCTGTAGTCGTGATGGTTGTTATGGTGTCAGGAATGGTTAATGTTTCCGATGTGGTTATGGTTAAATTGTGCGCGCCTAAATCCAGCGTGGTGCCGTCGTCACCTGAAAGCTCAAACTTGCCGTCAATTAAATCTCCTAGGTTTCCAACACCTGTTGAAAGCACTATATCCTCAGGCGTCGCCACCCCACGGTTATCCCAATCCAACATCCCCGCAGCCACTGGGCTACCCTTGCGTAGCGCTGTCGGAAGTGGCGAGAAGGTCCAGTCAGGCAGGCTTAGCTGCGTGTAATCATCGGCTTGGTCAAAAGTAATAGTGCCCGCCGTTATTGAGTGCGTGCCTCCGGTAGCAAAAACTATCGCCCCGCTGTCGAAAAAACTGAAAAAGGAATCGCTGGTAGTGCTCGCCTTAAAAGTTTTATCATTAGCTAAAGCAAAATGACCGCTCAAAGAGATATCAGCCCTTTCAGCGTTTATACTAACGCTAACGCTTGCGGCAGGGCTTTGCTTACCCGGCGAGGTCAAGGAGATAGCTCCGCCATTAGAACCAATGATTGTGGTTTTTATGGTAATATCCGCAGTGCCGCCAAAGTTGATTGCTCCACCTGCGGTAAAGGTCAAACCACTATTGGTGCCAGTTACGCTTGCATTTAAATTGATTGCGCCAGAAGCTGTTACGATTAAATCGTCCCGAGCGTCAATTTCTTCAGCACTTGTAAGCGTAATATCGGCAGCATCAATTGTTATGTCGCCAGTAGTAACATCCAAAGCTATTTCATTTGTAGCTTCTAGGGTTAGGTTTTTCTTGGTCGCACCCACCGCAGCTTTAATAGTTGTGCTGTTTATGACTAGGTCACGCGCTTTAATTGCAGTAGCAGAACTGTTTGTTAAAAGAACATTGCTAGCTTGCAGCGTTAAGTCGCCGCCGGTCACACTATGAGCAAAGTTTATGTTAAGGGCATTTATCGTTAAATCACTGCTTAAACCAGCTCTTAAAATCAAAGATTCATTATCGGTATTTCTAATAGCTGAAGTAGCGCCGGTTCCTGTAGCACTTGCCGTGATGGAAACAATATCGCCGCTTACACTTACGCTATCCGCCCCTGTGCCATCAACAGCAACAACAATTTGCGGTGCGGTTATTGTTAAGGCGTCAGCAGAAGTAGAATAATCTTCCACAATTTTTAACTGACCGCCGCCGCCAGCGGCAATCGTTATCGTAACAGCGCTGCGCCGTGTATTCATCCAGTTTCTAAGCACAAGCGTGCCAGCATTAATCACGAGCGTGTCCGCACTTATTGTAGGCGTTGCCGCGCTATGCCCGGTTTCAGCTGCACTCGCCGCTATCGTTCCAGCATTAGCGGTAAGCGTTAAAGTAGCACCACTTAAATTAAAAGGTCCGTTTAGATAAACCGAGTTATTTTCAGTGCCCGCAGTAGTAGAGGTGGAGGTAATGGTAACATCATTCACAGATGACACGCCAACTGACCCTGTAGAGCTAACCCTTATATCGCCTGAGCTAGAAAGCGTTACTGGCGCTGGCGCACCGTTTGCCAAAAAAAGCGATCTAGTAGCAATCACTAAATCGCCCGTTGAGTTTTGTAGCGTGATGTTAGCGTTAATCGCCATCCTGTCTGTGCTAATCAGCTTTAGCCCGCCTGCTGATTCCGAAGTAACGGCACCGCTTATCGTTATGTTGCCTGCCCTTATTTCCGTTAAGCTCGCAGGCAAAGTGAAAGCCGCGTTTATTGTGAGGTCGTGTGAGCCTAAATCTAAAACCCCGTTGCTAACTGTGAAAGCAGCAAATATAGAGTCAAAGCCCGACCCTTCATTGCCGCTATCAATCGTTATATCTCCAGGCGTAGCGGTGGCAGACTCAGCGTCCCAGCTTACATCAACAGGCTCGCCGCCCGTTCTCGTAAGAGTTGGCAGAGGGCTAAAAGTTATGCCGACGGGCGCGACGTCTCCCCAAGCATTGGTTTGGTTAAGCGTAATGCTGGCTGCCGTTAGCGTGCCACTAGAAGGGAAAAATACCCTGCTGTCAGTTCCTCTAGCCGAAGCATTTAAAGCGCCTGTGCCTAAACTACCGACCGCCACGAAATTAACACTGCCATTGGTGGCTTCTAACGTTAAGCTCCTGTTAGTAGCAAACATCCAGCTGTGCGCTTGAAGCGCCGCATCAGTTTTAGTGCCGCTATTATTAACATTAGTTGCCCCAGTTTTTATTGTCAAAGAATTAGAAACTCCTGTTATGTCTATCGCATCATCACCAGATTCATTGGCATCCTTACCGAGTCCCGTGTCGTCATTAAAATTCCTACCATTAAGCTCAACCACAAGATTAGACGCTGTAATAGAATAAGTTCCGCTTATAGCTCCACGAATCCTGCCTGCAGCCTGTGCACTTGTATCGGTAGGGTGTTGCCCTGTTTTTAATGTTAAAGTGGCACCCGATTCACTAAGCGTAAGAGAGCCGCTGATAGAGCTGATGACCCTAAAAAAGATATACCTACCAGCATCTAGAGTCAAATTACCCTGAGATTTTGTGATAGGTGCATTAATAATAATGTTAGCAGAGGCTTCTAGTATCAAATTACCCGTAATGCTATCAATATCTGCCGAAGTAAGAACATAGTTAGAAGAAACTGCGTCCTCCCTAAGGATTTGACCGTCGTCCATAGCAAACTGCAGACCGTTAGAAGCGTTGCCTGCAGTCCCAAGCGTTATATTGTTAGGGTCAAGCAGGATTGTGCCTTCCGTGCCAACATCTATGCCCACGAGGTTTACATAAGCCAAATCTTCCTTACCCGAAACTTCAACGAAGCCGCCTTGCGGTGCGTTGATATCGCCATAAAACCATGTGCGTTTATCCGACCAAACAATAACACGACCGCCAGCGCCTGCGTTAAGTTGCGCACCCTTTTCTACAAAAGTATAGAGCGCATTAGTGATGTTTTCGTTATTGCCTTGATAACCCCCGCCAACAAAAATTTCTGGCGCTGTTAAAACCGCCGTTGCCTTGACAATCACATCACCGGCACCTTCTATAACTAATTTTTTCGCCGTAACCGCACCACCTATATTAACCGCGTTAGCCTGACTAGAACTCAACCCTTGAAAACGAACCGCACCTGTTGCTGTTATCTCGCCTTTAACAACAACCGCACCAGCAGAAGCACTCGCCAGCAAACCACCAACATTAACAACCGAACCCGCACCAAAAGTTATACCCGCAGGATTTTCTAACTGAACCTTGCCGTTTGCGTTTAAGCCGCCGTCTATATTGGTCCCTGAACCATTGCGCACCTTAATGTTTATCAAGGCGCGCGCATTCGGCTGGTGGATAGTAACCACTTCGCCCGATGATATATTGAAACTATCCCAGCTGGTGCGCAGCTCCTGAGAGTCCTGCCGAATGTTAAGCGGGTCGCTGGCTACATCCCCAGCACCGCTTTCAATCCTGCCGCCCTGAGGTGCCGCCAAAGCAATGCCGCCCCATAGCACTAGCAATAGAGCGAAACTAAAGCTCAAGGACCTTGAGCTTTTAGAGGCTTTTAGTATGGGCATCGGGTGCTCCCTCCTTACTCTAATTAATTCTTAATCTATAAGCTTACTTAAAAATACCCGTGCCTGTCAATAAAAAACGGGGGAAAATGGCTAAAAGTAAGCGGCGAGGCAGTTTTTAGGGCTTTTTGCTGCCACCTAAAATTCTAGAGATTCAGTCGTAACCAATAGCAAAAAACAAGAATATCCCTATTTATTCCCTGTTAAACAGGGGGCTTGCTATCTCCTTGTGTAATCGCCTGCCATTCCTCTTGCGTGTTGATGTTGTAGAAAGCCGGTTGGTCTGCCTCAGTCAGGTCAAGAATAATTTTATCCTCAATAAAATCTTGAAAGTTGCCCAAGGATAAATTCTTTCCGTCGCGCAACAACCTATCAAGCAACTGGAACATTTGCTTATCAACGCGCAAACGAAAGGGCATTTTATACCCCGCATAAAATACCAGCGCTGCCGCGCGCGCCGACTTCAAGTTATCAATAAGCGATGGCTCAAGACAAGGCATATCAACCGGCACAATAATCAAATACATATCTTTGAACTTCTCCACCTCTAGCAAATAATCCAAGAGCGCATGGATGCCACTCAAGGGACCTCGCTTTGGAATTTTATCGGCAATCACATCAGCGCGGCTAATATAAACATTATCTATCCCCGCTTGCAGTAAAATTTGCCGCGCATGCTGCAGCAAGGTTTTACCCCCTAAGCGAAGCTCGGATTTATCAACACCCATACGAGAAGAATTGCCGCCGGCTAAAATAGCACCATCACACCTCATACTTTATACTTTATACCGCTATAACCCATCGATACTTTATACCGCTATAACCCATCGCAAGAAGCTATCAAGGGATAGATAGAGATAGGCGCGCCAATCTCTGTGCCGTCCTGCTCTGCGGTGAGGCTTGCCCAGCAGTTGGCGTCAAGCATCGGTTTAATTTTGAAAGATTCCTGCCCCTTTAATATCTCTAGTTGTAGCTTCCCGCCTAAAGCAACCGATAGGCGTCCTTTTAAGAAAAAACGTAAACCCTTTTTTTTCTGTGTGGGCATAAGCAAACGTGCGGTGGTGGGCTCCTCTACTGCTTGACCCTGTAAGCGACGCAGCAAGCTCTCCACGAAAAACCGCAAGCCGACAGCGGCGGAAATTGGATTTCCCGGCAAACCAAAATAATGCGTGCCATTTGCAAAGCGCGCATAAAGAATAGGCTTGCTTGGGCGAATAGCTACCTTATGAAAAATAATTTCTGCACCCAATTCGCGTAAAGCATCTGGGATAAAATCATATTTACCTGCAGAGACAGCTCCCGTTGAAATAATAATATCTGCCTCTTCCAAAGCTTGCCGCACTTTTAGCGTAAATTGCTTGGGCTCATCGGCAATGATGCCGCCATTTATTACATAATCGTTTATTACATCGTCATGTCCATAGCCCATTTGCTGTAGCGCGGCTATCAGGTAGGGTCCATTAGAATTACGAATCTGACCGAGCTTTGGCGGCAGCTTCGCGGAGACGAGTTCTTTTCCTGTGTTAAATACTTTCAATCTAGGTTTGCGATAGACCTTGACCTCCTTATACCCGAGCGCGGCGCAAGCCATCACATGATAGGGCGTAAGTTTTGTGCCGCGCGAGGCAATCACATCACCTGCGGCAAAATCCTCGCCAGCCTTACGGACATTATTGCCCAAAGCCACAGCCGCGCTAAACTGCACGCTACCCTGCTCCACTTTGACATCTTCTATTTTGACTACAGAATCATACTCTTCTGGCATAATTGCTCCCGTCATGATTTCCCAAGCGCCTATGCTACTTGCATTTTTAGCGGGGCTATCGCCGGCAGCTGTTTGCCCCACAAGAGGCAGCCTAATAGGATTCTTATCTACCGCATCCTTGATATCAACGGCGCGCACGGCAAATCCGTCCATCGCTGAATTGGCGAAGGGCGGCAAATGTTCTTGACTCACCACTTGCTCGGACAATAAATACCCGCGGGCTGCTTCTATCGGTAAGGAGATTGCTTCTAGCGGCTCTGCTTGATGTATGAGCTCTAGAGCCTCTTCATAAGAAATCATATTATTCTCCTAATTGTGCGGTTAATCAGCGTTTTTTACCCCTCTTGTGTGCCTTATTCTATAAGCATTAAGCCTCTATAGCAACCGCGAATGCCCGCGCAAACACCCCCGCGAATGTCTAATGACGCAGTAAAAAAATTTCCCTTTTTGATTTATGTCACATTTCTGCTATAAGATAACTTTATAGGAATTAGCGATGGCAAAAGACTTAAAAAATTGGGACCCTGAAAATTCGGAGCAATGGCGCTCCTATGGCGAAGCTGTTGCCAATCGCAATCTTTGGATTTCCATCCCTAGCTTGCTGTGCGGTTTTGCTGTTTGGCTCTATTGGGGAATTATCACGGTGCAAATGCTCAATTTAGGCTTTCCTTTTAGCAAGCCTGACTTATTTTCCTTAGCAGCCATTGCTGGGTTATCGGGTGCGACACTACGTATCCCTAGCGCCTTCCTCATTCGTATAGCAGGTGGGCGCAATACGATTTTTCTAACGACTCTCCTTTTAATTCTACCTGCCCTAGGCACTGGCTTCGCGCTACAAAGTTCCGACACGCCTCTGTGGCACTTCCAATTACTAGCACTACTTTCTGGTTTTGGCGGTGGAAACTTTGCTTCTTCTATGTCTAACATTAGCTTTTTCTTTCCCAAGAAAACGCAAGGCTATTCTCTCGGTATGAATGCTGGTTTGGGCAATTTTGGCGTAACCACAATGCAAATTTTAGTCCCCCTTGCGATGACCTTTGCCCTGTTTGGCGGCGAGTCGATGATATTACAAAACACCAGCGGCACTTTGATTGGAAAAATTGAGGCGGGCTCTGCAACTTGGATTCAAAATGCCGGTTATCTTTGGTTGTGTTTTCTGCTTCCTCTCGCTGTAGCAACTTGGATGGGAATGAACAATATCGTAGATGAACATGTTTCTCCGAATATTGGTTCAACGTTTGGTGCTTTTTTCAAAATTTTAGTGATGCTCGCACTTGGACTTATTATTGTGATAGGTGCTCTCTATCTTATGCTTCCTGAAAATGTGAACGGGTCAGGATTGGAATTGAATAAGTGGATTTTGCTTCCTCTGATTATTGCCGCGACTGTGCTTACGTTAAAGATACTCCCCTTAGGCGCAAACTATAAGCAAGGTCTGGCACGGCAGTATCGTATTTTTAACAATAAGCATACTTGGGCGATGACGACTATTTACACAATGACTTTTGGTTCTTTTATTGGTTATTCGGCAGCCCTAGCACTTTCTATTAAAGTGATATTTGGGTTTCAACATTTAGTCGTCGATGGCGTGATGACCCACGATACTATTAACCCTAATGGTCCCTCAGCGCTTACTTTTGCATGGATGGGACCTTTTATCGGCGCCCTGATAAGACCCGTCGGCGGTAAAATTGCCGACAAGATGGGGGGTGCAAAAGTAACGCAATTTGTTTCCGTCATTATGGTTATCAGTGCTTTAGGGGTAGCCTATTTTATGAAAGCAGCTTATGCCTCGCCAACGCCGGAGGATTATTTTTACCCCTTCCTTCTTTTGTTTTTAGTTCTATTTACAGCCACGGGCATTGGCAATGGCTCAGCCTTTCGCACGATGGCTATAATTTTTGATAGGGAACAAGCGGGTCCTGTGTTAGGGTGGGCGTCCGCCGTGGCAGCCTATGGTGCTTTTATTATTCCTCAAGTGTTTGGCGAGCAAATTAAAGCCACGACACCCGAAATTGCTCTTTACGGCTTTGCCATTTTTTACATCTTCGGCATCGCGCTCAACTGGTGGTTCTACTTACGTAAGAACGCTTACATCCATAACCCATAATAGAGAAAACACTTATGAGTCATCTTATAGATAAATTAACATTTTTTACGAACAAGCCTCCGCAGAAATTCTCAGACGGACATGGCATCACCACAGAAGAGAACCGCAGCTGGGAGCAAGCCTATCGTGGGCGCTGGTCGCACGATAAAGTTGTGCGCTCTACCCATGGTGTCAATTGCACCGGCTCTTGTAGCTGGAAAATTTACGTTAAGAACGGCTTGGTAACGTGGGAAACGCAACAGACCGATTATCCACGCACGCGACCTGATTTGCCAAACCACGAACCGCGTGGCTGTTCGCGTGGTGCGAGTTATAGCTGGTATCTCTATAGTGCCGCGCGGTTGAAATATCCGATGGTGCGCTCGCGCTTGTTAAAATTATGGCGCGCAGCAAAAGCCGAACATACTGACCCTGTCAAAGCGTGGGGAAGCATCGTCAAGGACGAAGAAAAATCAAAAGAATATAAACAAGTGCGCGGGCTTGGCGGTATGGTGCGCACGAGCTGGGACGAGGTCAATGAAATTATCGCCGCTGCCAACATCTACACGATTAAAACATTTGGACCTGATAGAGTCGCTGGCTTTTCTCCTATTCCGGCAATGTCTATGGTGTCCTATGCGGCGGGTAGCCGCTATCTCTCGTTAATTGGCGGAGTCTGTTTAAGTTTTTATGACTGGTATTGCGACCTGCCTCCCTCTAGTCCGCAGACATGGGGCGAGCAAACTGATGTGCCCGAAAGCGCTGATTGGTATAACTCTTCTTATATTATCGCTTGGGGCTCTAATGTGCCGCAGACGCGCACGCCTGACGCGCATTTTTTCACCGAGTCACGCTACAATGGCACTAAGACCGTTGCGGTAACGCCTGATTATAGCGAGGTCGCTAAACTTTCCGATAACTGGCTCGCCGTGCGCCAAGGCACGGATTCAGCTCTAGCGATGGCAATGGGGCATGTCATCTTAAAGGAATTCCATGTAGCGGGAAAAAGCGAATATTTTGACAACTACTGCCGCATCTATACCGATATGCCCTTTTTAGTCATCTTAGAAGAGCGCGATGGAAATTATATTCCCGACCGCACACTACGCGCTTGTGATTTTGACGATAACCTAGGCGAAACAAAAAATCCCGAATGGAAACCCGTGATGATGGATAGCCACACCGGTAAAATTCTTGTGCCTAATGGCACGATTGGCTCGCGCTGGGATAATAGCGGCAAGTGGAATTTGGAAGCAAAGAACGTTGCTGACGGCTCGGAAATTTTGCCGCAAAAAACATTAATTGAAAACGCCGATGAAACCGTGCCGGTAAGTTTTCCCTACTTTGGCAATTTAGAAAATGAGCAGCCGATTTTCGCCCATACCCATCATAAAAGTGTTCTCGTGCGTCATGTGCCGGCAAAGCGTATTCAGCTGGGCGGAAAAGAAGTTTTAGTCGCAACCGTATTTGATTTGACGGTCGCCAATTACGGTGTAGACCGCGGGCTCGGTGGAGAGAATGTCGCAACCTCTCTTGAAGACGATGAGCCCTATACGCCCGCTTGGCAAGAAAAAATCACTGGCGTTCCTGCTTCGCTGGTTACGCGCATCGCGCGCGAATTTGCTGATAACGCCCACAAAACACGCGGGCGCTCTATGGTGATTTTGGGCGCCGCCATCAACCACTGGTATCATATGGATATGATTTATCGCGGCATCATCAATATCTTGATGATGTGTGGTTGTGTTGGTAAATCTGGCGGTGGCTGGTCTCATTATGTTGGTCAAGAAAAGCTGCGCCCACAAACCGGCTGGCTACCCTTAGCCTTTGGGCTTGATTGGCATCGCCCGCCGCGTCACATGAATTCCACTAGCTTTTTTTACAACCACTCCAACCAATGGCGCTACGAAAAATTGGATGTGAAAGAAATTCTCTCTCCCTTAGCCGACCCAAAAAAATGGCAGGATTATTCTTTAATTGATTGCAATGTGCGCTCGGAGCAGATGGGTTGGCTGCCCTCCGCGCCTCAATTTAACACAAACCCCCTAGAACTCGCTAAAGCCGCGCAGGCAGCGGGCAAGGAAAGCAAAGATTACGCCCTTGAACAAATAAAAACCGGCGACTTAAAATTTTCTTGTGAAGACCCCGATAACCCGAAAAACTTTCCACGCAATTTATTTATTTGGCGCTCTAATTTGCTTGGCTCTTCGGGAAAAGGGCATGAGTATATGCTCAAGCACTTGCTTGGAACAAACCACGGTCTGTTGAGTAAAGATTTAGGAGAACTCGGCGGTAAAAAACCGCGAGAAGTCGTTTGGCATGATGAGGCTCCAGAAGGCAAACTCGATCTTTTAGTCACCCTTGATTTTCGTATGTCTACGACCTGCGTCTATTCCGATATTGTGCTGCCATCGGCTACTTGGTATGAGAAGAACGACCTCAACACTTCTGACATGCATCCCTTCATCCACCCCCTATCGCGCGCGGTTGATCCGGCGTGGGAATCGCGTAGCGACTGGGATATTTATAAAGGCATTACCAAACGTTTTTCCGAAATGTGCGAGGGGCATTTGGGAACAGAAAAAGATTTAGTCAGCGTGCCTATCCTCCACGATACGCCAGCAGAGCTTGCGCAACCTTTGGATGTTCAAGAATGGAAAAAAGGTGATATTGAACCCATACCAGGTAAAACCATGCCTAACCTTGTTGAGGTAACACGCGATTACCCAAACACTTATAAAAAATTCACCTCTCTCGGTCCCCTGATGAGCAAAATTGGCAATGGCGGCAAGGGTATCGCTTGGAACACCGAGCAAGAAGTAGATTTTCTCGGTAAATTAAACCGAACCGTTCGTGAGGAAGGTGTCTCCAAAGATTTACCGCGTATTGAAACCGATATTGACGCTTCGGAAATTATTCTCTCTTTAGCGCCTGAAACCAACGGTCAGGTTGCGGTCAAGGCGTGGGAGGCGCTGGAGAAAATCACCGGGCGCGAGCATAAGCATTTAGCCCTATCTAAAAAAGAAGAAAAAATTCGCTTTCGCGACCTTCAAGCACAACCGCGAAAAATTATTTCGTCGCCAACATGGAGCGGCTTAGAAGATGAGCATGTAAGTTATAACGCCGGCTATACAAATGTGCACGAGCTCATACCTTGGCGCACCTTAACCGGGCGGCAGCATTTCTACCAAGACCATTCTTGGATGCGCGATTTCGGTGAAGCCCTATGTGTCTATAAGCCTCCCATTAACACTAAGACGATAGCGCCTATCATTGATAGCCATGGCGGAGATAAAAAACAAGTCGTGCTGAACTGGATTACGCCACATCAAAAGTGGGGTATTCACAGCACCTATTCGGAAAACTTGCTGATGCTAACGCTTAACCGCGGCGGACCCGTGGTTTGGATAAGCGAGATAGACGCTAGAAAAATTGACGTTGAGGACAATGATTGGATAGAAATTTACAACATCAATGGCGCCATTTCTGCGCGCGCGGTTGTGAGCCAACGTGTTCCAGAAGGTATGAGTATGATGTATCATGCGCAAGAAAAAATTATCAACACGCCGCACTCAGAAACAACCCAACAAAGAGGCGGTATCCATAACTCTGTCACGAGAGCGGTTGTCAAGCCAACGCATATGATTGGCGGCTATGCGCAGCTTGCCTATGGCTTTAATTATTACGGCACGGTCGGTTCTAATAGAGATGAATTCGTGATTGTGCGTAAAATGGAAAAAGTAAAATGGGGTGATGATGACAAGGCTAAAAACTTAAACCATGAGGAGATTGCTTAAATGAAAATACGTGCTCAAATCGGCAAAGTGCTTAATTTAGATAAATGCATTGGTTGCCACACTTGCTCGGTAACGTGCAAAAATGTTTGGACCTCACGCCAAGGCGTGGAATATGCTTGGTTCAATAATGTAGAAACAAAACCGGGCGTGGGTTACCCTAAAAAATGGGAAGACCAAAAAGTGTGGAACGGCGGCTGGGTGCGTAAATCTAACGGCGATATTAAGCCTAAAATGGGCGGGAAATTTCGCATTTTAGCTAAACTTTTTTCTAACCCTGATTTACCCGAAATAGATGATTACTACGAACCCTTCACCTTTGACTATGAGCGACTCCAAAAGGCGCCGGAATCTAAAACCATGCCAACCGCGCGCGCGCATTCTGTTATTACCGGCAAAAAAATGGAGAAGGTCGAATGGGGTCCAAACTGGGAGGAAATCCTAGGGGGTGAATTCGAAAAACGCAGTCAGGATTATAACTTTGAGGGCGTGCAAAAAGACATCTACGGTCAATTTGAAAATACTTTTATGATGTATTTACCGCGCCTATGCGAGCACTGCTTGAATCCTACCTGCGTGGCGGCTTGCCCTTCTGGCGCTATTTATAAACGTGAGGAAGACGGCATCGTTTTAATTGACCAAGATAAATGCCGCGGCTGGCGTATGTGTGTTTCTGGGTGCCCTTATAAGAAAATTTACTTCAACTGGCAATCGGGCAAATCAGAGAAGTGCACTTTCTGCTATCCGCGTATTGAGGCGGGCGAGCCGACGGTTTGCTCCGAGACCTGTGTTGGGCGCATTCGCTACTTAGGCGTTTTGCTCTATGATGCTGACCGCATCAAGGAAGCGGCGAGCGTTGAAGACCCCGAAGACCTCTACCAAGCCCAGTGCGATATTTTCCTTGACCCTTTTGATGAAAAAATTATTGCGCAAGCTAAAAAAGATGGCGTGCCTGACAGCTGGATTACTGCGGCGCAAAATTCTCCGGTCTATAAAATGGCGATGGAGTGGAAGGTCGCCTTCCCCTTACATCCAGAGTATCGCACCTTACCGATGGTTTGGTATATCCCGCCCCTTTCGCCTATTCAAAACGCTGCTGCACAAGGGCAAATTGAAATGGAGGGACCTATCCCTGATGTAAATAAATTGAGAATTCCAGTTAAATACCTAGCCAACTTACTCACGGCTGGCAAGGAGGCGCCTATCGTCGGGGCTTTAGAGCGTATGATTGCGATGCGCGAATATATGCGCACAAAAAATGTCGATGGCAGGCTGGACAATAGTATTTTAGAGCGCGTTGGCATTGATGAAGCAATGGTCAATGATATGTATCACATTATGGCGCTGGCGAATTATGAGGACCGCTTTGTCATACCGACCAATCATCGCGAATATGCTGGCAAGACGGCTTTTGACAATGAAATTGCTTTTGATGAGCGTTCTTCTTGTGGTTTTAGTTTTGGCAATGGCTGCTCTGGCGGAGACAGCAAGCCCAGTCTTTTTGGCATCAGAACCCATAAAAATACGATGAGCGGTAATACAAATGTAAAAGGCGGTGGTAAATGAAAACGTTCAAAATACTAGGCTTGCTCCTCACCTATCCTGAAGGCAGCCTCTATAAGGCTTCGGACGAACTCATTGCGCTTTTACAAGAAGAAGCCCTGCTACCAAAGAAATATATCAAAAGAATTGAAGACTTCTTAAAGAAGCAAAAAAGCCAAGACCTGCTAGAAGTTCAGGAGGATTACGTCGCCACCTTTGATAGAGGGCGCGCCCATTGCCTCCATTTGTTCGAGCACATCCACGGAGAATCGCGCGACCGCGGGCAAGCGATGGTAAATTTAAGCGAAACCTATGCCACTAAGGGAATTTATATCAACAATAATGAATTGCCTGACTACCTGCCTTTGTTTATGGAATACCTATCGCACTGCTCCTTTGCAGAGGCGAAAGATTTGCTCGGCGAGGCTATTGATGTCATCGCAATGATTGGCGCTAAACTTAAGGATTCTCCCTACAGGCATTTGTTTGAGGCGATTGAAGCGCTCTCTGCTATTAAGTCTAACCAGATAAAAATAAACGAGGCGCTTGCGGCGGCACCCAAGGACCCCGAAACACTGGAAGACCTAGACGAGCAGTGGCGCGAGGCGGAAGCTTTCGGTGGAGACCCGCAAGCGAATGGGGCTGCTGATTGCGATAGCTGTAATGCTTTTCCCCACACCACGCAAGCCCTAGACACAATGCTGGACGAGATAAAATGAAAGCCGATTTCATTCACCAGTTTCTGTTTGGTTATTATCCCTATATTTGCCTGATTGTGCTTTTTGTCGGCAGCGCTTTACGCTATGACCGCGAGCAATATACTTGGAAGGCAGATTCCAGCCAACTGCTACGCAAAAGAGGCATGCGCTATGGCAATAATTTATTTCATATAGGTATTATTCTATTGTTTTTTGGTCATTTGATTGGTTTGCTTGCGCCGCACGAAGTTTATCATCACGTTATGGATGCATCGACGAAGCAGCTCTTAGCTGTGGTGGCTGGGGGTATCTTTGGCATCATTTGCTTTATTGGAATGACCATACTTATTTTTCGCCGCTTGTTTGATGCGCGTATTCGTGCGACAAGCAAGCCTTCGGATATTTTTATTCTTTTGATACTTTATGTGCAGTTGATTTTGGGCTTAGCGACCATTCCTTTTTCAACGCAGCACTTAGACGGCAGCTCTATGATAGCGCTGGCGAATTGGGCGCAGTATATTGTCACCTTTCGTGCTGGTGCGGCTGATTTTGTTGTTGCCGAAGCGCTTATTTTCAAGGTTCATCTTGTTTTAGGGCTAACGATATTTTTGATATTTCCTTTCACGCGGCTGGTGCATGCATTCAGTGGTATGGTCGCGCCGATAAAATACCTATCGCGCGCCGGCTATCAAATTGTGCGCAAGCGCTAAAGGAGAAAACCTATGCCGGTTTTTGTCAATCGTGTAGAAATCACAGACGATGATATTCATGCCGAGATGCAATATCACCCTGCCGCCTCTGTAGATGGCGCGCGCCACGAGGCAGCGCAAGCCCTTGTTATCCGCCAGCTACTTTTACAAGCGGCGAAAGAAAAAAACCTGCTTGAACCCTCCAGCGACGTGGATATAGACGATATAGAAAAAGCAGACAAAACAATTGACCTATTAATAAAGCAAGAGGTTTCCATACCCCAAGCGGATAAAGAAAGTTGTGAGCGTTATTATCGGCAAAACCTAGAGCGATTTATTGATAAAAAAACCAATCAGCCCTTATCCTTTGAGAGTGTCATGCCCTATATTAGGGATTACCTCTATGCGTCTTCCTTGCGGACTGGCGTAAGCCAGTATATCAAACTGCTTGCTGGTAGAGCGCGCATCGTCGGCTTTGAGCTAGAGGGAAGCGACACACCTTTACAACAATAAGCTGCTCTTGCGCCAAGCCCGCCACAGCGATTAGTCTTCAATCTTAAATCTCTTTATTCTCGATTGATTAAGTTTGCTTTCGGACGCTATTTTTCTAAGGGCTTCTTTTGTGTTTTGTGCTATTTGTTTTTGCTTCTCCGAAGCGTTTGAGGGGAGGCCAAACTGAAGACACCGCCTAATATAAACAGAAAGGGCCGCTCCCTTTAAAGATTTGAATAGGTTGTAATAGTCACCTGCGCTTAGGGAAGCTAACACATCCTCATCCTGTGAGCCCCATCCATCCCTTGAAGTGATGCTAACTAGCACTTCCAAAGGAGTTTTAGTAATTTTCCTTTGAGTATATGTTTCTGCAAATCTACCAATCATTTTTTTATCCAATACAGAACCCATGAATGCATAATTACTTCTATTAAAATATTCTGCGTTAGTTTGTTTAGAAATCACCAACTCAATTAGTTCATCTGCTTTATCATTGGCATCCAACTCCCTAAGCATCCAAATTGCATCATTTAAACTTGCTTGCGATATATGGTTTATATGGTTTTTTGCGGCTTCATATATTTTTTTTAACAAATCCGCAGCGTTATCATCAAAGCTGTCATAATAGGTAGCTCTCGCTTCAATAAGGGATTCGCTTTGCTTTTCCATTTTAACGCTTTCGTTGTATTTAATAATTTCACGCTTGATATTTGAATCTACAAAATATCCTCGTTCCACAGAGTTTGCTATTTCGAGATCAAGCTCATCAAGGCGCAAACCTTTATAATCGCGAACAAGACTTATCCATTCGGACAGCTTTTTCCTTTCTTTCTCATCTCCTTGCTCCTGATCCTGGATTGCCTCTAGAAGGAGCTCAGAGAAGTTTTCGTCCTCGGAGAGTCCATATAAATTCATTTTTCTAATGAATTCAATATCAGAAATATCATCTTTTTTTGTATGGAGGTAATAGGTGAATAGCACCAAAGAAGATAGCGCCTTATGTTTAGTTTCGTCTTCGCAATCAGCTAAAAACGGAATCAATTCTTCCTTTAATTGAGAAATTTTCTTTATCACCCGAATGTTTTGGATGCCGATTTTACAACATCGCTCTTTTAATATATTTGCATAACATTCAGTCTCAAGAACAATTTCGGCACATTCTTCAGGAGTCGGTAAAAAATTAAATTCTTTATCAATTACCTTTTCTCTGTAGGTATTGTATTTTTCTTTCGCGTCCTTTCCTAAACCTTCATCATTTAGGATAAGGGCAATTTTACATCCCTTTTGCTCTTTTAATTCAGATATCAACCCCAAAACATTTTGTGCATCAAGACTCATGCGCTCAAAATCATCCAAGCAGATTATCGTTTTATTTACTGACAGAAAAGAAACAGCCTGTCCAACAATCCCATCCAACTTAAAAGGGGTAGCGATGAATTTAGCCCATAGAATACTTTTCTTTCCAAAACTACCAAGTAAGGATGTCGTATTCTCTTTAAATGTTTCCAAGCTCGGCTCTTTACCAATCAAGTTTTTTTTAATGCTTTTTTCAAAGATAGCAAATTTAAGTGCTTCCAATGAATCTATGCCGAAAAGTGAAACATAAGAATATTTATCAAGGAAAACTTTCTCATCGCGCTGGGCTTTCCTAATATACTTATTCCAAGCGTAAGTCTTGCCCGTTCCCCACGCGCCCCGAATAGCAATTACTTCTGGTGTTTCGCTTTCTAGGAATTTATATATTTGTTTTTCTATAATTTTGAGAGGTGTCATATTCTTTCGTCAAATCAGCTTTAAGGGCGGTGGTTCCACCACGCGAGGTCGGAGTAAGTGCGCAAGTCTAACTCGTGCGTCCATGCCGACCGATGCTGATGCGCTAAATAAAAATAAGTCTCTGCAATCTCCCTCGGCAAAAGCAAGCCGTCTTTATCCAGCCCGCGCTCTTCGCGCAGGCGTTGGAAACGCTCCGCCCCCAGCAACTTGCCGAGCGTGTCGGGCGCATCGACCGCGCCGTCAATAACAATATGCGCAACGTGAATTCCCTTAGCCGCGACCTCCGCGTTCAATGTTTGGCAGAGCATTCGCCGCCCGCCCATCGCCGCCGCGTGCGAGTGCTGCCCCGCATTGCCGCGCATCGCCGACGTAGCCGAAGTTACCAAAATTACCCCGCGTCCGCGCTTCTCCATATGGGGAATAACGCTAGACGCTAGACGAAAGAGCGCAAAAGTCGCCAAACGCCACCCCAGCTCAAACGCCTTATAAGACGTGCTCGCCAAAATGCGATTCCCAATCTGCGCGCCTAGATTAAACAAAACAACTTCAATCGGTCCTGTGTCGCGCTCAACGCGCTCGACCATTTCCTCTATCGTGCCGTCATCAGCCGCATTGAGCAAAAGACCCGAAGCCGTGCCGCCATCGGCTTCAATCTGACCGACAATTTTGTCGAGCCCCGCCTTATCGCTACGGCGGCAGAGCACCGAATGGTAATCACCCGCCGCAAAGCGCCGCCCAACGCTGCCGCCGATACCCGCGCCTGCTCCTAAAATTAAACATACAGGTTTCATCTTAACCCCCATTTTATCACACAAATTTACTACCGCGCTAAAGAATAAAAAGCTCGGCTTCATCGGCGCGGCGGCGGATAAGCCCCTTTAGAGGTCGCCCGCCAGCCAACACCCAGCGCATCATCTCGCCCGGCACACGATGAAACTCGCGCCCATTCACCCGCTTTAATAACGTGCTCGTGCGAAAAGCGCGCGCACCTAAATTGAAAACCCAGCTAACGAGCGCGCCGTGCTGATGGCTATTCAACTTCGCCTTAACATAATGCGCGATGACCGCCTCAGCTTCGGCGATGTCGGCTTTAAGCAAGGTGCTTGCCTCGCTTTGGGTTATGGTGCGAAAGCGCTCGCCCTTTTTGAGCAAATGCCCATAGCCAATAGTCTTTAGCCCAACGGCATCTTTATAAACCGCAAGGCGCAAGCCCTCGTGCTTTTTTATTAGTGCCACTGCTTTTGCGCTCGTTTTTCTTTTCATTTCTAACAGGTAAGCCTCAAGCCGACCCCGTGAATAAGTTTTTTGGAAAATGATAAACGGCTTGAATCAATAATTTTTATTTACTAAATTCCTATCTTTTCTTTAATGATTTCAATATCTTTCTCTATTTTCCGCGCGCGCTTACGAACGCTTTGCTGTAGCGCATTAACAGGGGAATCTACAATTATGCCCAATACAATTAAAACAATTATTTCTATCCAATTGACGAATTGCCACCAGTCAAAATAAAAAGCTAAGCCAATGCCAATAATAGTTATCATATTTCAATCCTTTCTAATAATTTGTTTATTGTTTCAAGCTGTCAAATAAACAGGATTATGTCAAGCCTCTTTTTTAAGGTTGAGCCAATAAGATAAAAAGGCTATACTAAACCCAAACCGAAACCTAAAACATAGGAGGAAAATATGTTAGGCTACACCACCATCGGCACGAATGACTTTGAGCGTGCGGTTGAATTTTTTGACGCTCTTCTTGAGCCCTTAGGCGCGAAAAAAACGCTTGGACGTGAGGGGCTTTATTTATGGGGAGCAGGCGAGGGCGCGATGCTTGGCGTATGCAAACCCCATGACGAAAAAGAAGCGACCATCGGCAATGGCGTGATGCTTGCGCTGAATGCTGGAAGCAAAGAGAAAGTCGACCAAATATATGAAAAGGCTATGTCTTTGGGTGCCAGCGATGAGGGCGCGCCCGGTCTGCGCGGCGGCGGTCCTTTTTACGGCGGCTACTTTCGCGACCTAGACGGCAATAAGTTTGCCGCCTTTTGTATCGTCAGGGAATAACCTTAAAACCGCGAGCGGCGAACCGCGGGCGGCGGCGGCAGGTGGCGGACTCGGCGGGAGTCGAACCCGCGACCTTCGCCTTCGGAGGGCGACACTCTATCCAGCTGAGCTACGAGTCCCTACCTGAATCCGAATGGGAACCAGAATGGGTTAGGTGTAAAAAAACATCTTCCAAAGCCGATTCACGCGTCGAAATATCTGCCACTTCTACGCCTGCTTGTGTGACCGCCTGAAGCAGCTCGTTAAGGTGTATCTCATTCGTGTGATAATCTATCTGTAAAACGCCATCATCTAAACTGATATTCACGCGCTCGCTCGACAAACTTTCTACTTGCGGCGGCAAAACGCTTAAAGGAGAAACCGGAGTAATTCTTATCGTCTTGTAATCTATCAGCTTTAATAGCTCGCTCGTTTTATCTTCGGCAACAACCTCACCCGTATTGATTATCGCAATCCTATCGCACAGAGCCTGCGCCTCTTCCAAATAATGAGTCGTCAGGACTATCGTAACCCCAGTCGCATTGAGCCGCTCCATCATGTTCCATAGCTCGTGGCGCAACTCCACATCTACGCCGGCGGTCGGCTCGTCTAGAATTAAAACCGGCGGATAATGCACCATCGATTTCGCTACCATCAACCTGCGCCTCATTCCGCCCGAAAGCGTGCGCGCGTAAGCATCTGCCTTATCCTCCAAATGAACCAAACGCAAAATCTCTTTCGTGTTGCGATGCTTGGGCGACAAACCATAAAGACCCGCTTGCATGTCCAACGCCTCTTTGGGCGAAAAAAAAGCATCAACGTTTAACTCTTGCGGCACAATGCCGATGCTCGCGCGCGCTTGGCGCGGGTTGCTGTCGAGGTCAAAACCCCAGACCATCACGCTGCCCGATGTCTTGCGCGTCATTCCCGCTAAGATATTTATAAACGTAGATTTGCCCGCGCCATTAGGACCGAGAAGACCAAAAATACTTCCACGCGGAACGTTCAGGTCAATTCCCTTGAGCGCCTCTTGCGCCGCGATGCCTTTGCTCGGCGGATAGACCTTGCGCAAGCCGCGCGCGGTTATCGCAAACTCCTGACCGCTCGAGCGAGGGTGCGCGCGATTCTCCTCGCGCAGAGGCGCTTGCGCTAAATCTTCATTATCAACTGCCATTTGCCCTATAATAGAGACTGAAACCTCTTATGACAACATTTAACAAAAATAGCCACCTGTGCCTCATTGACGCTTCGACCTATATTTTTCGCGCCTATCACGTGATGCCGCCTCTGTCGCGCGGCTCGGACGGGCTGCCGGTCGGCGCGGTCAATGGCTTCTGCTCTATGCTCCACAGCTTGATGAACAGAATGGCAGAGGAAAAACATCCCTTAACCCATATTGCCGCCATCTTTGACGCGTCCGGCAAGAGCTTTCGCAATGAAATTTACAAAGAATATAAAGCCCACCGCCCTCCCGCGCCTGAGGATTTAGTGCCGCAATTTCCTTTGGTGCGCCAAGCCGCCAAAGCCTTCGGGCTTCCGGTAATTGAAATGGACGGGCTTGAAGCCGATGACATCATCGCAAGCTATGCCACGCAAGCGGAAAAGGCGGGGGCGAAAACAACCATTATCTCGTCCGACAAGGACTTGATGCAGCTCATTAGCAAAAACACGCTGATGCTAGACACGATGAAAGATAAAATAATAGATATTGCCGGCGTGAAGGAAAAATTTGGAGTCGCGCCCGATAGGGTAACGCATATACAAGCGCTCATCGGCGACAGCAGCGATAATGTCCCCGGCGCGCCCGGTATTGGCATTAAAAGCGCGCTCAAACTACTAGAGGCGCACGGCGATTTAGAAACCCTCCTAAAAGAAAGCGATAAAATTGAAAACAAAAGATGGCGCAGCATTATTACCGATAATGAAAAAATTATTCGTATGAGTTATGAGCTGGTTTGCCTGAAAACCGATATTACCCTGCCCGTTAAGTCAAACGAGCTGGTTCTCACCCCGCCCGAACCCGATAAGCTGATTGGATTTCTTAAAGAAATGGAATTCAAGACTTTAACCCAGCGTATTGCTAAAAGCCTTGATGTTAGCCCTGATGATATTCAACCAACAGCAGAAACGCCGAAAGCAAAAAAGCAAAAGCCGCAGCAACTCAACCTTAATGTTCCGGCAGAAACTATCCCGAGCAAAGTTGCTTATGAAAAATATAAAATCATCACGAGCAATGAAGCATTGGAACAGCTCATTGCTGATATTACCGAGCAAGGCTTTGTCGCTTTTGATAGCGAAACCACCAGCCTTGATGCGATGCGCGCTGAAATTGTTGGGCTATCCTTTGCGCTAGAGCCTCAACGCGCTTTTTATATTCCTCTCATGCATAAACAAGGCGAGCAATTAAAACGCGCACCTACCTTGAAAAAGCTCAAACCCATTCTCCAAGACCCTGCCGTGCTTAAAATAGCCCATAACGCAAAATACGACCAGCTCGTGTTGCGTAAATATCACATTAAGCTAACGCCAATAGAAGACACGATGCTGCTGTCTTACGCTTTGGATGTCGGTCGCCACCGCCACGGACTCGACGCCCTCGCCTTCGAGCATTTTGGGCATAAAATGATTAGCTATAAGGAAGTCACCGGCGCGGGCAAACAGGCGGTCACCTTCGATGAGGTCTCTATCGAAAAAGCCGCGCAATACGCCGCCGAAGATGCTGATATGACCTTGCGCCTCTATCTCATTTTGCGACAACGCTTAATCAATGAAAGAATGACAACCCTCTATGAAACAATAGAGCGCCCGCTGATTGACGTGCTGGTGGATATGGAAGCCGAAGGGATAAAAATTGATGACAAAAAATTAGCAACCCTCTCTAAAACTTTTGAGAAACAAATAAACAAAATCGCTAAGGACGCCTATAAAGAAGCGGGGACGGAATTTAATCTCGGCTCGCCTAAACAAATTGCCGATATTCTCTTTGGTATAATGAACCTGCCCGGTGGCAAAAAAACAAAAACCGGCCAGTGGAGCACCAGCGTAAGCGTGCTTGATGACTTGGCAGGCGAAAACATAAAGCTCGCGCAAATTATTTTGGACTGGCGACACCTCGCTAAACTCAAAAGCACTTACACTGACGCTCTGCCCAACCATATCAACCCCGAAACAAAACGCGTGCATACTTCCTTCGCACTCGCCGCGACCAGCACCGGCAGGCTCGCTTCTACCGAGCCTAATTTACAAAACATTCCCATTCGCTCTGACGAGGGCAGGCAAATTCGCCAAGCCTTCATCGCCGAAAAAGGCAGCTCCCTCATCTCTGCCGACTATAGCCAAATTGAACTTCGCTTGCTCGCGCACATTGCGCACGTTAAGGGACTCATCGAAGCCTTCCACGCAGGACAAGATATTCACGCCGCCACCGCAAGCGAAGTCTTTGGCACGCCCCTCGATGAACTCTCTAGCGACCAACGCCACAGAGCCAAAGCTATCAATTTTGGTATCATCTATGGCATCTCTGCTTTTGGACTAGCACGGCAACTCGCTATACCGGTTGGCGAGGCAAGCCAATATATTCAACTTTATTTCTCGCGCTACCCCGAAATTAAAATCTATATGGATAATATAAAAAAACAGGTTAAAACCCAGCTCTATGTCGAAACCCTGTTCGGCCGGCGATGCCACTTCCCGCACATCAAAGATAAAAGTGCCGCACGGCGCGGCTTCTTTGAACGCGCCGCCATCAACGCGCCCATTCAAGGCACCGCCGCCGACCTCATAAGGCGCGCGATGATTAAAATGCCGCACGCGCTTGAAAAGGCAAAGCTCAAAACCAAGATGCTGCTCCAAGTCCATGATGAACTTATCTTTGAAGCCCCGCAAAAAGAGCTCGCCCAAGCCAAAAAAGTTATCCACAAGGTAATGAGCGAAGCCGCCCTGCCCGCCATTGAGCTGGCTGTCCCGATTGAAGTAGAGGTCAAAGCCGCTAAAAACTGGGACGAAGCGCACTAGAGCTAGACTTTAGAGAGGAACACAGCTATTATCTATTAACTAAAGAAACGAATCAATGGGGACTAGAGCATTGACCGCACACATCGTAAAATTTGAGCCAAAAAAAATCCTGCGAGATTACAGCCTACAAGATTATATTGTGGAGCTTTGTCTCGTGCGCGGCGATATCACTCTTTCTACAGGAATAAAAAGCGATACCTACTTCAATATGAAGCCCTTGATGATGAATCCCGCCTCTTTACAACTCGCCTGCCATGCTATCGCCACCGAGATTCCCAGCGGCACGGATTATATCGGCGGGCTGGAAATGGGTGCGGTGCCTTTAACCGCCGGCGTGCTCGCTTTACATGAAGTCCAGTTAAAAGGTGAGCTCAAAGGCTTCTTTATTCGCAAGCAAGCAAAAGCCCACGGGCTTCAAAAGCTCATTGAAGGATTAGCCGAAGGCGAGAGCCTTAAAGGCAAACAGGTGGTGATGATAGAAGATGTAACGACAAGTGGCGGCTCTGCTTTAAGGGCGCTTGAAGCGGTGAGGGCTGAAGGCGCCATCGTCAACCATGTGATAACTCTGCTAGACCGCGAGGAAGGGGCGAAAGAAAATTTTGCCAAAGCAGGTATTCAACTGCTCCCCTGCCTCACCAAAAGCGATATTATAAAATAATTATTTTATCCTCTTATCTTATTCTATTATCTTATTCTGCGGCTTGAGGTAAAACCGGTGCCGCCGCGCGCACATCCTCATCAACATCATTCACAAACTTGCTGAAATTTTCGGTAAACATTTTTAACAACTTTGCCGCTTGCTTATCATAAGCCCCTTTGTCATTCCACATTTCGCGCGGGTTGAGCCGCGTGCTATCAACGCCTTCAACCGCTTGGGGAATCTCCAGCTTGAAATTACTATCATAAGCCATCTCTGCCTTATCTAGCTCACCCGATAGAGCTGCCGAAAGCAGCCGCCGCGTATCGGCAATCGGCATACGCTCACCCACACCATAAGGACCGCCAACCCAGCCGGTATTCACAAGCCAGCACTTCACCTGATGTTCGGCAATCAGCTTGCGTAGCAGGTTGCCATACACCGAAGGGTGACGCGGCATAAAAGGCGCGCCAAAACAAGTAGAGAAAACCGCTTCAGGCTCGCTGACCCCGCGCTCGGTGCCAGCAATTTTCGCCGTGTAGCCCGAAAGAAAATGAACCATCGCCGCCGATGGCGAAAGCCGCGCAATCGGGGGCAAAACGCCAAAGGCATCTGCCGTGAGCATAATAACCGTGTCAGGGTGATTGGCTCTGCCGCCCAAAACAATGTTGGGAATAAAAGATAAAGGATAAGCGCCGCGCGTGTTCTCGGTTAAGCTGCCATTGTCTAAATCAATTTTGCGGCTGTCCTTGTCATAAACGACATTCTCTAAAACCGTGCCGAACCTTTTGGTGGTCGCGTAAATTTGCGGCTCCGCCTTTTCCGACAAGTTTATCATTTTAGCATAGCACCCGCCCTCAAAATTGAAGACGCCGCTTTCTGACCAGCCGTGTTCGTCATCGCCGACCAGCTGGCGTTTAGGGTCGGCGGAAAGAGTCGTCTTGCCCGTGCCCGACAACCCAAAGAAAATCGCGCTATCGCCATCAGAGCCAACATTCACCGAGCAGTGCATCGGCATCACTTCTTTTTCAGGTAAGTAATAATTCAAAACAGAAAAAACCGACTTCTTCATCTCGCCGGCATAAGCCGTGCCGCCAATCAGCACGATACCTTTTTTCAAATCAAGTGCGATAATCGTCTCGCTTCTTGTGCCGTGAATCGACGGGTTCGCCTTAAAGCTCGGTAGGTCAATGATGGTGAGTTGCGGTTGAAAGCCTTTGCGCTCCTCGCCCTTAGGCACAATTAAGAGGTTGCGAATAAAAAGCGAATGCCACGCATATTGTGTATAAACCCGTGTCGCTAACCGATGTTTGGGGTCGGCGCCGGCATAGAGGTCTTGGACAAAAAGCTCCTTGCCTTTGGCAAAAGCGAGCATGTCCTTATGAAGTTTATCGAAATGTTCGGGGCTAAGGGGCTGGTTGTTTTCCCACCAGATGTTATTTTCGGTCGTTTCATCGCGGACGATGTGTTTATCTTGCGCGCTACGCCCAGTATGCTGTCCGGTCTCCACAACCAGAGCGCCGCCGTGCGCGATAATCCCCTCTTTGCGCGCGAGAGCCTGCTCATAAAGCGCGGGTGCGGCGTGATTCCAGTGGATAGCCTTAATCTCGCTAAAGCCGTCTGTCGCGATTTCGTGATGACTGATTTTATCGCCCGTCTGTTCCATAAACCTCCCCTTTGAGTTTCTCCCTAAGCCTCTTCTTGGAAAAAATATAGCGAGCTACCCCGCTAGAATCAAACCCTATTTATAGCCCAACTCCGCTCTCTTGTCTATAATTTTTCCTTTTCCTTTGCCTCTAGCTAGAAAATGCTTTAGAAAATAAGCTAAACTAGGTTGTTGAATGAGAAATTTTCCCGATATCACTTCGCGTAGGCTTCTGTGGGCTTTCGTTTTGAGCTTTTTCGCCTTTGTGTTGTGGCTTGTGCCCTCTTATATTGTGATGTCGCCTGACAGCAACTACGCCGCGCGGGTGACGCGAGAGGCGGAGCTGGTGGCTGCCGCTATCGCCCGCGGCGCGATGGCGCGAACCCCCTCTAGCAAAATCGGCGACCCAAAAGACCCGCGCATTATCGCGGCGAAAAAACGCTCGCCCTTCCATAAAAATCGTGCCGAAGGCGTTATGCGCCAAATGCAAGATATTATCCATAAGCGCATCGTCCTCTACGACCACCGCAGACGCATCACCCTCGATAGCCAAAATTTCGACCTTGATAAAAAAGTTGAGGTTGATATTATTCCCGACCTCACGAAAAACCCGAATGAAAAAGCCAAGCCCTTCCCTAGACCCAACACCTTGCCGCCGCCACGCGGAAACAGCGAACTTGTTTTGGCTGCCCTCGGCGGACAAAGTGTCGCGCGCGAAATAAAACCGCGCCGAAGGTCATCGCGCGGCCGGGAAGAGCCAGCACAAAAAAGTTTTCAGCCGAGACAAAGTTTCTTGCTTGTCGCAGCACCCGTGCGCCGCCTTAAACTTGTGCAAGGCGCGGTTGTGCTTATAGACCACAATATCCAAGAGCGCGCTTTATGGCGATGGCGCGCTTTATGGGTAGATAATCTCTCCGTGTTTGGCGCTATTTTGGTTGCCTTACTGCTGCTTCTGCTTTGGATAAGAAGCACTTTCGTCACACCGCTTTCGCGCCTTGCTTATAGCGCGCAAGGGGCTAAAACAAAATATAACGATGCCTTCTCAATGCTAAACCATCGACAAGAGCTCGGTCAGCTTGCCGCGCGCAACTTTACCAGTAGCACGCAATTCTTTAAGCGCTTTATCTCAAAAATAGAAACAAAAAAGGAAAAAAATGAACTCGCCGATTCTCAAATGGCAGCCTTGATGCACAACGCCTTGATAGACGCCAAACTAGAAGTAGAAAATTTAGCCTTGATTGTTCAGCGTGTGCTTCAACGCCAGAACGCACGCGAACAAAATTTTTATATGCGAAAAATGCACAGCACAAA
The DNA here is from genome assembly GCA_965209065.1 of Alphaproteobacteria bacterium. Lineage (GTDB taxonomy): Bacteria > Pseudomonadota > Alphaproteobacteria > JAPOUT01 > CBDBUR01. Next base: position 1,304,563 of record OZ242373.1, read on the forward strand.
ACAAGGAGAGACCTTGCCTTACAAAAATAAAGTTCAGCTAAAAGAAATGAGCTCTAATAATTATCACAACCCATGGCAACTGCCTCTGTTTGAAAAAAGTTTAGAGCTATGCTTGGATTATTTTATTCAAGCCGCATCGCTCGCGCAAAATTCTATTTGGCGCGCTTCCGTGCGTGTCTCGCTTGTTCGCCATAGAAAAAGAATGGATATCATCATTGAAGATGACGGCGAAGATGTCCCCGCGCCGACACTAAACGACTGGCTCGCGCGCGGTCTCGATAAAGACGCCGCCCAAACAAAATGGACGCAAGCTGCCGTTAGAAAAATTATTGAAATGCATCTCGGCAAAATTTCTATCCCCAGCCTGCGACCCCCGCGCCTCAAACTCAGCCTCCCCCTCTCTCCTAATGATAAAAATGGTGACGAATAAAAACTTGCCAAGCTCTCTTAAACCTGCTTTATAAACTCTATGAGTAATGATTATAAAGTAGCCGATATCGCGCTCGCCGATTGGGGGCGCAAGGAAATCGAAATCGCCGAAGGCGAAATGCCCGGCCTCATCAGCCTGCAAGAAGAATTTGGCGCAAGCCAGCCCCTAAAAGGGGCGCGCATCACGGGCTGCCTTCATATGACAATACAAACCGCTGTGCTGATTGAAACGCTCATCGCTTTAGGCGCGGAAATCCGCTGGTCTTCTTGTAATATCTTCTCCACGCAAGACCACGCCGCCGCCGCTATTGCTCAGGCGGGAATTCCCGTCTTCGCGTGGAAAGGCGAGAGCGAAGAAGAATACTGGCAGTGCGTCCACGCCACGCTGAAAGGACCCGACGGCTGGCAGCCTAACCTCCTGCTCGACGACGGCGGCGACCTAACCAAAATCGTCCATGACGAATATCCTCAACTCGCCGAGAGCATCGTCGGGCTTTCAGAAGAAACCACCACCGGCGTCTTGCGCCTCTATGAAATGGAGCGCGCATCAACCCTAAAAATGCCCGCTATCAATGTCAATGACTCGGTCACCAAATCTAAATTTGACAATATGTATGGCTGTCGCGAAAGCCTGCTAGACGGACTAAAACGCGCGACCGACGTTATGTTAGCCGGCAAAACCGCTGTCGTTTGCGGTTATGGCGCGGTCGGCAAGGGCTGCGCGCAAGCCCTGCGCGGACAAGGCGCACGGGTTATCGTTTGTGAAGTCGACCCCATCTGCGCCTTACAAGCCTCGATGGAAGGACTAGAGGTCGCCACAATGGAAGAAGTCGCCGCCCACGGCGATATTTTCATCACCGCAACCGGAAACTGCGATGTCATTACGTTAGACCATATGCGACAAATGAAAGATCGCGTTATTGTTGGCAACATCGGGCATTTTGATTCTGAAGTTCAAGTGGCTGCCTTGCGCAACTTGAAATGGCATAATGTGAAGCCGCAGGTTGATGAAGTGGAATTTCCCGATGGTAAAAAAATTATCCTCCTTGCCGAAGGTAGATTGCTGAACCTCGCGTGTGCTACTGGGCATTCTAGCTTTGTGATGAGTGCCTCTTTCGCTAATCAAGTGCTCGCGCAGATAGAGCTTTGGCAAAACAAAACACAATATCAAAATAAAGTTTATGTTTTACCAAAACATTTAGATGAGAAAGTCGCGCGCCTCCATTTGCCAAAGCTTGGCGTTCGTTTGACCGAGCTATCCAAAAAGCAAGCCGACTATCTCGGCATTCCCACGCAGGGACCCTATAAAAACGATACCTACAGGTATTAGATGCCTATAGGCATTAAATAAAAATCTCTTTGACTGATAAAGAGTCATCACTAAGATTCTTTAGCGCAATAGGTTTGCCCTCACTTAAAAACTTTCTTGTTAATAAAAACTCTTGCGGGCGATTGATACAATCAACCGCAATCACCTTATTCTTGGCAAGATAAAACAACGCGAAGCTGGCTTTATCTTTATCCCCACGCATAATAATATCATCATAACCACGCGACAGCCCGGCAATTTGTAGCTTAATATCATATTGGTCAGACCAAAACCAAGGCGCTTCCGTCGGTGGTGGTGCTAACCCGCACAGCGCGCGCGCGGCTATCGCCGCTTGATAATTCGCGTTCTGCACCGACTCCAGTCTAATCAAGCCCTCATACAGCGGGTGCGGCGCGCAAACACAATCGCCAAGTGCCACAATGTTCTTGTCCGCCGTCTCTTGCCGCTCATTGACAACAATGCCGCCTTTGATTTCCAAACCCGCAGCGCGCGCTAACTCCATATTCGGCTCCATACCGATACCAACCAACACGTTATCGCACGCGATGAATTCATCGCGCGCTTCGCCTTTAAGATGCACACCGCCTTCTACCAGCTCCGCCTGCGCTTCTAGCCTAAAGGAAACCCCCTGCTGCTGGTGGTAAGCAGTGAAAAAGTTTGATATTTCCTCCGCCGCAACACGCGACAAAATACGCTCGGCACTCTCAAAAACCTGAACCTTAATGCCGCTCTTACGCGCGGTCGCCGCAACCTCCAACCCAATATAACCCCCGCCGAGAACGCCCAGCTGACCCGAGGTGCGCTCAAGCGCTTCTCTTAACGCCACGCTCTCTTGCTGATTGTGTAAATAAATCGCACGCCCATGCCCACGCCCATGAGTGTCTGCCAAAACGCGCGGACGCCCGCCGGTGGCTATCGCCAACTTGTCGTAAGCATAGCTATTTTTGCTGGTCTCTATGCGTTGCGCCTGTCGGTCAATCGCAACAACCCGCTCGTCTAAGTGGAGGGCTATCTTTTGCTTGTCGTAAAATTCGCGCTTGCGAAATAATAAACGCTGCGCCTCCATCTCCCCCGACAAAAAAGCCTTCGATAAAGGCGGTCGCTGGTAAGGCAGATGAGCCTCATCGCTAAACAGCGCAACCTCGCCCGAAAAGCCTTGCGCGCGCAAGGCGCTCACGAGTGCTGCGCCCGCGTGTCCTCCGCCAATAATGAGCATCCGTTCTCCCATTGAGCTATTATGAAACGGCTATGATAAAAAAACAAACCCTCAAAAATGAAAATGCGACCCTCGCTTTGGGCGGAAAGCTCGCGCCCTTTCTCGCGGTGGGCGATTGCCTCGTGCTCGCGGGCGCGCTGGGTGCGGGGAAAACCTGCCTCGCGCGCGGTATTATCCAAATGCTCGCTGCCCAAAAGGGAAATAGGCAGGAGAATGTGCCAAGCCCAACTTTTACTCTCATTCAAACTTATGAAACAAACCCGCCGCTCTGGCACATCGACCTCTACCGCCTTAACGCCCTCAGCGAAATTACCGAGCTCGGCATCATCGACGCTTTTGATGAAGTCGCGATGCTGATTGAATGGGCGGATAAAATAAAAAATCTCTTGCCCGATGATAGACTGGAAATTACCCTTGATAGCCTCAATGGCGATTTCGCGCAGCGCGAAGTTGTCTTAAACCCTTTTGGCAAAAAATGGGAAACAATCCTCAATGACGCTTTCTAAAGAACAATTTTTAAGCCAAACAGAATTTGCCTCGTGCCAAATAGAAAACATGGCAGGCGATGCTTCTATCAAAACTTTTTACCGCCTCACGAAAAATAATGCGCGCGCTATCTTAATGAAAATGCCTTTTGACGATAGCGCTTACACCAAAGAAGCGGGATTAGCCAAAACCTGCCTGCCTTTTTTAGCTATCGGGCAGTGGCTTGAAGAGCAACACCTATCCGTGCCGAAGGTGCTGGCAAAAAATATTCACGCCGGCTTCGTTTTGCTAGAAGATTTGGGACAAAAGACTTACACGCAAGACCATCTCCCCCTAGCGGTGGCGGTGCTGAACCATTTGCATAAAACCAAGCCGAGCCAAACCCTACCCTATGAAAACCAAACCTACCACCTGCCTGCTTTCACAAAAGAAATTTATCGGCGCGAGCCTCTCTTGTTTATCGAGTGGTTCTTGCCGGCGCGCTCTATCCAGCTAGAGGAAGAAGCAAAAAAAGATTTTTGCGCCTTTTGGGATAGTAGCTGGCAGACAATAGAAAAAACCAAACAAAGCATTTTATTACGTGATTATCATTCGCCAAACTTTTTGCTGTTGCCCGAACGAACGGATATTCAACAATTAGGTTTGCTTGATTTTCAAGACGCTCTGCTCGGCTCGTCGCTTTATGACTTGGTCTCCCTAACGCAGGACGCCCGCATTGACATAAGCCCGCAACAAGAAGCACATGCGCTTGAAACTTACGCGCACTCTTTTAATGACGAAGCCTTCGCTTTGCTCGGTGCGCAGCGCGCACTTAAAGTGCTCGGCATTTTTACGCGCTTCGCCCAGCAAGACAAAAAGCCCAGCTATCTTAAACATATCGCACGCGTTCAAACCAACCTTGAGCGAAATCTAAATCACCCCGCGCTCGCGTGGCTAAAAAAATGGCTTAAAAATAATGGAGAAATATAAATGATTAAACAAGCTTTTATCCTTGCCGCCGGTAAGGGAACGCGAATGAAAGAGCTCACCGCGCAAACGCCAAAACCTTTGCTCGTCTATCAGGGCAAGGCGCTGATTGATTACATCATTGAAGCCTTTGAGGCTTATGGCATCGAACGGCTTATCATCAATATCCACACGCACGCGGACAAAATGCGCGCGCACTTGAAAAATAAAAATGTTCTCATTAGCGATGAATCACAAACATTACAAGGCACAGGTGGTGCGATTGGCTTCGCTTACCAAGAAGGGCTTTTACTCGACCAGCCGGTTTTTACCCATAATTGCGATGCTTTTTTTTCTAGCCAAAAGCCGGCGGACAATGCTTGGGCGAACATTTTGTCCGCCCTTGCGGCTACGTGGCAAACAGATAAAATGGACGCTCTCCTATTGCTCAACGCCATATACAATAAAATGGGGCAAGATAAAACAAGGCAAGGCGATTTCGCTCTAGACCAAAACAATAAAATTATTTCCGCGCCCGCCGCCGCCAACAAGAATAAAAATTATACCTATACTGGCGTGCAGATTCTCTCTCCCCTTTTATTTAAGGACAAAACCACCGAAATGGAAACTCTCTGGCAGCGCGCGCAGGAAAAACAACGACTCTACGGCTTCAAGCTCCAGCACAACCAATGGCAACATTTAGGCACAAAAGAAGAATTTGTAAATAATAATTTATCCCCGCCAGCTAATTAAATCTATACTAGAATAATGGAAACTGGGATAATGGAAAATGTTTTAACCACACATTTAGGCGATGATCTGTTAAATAAACTAGCAGACGCTCTGCTCGCGAATGATCCTATCGTGAGCGGCAAAGAGCAAACACCTCTCCATGAAAAAGTCATCGCGCTACCGACCAAGCGTGCTTGCATTCACTTTACCGACCTCCTCTTACAAAAGCGCGATGCGCTCTTGTTGCCCGCCGTTGTTCCGCTCGGTGATAGCGATGCGCTCGATGATATTATTCTTGAGGGCATTGAGGAACACCTCATCGCTTCGCCGAACGCCATCACGCCTATAGAGCGGCATCTTATTCTTACTGCGCTTATCCAAAAGGCCGGCTTGCCCCAAAAAACACGACACCTCCATAGTAGCCCGTCGCACCAGTCGGGGTTAGCGCTCGCCCTCGCGCAGTTCCTCGACATAACCGACAGGGCTGAAATCAATAGAGCGGAATTGAAAAATCTCGTGCCCGATAATCTCGCAGAGCATTGGCAAATCGTGCTCGACTACCTCAACATCCTCGTTGATGCTTGGCCTAACTACCTCAAAGAAACAAAACAAAATGATGTCGTTGTTGCGCGCAATCACATCTTGCGCCGCTTCGCCGATAACCTCCATAACCTTAATCGCCCTTTCATTATCGCCGGCTCCACCGGCTCGCAAACCGCAACCGCCTATCTGATAGAAAAAACTATTCAATATAAAAAGGGAATCGTCATCTTGCCCCCGCTCGACCTCGACTTGGAGGAAGACACTTGGGAAGCTTTGCCACCCTCTCACCCGCAATTTGGTCTTAAATCTCTGCTAGACAAAGTGAGCCTCACGCGCGCGCAGGTGCGCACATGGGATAAAACAGCGCAAAGCCCGAAGACTCTTTTTATGCGCGCGGCGTTTCACCCCGCCAATGTTCCCCACGCACCTATTGATAAAAAAGCACTGGCGGCAGCCACCCAAAACATCGAGCTCATTGAAGCAAACAACCACCGCGAGGAAGCCAGCGCCATTGCTATGATGATGCTTAAAAATCTAAAGGAAAACGATGGGCTGAAAATCGCGCTCATTACGCCTGACCGCACGCTCGCGCATTACGTGCGCGTTATCCTTAAACGATTCGGCGCGGAAATAGATGACGAAGCCGGGCAGCCCCTAACCCAAGAGCCGAGTTTCATCTTCCTAAAACTCATTGCTGAAATGCTTGTTGAAAATTTTTCTTTCCTGCCTCTTTTGAGTTGCTTAAAACACCCGCTTGCTTTGGCGGGGTTGGGCGAAGGCGTGCTGCGAAATAAAGCGCGCCACCTTGAATACGACTTGCGCAGTAACACTTGCACTTTACAAGACAACCATATAGGGCTAGATGCCTATCCTAAAGAACATCAAGACTTGGTGGATATAATAAAAAAAGCTCTCGCGCCTCTGCTTGCTTTGCGTGATAAAAGAAATATCACCTGTAGTGTTTTGCTTGAAGCTCATATCCAGTGCGCTGAAAATTTAGCCGCGAGTGATAGCCAGTCGGGTGCTGAATTGCTTTGGCAACATAACCAAAGCACACAGAGACTCGCCGAACATATCGGCGTGCTGCTTGAGGAAAAAGAACTGCTTGATGGGCTTGGCTCTATTCCGCTAAACGACTACCCAAATTTGTTTGAATCTTTCTTCGCGACAGCACCTGCCGTGCGACCCAACCGAGCGCTAGGCGCGCAACTTCATATTTGGCAACCCGCCGAAGCAAGATTACAAAGGGCTGACTTAATCGTGCTTGGAGGACTCAATACGGGTGTTTGGCCGCAACATCTCACCGCCGACCCGTGGCTAAGCAGAGCCATGCGCAAAAAACTTGGACTCGAAGAACCCGAAACGCAAATCGGCTTGAGCGCACACGACTTCACCGAAGGACTCTCCCATTCTAAAGTGCTTTTAACGCGCTCGAAAAAAGATGCTGGAGGGAATCCGCTTGAACCATCTCCTTGGCTGCTGCGAATTAAAAATCTATTAGAAAGCGCGCAAATGAAATTATCCGCGCCTGAAAACTTTACCCAATACTTATCCAATTTTTATCACAAACCAATGCAGCTTATAGACAGCACCTTGCCAACCCCGCCCTTGAACGCGAAACCAACAGAAATATCAGCAACCGCTTTTACCAAATTACTAAATAATCCCTATGCTTTTTACGCCGAATATATCTTACGGCTTAAAGAGCTGCCTCCCTTTTCGATAGACCCGCAAGCTGTCGAGCGCGGCTCTCTCATTCACGATATTTTACAAGCCTTCGTTGAAAAATATCCTAACACCCTACCCAAAGATGCCGAACAAAAACTCATCGCCTTAGGCAAAAATTATTTTGACAATAATAGCCATCCTATTGTGCGGCTTTTTTGGAAAGAAAAATTTATCGCGATGGCAAAAGAATTCATCTACTTAGAAAAAAATATCTTGCGCGCTACATCACATAAAATTTTTACCGAAATTCAAGGAAAATACACCCTCCCTATCAATGATGTCCCCATCACGCTTAGAGCAAGAGCAGACAGAATTGACGCCAACAGCAAAAACGCAATCATTTATGATTATAAAACAGGCGCAAAACCCGTGAAAAATATCGAAAAAGCACCCCAATTACAATTTGAAGCTTTTATCCTCCAAAATGGCGGGTTTGAGGCACTCGCCAGTGCCTCAAGCGCGTGCCCAAGCACCTGTGAGGTCGCCTACATTAACCTCAAAGAAAAAACCGCCGCAAAAATGATAGACAAACGAGAATTCCACATAACAGAAATCCAAACGCTCATTACAACCCAATTAAGCCGATACCTGTCTGACACAATGGAATGGGAGGCAAACGAAAATGCTCCCTACAAAACCTATCACCATCTAGCGCGGATAAAAGAAAAACAATGACCACAGAAACGCACAACATAGAAACACGCAATCAAGAACAAAAAGACGCCTCAAACCCAAAACAATCCATTTGGGTCTCCGCCCATGCTGGCTCAGGAAAAACATTTATTTTAATCGATAGACTCACGCGGCTTTTACTCAATGACGTGCCAATGGAAAAAATTCTCGCTATCACTTTTACCAAAGCCGCCGCAAGTGAAATGTCTATTAGACTCTATGAAAGACTCGGCAAATGGACTTTATGCTCTAACGAAGAGCTAACCGCAGAGCTAACCGCTTTAGAGGGCGCGCCGCCCAGCAAAGAAAAACTTGAAAAAGCACGCATGCTATTTTCTCGCACTCTAGAAAAACAAGAGCAAAGCCACATTCAAACCATTCATAGTTTTTGTCAGTCCGTGCTGAAACGCTTTCCAATGGAAGCAAGGATCTACCCTAACTTTCAAGTCATTGACGATTACGCCCAAAATGCTCTGTTAAAAGAAGCGCAATTCAATGTGTTAAATAACAATCAGTTTGACCAAGAAGCCATGAAAGTGATTACACAAAATATAGAAAGCAGTGTGTTTGAAAAAATTTTCTCCGAAATAATAAACCATAAAAGAAAAATTGAAATAATGCTTGAAAATTATTCCAAAAACCTCGAACAATTGGCGCAAGAATGGCACGTGCCACGCAATAGCTCGGCGGACACCATAAGGGAAAAAATCCTCTCCGCGCGACCTAAAAATATAGAAAAGGAACTAAAAGACAATAAAAAAATTACCTTTCTTGATGACTACATCAATATCTTTCTTACCCAAAAACTTGAACCAAGAAAAAAACTCGCCGACTCTCTGCGGGCAGAGCAAGCGCGCGTTTTTGACTTAGTAGAAAAAGCTAACTTGCTAAACGCTTTTCAATTTACCCATGCAGTTTTACAAGTAGCCGATGCTTTCTTAAAGGAATTCAGCAGACTCAAGGCGCAAAAGGGCTTCTTAGACTACGATGATTTAATCCACAAAACCCTAGACCTTTTCCAAACACACGAAGCGGGGCTGTGGGTGCTCTATCGGCTAGACGGCGGCATCGACCACGTCCTCATTGACGAAGCGCAAGACACCAATAAAGAGCAATGGCAACTCATCGAAAAATTGACCGAAGAATTTTTCGCCGGCCAAAGTTATAAAGAACAAGATTGCTCTTTGTTTGTTGTCGGCGATGCCAAGCAGAGCATCTTTAGCTTCCAAGGCGCCGAGCCCGATGGCTTCGCTAAGTGGCAAGCCCATTTCGCGCGGCGCGCGCAAGAAGCGCAAAAGCCCTTCCGTGCCATCGACTTAACCTATTCCTTTCGTGCCGCGCCGCAGTTATTAAAGCTCGTTGATAAAATGCTTGAAGGTCTTTCGCTAAGCCAAGAAAAAATGGCGCTTGTGCCCCACCAAGCCCACCACACCGAAATGCCGAGCCACATAGAAATTTGGCAGCCCTTCACTAGCGAAAAAGACGAAAAACCCGAAGCCGATGAGCAACTGGTCGAAGCTATCGCGACAAAAATAAACACCCTATTAAAAGATAAAGAAAACAAGGCTGAAGATATCTTAATCCTGTTGAGAAGGCGTAACGCTTTTGTTGATACCTTGATAACAAGTCTTAAAAAACATGGCTTGCCGGTTGCTGGCTCCGACCGCCTCGTGTTAGCGCAGGAGCTGGTTATACAAGATTTGCTTTCGCTCGCCAAGTGGGTGCTGCTGCCGCAAGATGACCTCGCGCTTGCTGAAGTGCTCAAAAGCCCCCTGTGCGCTTTGAACGAGAGCCAGCTTATGTCCTTAGCCATCGGGCGCGGAGACATAAGCCTATGGCAAAGTTTAAGCGTCCAGCGTAATGAATTTTTTGAAATTTTTGATTTTCTCTCTAACTGCTTGCGCCACGCTGATTTTACCACGCCGTTTGATTTCTTTAGCAATCTATTGGAAGTAGAGAATAAACGCTCGCATTTCGTTGCGCTTTTAGGCACAGATGTTCACGACCCTTTAGACGCTTTTCTCAACTTAACGTTAAACTATGAGGCGAACCACACGCCATCGCTACAAGGCTTCGTAGAGTGGTTTTCCAACACAGAAGCTAAAATAAAGCGCGATATGGAGCGCGGATTAAACGAAGTGCGTCTCATTACCATTCATAGCGCCAAAGGACTTGAAGCAAAAATTGTTTTCTTTATTGATATTCCCGCTAGTAGCCCAAGTAATTATTTTTTACCCATTAATGAAGTTCCCTTTTTCAAATCTTCTGCCCCCTCCACCAGCCATTTACAAGAGGTAAAGGATAAAATAAAAACACAAGAAGGATATGAAGAGAGTCGCTTGCTTTATGTCGCACTAACAAGAGCGAAAGAACAGCTTTATATTTGTAGTTATAAAAAACCTTTCCATAAACCATCTTGGTTCGACACAATCGCACAGCAAGCAGATAAAAATTTAATTGTGCCTCATCATAAAACAGAAGCCACTTCAATAGAGAAGGTAAAAGAACAAAAACCCGCCGCCTCAAAAAGCACATCGCCATCAAAAAGCACATCACCATCAAAAAACACATCATCGGACGAAACAACCCTGCCTGCTTTTTTGACAGAAAAACTTATCTTAAAAAAACAAACAAAAACACAGCTAAACCCTTCCACCCTTTGGGCGAATGAAAAGGATAAAACAATAACATCTCCACTAAAACCGCCGCCACAACAAAGTGCAGCAATGCGCGGCACGCTTATACACGAGGCTTTGCGGCGCGGCACAAAACTAAAGCGCGATGCCTTGATTCAATATCTCCAAGAAAGATTTAACACCGCCGCCACCGATAAGGAATATCAAGCGCTCGCTGACGAGGCACTCGCGTTAATAAAAAACAAAACCTTCGCCGAAATTTTTACCCCCGCCACAAAACAAGCCCTCGACGAAGTGCCTCTCCAAGCGAATTTTGGCAACACTACCCTCTCTGGCAAAATCGACCGCCTTCTGCTAGACCCGCAGGCAAAAGAAGCCATTATTATCGATTATAAAAGCGATTCGCGCGCCCGCGACCACGACACTATCCCCGATGCCTATCAAGCCCAGCTCGCCGCCTATGCCCTGATGTTCGGCAAAGCCTTCCCCGATTTTCACCTGAAAACAGGCATTTTATGGGCATCCATCCCGCGCCTAGATTGGCTAGACAAAAAAACACTTGAAAATCAGAAAAAAACCCTTATCTCAAAGATAGAAGACCACAACCATAAAGGAGAAAATGATGACGCAAGCAATCACTGATGACGACTTCCAAGATAAAGTGCTCGGCGCGGACAAACCCGTGCTGGTGGATTTTTGGGCGGAGTGGTGCGGTCCCTGTAAGCAAATCGCTCCCATTTTAGAGGAGCTGTCCGCCGAAATGAGCGACAAGCTCATGGTCTCTAAAATAAACATCGACGAGAACCCGATGGTGCCATCACAATTTGGCGTGCGCTCTATCCCGACCTTGATTCTGTTTAAGGACGGGGAAGCCGCCGCGATAAAAATCGGCTCGCAGTCTAAAGGCGACCTTGTCGCTTGGCTAGAGGAATCTCTTTAGAACATCACCCGCGAGCAGAAGCGAACCTGCAACCAAAATAAGCGGTTGAGGATTAGCGGGAATAATCGCTAACCCTTCTTCTAGCGTTTTCACTTCCTGCGCTTTTATGCCTAAGGCTTGTGCCTTCAAGTATAGCTCGTGCGCGCTATAGCCTTTAGCCCCCTCGCCGGGAACCGCCGCGCCATCGGGCAGAGGCAGGGCAAACAACCCGTCAAGTCTATCAACAAAATGGCTTAAAAAACCTTCGGCTGATTTTGTTGCGCGTAACGCGCAAAATAAATAACAAGGACGCGATTTTTTCTCTTGTAATAAAAACTCTGCCAATATTTTGCCCGCCTCGTTATTATGTCCGCCGTCTAAATAAATTTCCCTATTGTTTATTTTTATCTTCTCTAAACGAGCATGCCAACGTGCATTTGTTAATCCAGCCGCAAAAAATGTTTCGTCTTGCGGTAAGGATAACCATTTAGAAGCAAACAAAGCAAGGGCTGCATTTTCAATTTGATGGTCGCCGATTAAACTTGGCAGGGGAAGCTGATAGGTTTTATCCCCTTCTTTATAAGTAAAACCATTTTGGTTTATTTGCGTTTGCCAATGGTGGGGTGCATAAAATAAAGGGCTTGCTTTGCTTTGTGCCTGCACTTTAACTTCATTAAACGCTTCTTCTTCTTGCGGCGCAAGAATAATCGGGCAATCAGGTTTGATAATCCCCGCCTTCTCAAAAGCAATTTCCTTTAAGCTATCTCCTAAAAAGGCTTGATGGTCGTAATCAATAGAAGTTATCACGCTTAATAAAGGTTTCGGCACAACATTCGTGGCATCTAGCCTGCCGCCTAAACCGGTTTCTAAAATACAGAAATCAGCCTCTGCCTCACTAAAAGCTAGAAAAGCCGTGGCGGTCATCGCCTCAAAAAAAGTGAGCGGGTGCTTATCATTCGCTTCCTCAACACGCCGCGCGCAGGCTGTCATACGCGCGTCATCTATCGCCTCGCCGCGAAGCGCAATGCGCTCGTTAAAGCGCACCAAATGAGGCGAGGTATAAATATGCGCCGTCTGCCCCGATGCCTCGATGAGACTCAGCAAGAAAGCCGCAACCGAGCCCTTGCCGTTCGTCCCAGCAATATGAACCACAGGCGGCAAAGACCGCTCAGGCGAACCCAAAGCAAGCAATAAACGCTCTAGCCTGCCTAAAGATAAATCAATCATCTTAGGGTGAAGAGCGGCAAGGCGCGCAAAGGCATCGTCCATACCCTCAAGCCACGCTTGGTTATCGCTTTTTGACACGCCCTATCGCCTCAACATGCTCTTTGACAAAGGCTTCGACATCGCCCCCTTGCGCTATCAGCTCTACCAGCGCAGAGCCAACCACAACTAAATCCGCTACACGTGCCGCATTCGCAGAATCTTCCGCCGTCTTAATCCCAAACCCTAAAGCAATCGGTAATTCCATTTTGTGCTTTTTTATTTCTTGCCGCAACCGAGCAAGCCTTTCCTCTACCTCGCTAAAATTAGGACGCGCCGCGCCCGTTGTGCCGGTGATGGAAACGTAATATAAAAAACCCTCCGCCGCTTTTAACAAAACAGAAAATCGTTTTTCACTCGTCGGCGCAACCAAACGCACGACCACCAACCCATGCGCATGCGAAGCCGTGCGTAACGCCTCATCTTCCTCAGGAGGCGCATCAACAATGATAACGCCATCGGCGCCCGCGCTGGAAGCATCACGCGCCCACGCCTCAAGCCCGTAAGCCAGAAGCGGATTATAATATCCCATCAAAATAATCGGCGCTTGCGCGTGCGTCTCTCGCAAGGCGCGCACCAAAGCAAACACTTGCTCCATCTTAGCGCCCGATGATAAAGCGCGTTGGCTCGATGCTTGAATCGCCGCGCCCTCCGCCATCGGGTCGGAGAAGGGCATGCCCACCTCAAGTAAATCAGCGCCCGCGTCTAAAATCTTTTTCGCCACAGCAACCGAGCGCTCATAATCAGGGTCGCACGCCGTGATGAAAGCCGCAAAACCCGAACGCTCCTCTTGCTTCAGTCGCTCAAACAGCCGCGATAGTCTCGTCATTCGCCGTCTAGCTCTTCATAACGTGCGAACGTGGCAATATCCTTATCGCCCCTGCCGCACATGTTCATTACAATAATTTTATCCCGCGCCAAAGAAGGTGCGAGCTTGAGAACTTGCGCTAAAGCATGAGACGGCTCAAGCGCAGGCAAAATGCCCTCTTGGCGCACGCAAATGCGCGCCGCCGCAAGCGCCTCGTCATCGCGCGCCGATAAATATTTGACCCTGCCCTTGTCGCGCAGAAAAGCATGCTCAGGACCAATGCCCGGATAATCTAACCCCGCCGAGATAGAGTGCGCCTCTAAAATTTGACCCTCCTCATCTTGTAAATAATAACTCTTGTTCCCGTGCAAAACGCCAACCTTGCCGCGCGCCAACGATGCCGCATGGGCACCGGTTTCTAGCCCCTTGCCCGCCGCTTCAACGCCAATGAGCTCTACTGCATCATTCAAAAAAGGATAAAAAAGACCTATCGCGTTAGACCCGCCGCCGATACAAGCAAGCAAAATATCCGGCAGACGCCCCTCCGCCTCTAGCATTTGCGCACGCGCCTCCTCGCCGATGACCGACTGAAATTGCCGCACCATCTCAGGATAGGGGTGAGGACCCGCCGCCGTGCCAATAATATAAAAACTATCTTTCACATTGGTGACCCAATCTCTTAACGCCTCGTTCATCGCGTCCTTGAGCGTTTGAGAACCCGCGCGCACCGCGCGCACTTGAGCGCCGAGCATTTTCATCCGCAACACATTTGGCTCTTGACGGGCAATATCACGCGCGCCCATATAAACCACGCACGACAGCCCAAACCGCGCCGCGACCGTCGCCACCGCAACCCCGTGCTGACCCGCGCCGGTCTCGGCAATGAGCCGCTGCTTGCCCTGCGAACGCGCTAACAAAACCTGACCCAAACAATTATTGATTTTATGCGAACCCGTATGATTGAGCTCATCACGCTTGAAATATATTTTAGCCCCGCCGCAATAATCGGTGAGACGCTCGGCAAAATAAAGCGGCGAAGGTCTGCCAACATAATGCTTGAGAAAAGAATTAAACTCTTTTTGAAAACTATCGCTTTGCCCATAGCCATACCATGTTTCCTCTAACGCCATAAGAGGCGCCATTAAAGTCTCGGCGACAAACCTGCCGCCAAAAGAACCAAAATGACCCTCCCTATCGGGAAAGGCTTTTATATCGTTCGTTTCTTTTATCTTTTTCATTGCTTCGCTTTCGCTTTTGTTAAGAAGGCACGCACCAGCCCTTGAGTTTTCTTGCCCGCCCTATCTTCGACACCCGATGATACATCAATACACATCAAATGACTGAGTGCCATTACCTCATCTAGATTAGCCTCATTCACGCCGCCTGCCAATATCCAATTTTTAGGTAAAGACACGCCCTCAAGTAAATTCCAATCAAACGACACGCCCGAACCACCTTTTTTATTGTCAAACAAAATGCTATCCGCCGCGCCATATAAATGGCTGCTTTCTATATCCTTAACACTCTCAACCCCAAGCGCCTTAATGACCGGAAGCCCGAAGCGGTTTTTGATTTGCCCTATGCGCGCGGGCGTTTCCGCGCCGTGCGCTTGTATCATATCGGGCTTGACGCGCTTTACTATCTCGGCAAGAAAATCATCTGTGCCATCAACCACCACCGCGACCAGCTGCGCCGATGGCTTCACAAACTTTCTTAATCGCTCCGCCTCGTTTAGCGTCAAATATCTTTTGCTTTTCGGGTAAAAATTAAAGCCAATATAATCCGTGCCATAATCAAGCGCGGTTTGGATAATTTCCTCTGTTTTGACCCCACAAATTTTAACTTTCATCATGAGGCAGAAGGCTTGACCTCATTGCCTGACGCTTCGTCTAATGGCGGGGGGGCTTTAATCGGCTGGCGCATCTTTTCTTGTAAGGCTTTGCCCTGCTTACGAAAAAAGTTCATTATCGGCAAAAGCATACCAACAAACATACCCAAAAGAGCCGCCGCGAACGCAACCAAATAAAGTGGCATCTCAAAAATAAAAATGGTATCGCTCCCTACGCCAGAAACCGAAATTAAATCCCAAAAATTAAAACGCACTTCAACAAAAGACCGATTGCTTATTGCAAAAAGAGAAAAAAACAAAATGAGCGCAAACAAAATGAGCGCCGAAAATAAACGCAACATTATTCTGTTCCTCCCTCCTTGCTCTCTCTTGATGAAGAAGGTGGGGTTGAAGGTGAAGGCGAAGCCTTATCAGTGTCGGCAACCTGCTGATTGACTCGTGTGCGCAACACTCTGCCCGATTTGAAGAAAGGCTTATACTCGCCGAGCACCGCAACTTGCTTGCCGCTGCGCGGATTACGCCTCTCGCGCGGTCCTTGCGTTTTGACATCAAACACGCCAAAGCCACGCAGCTCTACCCGCTCGCCACGCGCGAGCGCGTCTGTAATCGAATCAAAAACAACCTGAAGCACTTTGCGCACATCCTCCTGCTTGAGGTGCTGGTTGGCTTGAATAAGCCGCGCTATCAACTCTGACCTTGTCATACAATAAGGATAGCGCAAATAACAAATAAATTTAAGCGAAAATTAAAACTGCCACAAAAGCATTAAACCACTAGGCAAAGTAGCACTTGGAGACGGCACTTTTGCGCCCTTAAACCCTAAATGAGAAAAAGCACTACTCAATAGCCAGTTCCGCCAGTTATCATTGGGGTGCTGAGGCTTATAATTTTCAACCGGCATGGCTAAAGGGATACTGTGCTGCGCAACAAGCCAACGGCGCGCGGCACCCTCGCCGCCTATCTCGTCGATAAGGTTCAGCTGCTTGGCTTGGGTGCCGGTAAAAATTCTGCCGTCGCCCGCCTGCTTGATGACGTCCGCCCGTTTGATGTTGCGCCTTAAAGCAACCAAATCAATGAACCAATCAAAAGTTTTTTGAACAATCTCTTTGATATGTTGGCGCGTTTTAAGATTCGGCGGTTCAAAAAAATCAGGTCGCGCCTTGAGCGAACCCGAACGCACCGCGTGAGGCTCTAAACCAATTTTTTTAACCAGCTCCTTCGCGCTCATCCATTGAAAAATGACGCCGATAGAACCTGTGATGGTTGTCGGGCGGGCGAAAATTCTATCCGCACCCAGCGCAACGATATAGCCACCCGATGCCGCGACCCCGCCCATCAAAGCAACCACCGGCTTTTGCGCCGCAATGATTCTTAAATCCTCGTAAATTTCTTCCGAAGCATTGGCGCCGCCACCGGGACTTTCGATGCGCACCAAAACCGCTTTCACCGACTCATTTTCCGCCAATTCCATAAGCATTTTATGGCGATAGGCATCACTAATAATAATATCGTTAAACTCTACGCGCGCGATGTGGTCTCCCTTATACTTAAATCCATCAAAAAAAGATATAAGAACAAGCAAGCCGATAATCGTCAACGCAACATGCCAAAATTTTATTCCTGCCATCATTTTCTCCTATAGTTTATTCTTCTGGTTTTTTCTCTTCACTTTCTTCTGCCCCTGATTCATCTAATTCCTCAGCCTTTTTGCGCTTGCCAAAAGCGGCAGGTAAAACAGAGGCAAACATATCCCCTAACGAAGCACCGCTCTTGGCGGAACCATATTGCTTGAGCGCCTCTTTCTCTTGGTCTGCTTCTAAAGCGCGAATGGAAAGAGCTATCTTATTCGCCTTGAAATCTAATTGCGTTATTTTTACATCCACCTTCTGCCCGACGGCGAAGCGCTCTGGCTGCTGCTCGTTTCTATCTTGCGACAAATCAGCGCGGCGGATAAATCCCCGCACACCGAAATCGGCTATCTCAACATCAAGTCCGCTGTCCTTCGCCTCTAAAACAATACAGGTGATAATATCTCCCTTTTTCTTCGCCTCGTGTAGCTTGCTGATATCGCCGGCAGATATTTGCTTGATGCCTAAAGCAATACGCCCGGTCTCGGCATCGACCGATAAAAGCGAAGCCTCCACCTCATCACCTATTTTATATTGTTTGACAGCCTCCTCGCCCTTTTCGTCCCACGATAAATCCGAGATATGCACCATGCCGTCAAGCTCATCGGTTAGCCCAATGAATAATCCAAAGTCCGTAATGTTTTTAATCACGCCTTTAATTTTGTCTCCAACCGAATGCGCCTCTAGATAGGTCTCCCACGGATTATTTTGACATTGCTTCATTCCGAGAGAAATACGCCTTTTAGCAATATCCACCTCTAAAATAATCGCTTCAATTTCTTGTTCGATTTCAACAATTTTATTTGGCTGGGTATTCTTTTTTGTCCAGCTCATTTCTGATACATGCACCAGCCCTTCTATGCCCGGTTCAATTTCAACGAAAGCGCCATATTCCATTGTCTTGGTAATCACGCCCTTCACCTTTTCGCCAACCTTATATTTTGTGCTAATGGTCTCCCATGGGTCTGTCTCTAGATGTCTCATACTTAAATTGACCCGCTGGGTTTCATGATTAATACGGATAACCTTAACCGCTATCTTGTCTCCCGTTTTGAGCACCTCGTTGGGGTCGGTTATTCTGCGCCACGATATTTCAGTAACGTGAAGCAAGCCATCAACGCCACCTAAATCAACGAAAGCGCCATACTCCGTTATATTTTTAATCACGCCTTCAACCGTTTGCCCTTCCGATAAATTATCTAGCATTTTGTCGCGCGCTTTAGAGCGGTTCTCTTCCATCACCGCGCGATGAGAAACGACAATGTTATTTCTTTTGCGGTCAATTTTAAGAATTTGGAACTCTTGGAGCTGGTCTATCAGGGCTTGGCTATCTGTTGAGGAGCGCACATCAATTTGACTGCCGGGCAGGAAGGCTTGCGCGCCGCCTAAATCAACCGTGAAGCCTCCCTTGACCCGCGCGGAAATAGCGCCTTCCACATTGCGCTTGTCTAGAAAAGCCTTTTCAAGCTCATGCCAAGCGCCCTCGCGCTTTGCCTTGTCGCACGAAAGCACTGCCTCGCCTAAAATGTTCTCGATGCGCTCTACATAAACCTCAACCTCATCGCCGACATTCACGTTGCCGCGGTTGCCCGGTCCGCCAAACTCGCTTAGCGGAATGCGCCCTTCGGTCTTCAAGCCAATATCAACAATGGCGAAGTCGTTTTCAATTTGCGCGATGCGACCCGTGACAACTTGACCCTCACGGAGCTGATTTTCCCCCAAGCTCTTATCCAAAAGCGCCGCGAATTCATCGCGGTGCGCTTGGGAATATGATAGGTCAGCTTCTGACAAAATAATAGAACCTCCTACCGCAAAACGGCATCGATAATCTGGATTGCTTGATTGGTTGTCTCCACTATAGACCTATTCGTGCTATCTAGCAAGTGGGCATCGGGCGCTTTTTTTAGGGGTGCTACCGAGCGTTTTGTGTCTCTTTCATCGCGGGCTTGAAGTTCTTGGATAATATCTGCCTTGCTCGCGCTCGCGCGCTCATCTTTGAGCTGCTGGTAGCGGCGCTCGGCGCGGGCTTCTAGCTCCGCTGTAGTGAAAAATTTGACCTGCGCCTCAGGCAAAATAATCGTGCCAATGTCGCGCCCTTCTAGAATAACGCCCTCGCCCTCGCCCTCACCTTCACCGGCCTTCGCGGCAAATTCACGCTGGCGGCGGACGAGCAAGTCGCGCACCTCTTGCGCCTTGGCAAGCTCAGATGCCACCTCGCTAATAGAACCTTGCCGAAGCTTCGCCTCATCTAACTGCGCGAAGTCTAGCCCTTGTGAAACCGAGCGGGCTAAAGCAATATCCTCCCCCGTTCCCCCTTGCTTTATCACCTCCGCCGCCAAAGCCCGATAGAGCAAGCCCGTATGCAGGCAGGGAAAACCATAATGCTTAGAAAGATTTCGCGCGAGCGTCCCTTTACCCGAAGCCGCATAGCCATCAATCGCAATTTGAAGCGTCATTTATTTTTTAGCACGACACCAAAAGAACTTATCTTTTGTGTGAAATCGGGGAAGCTCGTTTTAATCATTCTGCTGTCATCTATGGTAATCGCGCGCTCGGCACTCGCGCCTTGAATCAGAAATGCCATCGCGATGCGGTGGTCGTTGTAAGTTTTGACAAAACCACCGCCAGCAACGCGCCCGCCCCTGCCAATAATCGTTAGGTCATCGCCGCGAATTTGTGCCTCAACGCCATTGGCGTTTAAGTTCTCCGCTATCGCCGAAAGCCTATCGCTTTCCTTCACTCTCAACTGCGCTAACCCGCGCATATTTGTTGTGCCGCTTGCGTGCGCCGCGAGAACCGAAAGAATTGGATATTCATCTATCATAGAAACCGCTTCGTTCGCCGCGACATCAACGCCTAATAACTGCTCGCCGCCTTTGACTCTAATGTCGCCAATCGGCTCGTTTATCGCGTTCTTTTGCGCGCTCGGCAATAACTCTACATTCCCGCCCATCTTCTTCAGCACATTGAAAAAACCCGCGCGGTGAGGATTAAGACTAACATTTTTAATCAGCAACTCCCCCTTCTCGCTCATCGCCACAAGTGCTGCAAAAAAAGAAGCCGATGAAATATCAGCGGGAACAGAAAAGCGATTGGGCTCTAGCTCTTGCTGTCCTTTGACAATAATTTTATCCCCGCGCTTTTCTATGTTCGCCTTCATACCATCAAGGATTCTTTCGGTGTGGTCGCGGGTTGGCATAGGCTCGGTGATGGTCGTCTCGCCGGCAATGTTGAGCGCGGCTAAAATAACCGCCGACTTCAACTGCGCTGAGGGTAAAGGACTCTCAAAATCAATCGGTGTAAGATTCATCTGCCTGCTCGAATCCAAAACCAGCGGCAACCTATCGCGCGAGCCAACAAAATGAACCCCCATACGCGCTAAAGGTTTCATCACATGCGCCATCGGTCTTTTGCTGAGCGATTCATCTCCGGCAAGCACGCACGATATTTTATGCGAAGCCAAAACGCCCAAAAGCAACCGCGCACCCGTGCCAGAATTGCCGCAGTCTAAAACATCATCAGGCGGCAGTAAGCCGTCCAAACCAACGCCTTGAACAATAAGACGCTCGCCTTCTTCCTCTAGCGATACCCCTAGCTGACGCATAATTTTTATCGTCGCCGCCACATCGGTGCTGCGCGACAAACCCACTATCTCACTGCGACCGCACGCAAGCGCGCTCAAAATAACCAGTCGGTGCGAAATAGATTTATCCCCACCAAAGGCTATCTCCGCCTCTATCTCGCCCGAAAAGGGTTGCGCCGATAAGGGTAAAGGTTTTTCTGCTTCTTTTTCTCGCATTTTAAGTCTATCTATATCAGTTCTATGATAAAACATAAAGAAATAAAGGGGCCATAGCTCAGTTGGGAGAGCGCGTGAATGGCATTCACGAGGTCGGCGGTTCGATCCCGCCTGGCTCCACCAAACCTCTAAAGCTTGTGATGCAAAAAGTTTTCAATCCTAAAAATGATGCCTATTGGCTCGCGGCGCTCTTGTTGGCGATGTTCCTGCTTGGGCTTGATAGCGCGCCCTATTTCGCCGATGGCGAAGCGCGATATATCCAAAACGCATGGGCGATGGTGCAAAACAGCGATTGGCTCGTGCCGACTTTCAATAGCGAGAACTTTATTGATAAGCCGCCGCTTTCTTTTTGGCTCACCGCATTGTCTATACAGACATTCGGGAGCGATGTTTTTTTCGCACGCTTGCCTCACGCCTTGATGATGACTGCCTTGTGCTTGATGATTTTCGTTTTTGGAAAAAAATTCTACGGACGCCATACTGCCTTGCTCGCCAGCTTGATTATGGCAAGTTGCGCTATGGGCTTCATTGCTAGTCAAGTGGTTATGACTGATTTAGCTTTCTCTCTATCTTTATCGGCAACGCTTTTTGCTTTTCTCTACGCGCACCTTACCGCGAGCAAGCTCAAACGTGAGCTCTTTCTTATGCTGATGTTCGTTTCAGCCGCGCTGGCGATGCTCTCTAAAGGGCTTATCGGCATTTTCTTTCCCGCTATGATTATCGGCTCGTGGATTGCGCTCACGTGGCAGTGGCGACTGGTTTTGCGCTCGCGGTTGATTTTGGGCACTTTGCTGTTTGTCGCTATCACCGCCCCGTGGCACATACTTATCGGACAGCGGCTAGATGAATTTTACCAATACTATTTTGTCAATCAGCATTTTGAGCGCTTTCTCACCGATAGACACAACCGCGATAAATTTTTTGGATTCTTTTTATTGGTGCTGGGAATCGGACTCCTGCCTTGGACGATGTTCTTTATACAAGCCCTTAAAGAAAAATGGCAAAACATTAGAGACAAAAAAGAAATAAAAAACATAGACCTCTATCTTGTTTTATGGTTTGCCCTGCCGCTTGCTTTTTTTAGTTTGTCCTCATCTAAACTGCCCTTATATATTTTACCTATCTTTCCACCCCTCGCTTTAATCATCGGTAGTTATTTAAGCAATATATGGCAGCGGCAGGCAACAAAAGAATTTTATATCGGCGTTTATGGCGTAGCGGGATTTTTAATCCTACTCTCTACCGCTTTTATCGTGCTTTTCTTTACGGGTAATGTCTCTCCTATTATGGCGCAAGTGTTTAGCCCAGATTTTTATACCTCTATCCAATTTATACTCACCGCCTTGATAAGCCTCGCTCTATCTTTGGGGTTGCTTTTCTTGCTACAGCAGAAAGGCTCGCCACAAAAAATAATAATTTCTTTAACAGGCGCGGCAATTATTATTATACCAAGTCTCTATTGGCTCATCGCGCCTAAAATTTTTGCTGCAGAAGGCAACCAAACTTTCGCGCGCGCTATTCTCCCGCGCATCAGCCCTAAAGACGAGATAGCCTCTTACAACATCAGCTATAATGATTTGCCGCTTTATTTTAATCGCCCTATTACGCTCATCTATGACAAAGAAAAGAAAACCCAGCCGTGGGTAGAGGCACAAGATAAATTCTACACACGATGGATAAACGCGCAGCACAAAATTTATGTTTTTATCCCGCGTGATAAAATAGAAAAATTTTGTAAAACCTTTTGCGCCTCCGCCGAAGTGGTCTCGGAAAACCGGTTAAAAATTGTGATGGTTAATAGCCCGCGCAAAAAGCGATAAAGCTAGGTTTATTCATCAACAATCGTCTTGAAATTGCCAAAAATAAGGCGCTTGCCGTCAAAAGGAGGCGAAAAACCGCCAAAAACAGGATCCATCATCGCTTGCTTCATACCCTTATCGCTGTCGCGCTTGGAAGCCCAAAAAATACAAGAAACCACAATCTCCTCATCAGCCTTGCGCTTCACCGCCTTGCCAAATGAAGTGGTTTTGCCTTCAGCAATTTCATCACCCCAGCTTTCAATAACGCGAAGCGCGCCATGTTTTCTAAACACTTTTGCCGCCTTGCGCGCGTACTTTGTGTAATCTCGCTTGTTTTCTTTAGGCACTGCTAAAACAGCATAACTAACATAAGCCATATTTACCTCCCTTTAGGTTTTGGGTTTTTTTATTATAACTCATTTTTATTTTTTAATATAGCTAAATTTTGCTCGTGCTTTCTTTCATCAATTTTGTAAAAGCCAAGCGTTATAATCGCGAGGCTATAAAAACTCCATAAACCAAAAATATAAGCAATTCCTAGATTACGAATAATCTCCGCGTCAACCAAGCCCGGTGTCGCGCTTTGGGGAAAACTGATAACCGTTAATAAAATCGTTGCGACAAAACCACCAACACCCACCAGCGCCTTAGTGACAAAAGTTTGGGACGCGAAAAACACACCCTCCGAACGCCTGCCAGTTGTAATTTCACTATCCTCAACCAAATCCGCCACCATCGAGGCAATCAAAATACTCGCCGCGATAATTAAAGTAATATCAATAAGAAAAAATATAGCAAATGTCGGATAGGTCAGCGCGCCCGTTGGAAAAATACCCACGAGCCTTAACAAAACTGGCAAGGGCAGAATTGTGAAAGCCGCCGCCGCAACGCTAATCGCCGCATGCTTCTTGCCTAAACGTTTAGATAAAAAAGGTGCTAACCACAAAGCCAGTAAAGCGGAAACAAGATTCAAAAGTGTTAAATAACCTAACTGCTCGGAGCTGAACTGCCAAAAATAAGTCATCATGTGGAGCGTCATACTAATAGAAATGCCGCTCGCGATAGACATAAACATCGCCGATATGAAAATAACAATAAAAGAACGATTATAAAGTGTCTCAAATAATTCGCTAAACACTCTTCTCAAGCCAAACGGACGCTTGGGCGGCGGCGGTTTAAGATGAGGAATATGCCTGTGCGTACCTAAAGCAGAAACCAAAATCGCGAACATAATCACGCAAGCACCGACAAGCCCCATCGCCTCATAGCCCGCTGGGTTCAACTGCCCCGCAGGATAAATCGCGTTTGCCTGTAATAAAAACAAATAGGTGATAATCGCCATTCCCGCGCCGCCTATCCAGCCGAACGCGTAGCGGTAAGAGAGAATCTCGGTGCGCTCTTGATAGTTGTCGGTCAGGTCGGGCGCAAGCGACGTGCTTGGTGTTTCATAAAGCGTTGCCATCAAGCGCACCGCAATCGTCAAGCTCAACGCCCACCAGTAAAGCCCAGCCTTATCGCCGAACGTTGGCGGATTCCACAAAAAGAAATAAACGAAACCCGCCGGCAAAATAGACACATACATAAAGGGGTGACGCCGCCCCCAACGAGAACGCCAATTATCAGAAACATACCCCATAATCGGGTCGGAGATGGCGTCTATCAATAAAGAGATGAGCAAAATCGTGCCAACCCACGCCGGCGGTAAGCCCAACACCTGATTATAATAAAGAAGCAAAAAATAATTTAAGCCATTACTCTTCGCCCCATAAGCCACCGAACCAAAGCCATAATAAAGCCGCGTGCTAAACGATAATTTTTGTGCTGATGTTTCCATATCCGCCCCCATTTGCTTTTACAAGCAAGCGGGCATTATATCTTTTTTTGACCGAACAATCTAAAATAAATGCCGTAGGGTAAAAAAGACATCAGCCGCACAAAGAGAGTAAATCTTTTAGGAAAATCTATCTCGAAGCTGCGTTTCTGTAGCCCGCGCGCGATATAAACCCCCGCCTTGTCTGCACTGATGCGGGCGGGCATATAAAAATCATTTTTATCCGTCAGGCGCGATTCCACAAAGCCGGGGTTGATGACTTTGACATCTATCTGCGCGCCGACCTCTGCTTTGAGGCTTTCGGTAAAATTGATGAGTGCCGCTTTGGTCGCGCCATAAGGTTGTCCGTTGGGCAAGCCGCGATAGCCGGCAACGCTCGCGCAAATGGCAATCTGCCCGCGCTTTTGTTTCTTCCCGCGCTCCTGTTTTTTTAACTGGGGCAGAACCTGCTCCACCAAATAAAAAGCACTCTTAATGTTTACATCAATAATGTTGCTCGCTTGCTCCAAGTTCATCGCGCCAAAAGACATGGGCGCGTAAATGCCCGCCATCAAAATAACTCTATCAATTCTCTGCCAAGACTCCCGCAGCTGCTTTAGCGCGCGCTCTATTTCTTGCGGACGCGACACATCCATCGGCAAAACCAAATGCTCCTGCCCTTCCTGCTTTAATGTAGATAAAACCTCGCGAAGCCCGGTTTCGCTGCGCGCCGACAAGCAAAGCACCTCGCCACGCGCCGCAAGCGCGCGCGCAAGACCCGCGCCAATACCACTGCTTGCGCCAATAATCCAACTATGTTTCATCGTCTGTCCATAAGCAAGAGCTAAACCTAATCCAAGCTATCGCAATCAGTTTTATCACGCAAGGCACAAGCGCATAAACTAATGGTAAAATAAAAATTATATCGCCGCCGCCGCCATCGCCACCTGAATTTTCATATTGCGGCTGATAGCCAAAAAACCCTAGCGTAGATAAAATAATCCCGGTTGCCAAAGCAAAAGAGGATTTCGTCAAAAAAGTAAGCAAAGAATAATAACCACTTGCATGATGCGTAGCATTGGTTTTCTCGATATGGTCGGCAAGCCTAGCCGCCGGCAGAGCCAAATCCGCGCCCAAAGCCGCACCCGACATCACACAAATAATTCCAAAAGAAACCACCGCACCCTGAGGAAGCAAAAAAGCCCAGATGAAACTCACCACCGCCAGCAGCATACTAAACCACCAAGCAGAAATTTTTCCATAGCGATAGGCTACCTTGCGCCATAAGGGCATCGCCGAAGCACCGCTTAAAAAATATAAAAGCAAAAATAAACCCGTCCAGCTCTCCGCCAGCAGATAATCCCGCACAAAAAACAACACCAAGACCGCGGGAATAGAAGAAGCAAAGGTGCTTATCAAGTAAGCAAGAAAAAAATGTTTGAGCCACCTGTCGCCGCGCACCGCTTGAACAAAGCCATCTTGATTTTGAGGCGGCACCACCGACATCAACCGCACGCGGTTGAGCCAAAACAAAAAAACAATCAACCCTAAACTTAAAGCCGCTAAAAAAATAACCGATAAAAAACGAAAGGTCTCTGCCACCGAGAAAGACAACATAAACAAACTCGGCAAGATAGCTGCAATTAAAAGCCCTACTAAACCAAAGCCCTCACGCCAATTTGCAATTTGTGTGCGTTCGTCTTGACTCGCGCGCCACAGCCCTCCGCTCGCTTGGAGGTTTATCGTCATCACACTAAAACCTGTCGTGCAGATGAAAACGCTAACGAAAAACCAATAAAATAAAACCGCTTGCCCCTTGTCGGTCAGAGGATTGAAAAGCGCCAAAACCCCCAAAGCAAGCAAAACAAATCCCAAAGCAACCACAAGCCCACGCTTATGGTGAAAGGTGTCGCTCAACTTGCCTATCAGCGGGTCTTGAACCGCATCCACCAACCGCAGCACCAGCAGAGCGTTGCCTATCACAATCAGCGACAAACCCAAACCCGAAGCATAAAAATCTGGCACGTAGATATAAATCGGCAGCCCACCAAAAGCAAGGGGCAGAGCTAAAAAACTATAGGTAAGCAGCGCGAGCGGGCTTTTGCTATTCATCTTGCCCTAACAGCTTGCGCCTTAGGGCGGGCTGGGAAGTTTTCTCACCAAGCCAAATATCAAAAAAACTTTTTGTAAATTGCTTGTCTTTGACACTACCGATATATTTTTTATTATGAAAAAAATGACTATACCCCTTTTTATCGCGGAAGCCGTCAATCCAATCTCCTTCTAGAACATCGGGAAATATCTCCGCCATTTTTTTCTGCCACTTCTCTATCGTTTTTTCCTTCGCCGCGCCTTGCTTCGTCATCTCTTCTGCCGAGCGCATCGCAATATCCTTGCCTGAAAAATCACGTAAATAATTTAGCTTCAATAAAAAAGGTTTGTTCCTATTCAACTTTTTATTGGGCGCGTAAAGTTTAGCCGCGTAAATATCCCAGAGCCAAACGCTAAACTTAATTTCGCCAACAAGATTACGCTGACTGGTTAAATTGGGATTGATTATGTTCGCGATAGGCGCGGCGACCAGCTCAAAAGAAAGCAGGCAAACCACTAGCACTCCCACTGGCACTGGCACTGGCACCAGCCTTAATGTAAAAGAAATTTTCGTCATATTTTCGCTTGTTCTCGCTTAGATTATACATTATAATTTTTGCTGTTAAGCTCACAAAAAAGAGGGAAAATGGAAATTTCAGGTAACGTAGCTATTATCACCGGCGGCGCTTCGGGGCTGGGAGAGGCAAGTTTGCGCGCGCTTCACAAGGCGGGGGCGACGGTTGTCATCTTCGACCTCAATGAAGAAAAAGCCAACAAGCTCATCGAGGAGCTTGGCGACAAGATAAAATTTCACCCGTGCGATGTTGCCGATGAGGAGCAAGTCAAGGCGGGTATTGCCCTGGCGTCTTCCTTCGGGGCGCTGCGTATGGTTTATAATGCGGCGGGCATTGGCGCGGCGATGAAAACGGTCGGCAGAGACGGCGCGCATAGCTTTAATGTTTTCAAAAAAATTGTTGAGGTAAATCTTTTTGGCACGTTCAATATGACCCGCCTAACCGCCGAGGCAATGAGCAAGCTAGACCCGATGAATGATGACGGCGAACGTGGCGTGATAATCAACACCGCTTCCATCGCTGCTTTTGACGGGCAACAAGGGCAGGTTGCCTATTCGGCGAGTAAGGCTGGCGTGGTCGGTATGACCTTGCCTATCTCTCGCGATTTGGCGCGCAATGGCATTCGTATCAATACCATCGCGCCCGGTGTGTTCAAAACGCCTATGCTGGGTGGCGCGTCTGACGAGGTGCTTCAATCTTTGGCGCGCGATACCGAATTTCCTAAACGCTTGGGACATGCTTATGAGCTCGCGGCACTTGTGAAGTTCCTGATAGAGAATACCTATATGAATGGCGAAACTATCCGTTGCGATGGCGCAACAAGACTAAGCGCGCGTTAAGAGGAGTCCCCCATGAGCCTGCCACCTATTTTACAAACTTTACGCCTCCCGGTTATTGCTTCGCCGCTTTTTATTATTTCGAATCCCGATTTGGTGATAGCGCAATGTTGTGCTGGCATTGTCGGTTCTTTTCCCGCGCTCAACGCTAGACCCGCTGAGGAGCTGGAGAAATGGATTATCAAAATTAAACAAGAGCTCGATAAATACAACCAGCAAAACCCCGATACCCCCGCCGCGCCTTATGCTGTGAATCAAATCGTTCATAAATCCAACGACCGCTTACAGCACGACCTTGATGTTTGTGTGAAACACGAAGTGCCGATTACCATTACCTCTTTGGGCGCGCGCCAAGAAGTCAATGACGCTTGCCATAGTTATGGCGGCATAACGCTCCACGACATTATCAACAATCGCTTCGCCAAAAAGGCGATTGAAAAAGGCGCTGATGGTATTATTGCTGTTGCCGCTGGCGCCGGCGGACACGCTGGCATTCTCTCGCCCTTTGCGCTCGTTCAGGAAATTCGCGAGTGGTTTGATGGTCCTATCATTCTGTCTGGCGCTATCGCGCGTGGCGATTCCGTTTTGGCTGCGCTGTCTATGGGTGCCGACCTCGCTTATATTGGCTCTGCCTTCATCGCCAGCGAGGAAGCCAACGCCGACCAACGCTATAAGCAGATGATTGTCGATTACAACGCCGATGATATCGTCTATTCCGATTTGTTTAGCGGCGTGCTTGGCAATTACCTCAAGCCCTCGATTGAAGCCGCCGGGCTCGACCCCGATAATCTGCCTGAGGGACAAACCATTATGAATTTTGGCTCTCAAGGCGGCTTGGGCGATGAAAAACAGCGCAACATCAAGGCGTGGAAAGATGTCTGGGGCTCAGGACAGGGGATAGGCTGGGTCAAAGAAATAGAGCCGATTGCGCTAAAGGTCGAGCGTCTGAAGAAAGAATATGACTCCGCGCGCGCGCGGGTTCAGCTCGCGTAGCACGAGTGCTTAACCACAATTACCTTGAGGGCTTGCCGCGAGGTGTTGCTGATTTTATATTCACTGCCATTGAAGCTATCATCTAGCATAAAAGAATCGTTTGTGTTCATCTGCCGCTCGCCTTCGGGCGACACAAGCAGGGCAGAGCCAGCCACCACCACTAAAAATAATTCTTGCTTATGGGGCAAAGAAACTTCCCTGAAAGAAATTTTCTTATTGGGCTCTACCACAAACAAACGAGCGGTTTCATCAAAAGAGTAAAGCAAGCCCCAATTATGCGTGTCAGCCTGCGCCACTTCTTCAACTTGTGCCGCCACTTGAGCCCAAGAACCTATATCCCGCCAATCAAAACGCGCTTCAACCACCGCCGCGTGTTTAACCTTTTCCATCACCGCTTTGTCAAAAGAAATATTTTCTATCATCATATAATTTTTATCACGCACGCCTTTAAGAATGTTCGGCTGATAGGTCTCAAACAACTTTATCATCTTGCTTGCCTCGAAAAGAAACATGCCCATATTCCACAAAAAATTAGGACGCGTGAAATAATCCCGCGCGTGCTTTTCGTTTGGTTTTTCTGTAAATCCTTTAAGCGTCAAAATGGTATCGTCAATTTTTTCGCCCGTTTCAATATAACCATAAAGCGTGCTTGGCTCTGTCGGTTTAAGACCAAATAATACCACATCATAAGCATCTAACTTTTTCATTCCTACGGCAATCAGCTCGGTGAAGCCTAGCTTATCTTTTATGATATGGTCGCTTGGCAAAATCAATACCGCTCCTTGCGCGCGATGAAGTGCCGCGAGCGCAATGCTTGCCGCCGTGTTCCTGCTTTCAGGCTCTACCAAGCAATGGGGTGCGGAAATAAAACGCGCAGCCTCACGGCTGGCGATAAAATGAGGCGCGCTAAAACTATCCAAGCGCACGCGCTCCACCGTTTGCTCTAATAAATGCGTTTTGCTTCCTAGTGTCAAGAATGGCTTGGGTCGCTCGGCACGCGATAGAGGTGAGAGCCTCTTACCCAAGCCGCCGCATAAAATATAAGGCCGAATTAATTCCATTATGACCCTTTGCCAATGCGGTTAAGTGCGGTGCGGCACAAGTTTTGTCTGCATCACATTAATGCGCTCCGCTTCAAAACCAGCAATACACATCGCAAGATAATAATGCCACAGGCGAATAAAATCTTCCTCGAAACCTAAAGCCAAAACTCCCTTTTGGTTTTTATTAAACCGCTCTAACCACAGGCGCAGAGTTTTCGCGTAATCTAAACCAAACTCAAATTTATCGGCGAGGTGTAATCCCGCCGCGTTCGCCTTTTCCACAAAGCGACTTGGCGAAGGCAACATGCCACCCGGAAAAATATAACTACGCAAAGCATCGCTGCTTTTGCGATAGCTGTCGAAAAAAGCATCTTGGATTGTAATCGCCTGAACCACCGCAACCCCTTTCGCCTTTAACAGCGAGGCTAACTTCTCAAAATAAATAGACCAATAGCGCTCGCCCACCGCCTCAAACATTTCTATAGAGACGATGTGGTCGTATTTTTGCCCCTGCCTGCTGTCTTGACGGCGATAGTCCTCTAACCCTATTTCAGCTTTCAAATCACACTCTCGCAAAAGCCGGTCGGTATAGGTTTTTTGCTCTTGAGAAAGCGTGATGCCCTTGACTCTAAAATCCCCCGCGGTGAGCGCGTGGCGAATGAACCCGCCCCAGCCGCAGCCAACTTCGAGCAAAGCGCCCGACTGCCCCTCGAGCTGAGACAAAATGCGCTGATACTTATGGTTTTGCGCCGCCTCTAAAGAGTCATCGCTATTTCTAAACAAGGCAGACGAATAGGTCATCGTTTCATCGAGCCACAGGCGATAAAAATCATTGCTGAGGTCATAGTGCTTTTGGACATTACGCCGCGCACCCGATATATTATTCAAGCGCAAAATATATTTTAACGCCTCCATAGAGCGCGACACCATCGCGCCATAATACATTTTTCCTAGAGCATCTTCATTGTCTATAAAAAAGCGCAAAACAGAAACGAGGTCATCGCTTGTCCAAAGCCCTTTTTGATAATCTTTAGCAAAGCCGACATCTCCTTTCAATAAAGTGTGGCGCGCGACCGCCCAGTCCTTGATGTGAATGCGCGCCGTAGCGCCTGCCGCGTCGCCCTCGAAGGTATGGAGCTTATCCTTCGGGTCAATAATTTCTAGCTTGCCCTTCTTGGTGCTTTTTAATAATTTGAGTGCCATTTTTTCAATCATGAGTTCATTCCTTTTTTGATGGATTTAGAAAGTGTTTTTGTTGCGGGCTCTGGTTTGCTATGCACCGCGATGCCTTTCACAAAAAGTTTGAGTGCTTGCCAGTGAATAAGCCCTACCACTTTTAGAGTCATCAGCGGACTCCACCAGAAAAAACCACGAATGGCATTTTTCGTCATTGGCATCAGCGCGCCGCTCACGGAAGTTGCTAAACGCACTTCTTGCTCCTTGCCGATGTAATTAATATAAATCGCAAGTTTGTTTTCCTTTTCAACAAAGCGAAAGCGATAAGAGCCCTCGCGGTTAAAAAAAGGCGATACGTGAAATAGTTTTTTTGCTTCTATGATGTCGTGCGATTGAATCGGCGCGCCTTCGTGTAACCGACACAAATAGGAATGGCTTTCACCAAAGGTATTATTCACTTCAGCCACCACAGCAAATAAGCGTTGGCGCGCGTCATAACACATAAAAAAACTAATCGGATTAAAAACGTAGCCTAGAAGTCTTGGCTGGGTAATGAGAACAACCTCATAAGCCTCTGGCAGATTATCCTTCGCGAGAAAAGATTGAATGTCATTTAATCGATGGTGGTCGGTTTCATAAAAGCTCATCAATCCCTTGCGGTTTATTCCCAGCCACTTGCTGCTTTTGACTCGCGGCAGCTGGCTCAAAGGCAAGGCAAGATAAAAGCCCTTATACACAAACTGGTTGCGCTTTGGCTCTGTGCGCCTGTGCATAATGCGCGCAAAAAACACTTTTCCGATAGTCTCTAATGTCTTATCTGCTGTGCTACGCGCAGGGCGCTTTTCAAGCCGTCTTCGTGAAAGCCATATCCTAGCCATGCACCACAATAACATATTTTATCGCCGACCTGAAACCTATTTTGCTCCTTCTGCGCCTCAATCATTTTAGCATCAATAATAGGGTGCTGAAATTCCCACGTGTCATAAACTTTATTGGGTGTCTTGTGCGGGTTCATTGTAACAATAATGTGAGGTGCGTCCTTCGGCAAGCTTTGGAGATAATTCATCCAATAACTCAAGCAGGGTCCTGTGCCTGTGCTTCTTTTTTTGTTGGGAGTATAAAAATTCCAGCTCGACCATGCGCCTTTGCGTTTAGGCAAAAAAGATATATCGCTATGCAATACCATTTGATTTTTCTGAAAGGTAAAGCGCGAGAGCCAGTTGCGCTCGGCGTCTGTGGCATCTTGTAATATCGCGAGAGCTTCGTTCGCATGGCAAGCGAAAATGACCTTGTCGAAAGTTTCCGTTCCCTGCGCGGTGGAAAGCAAAACCTGTTCCCCCTCGCGGCGCACACTTTTTACCGCGCACTTCAAGCGCACCCCATTTTCATAAGGCTTGATAATGCGCTTGATATACTCACGCGCGCCGCCTTCAAGCGTGAGCCACTGCGGATGCTCATTAACCGTTAAAAGACCATGCTGCTGAAAAAATTGTAAAAAAGTTTTAGCAGGAAAATTTCTCATCGCCTCAAGAGGCATGCTCCAAATGGCGGCGCCCATAGAGCTCAAATGATAGCGGCAAAACCACTTCCCCAATCCCAGTCTATCTAACAACTCACCTAAGAGCAGGTCGTCGTTTGCGTTGAGATAATGCGGCGCTACTTGATTGAAACGCAAAATATCCCATAGCATTTTTATAAACTGCGGGCGCACTAAATTACGTTTTTGCGCAAAAACTTTTTTTATATTGCTTGTCCCATATTCTAGCCAGCCATCGTTGATGCTAACGCCAAAAGACATATCACTTTTTTTTATCACCACGCCAAGCTCATCAAACAAAGCGCACAGATTTGGATAATTCAATTCGTTGAAAACAATAAAACCTGTATCGACCGCGACACTTTTATTTCCATAGGCAACATTAACCGTGCGGCTATGCCCGCCGAGGCGCGCGTTCTTTTCAAACAAGGTCGTATCATGGTGGGGCGCTAGGTAATAGGCAGCCGCCAAACCCGAGACCCCGCTACCTACTACCGCAATTTTCAACGAGAAG
This sequence comes from Alphaproteobacteria bacterium, assembly GCA_965209065.1. Taxonomy (GTDB): domain Bacteria; phylum Pseudomonadota; class Alphaproteobacteria; order JAPOUT01; genus CBDBUR01. The sequence goes on from OZ242373.1 coordinate 1,337,920, forward strand.
TCCAGCTAGAACGAATGGTGCCGTCCTTTCTATGAACGATTAGTTCAACCTCCTCGTGGCGCGCGCGCGACCGCGCGGCTTTTATTGCGTCTTCTTGGTGTAGATAGAGAGAGTCCGCACGGCGCGAGCCTTCTCTAATCACGCCCCATAGTTTTTCCTCAGTGCGAAACACAACGTGGATATCGCGATGAACCCCGCTTTTTCTTTTTTTCAGCTTTGTTGTTTTCTTTGTTGCTTTCTTTGCTATCTTCTTCGCTGTCTTCTTTTGGGCGGTAGTTTTCTTCAATGCCTTTTTGGGCGATGCTTTTTTAGTTCTTGTTTTTGAAGCAGCCGCTTTCTTTTTTACGTTTGATTTTTTTGTAGCTTTTTTAACAGCCTGCTTTTTATTTGCTTTTTTCTTTTTGGTTTTGGTTTTGGTTTTAACGCGATTCTTAAAGCGCGCAGCAAGCCCTTTCGAAGCACCGCGCGTCGAGGCACCGCGTGCCGAGGCACCGCGCGCTGAAGCGCCCCGCGCTTGCGCTGCGGCTAAAACTTCTTTTTCCTTCTCCGCTTGAGGTCCACGCCCAAAAAAGAATAGTATCAATCGGTCAAAAATCAATTGTCCTCACTTGCTTCCTCCAAAGATACCTCAACTATAGGCTAATTTTATTAAAAAATCCTATATTTAATTCATCTGCTATAATGGGATATCTTTATGGAGAAACGCCCCAATGTTAAGGAGGACTTATGCCCAAATGTGAATTTATGTTTGATTTCGCTTCACCGAATGCCTATCTAGCGCAGTATGTTGTCAAGGATATTGAGAAGCGGCTAGGTATTCGTTTTGAATATAATTTGGTTTTGCTCGGCGGGCTTTTCAAGCTGACGAACAACCAGCCGCCGATGGTGGCTTTTGGTGCTATCGCGAACAAGATGGCTTATATGCAGCTAGAGATGGAGCGTTTCATTAAGAAGCATAAGATAAGCAAGTATCAGTTCAACCCGAATTTTCCTGTGAATACCCTACAGCTTATGCGTGGCGCGGTTGCCGCAGAGCAAGCGGGCATGCTCGAAAAATATATTGAAGCGGGTTTGAGTGCTATGTGGGAAGAGGGCTTAAAAATGGACGACGAGGCTACTCTCTTGAAAAGGCTCAACGCGGCGGGATTAGATGGCGACAAGCTCATTGCCGCGTCTAAAACAGATGGGGTCAAACAAGCCTTAATGAAAAAAACCGAAACCGCCGCCAAGCGCGGCGGTTTTGGTGTGCCGACTTTTTTCATCGATGATGAAATGTTTTTTGGCAAAGATTCCTTGCGCGATGTTGAAGATGCCATTAGCGCTAAATTATGATTTCTGTTTAAGTTTTTTCTCCCATTGGAGTGCATGGCGAACGATGTCGGTCATCTGCGTCCATTGCGCTTGCCAGTTTGTTTCCTGCTTTAAGAGGCTTGGGTCGGCAACCAGCTGCGGCGGGTCGCCCGCACGGCGCGGCGCTTCTACCACATTGAGCGCAACGCCCGCCACTTCCTCTACGGCTTTCATCACCTCGCGCACCGAATAGCCCTTGCCGATACCGCAGTTGAAAATCGCGCTGCGTTTTTTTTCTTGGATATAACGCAAAGCGACTAAATGGGCTTGGGCTAAATCGCTCACGTGAATATAATCGCGTAAGCATGTGCCGTCAGGGGTGTTGTAATCGGTGCCGTAAATTTCCATTTGCGGACGCACGCCGGCTGCCACCTCACACGCCACCTTCACTAGATGAGTCGCTTGCTGACCGCTTTGCCCCGCTCGCCCTTTCGGGTCGGCGCCGGCAACATTAAAATAGCGCAAGGCAACATAACGAAACTGATGCGCGGCAGCAATATCCGCAAGCATCTGCTCGACCATAAGTTTAGACCTGCCATAAGGATTTATCGGCTCGGTGCGTCCGTTCTCTTTGGCAAGCCCTCCGTCAGGAATGCCATAAACCGCCGCCGTTGAGGAGAAAACAAAATTCTCCACGCCCTCATCAATACAAGCGCCTATCAGGTTCAAACTCGCGAGCGTATTGTTGCGGTAATACTTGCTCGGCGCGCGCACCGACTCTGGCACAATAATAGAGCCGGCGAAATGAAGCACCGCCTCAGGCTTCAGCTTGTGTAGTAAATTTTGGATAAAGGCTCGGTCGCCGCAATCGCCCTCGTGGATAGAGACAGCTTCGGGAAAAGCTACCCGCACGTCTGCCGCGTAATTATCCACTACCGACACCTCATAGCCTGCGTCTAAAAAAGCAAAGACCGCATGCGAGCCAATGTAGCCCTGTCCGCCTGTAATAAGCACTTTTGACATAACCTCTTCTACCATAAATGGCAAGAATATGGTTTAATGTTTGAATGGAAACCGAGCCTCTAACCTTTGCGCGCGCGATGCGTGAAGAATTAAGAACGCAAGCGAGTGCGATAGAAAAAAACCGCGGCGTGCCTGCCGCGTTCGCGAGGAAGTTAGCCGGCGGAGGGCTTTTCAGTCTATTCACGCCGAGCTGGCTCGGCGGGCTGGAGCTATCCCCCGAAGCGGGCATGTGCGCGCTCGAAGAAACCGCAAAGGGCGATATGTCGGCGGCGTGGGTCGCGATGATTTCCTCCACTTCGGCTTTGGGCGCGGCGTGGCTAGAGAAGGAAGTCGCGCGCGAAATTTTTGCCGACCCAAACGTAATTTTCGCCGGCGTGGCAGCGCCTCTGGGTAAGGCGAAAGTCTCGGGGGATAAGTATCAAGCCGTTGGTAAGTGGCAGTGGGGTTCGGGCAGCAATAATGCCGATTACTTTATGGGCGGCTGTTTAGCCGAGCGTGAAGGTAAGAAAACCCAACATCGTATGCTAATTTTTCCGCGAAGCAAATTAACTATTAGCGATAATTGGTTTGTGATGGGCTTGAGCGGCTCGTCAAGCAATGACGTTGCGGTGGCAGAGTGTGAAATTCCTATGAGTCATTCTTTCTCTGTGGTGTTAGACGAACCGAACAATGATGCCGCACTTTACAAGATGCCTTTTTTCGGTTTCCTCGCTTGTGGGATTGCCGCCTGCGCGCTTGGCAATGCGGGTGGACTCTTAGACGACCTGCTAAGGCTCGCTGATGAAAAAACGCCGCTCGGCACGAGAAGTTCGTTAAGCAAAAAAACCTATCTGCAGATTGATATTGCCAAACAGCAAGCAGCTTTAGATTCGGCGCGCGGGGGCTTTTACTATCAGCTCAATCGGGTTTGGCAAAAAGCGCAAACGACACCGCCGAGCAATAAAGACAAAGCACGCCTACGCCTCGCGGCGATGAAAGCAACTTATGAGTCTGCCGCCATCGCTGCCGCGTTACATCATTTGGCAGGAGGCACTTCGGTGTTTTCTGCTTCGTCCATTCAGCGCCGTTTGCGTGATAGTCAAATTGCCACGCAACACAGAATGGTAAGTGCGGCAAATTATCAAATTATTGGAGAGATTCTGCTTGGCATTGCTAACGAAAAAATCGTTGCTGCTGCCGCCCTTTAGAGGGTGCCCTCTAGAGGGGTTGAAACTGAAAAAATAATCCCCATCTATAATATATGACAGCAGAAACCCCCCTAGACCCAATAGATACATCACGCTTCGTTTATATCAAGGAAGTTTTGGCAGAGGACTTACCTAAGCCCATCGCCGATAATCTGCCGCCGGATATAGAAACGCCGCTCTATGCGATTTATGCCGCAGACGGAACGCCTTTATCTATCGCGCAAAATCGCGAAGTGGCTACGGCTATGGTGCGACAAAATAATTTAGAGCCGCTCAGTATTCACTAGGGGGTATTCATTAGGGGGCATTTATTAAAGCGTGCCTATTAAACTGGATCGCGCCAGCTAAAGCCATCGCCTAAATAGAGGCGGCGGACATTCTTATTAGCAACAATATCAGCCGGAATACCTTCCGCCAATATCGTGCCGTTATGAATCACAATCGCCCTATCAACCATCTCTAGCATTTCGCGCGCGTTGTGGTCGGTGATGAGAACGCCCATATTGCGCTTCTTCAACTGATTGATAAGCAGATGTAAATCACCGAGCGCGATAGGGTCAATGCCGGCGAAGGGTTCGTCAAGCAAGATAAAATTCGGTTCGCGCACAAGTGCGCGCGCAATTTCTACACGGCGGCGCTCCCCACCCGACAAGGCAGGTGCTGGCACGCGTCTTAAATGGCTAATAGAAAACTCTGCAAGCAATTCGTCTAATTTACTTTCCACTTGGTCGCGATGAGGCAGATAGGCTTCAAGCACCGCGCGCAAATTTTGCTCTACGGTTAGCCCGCGAAAGATAGAAGCCTCCTGCGGCAAATAACTTAAACCAGAGCGCGCGCGCCGATAGATAGGACGATGGGTAATGTTTTCTCCGCTTAACCAAATATGACCGCTATCAGGACGCAACAAACCGGTTATCATATAAAAAATAGTCGTCTTGCCCGCGCCATTAGGACCTAGAAGCCCTAGCACTTCGCCGCGGTCTAGCGAAAAAGAAATATCGTGCACCACTTTCTTTTTCTTAAAAGATTTATTCAAACGATGAACCACCAGAGCGTTCGCCCGCGCGGGTGCTTTATCAAAAACATCATCTTGTTTTTTCTTTTGCGCGCGTTGAACTTTAGCATCTTCAACCTCTTTGGATTGAGCGGCGCGACTTCGATCTATTTTGATAACTTTTTCTGATATTTTTGACATTTTTGACATTTCTGGCATTTTTCCTTAAACAAACAAAAGTTTAGTTTCTAGTTATAAAAGAATGGTTAATCATCTTTTACCTCTTAAAAGTGCCTTTAATTCTGCCTGCTTGCCCGTCTTTCGTGCTGTCGAGTTGAGAAAAGCCGCTAACAATATCTACGCTTAGCGACTGCCCGTTAATCACTTGTCCTTCTTGGGTCAGCCTGACCTTCCCGGTTAAAATGAGCTTCTTGGTCTCTATATTATATTCAGCCAAGTCCCCGCGCGCGACTGGCGGCGATTTCCCCTTCCGTGCGGCACCGGTCAAAACGACATTGCCTGAAGCATAAAGAAATTTCGGCGCGAGTCCATCATCGCCTTTTTTATAAATGATGCTCATTCTTAGCGCGGTGATGGATATATCTGCCTGACTTGCCTTCACCTTCCCCGAAAACAAAGCCTCCTTGGCGAGCTGGTCAATGGCAAGTTCCTCAGAAGTAATTTTAATCGGTTGATTCTTCGTGCCGCCAAAGCCGGGAATAACCTCCGCAGAGGCAGCGCCTGAAAACATAAGGGCAACGCCTGAAAACATTAAAAAGAAAAACCCGAATAGGAAAAACATCAGTCCCTTCATTGCTTGCCCTCGCGTTTTGTTTTTTCGCTTTCTGTTTGCGGTAAAAGCACCGCCTCCACGCCGCCATAAAAGCGCATATATTCTCCGCTCTTTTCGACATCCAAAGCAGCCGCAGTAATTTCGCCCAAAGGACCCCAGCCCTGCACTTGTCCTTGAATAACCATATCGCCTTTTTTGAGTTCTATCGAGCCTTCCACCGCTTTCATCTGATAGCCATTACTGAAATAAACATTGAAATTAGGACCAACGGAAATTCTGCCGTCCTTACTATTAAACCGCCCGCTCGCCGAGCGCAAAGAAAGCCAATTATCTTTTTGCCATTCTAAATCAATTTCAACATTGCTCAGTTTTCCTTCTTGCGCGAAAAGCCCTCTAAAGCCTGACTGCGCGCCTGCTTGTGCCGAGGCGGCGGTTAAAATATAAAACCTATTTTTATTATCACGCCCGATAATTTCTAAATCCACAATGCTCGATTCCAGCAAAGACGACACCTGACTAAATACACTTTGCTTGCTATTAAGCCCGAACACATAAATCCCTAAGCTAAAAAGCGCCGACAAAGCGCCGACAAACAATATAAGCCGCATCACAAATAGCCATTTGGGTGGTGCGCCGTGCTGCTCTTGTTGTTTAGTGCGCGAAAATATCATCTTTGTCCCAGCCCAACAAGTCGAGTGCCACGCGCGTTTTTAGAAACTGAAAGCTGGCGTGCGCGAGGTGAGCGCGGTTCTCTCTTACTAACATTGTTTCTAATTTATCTCGGCAGCGATGGAGATAGAGGACATCACTCGCGGCGTAGTTTTTTTGCGCTGGAGAGAGATCGACTGCGCCCCAGTCCGACGACTGCTGCTGTTTGGATAAATCAACGCTCAAAAGCTCCCGACATAATTCTTTGAGCCCGTGCCTATCGGTATAAGTGCGCGCGAGTTTTGATGCTATCTTCGTGCAATAGACCGGCTCTGCCCACACATCGAGGTAATGTTTAATCATCGCCAAGTCAAACCGCGCGTAGTGGAAAATTTTAACCCGCGCCGAGTCTGCCAAAAGAGCCTTGAGATTGGGTGCGGCATAATGCGTCCTATCCAGCTGCACGAGATGAGCGCGCCCGCTTTCATCGGCGAGCTGCACCAAACATAAAGGGTCGCGCAGAGGGTCTAGCCCCATGGTCTCGGTATCCACCGCGATATCGCCGACAAGCTCTAGCCCTTGCGGGAGGTCGCCCTTGTGAATTTCAATGTCTTTCATATTCTAATCCTTTTTTAGTATTGGCGTTATTATTGGTGCTCAGGAGAAGACTCGAACTTCCACGCCCCGAGGGGCACTGGCACCTGAAGCCAGCGCGTCTACCAATTCCGCCACCTGAGCCTTAAAAATAATCACTCATTATCATCATAAAGAGCAGCACAGATAAAGCCAAGCGGTAAACGACAAATCCGACAAGCGAAAACTTTTGACTCAAGCGGATAAAGCCCTTTAGCACTGCCAAAGCAATAATAAATGATAATAGCGCAATTAGCAGCGCAAATGCAAAACCTTGAAGGGACTCTAGTTCGGTCGCGCTAAGCAGGAGTGCGCCTGAAATAGACGGCAGGGCGAGAAACAGCGCAAAACGCGCCGATGCCTCGCGGCTATAGCCCAAAAAGCGCGCGCCCGTGATAACCACACCCGCACGGCTGGCACCCGGAATGAGCGCGAAAGCCTGCATAAACCCGATGCCAATCGCTTGCGGTAAGGTCATTTGATAAAAATCGGTGCGCGTTTGAATGCGTCTATCGGCGATGAAAAGCAGGCAGGCGAAACATAAATTCGCGACCGCCACCACCTCTATGATTCTTATCGCATTGACCGCGCCGCTCAAAAACAGCACCGCGCCAAACAAGACAATCGGTAGGCTCGCGAGAAAAGTGAGCTGCAGCAAGTGCCTGTCGCGCGGGGAGGCTTTTGGCAACATACCTTTTAAGCAATCGAGCGCGGTGCCTCTAAAATAAACCAGAGCCGCGAGCAAGGTGCCGGCGTGCGCGGCGACATCCATAATCAAGGCTTGGCGCGCTAACCCCAAAAGCTCGCGAGAAATGATAAGATGACCGGCAGAGCTTATCGGCAAAAATTCTGTGAGCCCTTGAATAAACGACTGAGCAAGAGCAATGAAAAAAGATTCAACCATAAACAACAAACTACACCAGCCGAGCCACGATGACAAGCCAGAGGCAAGCCCCCCATCGAACATTTCTTTATGGAGCAAGCAAGAAGGCTTTGACGGCTGCGGCTTCACCGCGTTAAACCGCGCGGAGCTAACGCAAGCCGGACAAAAGCTAAAAGCCTATTTAGCGCAAAACCATCACGGCACAATGAGCTGGATGGAACGAACCGAGCGCCAAGCGCCCACGCTACTATGGCGGGAGGCAAAAACCGCTATCATATTAGCCGCAAGCTATAAGCCCGACATCAACCCGCTTGCTCTATTAAACCAAAAGACAAAGGCAGCCATTTCGGTTTATGCGCACAGCGAGGATTATCATCGTGTGCTGGGTAAGAAAACAAAAGGCTTGGCGCAAAAAATTCAACAGCATTACGCCTGCGAGGTCAAAGCCTTCACCGATACCGCGCCCTTGATGGAAAAGCCGCTCGCCGCTTTAACCGAGCTCGGCTGGCAAGGCAAGCATAGCAATGTGGTGTCAAAGAAATTAGGTTCGTGGTTTTTTCTTTCGGTTATTTTGACCGACTTGAAAATGAACCTCGCGCCGATGCAGCATAAGAATTTGTGCGGCTCGTGCGATAGATGTTTAACCATCTGCCCGACCCAAGCCTTTGTCGCGCCCTATCAGCTAGATTCAAGGCGGTGCATCTCTTACTTGACGATAGAGCATAAGGGGACTATTGCGCGCGACTTTCGCCCTTTGATGGGCAACCGCATTTATGGTTGCGATGATTGCCTCGCTGTTTGCCCATGGAATAAATTTGCGGCGCAAAGCAAACGCATGGCAGAGTTTCAACCGAACGCCGCGCTCATTGCTCCGCCGCTCGCGCGCCTGCTTGAGCTAGACGCGGACGCCTTCCGCCAAACCTTTCGCCATAACCCAATAAAAAGAATTGGGCGCGTGCGGTTTTTACGTAATGTGCTTATCGCTATTGGTAATAGTGAAGACAAGAATTTTCTGCCAAAACTTGAAGCCTTTTTCCAAAATGAAGAACCGCTACTGCGCGCGATGGCGGTGTGGAGCTATCAACAGCTTGCGCCCCCATCTGAATTTAATAAAATGCGACAAAAATATATTCCATTAGAAAAGCATGAGGAGGTGCTTGCCGAATGGAATTATAAATTATGATAAAATTTCTCTACTAGAGCTTGTAGCTGGTTAAGGTGTTCGGGTGACGACAGGCTATGGTCGCCATTTTTAATGAGCGTTAGCTGAACGTCAGGCGCATCAAGCAAGCGCACGACTTCCAATACATGCGACAGAGGCACGACCTCATCTTCCAGCCCCGATAAAATATGAATCGGGCAAGATAGTTTCAAGGGTTGCCCCATCACCAATTCTTTTTTGCCGTCCTCTACCATCTGGTGCGACATAGGACCTGAAGGGTCATCAAGCGCAAGCCTGCCAACTTTAGCCAGCTTGCTTTTGAACTTATCGCCGAGTAGCTTTTCGGTAAAATCGGGCGCGGGTGCGATAAATATCAGTGCGGCAATCTGCGCGGGGAACTGCTTGGCAATTTCCCACGCAACCCACGCGCCCATACTCGAAGCGATAATCATCTGCTTCGGCAGCGCGAAACGGCGAAAGACTTCTACTCCCTCCTCTTTCCAGTGCTTAATCGTGCTGTCATAAAACTCTCCGCTAGAGTGCCCGCAGCCTGAATAATCGAACCGCAAAAAATTGACCGCATGCGCCTTCGCCCATTCGGCAAGAAAGCTCGCCTTGGTGCCTTCCATTGTGGCGGCAAAACCGCCGCACCACATAATGCCGCGCGGGTCGTCACGGCGAGGCTTCTCGTTGATAAAAGCGATGGAACGCTCTTGAACAGATATAAATTCGGCTTTTGTCATTTTTCCCGCCCACTCCCCCTGCTTTAAGAGGCTTGACATTTTTAGTAATAAGTTGGATTCTATTCCCTCACCTCTATTTTAGCAAACAAAGACTTAAACAGGAGACTTGGCTATAACACGCAGAATGAAAGGAAACCCGATAGCTGCCCCGAAAGGCAAGGGAGAGCGGATAAACGATGCCATCAAGGCGCGGGAGGTCCGCTTAATTGACCAGCAGGGAGACAATCGGGGTGTCGTTTTGCGCTCAGAAGCCCTAAAGCTTGCGGAAGCCGCGCGTCTCGATCTTGTAGAAATCGCGCCCGATAACCAGCCGCCCGTTTGTAAATTGCTCGATTACGGCAAGTATAAATACGCTCTGCGCAAGAAGACCAACGAAGCCAAGAAGAAGCAGAAAAATGTGGAGGTCAAAGAAATAAAGCTGCGCCCCAATATAGACCCGCACGACTATGAAATAAAAATGAAGAACGTCCGCCGCTTTTTCGCCGAGGGGGATAAGGTGAAAATAACCCTGCGCTTTCGTGGTCGCGAGATGGCTCATCAGGAGCGCGGCAAGGAGCTAATGCAAAAAACCCGCGAGGAATTATCCCAAGTGGCAAAGGTAGATATGTCGCCCAAGCTGGAGGGCAACCAGATGACGATGGTGCTTTCGCCGATTTAGGGGTGCTCTCACCTATTTAGGGGTGCTTTCGCCCATTTAAGCCTTGCTCGGCAGAGAAAAATGGGCTATAAAAGCCACAGGAAAAAAATCACATGCCAAAACTAAAGACAAAATCGGGTGCCAAAAAACGCTTCCGCTCTAACGCCAGCGGCGCGTTGCGCGCACAGCAAAGCGGCAAGCGGCACGGAATGATAAAACGCTCCAACCGACAAATCCGCAACGGACGCGGTATGGCTCTCTTAGAGGCGGCAGACCAAAAGCAAGCCAAGCGCTTCTTACCCTACGGGGCAAGGTAATAGGAATAGGAAATGACACGCGTAAGAACAAGCACCGCCAGCCACGCCCGCCATCGCAAGGTTATTCGCCAAGCCAAAGGCTATTGGGGCAGGCGCAAGAATACGTTTCGCGCCGCTAAGCAGGCGGTCGAGAAAGCCGCGCTCTACGCCTACCGCGATAGACGCACCCGCAAACGCGATATGCGCAGACTCTGGATACAAAGAATCAACGCCGCCGCGCGACAAGAAAATATCACCTACGCTCGATTTATGAACGCCCTCGCGAAGGCAGAGATAAACCTCAACCGAAAAAGCCTTGCTGAACTAGCCGTCAATCAACCCGAAGATTTCAAAAATTTAATCAAACAGGCTAAAGAACAGCAAGTCTAAAATAAATTATCAATTCCCCGAATTGTTAATTCCCCGAATTACCGATTCTTCTTTGCCCTTTTCTCTCCCCCTCGCTAAGCGGACGAAAAGGGCTTTTTATTAAAGAAGCAACAATTAAAGAGACAAGAATGGCAGAAACAGAAACAAAAAAAACTTTAGAGCAAATCGCCGCCGCAGAAAACCTAACGCAGTTAGAGCAAATTCGCGTGGCGGTGCTAGGCAAAAAGGGCTTTATCACCAGCGCGATGGCGGAACTCGCGCAAGCGCCTAAGGAAAAACGCGCGGCACTCGGCAATGAACTCAACCAGCTTAAAACCGAGCTGACCCAAGCACTCAACGCGCGCAAAGAGCTTTTAGAGCGCACCGCGCTCGAACAAAAACTAAAACAGGAGAAAAGCGATATTACCCTCCCGCCCCTAGCTGCGCCGCTAAGTCGCGGCAGACTCCACCCGGTTTGGTTCGTGATGGATGAGGTTGTTGCCATTTTTGCCGATTTAGGCTTTGACCTCCAAACAGGTCCCGATATTGAAAGCGACTATTATAATTTCACCGCGCTCAACATAGGCGAAGACCACCCCGCGCGCCAAGCGCACGACACTTTCTTTTTTCCGCCCAACGCCGCCGATGAAGCCTTTTGCTTACGCACCCACACGAGTCCGGTTCAAATTCGCGTTATGGAAAAGGGCGAAGCACCCTTTCGCTTTATCGCGCCGGGCAGAGTCTATCGCCGCGACAGCGACCAAACCCATACGCCCATGTTCCACCAAATAGAAGGCGTTGCGATTGATGAGAACATTCATTTAGGTCATCTCAAATGGAGCTTGCTACATTTTCTGCGCACCTTTTTTGAGAACGATGAAATAGAAATAAGATTGCGCCCGCATTTCTTTCCTTTCACCGAGCCCTCGCTAGAAGTGGATATGCGCCCGAACAAACAAGCATCGTGGCTAGAAATTGCTGGTTGTGGAATGATTCACCCGCAGGTGCTGCTCAACTGCAACCTTGACCCGCAAAGTGTTCAAGGCTTTGCTTTTGGCTTCGGCATTGATAGGCTCGCGATGTTGAAATATGGCATTCAAGACTTACGGCAATTCTTTGAAAACGATTTAGACTGGCTCAACCATTATGGCTTTAGTCCGCTCGATGGGGTGAAGCGATGAAATTCACGCAAAGCTGGCTCGGCGACCATCTAGCAGACTTTGACCTCAAGCAGGTTTTAGACAGCTTGCCGCAAATTGGTTTAGAGGTGGAGAATGTCATTGAGGCGCAAAGGCTAGAGGGTTTTCATCTCGCGCAAGTGATAAAAGTTTCGCCTCACCCGAACGCTGATAAACTGCGCGTGGCGCTCGTGCGCACCGCGCTCGGCGACTACGGCAAGCAAATTATCTGCGGCGCGTCCAATCTGCGTGAGGGGCAAATCACCATTCTCGCCACGCCGCAAAGCCTTATTCCGGCGAGCGGCACGAAGTTAAAGGCGTCTAAAATAAGGGGGGAAGATTCTTTTGGTATGCTCTGCTCGGGCGCGGAGCTGGGCGTGAGTAGCGATAGCGAAGGCATTTTAGACCTAGACGAAACCGACTTGAGCCTCTCGCCCGAAGCGGTTTTGGGTTTAGACGAGCTTGTCATTCACGTGGAGACGACACCCAATCGTCCTGATTGGGCGGGCGTTCAAGGTATCGCGCGCGACCTCGCCGCGCGTGGTTGCGGCACTTTCATTCCTGCTAAAAAAATAAAGCTGCGCGAAGAAGGCAAAAGCCCGATAGGCATTCAGCAAGCCTTCGCGAATGAAGAGGCAAAAGCCGCTTGTCCTTATTTTGTTGGGCGTTATCTATCGGGCGTGCAAAATAATAAAGCGCCTGACTGGATGCAAAAAAGGCTACGCGCGATTGGACTGCGCCCGATAAACGCGCTGGTGGATATTACCAATTATATTTGTTTTGACAGAGCGCGACCGCTCCATATTTACGATGCCGATAAAATTGATAGGAACATCGTTTTGCGCCACGCTAATCAAGGCGAAACCCTTGATGCTTTAGACGGCAAAACTTATACATTAAGCAGCACCCATTGCGTGATAGCTGACGAAACAAAAGTTCTAGCACTTGGCGGGGTGATGGGTGGGGTTGCTTCTTCGGTTCAGGAAGACACCAAAAACATTTTTATTGAAAGTGCTTACTTTGACCCTGTTTCAACGGCGCGCACTTCTAGAGAATTAAATTTACAAAGTGATTCCAGTTATCGCTTCGAGCGCGGCGTGGATAGGGCTTCTGTGCCGAGCGGTTGCGACCTTGCCGCACAAATGGTGTTAGAATTTTGCGGTGGCGAAGCAAGCACGCAAACCATTTATGGCGAAAACATTGCCGACCAAAAGGTCATTAGCGAAAACAAAATTTATTTCACGTCTCAGCAAATTGAAAAAATAACTGGCTTTAGCATTAACGAAAATAAAATAAAAACTTTTTTAGACGCTTTAGGTTTCCAAACAAACAAAACAAAAGAAGGGTTAGAAACCAGCCCGCCGAGCTGGCGCAAAGACTTCACGCTGGCAAAGGATAAAAAAAATCCTATCGCGCTTGCCGAACTTGCCGAAGAGATAACGCGCCTTTACGGAATGGAAAAAATAGACGAAGTGCCTCTCCCTGTCGCCCGCCGTGCGAACCCTCTGCCCCCATCGATAGCTCGGCTCAAGCGCGCGCGCTTGGCTCTCGCTGCCAACGGCTTGGTTGAAATTATTAGCTGGTCCTTTCAAGCCGAACACTTGAGCGCTTTGTTTTCTAACGACACCAAAGCCCTACGCCTCGCCAACCCGATTTCAGAAGACCTTGCGGTGATGCGTCCTTCTTTGCTGATTGGACTCCTTGCGAGCGTGCAGCGCAATTTAGCTTACGGCAAAAGCGACCTCGCTTTTTTTGAAGCGGGTGCGGTTTTCAATAGGGCAGAGCCTTTCGCCCAAACCGAGCAGCTTGCCGCGATAAGACAGGGCAGGCAGACAAACCACTGGCAAGAAAAGAAAACAACTGACCTCTGGCAGCTCAAAACCGATATGTTCGCCGCCCTTGAAGCGGCAGGCATCAAGCCTTCAAGCCTGCGCTATGATGATGAGCACGATAATGAATTTGGCACACACTTCCACCCGGCGCAAGGCGGCAAGATTCTGCTCGGCACGAAAGTGTTGGGCTCTTTTGGTGCGCTCCACCCGAATGTCTTAAAGGCTTTTGATATTCCGCCTCCTTGCGTTGCTTTTGAACTCAACCTTGATGCCCTGCCCGCCGCAAAAAACAAGAAGACCCAAAAGCCTGACTGGCAGGAGAACAAGCTCCAGCCGGTCCGCCGTGATTTCGCTTTTATTGTGGATAAGGCTATCAAAGCCGAAGCCTTGTTGGCGGCGGTCGCGCGTCCGCTGACAAAAATAAAAAGCGACCTTACTATTTTTGATGTGTTTGAAAATGAAAAAATGCTCGGCGCGGGCAAGAAGTCGCTCGCGCTTGAAGTGAGCCTCTACCCCACGCACGTATTAACCGATGACGAAATTGAAACGCTTTCGCAAGAAATTATCAGCTCGGTTAAAGAAAAAACAGGCGGTTCTTTGCGTGGTTGAGCTCTCTCATATTCGCAATTTTTCTTTGGTTGCTCATATTGATCATGGCAAATCTACGCTTGCCGATAGAATGATACAGCACACTGGCGGCTTGAGCGCGCGCGAGATGCGCAACCAAGTGCTAGACAATATGGAGTTAGAGCGCGAGCGCGGCATTACCATCAAAGCCCAGACGGTGCGTATGTCTTACAAAGCGAAAAGCGGCGAGCTTTATATTCTCAACTTAATGGATACGCCCGGCCATGTTGATTTTTCCTATGAGGTGAGTCGCTCGCTTAAGGCGTGCGAGGGCGCGCTGCTTTTGGTTGATGCGGCGCAAGGCGTGGAAGCGCAAACGCTCGCGAACGCTTGGGCGGCGATTGAAGCCGACTTGGAAATTCTGCCGGTCATCAATAAAATAGACCTGCCCGCCGCCGAGCCGGAGCGCATCAAAACGCAAATAGAAGAAGCCATCGGGCTTGATTGCTCGGAGGCGATGCCTATCTCTGCTAAAACTGGTGCGGGGCTTGAGGACTTGATAGAAAAGCTCATCACCACCCTGCCTGCGCCGAGCGGCGACCGCCAAGCGCCGTTGAAAATGCTCCTCGTTGATAGCTGGTATGATTCTTATTTGGGCGTGGTCGTGTTGGTGCGCGTGCTTGATGGCGTGGTGAAACAAAACGACTCTATCAAAATGCTTGCGACCAACAAGAATTACACGATTGATGAGCTTGGCGTTTTCTTGCCTAAGAAGCAAAAGCAGAAAGAGCTGGCGGCGGGAGAGATTGGCTACCTCACGGCGAGCATCAAAGAGGTATCGGACGCGCGGATTGGCGACACCATCACCTCTGCCGACAAGCCTTGCGCGGAGGCTCTGAGTGGTTTTCGTCCGAGTCAGCCTGTTGTTTTCTGCGCCGCCTTCCCTGAGGACAGCAGCCGCTATGACGACCTGCGCGAAGCGATGGCGAAGCTACACTTGAACGACTCGGGCTTTCATTTTGAAGCCGAGAGCAGTGCTGCTTTGGGGCTGGGGTTTCGGTGTGGCTTTTTGGGGCTGCTCCATATGGACATCATCACCGAGCGCATTGAGCGTGAGTTTGCTATCGCGCTTATCACTACCGCGCCGAGCGTGATTTATCGCCTCCACTTAACCAGCGATGAAGTGGTAGAGCTTCATAACCCTGCCGATATGCCTGAAGCAACTTCTATCAAAAGTTTTGAGGAGCCTTGGGTGCGCGTGAATATTCTAACGCCGGAAGAAAGTTTAGGCGCAGTGATTGCCCTTGCCGAAAGCAGGCGCGGCAGACAACAAAATCTTGTCTATATGCAAAATAGAGTTATGGCGGTATATGATTTACCTTTAAGCGAAATTATTTTTGACTTCCACGATAATCTTAAATCTATTTCGCGCGGGTTCGCGAGCTTTGACTATCAGCCGCTAGGCTATGAAGAGGGCGACCTCGTGCGCCTTTCTATTCTCGTCAATAACGAGCCGGTTGATGCTCTATTTACGATTGTGCATCGCACGCGCGCCGAGCAACGCGGTCGCGCCATTTGTAAAACCTTGAAAGAGCAAATTTCAAAACATCTTTTTCAAGTGCCTCTACAAGCAGCGATTGGCGGAAAAATTATTGCGCGCGAAACGGTTCCCGCTTTGCGTAAAGATGTCACGGCAAAGTGTTACGGCGGCGACATCACACGCAAACGCAAACTGCTGGAAAAACAAAAGGCGGGCAAAAAAAGAATGCGCCAGTTCGGTAAAGTAGAAATTCCACAAAGCGCATTTCTAGCCGTGCTAAAAGACAGCTAAAGCTGATAGCTAAAACCGATTCCGTCTCTGCTGAATCAGCCAAAGCAGCCCAAAGATAAGAGATAGGCTCAAGCAGACGAGCCAAAAGGGTGTTTGTAGAAAAGGCACGATGACCTCGCCCCATAAAGGCGGCCAGATATATCGCTCGATTACCGCTTGGGCTAGGTTGAGGCTCTCCTTGGAAAGGATATACCAAGTCTCGCCGGCAAGCAGGATAGACTCGCCGCTACGGACAACATAATCATAAAAAAGCGCCCACAGGGCAAGAGACGCAAAAAAAACACTCAAAAACTGCATAATCATCATCATTCCTCTAGCTCTAAAGTTTATGATAGCCAATTTACTGCATAAGGGTTTATAAATCATTAAGCGCGCGCGTGTCCTGTGTTATGCCTCATGTTATGGTGGCGTGCGCGGTAGGCGGGAGCTAGGAGGGGTGGCCGAGTGGCTGAAGGCGCACGCTTGGAAAGCGTGTAGGCGTTTATAGCGTCTCGGGGGTTCGAATCCCCCTCCCTCCGCCAGAGGACCCTCTGCGCCAGCTAGAGCTAGGGCAAAAGGATAAAGGATTAATCCTCTATCGGTGGCGCGTCCCAATCAGAGTCACGAACTTCGCCTGTTTGATAAAACTGACGCACTAATTTGATATAATTCTTAAAATCCATGTTTGCGTCCGTCAAGCGATTGGCGGCATCCCAATCAACCTCTGCTTTCTCTTTAGCAGGAATCGTAATTTGACTTTCCGATGGATTCTCGGCGTCCAGCCTGATGACCCCAATGCCATGTAAGCTAGAGAGTATTCTAAGTTCTTTTAATGTCTCGGCTCCTTCAATTTTGCTGGCAACCAAATAACCAAAATTTGCCCATGAAGAATTACTAACCGCTTGGAAAAATACCTCTCTAACATTAGAGCGGTTAATCATAATTTTCACTTCAAATGACCATAGTTTAGTTTTTTTATCTCCATATTCTCCTATACAATCTTTGATTTCTTGTTCCCATTCTTTGCTTAAGTTTTCCATACCAACAAGATCAGGGTGTAGCCATTTATTGCTACCCGCGCCACCGAATTTTTTAGCCCTCTTTTCATCAATGCGCTTGCTATAAATTCCAAGCTCTGATGATAAAAACTCCGCCAAGAGAGGATAGAGGTCGTGTTCTTTTATTTTGGCGCTGTCAGAAGTTGTTGCGGTAGCCGATATATCTTCAGCGCGCTTAATTTCTTCCTCTTCGGAAGCTTCTGTATAATAATATTTTTTAGGACGTTCTTCGGTCGTTTTGATTTTAGGTTCTCTCTTTTGAATACGAGGACGATGTCCCCCTATTTGATTAGCGATCTGCTGTTTCAGAGATGCATCACTATTAATAGGAACTACAACCGCTCTTGAGTTTCTTTTCATTTCCTGACACTCCTCAGGATAGGTCCTAAATATCCATTCTGCAATCTCACGGGCTGTAAGTTTTTTGTCGGGATTTTGCCTTAAATGCTCAATAACTTTATCTGCTAACCTCATACGTCTATCCTCCTTGATTTTTGTGTGCCTTCATAATATCAGTTGCGGTTGAAATTACAAGAAAAATTAGCCTATTTATGCTATTTATTTCTTATGAATATTTTAATTGCTGGCGGAGGGATTGGCGGTTTGACGGCGGCGCTAAACTTCGCGCGGCGCGGCGCGGAGGTTCATGTTTTTGAAAAAGCCTCTAGTCTAACTGGGCTAACCGAAACTGGCGCGGGCATTCAACTAAGCCCGAACGCTATGTATGTTTTAAGTTCTCTCGGTCTCGACACCGCGCTTGAGCGGGTTGCGGTTGAGCCGCGCGCGGCTTCCTTGCGTCATTACCGCACGGGCAAGCCCTATGTTTCGCTGCGGCTGAAAAACGTTTATGAAAAGCGTTATGGCGCGAAGTATCTGCATATTCACCGCGCCGATTTAATCGCGGTGTTGTGCGCGGCGGCAGAACGCTCGGGCATTCGTATTCATTTGGGACAAGCGGCAAGCAGCTACGAGCAAACCGCAAACGAGGTCGTGCTTAAAACCAAAAGCGGCGATAGGCATCAGGGCGATTTGCTTATTGGCGCGGACGGCATTGGCTCGACTATCCGCGCGCTTATGTTCCAAAATAAAGAACACGAGAAGCCGCGTTTCACCGGTCAAGTTGCGTGGCGCGGGCTTGTTGATGCGCGGGCTATTCCTGCTGGCACGATTCCTTTTGAGGCGAATGTTTGGGTTGGTTCGGGGCAGCATTTTGTTGCCTACTATCTGCACGGCGGCGAGCCGCGCGGTAGCGAGCTACGTAGCAGCAAACTGATTAACTTTGTTGCGGTTGAGGAGCGCGCCGACTGGGCGGCGGAGAGCTGGAGCGTTCGCGGTAAAATGGAGGAGGTGCGCGCCGCCTTTGCCGACAGCGATGAGGCTATTCAAACTTTGCTTAGCGCGTGTGATGAGTGTTTTCTGTGGGGTTTGTTTGACCATGCGCCGCTCGCGCGCTGGCGTTGCGGGCGTGTGGTGTTGATGGGCGATGCCTGCCACGCGATGTTGCCTTTCATGGCGCAAGGAGGCGCGATGGCTATTGAAGACGGGTATGTTCTTGCGAAGCACGTGATGGGCGGCGGCGGTGATGGCGGTTTAGCCTCTGCGCTTGCGGCTTATGAGGCGGCGCGCAAGCCGCGAACGACAATGTTGCAGAAAATCTCGCGAAGCAACGCGCGGCTTTATCATGCGTCAGGGGTTGGGGGTGCGGCAAGAAGGCGTCTGCTGTTTAGCGCGGGCAAGCATTTTCCTGCTTTGCTGAACGCGCGGTTGGATAAAATTTACGCTGTCAATGTAGTATCAGGGGCTTAATCTGTTATAATAGGGCTTAATCTGTTATAATATAAGCGCGATGAAATTATTTGTTTTGATTTTAATTTTTACCTTCACCATTACACCCTTTGATGTAATGGCAGTGCCGACGTCATTAGAAAAAATTCAAGCGATTGAGTTAAAGTCTTTAGCCGCAAGCGCCGACTCGCAGGCGCGGGTTGATAAGCTAGAAGAAACGCGCAAGAAGTTGCGGGCGGAATATCGCGCGGCTCTAGCGCAAATCGAAAGCCTTGAGAAATACAATCGGCAGATGAGCAAGCTCATTCAAGCGCAAAGGCGCGAGAAGATAGAGATAAGAAAGCAAATCAAGCAAGCAGGCACGATAGACCGCCACATCGCGCCCTTGATGAATAAAATGCTGAACGGGCTAAATAGATTCATTGAATTAGATCTGCCTTTTTTACTTTCGGTGCGCAAGCAGCGCGTGGCAAACTTGCACGCCTTGATGGGCGAGGCGCACATCACCCCTGCTGAGAAATTTCGTAAAATTTTAGAAGCCTACGAGATTGAAATGGAATATGGTCGCACGATAGAAACGTGGCAGGCGGTCTTGCCCCAACAAGAGCGCACGGTTGATTTTATTCGTTTTGGTCGTTTGAGCTGGGTTTATCAAACTTTTGACCATGAGCAAACCGCTTTATGGGACGCGAACAAAGCGCGTTGGTTAGAGCTTTCGGGTTGGGGTGGGTCTGTGCGTCAAGCGATTAAAGTCGCCGCCGAGCAAGCACCGCCCGCCCTTCTATTTGTGCCGATAAAAGAAGGAAAAAAATGAGCGCTTGGTTTTTATTTTTCATTTTGTTCTCGGTGCCTTTACATGCTGCTGAAGAGGTGGAGACTCTTGACGAGCTACTCAAGCAAGTGGAGGAGTCGCGTTTTGAGGAGAGCCGCAACGCGCGCGCGCGCGAGCTTCAATTTGAACGTGAAAAAAACAAGCAAGCCCTTTTGTTAAGACAAGCGCAAGCAAAACTCAAGCAGTTAGAGGTACGGGCTAAAAAATTAGAAAATGTTTTCAATGAGAATGAGCGTCAGCTTTCCCAGCTTGACGGAGCGCTAAAAAAGAAGCTTGGCAACTTTGCCGAAATGTTTGGCGTGATTAAGCAAGTTGCCAGCGAAACGCAAGGACAGCTAAAGGAGTCTTTAATTTCGGGGGAGCGCAAGGGGCGCACGGCTTTATTAGAGTCGCTTGTAAAAACAAAACGAATTCCAACGCCATCGCAGATAGAAAAACTTTGGCAGGTGATGTTAGATGAGCTTATCGCGCAGGGTCGTATTTCCACTTTCACTGGCACGCTGGTAGATAGTTCGGGTCAAGCGCGCGAGGCGACCATCACGCGCATTGGTGCTTTTGTTGCCCTTCATAATGGTAATTATTTGAGTTATTTGCCGCAAACGCAAGCCTATCGGTTGCTCGGTCGCCAGCCGGCGGGCAAGTTTTTGGATGCCGCAGAAGCAATACAAGAGCGCGGCGGCGGCGGCGATGATGATGGGGTGATAAGGGCGGCGATTGACCCTGCGCGTGGCGCTCTGCTTGCCTTGCTTGTGGAGACGCCGAGCTTGACCGAGCGTCTGCAGCAAGGCGGTTTGGTTGGTTATATTATAATAGTGCTTGCTTGTTTTGGGGTAGGGCTTGGGGCTTGGCGGCTGTTTGTGTTAAGCGATTTGCGCCGCGCGGTAGATAGGCAAGCGCTCAACTTACAGACGCTTTCTGCGGACAACCCGCTGGGTCGCGTTTTGGCTTCGATTGGCGATGAGCGGGAAGACAAGGAGACGTTAGAGTTAAAGCTCAACGACGCCATTTTGCGCGAGCTGCCGGCGTTAGAGAGTTATCTGCCTTTGATTAAAATTTTTGCGGCGATTGCGCCTTTACTGGGTTTGCTTGGCACGGTGACTGGTATGATTTTAACTTTTCAAGCGATTACACTTTTCGGCACGGGAGATGCCAAGCTGATGGCGGGGGGAATTTCTCAGGCTTTGATAACGACCGCTTTGGGTTTAATGACGGCAGTGCCTTTAATTTTGCTTCACGCGTTAGCGGCTTCGCGTGCGCGTGATGTGCGTCAGGTGCTAGAGGAGCAAGCGGCGGGATTAGCGCTCGCGCGGGCAACAGAAGGAGCGCCAGAAGAAGTATGAATCAAATTGCAGAAACGATGATGGATTATCTTGCCACTTTAGGCTCGCTGCGTGAGTTTATGGCGCTCGGCGGTATAATGATGTGGTTCATCGCCGCGGCGAGCTTTATTCTTTGGCTATGTGTGATAGAGCGTTTTTATTATTTTAGGATAGGGCGAGATTTAACCCCGCTTAAACAGCGGTGGCATGCGCACCTTCTTTCTTCAGCTATTACATCTTGGCGGCTTCACCATTTTCGTTTTGCTTTGCTTGCCGAGCAATACCGAAAGAACTTTAAGTATCTTGCTTTTGTCAAGGCTTTGGTGGCGACCTTACCTTTGATGGGCTTGCTTGGCACGGTGCTAGGAATGATTGAGATTTTTGATCTTCTATCTAAAACCGGAGCGCACAACGCACGCGCTTTGGCTTCGGGCGTTTCTAAAGCCACCCTGCCGACGCTTGCTGGTATGGTGGTTGCCCTTTTGGGTTTTTCCTTTCATAATTTATTAGAGCGGCGCGCGAAGAAAAATATGCGTCAATGCGAGAACCTATTGAATATCTTATGAGACAAAAATTAAAATCGAGTTTAGAAGAAGACAGCGCAATTGATATGACGCCGATGTTGGATATTGTTTTTATTATGCTTATCTTTTTTATCGTAACGGCGAGCTTTGTAAAAGAAACCGGCATTGATGTCTCGCGTCCTGAGGCGAGCACGGCACAAGCGCAAGAAGGGGTTGCCATTTTAATTGCGATTGATAAGAACAATCAGCTATGGATTAATCGCCGTCAAATAGATTTAGCGGTCTTGCGCGCCAATGTCGAGCGGTTGCGCGCGGAAAATCCGCGTGGTGGCGCGGTCATTCAAGCCGACAAGCAGGCAAGCACTGGGTTGCTGGTTGATGTGATGGATAGGCTTCGTCAAGCGGGGGTGCTTAAAATTTCTATCGCCGCGAGTTCCTCAAAATGATTCATGGGTATCAAAATGATACATAATGAGTGAGCGCATAAAAGATAAGTGGCTGCTCTATAGCTTGTTTGCGCTCTTCGCCTTGGGTCTTACTTTGGCTCTTTTTATTTTAATACAAGCCTTAATCAAGGCAGATGGCTCGCCTCTGGCAAATCGCGCGCGTCCCATGGTTGATTTTATTCCGCTCAAGCGCGAGCAAACCGAAGAGAGTCGAAGCAAACCCGCGCGTCCGCAGCAGAAGGAGACCGAGCCTTTACTTCAACCGAGCAAGCCGCATTTTGATGTGCCGCGCTCACCGCCGCTTGAAAAAAACTTTTCGATTGATACCCAGCCCACTTTAATGAGTCCAGCACTTGCCGCACAAGTGGATGGCGATATTCTGCCTTTGATGCGTATTGCGCCGCAGTATCCTATGTCTGCTCTTCACCGCGGCGTGGAGGGCTGGGTGCTGGTAGAATTTACGATTAGCAAATCGGGTTTTGTGCGTGCGCCAAAGGTTGTGCGTGCGCAACCGCCCTCTCTCTTTGACCGCGCGGCTTTACGCGCGGTGCGCCAGTGGCGATATAAGCCCCAAGTCATAAACGGCAAAGCGCAAGAACGCCGAGGGGTAAGAACCCTTATCCAGTTTGAGTTAGAAAAATGAATCAAAAAACAATAAAACAATTTTTACTTTTTATTTTTATAGCAACCTGTTTCGTTTCTGTTGCGCGCGCGAACCAGTCCCTATCGCCTAAAGCTTATGAGGCGATACAAGAAGCGCAAACTTTATCAACGCAAAAAAAATACAAGGAGGCTTTAATGGGTTTAGATTTTCTACTCACGACAAGCCCCAATGCTTATGAGCGCGCGTTCATTTTACAACAGCAGGCTTTTATTTGGTCGCAGCAGCAAAATTATACCAAAGCAACCACCCTGCTTAAAAAAATTCTAATGCTATCGCCCTTGCCCGAAGAATTAAAAAATAATGTGCTATTTAGTTTGGCGCAAGTTTATGTTGCTGATAAAAAATACAAAGAGGCGATTAAAATTCTTCTTGCTCATATAAAGCAAAAGAACAAGCCTTCGGGTCAAGTGCTTGCTTTGGTAGCGCAAGCCTTCGCGCTTTTGGAGGAGTATGAAAAAGCGATTCCTTACGCTAAGCGTGCGGTTGCTTCAAGTGCGCGTCCTGATAAAAGTTGGCTTGGGTTGCTTGCTGGGCTTTACATCACGCAAAAGCGTTATCGTGATGCCTTAACGATTGCCAAGCGTGGCGCGGCACTTTATCCGCGCGAGAAAATTTTCTGGCGGCAGCTTGTGGGGCTTTACGCCGAGTTCAAGGAGGAAAGGAATCTTTTCACTTCCCTACACGCGATGTTTGAGCTGGGTCTATTAGAGCGCTCTGATGAATGGACGCGTTTGGCGCGAAGTTATCTTTCGTTCAACGCGCCTTTGCAAGCGGCGCGTGTGCTGGAGGAGGGATTTCGTCAAGGGTTGATTAAACCGACAGAAAAGAATTATCAGCTTTTGGGTGAAGCGTGGCTGCTGGCGCGCGAGGCGGAGCGTGCGCTCAAGCCTTTAGAGAAGGCGGCGGCTTTATCTGCGCGCGGGCGCATTTGGTTAAAGCTGGGCGAGGGTTATATGGAAGCGCAAGCGTGGCAGAAGGCGGAGCATGCTTTGGAGCAAGCCTTAAAGAAAGACAAGGTATCGGATAAGGAAGAGGGTCGCGCGTGGTTATTGCTTGGGCTGGCGCGTTTTCGTCAAGGCAAGCGGGAGCAGTCTTTTGCTGCGCTCACGCGGGCGATTGAGTTTGATAGCATCAGCTCGGAAGCGAAAGCGTGGCTCGACTCTTTACGTGCAAAATAATCGGGCGCAATAATTCTATATCACCGGTTTTGGGCGTCTAGTTTAGGCAGGAAGTAGATATTCGCGGCAAGCACGGCAGCCATCACAAGCTCAAAGGCAATGAACTGCCAGGCGAAGTCGGCATAGCCGAGCAGGTAAGCGAGTGTGCGAAAAAGGGCGGCGGCAAAAACCAAGCAAGCTGGTGCGAGCATCAGCCCACTTTTTCCCTTTTGTAAGCCGAGCAAAGTGAGTATGCCGCCGACAAGAAAGAAGCTGGTAAAGTCTCCAATTTGCGTGCTTGCGCCGATACCCGACAGCAAGGGCATTCCTAACCCTTTGGCGATGGTTGCGGGCATAAAAACCCATTGTATTGCGTTCCAAACAAACAAAGCTCCAAAGAGTCCTGCTAGAATTCGTAGAAAAAGTGCCATAAATGTCTCCTTTTGGTTGATGTCCTTATCCTCATATTCTATCACAAAAAATTTCATAGCCGTTATATTTAGTCAATTGACAAGTTTAGGTTTATTTCCTATGATTTAGGCTAGTTTTGGATAAACCAACCTTTTAACTCAAAGGAGAAAAAGATGAAAAAATCATTATTTACATTGGCTTTAGCCCTAGTTGCGTGCTCTAGCATACCTGATATGTCGCAAGCGATGCAAAGCGGCGAGGCGTCGAAGGGCTTGATAAGGCTTGCCACCACTGGCAACCCGGCGACCCTGAAGAAAGAACTCGGCGGCAAGATTGTTCCTTCTGCGGACCTCGAAAAGAAGGCGCGGGGCTTGCTTGAAAAGAAAGAGGGCTTAGCGCCAACCGCGCTTGTCACGCCCAATGGCGATATTTACGCGATGGTCGCGCCAGTGATAACGAAGGATAATTTCATCTACTCGCATAAAGGCAAGATTATACGTATGGATGTCGGCTTCACCGAGAAAACGAACAAGCCCTTTGTGGTAACGACAATTACTGCTGATGGCGGCTCTTCTGTTTGGGAGCAAATCGGTCATTGGTTTGACAATTTATTCTAGGCTTTCGTTTTTAATAAGCACTTAAAGGGGGCTTGACAAATGGGCGCTTTCTTATTTACAATGATTATAAAGTAAATAAGAACCTATTCCTTAGGAGGAAAGTATGTCCAACACCAAACCCCCCATCATGACTACGAGCGCCGGCGCGCCGATAAGTGATAATCAAAATTCCCTAACTGCGGGCGCGCGCGGTCCGGTTCTGCTTCAGGACTACCAGCTGATTGAGAAGCTCGCGCACCAGAATCGCGAACGCATTCCCGAGCGGGTCGTTCACGCGAAGGGCTGGGGAGCGCACGGCACTTTAACCATCACCAATGATATTTCTAAATACAGCAAGGCGAAGCTGTTCGAGGTTGGCAAGAAAACGCCGATGTTCGCGCGCTTTTCGACCGTTGCTGGAGAGCTCGGGGCGGCAGACGCCGAGCGCGATGTGCGCGGCTTTTCCCTTAAATTCTACACCGAAGAAGGCAACTGGGATTTAGTTGGCAATAACACGCCGGTTTTCTTTGTGCGCGACCCGCTCAAGTTCCCCGACTTCATTCGCACACAGAAGCGCCACCCCAAAACCAACCTGCGCTCGCCGACAGCCATGTGGGACTTCTGGTCGCTTTCCCCTGAGAGCCTTCACCAAGTCACCATTTTAATGTCTGACCGCGGCATTCCAACGGCGCCGATGTTTATGAACGGCTATGGCTCGCACACCTTTAGCTTAATCAATGCTAACAATGAGCGCGTTTGGGTGAAGTTTCATTTCAAGACGCAGCAAGGGCATAAGCATTACACCAACGCTGAGGCGGCGGACGTGATTGGCAAATCGCGCGAGACCTATCAGGAGAATCTTTTCGGCGCGATTGACCGCGGCGAATTTCCTAAATGGGATATGAAAATTCAAGTGATGACCGAAGAGCAAGCGCAAAAAACGCCCTTCAACCCGTTTGACTTGACGAAGGTTTGGCAACACGCTGATTTCCCCTTGATTGATGTCGGTGTGCTGGAGCTCAACCGCAATCCCGATAACTACTTCGCTGAAGTGGAGTTAGCGGCGTTTTCGCCTTCTAATGTTATTCCGGGCATTAGCTGGTCGCCTGACAAGATGTTGCAAGCGCGGGTTTTCTCTTATGCTGATGCTCATCGTTATCGTCTTGGCACGCACTATGAGGCTTTGCCTATCAACGCGCCTAAAAAAACTGCGGCGGTGCATTACCATAAAGACGGCGCGATGAGGTTCTTCAAAAATGATGTCGGCAACCCCGATATTTATTACGAGCCCAACAGCTTAAATGGTCCGACTCAAGACCCTTCTTTGGCGGAGCCGCCGTTAAAGCTATCGGGCGATGCGAATAGATACAACCACCGCGACGGCAATGATGATTATAGCCAAGTGGGCAATCTCTTCCGTCTATTTGATGAGGGGCAAAGGGGCAGGCTCTTTTCCAATATCGCCGCGGCGATGGAAGGCGTGCCAAAAGAAATTGCCGAACGTCAAGTCGCGCATTTTGCCAAAGCCGACCCTGAGTATGGCGAAGGTGTGCGCAAAGCATTAGGTTAAACCCTTTATTTTTTGTTTAAGCGTTCAAGGAGAATTTTTTTATCCAAGAGTTCGCTAAAAACATAAACGCCCTTTTTATCATAGAGAGCGTTGAAGGGAATCCCGATACGGTTATGACGTTGAAGAAAGCGGGTAATGTCTGCTTGTGGCGTGGTTAAATCGCCCTGCATCAAATAAACATCTTGCCGCGATAGCCGCGCAACAACCGCCCTATCGGATAAAACGTTTGCTTTATTATATTGACAGGTGAGACACCATTGCGCGGTAATATCCACAAAGACTTTCTTACCAAGTGCCTGTTGCCTTTCAATTTGCGCGGGGTTAAAGGGCTGCCAGTTTAGGTTTGTTTGAAGCGTTTTTTCTGGTATTTCTTTTGCTGGCGGCAAGAAAAAGGACGTAGCGATTAAAGCGAGCAAAACAAAAGCTGGCGCAGCAAAAGCTGGCACAAAGCGCCATTTTTTCCACGACAACAAAATAAGATGAACCCCCGCAAAAATAGCGAGAGCTTGCGCAGCACCTATCTGTTGCGCCAACACCGAAAGCAACCACAGGGCAGAGCCATAAAGAAAAAGCACGATGACGTAATGAAAAACTCTAGTGAAGTTATTATTTTTTACTGAAGCAAGCATTTTGCTTGCCCCTTGTGGAAAATGGGCGGAGAGAGTCCCAAAAAGAATCCCAAAAAGAATCCAGGGCGTGGCAAGTCCAAAAGCGATGGCAGTAAAAATGGCAAAGATAGTCGAAAGCCCTTGCGTCAAAGCGAAAGCGACCGCGCTTCCCAAAAAGGGCGCGGTGCATGGCGTTGCCAATAAAACAATCAGCGCACCATAAAAGAGGTTCTCGGTTTTTTTGTGTCTGCCAACCCGATTAAGCACGTGATGTGCAAATTCCTCCGTGCCTAAATTGAAATTGAGTCTGCCGAGCTGCCACCAAGCGAAAAACAAAAGCAAGCTCATCATAACCATCACGAACACCGGCTGCTGAAAATGAAACCCCCACCCAATAACCGCACCTGCTTGCTGTAAAATATAAATCAGCAAAGCAAAAGCATTAAACGCAAGCAGAATACCCAAAACAATCCATAAGGATTCGAGTCCGCGACTCTTGAGTCCGCGACTCTCGAGTCCGTGACTCTTGAGTCCGCGACTCTTGTTTGGTTTGGGCGCAAGAGCAGTCAGGCTATGAAATTTTATCGCCAGCACGGGAAGAACGCACGGCATAAAGTTCAATATAAGCCCGCCCAAAAAGGCGGCAAACAACATCGTGCTAAAAGAATTAAGGGCGAGCCATTCCATAATTTGTTATAACAAATTATGCGTTTAGATGGGAAAAGAGCGTTGATAACTGGCGCTTCGAGTGGTTTGGGCGCGCATTTTGCGCGTGTCTGCGCGGCGGCGGGGGCAGATGTGATTATCACTGCGCGGCGTAAAGAGCGGCTCGAGGCGCTTGCGCAGGAGATAGGCGAGACGACCGCGCGCGAGGTTTTGCTCGTGCCGTGCGACATCACCGATAGGGCTGCGGTTGAAATGCTGTTTGCGCAAATTGCCGAGAGGTTTGGCGTGGCAGATGTGATTATCAACAATGCGGGTCTTTCGCGCGAGGGCTTGAGCTGGGAGATAAGCGAAGAGGATTGGCAAGCGGTGATGGACACCAACTTGACGGCGGTTTGGCGTGTGGCGAAGCTCGCGGCGCAAAAAATGATAGAGGCGAAGGTGCGCGGGGCTATTTTGAATATCGCTTCTATTTTATCTTTTCGCACGGCGATGATGGTCGCGCCCTATGCGGTGAGCAAGGCGGCGGTCGCGCATTTAACGCGCTCGATGGCGTTAGAGTTGGCGCCCCATGCTATTCGCGTGAATGCTTTGGCGCCGGGTTATGTTCCGACCGAGCTCAACCGCGCTTACCTAGAGAGCGCGTCGGGACAAAAAATGAAAGCGCGCATTCCCTTGAAGCGCTTTGGCACGATGGAAGATTTAACCGCCCCCCTTCTACTCTTGACAAGCGACAGCGGAAGCTATATTACAGGAGAAGTTCTATGCGTAGATGGCGGACATTTACAAAACGCTCTTTAGAGCGTCAATTAAAAAATCGAGCAGGAGGTTATTATGTGGAACAGGCATAAAAGAAAAATTTTTATTGTCGCGGGTATTCTTTTATCTGCCTATGCGGTTTTATATTTTGTGCGTGTGCCGATAACGCTTGCCCTGCTAGAGCGCGGGCTTACCAATCGAATGACGCAGGGTGCTTTTTATAAAGCCTTACCTGATGGTCTTCATCTGGTTTTATGTGGCGCGGGTGCGCCCTTGCCTGATGCCGAGCGTTCGGGTCCTTGTATTGGGGTTGTTGCCGGTGAAAGTTATTTTGTTTTTGACGCTGGAACGAATGGCGCGCGCAATTTAATGCGTATGGGGTGGAACGCGGGTTTGCTCGATGCGGTTTTTTTGACGCACTATCACTCCGACCACATTGACGGACTGGGTGAGCTGGCACTTTTTCGCTGGACCGGCGGCGCGCACGAAGCGCCCTTAGCGGTTTATGGTGCGAAGGGCATTAAAAAAATTATTGATGGCTTTAACCTTGCCTACGCTCAAGATTTCATCTATCGGGTTGAGCATCACGGGCGCGCGGTCGTTGAGCCGAAGGCGGCGGGTATGACGGCGAAAGAATTCGCGCTTCCTGCTTTAGGGCAAAAAACTTTGGTGTGGGACAAGTCGGGTGTTAAAATTTACGCTTTCCGCGTAGAGCATGACCCGGTGAGCCCTGCTTCGGGCTATCGCATTGAGTATAAGGGCAGAGTGATAACCATAAGCGGTGATAGCAAAAAATCGAGCGCGGTTGAGAAGTTCGCGCGCGGGGCAGACCTGTTAGCTCACGAGGCGCTTTCGCCAAAGCTGGTTGGGATTATCACTAAAGCGGCGGCGGTGGCGGGCAATAAGCGGCTTGAGAAAATAACCAAAGACATTTTAGATTACCACACCACCCCAATAGAGGCGGCGGAGATTGCGACAGCGGCGCAAGTGAAGCATTTATTGTTTTACCATATCGTGCCGCCGCTTCCCTTGAGTCCGCTGGAAGATGTTTTTTTAGAAGGCGTTAGAGATGTTTGGCACGGCGGGCTAACGCTCGGCAAAGATGGCATTGTGATTTCCCTGCCGGCGCACGATAAGGAAGCCATCATCATCGACGAGCTGTTATAAAGCCTGCGCACTCATAATAACGGAGCGATGCCCCTCCCCTTGCTGTTCATCTTGCCGTTCAATCCATAAGTGGTTATCGTTTAAGCACAATTTCGCCTTCTGCGTGTCGAACAGAGGGCTCTCAGCGCGAAAGCTAAATTGTTTTGGCGTGCCTTTATGCTGGCAATAAAAATCGAGCAGCAGAAAAGCGAGGTAAGGACCATGCACCACCAAAGCGGGATAGCCTTCGCTTTTGGCATAGTCCCTATCATAATGAATGCGATGGGCGTTGAACGTTAAGGCGGAGAAGCGAAATAACTTGACGATGTCAAACCTAATTTCTTTTTCCTGCTGCGGTTCTTGTGTTGCCGCGCGCGGCACGATAGGCTTTGCGTCTGTGTCTGCCTTATAAACGATATGTTGTATTTCCTCTATTAAGCCTGAGGTGGCTGCGGTTATTTTATGTTTCACCGTTAAAAAAATAAGGGGTTCGCCGCTTTTGTTTGTTTTGGATTCAATTTTTTCAATAAGCGAGCGCCTTGTTAAATTTTGATTAAGCGGCAAGGCTTCAATGAATTGAACTTCACTGCTCGCCCACATTCGGCGCGGCAGTGTAATGGGGGGCATAAACTCTCCGCGCTGAATATGCCCGTCCCTATCTATTTTAGATTGCACCTCTATCGGTTGGCAAATACACCAATGGGCGAGCGGCGGCAAAACATTATCTTGCCAGTGCTTGGGCTGCCCATCTAAAAGGGCGGCGAGCTTGATTAAATAATCTTGCGCGGCGAATTCCACTTGCTTCTCTTCTTTACCGAGCCATTGTTGAATAGAATCGTTCATCTTACAAACCTCGCGTTAAAAGGATTTAGGCAAGCCCAAAATGTGGGTCGCCACGTGAGAAAGAATTAAATTGGTAGAGATGGGGGCAATTTGATAGAGCCTCGTTTCGCGGAACTTTCTTTCTATATCAAATTCTTCAGCAAAGCCGAAGCCGCCGTGGGTTTGTATCGCAATTTCAGCCGCCGCCCACGAGGCTTCGCTCGCGAGCATCTTTGCCATATTGGCTTCGCTACCGCACGGCACACCTTCATCAAACATTGTGGCGGCTTTTTCTACCATCAGGCGCGCGGCACTCAACTGCACGAAGGCGCGCGCCAAAGGAAATTGAATGCCTTGATTTTTGCCAATCGGTCTGCCAAAGACTTCGCGCTCGGCGGCATAATTCTTGGTGCGCTCAATAAAAAAATCGCCATCGCCAATACACTCGCTGGCGATGAGAATACGCTCGGCATTCATTCCGTCCAAAATATAACGAAAGCCCTTGCCCTCCGCGCCGATTAAGTTTGTGGCAGGCACAACCAACTCATTAAAAAACAATTCGGTCGTGGCGTGATTTATCATCGTGCGCACCGGTTTTATTTCTAACCCCCCGCTTGCTTGAGCTTGTTTCATATCAACAATAAAAACGCTCATACCATCGGAGGGTTTGGCGCTTTGTTCGCGCGGCTGGGTGCGCGCAAGCAGTATCATCAAGTCCGAATGCTCGGCGCGTGATATCCAAATTTTCTGCCCATTGATAATATAATTATCCCCTGCTTTTTTCGCGAAGGTTTGAATGCGCGTTGTGTCGGTGCCGCTATTGGGCTCGGTAACGCCGAAGGCTTGAAGCCTTAATTCACCAGTAGCGATTTTGGGCAAATAGGTTTGCTTCTGCTCCTCAGAGCCGTGGCGCAACAAAGTTCCCATCACATAGATCTGCGCGTGGCATGCCGCGCCATTACAGCCGCTTTTGTGAATGGTCTCCAAGATAGCGGTTGCCGCGCGCACGCCTAGCCCGGCGCCGCCATAGGCTTCGGGTATCATCACGCTCAAGAAGCCTTTGCGCGTGAGGGCATCGACGAATTCTTTAGGATAGATGCGTTCGCGGTCTAGTTTGCGCCAGTATTCTCCGCCGAATTCTTGGCACAAGCGCGCGACAGATGATTTTATTTCCTCGATAGTGTCTTCCATTGGCTTGCCTCCTAGTTTATACTATAATAGTGGCTGGGGGAAAAGGAATGAAAAAAGCGAAGTCAGAGTTATCGGTTGCGATTTTAGGCACGGGGGTTGGCGGCTTGTGCCAAGCGATTAAGCTCAAGCAGGCGGGGTTTGACAAGATCACCATTTTCGAGAAAGCCGACGACATCGGCGGCACGTGGCGCGACAATACTTATCCGGGCTGTTCGTGTGATGTGCCGATGCATATGTATGAGTTTTCTTTTGAGATGTTGCCGAGTTGGACAAAAAAGTTTGTTTCCTTCGCGGAGATTAAAAGTTATTTAGACCATGTTGTCAAAAAGTATGATTTAAGAAAGTATATTCGTTTTAACAAGGAGATAGTTTCGGCGCATTTCCACGAGGCGCGCGGTCTTTGGGAGCTAACCTTGAGCGATGGTCAAAAGTTTAGCGCGAACGTGTTTATTGCTGCTTCGGGTCAGTTGCATCGCCCGCGCTTGCCGTCTATTGCGGGGCAAGAGTCCTTTCGCGGGCTTTCGTGGCATTCGGCACAATGGAATCACAATGTCCCGTTGAAGGGCAAGCGCGTTGGCGTAATTGGCAATGGCGCGAGTGCTATTCAGTTTGTGCCTGAGATAGCCAAGCAAGTGGGCGAAGACGGGCATATAGAGATATTCCAGCGCTCGGCATCTTGGGTGGCGACCCGTCCGCAGCGTGCGTTCAGGGCTTGGGAGCGGTGGCTTTACCGCCTCTTGCCATGGACGATGAAACTCCAGCGGTATAAAATCTACTGGCAGGGCGAGCTATTATGGCTTGCCTTTCACAAGCAGCCTGAGAAGTTGAAATATATTGCCAACAAGGAGATGGAGCTTCACCTCAAGGACGAAGCCAAGCAGAAAAAGCTAACGCCCGATTACGAGCCGGGGTGTAAGCGCATTCTTTTCGCTAACGACTGGTGGCCAACGATGGCATTGGATTATGTTCATGTCAATACGAGTCCGATTGACTCTATCACTGCCGCGGGTGTGAAAACGCAAGACGGCGAGCTGCCGGTGGATATTTTAATTTACAGCACGGGTTTTGACACAACTCACTTTTTAGGACCGATGAAAATGACCGGGCTTGCTAACCGCAGTTTGCATGATGTTTGGTCTCGCGGTGCTGAGGCTCATTTAGGTATTACGGTGAATGGCTTTCCCAACTTCTTTATGCTTTACGGACCCAACACGAATTTAGGGCATAACTCTATTATCTTTATGATTGAGTGCCAAGCCAATTACATTACACAATGCGTGAAAAAACTTCATAAGAGCAACTTGCTTTATATGGATGTGAAAAAAGAGGCTCAAAAGAAATCCAACGAAAGAGTTCAGGCGGATAATGCGCGCTCGGTTTTCGCGAGCGGCTGCACGAGCTGGTATAAAACGGCAGATGGTAAAGTGACGAACAACTGGGCTAACCATACTTTTATTTATTGGTGGAAGACACGCAAACTCAATGCGGAGGACTATCATTTTCGTTCACGTGATGGCGTGCCGCAAGAATCCGACCCCGTGCGCGTTTTACAACCGACTCCCTCTTGATTTTCTTTTAAGGTTTCGCCGCAAAAGGCTGCCAAAACTCAGTAATAGCACCCGCTTCATAGATAGCAATATCACCCAAATAGGTTAGGATAGCTTCGCTTTGCGTGGGGCGATAGAAGACAAAATCATCAACCGCGAGAGCCACCTCTTCGGGCACTTCCAACATTTCTTGGTTGCTCGACTTGCCATAAACCTCATTGACCTTCGCGCCTTGAGGATAAACCAGCTCCGCGCTCCACTTCCCGCCATAGATGAACACGCCGTCATGGTTTTCGGGCGGCTGATAGGGGCTTGGCTTATTGGCATATTCCATACCGGGCACTTTAATGCCTTTCATTCTTTTCAAAACCGGGCTGGCGATAAAACTTGCGGCGATATGTTCTTCAAGCAGTTCGCTATCAAAATTGGTGGGCTTGAGCAGAACCGAGCCGACCGACACTTCATTCGCAATGAGGCTGTCTGTCCATAAGCGATAGGTCGGGCTTCCTGCGGCGTTGCGCGTGAGAGCCTTTAGGTCAAAGCCTCTTTTTTCCGCCAGCTGGAGGGCTTTTTGATAAAAGTCCCATGCGCCTTGTTTTGCTCTTTCGCGCCAGCCATTTTGTTCGGGCAGGCTTGCCAAGTGAGGCTCATACCCCATAAAGCCGCTGAGCGTTAAATAGGCACTGGCTTTTATTTTATCCAAAACCGCGGCGATGTCTTTTTCTGTTTCCAGCCCGCCGCGATGAAGACCAACATCCAATTCTAAATTAATCCGCAGCGGCGTTCCAAGCCTTTCGGCGAGGGCGTCATATTGGTGAAGGCGCGCCACCCCATCAACGAGCCACTGAATGTTTTTATTCGGCGGCGATTGTTTTTGTAAAAACTGCTCCACCGCCGCCGCCGGCATGGGCTTACCGAGCAGCATATCGCATTCAGGCATTGTGTCTATTAACCATTCCAAATAATCTATATTGAAAACCATCAGCTTGTCGGTTTTGGTTTGCGCGCGCACTTCTTCTATCAGCTTTTGGCACGGCAGGCTTTTAGCAACAATGCGATAGCCCATTCCTGCTGGCAGGGCAGCTGCCATCACGTTAATGTTTTGCTTGAGCCTATCCCTATCAATCACCAAAGTGGGTTTAGCGATGTTGGCTTTTTTTAAGGCATTTTGTAATTGAAGGAAGTAATCGCTCATGTAAAGAGTTGCGCGAGGTAGGGATTTAGAAGTTTCTGTTTAGGGTCAAGCTCTTTTCTTAACCGCGCAAACTTTTGCCAGTCAGGATAGAGATTGATAAAATCTTTTTGCGCGAGGTGGTTTATTTTACCCCAATGAGGTCTGCCTTTATATTTTCTAAATATTTTTTCGGCGGCAATAAAAAATTCTTTATAAGAATCTTTATAATGGCTATGAATAGCAACCGAGAGTCTATCGCCGCCTTGAAAGGGGCTGAGCCACGCGTCATCGCCTTTGATGTAGCGCACTTCAAAGGGAAAGAAAACTTCTTTGTGGTCTCGCTCCATAAGAGATTTAATTTCATCAAGAGCGGTGAGTCCGTTTTTGGCGGGAATATGATATTCCATTTCGTTAAAGCGCACCTCGCGCGCCGATGCGAGCAGGTCGTAGTTTTCGCCGACAATATCCTCTGTGGGTGCTTCGGCGATGGCGCTTGCGCCGAGTTTTTTCCTTATGGTGTTCGACCAGCCAAACCAATCGCGCAGAAACTGCAGCTCACGTAGTCCGCTATCATCGGCGGAGTCGGTGCGCGGCGTGCTCGGCGCGGTGGTTGTGTCGTGGCTGATGGCGAGACAATAATCTAAAAAGGGAAGGTAATAGAATTCAAACTTATCGTGCTTCTGCCAAAGGCTGTGGGCGCGCGCGACAAGTTTATCGTAAGGCTCAAACCACGTGCGCCGCCGCAAGCGGTGCGAAGCGGTGAGACGCATGGTGATTTCCGTCAAGATGCCGAGCGCGCCGATAGACACTCTAGCCGCCGAGAATAGCTCGGCGTTTTTGTTTGCCGAACATTCTATGGCATCTCCTTGCGCGGTGACGAGGCGCAGAGCGGCGATTTCACCTGACAAGGAGCGGTAGTTTTTGCCCGTGCCGTGTGTTGCGGTAGAGACCGCACCGGCGAGGGATTGTTTGTCGATATCGGGCAGGTTGCGAAAGGCTAAGCCTTTGGTTGCGAGGTCGCGGGAGATATTTCTCAGGCGCGAGCCTGCTTTAATGCGCGCGCTTGTTTTGGTGTGCGCGGCGATGCCCTCTATCAAGTCGAGCGACAAAATGGAGCCATCGCTTGGCACGAGCGGCGCGAAGCTATGCCCTGCGCCGATGGGTCGAATGGGCGTGGGTGCGGTGGCGAGAATTTGTTTCAGTGCCTTTTCGCTTTCGGGTGCGAAGCGTTTTTGGGGATAGGAGATTAAATTCCCCGACCAGTTGCGCCAGTTTAATTTTTTGTGTTTTTGAGTGGCGGCGCGCAGGCTTGAAGGCAAGAATCCGGCTAAGCCGCTCATCACTGCGAGGGTTAAAAAATTTCTTCTATTCATTTTTTTCTCTTTTCTTTCCGCGTTGCGCGAGGAATTGAATTAAAGTTTCCAAATCGTCATAAGAGCATCCATAGCAGCCGCCGAAGGGAGGCATGCCTTCTGTGCCCTTGAGGGTATGGCGCATAAGGGTATCAAAACCTTGCGCCCATTTTTCGTTCCAACTATCATCACCGACTTGCGGCGCGCCCGAATTTTGCGCGGCGTGGCACAAGGCGCAGCTTGTTTGGAATAATTTTTGCTGGCGCGCCGTTAGGTCAGGCGCAGGTAAGTGCGTTTCTTCTTGTCCGCACGCCACAAGCATTACAAGCGGTATTATGAAAAAGTATTTTGCCATGCTTTTTTCCATGAGAGATATTTTGCGTTAAAATTCATTCTAGCATTCGCCGGACTGGTAGAGGGCAAAGAATAGACCGCAAGATTTTTATATTGTTGTTTATCCACCGCCCGCTCGAATCCTTTTGTCGCGGTGCTGCCGTTAAGAAAAATAGCGCGAAAATTATTTGTATTGAGTAAGCCCTCTATGTCGTTGGGTTGCGCGTTGCGAATGGCGCTATCTAAAGAGCCTTGCCGCACACAAGAGCGATAGACATCCCACAGGGCAATTTGCGCTTGGGTTATTTCTTTCATTTTTTTTGTATAGGGCAAGGCGTCATCAAAGCCGAGCAGCTTTGCCATAATTTGCCAAAAAGCGTTTCGCGGGTTCGCGTAATAGGCTTGCTGGTTAAGAGAAATAGCACTTGGCATAGAGCCAAGAATCAACACTTGAGGTGGCGGCTCGTTTGCGATGAGAGGCACAAAAGAATTAATCTTTGTCATTCACGCTATTATTCGCCAACGGCATCGCGGGCGACTAAGTCGTCGTCGACGGCGTGCTGATGAATAGTATTTTTAGGTTTCTCCAACACGCGGCGCAACATTGGCTCGAAGGCATCAAGCGGCATTGACTTAAAATTTTTATCAAAAGAATTTTGGTCAAAGCGATGGCAGAACTGAGCGGTATATTCAAAGTGCGGGTGTCCGCGAAAAGCTTCACGCATATCCTTGTCCATTCCCAAGTGGTGGAAGAAGTAGTAGCCTTGAAAGATTCCGTGCTTTTCGACCATCCAATGATTTTTCTCGCTAACGAAAGGTTTGAGGATAGCGGCGGCGACATCGGGGTGGTTATAAGTAGCGAGCGTATCGCCAATATCGTGAATGAGCGCACAGACGACATATTCCTCGTCCATTTCGGCTTGATGGGCGCGCGTGGCGGTTTGCAGGGAGTGCTCTAGCCTATCGACTGGAAAGCCGCCGTAATCCTTATCGAGCAGCTTGAGGTGCGCGAGCACCCTATCGGCAAGCCCCGAAGTGAGCGTGCGAAACGAATGATTAATTTTCTGCCAGTCTTCTTTGGTGCTTTCGGCGAAAGTGGTAAAGTTTGTTTCGGTTTCCTTCATATTACTCTCCCTTTGTGCTATATTACGGGTGGTTTTATTATACAACAAAAGGAGATGGGAATGAAAATCTTACGCACCCCTGATGAGCGGTTTGATGGCTTAGCCGACTATCCGTTTGCGCCTCATTACTGCGAGATTCCCGCTACGGCGGCGGCGGCGGCGGGGGACGGGCAGAATCTGCGCGTCCATTATGTTGATGAGGGCAAGAATGAAAACGAGACTATTCTCTGCCTACACGGCGAGCCTTCGTGGAGTTATCTCTATCGCAAGATGATGCCGCCTTTTGTCGCGGCGGGGTTTCGGGTTTTAGCGCCTGATTTGGTTGGTTTTGGCAAGTCGGACAAGCCTTCGAGTCAAGATGACTATAGCTACAAGAATCACCTAGACTGGATGAGCGCGTGGCTCGAAAAGATTGACGGCAAGAATTTGACTTTGGTTTGTCAAGATTGGGGCGGTTTGATTGGTTTGCGTTTGGTCTGCGCTACGCCTGATAGGTTCAAGCGCGTGGTTGTGGCGAACACCGGCTTGCCGATAGGCACGGGCATGAGCGAGGGTTTCAAGCAATGGCTCGAGTTCAGTCAAAACGCGCCTAAGTTTGCGGTTGGCTCGATTGTTTCGGGCGGGACACAAAATGGTTTAAGCGATGAAGCCATTGCGGCTTATGACGCGCCTTTTCCGAGTGACGAATATAAATCGGCGGCGCGTTCTTTTCCGCGTTTTGTGCCGGTGACGGCGGAGCACCCTCAAGTAGCCGAGAACAAAAAAGCGTGGGAGGTTTTGTCTCAATGGGACAAGCCTTTGCTAACGGCTTTTAGTGATGGCGACCCTGTTTCGGCGGGCGGCGATGCGATTTTCCAAGAAAAAGTAAAGGGAGCGCAAGGGCAACCGCACACGACTATGAAAGGCGGAGGACATTTTCTACAAGAGGACTGCGGCGAAGCGCTTGCTGCAGTTGTTGTTGATTTCATAAAAAGGACGCAATGAAGGTTTTTTATTTTTTGATGGGTTTGGTGGGTGCTACCCTCTTATCTTTAGAATCGCCGCGCGCGGAAACAATCACTCAAGAAATAAAAACCGAGCTTGCCGAACGCGCCGCGCTCATTCAAGCAATTGAAAATAGAATTTTACGCAACAAGGCAACACTTAACACTTTACGAAAGAAACTTGTTGAAATAGAAAAAACTCGCCGCACGCAAAACAAGCGACAGAAAGCGGCGAACAGCACTTTATTTCGTTTAATTCGCCGTCCTGACAATATGCCTCTTGTCGCGGGTTTGGATTTGGTGCGTGGCGAAAAGCTCATTACCAATATCCAGCACCAAAACATTCAACGCCTTAACCAGCTTGCCAAGCGCAACGCTTCTATTGCTCAATTAACATCGGATATTGAAAGCCAGCAAAAGGCTTTAGTGGCAGAGCTCAAAAAAAGACGCACGGCGCATCAAGAGCTAGAGGCTCTGCTCACCCAAAAGAAACAAAAAGCGAGCCAAAAGGAGCGCCAAAAGGAGCGTAAGCCAAATGCGGGTGCGCCTTTTGCGCAAAAGACAAAAAACGCCAGCGCGCTCATTTCGGCGGTTATCGCAAAAGAGTTAGGCAAAAAATACATTGACAGCAAAGCGGCGAAGACGCGCGGGCGCGCAGGGGCGAAAGGACAAAATTTTTTATTGCCCCCCGCCGCGGGTAAAGTGATTGGCAGTTTTGGCGAGAAGAACGCGGTTGGCATTCACGCGCTCGGCATTAGTTTAGCGACCTTACCCTCGGCGCGTGTTATTGCGCCTTTGGGAGGGCTTGTTATTTTCGCGCATAATTTTCGCGATTATGGCAAAACGATTATTTTGACCTCTCCGGGTGGCTACCATATTTTGCTGGCGGGTCTTGTGCGACTTGATGTTGAGGTGGGGGATATTCTTGTTGCGAGCGAGCCCTTGGGGCTTATGCCCTATCGTCCTCAACCTGTGCTATATTTTGAATTGCGCCATCTCGGTCGCCCCATCAACCCCGAACCCCTTTTAATTAGAGAGGAAAAACAATGAGAAAGAAAATAATTTTATGTTGCTGGCTTATCCTGCTGCCCTTTAGCGGATTTGCGGCGGAGCAAAAAGAAACTCTAGATGAGCGCATAGAGCTTCTCAAAAAAATCATAGGCATCGTCAAGCGCGACCACGTGCAGCCCAAGCAAGACGAGGAGCTATTCAAGGCGGCGGTGAATGGAATGTTATCGTCTTTAGACCCTCATTCGGGTTGGTTAGACCCTAAAACCTATCAAGACATGCAAATTTCAACGAGCGGCAAGTTTGGCGGTTTGGGCATTGAGGTAACGATGGAAAAGGGTTTTGTGCGCGTGGTTGCGCCGATTGACGATACCCCCGCGGCGCGCGCGGGTATTTTAGCGGGTGATTTAATCACGCACTTAAACGACAAGCCGGTTTTGGGGACCACGCTAATGCAAGCGGTGCGTGTGATGCGTGGCAAACCGAACACAAAAATAAAATTAACCGTTAAACGCGAAGGGAGCAAAAAACCGATTGATATAAACATCACGCGCGCGATTATAAAAATTAAAGCGGTGAAGTCTAAACCATTTGATAAGGTTTTCTATTTGCGCTTAACCACTTTCAACGAGCTTGCCACGCAGAATCTTTTCAAGGCGATTGAGGAGGCGAAAAATAAATATAAGCCTGAGGGTTATATTTTAGATTTGCGTAATAATCCCGGTGGTTTGCTTAATCAAGCGGTTTCAGTTTCGGATTTATTTTTACAAAAGGGAGAAATTGTTTCTATTCGCGCGCGCAACAAGCCGCAGTGGGCGCAGATGCACGACCGCTATTACGCACGTGCTGGCGACATCACAAACGGCAAGCCTATCATTGTTCTTATCAATGGGGGTTCGGCTTCGGCATCAGAGATTGTTGCGGGTGCGCTGCAAGACCATCAACGCGCGATAACGCTTGGCACCTTATCTTTTGGCAAGGGTTCGGTGCAAACGGTGCGTCCGCTCGGCAAGAATAAGGGCGCGTTGCGGCTCACGACCGCGCGTTATTACACGCCTTCGGGTCGTTCTATTCAGGCGCGCGGCGTTGAACCTGACATCATCGTAAAGCAAAACCTTGACAAGAAAGAAAAGGAGCGCGCTACCGCAACGGGTGAGACGAACTTGCGCGGACACTTAAAGAACAAAAATAAAAAGGGCACGGATAAGCGTTCGGGTTCTTCTGCCTATTTGCCTAAGGAGCAAAAAAAAGATACACAGCTTAACTATGCGCTCACGCTTTTGAATGGTGTCATTGCCGAGAGAGCAAAGATGGCACGTGAGGCAAAAAACAATTTTGGTGGATAGGGAAACGTTAGCCTATCGCCCTTGTGTTGGTATTTTTTTATTAAACGCGGAAAAAAAAATTTGGATTGGCAAGCGCGATGAGAAAACCTTGTTTGACGCCCATCTTTATGATTCCAAACATTTATGGCAGCTACCGCAAGGCGGCATTGACGCGGGGGAAAGTCCGCGTCACGCCTATCAGCGCGAGCTTTATGAAGAAACCGGCATTCAACAATTTGAGATTATTCAAGAGTATCCCGACTGGCTTTATTATGATTTGCCCGACCACTTAATTGGCAAGGCGCTTGGGGAGCAATTTCGGGGACAAAAGCAAAAGTGGTTCGCGGCGCGCTTTTTGGGCAAGGACGAGGATATTGACCTCACCAAGCACAGCCCGCCTGAATTCACGCACTGGCGCTGGATAGAACAAGAGGAACTCACCGAGCTTGCGGTGCCTTTCAAGGTTGAGGTTTATAAAAAGGTGCTTACTGCTTTTAGAAAATGTTAGGCGCGAGCGTTTTCAATCACCAGACGTTTTGCTTGATATTCTTTAAGTCTTTGTTTGGCTTCGTCACGTTTTTCCTCGTCTTTGATATTGGCGACATCATCTTGGCTATCGCGAATGACTTGGTCGATTTCGGTTTCATCAAGCGCAGCGCTCTTTTGGACTTCGTCAGCCAGCACGACCACTTCATCAGCGCTTGCTCTCAGAAAGCCACCGCGCACATAAAAGTATTCTTTCGCGCCGTCCATTTTTTCCACCACAAGACAGCCGGGCTTTAGCAAAGAGGCGAAGGGCGCGTGATTTTGTAAGATGCCGAATTCGCCTTCGGTGCCGGGGGCGGTGAGTTGCCGCGCTTCGCCTGTAGCGGCTTCGGCGAGGGGCGATAAAATGGAAAAAGCGAGTGCCATCAAGCGACTTCTTTAGCTAATTTCTCTGCTTTGGCGATGGCTTCGTCCATATTGCCGACCATATAAAAAGCGATTTCAGGCAGGTGGTCATAGACGCCATCGCAGAGATCCTTAAAGCCCTTGATGGTATCCTCAATAGAGACCAGCACACCGGGCGAGCCGGTAAAAACCTCCGCCGAGAAGAAAGGTTGCGAAAGGAAGCGTTCGATTTTGCGCGCGCGCTCAACGGTCAGCTTGTCCTCTTCGGACAGCTCGTCCATACCCAAGATGGCGATAATATCCTGTAGAGATTTATAGCGTTGTAGAATTTCTTGGACGCGGCGCGCAATTTGATAATGTTCCTCGCCGACGATGCGCGGC
The DNA here is from genome assembly GCA_965209065.1 of Alphaproteobacteria bacterium. Taxonomy (GTDB): domain Bacteria; phylum Pseudomonadota; class Alphaproteobacteria; order JAPOUT01; genus CBDBUR01. The sequence goes on from OZ242373.1 coordinate 1,379,634, forward strand.
TCTAAAATGCGGCTGGTAGAATCGAGCGGGTCAACGGCGGGATAGATGCCCTTTTCAGAAATCGCGCGGCTTAGCACGGTTGTTGCGTCCAAATGAGAGAAGGAGGTTGCCGGCGCGGGGTCGGTCAGGTCGTCGGCAGGCACGTAGATGGCTTGAACGGAAGTGATAGAGCCGATGTTGGTCGAGGTAATTCTTTCTTGTAGCGTGCCCATGTCGGTCGCGAGCGTTGGCTGATAGCCAACCGCCGAAGGAATACGTCCGAGCAAGGCAGATATTTCCGCGCCTGCTTGCGTAAAGCGAAAAATATTATCCACGAAGAAAAGCACGTCTTGCCCCTTGTCTCTAAAGTATTCGGCGAGAGTTAGACCGGTTAGTCCAACGCGCGCGCGCGCGCCGGGCGGTTCGTTCATCTGTCCATACACCAGCGCGCATTTAGACGAGCCGCCGCCTTTTTCGACATTCACGCCTGATTCTATCATTTCCCAATAGAGGTCATTGCCTTCGCGGGTGCGTTCTCCCACGCCGGCAAAAACCGAATAGCCACTATGCGCTTTAGCGATATTGTTAATAAGCTCCATAATGATAATGGTTTTGCCAACGCCGGCGCCGCCGAAGAGTCCAATTTTACCGCCTTTAGAATAAGGTGCGAGCAAATCAATCACTTTAATACCGGTGACAAGCATTTCGGTTTCGGTCGATTGGCTTTTGAAATCGGGGGCTTCTTGGTGAATAACGCGGCGCTCTTGCGTGGTGATAGGACCTGCTTCATCGACTGGCTCACCGATAACATTGATGATACGTCCGAGCAATTCCTCGCCGACTGGCACAGCAATGGGGGTGCCTTTATCGCGCACTTGCGTGCCGCGGGTCAAGCCTTCGGTAGAGTCCATCGCGATGGTGCGCACGACATTGCCGCCTAGATGTTGGGCGACTTCAAGCACGAGTTTCTGTCCTTGATTTTCAGTTTCAAGCGCGTTGAGAATAGCGGGTAGCTGTTTTTCGAAATAGACATCTACCACCGCGCCGATAATTTGGGTGATGGTGCCAGTAATGTTTTTTTGTGTTTGCGACATAATTTTCTCCTTTGGTTAAAGTGCTTTGGCGCTAAAGTGCTTCTGCGCTAGAGTGCCTCGGCACTAAAGCGCCTCCGCGCCTGAAATGATTTCAACGAGTTCATTGGTAATAACTGCCTGCCTCGTTCGGTTGTAGGTGAGCGATAGGTTATCTATCATATCTTCGGCATTTCGGGTTGCGTTATCCATTGCGGTCATTCTCGCGCCTTGTTCGCCGGCGGCATTTTCGAGAAATCCGCGAAACAGCTGCGCGGTCAAGTGCGCGGGCAGCAAGCCATCGAGCATCTGCACGGCGTCAGGCTCATAGCTATAGATGGAATGGAGGGTAATATCTTTAGTTTTTTCGATTGGCATCAACTGGAGCTGGCTAGGCGTTTGGTTCAGCACGGAATAGAAACTAGAATAGAACAGGAGGCAAGAATCGAATTCTCCTTGCTTAAAGCTTTCAAAGATATTTTCAGATATGGCTTCGGCTGTTTTGATGGGTTCGTCATCAACATCATAAGAGGCTTCGATATTGTTTTTCCATTGTCTTTGTAAAACGTCTAGGGCTTTTTTGCCAACGCAGATGAAGCGCACGCGCGCGCCGGTTTGCGTCAGCTCGCGTGCGGTTTTATTAGCAAGCCTTATGATTTGCGAATTGAAACCGCCACATAGTCCGCGTTGCGAAGTCATAACGATGAGCAAGTAATTTTTAGGCTCTTGGCTTTCGTCAAAAAAGCGTTTGAGCGCGGGGGGCAAGCCGCCCTTTTCGGTTTGCGCGGCGAGGTCGCTAACGGTTTTGTGTATAGACTGCGCGTAGGGTCTCGCGGCGAAGATGGCTTCTTGCGCGCGGCGCAGCTTTGAAGCGGCGACCATCTGCATCGCGCGAGTAATCTTGCGTGTTGCGGCGACGGAATCCATTCTCTGCTTTATTGCTTTAAGGTTTGGCATTAAACGGCTGTCCAGTTTTGTGAGAATTCCTCAATCAAGGTTTTAAGTTTGGCTTCATTCTCTGGCGAGAGTGCCTCCTGCTCTTTTATTTCAGCAAGCAGGGCTGAGTGATTTTGCCTTATATGACGCATTAGGTTCGTTTCAAAACTACCGATTTTATCTATATCGAGTTTGTCTAAATACCCATTGACGCCGGCAAAAATAACGACCACCTGCTCTTCCACCGCAAGGGGTGAAAATTGTTTTTGTTTAAGCAGCTCGGTCAAGCGCGCGCCGCGATGTAGCATTTGCTGGGTTGCGGCATCTAGGTCAGAGCCGAACTGAGCGAAGGCAGCCATCTCGCGATATTGCGCGAGCTCGCCCTTAATTTTACCGGCGACCTGTTTCATCGCCTTAATCTGCGCGGCAGAGCCAACGCGGCTAACGGAGATGCCGACATTCAGCGCAGGGCGAATACCTTGATAGAAGAGGTCGGTTTCCAAGAAAATCTGTCCGTCGGTGATGGAAATCACATTGGTTGGAATATAGGCGGAGACGTCATTGGCTTGCGTTTCAACAACCGGCAAGGCGGTGAGAGAGCCGCCGCCGTTTGCATCGCTTAGCTTGGCGGCGCGTTCAAGGAGTCTTGAGTGAAGGTAGAAGACATCGCCCGGGTAGGCTTCGCGTCCGGGCGGGCGGCGCAACAAGAGCGACATCTGCCGATAGGCGACCGCGTGTTTTGATAGGTCATCATAAATAATCAAGGCGTGCATGCCGTTATCCCTAAAGTATTCGCCCATCGCGCAGCCGGCGAAGGGTGCGAGATATTGTAGGGGCGCGGGGTCAGACGCGGTGGCGGCAACGATGGTTGTATAAGCAAGCGCGCCATTTTCTTCTAGCTGGCGCGCGATTTGCGCGACCGACGACCGCTTCTGCCCTATCGCCACATAGATACAATGAAGTTTTTTCTTTTCGTCATTGGCATCGTGGGCTTCTTTTTGGTTGATGATGGTATCAATAGCAATAGCGGTTTTGCCGGTTTGCCTATCGCCAATAATAAGCTCGCGTTGTCCGCGTCCGATAGGAATCAGCGCGTCAATCGCTTTAATGCCGGTCTGCATCGGTTCGCCGACAGATTGGCGTGGAATAATACCCGGCGCTTTCACATCGACGCGGCGCGTTTCGCTTGAGTCGATAGTTCCCCTGCCATCGATGGGCTGACCGAGCGGACTAACAACGCGTCCAAGCAGCCCTTTCCCAACCGGCGTTTCGACGATAGAGTTGAGTCGTTTCACTTGGTCTCCCTCGCCGATTTCTTGGTCGGAGCCAAAGATAACGATGCCGACATTATCGTGTTCGAGGTTAAGCGCCATACCGCGTATATCATTATCAAAGGCGACCATTTCGCCTGCTTGAACGCCGTTCAGCCCATGCACGCGCGCGATACCATCGCCAACAGACAGCACCCGCCCGGTTTCTGCTAAAGAGGCTTGGCTATCAAAATTTTTAATTTGCTCTTTTAATAGGCTTGATATTTCTGCTGCTTTTATGTCCATTGTTCTCCCCTTCGGTGGTTCTATGGTGATTAAATTGTTTGAAAATAATGTTTAAAATTATCTTCTAGCTGTGAAAATTTTGCGGCGAGCGTCGCGTCAAGAACGTAATTCGGTAAATTGATTTGAACGCCTGCCATCAGGCTTTCATCAATAGAAAACTTTATTTGCGTTTTTTCGCCGAAGTGGTTTTGACATAAATGTTGAAGTTTATCCTGCTGCGGCGGCTTGAGCTCTTGCGCGCAGCGAACATCAATATGGGTAATGCCTTTATGCTGGTCGCTAATTTGGCGGAAGGTCGCCAAAATATCTGGCAGCAGGTGGGCGCGATTATTTTTAATAATAAGAGCAAGAAAATGGTGGAGCGTGGCAGAGAAGCCGGCGCGTGCGGCAAGCGTTTCAATAGCCGATAGTTTTTCCTCTTGGCTAATGGTTTGACTTTCCATCATAGCAGTGAGGTGGTTGTCCTCTGTGATGAGGGTTTGTAGCTGGCTCATTTCCTGCTCTAGCGCGGCGAGGTTGTCCTCTTCTTGGGCGAGCTCGAACAGGGCGTAGGCGTAGCGTCCTTTGACATCAAAGATGGGGCTATTGTTATGTTGTGTTTCGAGGTTCATTCCCTGTTCCTTTTGCTCCCTTTTGCCTAGCACGAGGCGAAGTAATTTTCAACTGCTTTCTTTTGGGAATTATATACATAACTAGACAGATATAATCCACACATTTTATGTGGGTTATTTATTTACGCCAACGCCTAAGGAGACGCACAATGGGATTTGGCTCGTAACTCCACTTATTGTATTTTGCGCTTTTTCTTCTTTTTAAGGCTTTCTCAGTAGCTTCTTTTTTTGAGTAAGCCTTAATTTCCATAAGACCTTTTTTCATTTTATCATGGGGTCTGTATTCAAATAAATAGAATTTTAATCTTTTCATTATAAGTTCCTTTTATATGTGGTTTGATATTTGGAAAAACTCCAAAAATAAAAAATGGTATTGGCATTTAAGAGATGCTTATGAAATCATTGCGAGTGGGGGAAAACACAGCGACAGATACTTGTGCCTAGAAGATATACAACGAGTTATAGAAGCTAGAATAGATGCTCCAATAAATCCAACTAATAAAGAGATTGATGAAATTATAGAAGAAAATAAAGAGTATTATTCCTTGTATTATCAGAACATCTAACTCACATTAAATCTTTTTATTTTCTTTTACCTTTATCTGCTCTGTAAAATAAAACCTTTGCTACTTTCTCTGGAGTGGCATTAGGTATCTTGACGCTCTCTAGCGTCCGCGTTTTTGGTCTTCCTCTCCCATCTTTTTTAGGAGAGGGTTTATTCTTTTTCATTGTGTTAATTCCTTGTAGGTAAGTTTTTTACCTATAAGCCTATATGATATGAGCATCATCTGCTTAATCGTTGAGTGGCTTCTGGCATTGTGCCTTATAGCAAATTCCTTGATATAGCGATCTAAATGCTTTTTGCTTATATGGTGATAAGTGCCGTGATAGCCTCTCTTTAATAGAGCCCAGAACGATTCAATTCCGTTCGTGTGAGCCATATCACTGACATATTGCTTAGCACTATGATTAACCGAATAATGTTCGTAAGTCTTATTCAATCCTTTATAGCCTCTAGCTTCATCAGTATAAATTATAGAACCAGTATTTACTTTTTCTTTGACTTGACTTTGGAGAGTGTGCTTATCCGTTGCCTCAATAATGTTAGCATCAACCTTGCCACCACGCTCTACCATACCCAGAACGATGGCTTTGCCAGCACCACCAGTTCCAGCTTTTAGTTTCTTGTTCTTATGCTTATTGCTTTCTTTTCCACCAATATAGGTTTCGTCAATCTCAACTTCACCACTGAGCATAAGTTTTCTATTTACCATAAACCCCTCACGGATTTTCTGCATCAATAGCCAAGCGGTTTTTTGTGTCATTCCTAAATCCCTATGGATTTTCATACTGGACACTCCCTTGAGATTAACGGTCATTAGGTAGATAGCAAATACCCATTTCCTTAATGGGAGCTTGGACTTCTCCATCGCCATACCAGTGCGAACAGAAAAATAATTACGGCAATCCCCGCAGTGATAGGGCATAGGTTTTTCACCCTTAACCTCTGCTGTTTTTGTAGAGCCACATTTAGGGCAATACCTGCCATCTCTCCAGCGTATAGCCTCAAACCATTTTCTAGCAGCTTTTTCATCGGGGAACATGTCCATTAACTCAACTAAAGTCATTCCCTTGCGATTATTCTTTATCGTTCTAGCGTTCATTTCTATACCTCATATTTCTAGTTTCTATGTCTAGTATATAGGTATTAAATATCATTTGTCAAGTGTTTTGTCAAAAAAAATATCTAATCTATCCCTAGTATCTCTTCAAATTTCTCCTCAAAAATTCTTGGCTGGGTTTTTTCATAAAAAGGTAAGCCTACTATATTATAGTTATCTGTCTTATATAACTCTGGCACTCTATATTTTTTTTTCAAATCGGACAAAAACTCGCTTTTCCATTCATCATGCTCTTTAAGATGATCTCCTTTTGATTCAATAAATAGCTCATAGACCATAGAACCAGCTTCTTTCTTTTTATTATTTGCAAATAAAAGAAAATCAGGCTCAACGCCTTTACCGCTCTTAAAGTCATAGAGCTTAAAACAGCTTTCATTTCTAATGAGATGAAACTCTTCAAAAACCTCCATTATAGCTTTAGCCTTACTGCCAACATATTCAATAAATTTCTTTTCAAGGCTGTTTATTATGTTTTTATCATAAACATACCACTCCCCATCAAAAACGCCTTCATTAGAGTATTTTTCAAGTTCAGCTAGTTTATTTGAATTGTTGATATAAGCCCTCTTATCAACAATAATATCTTTTATCAAACGAGGTTCAAATTCTTCGCTCCCTATAAACTTAGTGCTATTTTTGTTTATCGTTTTTTCAATCTCACGTAAAACATAACTGGCTATATCTTTTCTGTTGTTTTTGGATAGATTAGCTAACCAGTCAGAATCTCCCTCAACTGCTATCGCAAAATCTCTTATATCGTTAAATAATGCATTCATAGAATTTATATTTGGCAATAATTTTTTAATTTTATCAAATCTAAATAATTCAATGCTGTCCGCTACTCTTCTAATTTCAGAAAAAGTAAAGGTAACTTTCTTTTTCTCATAGTCTCTATACCCTGATGACTTTTTTTTATCTATGAGTGCGCTATCTTCTCTTGTGGCATGGGTAAATTTATGAATGTATTCGTATGAATCAGCAACTAGATAGTCTCTAAGGCAATGTTTGTTTTCGTTTTTATTTTCAATTTTTTTATTTACATAGACAACCCCATTTTGAAAAGATTTAGTTTTCTTAAAACTATCCTTTAATTCTAATAACACCTTTTGTGGCTCATCTAATAAACCCGCCTTTTGTAGAGCTACTTTAATTTCAGAGATATAGCTGGGGTTATGCGAGCAGTGATAATATAGCTGCTCTAGTATTCTCATAGGATTATTATATTCTTTATCATACTTCCTTTTTTCTTTAGGCTCATCTTCTTTAGATGAATCTACAAAGGGATAGTATCTAGCCCCTCTACCAATTAGTTGAGCTTCTTGCATTGTTGTTTTTCCTATGGTGTTTTTACCTGCATCTCTTGTGTCATAAAGTCGCACAATATCAAAAAGATTAAGAACATCCCAACCCTCATTTAATTTATCTACCGCAAAAATAATTCTAATTTCATTGTCCTTATCTTCTAATGAATTAACTAAAACCTGATACCTTTCCAGTTCTGCAGGATCATTGATATTGATTATCTTGTCATCAGAAAAAGATTCTTTCATCTCAAGGGCAAAATTATCATAACTCAATTTTAACTCGTCAAATAGGTAATCATATATCATTTTTAGAGTGTCATTCTTCGGCGCACTTAGCCTAGATTTTTTTATAAAACCCCCAGACAAATTACTTATCATATTAACAAACCGCTTTGTGTTTTCTTTTGATTCCTTTATTGTCTTAGATTTCATCATAACAACAGGCTTAATCTGTAGTTCGTGCTTTTCTGCTACCTTCAACCTATACTGACTAAACATAATAGCTTGAAGCATTCTATCAATAGGAGGTATGTGAGATTGTCTCAGCTCCACCTCCTTAGAATATCCATCTAACCTAAATTGTCTTAATGGGTAGTTATAAATTATTTTATCGCTATACTTTTTTTTGACATTTTCATTTTCAAGATTTATTGTAGCAGTAAATTCTAATAACAAATTTTCACTATTGCTACTGAACATCTTTTGCACTGTGCCTTCCCAAGAGTTTTGATTTTCTTTCTCTTCTTTTGTTAGACTTCCTTTTTTTGTAAGCGTGTTGATGTGATGAGCCTCATCAGAAATTAGCACAAGGTTTTTATCTTCAAAATCCTCATAGGTTACAGCGTTTTCTTTTGGGTTATTTAGATTATTATGGAGTCTTTGAATTGTCGTGAAATGGATATTTATGTTTTCCTCAACCGCATCATCAAAATTAGACACTTCTCTAATATCTACTCTCCGCCCATCTATAGTGATGGAGTCAGAAAAGAGGTGCTTGCTAGAAGCAGTGTTTAAGAAATTCTTTTTTGTCTTTTCAATGATATTTTTTGAATTAACAAAAAACATAAAATTACGATAACCTTGTTTGTATAAGTAAATAATCAAAGCAGCCATTATAACGGTTTTGCCGCTACCAGTTGCCATGTGGAAGAGCAGATGAGTAGGGTGTATCCTTTGCCTATATTTCTCAAAGTAATAAAGGAAGTTTTTTAGAGAATCTTCTTGGTAGGGACGTAAAGATATAGAGGGGCTGAGGTTGGCTTCAATGAAGCTAGGAATATCTTGCTCATTCTGCCCAACAAGAATTTCTATGCCTTCGTAGAGATTCATATTATTTTCCATAAAATTTTTTTGTTAAATCTTTTTCTTCTGCAGATAATTTATACTGACTATCGTCCCTCTCACTATAATTAACATAGAGATGATTGGCATCTAGGCAGTCGCATAGAGATTTTTTTTGATTAGCTAAGGACAAATCCTCAAACTCTTTGTTTTGGTATTGACTCATATCAACATCATAGCGGTAAAAGGCTTCTTTTTGTATTGCTCTGTATATCTTTTTTATATCAGCTTTTGTCTTAGCCTTGCGAATGTTTTGGATGTATTTTTCGTTCCACTCTTTCAGTTCGCAATAGATAAACTCACCACCACCTTGCCAGCCAACCGATTTTGATACACCTGTTTGGTCTCCCCTTATTACATTCTTTAACCTAGATTCAGGCAAATCTTTAATATAGTCCATTTGCTCTACACCAATCCATTGTCTGCCCATTTTATGGGCTATGGATAATGTTGTCCCGCTTCCACTAAAAAAATCTAAGACAAGGTCTTCTGGCTCTGTTCCCATTTCTATTATACGATGAGGTAATTGTTCTGGTTTTTTGCCTGATGAAAAAATAACCCCCCCTTCTTTATTCAAGTTATTGTAATCAATTCCATCCCAGAAAGTTCCATACTTCTCTTTTTTGATAACCTTACCTTTTTTATCTATATAAGCTGTATTACTAAACCAAATTAATAGAACCTTTTTGTTTCCAGTATAGTATTGAGTTATGAGTTTTCCTTTATCTTTACCAGATTTTGGCGTGTATTCAATGCTATAAAAATCATTACCATCACCAACAGCATCCCAGATTCTCTGTCTTATTGAGCTTTGGGAATTAGTAGTTGTGTATATTTTATTAAAATACTTTTTATATAAATCATTTATAGACAACCCTTCGTTTTTTTGTATTTTAGATACCGTGCTTGTAATAACATTTGCATGCTTGTAGATAATAATGTCTTCTCCTGCGCCATCTTTAATAACTTTCATACGTTCTTTTTTTCCTGTAGAAAGCAACACTTGGGTATATTTGAAACTCTTATTAGTACTATTCATCATGTCAATGTAATTTTCTATTTTTGTTTCTTTATAGGCATCCTTAAATCCATAAAATGCGTCTTTATAGTAACAGTGTATATATTCTATATTCTTTTTTATTTTTTTATCTTCACCGCCTCCACTAGCTCCAGCACTAACCTTAGCCATAACAGAGATAGTATTTAAGAAATTGTTGTTAAAAACCTCATCCATTAAAACTTTCAGATACCCTTGTTCATTATCATCACAATGAACGAGTATTACTCCATCACTTCTTAAAAGATGTTTTGCTATCTCTAAACGATTTTTCATAAAGGTAAGCCACGTTGAATGGTTAAAACTATCATTGTACTTAAAGCTATCATTATCAGTGTTAAACGGTGGATCAATATAAATTAGCTTCACCTTTCCAGCATACCGCTCTTTCAAACAATGGAGAGCGAGAAGATTATTACTTTTGATAAGCAAATTATCTGTATCCTTTATTTCCTTAACTTTTTTTGGCTTTCCCTTTGTAATAGCATCAGCATCCCATTTCTCAAAACCTGTAAAAACCTTTGGGGAAAAAAGTCGAGTAATTTCATCAGGGGCAAGAGTTGTATTATAAAAAATTTCATTTCTACTACTTTCCTCTTTCGTCATCCCGCCTTCTAGCACACAATCCTTATAAGCCCAGTTAAGTACAACCTTATTACTCTCCTTTAGATAACCACCCTCCCCATCGGACAGACCTATTTTATTCTTAAAGCTAGTATAAGAATCTGCTAAAAACTGCTTGTTGCTAATGAACCTTTGAAACTCCACCTTATCAAATACGAGAGCTTTGCCCACCTGCTTAAAGAATTTTTCTTTGATTGTCTTATCGCTCAGCAGTAGTGCTATCAGTGAAGCATCTAACTTGAGTGCTGCTTCTATGATGCGGTTTTTGAATAACCTCCCATCATCAGAAACAAACTTTTTCTCTTTTTTGAGAACAGCTTCTAGGTCTGCTAATAAATTTTGCATTAGTTTTTCCTCTCCTTATCTGTTTTATAGGATAGTCTTCATATTGGCAAGCCACTCACTCAACACCCCTTATATCTGCCTTAAATACAGGGCTTTATTTTCTTGTCTAGTTATGTATATAATTCCCTTTCTTTTCTTTAGAGGAAGGAGTGGGGGTCTATATCGATTTGCCGTTTGATTGCCGCAGGGAGTCTAGGGCTGTGTTTGAGCCAAGTGCTCACAAAGGGCTGGAGGGCGGAGGCTGATTTGATAAGGAATCTAATGCGATAGCGGTTCGCGATGCGAAAAATGGGCGCGGGCGCGGGTCCAAGCACCTTCGTCCCTTCTTTTTTTGGCATTTTCCGCGCCATTGCGGCGGCGTAGGCTTCAAGCTGGGGTTTGTTTTCGCTTGAGAGAATAACCGCCGCGAGCTTGCCGAAAGGCGGGTAGAGGTTGGCGCGGCGTGCTTTAAGCTCGGCATCCATAAAAGCAGCGCTGTTTTTATTGACGAGTGCGAGCATCACATTATGTTCGGGCTGGTAGGTTTGGAGGTAGGCTTTTCCCTTGAGGTTCTCCCTGCCGGTGCGGCCGGCAACTTGCTGGAGGAGTTGAAAGCATCGTTCGGTTGCGCGCAGGTCGGCATTGGCGAGTCCCAAATCGGCATCGACCACGCCGGCGAGAGTCAGGCGCGGAAAGTGTAAGCCTTTAGCGATAATTTGCGTGCCGATTAAAATATCAAGTTGCCCTTGCTTCATCTGCTCGATGAGCTTCGCGCGCTCGGCGAGGTCGGGGGGCAAGTCTCTCGACAGGCATGCGACCCGTGCTTGGGGAAAAAGCCTTTTGACTTCTTCTAAGATGCGTTCAATGCCCGGACCACAAGCAGTAAAAGAGTTGGTATCGCCGCACTGCGGGCAAGACGGAGGCAGGGGCGAGGCTTCACCGCAATAGTGGCACAAGAGTTCGTGGCGCGCGCGATGTTCGGCAAGCCACGCGGTGCAGTGCGTGCAAGAAAACCGATAGCCACACGAACGACATAAGGTTAAGGGCGCATAGCCTCTGCGGTTCAAAAATAATAGCGTTTGTTCTTTTTTTTCTAATTTTTCTTTAATGGCTTCGGTCAAGGGGGCGGCGAGCCACACGCCAGCTTTTAGTCTTTGTTGTCGCATATCAATCAATTCAATATCGGGTAAAGAAGCGGTCGGCTTGGCTCTGGTTTTTACTTTAACGTGGGCGAATTTTTTTTGTTTCACGTTATGTAACGTTTCTAAACAAGGCGTTGCGGTGCTTAACAAAATAGGAATGTTCGCTAAAGAGGCGCGCACGAGTGCCATATCGCGCGCGTGATAAATCACTTTATCGGTTTGCTTAAAGCCTTCGTCATGCTCTTCATCAACGATGATAAGCTTCAAGTTTCTAAAAGGCAAAAACAAAGCCGAGCGCGCGCCAATAGCAATTTTTATTTTGCCGTCAGCAATATCAAGCCATTGTTTTCTTCTCTGCGCGGGGGTCATTGCCGAATGCCACACAGCGACTGGCTCTTGACTATACTGCCGAAAACGCGCGAGCATATAATCGGCAAGAGCTATTTCGGGAAGCAAGAGAAGAGCCTGCCCGCCCTTTTCTATGGTGTTGATAATCTGGTGAAAACAAATTTCCGTTTTACCCGCGCCGGTGATACCCTCCAGCAATAGAGGTTGCGCCTTCTCTTGCTTAAAATGTTTGCCGATACCTGCCACCGCTTTTTCTTGTTGCTCTGTCCATGCGGGAAAAGGCGAGACCGGCATTAAAATTTCTTTTTTTTCTTTCGGCTTTCTTTTATATTCCTTAAACAAAGATTTAGGACTCATCGCGAGGTTAAGCACGAGTCCTTTCGGTGTCATCGTCCAGCGCGCGACCCACTCGATAAACTGCATCAGCTCTTCGTTGAGGGGCGGCACAAAATCAATAGGCTCGATAATGGTTCGCAGCTTTTTGCTATCAAGCGCGGCGGCACCCGCGCCCGCGCCTGCCCCATCAAGTTGCCACACGACTCCAACCACCTCCTTGCGTCTTAGCGGCACGCGCACGAATTGCCCGCGCGTCAGGGTATCGTGCGGTGCGAGGTAGTCGTAGCTTTTGTCGAGCGCGAGCGGTAGCAAAACAGAAATAGGCATAAAATCTATTCTGTGATAAAATTGACAAATAATAAACAACTATAAGGTGATTCGCCGATGAAAATTTTTGCTGACAGCACCGATTTAGCCGAGATAAAGCAGCTTCAAACGGCGGGGTTGATTGAAGGGATTACGACCAACCCCTCTTTGATTGCCAAGAGCGGGCGCGAGATGAAGGCGGTTTTGGCGGATATTTGCGCCATTTGCGCGGGACCGGTTTCGGCTGAGGTGGTTGCGACCGAGCATCGCGCGATGTGCGCGCAGGCGGCAATTTTACAAGCCATCGCCCCGAATATTGTGATTAAGCTGCCTTTAACGCAAGATGGGCTCACCGCCTGCCGCACCTTGAGCGCCGATGGGATTAAGACGAATATCACGCTTTGTTTTTCTGCGGTTCAAGCCTTGTGGGCGGCGAAAGCGGGGGCGACTTATATTTCGCCTTTTATCGGCAGGTTAGATGACGCCGCGCTTGATGGCATGAGGCTCATTGAGGAGATTCGGCAGGTCTATGATAATTATGGTTTTGCGACTGAAATTTTGGCGGCGAGCATTCGCTCGGTGAATCACTTACGCGATGCGGCTTTGATGGGCGCGGATTGCGCGACTGTGCCGCCATCGATTATTTCTGCGAGTCTCAAGCATGTTTTAACCGACAAGGGCTTAGCGGATTTTCTTGCCGACTGGGATAAGACGGGACAAACCATTGAATAAGCCTTCGCGAAATCTTGCCTTTTATGTGAGCGCGTGGCTAGATTATTTAAGTGGGATAAAACGTTTAAGCCCTAAGACTTGTTCGGCTTATGAAAGTGATATGCGTGTTTTTTTAGATTTTTTACAAACCCATTTAGGCAAAGAAGTAATGGTGAGCGATTTAGATGAGCTTGCTTTGGCAGACTTTAGAAGTTTCTTAGCCCAGCGTCATCGCGACAACCTATCGGCAACGAGTCGCGCGCGTGCGCTTTCCAGCTTGCGTAGCTTCTGGCATTTTATGAACCGCGAGGGCAAATTAAAAAACGCTAATCTTTCTGTGCTAACGAGTCCGAAGCGCGGCAAGCAAGTGCCTAAGGCTTTGAGTCACCAAGCGATTGAAAAAATAATGGCGGAAGCCAAAGCCACCTCTAGCAACGCGTGGATAGGCGCGCGCAATAATGCTTTGTTGATGTTGCTCTATGGGTGCGGTTTAAGAATTTCAGAAGCGCTTGATATCAATATGGAAGAGTTGCCGCAAACTGCTGACAAGGGATTGAGGATTATCGGCAAGGGCAATAAAGAACGTCTGGTGCCACTTTTGCCTTTGGTGCGCGATGAAGTTAAACTTTATATTCGGCTCTGCCCTTTTGCTTTAGAAGGCAAGAGTGCTTTATTTGTCGCGCAAAGCGGCAAGCGATTGGGTGCGCGGCGCGTGCAACGCTTAATGGAGAGCTTGCGTCATAAATTTAATTTGGGCGCGAACGCCACGCCGCACAGCTTGCGCCATAGTTTCGCCACCCACCTGTTAAGCAATGGCGCGGATTTGAGAGCGATACAAGAATTATTAGGGCATAGCTCTTTATCTGCCACGCAGATTTATACCCAAGTAGATAGGGCGCAGATAATGTCTATTCACCAGAAGGCTCACCCGCGCTCATAAGAGCCCAAACAAACATCTATTACATATGTAGAACGCGTTTGCCCACGGCGAGGGCGGCTTCTTTCATTGCTTCGCTTAGCGTGGGGTGGGCGTGGCATATTCGCGCGATGTCTTCGGCGGCGGCTTGATACTCCAGCGCGATAACCGCTTCGGCTATCATCGTGCCGGCTTCGGCGCCGATAATATGAACGCCGAGCACCCTATCGGTTTTCTCTTCGGCTAAAATTTTCACAAAGCCTTCGGCTGTATGATTGACTTTCGCTCTGCCGTTTGCGGTAAAGGGAAATTTTCCTTTTTTATAAGCGATGCCTTTTTGTTTAATGGCTTCTTCGGTTAATCCCACCGAGGCGATTTCGGGCTGGGTATAAACCACTGCGGGAATGGCTTGATAATTGACTTCGGGCTTTTGCGCGGCGAGCATTTCGGCTAAGGCGACGCCTTCATCGCTTGCCTTGTGGGCGAGCATCGCGCCGCCTATCACATCGCCGATGGCATAAATGCCCTCTGCGGCTTTATAATTTTTATCGGTTTTGATGAAGGCGCGCTCGTCCAAAGCGACACCCGCCGCCTCCAGCCCTAGCCCGTGCGTTACCGGCTTGCGCCCGGTAGCAACAAGCACCTTATCGGCACTGAGCGTTTCGGTTTTATTGTCGGCGGTTTTATATTCAAGCTGGACTTGACTTCCTTGCGCTTGCGCCTTTTCAAGCTTGCACCCGAGCTTGATGTCCATTCCTTGCTTTTTGAAGATGGATTCGGCGGCGCGCGCCACTTCGCCGTCCATTTCGGGCATAAGGCGCGGCAGCATTTCAATGATGGTGATGTTCGCGCCAAGCCTTCCCCAGACCGAACCCATTTCCAAGCCAATCACGCCACCGCCAATAACAACGAGATGGTTCGGCACAGACTCCAAACTCAAGGCGCCGGTAGAAGACAGAAAAACCTTTTCGTCAATTTTCAGCATTGGCGGAGCGGCAGGTTCAGAGCCTGTAGCAATAACGATATGTTTCGCGCTCAAAGTTTCCCCGCCGGCTTGAACCTTCCCTCCGCCGAGCAACTTTGCCTCGGCGTGAAACGTATCAATTTTATTTTTTTTCATTAAGAAGGCAACGCCTTTGGTATTGGCATCAACGCCTTCTTGCTTGAACGCCATCATTTGTTTCAAGTTTAGTTTAGGCGGCGCACTTTCTATACCGAACTCGCCCAAGTGCTTTTGGTGCGCGTAGAGGTGCGAAGCATGCAAAAGCGCTTTAGACGGGATACAGCCAATGTTTAAGCATGTGCCACCGAGCGCAGGCATTTTTTCTATCACGGCGGCTTTCATTCCAAGCTGGGCGGCACGAATGGCGCAAACATAGCCGCCCGGTCCGGCACCGACAACGATAATATCGTAAGCATTAGCCATCTAGCTGGCTATACATCTAGCACGAGACGCGCGGGGTCTTCGAGCCCTTCCTTGACACGCACAAGAAAAGTAACCGCCTGCTGTCCATCAACGATGCGATGGTCGTAGCTCAAGGCGACATACATCATCGGGCGAATAGCGATTTCATCATTGATAACCACGGCGCGTTTTTCAATTTTATGCATACCAAGAATACCCGACTGCGGCGCGTTGAGAATAGGCGTTGAAAGCAAAGAGCCGTAAATACCGCCATTAGAAATAGTGAAGGTGCCACCTTGTAGGGCGGCGAGTTCCAGCTTGCCATCGCGCGCGGCGGCGGCGGCTTGCCCGATGGTTTTTTCAATATCAGCGAGAGACATATTTTGCGCATTGCGTAAAACCGGCACGACTAGCCCGCGCTCGGTGCCAACCGCAACGCCGATATTATAATAATCACGATAGACGATTTCATCGCCATCGATTTGCGCGTTCACTTCGGGCACATCGCGGAGCGCCGCTATACACGCGCGCGCGAACAGGCTCATAAAACCTAATCGCACGCCGTGGCGTTTTTCAAATACTTCTTTATATTTTTTGCGCAACGCCATTGATGCGCTCATATCAATTTCGTTAAAGGTGGTGAGCATAGCGGCGTTGTTCTGTGCTTCTTTCAGGCGTCTAGCGATGGTTTGTCTAAGCCGCGTCATACGCACGCGTTCTTCTCTGCCTGTGGGGATATGGCTTGGGTTTAGCGCGGATAGCCCTGCGACTCCGCCCCGTTCATTAGCGTTAGCGCCCCCTTTAGCATTAAGCGCATCGGCTTTGGTTATTCTGCCGTCCTTGCCGGTGCCAGAGATTTGGTTTGTGGGGATAGAGCTTTCGGCGGCAATTTTTTTTGCGGCAGGCGAAGCGACAGGACTGGATGCTGGAGGCGTGGCTTGTGGCGGCGGCAGCGGTGCAGTTTCTGTTTTAGTAGGCGTAGGAACAGGTGCGGAGGCAGGGCGCGCACCACTACCACTTGGGCCTTCTTCTATTCTGCCTAAGAGTGCGCCGACTTCAACATTGCTACCGGCTTCAGCCAAAACTTCTTTCAGCACGCCCGAGACGGGTGACGGCACTTCCACCGTTACTTTATCGGTTTCAAGCACAACGAGTGGCTCGTCAGCATTGACGCTTTCGCCGGGTTTTTTCAGCCACTCGGCGATGGTTGCTTCGGTGATGGATTCCCCTAATTCGGGTGTAAAGATGTCTTTGCTCATTGTGCGGCGTTACCTGAAAGTTTCGTTGTTTGAGATAATTTAACACTATTAGCATTAACAGAAAAGGCTTTGTGAAGCAAGGTGGCGATTTCTTTTTTGTGTTTTGCGGCGAAGCCCGTGGCGGTAGATGCGGCGGGGTCTCTGCCGACATAGGCGGCGCGCTTGGCTTGGTGATGTATGGCTTTTAGGGTATCTTCCAAATGAGGTTCAACGAAGTGCCAGCCGCCCATATTCTGGGGTTCTTCTTGGCACCAGATGATATCGGCTTTGGGGAAGCGGGCGAGCATTCTCTTCAATGTTCTTTGTGGATAGGGGTAGAACTGCTCTAGCCTAAGCAGGTAAATATTATTGGCTTTTTGTTTTTCACGTTCTTCGAACAGGTCATAATAGACTTTACCAGAGCAGAGAATCACGCGGGCGATATTTTCATCGGCGAGAAGTTTTAAGTCGGTATTTTTATTTTTCTCGGCATCGTCTAGCAAGACGCGATGAAAGGAACTGCCATGCGAAAAGTCTTCGAGGTGTGAGTAGCAGAACTTATGGCGCAAGAGAGATTTTGGCGTCATCAAGATGAGGGGTTTTCTAAAATTGCGATGAATTTGTCTGCGTAAGATGTGAAAATAATTCGCCGGCGTTGTGCAGTTAGCGACTTGTATATTGTCTTCGGCGCAAAGCTGTAGGTAGCGTTCGAGGCGCGCGGAGGAATGTTCGGGTCCCTGCCCTTCATATCCGTGCGGCAGGAGCATCACCAAGCCGCTCATTCTCAGCCATTTTTCCTCGCCCGATGAGATGAACTGGTCGATAACCACTTGCGCGCCGTTAGCGAAGTCGCCGAACTGCGCCTCCCAAACCGTGAGCGTGTTCGGCTCGGATTGACTATAGCCATATTCAAAACCCAAGACCGCCTCTTCCGAAAGCATAGAATTGATAACTTCATAGCGGGCTTGTTTTTGCTTGAGGTCGTTGAGCGGGGTATAGGTTGCTTCGCTATTTTGGTCGGTAAGCACCGAGTGGCGTTGCGAGAAAGTGCCGCGTTCGCAATCTTGTCCGCACAGCCGAACGGGATAGCCCTCGCACAAAAGCGAGCCGAAAGCGAGTGCTTCCGCCATCGCCCAATCTATTTTACCTTTGCCCTCTGCCATCGCGGCGCGGTTTTGGTAGAGTCGTTTCACAATAGAGTGGGCGTTAAAATCCTCAGGGATAGAGCACAGGGCGCGCGTAATATCTTTGAGCTTGCTTAAAGCAACGTCGGTATCACCGCGGCGCACAGAGCCAGCCGCTTGTTTGAATCCGTCCCACTTGCCTTCAAGCCAATCGGGCTCTTCGCGTTTGAAGATGGCAGTTTTTTGGAACGCATTTTCTAGGCGTTCGTTTTGCGCTTGCCACTTAGCGTCAATTTCGCTTTGCGCGAGCACCTGATTGCTAACGAGTTGCTGGGCATAAAGCGTTGCGACACTAGGATGTTTTTTAATTGCTTTATACATTAGGGGTTGAGTAAATTCGGGGTTGTCGCCCTCGTTATGCCCGAAGCGGCGATAGCAAAACATATCAATGATAACCGACTTTAAGAATTTTTGTCTAAACTCGGCGGCGAGCTGGGCGGCATAAAGAACAGCCTCAGGGTCATCGCCATTGACGTGAAAGATGGGCGCTTCCACCATCTTGCCAACATCGGAAGGATAGGGAGAAGAGCGCGCGTAGCGCGGACTCGTGGTAAAGCCAATTTGATTATTAACGATAAAATGTATTGTCCCGCCAGAGCGATGTCCTTTTAAGCCAGAGAGTCCTAAACATTCAGCGACCACGCCTTGTCCGGCGAAGGCGGCATCGCCGTGAAGCAAGATAGGCAAAACAACAGAGCGGTCGCCATTATAGTGGTCTTGTTTCGCGCGGGTGCGTCCAAGCACGACAGGATCAACGCTTTCCAAGTGAGAGGGGTTCGCGGCTAAAGACAAATGCACTTGCTTGCCTGAGAAGTTTCTATCTTCAGAATCGCCCAAGTGATATTTAACATCGCCCGACCCTTCAATTTCATCTAGCGCGCCGCCGCCTTGAAACTCGGAAAAAATCGCCTCATAGGGTTTGTCGAGCACATTACATAAAACATTCAGCCTGCCGCGATGAGGCATACCGATAGCCACCTCCTGAACGCCAAGCTGCGCAGTCGCATTGATAATCCATTCAATAGCAGGGATTGTCATTTCCGCGCCGTCTAAGCCAAACCTTTTTGTCGCCACATATTTTTTGCCTAGAAACTTCTCAAACGCCTCAACCGAAACGAGTCCTTTCATTATTTTTTTTCTATCCTCTGTATTAAGTTTAAGTCCCAATTTATCCCTGCCCTCAATTCTCATTTGTATCCACGCTTTTTCTTCGGGCGAAGAGATATGCATAAACTCAACGCCAAGCGTGCCGCAGTAAGTTTGATTCACGATTTGCATTATCTGTTTAATGGTGGCGTATTCCAGCCCCAGCACGTTATCGATGAAAATGGGTCTATCCCAATCTTCGGGGACGAAGCCATAGCTTGCGGGGTCTAGCTCGGGGTGTGGTTTAGGGTTTTCGAGTTTGAGCGGGTCGAGGTTGGCGTGTAGATGCCCGCGCACACGATAGGCTCTTATCATCATAATGGCGCGCACGGAGTCCAGCGCGGCGGCTTTACTAGAGCTTGCATCAGCAGGGGCGGCGGCGGCGGCGGCGGGTTTTTTATCTAAGCTTTCGTCTTCACTTTTTATTTCCAGCTCCCTAGCCCAAGAGGGTCGTTGCACTTGAGCGCTATCGCTTAGCGTTTGGCTAAAGAGGTTTTTCCAATCATCAGGGAGGTCATCGGGGTTTTGCTGAAAGCGCTGATAAAGGTTTTCTAAAAAATCTTTATTAGCCGCGAGAGAGAGGTCTATGCTATCAGCGTCCATATTTCTTTTTAGCACCTTTGTTATTTTATTTCAATCAACTTTTTAGCAGGCGGGCGAGGGTCGAGCCGAGCTGGGCGGGGCTTTCGGCGATAGAGATTCCCGCTTGTTTCATTGCCTCAATTTTATCCTGCGCGCCGCCCGAGCCGCCCGAGACGATAGCGCCGGCGTGCCCCATACGCCTGCCGGGAGGCGCGGTGAGTCCCGCGACAAAACCGACACAGGGCTTTTTTCTTTTCTCTTGTTGAAGGAAAGCGGCGGCGGCTTCTTCATCGCTTCCGCCGATTTCGCCTATCATAACGATAGCGGTCGTTTCGTCATCAGCGAGGAACAGCTCTAGGCAATCGATAAAGCCGGTGCCGCGAATGGGGTCGCCGCCTATGCCGATACATGTGCTTTGCCCTAATTTTTCTGCGCTTGTCTGCCAGACGGCTTCATAGGTCAAAGTGCCAGAGCGCGAGACGATGCCGATGCGTCCGCGTTGATGAATGTGCGCGGGCATAATTCCTATTTTACATGCATCGGGTGTAATGATGCCGGGGCAATTAGGACCTATCAAGCGGCTTTTAGAATGATTGAGCGCGAGTTTGACTCTCATCATATCCATCACCGGAATTCCCTCAGTGATACAAACGATAAGTTCTATTTCAGCACTAATGGCTTCCAAGATGGCGTCTGCGGCGAACGGCGGCGGCACATAAATAACAGAGGCATTGGCGTTGGTTTTTTCTTTTGCTTCGGCAACTTCATCAAACAGAGGCAAGCCTAAGTGCGTTCCGCCGCCTTTGCCGGGCGTAACGCCGCCGACCATTTTCGTGCCATAAGCAATCGCTTGCTCGCTATGAAAGGTGCCTTGCGCGCCGGTAAAACCCTGACAAATGACCCTTGTCTTTTCATCCACTAAAACAGCCATTATGTTGCCAGCTCCACCGCTTTTTTGGCAGCTTCGTCTAGGTCGGCGGCAGATGTAATTTCAAGTCCTGAGTGCGCCAAAATTTCTTTGCCCTGCTCGACATTGGTGCCTTCAAGGCGAACAACAAGGGGAATGGTTAAGTTCATTTCTTTCGCCGCCGCGACAATACCTTCAGCGATTGTATCGCAGCGCATAATGCCGCCAAAGATATTAACTAAAATACCCTTGACTTCTTTATCGGCTAAAAGAATTTGGAAGGCTTGCGCGACTTTTTCTTTGCTCGCGCCGCCGCCGACATCCAAAAAGTTCGCGGGCGAGCCGCCATAATGTTTAATAATATCCATCGTTGCCATTGCCAAGCCCGCGCCATTCACCATACAACCAATTTTGCCGTCTAGCTTAATGAAGTTGAGGTCATACTTGCCGGCCTCGCGCTCGGTGGGGTCTTCTTCGTCCCAGTCGCGAAGCTCCGCGATATCCGCGTGGCGATAAAGAGCATTATCATCAATAGAAAGTTTAGCATCAAGGCAGATAAGTTTATCCTGCTTGGTAAGAAGCAGGGGGTTAATCTCGATAAGGCTTAAATCTTTTTCTATAAAAAACTGATAGAGTTTTTTAAGCATCACCGCCACTTGCTTGCTGGCATCTTTTGATAGCCCCAAAAGTTTTGCTATGCGCCTAACATGATAGGATTGAACGCCTTCCACTGGGCTTATGGTCATCGTCAAGATTTTTTCGGGGTTGGCTTGAGCGACTTCCTCTATATTCATTCCGCCTTCGGTAGAAACAACGCAAGCAGGCAGAGAGGTGGTGCGGTCAATTAAAAGCGAGAAGTAAAATTCCTTATCAATATCGGCGGGTTCTTCGATATAAATTTTGCGCACGAGCTTTCCTTTGGGTCCGGTTTGCGGTGTTATCAGGGTCATACCGAGTATATTTTCGGCGTGCGTTTTGAGCTCCTCCTTGCCCTTGGCGAGCTTGACGCCTCCGCCCTTGCCTCTGCCGCCGGCGTGGATTTGCGCCTTGACGACCCAGCGCGCCCCGCCTAGCTTATCGGCGGCGGCGAGTGCCTCCTCAAGACTGAACGCCGGCAAGCCGCGCGGCACGGACACCCCATAAGCGCGCAACAGCTCTTTCGATTGATATTCGTGTAAATTCATTTTATCCCTCTTGTTTAATCCTCATTTTATGCTAGGCTAGGGATAAATCAACACAAAAAGGAGGCATTATGTCAGTAGCAGGAAAATGGCAATTAACCGTCAACACGCCGATGGGCAAACAAACACCGATTCTCACGCTCAATGAGGACGGCACGGGTTCGCTGAACTCTCCACAAGGAGATGTGGCGTTTTCGGGCGGCAAGGTTGATGGCAATAAGGTGGAGACGCCAATCACGCTTAAAGTGATGGGTCGCGACTTAGACGCCACGTTAGAGGTGACCGTTGATGGCGATAGCGTCAGCGGACAAATCAAAACGCCGATGGGCAACTCCAATTTTACTGGAGAAAAGGCGTAAATTTAATTAGTTAATTGGGGCATCAGCTTTTTGCTTGCCTCAATTAACTCTTTAACCGAATTGATAGAGTTTTGGAGGGCGTCCGTTTCCTCTGCGCTCAATTCAATTTCGGCGATGCGCTCGACACCGCCTGCTCCAATCACCGCAGGCACACCAACATAAATATCTTTCACATTATATTCGCCGTTGAGGTAAGCCGCGCACGGCAGGAGTCTCTTTTTGTCGCGCATATAAGCGGTTGCCATTTCTATCGCCGCAGCGGCGGGCGCGTAAAAAGCCGAGCCAGTTTTCAATAGCCCAACAATTTCAGCACCGCCATCGCGTGTGCGCTGGACAATCGCATCGAGTGCTTGCTGGCTTATCCACCCCATTTTAACTAGGTCGGGCAGAGCAATGCCGGCAACCGTAGAATAACGCGGCAGAGGCACCATTGTATCGCCATGTCCGCCGAGCACAAAAGCCGTAACATCTTCAACCGATACCTTGAGCGCTTCGGCTAGAAAGTATCGCATCCGTGCCGAGTCCAGAACGCCCGCCATACCGACCACGCGCGCCGGCGGCAAGCCCGATAGTTTCTGAAAAGCCCACACCATCGCATCAAGCGGATTGGTGATACAAATCACAAAAGCGTTCGGCGCGTGAGTTTTAATCCCCGCCGCGACCGAAGAAATAATTTTTAGATTGGTATTGAGCAAGTCATCGCGACTCATACCGGGTTTGCGTGGAACGCCCGCGGTGATAATAACGACATTGGCATCTTTAATGTGAGCGTAGTCATCAGTGCCGGCGAGCAGCGCATCAAAGCCACCCACTGGAGACGATTGCGCGAGGTCAAGTGCTTTGCCTTTAGCGACGCCTTCTAAAATATCAAAGATAACAATATCGCCTAGCTCGTTGAGTGCGGCGAGGTGCGCGAGCGTACCGCCAATTTGTCCGCCGCCAATCAGCGCGATTTTTGGCCTTGTTGTCGTGCCTGTTGTCATAATTGTATCCTCCTATTATTTAGGTTTGTTATAAACTTTAGCATAAAGGTTCATTTTTGTCGCCATATCAATATCAAGCTGCGTTAGCCCGTTAGCAGAATGGGTCGTCAGCACCACTTCAACCTTATTATAAACATTTTGCCATTCGGGGTGATGGTCTAGCTTTTCTGCCAAGAGCGCGCAGCGTGTCATAAAGGAGAAGGCTTGGTTAAAGTTTTGGAACTGGAAGGTTTTTTCAATGCCTTCTCTTTTTGTGAGTGCTTGCCAGCCGTCTAGCGTTTCGAGGGCTTTTTTCACTTGTTCGCCATTTAGCTTTTGCGTCATTATGTCCTTTTCTTTTTGAATAGAAATAGTTTAGCATAGGGTGATGACTCATCGTATTTTATTTGTGTGTCACGGCAACATCTGCCGTTCGCCGATGGCGGAGGGCATTTTTGCTAAGCGAGCGGCGGCGCGCGGTGTGTCGGTTGCGCTCGACAGCGCGGGCGTAAGCGACTGGCACAGCGGCGAACCACCCGATGAGCGCGCGCGTGCCATTTGCCAAAAGCACGACATTGATATTTCGCGCCAGCGGTCACGTCCGATTGAAAAGGAAGACTTCACTGCTTTTGATTTTATTCTCGCTATGGATGAAAGCAATATGGCGCACTTAAAGCAGTTCAAGCCCAAAGGCAGCACGGCAAAAGTTCAATTATTTTTGGAGTATGCCGAGCCCCTAGCGGACAAGGAAGTGCCAGACCCCTATTACGATAGGAGCGATGGCAAGAGTGGCTTTCAGCTTGTGTTAGAAATGCTAGAGCAAGCGACCGAAGGCTTGCTTGCTAAACTTGCTAAACTTTCATAAGCCTTTCGGCAATTTGGATAGCGTTCAAGGCAGCACCCTTTAGCAGGTTGTCGGCGGTAATCCATAATTGGATTGCTTTTTCGTCATTGGGGTCTTGGCGCAGGCGGGAGATAAAAACCTCGTCTTTGCCTTCGCATTCTATTGGCGTTTCATATTCTTGGCTCGACAGGACACACCCCTCTGCCTTTTGTAAAATTTCCCCTGCTTCTTTGGGGGTTATTTTTTCGGCAAAGCGCAAGAAGACAGCCTCACTATGCCCTACCAAAACAGGCACGCGCACGCAATGGGTAGAAATAGCAATATCATCATCTAAAATTTTTTGGACTTCAACCCGCATTTTCCATTCTTCTTTTGTCTCGCCATTATCGCGCCAAGCATCAATTTTAGGAATAACATTAAACGCGAGGCTTTGATTACTTTTAGTATTATTTTTTATATCTTCCACCAGTTGAACCATTGTTTGCTTGCCCGCACCCGAAGCCGATTGATAGGTGGCAACAAAAGCGCGTTCAATTTTTTTAGCGCGGTGGAGCGGTGCTAAAGCGAGAACCAGCTGCGCGGTAGAGCAATTTGGATTCGCGACAATAAAGCCCTTAGATTTTTTATTTGATAACTTTTTTAACTCATCGCCATTGACTTCAGGCACACACAAAACAACTTCCTCGTGCATTCTAAAGTGAGAGGAGTTATCAATCACCACAGCACCTGCTTCGGCGGCTTTGGGCGCGTAGTTTTTCGCCACCTCTCCGCCTGCCGAAAAGAACGCCAAGCTGGCTTGAGAAAAGTCAAACGCTTCTAACGCCTGCACCTCGTGCTGTTTGCCATTAAAGTTTATTTTTTTACCCGCACTTTTGGGCGAAGCGAGCAGGCTTAATGTTTCGGGTATGAAATTGCGTTTTTCCATCACCTCTAAAAACTTTCTGCCGACATTTCCGGTCGCGCCAACAATGGCGATATGCTGTTTAAGATGTCCCATTAAACTAATTTATAATAATTCGTTCAGCGCGTCTATGATAGCTTGCCCCATTTCTTGCGTAGAGATGGGTTTTTCATTTTGCGCGGCAATATCAGCGGTGCGCTTGCCGCTTGCCAAAACGCGTGTCGTGGCTTGCTCTATCATCGTGGCGTGTTCGCCCAAGTTGAAAGAGTAGCGAAACATCATCGCCAAAGACAAAATCATCGCGATGGGGTTGGCTTTATTTTGATTGGCAATATCAGGCGCGGAGCCGTGAACCGGCTCGTAGAGGGCAAGCCTTTTGCCGTTTGCGTCGGTCTCGCCCATAGAGGCGGAGGGCAGCATACCGAGCGAGCCAGTTAGCTGTGCGGCGATGTCAGACAAAATATCGCCGAAGAGGTTATCGGTTAAAATGACATCAAACTGCTTCGGGTCGCGCACGAGCTGCATCGCACAATTATCGGCGAGCATGTGGTTGAGCTCAATATCCTGATGGCGCTCGGCAACTTTATTGACTTCCTCAAACCAGAGCTGCCCTGCTTCCATCACGTTGCGCTTCTCAACCGACATCACGCGTTTGGCGCGCGTGCGCGCGAGGCTAAACGCAACTTCGGCTATCCGTTGAATTTCATCGCTATCATAGCTGTGGGTATTGACGCCGACTCTTTTATTGCCGAGCGTTTGGATTCCGCGTGGTGTTCCAAAATAAACGCCGCCGGTAAGTTCGCGAATGATTAAAATATCCAGCCCCTCGACGATTTCTTTTTTCAACGAGGACGCGTCGGCGAGCGCGGCGAAGCAGATGGCGGGTCGCAGGTTGGCAAAGAGCTCCAATTCCTTGCGCAGCGCGAGCAAGGCGGCTTCGGGTCGGTGTTCGTATGGCACTTTGTCCCATTTGGGTCCGCCGACCGCGCCGAACAAAATAGCGGAGGCGGCTTTTGCTTTTGCCATTGTGTTCTCGCTGATGGCGGTGCCTTCGGCGTCATAAGCGCTACCGCCAACAAGCGCGCTATCAGTTTCATAATCAAAATTTTTATTTTCGCCGAACCAGCGCAGCACCTTCTCGGCTTCGGCAATAACTTCAGCCCCTATGCCATCGCCCGGCAGCAGTAGAATGTTCGCGCGCGCCACTGCCTATATCCAAGCGAAAGTCTTGGCGCGTTTTTTCTCGAAGGCGTCAATATCTTTTTCTTTGGTGAGAGTAATGGCAACATCATCAAGCCCATTGAGGAGGCAGTGTTTATCAAAGGGGTCAATATCAAATGGGATTACCTCGCCATCGGGTCGGGTGATGGTTTGATTTTCGAGGTCAATGGTGAGCTTGGCGTTCGCGCCCTTGCTGGCATCGTCCATCAGTTGTGCGGTAATTTCTTCGGGCAGCGCGATGGGTAGAATGCCATTTTTAATCGCATTGTTGTAGAAAATATCAGCGAAGGAGGGGGCGATAACGCATTTAATGCCGAAGTCCAGCAGCGCCCATGCGGCGTGCTCGCGGCTAGAGCCGCAGCCGAAATTTTTACCCGCGACAATAACCTCTGCCTTCTGCCAGCTTGGTTTATTGAGCACAAAATCGGGGTTGATAGATTCGTCTTCATAGGTTCTCATTTCGTGGAAGAGGAATTTGCCGAGTCCGGTGCGCTTAATAGTTTTGAGAAATTGTTTCGGAATAATCATATCGGTATCGACATTGATAAGCGGCAGAGGTGCCGCCGTGCCTTCCACTTTCTTAAATTTATTCATAGCTTACTCTTCCACTCTCAAACTTTGTAAAGTTCGCCAATTTTCATCTTGTGGGCGTTTGACTTCCCAAACATCATAACCATTAAACGATTGAATCCTTCCCGTGTCTTGTCTAAAAGCCTCGGCTGCCGCGGCAGAAGGGCTATTAACAACCACTTCACCAACCTTCCATTTTCCCCCTTTTATTATTTCAGCGGTATACATCTTTCCACTTTTATACATTCTTGCCTGTGTGCCTTCTGGCAAATCAATGTTTTTCTTGGTTGTTCTTCTTCTTTGTTCTTTTTCTCTTAATATGTTTCCCCGCTTATCCTTATTTTTAAACTTTTGCCGCGCTACTTCAACATCTTTAGCACTTTTAGGGTGGCAAGCTCGATGGACAAGCGCAGCATTACTTAAATCGGTCTTCCCTCCTTCAGAGTGTGGCTCAACATGATGAACTTCAACCTCACTCCAAACAACATTTTTGTCGCACATTAAGCAGGTTTTATTATCTCTAAAAAATACATATTCTCTTTCTATGCGGTCAAAGCCCCTCCTTGGATCTTTAGCGTTGAGATACCCCCCCTCTTTCATAAATTCTCCAATTTTTTCTAAAAAGAATATATGACGGTGCTGAATAGTATCGTGGTTGTTGCTACCACCTCTAATGTGCATACCATATTGCACATAATATTCATTTTGTAATTTTTCTTTATCATCTTGAATAGTTCTTGCCTCTGCCAAACTTTTCTGAAATTTTTCTAATGCCCCACCTAAACCCTCTTTCCAATTAGGAGTATAATTATCCATAATAGAATCGACAAAAACAACAAGGTGATGTGCCAAATGAGCTTCTAGTCTTGGTAGATTCTTACCTTGATAAACCTCTTCAATAATTTTAAGTATTTTACAGAATCTTTTAGCTCTATCTTCTTCCCTATCAAAATCAATGTGTAGGCGATAAAAATCATCTATGAATTTATTTTTCAAATCCACAAAACGTTGATATTGGTGATAATAATCGTAAGACATATAGAGGTAAGCTGCTAACTCTCTTGTGCGCCCTCTTCTGTCTGATGTTTGTCCCATAACCTTTGGAAAAAAGTTATGCCCCGGATATTTTGCTATTTCTGGCTTGCCACCAATTTCTAAAATGAAATCGGTGAAACCACCAGGCCAAGCATCGCGTTTTTCTTGCGGGTTTAATGGTAATCCCGCCTGTAATCTAATAAATAAATCACGCACTTCATTATCATCTTTAGATGTAATAAACACAGTCGGGATTTTTGTTTCTCGTATAATTTTTTTATACTCATCGGATAGCTCAGTAAAGCGTTTGCCCCCCCAATCACAATTTTTTTGCTTCATAAAATTAGGAAAGCGAGTTTTTTCATCATTATTGGGGTCAAAAAGCTCAAAAGCCCCCTCAAAATACTCATATAGCGTTTCTATTCTTTGCTGTCCGTCTATTATTTCATAGTTGCGATTAGTATGCTCTACGCTGCCCATTGGTATTGCGATTTCCTTTTCGTGTAAATAAACTAAGGGGATAGGATACTCTCTTAAAACAGAATCAATAAATAATTTTTTTTGGTCTTCACCCCATACCTTGCCTCTTTGGTATTCGTGATTAGTCGTTAGAGCCTTGACTTTTCTCAAAGCTAATAATTCTTCAACTGTAGGGTCTTCTTTCCTAGTATCCATTATAATACCTTCCTCACATCGACGAAATGCCCTTTGATAGCGGCGGCGGTCGCCATCGCGGGGCTAACGAGATGGGTCCTGCCGCCTCTGCCTTGCCTGCCCTCAAAGTTGCGGTTAGACGTGCTCGCGCAGCGCTCGCCTGACGCGAGCTTGTCGTCATTCATCGCCAAGCACATAGAGCAACCGGGTTC
Organism: Alphaproteobacteria bacterium; assembly: GCA_965209065.1. GTDB lineage: Bacteria > Pseudomonadota > Alphaproteobacteria > JAPOUT01 > CBDBUR01. The sequence goes on from OZ242373.1 coordinate 1,408,278, forward strand.
GCGCCACTCGAATCCCGCTTGAGTGAAAATGCTATCGAGCCCTTCGGCTTCGGCTTGCGCCTTCACCAGCCCCGAGCCCGGCACAATCATCGCGTGAACGCTGGTTGAAACTTTGCCTTGCATTTTCTCAATCACTTTAGCAACTTCACGCAAGTCTTCAATCCTGCCGTTAGTGCAAGAGCCGATAAAAACGCGGTCTATTTTTATATCGGTCATTTTTTGATTTGGCTTGAGGTTCATATAATGAAGCGCGCGTTGCATTGCTTGCTTTTGTTCTTCGTTGGGAGCGGCTTCGGGGTCGGGCACCGCGCTTTCAACCGAGACAACATCTTGCGGGCTTGTTCCCCACGTGACCATAGGCGGTAAGTTTTCTGCATCAAGGATAACTTCTTTATCAAACTCGGCATCATCATCAGAGGTAAGCGTGCGCCAATAATTTTCTGCTTGCGTCCAGTCTTCACCTTTAGGCGCGCGCGGTTTGTCTTTTAGATAATTGAACGTGGTTTCATCGGGTGCGATGAGGCCGGCTTTCGCACCTGCCTCAATAGACATATTGCACACGGTCATTCTGCCTTCCATCGACAAGGCGCGCACGGCTTCGCCACTATATTCGATAACATAGCCGGTTGCGCCGCCGGTTCCAATTTCGCCGATGATAGCGAGAATTAAATCTTTAGCGGTAGCCGCCGGCGGCAAGCGATTATCAACCCGAATGCGCATATTGAGTGCCTTTTTTTGTATCAGAGTTTGCGTTGCCAGCACATGCTCCACCTCAGAAGTGCCGATACCGTGCGCGAGCGCGCCAAACGCGCCGTGCGTTGAAGTATGACTATCGCCACAAACAATAACCTGACCGGGCAACGTGAGTCCCTGCTCGGGACCTATAATATGAACGATACCTTGTCTTTTGTCTTCCATACCAAAGAACTCTATGTTGAATTCTTTTGCGTTGCGCTCGAGGGTTTCTACTTGAATACGCGACTCCTTGTCTTGAATACCGCGCGCGCGATTTTGGGTCGGCACGTTATGGTCGGCGACAGCAAAGGTGCGGTGGGGTGCGCGCACAGAGCGAGCGGCTTGACGCACGCCTTCAAAAGCCTGCGGGCTGGTCACTTCGTGGACGAGATGCCTATCAACATAAATGAGTGATGCGCCTTCTTCATCTGCGCCGACAAAATGAGATTCCCATATTTTATCGTATAGCGTTGACATTTATTTTTTATTTTTTGCGGTGGATTTCTTGCCTGTTTTCTTTTTAGCGGTTTTCTTTTTAGCGGCTTTCTTTTTGGCTGTCTTCTTTTTAACAACCTTCTTTTTGGCAGCTTTCTTTTTAGCGGTTGATTTAGCGCCCTCTTTAGCGGCAGCCTTATAATCGACGCGTTCGGAGATACGCGCGGCGCGTCCTTGTAATCCGCGCAAGTAGTATAATTTCGCGCGGCGCACGCGTCCTGTGCGTTGGACGGTGATAGATTCGAGCATGGGGCTAAAGAGCGGGAAGACTCTCTCAACGCCGGTGCCGTGTGATATTTTACGCAACGTAAAAGATTGCCCGAGCTGGCTTCCCGAGCGCGCGATACACACGCCCTCGAAGGCTTGGACGCGTTCGCGTTTTCCTTCGGTCACGCGGACATTGACCTTCACCAAATCGCCGGGCACGAATTGAGGAATTTGCCGTGTTTTTGTGAGTGCCTCTATGTGGGCATCATTTATCTTTTCCATCAGGGACATAGGGGCGATAGTAGCATAATTGTTTTATTCTGTCTTTTTATTTTTGCTGTTTATTCCCCCATTTATTTTGGGCTCGCGCAGGTCTGCTCGGCGTTGAGCGGTTCTGTCGTGCGCCTGTTCTTTGCGCCACGCGGCGATAGCCTTATGGTTGCCCGACAAAAGAACGGAGGGAATAGAGTGCCCGCGCCATTCGCGCGGCGCGGTGTAGTGTGGATATTCCAGCAGGTTCGGGTTGCTAAAGCTCTCGTCATCGAGAGAGCTGCTATCGCCGACGACATCAGGCAGGAGGCGCACAAGGGCTTCGAGCAAAACGAGTGCGGCGGCTTCTCCACCGGCGAGCACAAAATCGCCGATACTTATTTCCTCAGCGTCATACACATCGAGGACTCTCTGGTCTATGCCTTCAAAGCGTCCGCACAGAAGGATGAGTCCTTCAGCTTGAGAAAGGGCTTGGACTTTTTTTTGCGTGAGCGGTTTTCCTGCGGGCGTTAGATAAACGAGCGGGTTTGGATTTTTTTCTTTTGCGGCGTCGATGGCTTTGGCGACAATATTGGGGCGCATAACCATACCGGCACCGCCGCCGGCGGGTGTGCCATCGATGTGGTGGCTCGGCGCTTTGTCGGCGAATTGCTTGAGGTCTATTAAATCGAGTTGCCAGCGTTTTTCTTTCAGCGCGCGCCCGATAAGACTTGCGGCTAAAGTAGCGGGAAAAACTTCGGGGAAAAGCGTAATGACGCTTGCGTGAAAAGGTTGCCTATTCGGCTTTTTCGTCATCTTGTTTGGGAGAGTCTTCAGTCTCGGCTTCAGGTTCGGGCGCTTCTGCTTCGGCTTTAGGCGCGGCTTCAGCTTCAGCTGTTTCGGCTTCGGGAGCTTCGGTTTCGACTTCAGCTTCGGGAGCTTCTGCTACTTCTGCTTCAGGCGCGGCTTCAGCTTCGGCTTCGGGTTCGGCTACTTCGGCTTTGGGAGCTTCAGCCTCGGCTGCCTCAGCCTCGGCTGCCTCAGCCTCGGCTGCCTCAGCTTCATTTTCTTTATCTTCTTCTTTTGGCGCAGCGGCTGCCTCGGCTGCCTCAGCTTCGGCGGCTTTTGCTTTTTCAACGGCATCTTGTGCTCTTTGTTGAGCCTTAGCTTTCGGTTTCGCCTTGTTGGGATTGTTGCGTTTGGTTTGGCTATCCAAAATTTTAGCTTCCTCTAGGAAGCGCAGGACTCTATCAGTGGGTTGCGCGCCTTGCGCGAGCCAGTGCTTTATTCTCTCGTCATCGAGTTGGAGGCGTAGGCGTCCTGCTTGTTGTTCTTTCTCGCTTATTTTGTGGTCGCTAGCGATGAGAGGGTTATAGAATCCTAATTTTTCGATATAGCGCCCATCGCGCGGCGCGCGCACGTCAGCAACAACGATACGATAATAGGGCTGCTTCTTGGCACCCGAGCGCGCTAGTCTAATTTTCAAAGTCATAAAATTCCCAATAAAAGTTTAGAGTTTCTAGTTTCGACCTCTAAAGATATAAAGATATATTAGCAAAAAAGGCTTGCTTGTGTCAATAATAGTTTATGGAAATTTCTTTTGCGCGAATGAATGGGTTAGGCAATCGGTTTGCGATTATTGACGACCGCAAGCTGTGTCTGCGCGCGGGTGTGGCGGAGGGTCTTGCCACGCGCATCGAGGGCATAGACCAGCTTTTGGTTCTACAAGCTCCGCGCGGTGAGGGTGCGTTATTTATGGCGATATACAATAGCGACGGCTCTCAGGCGGAGGCGTGTGGCAATGGCGTTCGTTGCGTGGCGTGGCTGGGGCTAGAGGCGATGAAAGAAACGACCGCGACCGCGAGCGGCGGCGGCGGCGGCAGCAGCGGCGGCGGCGCAACGGATTCTATCGCGATAGAAACTTTGGGTGGTTTGGTTATGTGTCGGCGGCGCGGTGATTTAATAGAGGCGGATATGGGTTTGCCGAAGTTTGACTGGCAGGAGATTCCGCTTTCTCAAGCGCGCGACACGTTGAACCTTAGGTTTGACGAAGTGCCAACGGCGGTTGGTCTTGGAACGGCGGTGAATGTTGGCAATCCCCATTTGGTTTTTTTTCCCTCTGTCGCCTCTTCGTCTTTTGACTGGCGCGCTTTGGGAGAGGCTTTAGGAAAGCATCCACTTTTTTCTCATGGGGTGAATGTTTCTTTTGTTTCGATTAAGGACGAGGGTCTTGTCGTTGATGTTTGGGAGCGCGGCGCGGGAGCGACGCAAGCTTGTGGCACGGCTGCTTGTGCTTCTTTGGTGGCAGCCTGTCGGCGTTTTCCTGTGATGCCGCGCACGGCGCCGGTGCGTTTAGCGGGTGGGTTGTTAGAGATTCATTGGCGCGCGGTGGACAATCATATTTTAATGACGGGTGGCATTACTTGGGAAAGCGCGGGGTCTATTCAATGTCAGGAGTAAAGACTATCAATTTAGGGTGCAGGCTCAATTTGTATGAGACCGAGCAGATGAGTCATCTCGCGCGAACGAATGGCTTGTCGGCGATAACGATAATCAATTCGTGCGCGGTCACGCGGGAAGCGGTGCGTCAAACGAAGCAAACGGTTCGGCGCGCGCATAAGAATAACCCGCACCATAAAATTTTTATCACCGGCTGCGCGACAGAAACGGACAAAGAGTTTTTTGTCAAAATGCCTGAAGTGTCGGGCATTATTGACAACGCGCATAAGTTATCAAACCCAATGTTTGCGCGCCAAAGTTTAGCCCCGCAAGCGCGCACCCGCGCTTTATTACAAATACAAACCGGTTGCGATTGGCAATGTTCTTTTTGTATCACAAGAATAGCAAGAGGACGCGCGCGCTCGCGCTCTATAGAGAGCTTAATCAAAGAAGCGAATTTTTTATTTTCTCAAGGTCATTTAGAAATTACACTCACCGGCGTGGATATTGCTTCTTACGGTAAAGATTTTTCGCGGCGGTGTTTTTTGGGCGACTTGGTAGAGCGGTTATTACAAGAAACACCTGAAGGCTTGAAGTTTCGTTTAAGCTCGCTTGACCCTGCGGCGGTAGATGAAAAACTTTTTCACCTTTTGGTGCGTGCGCCGCGCCTTCAACCTTTCCTTCATCTGTCTATTCAATCGGGCGATAATATTATCTTAAAAAGAATGAAGAGACGCCACACGCCCGCGCAAGTGATAGCCTTGTGCGCGGCTTTAAGAAAGGAGCGGGCATTTACTTTTGGCGCGGATTTCATTGTTGGCTTCCCCACAGAAAGCGAGGCGCAATTCCAAAATAGCAAAGCCCTGATAGAAGCGTGCGATATTGTTTTTGCGCATATTTTTCCTTATTCGGCGCGCGCAGGCACGGCGGCGGCGCGTATGCCAAAGTTAGATTCAAGTTGCATTAAAACGCGTGCGGCAAGGTTAAGAGAGTATAGCGATAAAAGACTTGAATCTTTTTTACAAGCGCAAGTTGGCACGCGGCAAAAATTTCTTGCTGAGACTGCGCATAGCGGGCGCAGTGATAATAATTGCCGTGCTATTTGGCAAGAGCCACTAACGGCGAACGCTTACTATGAAATGAACGTGCGCGCGTGCGCGGACAAAAGGCTTAAGGTTGAGCGGGTTGCGCTTGCTTGAGGGCGGCTTCGACCGCCGCTTCGATGGGCTTTATATTTGTTAGCGGACCCAAATGATGATAGACAATTCTCCCTTCGCCATCTAGGACGAAGGTTTCGGGCACGCCTTTGATGCCCCAGCCCAAAGCGGCGTAGCCTGTTTTGTCTAAGCCCACGCGCCCGAACGGATTTCCCAAAGTGCGTAAGAATCGCAGGGCGTTGTCTTCGTTATCGCGGTAGGCGATGCCAAAAACGCGATATTTTTTCTGTGCGAGCTTCATCAAAACGGGGTGCTCGGCGCGGCAGGGCGCGCACCAGCTTGCCCAAAAATTGACGATTGTGGGCTTGCCTTCATATAAGTGTTTTAGTTCTAGCAGGGGCGTTTTTCCGAGCGGCGCTAAAGAAAGCCCGCTAATGGGGATAGGCGCTGCCTCGTTTGGCGAGCAAGCACTTAACAAGCAAAAGTTTAGCGAGCATAAAATCAAAAGAGTTAAGAGCTTTCTCATTTATTTTTCTTTTGTTTTTTTTGTAGCCTTGCCATTTCCCTAAAGCTAGAGAGCGTGAGCCAGCCCAAGCCCACAGCGGCGAGCGCATAGCTCAAGAAGACATAAGCGGTATAACTCATTTGTTTTGTTCCCCGTATTTTTTTTCATCGTATTTTTGTAATGCGGTTATTTCTATTTGTCGGCGCAGAATTTCGGCACGGGTGCGCACGAAAAGCAGGCAGAGCGTCAGGCACAAAGCGCCCGCTGCCATGAAGGCGAGCGGTATTAGATAGACCGCAGCGAGCGCAGGTTCGGCGAGGCGCAAAACAGATGCGGGTTGATGAAGCGTATTCCACCAATCGACAGAAAATTTAATGATGGGCAAGTTGATAGCACCAATGAGCGCGAGGAGACGCGCGGTCATTATTCTGCGTTGCGGTTCATCGATGGCTTTGAGTAAAGAGATATAGGCTAGATATAAAAAAAAGAGTATCAAAACAGAAACGAGTCTCGCGTCCCACACCCAATAGGTTCCCCAGATGGGTTTGCCCCACAAGGCGCCAGAGCCGAGCGCGATAACGACCCACACAAGCCCGATGGGTGCGATACGTTGAGCGATAATATCTGCGAGGGGCGCTTTCCAAATGAAAGCGGCGGCGGACAGAAGCGCCATCAAACCATAGACCATCATTGCGTTCCACGCGGCGGGCACATGGAGAAAGAGGATTCGGATTGTTTCGCCCTGCTGATAATCGGGCGGCGCGGTGAAGGCAAAATAAAGTCCGCTGGCTAGAAACAAAAGACTCAAGACGGCAAACCCTTTCCACGCAACAAGGCTGAGTTGTAAGAAGCGATGGGGGTTAGCGTAAATTTTTGGCATTACTCTCCCTCTCTTATTTTTAGCGCAAGAGCAGAAACGGCAGGTGCTAAAGCAAGCACAAGCAAAACGAATCCTAATAATAGCATAAAGGCTTCGCTTGCCCAAATCTGGTTTATGTTTTGCCTGCTTGCTTGTGCGCCAAAAATTAAAATGGGTAGCTCCAGCGGCAGAATGATAAGCGGCGCGAGCCAAGCCGAAGCGCGTAGTCCGCATGTCAAACAAGCGGCGAGGGCGTTAAAAAAAACCAACCCAAGCGAGCCAACAAAAACAGAAAGCAGCAGAGGCAAAAGATTCGCCAAAGGAAAAAGAAAAGCTGCGAGTGATATTGAAAAAACCAGTGGCAAGGCTGCCCCTACCCACAGGGCGAAACATTTCACAAGAACCAAAAGTGCGGGAAATTTTATTTCAATCAGCATTAAATCTAAAATGCCGTAGGCGAGGTCGTCTTCTAAAAAGAAGGGAACAAACAGCAAGTGCGCGAGCAACAGGGCTGCCCAAATGAAAGGCACGGCAAGCGCGGATATATTGCCTTGCCCGCTTAACACAAGGCTCAAAATGACGATAAGAAAAAACCCCACAGCAGCGAAGCTACTTTGCTTAAAGGCGAGCTTCACATCGCGCTTAAAAATAGCGCCGAGCATTAAACTGATCCATATTGATAACCTCGCCCTGCCCGAAGTCTTTATGATGTTCGGCAATCATCACCGCGCCGCCGGTTTGTAGGTGGTTGTCAATCTCGCGCTTTAATATAGTTTGGCGTTTGCTATCCAAAGAGGCAAAGGGTTCGTCTAAAAGCCACAGGGGTCGCGCAACAAGGCTCAGGCGCGCCAAAGCGACAGCGCGCGCCTGACCGGCAGACAAATGCGCGGGCATTAGTCCAAGCAGATGCTGCGCGTGCCATAAGCGCAAAGCGTCTTCGGGTGGGGCATTTTTATCGCCCAACAAAGCGGCAAGAAAGAGTAGGTTTTCCTCGATAGTCATTTTGGGGTTGAGTCCATTTTCGCGGGCGAGGTAGTGGAAGGGTGCGGTAATTTTCAGCGCGTCAGATGTCTTGAGCAGTCCGGCGGCGAGCGCAAGCAGGCTACTTTTCCCAGCACCATTAGAGCCTTGCAGATGTAGGAGTCCGCCCTTCTCCAGCGCAAAGGACAGGCGAGCAAACACGTGCGCGCTGCCGCGTGTGCAAGAAAGATTTTGTGCCAAAATAAGCGTCATTATGCTATATATAGCGCAAGATAGAAAAAGGAAGTAAAATTTATGTTGTTAGCATCACACCCGAACAGTTTTAATTCTTTGTCGCGTTTGACGAGCGGAGGCAAGGCGTTTGATTATTTCAGCTTACCGGCGGCGGAGGCGGGGGGGTTAAAGGGCTTGAGTGCCTTACCTTTTTCCTTGCGTATTGTGCTGGAGAATTTGCTTCGCTTTGAGGACGGGCAGACGGTAACCAAGCAGGACATTGAGCGCGCGGCTTTGTGGGCGAAGGAAGAGATAGCCTATCGCCCGACGCGCGTCTTGATGCAAGATTTCACGGGCGTGCCGGCGGTGGCGGATTTGGCGGCGATGCGTGATGCGCTTGTGGCTGATGGCGGTGATGGTCAAAAGATAAACCCGCAAGTGCCGGTAGATTTGGTGATAGACCACTCGGTGATGGTGGATAGGTTTGGCACGAAAGAAGCGCTGGCGCAAAACATCAAGCGCGAATACGAGCGCAACCAAGAGCGTTATAGTTTTCTGCGTTGGGCGAGCGAGGCTTTCACTAATTTTCGTGTTGTGCCGCCGGGCGTTGGCATTTGCCATCAGGTCAATTTGGAGAATTTGGGCAAGGTTGTTTGGACGAAAGAAACGCCAGAGGGCGGGGGCGCGGGTGCGCTTGTCTATCCTGATAGTCTTGTTGGCACGGACAGCCATACGACGATGATAAATGCGTTAGGCATTTTGGGTTGGGGCGTTGGCGGCATCGAGGCGGAGGCGGCGATGTTAGGGCAACCTATTTCTATGCTTCTGCCGGAGGTGATTGGCGTTCACCTCACGGGCGCGGCGGGCGCGGGCATTACGGCAACGGATATTGTTTTAGCGGTCACGCAAAAGTTGCGCGAAAAAAATGTGGTTGGCAAGTTTGTTGAATTTTACGGCGCAGGATTAGATTCGATGGCATTAGAAGACCGCGCGACAATTTCCAATATGGCGCCGGAATATGGCGCGACCTGTGGTTTCTTTCCGGTGGATAATAAGACATTAGATTATTTATCAATAACCGGCAGGAGTGACACGCAGATAGAGCTTGTGCGTGATTATTTAGAGGCGCAGGGTCTTTTTCGTTCGGGCGCGAGCCAAGTGCCGACCTTCAGCGACACGCTAGAGGTAGATTTGGGCGAGATGGAAGCAGCCCTTGCTGGACCTAAGCGTCCGCAGGATAAAGTTTTACTAAAAAACGCGTCAAGCAGTTTTGCTGGTTTGCTAACAAGCGAGTATAAAATTGAAGCCAAGCCGAGCGAGCGCGTTCAAAACGCACGCGTTCGCGTTGAAGGCAAAGATTTTGATTTAGGTCACGGCGATATTGTTATTGCGGCGATAACCTCTTGCACGAACACGTCCAACCCGCGCGTGATGTTGGGCGCGGGCTTGCTTGCGCAAAAGGCGCGGGCGCGTGGGCTGGCGACTCAGCCTTGGGTCAAGACTTCTTTGGCGCCGGGCTCGCAGGTGGTTGCCGATTATTTGCGCCACGCTAATTTACAAGAGGAGCTAGACGCTTTAGGCTTTCAGGTTGTTGGTTTTGGTTGCACGACTTGTATTGGCAATTCGGGACCTTTAGATGAGGCGATTTCCCAAACGATACAGGAGCATAAGCTGGTTGCGTCTGCGGTTCTTTCGGGCAACCGCAATTTTGAGGGCAGGATTCACGCTGATGTGAAAGCGAATTATCTCGCTTCGCCGATGTTGGTGGTGGCTTATGCTTTGGCGGGTTCGATGTTTGCCGACCTCACGCGTGATAGTCTCGGCACGGATAGGGACGGCAAGGCGGTTTATCTAAAAGACATCTGGCCGAGCAATGAGGAAATCACCGAATGTGTGCGTAGCAATTTAAGTCAGGATATGTTTCGTGCGCGCTATGCTAATTTATTCAAGGGCGATGAGTCTTGGGCGGCGATTGAGGCGGATAAGAGCGCGGTCTATCACTGGCTTGACAGCTCCACTTATGTGCGCAAGCCGCCCTTCTTTGAGAAGAAGGCAAAAGGCGGTGACGCAGGGCGCTCTATTGAGGGCGGTCGTGTGCTGGCTTTGCTGGAAGATTCCATTACGACCGACCATATTTCGCCGGCGGGTTCTATTGCGCCTAATTCATCGGCGGCAAGTTATTTGGAGGAGCGTCAAGTCAGCCGCAAGGATTTCAATTCCTATGGTGCGCGGCGCGGCAATCATGAAATTATGATGCGCGGCACTTTTGCGAATGTTCGCTTGCGCAATAAAATAGCGCCCGAAACCGAAGGCGGTATGACGAAGTTATTTCCATCGGGTGAGACGCTAACAATTTTTGATGCGAGCGAGCGTTATAAGCAGGACGACACGCCTCTGGTTATTTTCGCCGGCAAGGAGTATGGCACGGGCTCTAGCCGTGATTGGGCGGCGAAGGGTCCTAGGCTTTTGGGTGTGCAGGCGGTTGTTGCTGAAAGTTTTGAGCGCATTCATCGTTCTAATTTGGTTGGCATGGGTATTTTGCCTTTACAATTTCAAGATGGCGAAAGTTGGCGTGGGCTTGGCTTAACCGGCGCAGAGGAAGTGGCGATAGATGTTCCTGATAATTTAACGCCGCGCCAAACGATAAAAGCGCGCATCACGTTTAGCGATGGCAGCGAAAAGAGCCTAGAGTTGCTCTGCCGCATTGATACGGATAATGAAGTAGAATATTATCGTTCTTTTGGCATTTTGCCTTATGTATTAGAGCGTTTAACAAAAGAGGCGTGATGAGAAAAATTATTTTTGCTTTTGCTTTGCTTGTCGCTTTTGGCGTGTGGGGGGAAAGTGTTGCCAAACAGTCGCCTGTGCTAATAGAGCTTTACACGAGTCAAGGGTGTTCCTCTTGTCCGCCGGCGGATAGGTTTGCCGGCGAGCTTGCCAAGCGTTCCGATGTGGTTGTTCTTTCCTTGCCTGTCACCTATTGGGATAGGCTTGGCTGGAAAGATAGCCTCGCTTCGCCGCAATGGACGAAACGCCAGCGGCGTTATGCGAGTCGTATGGGTGAACGGATTGTCTATACGCCGCAGATGGTAATTGATGGCAAATTCCATGCGGTTGGCTCTAGTCGTGCTAAAGTTTACCGCCTTATTAAGCAGAGGCGAAATGAGAATAAGCAAGCACCAATTATTCAAGTGAAGCAAATTGGGAACAAACTATTATTGACAATTAACCCAACGGCGAAGCCTAAAAAGGTATTAAAAGTTTGGCGCGTTGATTTCATTAGAAAAAAACCTGTAGCGATTGGTTCGGGAGAAAATGGTGGCAGAACGGTTACTTACTATCATGTTGCGCGCCATTTAAGCGCCCTATCTAACTGGCAAGGCGAGGCAAAGAAGCAGAAGCTAAAAATTAAATCCCACACCGATGGCGTTGCTTTTTTTATACAAGAAGAAAATCACGGCGAAGTGTTAGCGAGTGCTTCTATTTTATTAAAATAATTATTTTCTTTTTGTTTTTTGGAGATGTCGCGGGTGCAGGATAATTCTTTTGGCTTGCTCGGTTGGCAGAAGAAACGCAAAATTTTGTAAATGATGTTGTATTTTCTTCGCTTGCGCTTGAGCTTTTAGACTTGTCGCGCGGGCGGTTATTTTAGCCCAGTAGCCTGATGCGTGGCGTTGAATTTCAAGAATAAGAGCAAGCCCCGAGAAGCTTTCAAAAATCACAATATGCGGGCGATTAAATTTAACTTTATCGAGAGGTTGAACCGCGCGAAAGCGCAGTGCTTTGATATTTTTTTCCACCGCCGCGATGCGTTTTTTATCATAGGTGCCTACCAAAGGAAGCCCGCGCCTATCACTCACCGCCCAATTCTCTTGAGGGTTCTGCCGTTTTAATATCCACCCTTTTTTGCGATAGAGAGAAAACTGCACTTTGGTTAGGTGGAAGGGTTGATAACTGGCATCTTCGTTAAGCCATCGGGTTAAAAAATTGAGGTCAATCCAATCTTGCATATTGGTCCGCAGAGGCAGCGCGCCGCGCGCGAGGTAGCTTTGGTTTTCTCCTTCGCGGCGCACATAGATGGAGGATTGCCCGAACACATCGCCAATGGCTTCAGGGCGATGACCCACTAAAAAGCTTGCGCGTTTTTTATTTTTTGGCTTAAAGGTGTAGAAGGTAATTCTAATGGCTGGTCCTAATTTATCGGGCGCAATGAGTCCTAGTTTCGTCAATTCGGCTTTAGAATTCCCGCGTTTTGCTTCTACTTTCAATGTGGCGACCCCATAGAGAAGGCGATTGGTTAGCTCTTGTTTAGCGAAGAAATTGTTAGCTTGGCGAATACGAAAAAAGGTTTCATTTTTTTCGCGCCAAAGCGTTATTTTTTGAGTGCCAGAAAGTCCGCGTCCTATTTCTAGTTGCATTATTTTAATTTGCTTCGTTTGCTGGGCGAGTTTGGGAAAAAGTAAAAAATGTTGAAAATGTTTTTGCGTGAGTCGTTGATTTTCTTGAACGACAACGAGCCAAGTAATTCCAACGATAATAAGCGTAAAGGCTGTTAAAAAGTAAAAAATGCGATTAATTTTATACATTGCTTGTTTCCGCGATTATTTCCGATAATGAGATTTTTTAAGCCACAAAGAAACCATTACCAAAAACAATAGGGCAACAGGAATAAAAAAGATATTAAAAAATTTGACCCATTGCCCGAGCGTTTCGATGTCGCGATTCAGCTCACGGCGCACCGAATGGAGTGCCTTACGCGAAGCAAGGAGTTCTCTTTCCAAGCCAAGCAGTTGTTCTTGTCCTGTTTGTGTTTTTTCGGGAGCATTGCCAAACTTGGCTAATCTTTGCTGTATGGTTTGAATTTTTTGTCTTAGTTGATATTCTTCGCGAGCGAGTTTTTGCGATGCCTGCTGCCGCAGGGCATCGACTTGAGTAAAAGAGCGTGTTTCGGGCGAGCGCGCGCGCAGGGTTATCAAAGCGTCATTGCCCATCAGGGCATCGAGCGCATTGAGAATAAACGTAGCATTATCAGCCGTTGGGACAATAATGCCCCTTTGATAATAGGACATATTAACCCAAAAGCGTTTTTCTAACAGGTCGCTATCGGCAACGAGAATAATTTCGGTCGGTTTGATACTTTGATTAACGTGAGGTAGAAAGGTTTCGCCTTTTTGTTTTCTTCTTTTGGGCGGGGTGCGAAAAGCGCTTGTAAGTGTGCCTGATAGTTTTGCGGCGAGAATATATTTTTTGTGCGCCGCGCGAAAAGCTGCGAGCAAATCATCGGGGGTGCGGGGGGTTTGAATATACTTTGTTGAAAAAAGCATACTATTGTCGGAACTTGTAATGAGCGGTTTGAATTGCGCTGTGATATTTTGTTTTGGCAAAAAGTGTCCGCTGGTAGCGAGATTAATGTTGCTCAAGCCACGCGTGATAACCTCCTCTTGTGAGATGCTATTTTTATTGGCGCCGAGCCATAAGATATAATCGCGCTCTATCATACTTTTTCTCAAGCTATCCTGCTGGACGACTCTCTGCGCGAGGGTTCTATCAGCAACCACATCGCGTGTTTCATACTGAATGCCCCACGCGCTTAGCAGGGGTTCGAGGCTAGAGGTAAGCCCGAGTCCTTTAATTTTTTTTCCGCTTTGATTAACCAGCTTGCTTATTTCGCAATAGGGATCGACTAGAAGTAAAATTTTTCCTCCCCGCAAAACGAATTGATCAATCGCATAAAGGGTTTGGCGATTAAGTTTTTTGGGGTGAGCGATAAATAGAGTTTGAATGCGTGAAGGCACTTCGCGGATATTTTGCTCTAAAAACTCTAATTGAAAGTGAGCGGCAAGCTGGTTATAAATCAAAAAAGGTTTGGCTCTTCCTTGTAAGGCGGCGGGCAGCCCTTCGATACCGGTATCTAGCGGCAGACTAGAGATAACCCCAACACTTGGCTTCTCTTCTTGTTCGAGGGCATGCATTATTTGTATCAGGTCATATTCGAGCTGATGTTGTCGTTCAATGCTAAAGCTAGGAATAGTTTCAACGCCGCCCTGTCTATTTTCTGCGACCAAGCCAAAGTAGAGCGGCGTATCGTCAATGGTGGCAAGGGGTCGCAAGCCATAGCTAAGCGCCCTATCCTCATTTTGACTAAAGGGTTCGGGGTCAATATATTGAATTCTAACTCTGCCTTGAGCGTGTTTTTCTATTTCCAATAGTAGCCCACGGGTTCTTTGGCTAAAATTTCTAATCGCGGGATAGGTTTGGGATAATTTTTGTGAGAAGAATAATTTTATTTCTATGGGTTGGTTAAGGTTTTGTAAAATGCTTTTACTTCCTTCGGTGAGAGTCCAAAGTTTTTTTTCTGTTAAATCAACTTTGATGGGGCGCAGTAAAATTTGAGACAAAACGAGCGCAGCAAGAAAGCTAACAAACAAAAGTGTCAAAACAATGATGTGGAGTAAATGGTATTTTTTAGCTTTCATTGCTATTACTATTTTTAGAATTCTGTGTTGAAATGTTTTCTAGCCGAGCGCCTGTCTGCCAGTCAATCAATAGAGCGGTGAGGATAAGCCAAACAAGAATATGAACAAAAAAGAAAGCGATGTCAGCTAAATTGATAACGCCTAAAATAATAGAATCAAAGTGGCTCAAGAAGCTAATCGCGGCAAGCGTTTCTAAAAATAGCGGCGGCAGCGTATGGGCGAGCAAGTCTAAAGCGATAGGCCACCCTAGAATAACAAAGAGCGCGCACACGCTTGCGCCAAGCACAAAAGCGATAACCTGATTACGCGTCAAAGCAGACATAGCAGAGCAAATGGCTAAATAAGCCCCCGCCATTAAAAAACTAGCGAGATAACTTGCGAGGATAAGACCATTATCAGGATTGCCGAGATAATTCACGCTCACCCAAATGGGAAAGGTCATCACTAAAATGAACGCGGAGAAAACCCACGCGGCGCAAAATTTTCCTAGCACCATACTCATCAAGGGCAAGGGCCAGGTGAGAAGCAGCTCTAGCGTGCCTTGTTGTTTTTCCTCCGCCCACAACCGCATAGCGATGGCGGGCATAAAAAACAGGAAGAGCCACGGATGAAAAGCGAAGAAGACATCAAGGCTTGCTTGCTCATTCTCATAAAAGTTCCCCAAGTAAAAGGTAGCCGATTGCAAAATAATGAGAAAAGCAATAGCAACGATAAGGGCGATGGGTGCTTCAATAAAGCCTCTGAGCTCTCGTAGGAATATGGCGCGAAAGGGGGTCATATTTTTTTCTTTTGCTCCCCATTTTTTTCTTCTGAAGGATTAACGATATGATAGAAAACATCTTCAAGTCTGCCTCCTTCTACCGCTAAAGAGCGCAGGGGAATATTTTCTTTATTGGCTTGGTGTCGTATTTCTTGGGCGATTTTTTCGCCTTGCTGATTTGCTTTCGGAAAAAAGGTAATGCGTGTTTCGTTTCCTTTGACGCGGGTTTCGAGAGAGAGCACAGATTTATTATTTTGAAAAATATCGACAAGTTTTTGCTGGTTGCGCGTAGCGACGCGCGCGGATACCGCATTATAGTATTTAGACCGCGCGGCGAAAGCGGCGGGGGTTTCATCGACGAGCACATTTCCTTTATGCATAATCAGCACACGGGTGCAAAGGGGTTCGACTTCTTCTAGGATATGAGTTGAAACAATAATCGCTTTCGTTTTAGCCATAGAGCGAATGAGGGAACGGACATAGCGTTTTTGGTTTGGGTCTAGACCATCGGTTGGTTCATCGAGGACAAGCACCGGCGGGTTGTGAAAGATAGCTTGGGCGAGTCCGACGCGTCTTCTAAAGCCTTTAGACAAATTGGCGATGGGTTCGAAAACGACTTCGCTCAAGTCGGCGAGCTCGATGGCTTGCTCGATAGCTTTATTAGCTTCTTTGTTTGAGAGTCCGCGCGCGCGCGCAGCGAAGCGCAGGAGATATAGGACGGGCAGGTCGTGCCACAAGGGAGCGCCTTCGGGCAAATAGCCGAGCATTTTTTTAGCGGCGATAGGTTTATCAGCGACATTACATCCTTTAAGATAGATATTGCCGGCAGAAGGTCTAAGGAAGCCGGCGATCATTCTCATTGTCGTAGTTTTACCTGCGCCATTGGGGCCCATAACGCCAAGGACCTCGCCGACTTTAACATCAAAAGAGATGTGATTGACAGCGCGAATATTGCCAAAGAATTTAGCAACTTTCTCTAAGCGGATAAATGGTTCGTCTAGATTTTGCTGGCTTATTTTTTCTGCCATTTTGCTTTACGTGTCCTTCGGGTTGATGATTCATATAATATAGCACTAAAAACCCCCGCATAGCGTGCGGGGGTTCGTTTTTTAATTAAAAGAAATAAATTTATTTTCTATCACCAAAGAACTGGAGCATAAAGAGGAACATATTGAGGAAGTTAATATAAAGCGAGAGTGCGCCAAGCACGACACTTCGGCTAAGCATAGCGCTCGCGGCACTTCCCATTTGGCTAAGCTGTAGGTAAGTATTTTTGAGTCTTTGGACGTCCCATGCGGTAATGCCGGCAAAGAGCAGCACGCCAATAGCGGAGATGGCATAATGAAGCGTGGTGCTTTGCATAAATAAATTGACAATCATAGTCACGAGCAGCCCGATAAGAGCAATCATAAAGAAAGTTGAAAGCGGCGATAGGTCTCGTTTGGTTGTATATCCATAGAAGGCGCAAGCGGAGAAAGTAATCGCGGTAATGAGAAAAACACGCGCGATAGATTGACCTGTATAAAGCAAGGAGACATAGCCGAGCGAGAACCCTTCTAAAACGATAAAGCTCCAGAACAAAATTTGGAGGGTGGATTGCTGTAAAGTATTCACCTTAAACATAAGAAAGAACAAAATGCCGAGAGGCGCAAAGTTCAGCACGAACAGGAGCGCGGGATAATTTTGCGCGAGGGTTAGATAATATCCGCTTGCGGCGGCGAGATAAGCAACGCCCCCAGAAACAAGAAGAGATAGAGCCATCAAGTTAAAGACTTGAGACATATACTTACGCAAGCCTTGGTCGACCATTTCGCTTGTTTGAGCGTGGGTCATATTTTTATCAAAATCTGCCATTTTAGACCTCCTAGTGTTTGTCTATATTTTAATATAAGGTTTCGCGGGGCTTTTGTCAAGCCCACGCACACGCTAGAGCAAGGGGCACAAGAGGCATAAAAAGAGCTCCCCCTCTCTAAAAAGAGAGGGGGAGATTTGGTTTATCCCCCAATAGAAGAGCGTTCCCGTTTTAGCGGCAAGCAGTAGCAGTGCTACAAGTCAGGCTTGCGCCCCAAAGAATGATGGGGTGCGCGGCGGTGCCTGTATAAACAAGCGCGGGTGCATTAGCAACCCCATTTTGCCCTATGAATAGAGTGCGCGGCGCATCGGTGCTGAAAACATCTGCTTGAGTAATGCTCACTTGCGCAGCAATTAGAGCCTCAGCATCCGTTAGCACGACCGCGCCACCTGCGGTGATAGCTATATTACCAGCGCCTCTATAGAGCGTGCCGATGAGATTGACATCACCGCCCGCCGTTAGAGTTAGGTTGCCATTAGAGCGCCTACCATATCTTTGCTCGAGAATGATATCTTCACCTGCTTGAATAGCAACATCACCATCAGGAAGAATAATGCTACCGCCAGCTCTTAGGATAACATTACCAGCCGTCATAACAGAGCTGTCTGTAAGGATAATATCGTTCATTGTTTCAATAACAATATTGTTACCACCTGTGGTTTGGATGCCAGCGTCATACACAACTCTATTAGCAACAATTCTGACATTGCGTTGGCTGACCCTAACACTTCCAGTGTCGCTCATTGAGCGCAAGACAAGCGTTCCAAAACCTATATTCAAGTTGTTATTTAGCTCAATGTCATTCATCGCGATTAAATTGACGTTTTGATTGTTAGCAACATCGTCAGGCATTTCAACCATCTCGTCAGTGTCTATCATAATGTTCATGCCAGTTAGAGTAACCGGTTTGGTTTTAGAGAAGATGACGATGGGGGCGTTAATTTCTATATTATCGCTTGCCGCAATCTCAGCATCAATGATGATAATTTCCGTTGCTTCTAACACGATTTTCCGTGTCACGCCGTTGCCGCCCGCGCCCGTGCCAACCTTATCTGCCGAGATAACAATACGATTGGCTTTAATGGTAATAGGCATATCGGGAAGAATCAAATTACCACCCTCGTCCGCATTGACGATGAAGTCTTTGTCATCTTCATCGGTGAAGTCGACTATGTTGTCCTCTAGATTATCTTCATCTGCAAACGGGTTGCCTGCTTCAAAAGCGTCCATTAGGTCTATGTTTTTATCTGCGCCGTCGCCGCTGTAAAGAGCGAATTGCGTTGCCCAAGTTAAGCGTCCTTGAATTTCAGCACCCAAGTAGCTAATTCTTGGCGCAC
This sequence comes from Alphaproteobacteria bacterium, assembly GCA_965209065.1. Taxonomy (GTDB): domain Bacteria; phylum Pseudomonadota; class Alphaproteobacteria; order JAPOUT01; genus CBDBUR01. The sequence continues at coordinate 1,426,543 of OZ242373.1, forward strand.
CCTCGGCGGTGGAAGTAATCGCGCCATCCTCATCTACTACATTGATATTGAACGTAACCTCTGTCGGCTTGTCTGTGGGGAAGAGCGCACCATCTTGCGAGAGCTTGATAAAGCTTGCGGTAAGCGCGGTGGGGTCGGCAAAAGTGATAACGCCTGTGTCGCCTCTCTCATCACCAGCGATGAGATCCAATCTGCCTACACCAACATCAAACCCGCCTGATAGAGCAAGATTGCCGGTGGCGGTAACCGTAAGATTTTGAGTGGAGGTTGTGCCTACTGTCGGTGAAGTGAGCGTGATAACAGCACCGAAAATGCTGGTTGCCTTCTCGGTAGAGAAGTTAATCTGCCCGACAACAATAAGACTTAGGTTTTCTTGCGTGATAACTGCCGCCTCATTGACCGTTGCGGTCGATTGCGAACGCACCACACCACCAATAGTTATATTTTGCGCGTTGATGCTCGTTCCATCAGCATGGGTGAACATAATGTCTTCATCATCACCTGCTGTTAGGGTCAAATCAACGCTGGCGAAATTTATATTTTGCGCGTGTATGGTGATAGAACCACTAGCCGTGATACCCAAAGAAGCTGTGCCCGCCAAGGCTGACGTTGCTTCGCTCCCTGTTCCAGAGAGGACTATATTCACATCCCCTGCCATGATAATGCTGGCACCCGATATAGATAGGCGAGTGGCGCTTAAAGATAGATTGCCCGCTCCAAGAGTAACATTCGACCCAATAGAGATAACAGCTGAAGCACTGCCCTCAGTTGTCGGCACAATAGTAATAGATAAATTCCTATCCGTAGCCGCCATCCAAGCAGCAAACGTTATTCCATCATCAGCTGTTCTAATTAAATTGAGGTTAGCCACCGTAAGCGTAGCAGGGCTGGCATCAACAAAAGCACCACCTTGCGACCAGTTAAATGTCGTGGTGGCGATAGTTGGCGTTCCAGCGAAAGTGGCTTGACCGCTTGTGGCGGTGATAGCAATCACCTCCGCCGTGAGTGTGCCCGTTCCGCTAAAGGCGATATCGCCTCCGCTTGTGATGGTTAAAGTGCCACCTGTTGTTGCGGGAGTTGTTCCTGCCGCCGCAACTGTTCTACCGAGATCGATATTGCCTGATAGAGCAACCGCACCTGTGGCAGCTACTATCGTCAAGTTTTGACCGCTTGCGGTAGGCGTGCTATCGGCGGCAGAAGCCAGCGTAATATCAGCACCCGAGATAGCAGTTGGCTTGTCGGCAGCAAAGTTGAGCGCACCATTCGCCGTTAGGGTGAGGTTATGGCTCGCAGCCACTATTTCTTCTGCATCGTCAGTTGCTGGTGTGATGGTTTGCGCTCTAACAACGCCACCGATGGCAATATCGTTTGCCTTCACATCAGCGGCTTTGGTGAAGATGATTTCACCACTTGCCGATAGGCTCAAGTCGCCCGTGCCGGTGTTGGTGTTGCCGTGTTGTAAGTCTATGGTGTCTGCGCCAATGGAGATATTACCTGCGGTCGCAATTAGGGTGAGGTTTTGATTATCCGTATTGCGAATAGCGGCAGCAGCACCTGTGGTGTCCGCGCTTGTCGTGATGGTTATCGCTGAAGCCATTAGGGTAACATCAGCCGCGCCGGTTGCGAGGAAACTTCCGCTAAGCGTCAAGGTGCCCGTGCCTAGATCAACATCGGCAAGAGTAATGCCTTCATTGGTTGCTGTGAGAAAGAGGTCTCTGCCTATTGCCACCATCCACTCTGCGATGGTTATCGCGGCAGCAGAAGTGATGGTTAAGTCATCTGTTACTAACGCGGTTGGCGCTGTGCCGAGAGAAGCATAAATCAAGACAACATCGCCCGTGCCAGCGTTATAACTACCCGCAAGTGTTAGCGCACCTGAAGCGGTTATCCTAAGGTCTTGGTTGCTTGCGGTTGCCACGCCGCTTGTAGCGGTGCCAGTAGCCGTGAGCGAAACAACAGCACCGCTAATGGTTGTGGCTTGCGTGGTAGAGAAGTGTATCGGCATCTCTGCGCCAGCAGTTGTTGTGCCTGCGGTAATCGTAATGTTTCCAGTGGTCTGAAGCACACCGCCGAGCAATACTGCGCCAGTAGCGGTTATCGTAACGTCGCCAGCTCCCGCATCAGGTGTGGTGGCACTTTCAGCAGTGCCAGAAGTTAGCGTAATAGCACCACCTGTAAGCATAGTTGTCGCTATGCCGAAGCCTATCGCGTTATCAGCACCAGACGTGACACTAATAGCACCTGTGCCTGTATTAAACAAGCCGTCCAGAATTGCTGCACCCGTTGCCCTTATGGTGAAAGCCGCATTGCTTGCCGCGCCTGCTGTGGTTGAAGTTAAGCTGACATCAGCACCCGAAATAGTTGTCGCACCAATGAGCGTGATAGCACCTGCGGTAGTGAGCGTTAAGTTATGCTGTGTCGTTGTTTCGTCAGCAGTGGCTTGCGCTCTTATCGTGCTGCCAGTAATGGTAGTCGTGGCAGGTAAGTCTCCTATGCCCGCTACAGTTACGCTTCTACCGAAAGTGATGTTCGCGGCGGTAAGCACGGCGGCTTTGCTGAAGGTAATGTTGCCGTTTGTCGAGGCGGTGAAATCCGCCGTGAGGTTTATCGCTGTGGCGGTAAGCGTGATATCACCTGTGGCGATAAGCGTGAGGGCTTGCCCGCCACGGATAGCGGCATCGCCAGCTTCTGTGCCTTCTGCGGTAGCAGTGAGCCTTATCGTCGAAGCCGTTAGCGTGGCAGGAGCAGCACCCATTGTGATGACGACTCCACTGAGCGTTAAGGTGCCGGTGCCTAAGTCAGCGGTGGCGAGGGTAATGCCTGCGCCGGTAGCGGTAACCGATAGGTTTCTGTTTTCTTCCACCATCCACTCTGCGATGGTTATATCGCTCGTAGAGATAATTGCTAAGCCGCCTGCGGTAATATCACCTGTCGGTGCCGAAATAGAATCGTAGTTCAAAGTCAAAGCGCCGGTGCCTAAGTCATAATCGCCGTCTAGCGTTAGCTCGCCTGAAGCGGTTATCGTGAGTGCTTGGTTGCTTGCGGTTGCCGTGCCGCTTGTAGCGGTGCCGGTAGCCGTGAGCGAAATATCCGCACCGCTAATGGTTGTGGCTTGCGTGGTAGAGAAGTTTATCGGCATCTCTTCACCAGCAGTTGTTGTGCCTGCGATAATCGTAATGTTTCCAGCACCCGTATCAAACGCACCGCCGAGCAATACTGCGCCGGTAGCGATTACCGTAACGTGGCCACTACCTATAGCAGGTGTGCCACCTTCATCAGCTATGCCTTCAGCAGTAGCAGTGCCAGAAGTTAGCGTAATAGCACCACCCTTGAGCACGGTTTCCACGATGTTTGTTCCGTCGGCGAAGCGTATTGCGTTATCAGCACCCGAAGTGACGCTAATATCACCTGTGCCTGTGTTAAACAAGCCGCTCAAAACCACTCCGTTGCTTGCCGTTATGGTGAGGTCGGCATTGCTTGCCGCACCTTCTGTGAGTGAAACTAGGCCGATGCCCGCACCCGTGATGGTCGTCTCACCGATGAACGTGATAGCAGCTGTGGTGATGAACACTAAGACATGCTCAGTCGTTTCCCCGTCAGCAGTGGATTGAGCTCTTATCGTGCTGCCAATAACGCTTGCCGCTACATCGCCTGCGGCGGGAACATTTCTACCGAAAGTGATATTCGCGGAGGCAAGCGTGGTGGCTTTGGTGAAGGTAATGTTGCCACCTGCTGATGCGGTGAAGTCTCCGCTGAGGTTTATCGCTGTGGCGGCGATGGTGATATCACCTGTGGCGATAAGCGTCAGGTCTTGGTCGCCACTGATAGCGGCATTTGTTTCTTCTGTAGTCGTGAGCCTTATCGCCGAAGCCGTTAGCACGACATCTGCGTCTCCCGTTGTGATGAACAATCCGCTAAGCGTTAAAGTGCCTGCGCCCAAATCAGCAGTGGCGAGGGTGATTTCGCCTGTGGCAGTGAGGGATAGGTTTCTATCTGTAGCCACCATCCAGTCTCTTAGGACAACCGCTTCTGCTGCCTCGCCTGTGTAAGCTAGGGTGAGGTTGCCTCCACCAGTTAGGGTAAATCCACTTGTTTCACCAAAAACGCTATCGCCCTTTGACCATGTGAGGTTGGGCGTTGCTATTGTTGGGAGTGTGCCGTCCGTGTGGGCGGTGAACGTGACGGCATTTGTTGTTGTTAAGACCACAGCACCCGTGGCATTAGTGCCCGTGGCACTGATGGAGGTCACCACATCAGCCGAGCCGATTGTCAAACGATTTGTCGTTAGGTTGAAGGTCGGTGCGGTGAAGACGCCGACCAAGCTGGTAGAGCCAAGCACATTGGCGGTAAGGCTTGTATCTGCGCCCATTGTCAAAATGCCGTTCAAGGTTAGTCTTCCTTGAATGGTTAGGGTTAGGTCGCCACTAAAGGCAGTGGCATCGCCGTCATCAGCACCGGCGCCAATGCCAATGCTCGCGGCGGTTAGGACAAGCCCTGCGGCTCTAATTTCTCTTATGCCTGCCGGGAAAATGATTTTACCAGTCGTTGTGATGGTAACAATTTCAGTGCCGAAGTCTAAAAGACCATCTGCGTTTATGGAGAAGTCTGAGAAGTCGCCGTTAGTGTCAGCAAGAAGAGCGGCAATATCAACATTATCACTACCATTATCCGGTGCGAATTCCAGTGTGTCTAGCACAAACCAATCGCCATCATTGTCCGTGACCTGTTGTTCCCCTGCACCTAGATATTTAACGCGAGGCTTCACTTCCGCATTTCCCGCAGTGGTGAAAGTAGCAGGAGCGGTCGAGCCTGCGGTGAAAGGCGTATCATTCTGTTGTAATCTGATAGAGCTTGCCCTCAAGGTGGGAGTAGGCGTAAAGACAATGTCGCCTGTTCCGCCGCTTGCGCCCGCAACAAGCCTGATGATGCCCGTGCCAGCATTAAACATACCGGCGATGGTGAGGTCTCCAGTCGCATTGATGGTTAGGTCTGCGTCAATTTGACTGCCTTCTTCGGCTGAATCCAAGCTAACGGCAGCACCCGAAATGGTGGCTTTGCCGATGAAGGTGATAGCACCTGCGGTGGTGAGCGTTAAGTCGCTTGCGGTTATAACCTCTGCGTCATCAACCGTTGCGGTTGAGCGCGCGGAAATTACACTGCCCGTTTTACTTGCCTCTGTAGTTACACCGCCTGCGGTTGATGCCGGAATCTCTCTGCCGAAAATGATGTTCGTGGCGGTAAGCGTGGTGGCTTCCTTGCTAAAGACAATACCATTCGCGCTAGTCGTTGAGGCGGTGAAGCCTCCCGTGAGGTGTATCGCTGTGGCGGCAATGACAATATCACCAGTGGCGATAAGCGTGAGGTTTTGGTCGCCACGGATAGCGGCATCGCCTGATGTTGTGCCGTCCGCACTTGCGGTGATGCTGATATCTTTCGCGGTAATTGAAACGGCGGCGGTTGAAACCAGCAGGGTGCGCGCGTTAATCGTCAAGTCGCCAGTGCCTAAATTGGCGGAGGCGGAGACTTCAACTATTTTGCCGGCGGCTGTGATGGAGAGATTTCTATTTGCGGTAGTATCCACCATCCACGCTCTTAGGTTAATGATTGGGCCTTCGCTTGCGGTGCTGGTGAGAACGAGACTTGGGGTTGCCAGCGTCAGCTCTGCGGGGAAGTTGGCACCACTTGACCATACGACTGCGGTTGCGGCGGTAATGCTTGTATCACCATCAGTGCTTGTGCCAGACGCATCGGTTAGGTTGAAGGTAGGCGCAGTGATGACCGCACCCGAGAGGTCTGCACGGCGAGCGGTGATGGCTAAAGTTAAGTCATCGCCCAAAGTGAGCGCGCCCTTCAAGATGAGATTTGCGGTAAGCGTAATCGCTAGGTTTCCACTGAAAGCAGTAGCAGGCGCGGTATCTGCGCCAGCGCCGATGCCGATGCTCGCCGCTTCTAGGGTAAGGCTGGCGGCGGTAATCGCCGTTATGCCTGCGGGGAAAATGATTTGTCCTGTCGTGATGAGCCTCACAGATTCCTCGCCGAAGCTGAGGATACCAGTGGCGACGTCAAAGGTGAAAGGTCTAAATGCCATTTGGTCTGAATCACCAGCGATAAGGTCAGCGATAATAATGTTTTCATCGTCCGCATCGTATGTGAGGGCGGCGAATTCAAACCAGTCATGCTCCGTTTGCGGGAGTCCGCCCGTGCGCTCCGCATTGGGCAGTGCGTTTTCAAAAATAGTGAAAGTGACGCCTGTCGGTTCATCTTCGGGGAAAAGAGCGTTTTGCGTTAATAGAATGGAGCGCGCGGTTAGCGTCAAGCCGTCATTAAGAGTGATAGAGCTTTGGTTCTCATTGTCGCCATTGTTTCCAGCGCTAAAGTTCATTTCGCCGCCGTCTGCCTCATTACCCACATCAAATAGACCTGAGAGGTTGATATTACCATCGGCAGTTAGGGTAAAGTTTTGCTTGCTTGTTGCACCCGCGATAGTGGAGGTAAGCGTTATCGTGCCTGCCGTGATACTCGTTGCTTTACTTGCATCAAGGACGATTGCGTTCGCCGCATTAAGCGTGAGGTCAGCACCCGCAGCTCTAATGTCGCCACCGATTGTTATATTGTGCGCTCTAACAACAGAGGCTTTGGAGAAGATAACTTGTCCGCTTGCCGACAGGTTCAAACTACCTTCGCCGCCATGTCTCAAGTCTATATTATCCGCGCTAATGGTGATATTGCCTGCGGTCGCACTTAAGGTGAGCCCTTCACTGCTACTCGTATTGGTAATCGCGGAACTCGCGCCAGTTCCATCGCCTTTGGCGGTGATGTTGATTGCCCCTGCGGTGAGCGTGATATTACTAGTTTTCACAGAAAAGTCGGTGGTAACAAGTGTCAAAATGCCGCCGCCTAAATTGATATTGATTCCTGTCGTAATCGCAGTGGAACTTCCTGCGCTAGTGATACTCAAACTTCTCCTGCCTGATGTCGGCACCATCCAGCCAGCGATATCAATAGTCTCTTCGCTTGAGGTGATTGCCAAGCTATCGGTTGTGAGGCTTGATAAAATAGTCGCATCAACTGAGGCGTAAGAAAGCACGAGGTCGGTCGTGCCGAGGTTAAAGCTTCCTGAGAGGTCAAGCGCGCCCGATGCCGTAATGGAAATCGATGCGCCGGCGGCGGTGGCTGGGGTAGTGGAATAGAGAGTGATGTCCCCGCCCTCAAGGGTTGCGCCGTCAGCGAAAGTGATAGCGGAGCCTCCCATAGCCATCAAAGTCAAGTTGCCGTTGCCGAAAGCGACAAGTCCAGCAGGAACGTTAATATCGGCGGTAGAGGAAGCTATAGTTAGGTTTTTGCCTGTGCGGATTGCCCATGCGGGAATAGTGAAGTCTGTGGCTCCATTGATATTAAGGGTAAGGTCGCCGGTATTCGTTCCTACGTTAGGGCTTCGGTTCGTAACGGTGGGAGCAGTTATCGTGAGGGCTGCCGCGCCAAAGCCTGAGCCACTAAGTGAAATGCCAGTGCCAGTGCTAGTTGTTATAGAGTATGTTGTCGTAATAGACGAAGCGCCACCGCCTGTCGCCGCTAGACTCGGCTGGTCGAATTCCCCTGCTCCTGTATAGGTAATAGCAAAATTTCCTACTAGAATGCGAGAGTTACTGCTAAGTCCCGAGCTGCTTTGGTCAGTGCTTATGCTGAAGGTATTGTTATCACCTGCAAAACTAAAGGTATGAAGTCCGCTAATAGTGCCATTATCATTAGCAACCCCTGCGGTCAATGAGCCGCTTAAATTGAGGGTAACTGTAGCATTGCCCGCGCTGCTTGCGAGAGTTGATGCGACACTGCTTCCCAAAGTCAAAGTGCCTGCGGTGATGGTGGCGTCTCTAGCGAAGACGATACCATTGCTGTTAGCCGTGGTGGTTCTCAAGGCTAGGTCGCCGCTTCCGATATTAAGCACGGAGGGAACATTAAGAGCAACTTCGGTGGTGGTTACCGACAAGTTCGTGATATTCGCGGTTGCCCAAGCGGGTATATTGAAAGCGGTGGCGCCTGTATAGGTGAGCTCGAGCGTTTCTGCGGTGAGCATAACGTTGGTTAGCGTGGCGTCAAATTCGCCCGCCGACAGGGTTAGCGTGTTTGCGCCGAAGTCATAAGCAAGCCCTGCGGTATCTGTAAAGGTTATTTTACCCGTTGCGGTCATTGATACATTGGCGGGGTTCGCAACGCTACCTGATAGCGTTATGGTTGCGGCTGTGATGGCAACATCGGCGCTTCCAAAGTTCAAAGTGGCGGCAGTTAATGATAACGCGCCTGTTCCAATGTTAAGTGCCGCAGGTATGGTGATGGTAACGCCAGCCACTGAGCCTGAATCAATAGTTAAGTTTTTACCAGCAACAATAGCCCACGTTTCAATAAGGAAAGTGCCATTCTCTTCTGCCAAGTTAATCGTAAGTGCGCCTCTAGTAACGGTATCAACCGCGCTCACTTCATTGGCGGTGAGGGTTAAATCTCCTCCGCCGATAGTAAAGCCGCTAGGCAGAGAAATCTCATCAGCCGTAATGCTTAAATCAACACCGGCAATCGCCGCCCAAGTTGGAGGCGTGAATGCGCCTGTGCCAGTATAAGCTAAGGAAATGTTAGAAACATTGGTAATTGTCGGTGAGGGCGTGGCGGCAAATATAGCAGCACTAAGCGTTATGCTGGCGTTGGTGGAGGTAGTGCTATTAGCAAAATCATAAGCACCACTTAGAGATAAAGTGCCGCTGGCAGTAAAGCTCAAAGGAGGCAACAGGGCATTGTTTGATGCGGCTGTTGTGGTGGCGAAGGTAATATCGCCTGCGGTGATTTGTGTAAAGCCTCCGCCAAAGTTAATTTTGTTCGTGTCTATATTTAAGTTTCCTGTTCCAAGAGAAACACCAGCTAATATATTCACCGTTGCTTCGCTTGCGGTTATCGTGAGGTTTTTATCGCTTACAGCCATCCAATCAACGATATCAAGAGCGGTTGTGCCACTATTGGTAATTTCAAGCTCGCCGAAAGTGATGTTGGTGCTGTTGCTATAGGTGAGCGTGCTTCCCGCGCCCGATGTGCCGTAATTAAGCTCGAGCGTTTGCGTTCCGACATTAATCGGACCATTAAGCGTCAAGTTGCCTGTAGCCGTTATCGTTAAGTCTGCGCCCGCCGCAATGGTTGCCGCACTTGCTCCCGTTATGGAAACGGTTGAGCCGGTGATTGTAGTTTCTGTCAGCGCATTGGCGAAAGTTAAAGAGCCTGCGCCTATGGTTAAAGCCTTACCGCTATCGCCAAAAGCGCCGCTGAGCGTAATTGCGCCGTTTGCGGTGAGCTTGATACTAGCTCCCCACCCGCTAATGCTACCGGCGGAAATGGTTATACTGCCTGTTGTTTTTATTTCAGTAAGGGTGCTAGGGAAAGTAATTTGCCCCTCTGTTTGAAGCTCTAGAGGCTGACCGCCTAAATCTAAAACGCCATTAACAACGCTGAACTTACCTGATATTAACGTGGCTAAATTGATTGATGCCTGACCTGTGCTCATAATAGGCACAGGAATGGAACAGCTGGTGTTTTCGACCGTTGAACAGGTAGCCCAAGTGCTAACCTGATATCCGTCCGCCGCATCAGCGCCGGTATATTTCACCGCAGGCTTAACATTAAAGCTTGCGGGCGACACGCCATTAAAAGCTTCCTTGTTTGCTGATTGCGTTAGGCTAATGGTTTTTCCATTGATGGTGGGGGCGGGGCTTCCTGTAAACAAAATCTGACCGCCCACAGCAGTGATAGCTAAATCACCTTGAGTAGAGCCTGCCAAGCCGATGTTAAATGTGCCTTGAAGGGTTATGTCGCCCGCTGTCGTTGTTAAAGTGAGGTCTTGATTGCTCTGCGTTGCTCCCGCCGTAGAAGTGAGCGAGATGGATGTAGCTGTAATCGCAGTGGAGGCATCTAAGGCAAAACTAATTCCTCCAGTAGCACTTATCACTAAGGAGCCAGTTCCAAAATTTCTTGTTCCGCTAGGAAAAGCGATAGATGAATCGTCTGTCGTTATAGTCAAACTTCTATCGAAAGCGGCGCCGCCGCTAGCAGGAATCAGCCATTCGTTAGCTTCCGCCGTAAGGTCAAATGAGCCTGTGCTCAAAGTAAGGTTAACGCCACCCGCAGTTAAGGCGCGGTTGGTGCTGGCGTAAGTTAAACTTGCGGTCGTCAAGGTGAGCGTGCCAGTGCCGAGATTAATAGCACCTGATAAAGTCACGGCATCAGCATCTAGCGTTACGTTGCGCGCCGCGCTTGGAGCGTCGGGTGTTCCTTTTGAAGTCAGCGAGATAGAAGAGCCGCCGTCAATTTTGGTGTCGCCGCTATAATTGATGGTGGAGCTTCCTGTGGTCGTAAGAGTGATAGTGCCGCCCGTTTGGATAAGCCCTGATAGCGTGAGAGCGCCGTCCGGAGTTATCTGCACATTATGGGTATTGTTTGGTGTTCCATCAATAGCCGATGAAAGCGTGATTTCATCGGCGGTGATGGTAGTGGCGCTTGAGAAAATAATCGCATCAGCCGCGTTGATTGTTAAATCAGATATTCCCGAATTAAATAGGCCACCAAATAATCCTCCTACGCTCACCGTTCCGCCAAGCGTGATGTCATTTACTTTGATGATTACGTCGTTTGCGAATCGAATCTCACCATTTGCCGCCGATAGGGTTAGATTGTTTTTATTGGCGTCATCATCACCCGTGCGTTTAAGGTCTATGCGAGTAGCGTCTATTACCAAATTGCTAGTTCTCGCGATGAAGGTTATATCATAATCCCCAGTGCTAATGATACCAGGAACACTCCCATCGGTAGAGTCTCCCCTAATGGAAAGGGTATGAGCGGAGAGCGTCACATCAGCCGCGCCAAAGATAATTTGATTTCTTGCGGTGAGGGTCAAAGTTCCCGTGCCGTTCGTTGTGATAGATGTGGGAATGGTGATATTGCCGCTCAAGTGCGTTGTGGTGAGGGTCAAGTTTCTATTGGCATTGCTACCAAGCATCCATGCCGCATAGGTTAAGGTGCCTGCGTTCGTTTTGGTTACGGTCAGGTCATCTGTGGTAAGAGCCGTAGGCGCGGTGAAAGTGCCGCCGAAAGAAAGCGCCACATCTCCCTCGCCGAAGTTATAACTGCCTACGAGGCTCAAGTTGCCTGTGCTGGTAATACTAATTGCGCCATTGGCGGCAGAGGTATCGGCGGCGTTGGATTGTAGTTCAACAACGCCTGCGTTAATTGTGGCGGCGCCTTGGAAGTCCAATTTCCCGCCGGTAGATTTCAATGCTAGTTTTCCTGTGCCTGCGCTGCGGTCATAGCCTGCTAGTATAATAATATCGCCGGTAATTTCAATATCGGTGGTGCCTGCCGCGTCAGGCATCCAGTCTGCGACCGCGAGATTTCCCGAAATCCCGCGTATCGTTAAAGTGTTTACGCCAAAGCTCACAATGTCGTCAGCGGCAAGAGTCCTTGTGGTTATCGCAAACGAGCCTGCCCTAAAACTACCGATAAGAGTGGTTGTGCCTGTCGTCGCGATTATGGTAAGCGCGTTGCTGTTAGATGCGGGAGCGGCGGCGGCGTTGATGCTTACGTTCGCTGCGGTCAAAGTGGCATTGCCGTCAGGCACGATGATAGTTCCTGTGCTGGTAGTGGTTAGGCTCAAGCTCCCGCCGCCGATGTTAATGCTCGCGAGGGTAATGTTGCCTGTAGCTGTAACCGTCAGGTTTTGCCCTGATTGCTCCATCCAGCTCGCCAGCGTGAGCGCGCCGCTTGCGTTAATGATAAGCGTGCCTCGGCTTGTGAAGCTTGGGGGAGTGTCGCTCGCCAGCGTTGCGGCGTTTAGCGTTAGGGTGTTGCCGTTGAGGTTAAAGTTGCCGGTCAGGTCTAGCTCGCCAGTCGCGGTGAGGGTAACTGCGCCGGCGGCGGCGCCTGATGCATCGCCTGTGGTAAGCGTAAGGTCTGCGGCGGAGATGGTGGGGGTAGCTTCGGTAAAGCTAATGCGGTTCGCGATTATCTCTAAATTTTTCCCTGAGAAGCTGATGTCGGGGACGCTAACAGCTATACCTGCGGCGTTGATAGTAAGAGCGGTGGTTGCGCCGGTCATCCAGCTTGCGATGGTGAGTGCTTCGCTTGCGCTGTTACCGGCGGTAATGTTAAGTGTGGCGACAGTAAGGTTGGGGGTGGTATAGGCTAAGGAGCCGCCGCCATCGCCATATTGAATATCGAGGGTGGCGACATTAATCGCTCCAGCTAAAGTTACGCCGGCGGAAGCGTCAATCGTAAGTTTTGTTCCCGGCGTGGTTGCGCTCGCGCTGGTTATGGTGATGCCCGAGCCGATAATTGTTGTTGTGCCTGTGAAGGTCAAATTGCCGGCTGAATTGATTTCTAAGTTTCTAGCCGCAATACCGAAGCTATTCGCTAGGGTGATGTTGCCCGAAGTTGTTGTGAGCTTGATAGTGCCACTAGCCGCGAAGCCACTTACGCTGGTTGCGGTGATAGAGATAGAGCCTCTCGTTTTTATTTCCAAAAGGTCGTTAGGGAAAGTGATTGTGCCTGTTGGGGTGAGTGTAAAATTAGAATCGCCTAAATCCAAAATGCCATTCACAATTTCAAATTTTCCGTCAATCTCATTCATAATGTCGGCGGCGGAAATGTTCGTGCCAGCTATATCAATATGGTCGGGCTGGAGGCAATTCGCCACGCTGGGGGTGCATGCGCCCCAAGATGGAATGCTGTATGTTGCGCCTGCCGCTAAATCTGTGCGTATGAGAATTGGCAGGTATACGCTCGCTGGGTCGGCACGATTAGGACTGCCGACTACACCACCATACCCTCTCCTAAAGGTCGTTGAGCCTATATCACTAGCAAAAGCGGTGGCTGTTTGCGTTAGTTCAATGGTAGCATTGTTATCTGTAATAATAATTGTTGGCTCGCTCGTCCAAATAAAGTTGCTGGCGGTTAGTTTGATACTAGCTGCCGTGTCCTTATTAGTCACCGAGCTCGAAAATCCGGTCGGTCCAGCGCCTATTCGTGCCATCTCAAGATGACCCTGAATTTCAATTGTGCCTGTCGTAGTGAGGATAAAATCTCGTTTAATGTCGCTGCTTGTAAGAAAGTAACCCCTATCATTGACACCATCTTCATCGGCTATGAAGTTAAGCACTACTGCCCCAGCATTAAGTTCTGTTATGTTTATTTCTTGAATAATGGGGGTATCATTAGCGCCGACAGCCATATGGTCGATGAGTGTTAGGTTGGGGATATTAAGTGTTAGCGTGCCCCCATCACCTAAATTATAAACACCCCTTATAGAAAATTGAGTGAATCTAGCCCCGGTTTTTTGGTTTATTGTGAGGTTTTGATTACCATCACCACTAATGGCTGTAAAGGCAGTCGTTGTTATATCAACATCTGTAGCATTAAGCTGAATGCTCTCTGCCACTGTAATTACAATATCATCATTAGCTCCGCCAGCACCATCATCAGCGCCATCAAATATAATACGCGGCGCGGTGATTTCTAAAGTGTTTGCTATGACACTCCCAGTAATTAAGACGGGTCTCGTTTCTGATGTTATCTTAATTTGCTTAGCCAGTAGCGCCCAGCTTCTAATAACAAGCGGGTCTGAGGAGTTATGTGTGTTTTCTATATTAACGACATAGTTTTCAAAAGCGTCCGCCTGATTAGCCCCAGTGCCAGTGGTCGGATAGATTATACCGCCCATACCCACATTCAGAATTAAATTATTTTGAAGAGTAGCAGTGCTTACTTTTACAAGATTTTTGAAGGTGATGGAGTTTGTGCCATATATTTTAACAGACGATAATACCCCTGCATTATTACCAAAGCCTTCAAGGTAAGGGGCGTCAAGTGTCAGGTTTGTTGCTCTAATAGCAGCTTGGGAAATGATGCCACTAAAACTACTTAATACCTTCATTGATAACTGACCATTTGTTTTTAAGATTAAATCAAATGCTGGGTGGTTGCCGTCATCATCTTGCGCGGCAAACACGTTCGCTATTCTTAAATCTATCTCTGAACTATCTATATCAGCCGCTACCGTGCCGCCAGTTATTTCAATAGTGAGCGTAGCACCCGCAGATAATCCACTTATTCCACCTGTGCTAAATACATCTTCATCTCCGTTCTTCCCCGCCGACGGATTAGACGTAGAGTGGGTGTTGGCGGCGGTTGCTATGGTGATAGAGCCAGTGGTTGTTATTCTCGTTAGGGTTGAGGGAACAATAATTTTGCCGCCGGTTATAAGCGTTAAGTCAAATGTTCCTAAATCTAAAACGCCATTCTCAATCTCAAAGCCACCTAACACGTCCGTTAGCGTTATACTGCCCACTTGCTCTACGTTAATATCTGCCTTCGGGACGGGGGGAGCTTGGCAAAATGAATCGCCAGCAAGGCAAGATGCCCACCTTGGACGCGTATAATTCTCAGTGGCATTTGTTTGGCTAATAATAGGATTTGTGTCGTCGGACCTAATAGGCAGTTCACTGTCAGGGTCAAACGCTTTCGCCTGCTTTAAGGTAATGGTGCGCGCGCTTATAGTTCTTTTTGTTGGGGCGTTATTAGCTGGGTCAGTTAGGTGGGGAATTGTGCTAAAATTAATACCGCCGGTGCCTGCGGTGATGACTAAATCACCCCCGCCTACATCTGGAGCGTATATAAAGATAGCGGTATTGATGTTTACCGCTCCATCAGCGGCGGCGGCGATAATCGTGAGGTTTTTCAATGTTGAGAAGGGTTGCCTTACAGCAGTAAGAGTGACTGAAGCGCCGGTAAGTGTGGTTGCCCTAGAACTAGAAAGAGTTAGCTGACCCGCTGAATTGATGGTTAAATCCGAACCGCTAACACCAAAATTACCCGATAAGCTGATATTGCCAATAGGATTGTCGAAGTCATTATTGCTGGTGGTTGTGGTGAGCGTAAACGCAGTGCCTGCTGTTGTTGGTGTCCATGAAAAAGTGCCACCTATGCTGATGTTGATATTTCCTGTTGTTGTTCTTATTCCGGTAAGTGCGGGAGGGAAAACAACATTGCCGGCTGTGCTAAGCGTGAAATTAAATGTGGTTACATCAAACTCACCCGAAGTGAAATCAAACTTTTCTGTTATTGCGTCCATAATTTCTTGCGCGGTGATGCCATCGTTGTCTGGGTCTGTTATGTTAATCGCGCCCGCAGTCTTAATCGGCGTTGTATCGGTTGTGGTTAGCGTGGCTGCTTCGGTTGGCGTAGTGCCAAGGTTTGTGCCATCATAAACATAAGCCTTTAGGGAAGTGGGTCGTGTGCCAAACGCTCCTACCTGCGATAAAGCAATGGTATCTGCATATAAAGTTACACCCGAGCCAAAAGTAATTACGCCCCCTGTTGCCGTTATCGTTAAAGTAGGCGAGAAAGTGCTTGTGCTTACCAACTCTATATTCTCGTTTATAGTTATTGTTGGCGCCGTTAAAGTAAGATTGCCACGAGCTAACGCATTGCCCGTCGTGCCACGATCTATTGTCGCACCAACAGTTATATTCTCAGTCGCCGCCAGCGAAAGTGTCGTCCCCGCATTAGCCTCAAGGTAAACGCGAATCGCACCTCCCAGCAAATAAAGAGTCTCTCCCGCATTATCATCTTCCGCTATATTACCTATATCTGTCGCATCAACCATATTGGCTCTTAAGCCATTATTATCTGTAATAACGATATTGGTAGGGTCAAGCAAAAGCTCCCCTGTTTTCACATTCAATAAATCAAACGAGGCGAGACTCTTCTTACCTGAAATCTCAACGAAACCGCTTCCCGCATTTATGTTGCCTTGAAAGTTTGTGCTAACATCAGACCAAATAATAACGCGCGGTGATGTTATTAACGCGCCCGACTCCACAATTGTTTTTTGTGAGTTGGTAATATCTCCCTTGCCTTGAAAATCACCGCCAACAAGAACCTCTTCATTTGCCGTTAAACTTGCGCTTGAACCTATCCTTACCTCATTCGCGCCCTCTACGATTATTCTATCTGCCGAAACCGCGCCGCCAACATTAACCACTTCGCCCTTGCTTAAACTTTGTAAATGAACTTCGCCTGAAGGCGCATTGATAACACCTTGCGCCGAAACCGAACCCGAACTCGCTGAGGCTAACAAGCCCCCAACATTCACCACCGAACCCGCGCCAAACTCTACGCCAGCAGGATTCTCCAAAACCACACGACCATTCGCGCTTAACGTGCCGTCTATCTGTGTGCCAACGCCATTACGAACGCCTATCACTATAGACGAACGCGAACTCGGCTGATGGATTCTAACTTCCTCTCCCGCCGAGATGTCAAAGCTATTCCAGCTCGTTCGCAAGCTGTCGGTATATTGTCTTATGTTATATGCGTCACTTAAATCGCCCGAGCCCGAGAGAATCTCTCCCCCTCTTGGCGCGGCAGACGCACTCGCTACACAAAAAAATGCTAGAAAAGCAACGCTTAACCAGCCTTTGACGGCTATTTCTTTTATCGGCATGGGAGAACCCTCCTGTTATAGTATAATCAGAGTATTATTCTAACACGCTTATTTTCTCCGCTTCAAGCAAAAAATAAGGCGCGATTGGCTTATCCCCCAATAGAAGAGCGTTCCCGTTTTAGCGGCAAGCAGTAGCAGTGCTACAAGTCAGGCTTGCGCCCCAAAGAATGATGGGGTGCGCGGCGGTGCCTGTATAAACAAGCGCGGGTGCATTAGCAACCCCATTTTGCCCTATGAATAGAGTGCGCGGCGCATCGGTGCTGAAAACATCTGCTTGAGTAATGCTCACTTGCGCAGCAATTAGAGCCTCAGCATCCGTTAGCACGACCGCGCCACCTGCGGTGATAGCTATATTACCAGCGCCTCTATAGAGCGTGCCGATGAGATTAACATCACCGCCCGCCGTTAGAGTTAGGTTGCCATTAGAGCGCCTACCATATCTTTGCTCGAGAATGATATCTTCACCTGCTTGAATAACAACATCACCATCAGGAAGAACAATGCTACCGCCAGCTCTTAGGATAACATTACCAGCCGTCATAACAGAGCTGTCTGTAAGGATAATATCGTTCATTGTTTCAATAACAATATTGTTACCACCTGTGGTTTGGATGCCAGCGTCATACACAACTCTATTAGCAACAATTCTGACATTGCGTTGGCTGACCCTAACACTTCCAGTGTCGCTCATTGAGCGCAAGACAAGCGTTCCAAAACCTATATTCAAGTTGTTATTTAGCTCAATGTCATTCATCGCGATTAAATTGACGTTTTGATTGTTAGCAACATCGTCAGGCATTTCAACCATCTCGTCAGTGTCTATCATAATGTTCATGCCAGTTAGAGTAACCGGTTTGGTTTTAGAGAAGATGACGATGGGGGCGTTAATTTCTATATTATCGCTTGCCGCTATCTCAGCATCAATGATGATAATTTCCGTTGCTTCTAACACGATTTTCCGTGTCACGCCGTTGCCGCCCGCGCCCGTGCCAACCTTATCTGCCGAGATAACAATACGATTGGCTTTAATGGTAATAGGCATATCGGGAAGAATCAAATTACCACCCTCGTCCGCATTGACGATGAAGTCTTTGTCATCTTCATCGGTGAAGTCGACTATGTTGTCCTCTAGATTATCTTCATCTGCAAACGGGTTGCCCGCTTCAAAAGCGTCCATTAGGTCTATGTTTTTATCTGCGCCGTCGCCGCTGTAAAGAGCGAATTGCGTTGCCCAAGTTAAGCGTCCTTGAATTTCAGCACCCAAGTAGCTAATTCTTGGTGCGCCCTCGGCGGTGGAAGTAATCGCGCCATCCTCATCTACTACATTGATATTGAACGTAACCTCTGTCGGCTTGTCTGTGGGGAAGAGCGCACCATCTTGCGAGAGCTTGATAAAGCTTGCGGTAAGCGCGGTGGGGTCGGCAAAAGTGATAACGCCTGTGTCGCCTCTCTCATCACCAGCGATGAGATCCAATCTGCCAACACCAACATCAAACCCGCCTGATAGAGCAAGATTGCCGGTGGCGGTAACCGTAAGGTTTTGAGTGGAGGTTGTGCCTACTGTCGGCGAAGTGAGCGTGATAACAGCACCGAAAATGCTGGTTGCCTTCTCGGTAGCGAAGTTAATCTGCCCAGTAGTATCGCCAGCAATAAGGCTTAGGTTTTCTTGCGTGACAACTGCCGCCTCATTGACCGTTGCGGTTGATTGCGCGCGCACCACACCACCAATAGTTATATTTTGCGCGTTGATGCTCGTTCCATCAGCATGGGTGAACGTAATGTCTTCATCATCACCTGCTGTTAGGGTCAAATCAACGCTGGCGAAATTTATATTTTGCGCGTGTATGGTGATAGAACCACTAGCCGTGATACCCAAAGAAGCTGTGCCCGCCAAGGCTGACGTTGCTTCGCTCCCTGTTCCAGAGAGGACTATATTCACATCCCCTGCCATGATAATGCTGGCACCCGATATAGATAGGCGAGTGGCGCTTAAAGATAAATTGCCCGCTCCAAGAGTAACATTCGACCCAATAGAGATAACAGCTGAAGCACTGCCCTCAGTTGTCGGCACAATAGCAATAGATAAATTCCTATCCGTAGCCGCCATCCAAGCAGCAAACGTTATTCCATCATCAGCTGTTCTAGTTAAATTGAGATTAGCCACCGTAAGCGTAGCAGGGCTGGCATCAACAAAAGCACCGCCTTGCGACCAGTTAAATGTCGTGGTGGCGATAGTTGGCGTTCCAGCGAAAGTGGCTTGACCGCTTGTGGCGGTGATAGCAATCACTTCCGCCGTGAGTGTGCCCGCGCCGCTAAAGGCGATATCGCCTCCGCTCGTTATGGTTAAAATGCCACCTGTTGTTGCGGGGGTTGTTCCTGCCGCCGCAACTGTTCTACCGAGATCGATATTGCCTGATAGAGCAACCGCACCTGTGGCAGCTACTATCGTCAAGTTTTGACCGCTTGCGGTAGGCGTGCTATCGGCGGCAGAAGCCAGCGTAATATCAGCACCCGAGATAGCAGTTGGCTTGTCGGCAGCAAAGTTGAGCGCACCATTCGCCGTTAGGGTGAGGTTATGGCTCGCAGCCACTATTTCTTCTGCATCGTCAGTTGCTGGTGTGATGGTTTGCGCTCTAACAACGCCACCGATGGCAATATCGTTTGCCTTCACATCAGCGGCTTTGGTGAAGATGATTTCACCACTTGCCGATAGGCTCAAGTCGCCCGTGCCGGTGTTGGTGTTGCCGTGTTGTAAGTCTATAGTGTCTGCGCCAATGGAGATATTACCTGCGGTCGCAACTAGGGTGAGGTTTTGATTATCCGTATTGCGAATAGCGGCAGCAGCACCTGTGGTGTCCGCGCTTGTCGTGATGGTTATCGCTGAAGCCATTAGGGTAACATCAGCCGCGCCGGTTGCGAGGAAACTTCCGCTAAGCGTTAAGGTGCCCGTGCCTAGATCAACATCGGCAAGAGTAATGCCTTCATTGGTTGCTGTGAGAAAGAGGTCTCTGCCTATTGCCACCATCCACTCTGCGATGGTTATCGCGGCGGCAGAAGTGATGGTTAAGTCATCTGTTACTAACGCGGTTGGCGCTGTGCCGAGAGAAGCATAAATCAAGACAACATCGCCCGTGCCAGCGTTATAACTACCCGCAAGTGTTAGCGCACCTGAAGCGGTTATCCTAAGGTCTTGGTTGCTTGCGGTTGCCACGCCGCTTGTAGCGGTGCCAGTAGCCGTGAGCGAAACAATCGCACCGCTAATGGTTGTGGCTTGCGTGGTAGAGAAGTGTATCGGCATCTCTTCACCAGCAGTTGTTGTGCCTGCGGTAATCGTAATGTTTCCAGTGGTCTGAAGCACGCCGCCGAGCAATACCGCGCCAGTAGCGGTTATCGTAACGGCGCCCTCGCCTACATCAGGTGTGCCACCTTCCTCAGCCATGCCTTCAGCAGTAGCAGTGCCAGAAGTTAGGGTAATATCACCACCTTTAAGCACGGTTGCCTCGTCGGTGAAGCGTATTGCGTTATCAGCACCCGAAGTGACGCTAATATCGCCTGTGCCTGTATTAAACAAGCCGCCCAAAGCCACTCCGTCGCTTGCCCTTATGGTGAGGTCGGCATCGCTTGCCGCGCCTTCTGTGGCTGAAATTAGGCCGATAGCAGCACCCGTGATGGTCGTCTCACCGATGAACGTGATAGCAGCTGTGGTGATGAACACTAAGTTATGCTGTGTCGTTGTTTCGCCTTCTGTGGATTGAGCTCTTATCGTGCTGCCCGTAATGGTAGTCACATCAGCCACACCCTCTACCTCACTCTCTACAGTTACGCTTCTGCCGAAAGTGATATTCGCGGCGATAAGCCTGACGGCTTTGGTGAAGGTAATGTTGCCACCTGCTGAAGCGGTGAAGTCTGCGGTGAGGTTTATCTCTGTGGCAGTGATGTTGATATCGCCTGTGGCGATAAGCGTGAGGGCTTGCGCGCCGCGGATAGCGGCAGTTGCTTCCTCTGTGCCTTCTGTGCTTTCTGCGCTTGCGGTGAGCGTTATCGCCGAAGCCGTTAGCACAATAGTATCAGTGCCCGTTCCCGTTGTGATGAAGTCTCCGCTCAGCGTTAAGGTGCCTGTGCCTAAGTCAATATCGGCGAGAGTAATGTCTGCGTCTGTAGTGATAGATAGATTTCTGTTTTCTTCCACCATCCAGTCTGCGATTTCTATCGCGTTCGCCGAGATAATTGTTAAGCCGCCGCTTGCGGTGATATCACCTATCGGTGCCGAAATAGAATCGTAGTTCAAAGTCAAAGCGCCGGTGCCTAAGTCATAATCGCCGTCTAGCGTTAGCTCGCCTGAAGCGGTTATCGTGAGTGCTTGGTTGCTTGCGGTTGCCGTGCCGCTTGTAGCGGTGCCGGTAGCCGTGAGCGTGACCGCACCACCACTAATGGATGTGGCTTGCGTGGTAGAGAAGTTTATCGGCATTTCTTGGTCTACGGTCGTTGTGCCTGCGGAAATCATAATAGTTCCATCACCTGCATCAAACACACCGCCGAGCAATACTGCGCCGGTAGCGATTACCGTAACGTGGCCACTACCTATAGCAGGTGTGCCACCTTCATCAGCTATGCCTTCAGCAGTAGCAGTGCCAGAAGTTAGCGTAATAGCACCACCCTTGAGCACGGTTTCCAC
Organism: Alphaproteobacteria bacterium; assembly: GCA_965209065.1. Taxonomy (GTDB): domain Bacteria; phylum Pseudomonadota; class Alphaproteobacteria; order JAPOUT01; genus CBDBUR01. The sequence continues at coordinate 1,447,746 of OZ242373.1, forward strand.
GATGTTTGTTCCGTCGGCGAAGCGTATTGCGTTATCAGCACCCGAAGTGACGCTAATATCACCTGTGCCTGTGTTAAACAAGCCGCTCAAAACCACTCCGTTGCTTGCCGTTATGGTGAGGTCGGCATTGCTTGCCGCACCTTCTGTGAGTGAAACTAGGCCGATGCCCGCACCCGTGATGGTCGTCTCACCGATGAACGTGATAGCAGCTGTGGTGATGAACACTAAGACATGCTCAGTCGTTTCCCCGTCAGCAGTGGATTGAGCTCTTATCGTGCTGCCAATAACGCTTGCCGCTACATCGCCTGCGGCGGGAACATTTCTACCGAAAGTGATATTCGCGGAGGCAAGCGTGGTGGCTTTGGTGAAGGTAATGTTGCCACCTGCTGATGCGGTGAAGTCTCCGCTGAGGTTTATCGCTGTGGCGGCGATGGTGATATCACCTGTGGCGATAAGCGTCAGGTCTTGGTCGCCACTGATAGCGGCATTTGTTTCTTCTGTAGTCGTGAGCCTTATCGCCGAAGCCGTTAGCACGACATCTGCGTCTCCCGTTGTGATGAACAATCCGCTAAGCGTTAAAGTGCCTGCGCCCAAATCAGCAGTGGCGAGGGTGATTTCGCCTGTGGCAGTGAGGGATAGGTTTCTATCTGTAGCCACCATCCAGTCTCTTAGGACAACCGCTTCTGCTGCCTCGCCTGTGTAAGCTAGGGTGAGGTTGCCTCCACCAGTTAGGGTAAATCCACTTGTTTCACCAAAAACGCTATCGCCCTTTGACCATGTGAGGTTGGGCGTTGCTATTGTTGGGAGTGTGCCGTCCGTGTGGGCGGTGAACGTGACGGCATTTGTTGTTGTTAAGACCACAGCACCCGTGGCATTAGTGCCCGTGGCACTGATGGAGGTCACCACATCAGCCGAGCCGATTGTCAAACGATTTGTCGTTAGGTTGAAGGTCGGTGCGGTGAAGACGCCGACCAAGCTGGTAGAGCCAAGCACATTGGCGGTAAGGCTTGTATCTGCGCCCATTGTCAAAATGCCGTTCAAGGTTAGTCTTCCTTGAATGGTTAGGGTTAGGTCGCCACTAAAGGCAGTGGCATCGCCGTCATCAGCACCGGCGCCAATGCCAATGCTCGCGGCGGTTAGGACAAGCCCTGCGGCTCTAATTTCTCTTATGCCTGCCGGGAAAATGATTTTACCAGTCGTTGTGATGGTAACAATTTCAGTGCCGAAGTCTAAAAGACCATCTGCGTTTATGGAGAAGTCTGAGAAGTCGCCGTTAGTGTCAGCAAGAAGAGCGGCAATATCAACATTATCACTACCATTATCCGGTGCGAATTCCAGTGTGTCTAGCACAAACCAATCGCCATCATTGTCCGTGACCTGTTGTTCCCCTGCACCTAGATATTTAACGCGAGGCTTCACTTCCGCATTTCCCGCAGTGGTGAAAGTAGCAGGAGCGGTCGAGCCTGCGGTGAAAGGCGTATCATTCTGTTGTAATCTGATAGAGCTTGCCCTCAAGGTGGGAGTAGGCGTAAAGACAATGTCGCCTGTTCCGCCGCTTGCGCCCGCAACAAGCCTGATGATGCCCGTGCCAGCATTAAACATACCGGCGATGGTGAGGTCTCCAGTCGCATTGATGGTTAGGTCTGCGTCAATTTGACTGCCTTCTTCGGCTGAATCCAAGCTAACGGCAGCACCCGAAATGGTGGCTTTGCCGATGAAGGTGATAGCACCTGCGGTGGTGAGCGTTAAGTCGCTTGCGGTTATAACCTCTGCGTCATCAACCGTTGCGGTTGAGCGCGCGGAAATTACACTGCCCGTTTTACTTGCCTCTGTAGTTACACCGCCTGCGGTTGATGCCGGAATCTCTCTGCCGAAAATGATGTTCGTGGCGGTAAGCGTGGTGGCTTCCTTGCTAAAGACAATACCATTCGCGCTAGTCGTTGAGGCGGTGAAGCCTCCCGTGAGGTGTATCGCTGTGGCGGCAATGACAATATCACCAGTGGCGATAAGCGTGAGGTTTTGGTCGCCACGGATAGCGGCATCGCCTGATGTTGTGCCGTCCGCACTTGCGGTGATGCTGATATCTTTCGCGGTAATTGAAACGGCGGCGGTTGAAACCAGCAGGGTGCGCGCGTTAATCGTCAAGTCGCCAGTGCCTAAATTGGCGGAGGCGGAGACTTCAACTATTTTGCCGGCGGCTGTGATGGAGAGATTTCTATTTGCGGTAGTATCCACCATCCACGCTCTTAGGTTAATGATTGGGCCTTCGCTTGCGGTGCTGGTGAGAACGAGACTTGGGGTTGCCAGCGTCAGCTCTGCGGGGAAGTTGGCACCACTTGACCATACGACTGCGGTTGCGGCGGTAATGCTTGTATCACCATCAGTGCTTGTGCCAGACGCATCGGTTAGGTTGAAGGTAGGCGCAGTGATGACCGCACCCGAGAGGTCTGCACGGCGAGCGGTGATGGCTAAAGTTAAGTCATCGCCCAAAGTGAGCGCGCCCTTCAAGATGAGATTTGCGGTAAGCGTAATCGCTAGGTTTCCACTGAAAGCAGTAGCAGGCGCGGTATCTGCGCCAGAGCCGATGCCGATGCTCGCCGCTTCTAGGGTAAGGCTGGCGGCGGTAATCGCCGTTATGCCTGCGGGGAAAATGATTTGTCCTGTCGTGATGAGCCTCACAGATTCCTCGCCGAAGCTGAGGATACCAGTGGCGACGTCAAAGGTGAAAGGTCTAAATGCCATTTGGTCTGAATCACCAGCGATAAGGTCAGCGATAATAATGTTTTCATCGTCCGCATCGTATGTGAGGGCGGCGAATTCAAACCAGTCATGCTCCGTTTGCGGGAGTCCGCCCGTGCGCTCCGCATTGGGCAGTGCGTTTTCAAAAATAGTGAAAGTGACGCCTGTCGGTTCATCTTCGGGGAAAAGAGCGTTTTGCGTTAATAGAATGGAGCGCGCGGTTAGCGTCAAGCCGTCATTAAGAGTGATAGAGCTTTGGTTCTCATTGTCGCCATTGTTTCCAGCGCTAAAGTTCATTTCGCCGCCGTCTGCCTCATTACCCACATCAAATAGACCTGAGAGGTTGATATTACCATCGGCAGTTAGGGTAAAGTTTTGCTTGCTTGTTGCACCCGCGATAGTGGAGGTAAGCGTTATCGTGCCTGCCGTGATACTCGTTGCTTTACTTGCATCAAGGACGATTGCGTTCGCCGCATTAAGCGTGAGGTCAGCACCCGCAGCTCTAATGTCGCCACCGATTGTTATATTGTGCGCTCTAACAACAGAGGCTTTGGAGAAGATAACTTGTCCGCTTGCCGACAGGTTCAAACTACCTTCGCCGCCATGTCTCAAGTCTATATTATCCGCGCTAATGGTGATATTGCCTGCGGTCGCACTTAAGGTGAGCCCTTCACTGCTACTCGTATTGGTAATCGCGGAACTCGCGCCAGTTCCATCGCCTTTGGCGGTGATGTTGATTGCCCCTGCGGTGAGCGTGATATTACTAGTTTTCACAGAAAAGTCGGTGGTAACAAGTGTCAAAATGCCGCCGCCTAAATTGATATTGATTCCTGTCGTAATCGCAGTGGAACTTCCTGCGCTAGTGATACTCAAACTTCTCCTGCCTGATGTCGGCACCATCCAGCCAGCGATATCAATAGTCTCTTCGCTTGAGGTGATTGCCAAGCTATCGGTTGTGAGGCTTGATAAAATAGTCGCATCAACTGAGGCGTAAGAAAGCACGAGGTCGGTCGTGCCGAGGTTAAAGCTTCCTGAGAGGTCAAGCGCGCCCGATGCCGTAATGGAAATCGATGCGCCGGCGGCGGTGGCTGGGGTAGTGGAATAGAGAGTGATGTCCCCGCCCTCAAGGGTTGCGCCGTCAGCGAAAGTGATAGCGGAGCCTCCCATAGCCATCAAAGTCAAGTTGCCGTTGCCGAAAGCGACAAGTCCAGCAGGAACGTTAATATCGGCGGTAGAGGAAGCTATAGTTAGGTTTTTGCCTGTGCGGATTGCCCATGCGGGAATAGTGAAGTCTGTGGCTCCATTGATATTAAGGGTAAGGTCGCCGGTATTCGTTCCTACGTTAGGGCTTCGGTTCGTAACGGTGGGAGCAGTTATCGTGAGGGCTGCCGCGCCAAAGCCTGAGCCACTAAGTGAAATGCCAGTGCCAGTGCTAGTTGTTATAGAGTATGTTGTCGTAATAGACGAAGCGCCACCGCCTGTCGCCGCTAGACTCGGCTGGTCGAATTCCCCTGCTCCTGTATAGGTAATAGCAAAATTTCCTACTAGAATGCGAGAGTTACTGCTAAGTCCCGAGCTGCTTTGGTCAGTGCTTATGCTGAAAGTATTGTTATCACCTGCAAAACTAAAGGTGTGAAGTCCGCTAATAGTGCCTTTATCATTAGCAACCCCCGCGGTCAATGAGCCGCTTAAATTGAAGGTAATTGTGGCATCGCTCGCGCCGCTGCTTGCGAGAGTTGATGCGACACTGCTTCCCAAAGTCAAACCGCCTGCGGTGATGGTGGCATCTCTAGCGAAGACGATACCATTGCTGTTAGCGGTGGTGGTTCTCAAGTCTAGGTCGCCACTTCCGATATTAAGCGCGGAGGGAACATTAAGAGCAACTTCGGTGGTGGTTACCGACAAGTTCGTGATATTCGCGGTTGCCCAAGCGGGTATATTGAAAGCGGTGGCGCCTGTATAGGTGAGCTCGAGCGTTTCTGCGGTGAGCATAACGTTGGTTAGCGTGGCGTCAAATTCGCCCGCCGACAGGGTTAGCGTGTTTGCGCCGAAGTCATAAGCAAGCCCTGCGGTATCTGTAAAGGTTATTTTACCGGTTGCGGTCATTGATACTGATACATTCGCCGGGTTGGCAACGCTACCTGATAGCGTTATGGTTGCGGCTGTGATGGCAACATCGGCGCTTCCAAAGTTCAAAGTGGCGGCGGTTAATGATAACGCGCCTGCTCCAATGTTAAGTGCCGCAGGTATGGTGATGGTAACGCCAGCCACTGAGCCTGAATCAATAGTTAAGTTTTTACCAGCAACAATAGCCCACGTTTCAATAAGGAAAGTGCCATTCTCTTCTGCCAAGTTAATCGTAAGTGCGCCTCTAGTAACGGTATTAGCCGCGCTCACCTCATTGGCGGTGAGGGTTAAATCTCCTGTGCCGATAGTAAAGCTTGCGGGCAGAGAAATCTCATCAGCCGTAATGCTTAAATCAACACCGGCAATCGCCGCCCAAGTTGGAGGCGTGAATGCGCCTGTGCCGGTATAAGCTAAGGAAATGTTAGAAACATTGGTAATTGTCGGTGCGGGCGTGGCGGCAAATGTAGCAGCACTAAGCGTTATGCTAGCGTTGGTGGAGGTAGTGCTATTAGTAAAATCATAATCACCACTTAGAGATAAAGTGCCGCTGGCAGTAAAGCTCAAAGGAGGCAACACGGCATTGTTTGATGCGGCTGTTGTGGTAGCAAGCGTAATATCGCCTGCGGTGATTTGTGTAAAGCCTACGCCAAAGTTAATTTTGTTCGTGTTTATATTTAAGTTTCCTGTTCCAAGAGAAACACCAGCTAATATATTCACCGTTGCTTCGCTTGCGGTTATCGTGAGGTTTTTATCGCTTACAGCCATCCAATCAACGATATCAAGTGCGGTTGTGCCACTATTGGTAATTTCAAGCTCGCCGAAAGTGATGTCGGTGCTGTTGCTATAGGTGAGCGTGCTTCCCGCGCCCGATGTGCCGTAATTAAGCGCGAGCGTTTGCGTTCCGACATTAATCGGACCATCAAGCGTCAAGTTGCCTGTAGCCGTTATCGTTAATTTTGCGGTTGCTGGCGTGCTTGCCGTGTTTGTTCCCTTTATGGAAACAGTTGAGCCAGTGATTGTAGTTTCTATCAGCGCGCTAGCGAAGGTTAAACTGCCTGCGTCTATGGTTAAAGCCTTAGTGCTTACGCCAAAAGCGCCGCTGAGCGTAATTTCACCTGTCGCGGTGAGCTTGACGCTGGCGCCCCACCCGCTAATGCTGCCAGCGGAAATGGTGATAGTGCCTGATGTTTTTATTTCCAAAAGGGCGCTAGGGAAAGTAATTGCGCCGCCTGTTTGAAGTTCGAGAGGCTGGCTACCCAAATCTAAAACGCCATTAACAATGCTAAACTTACCCGCTATTAACGTGGCTAAATTGATTGATGCCTCCCCTGTGCTACGAACAGGCACAGGAACAGAACAGCCGGGGTTTTCATTTGTTGAACAGGTAGCCCAAGCATCGCTAACCAGATATCCGTCAGCCGCATCAGCGCCGGTATATTTCACGGCAGGCTTAACATTAAAGGTTGCGGGTGAAGTGGAGCTATTAAAAGCCTCCTTGTTGTTTGACTGCGTTAGCGTAATGGTTTTTCCATTGATAGCGGGGGTTCCAGTGAAGCTAATCTCGCCGCCCACAGCAATGATAACTAAATCACCTTCAGTAGATGCGGGCAAGCCGATGTTAAATGTGCCTTGAAGGGTTATGTCGCCGCCCATCGTTTCTAGCGTGAGGTCTTGGTTGCGCTGCGTTCCGCCTGTCGTAGAATTAAGGGAGATAGATCTAGCTTTAATAGTAGTGGCAGCACCCGAAGCAAAAATAATCGCGCCAGTTCCAGAAGAAGCTAACGTTAGCGCGCCAGTTCCAAAATCTCTTGCTCCGCTAGGAAGGAGAATAGAGCCGCCAATTCCAATTGTCGTTATTGTTAGGCTTCTATCGAAATCAGTGTCGGTTGTGGCGGGAATCAGCCATTCGTTAGCTTTCGCCGCAAGGTCAAATGAGCTTGTATTCAAAGTAAGGTCAACCGCGAGCGCAGTTAAGGCGACACGGGTGGTGTAGGTTACAGTATTGCTCTCTATGAAGAGCGTTCCCGCGCCGAGATTAATAGCACCCAATAAAGTCACGGCTTCGGCATCTAGCGTTACGTTGCGAGCCGCGCTTGGTGCGGCGGGTGTTCCGCTTGAAGTCAGCGAGATAGAAGAGCCGCCGTCAATTTTGGTGTCGCCACTATATTCGATGGAGTTGCCCGCAGTGGCCTTAAGAGTGATAGTGCCTGATGTTTGGATGAGTCCTGATAGCGTGAGATTGCCAGTCGAAGTTATCTGCACATCGTGGGTATTGTTTGGTGTTCCACCAATAGCCGATGAAAGTCTTATCTCCGTGCCCGTGATAGTAGTGGCACTTGAGAAAATAATCGCATCAGCAGCGTTGATTTCTAAATCACCATTTCCACTAGCCACCGCTCCGCTAATTAATGTTCCCGCATTCACCGTTCCGCCAAGCTTGATGTCATTTACTTTGATGGTCGTGTCTTTTGTGAATTGAATTGTGCCACCTGCCGATAGGGTTAGATTGTTTTTAGTGGCATCGTTATCACCTGAGCGTTTAAGGTCTATGAGAGTGGCGAATATCGTCAAACCGCCAGTTCTCGCGGTGAAGGTTACATCATAATCCCCAGTGCTAATGATAGCAGGAACATTCGTATCGGTAGATCTTGCCGTAAGGGAGAGGGTATGAGCGGAGAGCGTCACACTAGCACTACTAAAGCGAATTTGATTCGTTGCGTTGAGGGTCAAAGTTCCCGTGCCGTTTGTTGTGATAGATGTGGGAATGGTGATATTGCCGCTCAAGTGCGTTGTGGTGAGGGTCAAGTTTCTATTGGCATTGCTACCAAGCATCCATGCCGCATAGGTTAAGGTGCCTGCGTTCGTTTTGGTTATGGTCAGGTCATCTGTGGTAAGAGCCGTAGGCGTGGTGAAAGTGCCGCTGAAAGAAAGCTCCACATTACCCGTGCCGAAGTCATAACTGCCTCCGAGGCTCAAGTTGGTTGCGCTAATTTGAATTAAGCCATTGGCGGCAGAGCTATCAGCCGTGTTGGATTGTAGGTCAATAGTGCTCCTGACAAGATTGGCAGCCCCTTGGAAATCCAAAGCTCCGCCGCTAGATTTCAATATTAGTGTTCCCGCGTTGCTAGTGCTAAATCCTGCTGGTATAATAATATCACCGGCAATTTGAACATCCAATTCATCGCCCGAATCCCTAGGCATCCAGTCAGCAAGCGTAAAGCTTCCCGACAGACCACTTATCGTTAAAGTGCTTACGTTGAAGCTCAAAATTCCACTAGTGGCAAGAGTCCCTGTGGTTATCGTAAATGAGTCCGCTCTAAACCTACCAATAAGAGTGGTTGTGCCTGTCGTCGCGTTTATCGTAAGAGCGCGAGCGTTGCTGGCGGGAGCGGCGGCGGCGTTGAGGGTTACATTAGTCGCGGTCAAAGTAGCATTGCCAGCAGGCACGATGATAGTTCCTGTGCTGGTAGTGGTTAGGCTCAAGCTCCCGCCGCCGATGTTAATGCTCGCGAGGGTAATGTTGCCTGTAGCTGTAACCGTCAGGTCTTGCCCTGATTGCTCCATCCAGCTCGCCAGCGTGAGCGCGCCGCTTGCGTTAATGATAAGCGTGCCTCGGCTTGTGAAGGTTGGGGGAGTGTCGCTCGCCAGCGTTGCGGCGTTTAGCGTTAGGGTGTTGCCGTTGAGGTTAAAGTTGCCGGTCAGGTCTAGCGTGCCAGTCGCGGTGAGGGTAACTGCGCCGGCGGCGGCACCTGATGCATCGCCTGTGGTAAGCGTAAGGTCTGCGGCGGAGATGGTGGGGGTAGCTTCGGTAAAGCTAATGCGGTTCGCGATTATCTCTAAATTTTTCCCTGAGAAGCTGATGTCGGGGACGCTAACAGCTATACCTGCGGCGTTGATAGTAAGAGCGGTGGTTGCGCCGGTCATCCAGCTTGCGATGGTGAGTGCTTCGCTTGCGCTGTTACCGGCGGTAATGTTAAGTGTGGCGACAGTAAGGTTGGGGGTGGTATAGGCTAAGGAGCCGCCGCCATCGCCATATTGAATATCGAGGGTGGCGACATTAATCGCTCCAGCTAAAGTTACGCCGGCGGAAGCGTCAATCGTAAGTTTTGTTCCCGGCGTGGTTGCGCTCGCGCTGGTTATGGTGATGCCCGAGCCGATAATTGTTGTTGTTCCTGTGAAGGTCAAATTGCCGGCTGAACTGATTTCTAAGTTTCTAGCCGCAATACCGAAGCTACCCGCCAAAGTGATGTTGCCCCCGCCCGTGCCAGCTATCGTTGTGAGCTTGATAGTGTCACTAGCCGCGAAGCCACTTACGCTGGTTGCGGTGATAGAGATAGAGCCTGTCGTTTTTATTTCTAAAAGGTCGTCAGGGAAAGTAATTGTGCCTGTTGGGTTGAGCGTGAAATTAGAATCGCCTAAATCCAAAACACCATCATCATCAATCTCAAATTTTCCTTCAATCGCCTCTGTTATCATTTGGGCGGTAATGTTCGTGCCAGCTATATCAATATGGGCAGGCTGGAGACAATCCGTCGCGCCATCGGGGCATGCGCCCCAAGATGGAGCGGCGTATGTTGCGCCGCCAGTTAAACCTGTTTGCGTGAGAATTGGCAGGTATGCTGGCGCATCAGCGGCATTAGCACCGCCAGATATACTGCCTAGCCCGCGCCTAAAGCTCGTTGTGCCTATATCAGCAGCAAAAGCCTCTGTTTGCGTTAGCTCAATGGTAGAGGAAGCACCGGTAACAATAATTGTTGGGTTGTCGGTAAAAGTAATCTCGCTTGCGGTTAGTTTGATGCTAACGTCCGCAACATTCGGCGCAAACCCTGTGTTCTGCGCGCCCGGACCTATTTCTGCTATCTCAAGATGACCCTTAATTTCAATTGTTCCTGTCGTAGTGAGGATGAAATCACCACTCACGCTACTTGTAAAAAAGTAGCCCTTATCATTGACACCATCGGCATCGGCTATGAAGTTAAGCACAACCGCGCGCGCATTAAGTTCTGTTATGTTTATTTCTTGAAAAGCGCCGGAATTGGAGCCGGGTCTGCCGCTAAGTGTTAGATTGGGGAAATCAAGTGTTAGTGTGCCGCCACCTAAATTATAAACACCCTTTATAAAAAATTGAACGAAAACAGCGTTGTCTTCTTGCTTTATTGTGAGGTTTTGACTGCCATTAACATCATCATCAATGTTTGCAAAGGCGAGCATGTCTGTATTATTCTTTGTAGTATTAAGCCTAATAGTCTTTTTCACTTTAATTTCAATATCAGCATCTCCATCAAATATAATACGCGGCGCGGTGATTTCCAAGATATTTGTTGTTACACTTTCAGTAATTAAGACGGGTCTAGTCGTTGATGTTATGCTAGTTCTTGCCGCTTGTAGCGCCCAGCTTCCAATAGTAAGCGCATCTGTGGAGTTATGTGTGTTTTCTATATTAACGGCATACTCGGAAAAAGCGTTCTCCGCATTAGCTCCAGTGCCAGTGGTTGAATAGCTTATACCGCCTACGCCGTCCACATTCAGAATTAAACTTTGTGTAAGATTAGCAGTGCTTACTTTTACAAGATTTTTGAAGGTGATGGAGTTTGTGCCATATATTTTAATAGCCGGACCCGGTCCAGAATTATTACCAAAGCCTTCAATGAAACGGGCATCAAGTGTCAGGTTTGTTGCTCTAATAGTAGCTTGGTTGACGGTGTTCCCAGAGCTATTTAATTGCCTCAATGATAACTTACCATTTGTTTTTAAGATTAAATTAAACTCTGGGTGGGCTTTCGTGCCGCTTACATCAACTTGCGCGGCGAACACATGCGCTATTCTTAGATTTGGTGTGCTTGATACAGTATCGGCGGCACCACCAGTTGTTTCAATGGTGAGCGTATCGCCCGCAGATAATCCACTTATTCCACCTGTGCTAAATACATCTTCGTCTCCGTTTTCTCCCGCCGAGGGACTAGTAGTAGTGCCGGTGCCGGCGGCGGTTACTATGGTGATAGTGCCAGAGGTTGTTATTTTCTTTAGGTTTGAGGGAACAATAATTTTGCCATTAGTTATAAGCGTTAAGTTAAATGTTTCTAAATTTAAAACACCCAAATTATTAATCTCAAAGCCACCTAACACACTCATTAGCGTTATATCGTTCGCTTGGGTTATGTCAATATCTACCTGCGGGATATTGCAATTTGTGTCAGCCGCAAGACAAGATGCCCACGTTGGAGGCGGATAATTCGCATTGGCAGATGTATCGTAAATAGCAGGCTTTACACTAAAAGTGGCGGGAGGAGTGGTAGAGACACCGAACGACCCTGCTTGCGTTAGGGTAATGGCGCTCGCCGTGAGGTCGGCATTTGTAAAGCTAATGGTGCCGTTGGTAGCCGTTAGGGTCATTGCCCTATCTCCGGTGCTAAACATACCTGTAAGGCTGATGCTGGTTGCGGCGGTAATGGTGAGGGCTCCGTTAGTCTCTGGGTTTTGCGCGTTGGCGGAAGTGAGGATTACATTCCCCGCTGTCAAAGTAGTGCCGCTTGGGTGAGCAGGCAAACGGATAAAACCTGAGCCAGTAGCGGCTAGGGTCAAAGTGCCAGAGCCGATATCAAAAGTCACGGGGGCAAGTGCGCCTGTGGTTTTAAGCGTTAAGTTTCTATCATCTGTATCCATCCAGCTTTGAAGTTCAAGGGTGGCTGCCCCCGCATCAATTGTAAGCGCGCCTCGGGTGCCGATGGTTGGCTCGTTAATCATGGGAGACTCTAGCGTTAAGTCGTTGGTGCCGAAATTAAACGTGTTGCCGATAAGGGTTAGTGAAGTTGTTCCGACCAGCGTAACTGCGCCAGATGCCGCCGAAGCGGTGCCAGTAGTAAGTGTAACCGCCGCACCCGTGAGAGTGGTAGTGCCTGTGAAGTTAATTTGACCAACACTCGTTATTGTTAGTGCTTTACCCGCAACACCAAAATTACCCGATAAGGTGATATTGCCCGTGCCGCCCGTCTCTGTGGTGAGCGTGAGAGATGTTCCCCCCCCTGAAAAAGTTCCGCCTATGGTGAGAGAGATATTTCCTGATGTTCTTATTCCCGTAAGCGCGGTAGGAAAAACAACATCGCCTGTTGTGTTAATCGTGAAATCAAATGTGGTTACATCAAACTCTCCGCTAGGGGAATCAAACTTTTCTTCTATTGCCGCTATAATCTCAACGGCGTCAATGGTGCCGTTGCCATTCGTATCACTATTTGCGATTGTTATTTCAATCGCGCCAGGAGTCTTAACGACAACCTGCGGCGTTGTATCGGTTTTGGTTGGCGTGACGGCGGTGGCGCCTGATAATGAAGAAGCAGTAGCCATTGGAACAGCTGATCTGAAAGTGGGTAGTGAGGCGGGATACTCTCCTACCTGCGATAAATTAATGGTATCTGCATATATACTGAAGGAAGTGCTGCCAAAAGTAATTTTGCCCTTTGTTGCCGTTATAGTTAAAATAGGTGAAACAGTGCGCCGGTTAGTGCCAACAATATCTTCAAAATCTCCGCTTACTAGCTGTATGCTCGCGTTTATGTCTATTGTTCCCGCCGTTAAGGTAAGATTCCCAGCGGCAAAGGTGGCGGGAGTGCCTGCTTTAAAGGCGGGTATTATTGCGTCAACAGTTATGTTATTATTTGCCGCTAGTATAAGTGTCCTCCCTGCAGGGGTATACGCACCATCCGACGTAAAAGGAGAAAGGTAATTGCGGATATGTCCCACTCTTATATAAAAAATTGTTTCGCCCTTATCACCTACGTCATCAGCAGCCACACTATCACCATCACGCATGAGAGGGCGGATGCTTCCGCCTTCGGGGAGAGTGCTAGGAATTGTATCTGTAATAACGATATTTTCAGGGTCAAGCAAAAGCTCCCCTGCGTTCACATTAAATAAATCAAACGAGGCGAGACTCTTTTTACCCGATACCTCAACGAAACCATTCCCCGCCTCAATGTTGCCTTGAAAGTTCGTGCGAACATCTGACCAAATAATAACGCGCGGTGATGTTATTAACGCGCCCGACTCCACAATTGTTTTTTGTGAATTGGTAATATCTCCCTTGCCTTGAAAATCACCCCCAACAAGAACCTCTTTGTTTGCCGTTAAACTTGCGCTTGAACCTATCCTTACTTCATTCGCGCCCTCTACGATTATTCTATCTGCCGAAACCGCACCGCCAACATTAACCACTTCGCCCTTGCTTAAACTTTTTAGATGGACTTCGCCTGAAGGCGCATTGATAACACCTTGCGCCGAAACCGAACCAGAACTCGCCGAGGCTAACAAGCCCCCAACATTAACCACCGAACCCGCGCCAAACTCTACGCCAGCAGGATTCTCCAAAACCACACGACCATTCGCGCTTAACGTGCCGTCTATCTGTGTGCCAACGCCATTACGAACGCCTATCACTATAGATGAACGCGAACTCGGCTGATGGATTCTAACTTCCTCTCCTGCCGAGATATCAAAGCTATTCCAGCTCGTTCGCAAGCTGTCGGTATATTGTCTTATGTTATATGCGTCACTTAAATCACCCGAGCCCGAGAGAATCTCTCCCCCTCTTGGCGCGGCAGACGCACTCGCTACACAAAAAAATGCTAGAAAAGCAACGCTTAACCAGCCTTTGACGGCTATTTCTTTTATCGACATGGGAGATACCCTCCTGTTATGGTATAATCAGAGAATTACTCTAACACATTTATTTTCTCCGCTTCAAGCAAAAAATGCTCTTTTAATTAAAAAAATAGCCGCGCCCCTAACCCGAAGCCGAACGCAAAAAAGACGCAGGACGCTGACCCAACAATCTGTAGTTTATGCCCCCGCCACATAAAAATGAACCCAGCAAAGCTAAGCCTATCGTGAATAATGCCACCTTAGGTAGAAAAATAAACTCCGCCAGCCACAAATACTCCACCATCCACCACGCAACCACAACGCCTATCAATAAACCTACCAAGCTCGCCGATAAGCCCAGCACAAAATACTCCACGCCTGACGCTCGCAGAATCATTCCCCTATCCGCGCCCAATACCTTGAAAATCACACTCTCAGCCCGCTTGCGCTCGAAACTCGCCGCCTGAGACGCTATCAAAACCAATACCCCCGCTAATAACGTCCAAAAACTCGCCAGCCGACCCACCAGCGATAACTGCTCCAGCAAAGACGAAATCACCGCTAGTGCCTCGCTCGTCTCCACCAGCACAATATCCGCGAAATTACGCGATAACTCCCCGCGCGTCCGCTTGATGAGACCCTCCTCTACACGAAAAGTGGCGAAATAACTCGCCGGTATCTCGTTGAACGGACGCGGCGAGAAGATAAACACAAAATTCATCCCTCCCTGAGACCAATCAACCGAACGCAGATTATGTATCCGCGCCTTCACCGCAACGCCAAAAAGATTTATCGTCACGCTGTCGCCCAGCTTCAAACCCAAACCCTCCGCCACATTCGCGCTCAGCGAGACCAGAGGCGAGCCGTCATAGCCCGAATCCCACCACTCGCCCGCCGTGAGCTTGCTGTTCGGCGGCGGACGCGCGGCATAGGTCAAGCCCCTGTCTCCACGCAAAACCCACGCGATATCCTCCGCCGCTCGCTCCTTGTAGAAAGATAAAGGCTTGCCGTTGATACTCAGCAAAGGCGCGCGCAGTAAGGGAACAATGCGTATATCCTCTATCCCCTCCCTGTTTTGTAAAAAAGCCTCCAGTTTCGGCTTTTGATCCTGCTGAATGCCCGCCACAAAGAAGCTCGGCGCACGATTCGGCAGCCCGCGCTCGATTTGGTAGCTCAAATTTCCCTCAACCAGAGCTATCGCCGTTAAAAGCGATAATCCCAGCCCCAACGCCATGATGATATTGCGGTTGTCTGAAGCAGGGCGCGTGATGTTGCTTAACGCAATCCGCCATAATGGGTTCTTAACATGCTTTATCCAGCGCAAAAACCACACAAGCATCAGCGCCATGCCGTATAGCAGGAAAATGCTCGCCGATGCGCCCAATATAAAGTAAAGCGCAAACGAACGCTCGGGCGATAGTGCCAAAATTACCGAAAACAGAAAAGCTACCAAAAAGCCCAAAACACCCCACCACCGAAACGATAAAGTCCGCAGAAAGCCCAGCCCTAACGGCTCTATCGCCGCGCGAAATAGATGCGAGGGCGGAGTCGCTTTCGCGTAAGCCAGCGGAATCAGGCTGAAAAGAAGCGTTATCACTAAGCCATACACGCAGACTATCCCCACAACCGAAAACGAGAAAATAGGCTCGACCGCTAAGGGCAAAAGGTCTTGAACCAGCGGCAGAGCCAGAAAAGGCGCTAAAGCACCCAGAGAAATGCCGAAAATTAACGCTCCGCTCGCCATTATCAGAATTTGCGCGAGATAGCTCGCCACAAGCGTATTCTCGCGCGCACCCAAGCATTTGAGACTCGCGAGAGTCGTCCGCCGCCGCGCAAACCACACGCTCACCGCATTCGCTATCCCAACCCCGCTTACTAGAAAGGTCGTCAGCGCCGCTAAGGTCAAAAACATAGAGACACGCTCAACAAAACGGCGCAAAGAGGGCGAAGAATCACGATAAGTGCGAACCTCCCAGCCCGCGCGGGGGAAGGCTTGCGCCGCTCGCGCCTCAAAGTCATCACGGGCGGCGGCGGGCGGGGGAGAGCGCAAAACCAGCCGTGCGCGGTAAGTGATAAGGCTACCGAGCTGAACTAGCCCAGTCGCCGCCAACCCTTGCCGCGAAATAATCAGCTTCGGCTGAAATGGCAAGCCGTCCGCCAAGCTGTCAGGCTCTTTTTCTATCACCCCAAGCAAGCGAAAGCGGGCTTTTCCAATGGAAAAAATTTCACCAACCCTGATATTCAACGCCGCGAGAAAGCTGGGAGCTGATATCACGCCATAAACCCCGCTTTTTCGCCCCAATAGGCTGGGCAACCCCTCTCTCTGCCCATTTTGTAGCGAAACCTCCCCGACAAGAGGGTAGGCATCATCAACCGCCTTCAACAAAACCGAGCCATTATGCTCTTTTGTCTGCGCCATCGCCAACATCGTGGCGGCAAAGGAAACCTCCCCGCTCTCTTTTTGGAAAAATGCCCGCTCCTGCCCGCTGAAAGCTAGGTGAATCCGCCGAACCTCAATGTCACCGCCGAGAATAGCCCGCCCCTCCTTCTGCAACTGCGCCGTCAGCGAGGCTGTGAAAGAATTGCTCGCCGTGAGCGTAAAACTACTCAATATCAGGCAAGCGAGCGCAATATAAAAGCCCTTGATTCCGCCACGCAGCTCGCGGAGGGCTATTTTGATGAAAAGCAGCATCAGGTGGTGAGCCTGCCGTTATCCATCACCAAAACTCGGTCGCACCGCCGCGCGAGCGCCTCATCGTGCGTCACCAAAATCAAACAGCTATTATTCTGCTTTTGGATAGAAAAAAGCAAATCGGCAATACTATTAGAGTTTTTTTTGTCTAAATTGCCAGTTGGCTCGTCCGCAAGGAGAATATCGGGTTGCGCGATAATCGCGCGCGCCAAGCCGACCCTTTGCTGCTCCCCACCCGACATTTGACTCGGATAGTGGTGAAGGCGGTCGGCTAACCCGACCTGCTCTAACATCACTTTCGCCCGCGCATGAGCATCACGCGCACCCAGAAATTCTAGCGGAAGAGCGCAGTTTTCAAGCGCGGTCATCGTCGGGATAAGGTGAAAAGACTGGAACACTATCCCAATATGGCGCGACCGAAAGCGCGCGCGCGCGTCCTCGTTCATCTTAACAATATCCTCATTGGCAACAATAATGCTCCCCCCGCTTGGAGAATCCAGCCCAGCGATAAGCATAATCAAAGACGACTTGCCCGAACCACTAGGACCCGTAATAGCAATCGACTCGTTGGCTGACGCGTCAAGGGAAATGTCGCTTAAAATTTTTATTTCGTGTGAAGGACCTTTTAGTGTAAAATCTACATTTTTCAACGAAAGGGCTTTATCAATGGCAACTTCTTTTAACTCTGTCATAAGCAGGAGTATAGCACAGGTTTTCTGCCTATTGCTACTAACAGCAGGCGGCGTGGCAGCATCGGCGGAGGCGAGGCAAAACATTTTGATTTATGGCGATAGCCTGTCCGCCGGCTATGGATTAGCCTCTAATGAGGGATTTGCCCCCCAGCTAGAGCAGGCACTCAAGGCGAAGGGCAAGCGCATTAAAATATTTAACGCCAGCCAGTCGGGCGAAACAACACGCGGCGGGCTCGCGCGCTTGAAATGGACGCTCGACAACTTGCCCGCAATGCATATCGCCATTATCGAGCTCGGGGCGAACGATGCCCTGCGCACGCTATCACCGCAACGCACAAAAGAAAATTTAAGCAAAATGATAGCCATTCTACAAAAACGCAAGATAAAGGTCTTATTGACAGGCATGCTCGCCCCGCCCAATTTGGGCGAGGTCTATGGTAAAGCCTTTAACAGCCTCTACCCCGCCCTAGCGAAAAACTATAAAGTTAGGCTTTACCCCTTCTTTTTAGAGGAAGTCGCCACAAAAAGAGCCCTCAACCTAAAAGATGGCATTCACCCTAACGCAAAGGGAGTGAAAATAATTGTTTCAAACATTATGCCTTTCGTGTTAGAAACTTTAGAATCTCGCATAAACGAGAAAGCAAACGGGGGAAAAACTAATGGAATATCGTCCTTTAGGTAGAACAGACGTGAAAGTGTCTGAAATTTGTTTAGGCACAATGACTTGGGGGCAGCAAAACACCGAAGCAGAAGGTCATCAGCAGATGGACTACGCCATAACGGAGGGTATCAACTTTTTTGACGCCGCAGAAATGTATCCCATTCCCCCCAAAGCCGAAACGCAGGGACGCACCGAAAAAATTATCGGCACGTGGTTTCAGAAAAATAAAAACCGCGATAAAGTCATTTTAGCAACAAAAATAGCCGGACGAACGCAGATGAACTGGCTGCGCGAGGACGGCTCTGCCGGCGAGCTCAATCGCGCGCAAATTTTAGAGGCAGTGGATAAAAGCCTCAAAAGACTCCAAACCGATTATATTGACTTGTATCAGCTTCATTGGCCCGACAGACCCCTACGCGCTTTTGGTGGCACGTTAATTTATAAACATTACACCGGAGACGAAAATCCGATTGATGAGATTCTAGCCGCACTGAACGAGTGCGTTCAAGCCGGTAAAATTCGCCATATCGGGCTCTCTAACGAAACCGCGTGGGGCGTGATGCGCTTTTTACATTATGCCGAAACGAAAAGCCTCCCGCGCATTCATTCTATCCAAAATGCTTATAATCTCCTCAACCGCTGCTTTGAGCTGGGGCTTGCTGAAATTGCCTCGCGCGAGCAGGTGGGGCTACTCGCCTATTCTCCTCTAGCGCAAGGCTATTTGAGCGGAAAATATCAAGGCGGCGCGCTGCCGCAGGGGTCGCGCAAGCAGCTGTTTCAACGCCTCGCGCGATATGAAGTCGAAGGCACCGAAAGCCTGATAGATAAATACCTCGCGCTCGCCAAGTCGCTCGGGCTTGACCCCGCGCAGATGGCGCTCCGCTTTGTAACCGAGCAAAAATTTGTAACATCTAACATCATCGGCGCAACCTCTATGGAGCAGCTTAAAATAGCGCTCGGCAGCCAAGACATCGCGTGGAATAGGGATACTCAAGATGCCATTAACAATATCCATCTACAAACCCCTAACCTCTGCCCTTAACGCAGGCGTAATTTGTGCTATAAGAAAGGCAATGAGACCCTTATCGCCCCATCTGCAGATTTACCGCCCGACAATGACGATGCTAATGTCTATCGCTCATCGCCTTTCGGGGTTGGCACTTTATGGGCTAGCACTAGGATTTATCCTTTGGCTCAACCTACTTGCCTTCGCCCCGAGCTATTTTGACTTGGCACAAACCTATTTAAGTAGCACCGAAGGACAGGTCGCTTTATTTATAAGTCTCTGGATTTTCTGCCATCATCTATGCGGCGGGCTACGCCACTTTATATGGGACTTAGGCTTAGGGCTTGGGCATTACGGCAGAGAGATTTTCGCTTTTGGCACTTTCATTTTTGGTCTGTTGTTAGCGGTGGGTATCTTTTTAGCTCCTAACTATGAAATAATTTTACAGGAGCTAAACCGATGACAAAAAGGGATTTAGGCTCTTCTCATCAAGGCACAAAACACTTTTGGCATCAAAGAATAACCGGACTTGCCAATTTAGCTCTAGGGCTTGCCTGCATGATTGCTTTAAGTTTTTACGGACGCACGATGCATAGCGAAGTCTTAAGTTGGCTTTCTCAACCTTGGGTCATCGGCGCGATGACCTTTCTTATCCTATCCGTGCTATGGCACATGAAATTGGGTTTAAGCGTGGTTATTGACGATTACGTCCATAAAGAAAGTTTGAGACTCCTTTGTCAAGTTTCTAATATCTTTATCACTCTTTTAGCGGGTGTGTTTGCCCTGCTGGCGCTTATACAGATTCTATTGGGCGAGCCTTCCTTGTCTTCTGCGCCAATAGAGCCGATGTATAATGAAGACAATATAAACGATGGGAGCATTATGAATGAGCAAAACAAGTAGCTATACCTATATTGACCACCAGTTTGATGTCGTTGTGGTCGGCGCGGGCGGCGCGGGACTGCGCTCAACTTTAGGCTGCGCACAAGCGAACCTTAAAACCGCTTGCCTAACAAAATTATTTCCAACACGCTCGCATACGGTTGCCGCGCAAGGCGGCATCTCAGCTGCCATCGGCAATATGGGTGATGACGACTGGCGCTGGCACATGTATGACACCGTCAAAGGCTCCGACTGGCTCGGCGACCAAGACGCCATCGAATACCTGTGCCGCAACGCGCCCGAAGCGGTTTATGAGCTAGAACATTTTGGCGTCCCTTTCTCGCGCACCGAAAGCGGACGCATTTATCAACGCGCGTTCGGCGGAATGACAACGCACTTCGGCGAAGGCATCGCGCAACGCACTTGCGCCGCCGCCGATAGAACCGGCCACGCTATTTTACATACGCTCTACGGACAAGCCTTGCGCCATCAAGCAAAGTTCTTTATCGAGTTCTTCGCGCTTGACTTAATAATGGACGAGCAAGGACGTTGCTGCGGGGTTACCGCGCTTTGTATGGAAGATGGTAGCCTCCACCGCTTTCAAGCCGATATTGTTATTTTGGCGACCGGCGGTTATGGACGCGCTTATTTCTCTTGCACCTCAGCGCATAGCTGCACCGGTGACGGCAACGCGATGGCGTTGCGCGCCGGTCTGCCGCTACAAGATATGGAGTTCGTTCAGTTTCACCCAACCGGCATTTATGGCGCGGGCTGCCTTATCACCGAAGGCGCGCGCGGTGAAGGCGCCTATCTTGTCAATCAGCAAGGCGAGCGCTTTATGGAACGCTACGCGCCTTCAGCAAAAGATTTAGCCTCGCGCGATGTCGTCAGTCGCGCGATGACAATAGAAATTCGTGAAGGACGCGGAGTCGGCGAGAGAAACGACCACATCTACCTCCACTTAGACCACATCAGCCCCGATATATTGAAAGTGCGCCTGCCGGGCATTAGCGAATCCGCTAGAGTTTTCGCCAACGTGGACGTTACGCGCGAACCTATTCCGGTTTTGCCTACCGTTCATTATAATATGGGCGGTATCCCAACCAACTATAAAGGCGAAGTGCTCAACCCAACTCAGGGCGATGAGGAAGCCACCGTCGAGGGTCTTATGGCAGTCGGCGAAGCCGCTTGCGTTTCGGTGCATGGCGCTAATCGACTTGGCTCTAACTCTCTAACCGACTTGATTGTTTTTGGCAGAGCCGCCGCCGAACACGCCAAAGAACTCCTAACGAAAGAACTCTTAAAGCCGAACGCTAAAAAGGCGAAGCTCCCCAGCGATGCCGGCGAACAAAGCTTAGCGCGACTCGACCGCTTCCGTCACGCGCACGGCGGCACGCCCAGCGCTGAATTGAGGTCGCAGATGCAACACACAATGCAAGAAAATTGCGCCGTCTTTAGAAGCGGCGAGGTGCTACAACAAGGCGTGGCGAACATCGCCGCCATCTATAACGGCATAGAGGATATCGCCGTTTCTGACCGCTCTTTGATTTGGAACAGCGACTTGATAGAAACGCTCGAATTTGAAAACCTGATTCTACAAAGCCTCGCGACCGTTCATTCGGCAACCGCGCGCGAGGAAAGTCGCGGCAGCCACGCACGCGAGGATTTCCCTAAACGCGATGACGCAAAATGGATGCGCCATAGCCTCGCGAAAGTTGATAATGCCGGCCAAGTCGCTCTATCCTACCGCTCGGTGCATAAAAAAACCCTCAGCGATGATGTTGAATATATCCCACCCAAAGAACGAGTCTATTAAAGGAGCAGAGAATGGCTAAATTTTCTTTACCCAAACATTCTAAAATATCTAAGTCGGGTCGCGTTTTTGCAGCACCCGACGGCGCGAAAAACATTCGCCGCTTCAAAGTCTATCGCTGGAATCCCGAAACAAATAGCAATCCTCACATGGACGTCTATCACGTCAATATGGACGAGTGCGGACCTATGGTGCTAGACGCTTTGATTAAAATTAAAAATGAAATCGATTCCACTTTGACTTTTCGCCGCTCGTGCCGTGAAGGCATTTGCGGCTCGTGCGCGATGAACATCAATGGCGTGAATGGCTTAGCCTGCTTACAACCCATAGAAACACAAGCAGGCACAATAACCATTTATCCTTTGCCCTCTTGCTCGGTGGTGAAAGATTTAGTCCCCGACCTAACGCAATTCTACAAACAATACGAACAAATAGAGCCGTGGCTTCAAACAAAACCGCCCGCCGAAGGCGAACATATACAATCTGTAGAGGAGCGCGCCAAACTTGACGGCTTGTATGAATGCATTTTATGCGCCTGCTGCTCTACCTCTTGCCCCAGCTACTGGTGGAACGGCGACCGCTACTTTGGTCCCGCCGCCCTGCTACAAGCGCACCGCTGGCTGATGGATAGTCGCGATGATGCCGTCGGCGCGCGCTTGGATAATTTAGAAGACCCATTTAGACTTTATCGTTGCCATACCATACTCAATTGCGCCAAAGCATGTCCCAAAAACTTAAACCCCGCCAAAGCAATAGCCGAAATAAAACAAATGATGGTTTCTAGGCGCACCTAACCTATTGAAGGCGAATGATATCCGCTTTTTATAAAGCCTATCAGGGCTTAACAAGTGCCGATGAGCTCGAAAATGATGAGCCACAAGAAAATGTCGCGCGCGCTTTAGATAAACTCGCGCTGGCTTTAGAAAAAAAACATAGTGGCTTTAGGCTGTGGGGAGGCTTCTCACGCAAACCGCGAGCGAAAAGTCTTTATGTGTGGGGAGGAGTCGGGCGCGGCAAAACAATGCTGATGGATTTATTTTTTGACTCACTCCAGCTTAAAAAGAAACACCGCTTACACTTTATAGAGTTTATGAAAGAAACTCACGCCGCCCTTAAAACGTTGCGCGCGCAAGAAGAAGGCGATGTCGTGCTTATGTTGGCGCGGCAGCTCGCGCAGAAATGGCGGCTGATTTGCCTCGATGAATTTCAAGTAAGCGATATTGCTGACGCTTCTATTCTAGGGCGTTTGTTTTCTGCGCTTTTTGATGAGGGCGTGCTGTTGGTAACAACCTCTAACCGCAAGCCCGATGATTTATATTTAGGCGGATTAAACCGCCAGCGCTTTTTGCCGTTCATCGCTCTGCTAAAGCAGCGCGCGCAGATTTTGTTTTTAGGGGAAGGAAAAGATTATCGTATGAAGTCGCTTGCTTCGTTAGAGCGTTATTATCTCAATAATAGCCAAGCCTTGAAAGAAAATTTTGCGCAGCAAACCCATCATCAAGCCAAACCATGCGCTTTAGAAGCCGGCGCGCGCAACCTGCTGATTCCACTTCAAGGCTTCGGCTGTGCCTATTTTAACTTTAGCGACCTATGCGAGCAACCCCTCGGCAGTGCCGACTACCTATTGCTCGCCCGACACTATCGCACAATATATATTGACGCTATTCCTGTGCTCAATAATCAAAAGCGCAACGAAGCAAAAAGATTTATCCACTTGATTGATGTGCTTTATGATGAACGCACTTTACTCATCGCCAACGCCGCGGCAGAGCCCAACAACCTCTATCAAGACGATAGAAAAAGCACAGAAAAATTTGAGTTTGAGCGCACACGCTCGCGGCTGAATGAAATGCGCGCACCCGATTATGGTGCGCACCAAAAATAATCTTCTAGTCCTAAATTTTATTCTTGGGGCAGAACAACAATTTTACCCTTCACCTTGCGTGATGCCATATCTTGTAAGGCTTGCGCACCTTCGCTAAGTTTGTAAGTTTTAGAAACAAAGGGTTTTATCTTTCCTTGCTTAAATAAATCTGCCAATTCATCTAAATTCTTTTTGTGGTCCTTCGGCTGGTGCATCGTAAAAGCACCCCAGAAGACACCAACAATTTGACAGCCCTTCAACAAAGCAAGATTAAGCGGAATTTTAGGAATGTCGCCCGCCGCAAATCCGATAACCAGATAACGCCCTTGCCACGCGGTCGCGCGTAGCGTGGGCTCAGCGTAATCGCCGCCAACCGGGTCATAGACCACGTCAGCACCCTTGCCGCCCGTCAGCTCTTTTATTTTATCCGACATTCCCTTTTGCTGCTCACGCGAAAGAGAACCTGTCGGATAACAAAAAGCCTCGTCCGCGCCGCGCTCCTTACATATTTTATTTTTTTCTTCACTAGAGGTCGCCGCAATAACCCGCGCGCCCATCGCCTTGCCGAGCTCAACCGCCGCTAAACCAACGCCGCCTGCCGCTCCCAAAACCAGTAGCGTCTCTCCCGCTTTGAGCTGCGCGCGGTCTTTGAGCGCATGGTGGCTCGTGCCGTAAGTCATCAAAAAAGCCGCCGCCGAAACTTCGTCCATGCCTTCGGGAATTTTGACAATCCGTGTAGCATCAACCGCAAGCTTCTCCGCCATACCGCCATAGCCACACGAAGCAATAACACCATCGCCGAGCGACACGCCTTTCACCTCATCGCCAATCTCTATGATTTTACCCGAAGCCTCTCCGCCCGGCGCAAAAGGCGGCTCAACACGCATCTGATATTTGTTTTGTATCATCAGCACATCGGGGAAATTAACCGCCGCCGCACCAACTTCAATCACAACCTGACCCTTGCCCGCTTTAGGCTCAGGCAACTCGCCTACCTTCAAGGTGTCAGGCAACCCATAAGATTCACAAACCAAAGCTTTCATATTTTCCTCCTGTTGATATTATTCTATCATCTTTAAGCCGTGCGTGCTAGAGTTTGTTTCGAGGTTGAGATGAAAAAATATATTGTTTTATCCATTTTTTTTAGCCTGCCCCTGCCTCTTGTCGCCGCGCAAATGCAAGGAGAGGCAACCCTTCTCGGCGAATCCAGCGACTGGCAGGCGCATAAGTATTTCGAGCAAGACGAAAAAGGCATTCGTATCCCCGTGTGCGCTCTGTCCTCTTTTGCCATCGTGAGCTTTCCAAAAACTTTTGCGGACCGCAAGCCGCGCGCCTATGTGTCGCGCAGAAAAAAAGAGGGAGGGCGTTCTTGGTTTTATGAAATTGCGATAAAGTTTGATGTTGCGCTCTTGCCCGCCCCTTCGCCTGAGCGCGCGCCTATTTTAAGCATTGGGGAGAAGCAATTTAATCTCTTTGTCGGCGCAACGCGGAGCGGCGCGGAAGCCGCGTGGGCTTGGGTCTTGCCGAAGGATATTAGAAACGTGCTAACCTTGATGCGCTACGGCACGGATATGGAGCTTGTCGCTTTTATTGGGGACGAACGTCAAGTGCGCGATAAGTTTTCTCTGTTCGGCATTAGCAAGGGCTTAGCCCTCATTAACAAAAGCTGCGCGCAATGAGTGCCAAAAAAATGCATACTTGTTTGAAAAAAAATTTTTGGGGGCTGTCGCGTGAAGCCGTGGCAAAAGAACTTCTAGCGCTGGATATTCCTCAAGGCAAATTAAAAATGCGTATCGCGCAGATTTGGCGCGCAGTTTATGTTGAAGGTGCTAAAGATTTTTCCTCCATCACTACCCTTTCTAAAGACTTTAGAGAAATGTTAAACAAACATTTTTCTCTAGCCCGACCGCAAGTGAAAACATGTTTATCATCTAAAGACGGCACAAAAAAATGGCTGCTTCAGCTAGACGGCGGGCGTAGCAAAGGAGAAGTGGAAGTCGTTTTTATTCCTGAAAAGCATGAAGGTAAAAAAACGCGCGGCACTTTATGCCTGTCAAGCCAGATTGGCTGCACACTCACTTGCCGTTTTTGTCGGACGGGAACACAAGCATGGCAACGCAACTTAACGGCGGGAGAAATTATATCTCAAGTGCTCGTTGCCTTTGACGACCTAAACGCATGGCAACAAGATTCTAGAGAAACGACTCACAGAGAAATAACCCACATTGTGTTTATGGGGCAAGGCGAGCCTCTGTTTAATTTAGACGCCGTGCTTCAAGCCATTGAAACGTTAAGCGATGGTGATGGACTTGCTTTCTCGCGCCGTAGAATAACCATCTCCACCGCAGGCGTGGTGCCCGGTATTCGGCGGCTCGCGCAGCACGCGAATGTGCGCTTGGCTATCTCCCTTCACGCGGCTGATGACGAAAAACGCACAAAACTTATTCCACTCAATAATAAATATAATATAGAGAGCCTGCTAGAAGCCGTGCGCGATTATACTCAGCACAAGAACTCCTCACACGCACGTGCTACCTTTGAATATATTATGTTAGACGGCATTAACGATAGCGATGAAGACGCGCGCAAATTAGCCCAGCTCATTCGTGGTATTCCCGCGAAGGTAAATCTCATTCCGTTTAACGCGTGGCAGCCTTCGCCCTTTCGCCCATCAAGCGAGGCGCGTATCAAACGCTTTCAATCGCTTATTCGCCGCGCCGGCTATGCCGCACCCGTGCGCCGCGCGCGCGGACTTGATATTATGGCAGCATGCGGACAACTAAAAACCGCCAGTTTGGAAACCAAAAGTTTGAAAGAGAGGAAATATGGCGAATAGAATCGTGCTTGCCTATTCAGGCGGACTAGATACCTCCGTCATTCTGGTTTGGCTAAAAGAACATTATCAATGCGAGGTGATTGCCTTTCTCGCCGACTTGGGTCAAGACGAAGACTTAGACCAAGCAGCAAAAAAGGCTCGCGCTTTGGGCGCGGCAGATGTCGTTGTGGAAAATCTACAAGAAGAATTCGTCCGCGATTATGTTTATCCAATGCTTCGCGCCAACGCGCTTTATGAAGGACGCTACCAGCTCGGCACTTCTATCGCCCGCCCCTTAATAGCGAAGGCGCAGATAGATTGCGCGCGCCGCCTCAAGGGCGATGGTCTCTGCCACGGCGCGACCGGCAAGGGCAATGACCAGATTCGCTTTGAGCTAAGCTACGCCGCGCTCGCGCCCGACCTCGAGGTCATCGCGCCTTGGCGCATCTGGGATAAACGCGGGCGGCAGGAACTCCTCGCCTATGCCGAAGCACACCAAATCCCGGTAGATAAAAACGCCGAGAACAATCGCCCGCCCTTTTCTATGGACGCCAACCTGCTTCACCACTCTAGCGAAGGCAATAGCCTAGAGGATATGACTCAAGCCGCGCCCGACCACGCCTTTAACCTAACGCAATCACCCGAACAAGCGCCCGATGAAGCCGAAACTCTCACGCTCACTTTTGACAAGGGCGATTGCGTTGCGCTGAATGACACGCGCCAAAGCCCCGCCGAGATGCTACGCGCGCTTAATAAAATTGGTGGCACGCACGCTATCGGTAGAGTGGATATGATAGAGAACCGCGCAACCGGAATGAAATCGCGCGGCGTGTATGAAACGCCCGGTGGCACTATCTTGCTCCAAGCCCATCGCTTTATGGAAGAACTGACTTTAGACGGCGCCGCCTATCGGTTGAAAGAAAGCCTGATGCCTCTTTATGCTGAACTCATTTACAAGGGGTTGTGGTTCGCGCCTGAGCGCGAAATGCTTCAAGCCCTCATCAACCAGAGCCAGCTTTATGTTAGCGGTAACGTTAAAATAAAACTCTATAAGGGCACGATAACGCCTCTCGCAAGAGAGAGTGCGTTTAGCCTCTATGATGAAGGGCAAGCCAGCTTTGAAGAAAATACACACGGCGAAACTTACGACCACAAAGACGCTGAGGGTTTTATCAAATTAAATAGCTTGCGACTTAAACAATTATACAAACAAATATCTAGGCAGATGTATAAACAAAAATAATTATTTTTGCTTTTGCCAAAAAGCAGCCTTCAGCGTGTTTTGCATTAAACAAGCAACGGTCATCGGTCCTACGCCGCCCGGCACCGGCGTGATAGCGCGCACCTTATCAACCACCTCATCAAAAGCAACATCACCAAAAAGTTTATTTTTTCCGTTAAGGCTTTCGCGATGAATACCAACATCTATAACGATAGATCCCTCTTTGACCCAATCTCTTTTGACGAGATGTTTTTGCCCCGCAGCCGCTATTAGAATATCCGCGCGAGACGAAAGCGCAGGCAAGTTTTTCGTTTTAGAATGCGCCAGCGTTACCGTGCAATCTTCGCGCAACAATAACTGCGCGAGCGGCTTGCCAACCAAAGCAGAGCGACCGATAATAACAACCTCACTTCCTGTTAAAACCGGCATCACTTTTTTTATCAAAAGAACACAGCCCGAAGGCGTGCACGGACAAAGCCCCTCAAGCCCCAAAGCCAAGCGACCCATATTCTCAGGCGTTAAACCATCAACGTCTTTCTTCGGGTCAAGCGTGGCTATCACCGCTTGGCTATCCAAGTGAGCAGGCAGGGGCAACTGAACCAAAATGCCATGAACACTATCATCTTGATTAAGTTTAGTAATCTCGTTAAGTAAAATGTCTTGCGTGATAGTGCTATCCAAAGCAATAATTTCTGATGCCATACCCAAAGCAACCGCTTTTTTCTTTTTAGCCGCAACATAAGTTTGACTCGCGCCATCATCACCCACAATCACAACAACCAGCTTCGGCGCAACTTGATACCTATCACAAAAAAGTTTTATCCTATCTTCTACCGCTTGATAAAGCCCCGCCGCACACTTCTTACCATCAATAAGGTTATCCATAAAACATTTCTCTCAAAAGCTGCTCTAAAAATACCAACAGAAGAACAAGCACAAGAGGAGAAATATCAATGCCCCCCAAGTTCGGTAAAAAATTCCTAATCGGCTGGAGCAAAGGGTCGGTCAAACCCCGCAGCACGCGATAAAGACTTTGGATAATCCTAGAATTCACATTAAGCAAATTAAATGCCATAAGCCAGCCAACAATGACCATACCAATAAGCACCCAAATATAAATGTTGATGACGGAGCTGATTAAAAAAAGGACGGCGTTCATAAATAAATTCTTACACGGACACGCAAATAAAGACAAGAGAGAAATAAATGCTATAATGACGCACAGGGGCCGTAGCTCAGTTGGGAGAGCGCAGCAATCGCACTGCTGAGGTCAGGGGTTCGACTCCCCTCGGCTCCACCATAATTTTTGGAATACTTTTGCTTCTAAGCAAGCTGAACCGCCGTGCCAGTCGCGCAGATGAGTACCATACCACCAACATCCTCATAATCTAGGCTCACCCCAATCACGCCGTCCGCGCCTAGCTGCTCGGCGCGCGCCGCCATCTCGTCAAGCGCCGTTTGGCGACCTTGCGCAACCGCCTTCTCATAACCCGCCGCGCGACCGCCAACAATATTGCGAACCGAAGCAAACATATCGCGGAACACATTGATACCCATCACCGCTTCACCGGCAACCACGCCCAAATAGGAACGCACCTCAAGCCCCGCAATGTTATGGGTCGTCGTCGTAATCATTTTTTAATTCAACCACATATTGATAAAATCGTCCAGCCACTTCTGAACCTTACCGCGATGCAAAATATAAGCCGGCAAATGCTCCCAAGCCGCGCGCGCGTTGGGCTGGGTTAAACGCCTCTCCTCTTTTCGGTCGCGCGCCAGCCAACGCATTATCATTCTAGCGTGAATCTCTGGGTGAAACTGAAGCCCATAGGCTCTCTGGTGCGCTTGCGCCTGAAAAGCTTGAACCGAAAAATTCTCATTCTCAGCGAGACGCACCGCCGAAGAAGGAAGGCTAATGCCCTCCTTATGCCAATGATAAACAAAAAGTTTTGGCGGAAACATTTTTGTGCCGCGCTCTGTCGGGGTAATAGGATAAAAACCCGCCTCCACCTTCTTATGTTTGTGAGACCATACCTCCCCGCCAATAACCCGCGCCATAATCTGCGCGCCCAAGCAGATACCCAAAACAGGAACGTTCTTTTTCATCGCTTCCTCAACGAGCTTATGCTCTTTTTGTATTATTTCATCGGAGTCATTGGCACTTTGTGGTCCGCCGTATAGAATAAGCCCGCCATAGGCTTCGATGGGACTCGACCCAGAGGCAAGATAAGGCTCAAGGTGATAACCTCGCTTTTTTAGAGCATCACCAACCACACCAAACTCAGAGTTAGCGCGATGAACACAAGCTAGAATTCTACTATTCACCAAAGCATTATAAAGCTAAAATTAAAAATTACCCCGAAATTACCCAAACATTACATAGCGCTGATGCCGCCATCTACCTTCAACTCCGATGCTGTGGTGAATTTTGATTCATCACTTGCTAAATATAAAACAGCATAGGCAACATCATTCGGCTCGCCAATTCTACCAATCGGAATCTGACGCGACAATTTCTCATAGACCTTGTCTCCACCGCGCGCTTTCATATTTTGTAGAATAGGCGTGTCAATAAAAGTCGGGTGAACAGAATTACAACGGATATTATATCCCTGACGCGCGCAGTGTAAGGCTATCGATTTTGACATAAGCCATACCGCCGCTTTGGCAGCGTTATAGGCAGTCATGTTATGTCCCGCTATCAAACCCGCAATAGACGAAATGTTAACAATAGAACCCGGCGCATGAGGCTTCATATAGGGAAGCGCATATTTACATCCTAGAAAAACCGAATCCGCATCAACATCCATAACCAGCTTCCAAGTCTCAAAATCCGTTTCCTCAACATTGCCGCCGCCGCCAATACCAGCGTTATTAACCAAAATGGAAATGCCGTCCATAAAATCATTCCCTTGCGCTAAAGCACTTTGCCACTGGTCCTCTAAACGAACATCTAAAGCCAAAGCAATAGCCTTGCCACCCGCTTGCTCTATCTCCTTAGCCGTTTGGCGACAGGTCTCCTCGTTAATGTCGGCAAGCGCAAGCACCGCGCCTTCTTTCGCTAATAAGTGCGCGGTCGCTTTGCCAAGCCCCGAGCCCGCTCCTGTAATAAAAGCCTTTTTTCCTTGAACACGTCCTGCCATAACTGCTCCTAATTGAAGTTTTTTGTTTGCTTGGCTTGTTTAATTATTCGTGCTACGGCACGGATTATCAATGGCAACTTTAGAAACACCTTGCTCACCAAAAAGTAAGATATTGCCATTACCGCTCTCGGTTAGAGCCGCATATCCTTTTCTATCCGTGCGTGTGCACGTCTTGAAAGAACGTCCATTATCCGCGCTCGTGGCAACAACACCGTTAAGCCCAGTCAAAACAATTCTGCCATTGAAAAGCCCCTTAACAAATCGAGTGCCGTCTTGAAAAGACTGGCGCGCGACTTTCCCTTCGCTATCCGTCGTTTCCAGCTTCCGCCAAGACCTGCCATTATTGTCAGAGCGCCAGATGTTGCCGCGCATACCATAAGCAAGAACAGAATTACCCAAAGCTAAAACACCCCAGAAAGATCCGTTATAACCCGTCGAAATAGGAGTGAAATTCTTTCCCCCATCGGTGGAGCGATAAATCGTCCCATACTCCGCCGCAACATAAATTGTCCCGTTAGCCGTTTGCGCAATGCCATTTAAGTGAGCCTGCTCTTCAATATAATCATCTGTCGGGTCTTTAGGGTCTTCAAACTCGTCCTTCACTTTAGCTTTTGGAAGCGGATTCCAACGCCACGTCTCGCCCCCATCATCGGTGTATAGGGCTTGCCCAAAAGCACCCACCGCAAGCCCGTTCCTATCGTCTCTAAAAAAAACAGACAAAAGAGGAATAAGACAATTATCTTTTTCTTTTGCCGTGCTACTACAGGAATTAGGTTCGTTAGAAAAAGCCCTGCTTCTTGTGTCGGAACTTAAAATGTCAGGGTCAACATGAACAAGTCGCCAATTCTGCCCGCCATCTTCGGTTTTGAGAATGGTGTTATCCTGCCCCACAACATAGCCTATATTCTTGCTCGGAAAGTGAATCGCATTGAGCGTTTTAGAAACAGGCACTTTAGCCTGCTGCCACGTTTTGCCTTCGTCATCAGAAATGATGATATGACCAAAAGCACCAACCGCAATAATTTTATCCTCAACACGAGCAACGTCAAGCAAAAGGCGCTTTTTTGCGATAATACTCGTAATAGAGTCAAATTGCTGCCAAGAACGGCTCGCCTGAAGCTGGTTAGCAAAAACAATACCCCACGCTACCAAGAGCAGAATAAGCGCAGCAAAGAGCTTTTTCATTTTTTACTTCTAGCGCTTACCAAGACGGCGAATAGAAGCTGGCGTATAGCGACTAATCTCAAGCTCATCGGCTGAATAGTTCAAGCCTCTCGTGTTATTGCGCAAGGCAATCGCGACATAGCGTCCTGCTTGCAGGTCGTAGACGATTTCGCCCGCACCACCACATAGAGGCACCTCATAAAATTGAGCCTGACGCATTTCTTGGACACGCCAAAGCTCACCACGACCATCATAAAGTTCCGTGGTGGCGATGCGCCAAGCATCTTCATCAATATGTTTGACACGGCGCGAATAGACATGCCTCGCAGAAGACTTTAAGCTTGCTTCAATCGTCCAGACACGATGCTTTTCATAGCGCGCGTATTCTTGATTCAAATGGCGTCCAGTAATAAGCTTGCCAAAAGGCGCAAGAGCCGTTTGGTAGTTATTATAACTCACAATTTTTATGCTTTTTCCAAGCACACTCCAGTTATATCTATCGGGTGCGCCATTATAGCCATCAAAACTATCGGAAGTTGAGAGAGCATCAGAATTGGTGCCGGGGTTATCGTAAGCGATGTTAGGCGCACGACGAACACGTCTCGTTCCCGGTGAATACTGCCATGCTTTTCTAGGTTCAATCGCGCGGTTAAGGCTCTCGTGAACAAGAATAACCGAACCCGCCGAGCGCGCCGGCGCTGTCGTGTTGGCAATGTAGTAGATAGAGATATTACCTAAATCTTCCGCACGCTTTTTAGCAGGGTCAGACCATTGGAGTATCGCCTCATCTTGAACCGTAATCGGCGTATAAGAACCGCCCGATGTTGGCGCAACCGCAGTAAATTCACGCGTTACCTTAAAAGCACGATAGCGCAAATTGTGATTCCAAATCATCTCAATCGCATTATTGGGGATAGGGAAAGGCGTTCCCATAATACCTGTTGAAACGCCATTGCCCTCGCCGACAAGCTTGGCAACGCGCGCATTGTTTTTCGCTGCGTCATAGACAAAGCGAGGTAAAGCGCATGTCCTTCTGCTACGATACACCGGCATAGAGAAAGTATCATAAGTGGTTAGAAGTTTCTTATAGCCTTCAGTAAGCAAAGAGCTATACTTCCGCATATTTTTGGCGGTGATGGTGTAAAGCACCTTATCGCTCGCGAAAGGATCTTGGTGCGGTCTTTGAGAAGCTGGACGCCAGCTCACCCCGCGAGGAATACCGCTAAGGCCTCCATTCCACGATGGCAAGTCTCCCGAGCCTGCTTTTTCAGAGCCCAAAGGCGTTAAGTCTCTGCCGAGTCTTTGTGCTTGGTTTTGTGGCACTTCCGCAAGCGCAGGGAGCGATAAAAGAACCCCGAACGCTAAAGCTGTGAAAGCGCTGTTTGTTTTAAGTTTCATTTCCATTTTTACCCCCTCCTTGAAGTTGTTGGAGTTATCGTTGTTCCATTTAGAATGCATAGCTTATGTCAAACGAGAATGTGTCAAGTCCTCTATTCACATTGTAAAACTCATCGCCGACATCAAAGTAGCCGACATAGCCGAGACTTACATTCCAAGTGTTTTGGAAAGCAAAGCTGACGCCTGCATTGACTGAGAGTGTATCCTCTCTCCAGCCGGGAATTGGGCTAGGCGTGTTTCCATAAGGCGCATGGCGAATAGAAACACTAGGACGAATACGCCACGCGGTGCCAAAAACATTATTGTAATCAATGAAGCCTAAAAGAGTATAGCCAAGAGAAGTTTGGTCAGGCGAGCAAGAGAAATCATTAATGGTATCAAGTCCGACCAAGCCACCAAGGGGTAGCTCTGTTCCTGAATAACGCAAACAAGCAAGCGTGTTGCCTTTATTACTGCGAGAGATTGCGTCATCATCGTCATTGACATCGCCATCCTCATCGTCATCTATGCCATTACCAACACCATCGCCAGAGCCATCCCAACCTTTGGGAATGTCACCAAGAAAGTGAATAACATTAACTTCAGCAAGGAAAACCGCTTGATCGCCGCCGAGCAGACCGACAATGATATTAGAAGCATTATAAAGCGCGGTGATGCCGACAGTTATATTCAACATATCTGCTTCAACAATACCATTGCTACCACACTCGCCGTCTAAGAAGCATTCAAAAGTATTTGGATTAAATCCTGAAGCAAATCTTTGATTGGAATAAGGTAGAGCCGATGCCGCCGCGACAGCATCACCCGGCGCCGTGCCCGCCCCAATAAGAGCGCCTGCAACTGCGACGGTGTTAAGTGTATAATTCCAATCAAGATCAGCTTTTGATAAACCAGCTTCGCCATCAGCTCCTGTGGTAACATTAGGCGATAAACCTAATCCCGCAATATCACCTAAAGCCGAACCGGTGCCTTGAGCCGAAGCGTGAGAAATAATTTGTTCAGTAACATCTTGCTGGAGAGGTGTGTCGGGGCGGTAGGTGATTTCAGCTTGTAAGCCCCACTCTAACCAAGGAATAGTGGTGTTAAAGCCCAAACCAATAATTGTAAGGTTTTCAGGATAATATAAATCCATTCTCGTATTATATTGAAGCGTTAGATATTCCGTGCCAATGGGGCTTAAACTAACCAAAGAAGCGGCAGCAGGGTTTGCCGCAATGGCATCCACAAGCGCAGCCGCCAAACCTGCTCTTAAACCTGTATCAACTGCTGTCCCTTTGTAAATAGCGCAGTTAATGCGCGCTACATCATAACGCGTTACCCCTTGTTCCTCTAAATTTTTGGTGATAGAACCCGCAGCAGTAGGCGTAAGCCCTAAAGCTGTATCAGCGGCGGTAGCCAGCCTAACGAGTGCGGCATTTGAATTTTGTGTTAAATGATTATATTGAAGCGGGTCTGAATTATGGAAAACAGCTCTATCCCTATAGCCAGCACCCCCTTTCGGATTGCCACCAAAATGGCGGGTGTCTATGCCCACTTTTAAGGAATTGCCGTTTTGTAAAGCTCTTGCTCCATCTGCCTGTGTTTGTAGCAAACCAAAAGCAGCAGCACCTCCGCCGGGAGCCCTATAACCATCTGTTGTTGCGTCGCCTGAAACGCCTAGCTGGAGTGTTGGGTCAATAAAATTGCCAACAGCCGAAAAAGCGTGAGTGTTTTCGTCTAAGTTTAGATACCCCCCACTACCTGCGCCCGTGCAACCTAAACCATTAAGGGCATTAGTGCTTGCGGCACCAGAGCCACTAACGGTTGTCATCGTCACGACAGGAACGCCATCGGTTTTCATTCTCGCGTAAGGGAGGCGTGAATGAACATTTTGATAGGAAAGGTTAAACTCAATACCATTTAAGAAAGGGAAGTAATAAGAAATCTGAATACCATATTGCCCTTGATTGTCAGCATCAACATAATCAACCCGCGCGGTTAATAAATCACCATTGGCGAGACGGACATTTTCTGCCCGCTCATTGGGGAGTGTATCATAGTAAGTATTGGAATAATGAATAATGGAATCAGTATCACATTGAGGGCCTATTACACCCGCTATAAATGTGCCGCCAGCACAATTTCTGCGGAACGTTCCCGATGCCGCGCTACCAGAAAGCTGAAGATGATTCCCCGCTCTATTTGATGGGTTGGGCGTATCTGAAACAGCAAAAGGAGAATCAGATGGGGATAGTTTCCATGGTGTATGGAAGAATTGATAATAGGCATCTAAACCAATATCAAAAGGCAAGCCGACTGAGGCATAGACCATATATTCTGTGCCGATAATCTCTTTAATTTGCGCACCCGGACGCCGCGCGGCAGGAATATCAAGCACGATGCCTTGAGCAATACCCGTGAAAGAGAAAGTTGCTTCGCCCCAGTTATTCGCGGCTAATTTACCAAATTTCAGAGAAAAAGGAATAGTGCCAATAAAATCACCGGCGGGAATATCATAATCCCAAGAAAGCGCAAGGTCTAACACTTGTAAGTCCCTACCTAATTCTCTTCTTCCCGCATCTCCCGGCGCGCCCCTATCATAAACATCGCCAAAGTCATTTAGATTAAAGCTTGCTTGAAGCACGGGGTCATAGAAGCCGTTAAGTCTTGTGAAAAAGGTAAAATCTCCAGCGCCCGACGCAAGAGATGCTTGAACTTCCACCAAAGCCTTGAATGTGGCGCCGGTAATATCACCTATTTCTTGGAAGTTAAGGCGTCCATCATCATTATTTGCATTGCCCGCGAAGTTTTTATCGCTATCATCTTTGTAGCCCACGGTGGGGGTAAGCCTAGTTAAACAACCTGGCACGTTAGCCGCTGTGGGGGGGCAAATAGGCAAGTCTCTCACAAAGTCATGTCCGCCTGATTGAGAGGCTATATCATCTGGCGAAACATCTTTCAAACGGACAGAAACACCCGCCGAAAGATTTGTATCAATGTTGATGGTTAAGTTGCCTAATCCGGTAACCGTATCCATTGTTATGGCTTTTGATTTCTCGCTTGAGAAACTAACAAAACCTATAATCGCGAAAGCAATTAAAGGTAGCTTTAACGCCTGTAAAGTGGTGATTTTTGAACGCATAACGGATCCCCCCATTAGCTGTGCCCCCTCATTAAATAACTTTTATAGCTATAAAAATTAAAAGCTTTTTTATCTATCTAGCACAATAACAAATTTATCAAATATCTGTCAAGTGCTTTTTATCTTTTTTATTTTATTTTTTGGTGCCGTTGGGGTGACTCGAACACCCGACCTACGCATTACGAATGCGCCGCTCTACCACCTGAGCTACAACGGCATAAGAATAGGGACTTGCCGCTCGCTTCTTACCGCCTCAATATAGCAAAAAATGGCTTCAACAAAAGGCGCAAAATAAAAAAAATCATCAGAAATATACCGAAAAATGACAGCAATGCCGCCCCTGTCGTCTCTATCTCTACCCCAAACCAGCGAATCAAAACATAACCCGACTCATCTGCCAAAAATGCCGCCAGTATCGCGAATGTCGCCGCCAATAAAAATATCAATACCGCTCTAACCCATATCATTTTTTCTTTTCCTTTTTCGCGCCCTTCTTGATGTTCTTAGCTAACAAATTGTATATCCTTTTGTCTAGCTCAACCAGAAGTCCATCTAGCCTTTGACGGCGCTTCGCCTCCACAAACCAAGCCTCGAGCGGGCGATAAACCTCATGCGCCTTCGCAACCTCCGCCTCTAACGCCAACGCCGATGCCATGTCCCCCTCCTCCATACGCGCCGTGAGCTGCGAAAGCAAGGCAAACGAATCTGTGCCTTCAATCTCGCCCAGAGGGCGAACCTTCACCAGGCGACCCAAAAATGACAGCAAGGGCGAGGACGAAAAATTATCTCCCTCCGCCACTTGACGCGCCCGCTTGACCGCGCTCTCAAACTCCTGCTCCAACCGCGCGCGCGAACGAACGCCGCTAGCAAATTCCCCCAAGCCTTTTAACTCCGCAGTCGGCGAAAGCAGAAGCGATAGATTCTCTATCTCGTCTTTGAAATTAGCGCCTGTCGCTGAGGCATGCTTCAACCGAACAAAGCTCAAGCCCAAAAGCGCAAACGCCGAGCCGCGCGGCTGATGAACCCTCTGCGATAAACTATCAAGCTCCTTTTCTAACTCACCCCTAAGCGCAAGCAAATCGCTGCCGCGCACCAGCGCGCCCGGCAAAGGACGCTGCGCTATGTCGCGCTCCAAAACTAACAGCCGCCGCGCGATTTGCTCCAACTCCGCCACCAGCTTATTCACCTGCGCTTTCTGCTCGTCTTGTAAAGTCTGTATCAGCTCTTGAAACTTTTGCTCCTGTTGCTCTAGCAACTCAACTTGACGCGCCTCGAATGCCTGAGACTTGTCTAACTCCGATGATGATGGAGAAGGCGACACCTCTCTGCTCATATAAAAAATATAAAGAACCGCGCCTAGCGTTAGCAAAACCGCTATGAAACTCAATATCGTTGCTAGATAACTTCTCATTTCATCTTATCTCCGCTATTTGGGCGACCCCATCCCCAGTTATATCTTGCAATACATTTTGGGGCGCACTCTCCACTATATCACAAAAACCTAAAGGAGATAAAATTGAACCTATCTGCTTTGATAAACAAAAAACCCTTATCTTTCCAAAATCAATGTCTCCCGCAAGATTAACAAATGTCTGCGCGGCTTGGCTTGAAAAAAAACTAACCGAATCAATTTTTCCCCCCTCTAGCGCGCGCCTCACTTCTGGCGGTAAAGTTTTTATCGGCTCGGCTCGGTAAAGCTCTATCATCTCTATTTCATAGTCAGGCAGGGCAAGGGCTAAATTTTTACTCAGCGGACGTCCCCCCAAATAAAGCAAGCGCGAGCCCCTTTTAACTTTCGCCTCAATTAACCGAACTAAAGAATCGCTATCTCCACCCGCTATGATTATCTGTGAAAAACCTCTCTTCTTTGCCTCTTGCGCGGTCGCCTCGCCAACAACATAAAGCGGCAGATTGAACCGCGAACCCTCTAGCTTTTTAAGCCCATTGGCACTCGTTGCTATCAAGCCATCTTTGTTTTTTATATTTTGCACCCCCAGCTGAGTAAATATAATCTCGCTCAAGGGGCAAATCACAGATTCCACTTTGCTTTGAGCTAGATGTTTCGCAAAAATTTCCGCCTCGGCGCGTGGTCGCGTTATTAAGTGTGTCGTCATTTTCCAATAATCTCAGCAAGCCTTTCTCCCGCCAGCTCTTTGATTTTTAAGCTCGCCTCTTCTCCTAAAGCGCGCGGGTCTGTGCCGCTAAACCGACCCTTGAAACTATGACTGCCGTCCAGCGTTAGCAACTCAGCCGTTAAAATTATCTTCTCTTCTTGTTTTACGGCTAAAGCCGCGAGAGGAATATGGCACGAGCCACCAAAAGAGCTACTGAAACTACGCTCTGCCGTGATGAGCCTTTGGCTCTCCGCGTCATTGATAAGGCGGCAGAGCGAGCGCATTCTTTCATCGTCGGCGCGACACTCCACGCAGATAGCGCCTTGAGCCGCAGCAGGAAGCATCGCACTTACATCTAAAGGCACACTTAAAGAATTGACGTTTTGCGTTTGTCCCAGTCGCTCTAATCCCGCATGCGCCAAAATCGCCGCGTCTAACTCTCCGCGTTGAATTTTTTTAAGACGCGTATCCACATTGCCTCTTAGCAACACAACCTCAAGGTCTTTTCTTGAATGCTGTAATTGCGCACTGCGCCGCGGAGAAGCCGTGCCAACACGCGCACCTTGTGGTAGCTCGTCTAAATTCTTGTAGCCCTTCGCCGAAACTAAAGCATCGCGACAATCTCCTCTCGGCAATATAGCCGCGAGAACAACGCCCGCAGGCTGAGCCGCCGGCAAGTCCTTCAGTGAATGCACCGCGCAATCTATTTCCCCGTCAAGCAAAGCCTGCTCTACCTCGCGCACGAAAAGCTCCTTGCCACCTAAATCTCTCAAGTGCTTGTCTTGAATCCTGTCGCCTTGCGTGGTGAAGCCAACAAAACTTGCTTCTATGTCGCTCACGCCACTAGAATCAGCCCCAGAATCAATTAGAGCCGATGCCACTCTTTGCGCCTGAATCTGCGCTAAAACGCTTTTACGCGCACCTATTTTTATTTTAACTTTAGACATTAAACTATAAAGGGAACTATAAAGGTTTATACAAAAGAAATTCGCCAAAAGGTAAATTATAAAAGAAAACTATGATTGTTTTAGGAATAGAAACAAGCTGTGATGAAACTGCCGTTGGTCTCGTGCGCCATAAGGGCGAAAATCAAGGCGAGATTTTAGCGAACCTAGTCGCAAGCCAAGAAAAAGACCACGCTCAATTTGGCGGCGTTGTGCCTGAAATAGCCGCGCGCGCGCACATTAACATCTTAACACCTCTCATTGAAAAGTGCCTGAAGGAAGCGGGACTCAATGGCTTTGACAAAATAGACGCCATAGGCGCTACCGCAGGACCCGGACTTATCGGCGGTGTTATGGTCGGACTCGTTATGGCAAAGGCAATTGCTATGGTTAAGAATATACCCTTCCTAGCTATCAACCATTTAGAAGCCCATGCCCTGTCTGCGAGGCTGAGCCATCGTGTTGATTACCCCTTTTTGCTTCTGCTTATTTCCGGCGGGCATTCTGCGCTTCTGTCGGTAGAGGGTTTAGGGAAATATCAAACTTGGGGCAGAACACGCGATGATGCTGTCGGTGAAGCATTCGATAAAACCGCGCGTCTCCTTGGGCTAGGCACCGGACTGGCGGGCGGTGCAGAAATCGAAAAAGCCGCGCAAAATGGAGACGAAAATAGCTTCACCCTCCCCAAACCTTTTTTTGGTGCACCTCATTGCGATTTCTCTTTCGCCGGACTCAAAACTGCCGTGCGCCGCTTGGTAGAATCGGAAGCCTTTACCAAAGACGAAAAAAATATCTCCAATTTAGCCGCCAGCTTCCAAAAAACTATCGCCGACTGCCTCACCGAGCGCACCGAAAAAGCATTAGAACAACACAAAAAAAGAAATGCTTCGGCAAAACCCCTAACGATTATCGCTGCCGGGGGTGTTGCCGCTAACCAGTTGATTCGCCAGCAACTAACTCATTTAGCCGAAAAACATCAAGCCCAGTTCATCGCACCGCCGCACCATCTATGCACCGATAATGGCGCAATGATAGCTTGGGCTGCCGCCGAACATTTCTTTTTAGGTGAAACAAGCCCCCTATCCGCTAAACCTCGCGCAAGATGGGATCTAGCATAAAAAAGCTCCCCTCAGCTTTTAATATAATTTTCTACCGAGGGGAGCACCCGACAAGGGGGGAAAGTTATGTCGGGGTGTCTGGGGCATTTAAGGAGGGAGGACAAACCAATTTAAGAAAACTCAAATTGGGAAAAAACCCCAGAATTCTGTGCGTCA
The DNA here is from genome assembly GCA_965209065.1 of Alphaproteobacteria bacterium. GTDB lineage: Bacteria > Pseudomonadota > Alphaproteobacteria > JAPOUT01 > CBDBUR01. The sequence goes on from OZ242373.1 coordinate 1,488,051, forward strand.
ATTCTATTAGGACGCTATAATTTTAGAGTTAGCTGACCCTTAATAGGCTATCTGGCTAACTTGAGCAATAAAAGCGACAAAATAAACCGCTAGTGTGCTCGCCACAGCATAGTCAAAAATAGATCTCGCTACGCTTCTGGATTTGATAGGTCTGTTCATTTTGTTCTCCTTATGACCTACGGGAGCTTTAACCTTCTGCTTTATGCTTGGGGAATTCACTCCTCTTTGTTTGCTTATAGAAATAATATAATGGATAGGGAAATAAAAAACAATGAATATATTAAAAACTATTCAATTTTTTTCACATTATTTTTACCGAAATAATTGCTTATTTTCAATAGATTATTTGGTTTTTAGAAAAAAGTAACAAAAAAATAACAAAAATTTTATTTATAAGTGTTCTAAATAAGAGGGATATTTCAGTTTTGTGAAGAGATAAAAGTTATATTTGGCTTTCGTTTAAGAGTTGTGCTTCTGTTTCTGAGATATGATGGGCTGCTTCTTTATCTTTGGCTTTTGGGTGACCGCTCATTATTTTTCCTAAAGAACAACCTGCGCTGAGCGCGGCATTAACCATCACAAAAGTTGCCTCTAGCTCTGTTTCTAGCCTTTTTAGCTCCACATGAGGAGAGGAAATCTTAGACCATCGAAAACGCGACACCAAACATTGAATTATCCGCGCTACAGAATTGATACAATCTATACTAAACTCTTTGGTTTCTTTGCCGTATTCTAACGCATCAGCTATCATTTTGCGCTCCATTTTACGCGCCCAGCGCCTAATCTCAGGACGACCCTTGCGAACCGCAATAATCATATCCTCAAGTTTAGGGTTCTCCTCTAAAATCCTATAGGTAGCCCTAAGGTTCTCAAATAAAAGGACGCGGAGTCTATCCCGCGCCTTGTTCATTTTTGATGCTTTGTCATACATCTCCACCACTAAATCTTCTGTCGTTTTGTGAATAATGGCGGCGGCGATGTCTAACTTGCTGTCATAATAGCGATAAATGTTGCCCGCCGACATACCGCAATCCTCAGCTATATCGGCAATAGTCGTTTTGCCATAGCCGTAATGGCTAAACCGCTCTGCCGCCACTTTAACTATCTGCGACCTAGTGGCACAAGCGCAAGCCTCTTTTGAAGAATCAGATTTTGGGGAAGTGTTGTGCGCATCGGCTATCGCAGAGGCACTATATTCATTCAATTCATTCAACACGCCCTCATCACTGCCGTTATTATTAGTAATACTAGTATTACTGGCAGGCTGAAAAGCTTGTCTCTGGGTGACTTTTGCCATACTTGCTTCCTTTCTTTTCAATTCTTTACAGAATCGAAAGTTGTTGCTATAATCGCTTAATGGATGTCAACCTTCTTTATTACCATTGCAGAATAAACTATTTAACAAATGTGTCAATAATTTTTTATCAAAAAATTAAAAAATGAGCGATTACAAACAAATAGGCGTTATCGGCGCCGGCGCATGGGGAACCGCTATCGCGCTTAAAATGGCAGAGCTATCCCCGCTATCCCTCGCTAAAAAATTACTAGGGATAAGGCTTTGGGCTTTTGAACCCGAAGTTGCTCAAATTATCGCTGATTCAGGCGAAAACAAGCCCTTTTTGCCCGATGTGAAATTGCCTAAATCTATCACCGCCACCAACGCTTTCGCCGACTTAAAGCCCTGTGAATTGATTTTTTTGGTCGCTCCCGTTCAGCATATTCGCGCCCTCTCTAAACAATTTCAGCCCTTTATAAACCCAAAAGTTCCTATAGTTATCTGCTCTAAAGGCATTGAAACCTCAAGCGGCTTGCTGGTAAGCGATGTTCTTGCCGAAATTATGCCCAACCCGCTCGCAGTGATGAGCGGTCCCAGCTTTGCGATGGAAGCCGCGCAAAATAAGCCCACCGCCCTAACTTTAGCCGCCGAGCCCGCCCTAGCAAAGGACATCATCGCGGCTTGCTCTCAACCTCTCTTTAGACTTTATCCCTGCGATGACATCATCGGCACCCAGCTCGGCGGCGCGATAAAAAACGTCATCGCTATCGCCTGCGGTATCGCCGAGGGGCTGGCGCTCGGGCAGAACGCGCGCGCCGCTTTAATCGCACGCGGCGTGGCAGAAAGTGTTAAACTCGTTGAGAAAATGGGAGGAGACAGACAAACCCTGCTAGGACTATCAGGACTAGGGGATATGGTTCTAACATGCACCTCCTTAGTATCGCGCAACACTTCTTTAGGCATCGCTCTCGGCAAGGGAGAAAAACTTCAAACGATTCTAAATAAAAGAAGCTCGGCGAATGAAGGCGTTTGGACTGCCGCCGCGCTCGCCGCCCTAGCGGAGAAATATAAAATAGAAATGCCTATATGTCTTGCGGTCAATAATATACTCAGCGAAAAAACCTCTGTCGCCCAAGCAATCCAAGACCTTTTAGAGCGCGAAATTCCTTCTATTGAAATTAACTAAAAACGTTTATAATAATCAGTGGAGGGTTTTATGAATGATAATGTTTTTCCCGTCCCGTCTCAATGGGCGCGGCAGGCACAAATCGATGCCGATAAATACGAACGCTTCTATCAAACAAGCGTCACCGATAGCGAAAGCTACTGGCGCGAAATGGGTAAGCGCATTGATTGGATTAAACCCTACACTAAAATTAAAAATACCTCTTATGAAAAAGATAACATTTCTATTAAGTGGTTTGAAGATGGCTCGCTCAATGCCTCAGTTAATTGTATCGACCGACACCTGCCTCATCATAGCAATAAGGTGGCTATCATCTGGGAAGGCGATGACCCAAGCCGTAGCGAAACCATTACTTACCAGCAGCTTCATAAAAAGGTTTGTCGGTTTGCGAATGTGTTAAAAAATCTCGGCGTTAAACGCGGCGACCGAGTAACCATTTACTTGCCTATGATACTCGAAGCCGCCTACGCGATGTTAGCATGCGCGCGTATCGGCGCTATTCATTCGGTTGTCTTTGGTGGCTTCTCGCCTGAAGCTTTGGCAGGACGTCTCACCGACTGCCGCTCTGAGTTTCTAATTACCGCCGACGAAGGTATACGCGGCGGAAAAACCATTCCACTTAAAGAAAATGCCAATCAAGCAATGACACATGCTTCTATTGTGAAAAAAGCCCTTTGTATTCGTGTGAGCGGAAATGATGTCGAAATGAAAGAAGGACGCGATGTCTGGCTCCGAGACGAACTGCGCAAAGTCAATGACGACTGCCCGCCCGAAGAAATGAACGCCGAAGACCCGCTTTTCATTCTTTATACTTCCGGCTCTACCGGCAAACCGAAAGGCGTGTTACACACAACCGGCGGCTATATGGTCTATGCCTCTATGACCCACGAGTATGTGTTCGACTATCGTAGCGAAGATATTTACTGGTGCACCGCAGATGTCGGCTGGATTACCGGACATAGCTATATTATCTATGGTCCGCTCGCCAACGGCGCAACAACCCTAATGTTTGAGGGCGTGCCTAACTACCCCGATGCCTCGCGCGTTTGGCAGATATGCGACAAACATAAAGTTACCATTTTTTATACCGCCCCCACCGCTCTGCGCGCCCTTATGCGCGAGGGCGATGATTTCGTTAAAAAAACTAGCCGTAAAACATTAAGACTTCTAGGCTCGGTTGGCGAACCCATTAACCCCGAAGCATGGCTGTGGTATTATAGAGTGGTCGGTGATGAACGCTGCCCTATCGTTGATACGTGGTGGCAAACCGAAACCGGGGGGATTTTAATCTCTCCGCTCGCCGGTGCCCACCCGCTCAAGCCCGGCTCCGCGACCAAGCCCTTTTTCGGTATCCAGCCCGTTTTGCTCGATAACGAAGGCAAGGAGCTCGGTGGCGAAGCCGAAGGAAACCTCTGTATCAAGGATAGCTGGCCCGGGCAAATGCGAAGCCTTTTTGGCGACCACCAGCGCTTTATGGATACCTATTTCAGCCAGTTCCCCAACTACTACTTTAGCGGCGATGGCGCAAAACGCGATAAGGACGGCTATTATTGGATTACCGGCAGAGTTGATGATGTCCTCAATGTTTCGGGTCATCGACTCGGCACAGCCGAAATTGAAAGCGCGCTCGTGGCGCATAAGGATGTCGCCGAGAGCGCGGTCGTCGGGTTTCCCCACGAAATAAAAGGGCAAGGCATTTATGCTTATGTTACCCTCAAGGCGAATGTGGCGCTCGATGAAAAAAGACACACGAAAGAATTAATCGCCGCCGTGCGCTCAACGATTGGCGCGCTCGCCGCGCCCGAGATTATTCAATTCGCGCCCGCCCTGCCCAAAACGCGCTCAGGCAAAATAATGAGACGCATCTTGCGTAAAATAGCCCAAAATGATTTCGACAACTTAGGCGATATTTCAACCCTCGCCGAACCCCAAGTCGTCCAGCAACTTATTGATAATAAACCCTAAAAAATTGATGCCCAATAGATAAAATAGTTGTCAATAAATTTGAAAATAGGCTATAGTAAAAACTTCACCAAATGGGAGGGAAATTGTAAGCGATGGTTAAACAGGGAATGAAAACTAGCGCTAAAAGACCAATTGCTAAAATTGCCGTAGCACCTGAAGTGGAGAAAATTAACCAGACCCACGCTTCACATGATGTTTCGCCTGATGCCGCGCCCAATATATTGAATGAAGAAGTTTATCGCAAATTACAATGGCTTGCCGATGCACACCATTTCGCCGAAGAACACTGCGATGCTAAAATTACAAAGCACGCCGATTGGATTTTAATTAAACTCTTGTTGGAAAATGACGCCAAAGGAAAAGCAACCGTTGTAAAACATGTCATTGAGGCATCGCGCTGCTCCGCTGGCACCGTGCGGCAAATGTTTAATCGTTTCCAAAAATACGAATACATTAAAGTATATCAAAAAATCGGTCGCTCAGAGCTCTATCGCCCCACCGCTAAATTAAGAAAATTTGTTGATAAATGGTCACGGGCAAGCTTTCCCAAATAGGTATCCAAACAAGACGTATCGCCTGCGATAGACTCTATCAAGTCCTCTATCATAAAAAAATTCTAGACGAAACGCTTGCCAAAAATCTTTCGAGTCAGAATCATGGCTTTATCAAAAGCCAGCTCCATCTATGCCTCAAACATTTAGGCGAAATTGATTCTCATTTATTCCAGCTGATTGAAAATCCAAAACCCCTTCACCAAAGCTATGCCCTTATTATCTTGAGACTTGCCGCTACACAACTTTTATTTATGACCCAACAACCTTATGCGGTCATTGATAGCGCGGTTGAAATTGCTAAACAAAACGATAAAACACGACACTTTGCATCTCTCATCAATGCCGTGTTAAGAAATTTGGTGCGCGCGCAAGACGCGGGCGAAAGCCTAAAAAAATCGCCTGTAAAAATTAACACACCCGCTTGGCTCTGGCAGCAATGGTTAACCGATTATGGCGAACAAACCGCTCACAAAATAGCAACCGCGCACTTGACCGAAGCAGCCCTCGACCTCAGCTTTGGCACAACACCGCCGCCGCTTGACGGCACGCTGATTGGAATAAAAACCCTTAGGCTCAAAACGAAAACAAAAGTGGAAAATCTAAAGGGCTTCACCGAAGGGCAATTCTGGGTGCAGGATATCGCCGCAAGCCTGCCCGCCCACTTGCTCGGCAATATAAAAAATAAATCCGTGCTTGAATATGGCGCAGCACCCGGGGGCAAGTCTGCACAACTCATTCATTTAGGCGCGCGCCTCACCACACTAGAAATATCCGAAGCACGTGCGCAACGCTGGCATCAAAACATGAGTAGACTCAAACTTTCAGCCAAACTTATTACCGCCGATGGCAAGCACTATCAAGCGCCCAAACCCTTTGATGCCATCTTAGTCGATGCCCCGTGTAGCGCGACCGGCACCGCGCGCCGCAACCCCGAAGTCCTCTGGCGACTTCAACCAAAACAGCTCAAATACCTCCACCAAGAACAAACCGCCCTCTTAGAAGCCGCCACAAACAACCTCGCTCAAGGCGGCACGCTGGTTTATGCCGTCTGCTCTATGCTCAAAAGCGAGGGTTTAGACATTATTAACCATTATCTGCGAAACTATCCCTTTATGGAGCGCCACCCCGTTCAAGCAAGCGAAATTGCTTACATGACAGACCTACTCACCGCGCAAGGCGATGTCCTCTCTTTACCTTTTCGCGCACCAAATTTGCTAAAACAAGAAGCAGGAAGTGAATCATTCGCAGAAATAGATGAAGCGGGTATGGATAGCTTTTATATCGCACGATTAAAACGCACCTGAATGATAATGGATTAGGTTATGGTTAAAAAAATAAAAATAGCGCCTTCTATCTTAGCCGCTGACTTCGCCGCTTTAGGCGAAGCTGTGCGCCAAGCCGATAGGGCAGGCGCGGATATGATCCACGTTGATGTGATGGACGGACAATTCGTCCCGCCCATTACCATTGGCGCTGATGTGCTTGCCGCTTTGCGTCCGCACTCTAGCCTTGTGTTTGACGTTCATTTGATGGTCGCTCAACCCGAAAAACATATAGATGCCTTCGCTCAAGCTGGCGCGAACATTATCACCTGCCACCCCGAAGCCACTTATCACATTCATCGCACGCTACAGCACGTGCGCGCGCTCGGCTGTAAGGCGGGCGTTGTCTTGAACCCTGCCACGCCCGCTGCGATGGTTGAAAATTTACTTGACCTCGCTGATTTGATTCTCGTGATGAGCGTTAATCCCGGTTATGGCGGGCAGAGCTTTATCTCTAGCCAACTTGAAAAACTGAAAACCTTACGCAAGATGATTGATGATAGCCGCTTGCCGATTGAATTAGAAATAGATGGCGGTATCAACCAAGAAACCGCGCCGCTTGCCATTCAGGCGGGCGCGGATATTTTAGTCGCCGGCACTTCTGTTTTTAGAAATGAACTCGGTGTCGCCAAAGCCATAGAGCAACTGCGAGAGGCTGCTTGATGTTCGCTAAAAAAAATAGCGCGGCGCTCAACTGCCACCTAGTGGGCTTGCGTCCAGCGAACGGCGCTAACGCAAAAGCTATCGCGCGCGGACATTTTGCTTTCTCCTCTAGCACCGAAATGACCGGCGACTATCTGCCCTTTAGTTTTGATAGCCCCTCGGTTGCGTGGCAAAACGAACTACACGGATTTTCTTGGCTAAGACATTTCTCGCAAGGCGTGAAAGAAGGCGACAAGGATTTAGCCGCGCTCGCGCGCTATTATGTTGGCGCATGGGGGGAGATGAACCATCACAATAAAATTGCGTGGAATCTATCGACCAGCGCTGAACGCGTTATCTCTTGGCTCACGAATGGCGAAATTCTAACCGAGAACCTAGAGGATAAAAAATGGCAACAGACAATGCGCGCGTGGCTCATTCTTCACGGCAAGTTTCTTTTAAGGCGAGCGGCTAGCAGAAAGTATAATGATGATGGCAGGTTGTCGGCGGGGGTGGCGCTTGTCTTATTGGGGCTTTGCCTAAACGGCTATGACCACTGGATAGAAAAAGGTTTTCTCATTGTGATGAACGAAACAAGCGAGCAGATTTTACCCGACGGCGGACATATTACCCGCAACCCTTCGCAACACTTGAAAATTTTATTTGATTTATTGACGCTTAAAAAAAATCTTCTCGCGCAAGGTCGCCCCGCGCCCGATAAACTGCCCGCAGTGATTGATAGAATGCTGCCGATGTTACGATTTTTTATTCACGGCGATGGCTCGCTTGCACTTTTTAACGGCGGCAAGGAAGAAGAAAAAGATATTCTCCAAGCAGCGCTCGCCAATGATGATGCCGGCGGCAAGCCTTTTCAATTCGCGCCGCACTCTGCTTACCAAAGATTATCATCGGGCTCGAGCTTGTTGCTAATGGATACCGGCACACCGCCGCCCCACCGCTTCTCACAAAAAGCGCACGCCGGCTGTCTGTCTATGGAAATGAGTGTCGGCAAACAACGCTTCATCGTTAATTGCGGCTCGCCCGAAACGCTTGACGAAAATTGGCAGAACGCCGCGCGCTCCACCGCCGCCCATTCTACCTTGACTTTACAAAACACCTCTTCGGCTAGAAAAACGCGCTTCAATCGGCTGTTTGGCAAACATTTAAGCGGACTCAATCAAGCCTTCTCTCATCGCAACGAAAATGCGCAAGGTATCTCGCTAGACGCCGGACACGACGGCTATGTCAAAAATTTCGGGCTGACCCATCGTAGAAAATTATTCCTCGCTAAAGGAGGCAAGTCTCTACACGGCGAGGATTTACTCCAGTTAAGCGGCAGACGAAACCAAAAACATCAAGGCACAAAAAGATTCGCGCTGCGCTTTCATCTTCACCCTAAAGTGCGCGCCGGTCTTGCCGACAAGGGCTCGAAACTTATCGCGCGCTTGCCGAACGGCGAAGGCTGGCTGCTACGCGCCGAAGCACAAACTATCGCTGGTAGCCCTATCCAAATCTGCCCCTTACAAAAACAAGATAGCGTTTATCTCGGTGGCGCTAAACCGCGCCGCGCCGAGCAAGTTGTCATCGAAGCACACACCGCGCCGAGCACCGATGCCGAAACGGTTGCAAAAGTTAATTGGGTGTGGCAGAAAATAGAAAAAGAAGTTTAACATTTAACTTAAAATTTTATTTGGACTTGATATTTAATTCGGGCGGGAGGCAAAAGAATGAAAAAAAAATGGGCGCTATTTTCTGTTTATGACAAAACAGGAATCCTTGAGCTTGCAAAAACGCTCGCGGCTTTTGATGTTGGACTCTTGGCAACCAGTGGCACGGCTAAGTTATTAAGCGAAGCGGGATTAGACGTTGTTGAAGTGGCACAGCACACCGGCTTCCCTGAAATGATGGAGGGGCGCGTGAAAACCCTTCATCCTAAAATTCACGGCGGCATTCTTGCGCGGCGTGATGACCCCATGCATCTCAAGGCAATGGAGGAACATAAAATTGACGCGATAGATTTTTTAATCTTAAACTTTTATCCCTTTAGCAAAACCATCGCGACCAGTGACAGCGAAAAAGAATGTATCGAGCAAATTGATATTGGTGCGCCTGCGATGGTGCGTGGCGGGGCTAAAAACTTTGAGTTCGTGTCAGTTATTGTCGCGGCGGAAGATTACCAGAAACTTGCTGATGAAGTAAAACAAAACAAAGGCACAACAACTTTAGCCTTTAGAAAAAAATACGCGCAAAAAGCTTTTGCCACAACAAGTTTTTATGATTCGCAAATTGCCAGCTGGCTGGCGCAAAAAACCGACTCTGACGACAACGCACCTTTTGTTTTAGGCGGAACCAACAAGCAAGCCTTGCGCTATGGTGAGAACCCTCATCAAACAGCAGCCCTCTATCAAAAAGAAAATGCGTTTGGTATCGCTAACGCAAAACAGATTCAAGGCAAAGCGTTAAGCTATAATAATTTAGCCGATAGCCACGCCGCATGGGCTTTGGTGCAAAGTTTCGCCAGCACGCAAAATGTTGCCGCCATCATTAAACACGCCAACCCATGCGGTGCGGCACTTGGCGATACGCTCTTCGAGGCTTATGATAAAGCCTTCAACGCCGATAGCCTTAGTGCCTTCGGTGGTATTGTCGCGGTTAATCAAACGCTCACCAAACCGCTTGCCGAAAAAATGATAGAAATTTTTACCGAGTGCGTTATCGCACCCGACATAGAAGAAGGAGTCGCCGATATTTTCGCGCGAAAAAAGAATCTGCGCCTCCTCATTGCTAAACCGAAACCAAAACCACAGCTACAAGTTCAAGTCATCTCGGGCGGGTTCTTGGTTCAGCAAGAAGACCGCGGCACGATTGACGAGCTTAAATTCAAAAGTGTTGGTGCGCGCGAGCCAACTCTACAAGAGCAAGCCGATATGGTCTTCGCATGGAATATATGTAAATTCGTTAAATCTAATGCGATTGTGCTTGCCGAGAACGGCGCCACCTGCGGTATCGGCGCCGGGCAGACAAGCCGCCTCGATTCGGCACGGATTGCCATAAACAAGCTGTCCCAAAAATCTAGCGCAAAGGAAGGGGGGAATTGGGTCGCCGCAAGCGATGCCTTCTTCCCCTTCACCGATGGCGTGGAGCTGCTCCATAAAGCAGGAATTAAGGCAATTATTCACCCCGGCGGCTCTATGCGCGATAAAGAGGTTGAAGAATATGCTAAACAGAATAATATAGCTATGTGGATAACCGCAATGCGCCACTTTAAGCACTAATGGGAAGCATTAATGGGAAACATTAACGCAACAACAATTCCAAAAACATTAAGGGAGGGAATATGCCAAGCAATCCATCATTAAAATTTGCCGAGATGGTCGGCAAATCACCCGAAGAAGCAAAATTCTTTTGGTCGGGCGGCTCGGTTGAACTCGCGCCGAAAGTCTGGTTTCAATCGCAGTTTTCAGGCACCACCGCCTTCGAGACAGACGAAGGCATCGTGCTGGTCGATAGCGGACTAGAAAACTTAGCCCCCATCATCGCCGAGCGTCTGCGCGAAAAAACGCAAGCCCCCATTCATACCGCCATCTTCACGCAAGGACATGTCGACCACGCTTTCGGGCTGAAACATTTTCTCACTGAAGGACAAAAACCCCCACGCGTTATCGCTCATAAAGATATGCCGAACCGCTTTGAACGCTATCAGCTCACCGCCGGACATAATATCGCGCTCAACGCGCGCCAGTTCGGCGGCGCAGCACAGCAAAGCGAAAATAACCCCGACGCTTACAAAAGTTTTAGGCAAGACCCCGATATACCGCCCAACCACCTCTATGAAGGGCGGTTGGATATTCAAGTCGGCGGCTTGACCTTCCAAATTCACCATTGCCTCGGCGAAACCGACGACCATAGCTGGATTTTCTGCCCCGAAAAAAAAGTCCTCTGCCCCGGCGATTTGTTCATCTGGGGCGTGCCAAACGCCGGCAACCCACAAAAAGTTCAACGCTACGCGCTCACTTGGGCGAAGGGCTTGCGCCAAATGGCAGCTTGCCAACCCGTCTCCTTAGGACCCGGACACGGCGGACCCGTTATTCAAGACGGCGAGAAATTACAAAAAATGCTCCTCGAAACCGCCGACTTCTTAGAAATTATTCACACCCGCACCATAGACGCAATGAACCAAGGCTCGCCGCCCCACGTTGATATCGTGCGCGAAGTGGAACTGCCAAAAAGCGATAGCCCATGGCTACAACCAGTTTATGACGATACCGAATTTATTATTCGCAATATCATCAGACTCTATGGCGGCTGGTGGAGCGGCAGACCGAGCGAGCTCAAACCCGCGCCGCGCACGCAAGTGGCAAAAGAAATCGCCGCACTCATCGGCTCGGCAGAGAAACTCGCCACGCGCGCACAGGAAGTCGCTAAGAACGACCTGCGCCTCGCTTGCCATCTCGCCGACTATGCCCTTGAAGCCGAGCCCGATAACGACAAAGTCCAAACCATCGTCGCAACCATTTACGAAGAACGCGCCGAAGCAGAAACCGCCCTAATGTCTATCAACCTTTTCAATTCGGCAAGTGCCTACGCGCGCGCGGGTAGAGCCTTTCGTTAATGGCTGCTAACTCTAAAATTTTTGCCGAGATTTATTCTAAATTTAACGCTCCTATTTATAAAAAATTTGATTGCGGGAAATTTTGCGCCCCTCTTAATGGCGGACAACCCGTTTGCTGCACCACGCATAACGCCGTGCCAGTTGTCGCCAAAGAGGAATGGAAGTTGCTCAAAAGCCGCACCGACTTATGGCACGCCTTCACCCCCTTTGATGGCGATACACGTAAAATTGTAAAAGAACTTCCTAACAGCTGCGCTGCCATCGAATGTAAGGGCGCGCAATTTTGCGAACGGCATAACCGCTCGCTTGCATGCCGCGCCTTTCCTTTTTATCCTTACTTTACACGCGACGGCTCGCTCTTTGGCATTAGCTACTATTGGGCGTTTGAGGATAGATGTTGGGTCATCGCCAATATGACCGCTATCGACTTAAACTTCGTGCGCGAACTCATCGCCGCTTATGAGCTCTTGTTCGAACACGACGCGGACGAGGAACAAGCCTTCATTGATAACTCCGCCGACCACCGCCGCGTCTTTTCGCGCTGGGAGCGACCCATTCCCATTATCGCGCGCGATGGCAAGCTCTTCAAGGTTGAGCCAAAAAGCAACGGACGCCTCATCAAAGCAAATATAAAAGATTTCCAAATAAAAGACTCGCCCTTCGTCTCGCAAAAAAAATATGCGCGCGCAATTAAAGAAGAAAACGGCGATTACAAAAATGCTCCCAAACTCATTTCTACTTCGTTAGAATAAAAAATAATGCCTATAAATAAAAAATACCTTTTATACTTCGCCGCCTTTGTAATCCTCCTTGCTGTTGCTATAGCAGCCATCTTGATAACCTCTTTCCTTCGCCCCTCACGCACGGAGGGTGAAACAAACCTCTTACCTATCTCTATTAAAAGAATTGCTCTCGAAACCTATCTGCCTCCAAAACACGCACGACAATCAACCGCTATCACTAGAATAAATGATGATGAAATTTTACTTGTAAGAGGAGACCGCATCTATCATTTTAACATCGCCACCGAAACCCAAACCTTGCTCAATATCACGCTGCCCCAAATTTATAATAATCCGCAAAGTAAAAATGAACAAGCCCCAAAAGTTTTACGCTACTCAGGCATAAAAACCATAAAAATAAAAAACGAAATCTTTTTGCTTATAAGCTATAGCCATTGGAATCAATCACAAGAATGCTTAAAACTTAAAGTGGCAAAAGTTGAAATACCTAATACAACTTTTCCTCTATCCAAAACTATCAAGGTTGACGATTGGAAAGTTTTCTTTCAAACGCCGTGTCGTAGGAAGCACACTAGAAAATTTACGCAAGACGGACGTATGCACGGCAGCGGAATTTTACTATCCAAACAACCAAACCATATCTTGTTAGCCATTGGCGTTTTTACAGACGACTCCGATGTCGTTTCAAAACCTCCTTTCGGCAGTGTGATGGAAATAAATGTGCTCAATGGTAAAACCTCCACCTTTGCGCGCGGATTGAGAAATTCTCAAGGATTCGCCAGAGACAAAAAGGGAAGATTATGGACCGCAGGACACGGACCTAAAGGAGGTGATGAAATTAACCTCATAGAAAAAGGAAAACATTATGGCTGGCCCTTTGTTAGCTATGGCACCGACTATAGTAAGTTTACTTTTCGCGACCAAATCATCGCCGGCAAACATCATAGTGATGATAAATACCAAAAGCCCGCTTTTTCTTTGGGCTTAGCTCTCTAACTTTGATTGCAGACTTCGCACCTCAATGGAATGGTGACTTGCTCGCCGCAGGGCTTAGAGGGAAATCCTTCTATCGTTTGCGTATCCATAAAAAACGTATTGTCTATGCCGAGCAAATTAAAATGCCTTACGATATGCGCCTCGTCTATAATCACGGAAATGGAACAATTTTAGCATTAAAAGATTGGATTGGAGGATTGCGTAATTTTTTATATATTATTCGCCCCGCTACCGCTAATCCCCTCTATAAAATTGAAGGGGCATCAGCACAAACACAAAAAGCATGGGAGAATTGTCTGTCGTGCCACACCATCGACGCGAAAACAACCAGCCGCGCGCCACACTTTATAAATATTTTTGGGCGCAGAATGGGCGATAGCGACTGGTCTAATTATTCTCCCGCGCTAGAATCAGCTCGCGGCGTTTGGAACGAAAAAAACCTCAAAGCCTTTCTAAAAAACCCCGATGACCTTATTCAAAATAGCTCCATGCCCCGCCCCAATCTTGACGAAAAAGATATTGATGCTATTGTCAAACATCTAAAGAGTTTTTAGGGGAAAATTTTTAAGAGGGGAATATATGCTTTCTACCAAACCGCACCCGCACAAAACCATTGAAGTGCTAGGCAAAAAAATGGCTTACGTTGAACTCGGCGACAAAACCGCGCCGCCGATGGTTTTTCTACACGGCAACCCCACCTCTTCTTACTTATGGCGCAACATTATGCCTCACTTCCAAGATAAGTTTTGGTGCCTCGCGCCCGACCTCATCGGTATGGGCAACTCTAGCAAGCTCACCGATGAGGAGTATCGTTTTATCACCCATCGTAAATATCTCAACGGCTGGTTCGATGCCTTAGGGCTAAAGGAGAATATCACGCTGGTGATACACGACTGGGGCTCTGCGCTGGGGTTTGACTTTGCTAACCGCAACCGCAACGCGGTTAAGGGAATTGCTTATATGGAGGCAATCGTTTGTCCTTTCGAGACATGGGATAAATGGCCTGAGCCCGCGCGCGCTATCTTTCAAGGGTTTCGCTCTGACGCCGGCGAAGAAATGATTTTAGAAAAAAACATTTTTGTTGAAGCGGTTTTGCCGGGCTCTATTCTGCGCACGCTGGCAGAAGAAGAAATGGAAAACTATCGCGCCCCCTTCGCGCAAAGTGGGGAGACGCGCCGACCCACACTCACCTGGCCGAGAGAAATTCCTATTGGTGGCGAGCCGCCTGATGTGGTCGCTATCGTTAGCGATTATGCTAACTATATGAGCGAAAACGATATGCCTAAACTTTTCATCAACGCAAACCCCGGCGCTATTTTAATCGGCGAAGTTAGAGAGTTTTGTCGTCAATGGAAAAATCAAACCGAAGTAGAAGTCAAAGGCTCGCACTTTATTCAAGAAGATTCGCCCGATGAAATTAGTCAAGCAATTAAAAAATGGATTGCTTAAACCATTCTTTAAGCATAAAGGTTCATTAAGTAGCTAAGTAAAATTATCTGCGGCAAAGTAATCAGCGGTAAGAAAAAAGCTATTTTCCACGAGAGGGTCGCTTCACGCACAACAACAATTTCGGTATAGTCGGTAGCGACCCCTCCCATCAAAAACGCAAAGCTATTGCCAATGGCATTGGCGCGCAAGGTGAAATCCGCCGCTAAGGTGGTAGAGCCTTCCGAACAAATCTCTATCAAAGTTGCCGCGACCAACGTGCTCATCAACCCCAAAAGCGTGGGACCAAACCAAGAAGAAAAAATATCTGGCGTTAATAAAACCCGCACCAAAGCCGTTAGCACAACTCCAAAAAATAACCAGCGCAAAACCATTTTGGATTCGTTAAACCCATCTTTTATCATCTGCACCAATAAATCAAAATTATAATCTGTCTCGCCTAACAACTTTTTTCCCTCCGCCCAGAAACGAAAATCCTCCGCCACCTCTATGCGATGAGGATTTTGCGGCAAAACGCCACGTCTAACTAAAAAATCAAAAATCAACCCCGATAGAATGGCAATCACCATAGACAAAAGCGTAAACGTAAGCGCCCAGCCAAAACCCAGCAAGGCAATTAAAATAAACAGTAAAGAAAAAGAATTCCACGGCGAGGCAATTAAAAACGCCATCATCTGCCCCAAACTCACGCCGCGCTCGTAGAGTTTGCGCGCCACCATTAAAATTCCGTGATTACACACATCAAGCATCACACCGCCAACAGCCGCGCGCGCTATGCCCCCAGCTCCCGCTTTCCTCCCCAAAACATGAATGACAAAGGCATGCGGCAGACGACTCAATAAAGCAACCATCACCATACCCAATAGAATAGAACGCCACACCAGCCCTATAACCTGAGCGATGGAATCAACAAATGTTACCATTTCGGGATAAACTAAAAGACCGCGACCATAAAAACTAACAGCAATCGATATAATAATAGTAGCCAGTGAGCCGTAGAGTAATTTATCTATTTTCATCACCCTAA
This sequence comes from Alphaproteobacteria bacterium, assembly GCA_965209065.1. Taxonomy (GTDB): domain Bacteria; phylum Pseudomonadota; class Alphaproteobacteria; order JAPOUT01; genus CBDBUR01. Next base: position 1,503,820 of record OZ242373.1, read on the forward strand.
TTATAACATATTTGGTATTACAACATATTTGGCGCGAAACGAGCGGGCGATGAGATTTGAACTCACGACCCCAACCTTGGCAAGGTTGTGCTCTACCCCTGAGCTACGCCCGCTTGTAATCATCTACTTTTTATCACTTATGTTTTTGTTTTTCAAGTGCTATAATTGAATCGAATGAAGACTCTACCTAAAATTGTTCCTGTTTTTCCTTTAGCCCGTGCCCTGCTTTTGCCTTCTGGCTCTTTGCCGCTGGTGATTTTTGAGGACCGATATCTCGCGATGCTTAAAGAGGCGCTCGCCGGCGATAGGGTGATTGCGATGATACAGCCCAAAACCAATGATAAGCACCCGCAGCTTTATCCTGTCGGCTGCTTGGGGCGGCTGACCTCTTTCAATGAAATTGAGGATAAACGCATGCTCGTCACGCTAACTGGATTAAGCCGCTTTCATCTCGTGCGCGAGCACGAAACCGATAAACCTTTCCGCACCATAGAGGTCAGCTATCAAAACTTCCCGCACGATTTAGAGTCCGAACAAGACGAACATCAAATTAATCGCGATGGCTTGCTTGCCACCGTGCGCAAGTATCTTAAAAAGAACCACCTCAAAGCCGATTGGGACGCGATTAATCAAGCGGCAAGTTCTTCTTTGGTGACGGCGTTTTCTATTTTAAGTCCTTATGGTATTGCTGAAAAACAAGCCCTGTTAGAAGCGGAAAACTCTGCTAAGCGGTGCGAGATTTTAATCGCCTTAACCGAAATGATACTCGCGCAAGACCAAACCTTTGACGCAGAAGCACCACTCGATAATAACGACAGGCCCACGCTACAATAAAATAAAAACATAATGACAAGGAACGAAAAAACATTTGATGAAAGTTTGTTAGACGTTCTCGTTTGTCCTAAAACGAAAACGCCTTTAACTTACGACAAACAAAAGCAGATGCTTATCGCTAAAGAAGCGGGGCTTGCCTATCCAGTGCGTGATGGTATTCCAGTTTTACTTATTGAAGAAGCCAAAAAATTATGAAGCAGGCTTGCGCCCGCATGAGCGAAAAAACTTTTTGCCTGCGGCGTTAAATTAAAAAATTCCAACGCGGCGGCAGATAAAGAACTAGACAAAAGAGGAAACCGCGCTAAACCATCAATCGCATATATCAATGCGCCAACATGCGCACGCCGTTTTCTTTCATACTCTTTTAAGAAAGATAGAGAGAAAACTTCCAGCCCTAACGCTTGATACTCTTTTATTAAATGGCAAAGCAAACCAATATCCTCTAGCGTTATGTTGAACCCTTGCCCCGCCAAAGGGTGCGGGCTGTGCGCCGCCGCTCCTAATAATAACTTGTTTTGGTGAGACCACTTCTTGCCAAAATGAAAGTAAAGCGGCGTGGCAGTGCATTTGCCTTCAAGACGCACGGCTTGCTTGTCTTCGGGGAGATATTCTTTTAATGCGACGAGAAATTTATTTGGCGAGAGCGAGACTAAAGCCTTCCCCGCTTCAAGCGAGCGCGTCCAAACAAGATAGCTTTGGTTTTGTCCTAATGGCAAAAGCGCTAACGTGCCGCCGCGATAAAAAAATTGAATCGCCTCTTGATGAGTCTGCCAGTCGTGCGTGAGGGTCGCCTCCAACGCCACTTGGCGATAGGGCTTCTTTTCATAAATAGGACTGCGGGTTTCTATACAAAAGGATTCGGGGTCAGGTGGGGTAGAAAAATTCTCTTGTGGTAATGCCTCCAAAATATCCCCCAAAATATTATTGTGCCAAACGATTTTGCCAAGCTCTTCTCTTTTGATGTCCTCCGCGCTTAAACAAAAGGGCGGAGCGTAAATTTCGCTCGCATTTGAGCCTGCCGCATAAATTTTTACCTTTTTTATCGCAACACCTTCAGGCTCAATGGCTTGCGTGCTTAAAAAATCCAAGCTCGCGCTATTGAGCGCAAGCGCCCTGTTGCCAACACTCGCATTTGGCGTGGCTTCCACCAGTGCCACTTCCATGCCTTTACCGCGCAGGGCACCGCGCAAAAGCCGACCCGCCACGCTTTCAGCCGAAGCTAAAATTTGTATATTCCGTCTCATTCCTTTATAGTGCCACATAATGAAAGTAAAAACGACACGACGCGCCTTCTTAAAAACCAGCGGAACATTAGCATTCGCTTCTGCTCTGCTGCCCCTGCGCGCGCGCGCCGCCACCGCACGAGGAGAGGCGAAAAAGTTTCAGCACGGAGTCGCCTCAGGCGACCCTCTCGCTGAGCGCGTGATATTATGGACACGCATAACCCTCTCACAAGAAAAAGAGCGCGTGCTATGGCAAGTCGCGCACGATGATAAATTCAAGTCCATCATCAAAATGGGCGAAACCGAAACAAGCAAAGCGCAAGATGGTATCGTCAAATTTGATTGCGATGGACTCAAAGCAGGCACCACTTATTACTATCGCTTTTTGGTGAAGGGGGAAACCTCCCCGATAGGGCGCACCAAAACCTTGCCGCGCGGCAAGCCAGACAAAATTAAATTGGGTGTCTGCTCGTGCGCCAATTATAACGCCGGCTATTTCACCGCCTATCGCGCGCTTGCCAACACAAGCGACCTCGATGCGGTCATTCATCTCGGCGATTACATTTATGAATATGGCGATGGCGTTTATGGCAAACATCCTATGCGCTCCATAAAACCGAAAGGGGAAATTCTTACCTTAACCGATTATCGCACGCGCTACGCCCATTATCGTAGCGATGGCGATTTACAAAAGCTCCACGCCGCCCATCCTATGATTGCCGTTTGGGACGACCATGAAATTGCTAACAATGGTTGGAAAAAGGGCGCGCAAAATCATTCCGCAGAGGAGGGCAGCTATAAAGAAAGACAGCGCGCCGCGCGCCAAGCCTATTTTGAGTGGCTACCCATTCGTTCTCCCACTCGTTCTGGCATTCGTCATGGCAACAATAAAAAAATCTATCGCCGTTTTCTCTTTGGCGACCTCGCCGCGCTGATTATGATTGATACGCGCTATGACGCCAGACAAAAAGAATTAACCTTAGGTGCTTTCATTAAAAAAGAAAAAAACAAAACCTTCTTTGATAAAAAACTATTTGATAAAAAAGTTTTCAACCCCAAGCGAATGATTATGTCGCGCGCACAAAGTCTGTGGCTTAAAAATTCTCTTTATTGGGCGAAACGCAAAGCACGTTGGACTTTGCTCGGTAATCAAATTCCGTTTAATCCAGTTTATATGACTGATGTTCAAGCAAATAAAAATTCATCTAAAATCATTCAATCTATTGCGCGGGTATATCAGCTTGCTAAAAAGGCAGGGTTGAAAAAAGTGCCTGTGAGTTTAGATGAGTGGTCGGGCTTTCCTGTTGCGCAACAAACGCTCGTGCGTCAAATCCAAAAAGCGGGCAACCCCACTTTGGTGCTCACCGGTGATACTCATAATGGCTGGGCATGCTTTTATGGCAATGATGACGAAAAAGTAGGGATAGAGCTCGGCACACCCGGTATTAGTTCCGATGGCATTGAGGCTTTTATTCCAAAAAGTTCTCTCGAAAATGTGCGCAAAAATTTTCTAAAAGCAAACCCTAGCTCTATTTTTCGCGACCTCACCCATCGCGGTTTTATGGTGCTTGAGGTGGAGCGCAAGCAAGCCACTACAAAGTGGCTCTGGGCAGACGTTGGCAAAAGACGCGGGAGAATTACCGCAGGTCCTACGTTAAAGGTTGCGCGCTTGGCACTCGATAAGCCAGAGCTTAAAGCTTAAAGCTTAAAAGTTTATTTCTTTTTTAACGCCTTTTGCTGGAGCGCTCTATCTTGGTTGGCGCGCAAAACAATATAAGCGTGAATCGCTTGAACTTCTCTTTTAGAATAAAGGTCGCCAAAATTCGGCATTCCATTTTGAGCAAGCGCGCCGCGCCTGACTATTTTTTGGAAGTTTCTATGTGATGCGCGATTCATCAATCTTAGGTCGGGCACAACGCCGCCGCTCACCCCTAAAGCCCCATGGCACAAAGAACACGACTCCATATACAGCACCGAGCCTTTTTCTATCACTTTTTGAGACGCCTTTATTCTAGGCTGGCGCGGAACATTTTGCGAAAGCTCTATCGTTTCGGGTTGTTTCGCCTTTCCGTCTAGCCTGAAAACAAGCAGCTTGCCGTTGTTTTTATATTTAGCACTCACCGCCGTGCGCGCGTCGGCAGCGGCGGTGCCGCCCGCTCCGCCATAGCCCGCCATAACCGCAATATACTGAACGCCATCTACCTTATAAGTAACCGGCGGCGCAATAATGCCGGTGAAAACCGGAAACTCCCAAAGCTTCTTTCCCTTGTCAGCACTATAAGCGATGAAACGCCCATCGCCCGTGCCTTGAAAAATTAAGTTGCCGCCCGTTGCTAACACGCCGCCGTTCCAAAAATTAGGATGCTCTACCTGCCAAACCAGCTTGCCCGTTGTGGGGTCCCACGCTCTTAAATAACCACGATTAATCGGTAAATTAGGCAAAAGCGCATAGATGGCTTTTAGATACTCAGGAAAATCTAACCCCGTATTCCACCATTTATTCATTGGCGTGAATTTCTTTTTCTTTTTCCACTCGTTGCTTAACGTGTAAATGCCCGCCGCTTCTTGAACCGGAATATAAACCAACTCGGTCTTCGGGTGATAAGCCATCGGCTGCCAATTGTGCCCGCCCAAAGCTGAAGGCAAGACGTATTGAAACTTTTTAGCGTAATCTGCTTTTTCATTTTCTACCGGCCGACCTGTTTTCAAATCCACATACTTCGCCCATGTAATCGTGGCGTAAGGGTCGGCGCGTAATAGCTCTCCTGTCTTGCGGTCTATAACATAAAAGAAACCATTTTTAGGCGCTTGCATTAAAACTTTACGCGGTTTGCCCTTTATGTGCATATCCGCGAGAATAATATGTTGGGTTGCCGTGTAATCCCAGTTGTCACCCGGGGTTGTTTGGTAATACCATTTCATCTCGCCGCTATCGGGGTTGAGCGCAATAATAGAAGAGAGATATAAATTATCTCCACCACCGGGAGAACGAATATGCCTCGTCCAAGGCGAACCATTGCCAACGCCAATATAAACAAGATTTAGCTCAGGGTCATAAGCCATAGAATCCCAGACGGTGCCGCCGCCGCCGATTTTCCACCACTTGCCGCCTTTCCACGTTTTGGCGGCTGGCTCTAACTCGGAATGCTCAAAAGGTTTAGAGGGGTCGCCCGGCACGGTGTAAAAACGCCACAAGAGCTTGCCGTCATCTACATCATAAGCGCTGACATAACCGCGCACACCAAGCTCCGCGCCACCATTGCCAATAAGAATTTTGCCGTTAATAATTCTCGGCGCACCGGTTATCGTATAGGGCTTGCTGCGGTCAATCGTATTCACTTCCCATATTTTTTTACCCGTCTTGCCGTCAAGCGCAATCAGCCTGCCGTCAAAAGAAGCAACGATAACCTTGCCTTCCCAAACCGCAACGCCGCGATTAACAATATCGCAACAGCCATAACGCGCCCATTGTCCCGGCACTTCGGGGTCAAACGACCACAGCTCTTTTCCGGTTTTAGCATCAAGCGCATGCACCTTGCCCCAGTTGCCAGTGATAAACATCGTGCCGTCTAGCACAATAGGCGATGCCTCTAATCCGCGCGTGTCGCCGGTCTCGAAAAACCACGAGAGACCCAGACGATTGACATTTTTAGTGCTTATATCCGTTAGCGGAGAAAATCGCTGCTCGTCATACGTGCGTCCGTGCGCGAGCCAGTTCTCAGGCTCATCATTCGCATGAACAATTCGTTTGGTGTCTATATCGTATTCGCTGCCGCAGGCAAGCAGCATAAGCAGAAAAACTGAAGATATTAGTGAGCGCATAAACCCCCCTTTTACACTCAAACCCCCTATGCTTGTTTTGTATGTTACTACAATACTTATACTAACATAAAGTGCCTATTTATGAGCCTAGTTTTTTACCTTTTTTAACCTCAAAAAGCATAAAATAACTTTACTGATTCATTTTTTGGAAAAAATATGACCTCTTTTTTACAACTTAAAGCCCCTTTTGTCGAATTACGCACGCTACTGACAGAAACTGAGCCGCCGCCGCCTCAAACAGAAATTATCAACCTCGCGGTCGGTGAGCCTCAACACGCGCAACCCGCTTTTGTCGCCGATGCCCTCGCCGATGCTGTCGCCGCAGGCGGGCTTGGGAAATATCCCGCAACCAAAGGGAGCGACTCTCTGCGACAAGCGCAAGCCGATTGGGTCGCGCGCCGCTTCGGGGTTGAGCTTGATAGGGATAAACATATCCTCCCGGTTTGCGGCACACGAGAGGCTTTGTTTTTAATTGGGCTTTTGGCCAGTCATCGTAAAACTGGGCATCGTAAAACTGGGCATCGTAAAGAGGTGAGCGCAAAGAAAAAAATTGTGTTTGTTCCCGACCCCGGCTATCAGTGTTACGCCGCCGCCGCTTTTGGCGCAGGCTGTGAAGTCGTTTTTTTGAACGCCGATAAAGAAAATAATTTTTTACCCGACTTGACTTTTGTCGAACAAGAAATAAAAACAAAATATCAAAATGATGTTTGCGCTTTTTATTTATGTTCGCCTGCCAATCCTCAAGGGCAAGTCGCGGACAAGAACTATCTCGCCGAAGCCGTGCGGTTGGCGCGCACGTGGGATTTTATTCTCATCACCGATGAGTGCTATACCGAACTTTACGACAACACCCCACCGCCAAGCGTGCTAGAGGTGGCGCACGAAAATAATTTTAGAAATGTGATTTCTTTTCATTCTTTATCAAAACGCTCTAACTTGCCCGGCTTGCGCTCTGGCTTTTGCGCCGGCTGTGAAGTCCTTATCCAAAACTTTCGCATTATGCGTGAGTTGGGTGGCGTTGCCATGCCTCAACCAACACAAGAGGCAAGCGCGCAAGTGTGGGCAGATGATGCCCATGTCGCTAACAACCGCGCCCTTTATAAAGAAAAATTTGATTTAGCCGAAAGCTACTTTGATTCTTTTCAAGGTTTTTATCGTCCGCAAGGGGGGTTCTTTCTGTGGTTTTGTTTAGACGAGTTTAATATCAGTGCCGTTGAGATGACTAAAAAACTTTGGCACAAGGCAGCGATTTCTGTTTTACCGGGAAATTTTCTATCCCAGCAAAACAGGGGCGACAATTATATTAGAATTGCGCTTGTTGTCGGACAGGAAAAACTTGACGAAGCCTTTAAGCGAATGCGCAAAATTTTTCAAGACAGCACCAAAGAAAGCTCTCAGGAGAACTTTAATGACTAAAGGAGAAAAATTTTTCATCTTTATGCGGCGGCTCTTTAGCAAAACTTTGGGCTTAACCTTGATGGTGTTTAGCGTGGGCACTCTCGCCGCTTATGGTGCGCCGCAGGTTTTTGATAGGTTCACGCCTCTTTTCTATCCCCTTTTATATAAAGAGTTTGGTCTTGCTTATTTCGCCCTGCCTCTTTTTATTTTTGCTTATGGGTTTGCCTTAATGCGCGCGCATAAAAGTATTTGGCGCGTGTGGCGACTAGGACTTGCCGCCCTTTCTTTTGTCGCGTTTAATATGGCTCTTAACTTTCTTCCCGCCCTAAAAGTATTTGGCGCAAAATTAGGAGCAGGTCAGGGGGGGGCGCTTCTTGTCGCAACCTTAAAAAATTATTCGCAAGCCGCTTTGCCCCTTTTCTATTTAGAAAAGAACGCTCTGCTTGTCGCTTTAGGCGCGGGGCTTTTGTTTCTGTGCGCCCTACCTGTATGGCAGAGAAAAGGGCAAAGCCAATTAAGCCTAGCCGCTTCAAGTGAAGCAGAAGACTTGGCGAACGCGCCTTCCCTATCGCCCCTCGTGGAAAACTTGAAAAGCGCCTTGCCTCCCGCGCCCAGCCCCCGCCTACAAATGCCCCAAAGGTGGGGAGCAAAGGTTTTCTCTCCAGTCGCTCAATTCGGCAAAAAAAGATTTATCGCTTTAGGCGGTGCGCTCAAAAATCTACTACAAAATTTCATGTCCGCAAAAAAAAAGTTTGATGTCTCTGATGTCCCCAAACCGAACCTTTCAACATCATCACCAAGCGCATACAATAATATAAAACCGCCGCCCCCGACGCCCCCTTCATCCTCATCTGGCGTTAAGGCAGAAGCAAAAGACATAAATTTAATCCATAGCAAGAAACCACCTTTCAGCCTTGTGCCGTCTCCGCCGAAGCCACGCCGTAGCGCGCAACAAACGCCCCAAACACGCGCGCTCGCCGAGCAACTCAGCAACACGTTAAACGATTTCAAAATTGAAGGAAAGATAAGCGCGCAACATAGCGGTCCTGTCGTGAGCCTGTTCGAGTTTTTACCCGCCGCCGGTGTTAAGTCCTCGCGCATTATCAACTTGGCTGATGACATCGCGCGCTCTATGAGCGCCCTGTCCGCGCGGATTGCTAATATCCCCGGACAAAACGCCATCGGTATTGAAATTCCCAACCAAACGCGCGAGAGCGTTCATTTCGCTCACTTGTTAAATCACCCCACGTTTAGAACCTCAGACGCAAGCCTGCCGCTCATTCTAGGCACGACCATTGCTGGCGAACCTGTTGTCGCTGACCTCGCTGCGATGCCCCATTTGCTCGTTGCTGGCACAACTGGCTCGGGTAAATCTGTCGCGATTAACGCAATGATACTCTCTTTGCTCTATCGCTTGCGCGCTGACGAATGCGCGCTCATTATGATTGACCCCAAAATGCTAGAGCTTTCGGTTTATCAAAACATTCCTCACTTGCTTGCGCCAGTTGTTACCGACCCCAAAAAAGCAGTCGCCGCCTTGTCGTGGGTCGTGCGCGAAATGGAAAGGCGCTATCAAAAAATGTCCGAGCTCTCGGTGCGCTCCATCAGCAACTATAATGAGAAGTGCGCGCGTGCTGAACCCAATAAAAAAATGCCCTTCATTGTCGTTATCATTGACGAAATGGCAGACCTGATGATGGTCGCCGGTAAAGAAATTGAAGCCGCCGTCCAGCGACTCGCGCAGATGGCGCGCGCCGCTGGCATTCATTTAATCGCCGCAACCCAACGCCCCTCAGTAGATGTTATCACCGGCACCATTAAGGCTAACTTCCCAACAAGAATTTCTTTTCAAGTTACCTCCAAAATTGATAGCCGCACCATACTTGGCGAAGGCGGCGCCGAACAGCTGCTCGGCAAGGGCGATATGTTATGGATGCAAGCCGGCGGAAAATTAAAACGCGTGCATGGTCCTTTCGTCTCCGATTCTCATGTGGAGCACGTGGCGCAATTTCTACGCGACCATAACCCTCAACCCGCTTATCTAGATGCTGTCACCACCATTGACGACAATGAAAACAACGCAACCCCCAATGCTTTTGGTGGCGGGGGTGGAGGCGGGGGAGGCGATGATGACGAAAGCCTCTATCAGCAAGCCGTTGAACTCGTTTGCCAGAGCAGACGCGCAAGCACAAGTTTTCTACAACGCAAGCTAAGCATAGGTTATAATCGCGCTGCTAAAATAATGGAGCGTATGGAAGACAATAATATCATCTCAGCACCCGCCGCCAATGGCAAAAGAAATGTGCTAGTCGCTGAAGAGCAAAAGCAAAATGCCAGCTAAACTCTTTTGCCTTTTTTTATTGCTAACCTCCTCTAACCTAACAGCCGCCGAAGTTAAAGAAAACACTTTGCGCCGTATAGAAAATTACATCAACAATATAACAACGATGGAAGGCGGCTTTACTCAAGACGGACCGCAATCAATGCGCTTGGGAGAAAACCGCCCTATTTTTTCTAAAGGAAAATTTTGGATTAGCCGCCCCGGTAAAATGCGCTTTGAATACACAAGCCCTAATAAAACACGTGTCGTGGCTGATGGCGTTTGGCTTGCGGTCAAACCCAAGCCAAGCCTGCCTTTTGAACGCTACCCCTTAAACGCAACGCCTGCGCGGTTTCTGCTTAAAGGCAATCTCAACATTAAGCGCTCGGCTATTGTTAAAAAGTTTTCCGAAAATAAAAATAGAATTTCTCTTTGGCTTGTCGCCAAAGATGCCGATTTTGGCGGTAAAATTGAATTGCGCTTTCGCAAAAACCCTCTCGCGCTGGACGGCTGGACAATTATTGACGCACAAGGACTAACAACTCAAATCCGTTTGAAAAATACCAAACGCGGCTTGCCTCTTGACCCCGCCCTGTTTTTTATACAAAATGAAACCATCTTTAAGAAAAGAAGACGCTAAAATGATAAAAAAGATTCTACTCGCTATGGTTTTTCTCCTCGCTTTAAGTGGCGCGGCACACGCCCTTGAGGAAGAAAAAATACTTCACGTTTATAACTGGTCCAACTATATCGACAAGAATGTTATCATCGATTTTGAAGCACGTCATAAAGTTAAAGTCCAGTATCAAGGCTACGACTCCATTAGCGAGCTACGGCAATTATTAAAAGAACTCGCTTACGCGCCTGATGTCGCGGAAAAAGAAATTGATGTGATTATCCTCCCCGCCTTCCTGCTACAAGGACTCATAGAGCTCAACCTGCTGAACCCCGTTCAACCCCAAGCGCTTAATAACGACAAAGATGTTTTTACCCGCCTTAAAAAATACATCACTGAAATTAGCCAAGACATAGGACACAAGCAATCTTACGCGATGCCCTATCTGTGGGGCACCACCGCGCTCGCTTATGATGCCAATGCCTTGCGCTCGCGGATGCGCGATTTTCCGCGCGATAGCTGGGAGCTCATTTTTGACCCCAATATGGCAGCCCAATTCGCAGACTGCGGCATCGTAATGACCGATAGACCGCGCCAGATATTCCAAATTTTACGCAACTACCTCGGCATCGATCCTCATTCCGCGCACAAAGATGATTTGGTGTCGGTGGAAGTTGCCCTGCGCGCCTTGCGACCCTATGTCGAAATTATGTCGGGCTTTGAAGCAGCCAACGCCTTCGCTTATGGCGATGCTTGTATCGTGCTAGGACAAAGCCAAGAAATTTTCTTAGCGCAAAAGGATTCCAAAGTCGCCATAGAGGAAATGCGCGTCCAACAGCGAGGACGCCTACGCAAAGCACCGCCGCGCCTCGTCTATCAATTTCCTCAGCAAGGCTCTTTGCTGTGGATGGATGTGATGGTCATTCCCATACAAAGCACGAAAAAAATTCTCGCGCATAAATGGATAGACCATATATTAGATTCCGTTAATAACCTCCGTATCGCTAAGGCAACAGGCTTTGCAACCATAAACAAAAGAACCTTAAACCTTTTGCCTAAAGAAATGCGCACGAGTTCAACGCTCTACCCTCCCTTACAAAAAAAGAAAGTGTTCGCCGATAAGGAGCTTTTAGACTCTAATAATTTACCTGCCGACCAGCTGCGCGAACGAGAAGAGCGTGTGTGGGACCGATTCATTAATTTACGTAAATGACAAAACACACCCCGCCAAAGCGTAATTGGATTGTCGCGAGCTGGAATATCAACTCTATTCGTTTGCGTAAAGAACTTGTCGCGCGGTTTCTAAAAAGCACGCAACCTGATTTTTTATGCTTACAGGAAATAAAATGCACCGAAAATGAGTTTCCTGTAGATTTTTTTAGCGCCTTGGGGTATGAACATCAACTCCTTCACGGACAAAAAGCCTATCATGGGGTTGCCATCATAAGCCGACACCCCTTTGTTGAAAACACGCGCCGCCAATTTGGCGAGCGCAAACAAGACAGCCCCCACGCACGGCACATCTATGGCAGCTTCCAAACCGCAAGCGGCGTGATTGGACTTCATAATTTTTATGTGCCTTCAGGCGGGGGCTCACCCGATATAGAGAATAATCCAAAGTTTGTTCATAAGCTGCGGTTTGTTAAGTCAATGAAAAATTATTTTGGCAAAACGAAAAATATAAACACGATTCTAGTCGGCGACCTTAATATCGCCCCGCACGAAAATGATGTTTGGTCGCACGAGAAATTGAAACGTTCTATCGGACACTCGCCGCTCGAAATTCAGCACTTGAACGAATTAAAAGAAAAAGGCGATTTTATTGATGTCGCCCGACATTTTTCTAAAGATAATAAAAAGCTCTACTCGTGGTGGAGTTATCGCACGAAAGAATGGCAAAAGCATAACTACGGCTGGCGACTGGATCATATTTGGACTTCGCCAGATTTAATTCAACATATCCAAACTTATAAAATACAGAAGCTCTATCGCGCTAAACCAAAACCCTCTGACCACGTGCCTATCTTAATAGAAATCACCCTATAAATTTTTAAGGAATGAGTTTATACCCGCCCGGCACCGTGATAAGCATAGCGCTCGCGGAAGGGTCGGGCTCTATCTTTTGTCGCAAACGATAAATGTGCGTCTCTAACGTGTGCGTTGAAATATCCGCGCGATAACCCCAAATCTCGTGAAGTAAAATCTCACGCGAAACCGGTTGCATGCCAGAACGATAAAGATATTTCAAAATCGCCGCCTCTTTTTCCGTTAATCTTATTTTGCTGCCGTCATCTGAGCATAGCTGCTTTGTCCCCGGACGAAATACATAAGGACCAATCTTAAAACTAGCACTTTCGTTTTGCTCGTGTTGGCGCAGGTGCGCGCGCAAACGCGCCAGCAAAACACCAAAACGAAAAGGCTTGGTAATATAATCATTCGCGCCCGAGTTTAATCCTAGAATAGTATCCGCCTCGCTGTCGGCGCCGGTGAGCATCAAAATAGGTTGCGCATACCCTTGACGCCGCAGATGACCGCATAACTCGCGACCATCCATATCGGGAAGATTAATATCCAAAAGCACAATATCAATATGGTTTTGACCGACAAAATCTATCGCCGATTGCGCTTCGCCAAAACTTTCAATCTCAAATTCCTCGTGGAGCGCTATCTGTTCGTTTAAGGTTTGACGGAGGTCAGCGTCATCATCAACAAGTAAAATTTTCTTCTGTATGCCCATTGGGGTATCCTTGCCTTGCTTCCACCTCTTGTCCCCGCGGTATCGTTTGACTTTAACAACAAAAGGTTAATTTTGTGTATAACTTTTTTCACACTTTAATAACAAAAATTTTATCTTTTTTGAAAAAATCATTATACCATAGCGGGAGCGAGTAAAATGGCTGAAAACAATATCATTGAGGTTAAGGTTGCGCCTTCGGGGAAAAGGGGGGCGCTACAATTTCACCGTTTGCGCCAAGCGGTCGTGCTGGGCGAAAATGGTGTTTGCCCGGCAAATCAAAAGCGCGAAGGTGACGGCAAGACGCCCTTAGGCATCTATCCTTTGCGTTATGCTTTTTACCGACCCGATAAAATTGCTAAACCTAAAACTGCTTTAATGTGTCAGGCACTCGAACCCCATTGGGGCTGGTGCGATGACCCTAAAGATAAGGCTTACAATCAACGCGTTGTGCTGCCTTATGCTGCTTCGGCTGAAAGGCTGTGGCGCACCGATGGGCTTTATGACCTGATTATCGTTTTAGGTTTCAACGATGACCCGCCCCAAGCCGATAGGGGTAGTGCGATTTTCATTCACTGCGCCGCCGCCGCACCTAACAAGAAAGAAACAAAGGGGTGTCTCGCGCTCGCGAAAAATGATTTGCTTGCCATGCTTGCTTTATGCACACCCGAAACTAAAATTAACATTGCCATATAACTTTACGCCATATAATTTTACCGGGGCGAATATAAGTCGCTCCCGATAAAATCGCCGCCTCTAAAGATGAACTCATTCCCATACTCAATTCGGGCAAGTTATTTCGCAGTGCTACTTCGCGTAAAAGCGCAAAGTGCGGCGCGGGGTTTTCATCTGCCGGCGGAAGACACATCAAACCAATTAAGGGCAAATTATCTTTTAATGTTTGCTGAATAAAATTATCGGCTTCATCTAACGCAATGCCGCCTTTTTGTTTTTCCGCCCCCGTATTCACTTGAATAAATAATTTTGGCAGCTTGATGCCTGCTTCCTGTTTTTGCTTGAGCCCGCGCGCAAGTTTTGGGCGGTCAAGCGAGTGAATAAAGTCAAACAGCGCAAGGGCTTTATCTATTTTGTTACTTTGTAAAGAACCAATAAAATGAAGTTTAACATCAGGGAACTCTTCCTTGAGCTCGTGCCATTTCGTTTCTGCTTCTTGAATCGTGTTTTCGCCAAAATGTTTATGCCCCGCTAAAAGCAACTCCCTAATTTTTTCCTTGCTTTGCCTTTTGCTAACAGCAATAATCGTTAAGGGCTTACTGTGCGGATAGATTTCATCGCGCTGAACGCATAGAGCCTGTGCCTGCTGTTCAAGCTGGCGCATTCTTTCTGTAATCGTAGGATGATTAATATGCATAAGGATAAAATAAAATATATCGCAATGAGCGATGAAAAGCAAAACCCCTACCAGCAGCTAGAGGCTTTGCCGCCTGATAGCCTTTTTATTTTTCGCCATTACCAAACAAAAGAACGCGCCGCTTTGGCTTTTGACTTGAGCCTCAAAGCGAAAAAACAAAAGCAGCTTTTTATGCTCGCTGGGGATAGTCGCCTCGCGTTCAAGCTCGGCAATTTGTGCCATGGGCTTCACCTGCCCGAGTGGCAGTTAAAGCGAAACCACCTCTCTTTGATAAAAAGACCTTCTTGGCTTATTAGCGCCGCCGCCCATCAGTGGCCTGCGCTTCGCCTCGCCGCACGGCTGAAAATTGACTTCGCGCTCCTGTCTCCGGTTTTTGTTCGCCATAACCAGCGCAAGCCCTTAGGCTGCTGCCGCTTTGCTTTTTTGACGCTCCTATCCCATCGCCTTAGCCTTCCGGTTTATGCGCTCGGCGGAATGAACAAAGCGCAAAACCTCCGCCTGCGAGCAACCGCAAGTAAGGGCTTTGCTTCTGTTTCCGCTTTTAACCCCTTTACCTTGAGTCCTAATTATGATTAAAACAAGAAGGATGAAAAACGTTTACTTTCTATTGTTGGCTATCGGGGTGCTTGCCTCCTGCGCGACCGATGACTTCGGCTCTCAAGACGGCGTCAATTCCTTCCTGTGGCGTGCGAGCTTGGAGACGCTCTCCTTTATGCCGCTCTCCTCTACCGATAGCAAGGGAGGCGTTATCATCACGCAGTGGCAGGCGCAGAAGCCGAATGAGCGCATCAAGCTCAATGTTGTGATTTTAACGAGCGATTTACGCGCCGACGGTATTCAAGTATCCGTCTTTCGGCAAGTGCGAAAGCAGAGGGGCTGGGTCGATGCTTCAACCAGCAAAAAAACTGCTTTAGCCATCGAAAACCTCATTTTAACGAAAGCAAGAAATCTTCGTTTGAGTTATGGACGATAACACAAAGACCAACGCTTATTGGCAAGCGCAATGGGAAAAGCATCAGTGCTTTCGCGCACAGGAAAAAAGCGATAAACAAAATTATTATGTATTAGAAATGTTTCCCTATCCCTCAGGGCGCATTCACATGGGACACGTGAGGCTTTACACAATGGGCGATGTGCTTGCGCGTTTTAAGCGCGCCAAGGGATTCAATGTATTACACCCGATGGGTTGGGACGCGTTCGGCTTGCCTGCCGAAAACGCCGCGCGCGAACAAGGCGCGCACCCGAAAGACTGGACCTATAATAATATCCGTTTAATGCGCGACCAACTGAAAACGCTTGGCTTTAGCTTCGACTGGGATAGAGAAATAGCCACCTGCGATAGCGCTTACTATAAACATCAGCAAAGTTTATTTTTAGATTTTTGGGAAAAAGGATTCATTCAACAAAAACACGGCTGGGTTAATTGGGACCCCGTTGAGAACTCAGTGCTTGCCAACGAGCAAGTAGAAGAGGGGCGCGGGTGGCGCTCGGGTGCGCTGGTAGAGCGCAGACAACTCACGCAATGGTTTCTAAAAATTTCTGATGTTGCGAAAGAATTGTTAGAGGGGTTGGACAAGCTCACCGCTTGGCCCGACAAAGTGCGCTTGATGCAAAAAAATTGGATAGGACGCTCTGAAGGTATTCAACTCAACTTAACTTATATTGATGACAAAAATCAAAAAGGCACGCTGACTATTTTTTCAACACGACCTGATACTATTTTTGGTATGACCTTTTGCGCTTTAGCCCCTGAACATCCTCTTTGTTTGGCAGAAGCCAAAAGCAACCCTGAGCTCGCCGCTTTCATCAAACACCAGAGCCAAAGAAGCACGAGCCAAAGCGACCTCGACACAGCAGAGAAAGAAGGCTGCCGCTTGAACCTTGAAATAAAACACCCCTTTATTGAAGGGCTTCGTGTGCCGGTCTATGCGGTCAATTTTGTTTTAATGGAGTATGGCGAAGGTGCTATCTACGGCGTCCCCGCGCACGACCAGCGCGATTTAGATTTCGCGCGCGAAAAAAACATTCCTGTTAAGCCGGTTATTATCCCTAAGGGCGAAAACCCCAAAACTTTTACCATCACTGACGAAGCCTATACAAAGGAAGGCGTTTTAGCCCACTCTGATTTTCTCAACGGGCTTGATAGTGAAGCGGCGAAAACAAAAGTGATAGCGGAAGCCGAAAGGCTTTGTCTCGGCAAACGGCAGACGACTTGGCGGTTGCGCGATTGGGGCATCTCACGCCAACGCTATTGGGGCTGTCCCATTCCCATTATTCATTGTGAAAAATGCGGCGCGCAAGGAGTCAAGCGCGCAGACCTGCCCATTGAGCTGCCGCTTGATGTCTCTTTTGACGGCTTCGGTAATCCGCTTGAAACGCACCCCACTTGGAAAAACACAACCTGCCCGCAGTGCGGTAGCACAGCACAGCGTGAAACAGATACTTGCGATACCTTTGTCGATTCCTCTTGGTATTTCGCTCGCTTCTGCTCGCCCCATGCCGATAAGCCGCTAGACGAATCGGTCAATGATTGGCTGCCGGTGGATTATTATCTCGGCGGCATAGAGCACGCCATTTTACATTTGCTCTACGCGCGCTACTTCACCCGCGCAATGGCAGCCTGCGGACATCTTAAGGTTCAAGAGCCGTTCAAGGCGCTTTTCACGCAAGGCATGGTGTGCCACGAAACCTACCAGAACAGCGCGGGGGCTTGGGTCGCACCTGATGAGATTCGCTGGGAAAAAGGTGAAGCCTTTTCGGGCGAAGAAAAATTAAACATCGGCTCGGTGGAAAAAATGTCAAAGTCTAAACGCAATGTCATTTACCCCGAAACGATGATTGAACGATATGGCGCTGATGCCGTGCGATGGTTTATGCTGTCCGACTCGCCGCCCGAGCGTGATGTCATTTGGAGCGAAGCCGGTATTGAGGGTGCACAGCGTTTCATCAAGCGGGTCGAGAAGTTGCTCGAGGATTACTTAAAACAAGATAAACAAAAGCAAGACCAAAAAAAAGGTAAGGAGGAGGACGAAGAAGCCTTGAAGAAAATGACTGCGGAAACATTAGAGAAAGTTAGTTTAGCCATTGAGACGCTAAAGTTTAATTTGGTTGTCGCGCACACCTATCGTTTTGTTAGCTTCTTGAGTGAATTTTCTCCGCGCTTACCCGCTTACAAAGAGGCTTTAGAAACCTTGCTCTTGATGTTAGCGCCGGGCGCGCCGCACTTGGCAGAGAGCGGCTGGCAGATGTTAGGCAAAGAAGGACTCATCGCCACCGCCGCTTGGCCTGAAGTTAATCAAAACTATTTACAAAAAGACACGCTCATCATTGCCGTTCAGGTTAATGGAAAGAAACGCGGGCTGGTGGAATTGCCTAGAGATGCCGACCATGCCGCCGCCGAAAAAGCCGCGCTCGCGCTCGATGCCGTCCAAAAGCGAATCAAAACCAAACCCAAAAAAGTTATCTATGTCCCCGAGCGCATTATCAATGTTTTGGTATAAAACTTTTTGTGCCTTATGCGTCTTAACCCTCGCGCTCACCGCTTGCTCCGTTAGACCTTTATATGGTAGTGCCTTTCACACCATCGGCATAGAAATCGAAAGCGGCGGCAATGAAGCAGAGAAAAAAGTTAAAAAACAATTACAAAATAAATTTTCCGCACGAAAGAAAATTAACTACTTGTTAAAACTTGATATTGATATTCGTGTAAAAAATATTCTCGTGCCTCCCGATGGTGATGTCTCTCTCAAAGAGCAAAGAGCAAAAGCGGTTTTTCACTTACTTGATAGAAAAACAAAAAAATCATTGCTGACGGATAGTTTCACTACTTCGCTTGTTTTCAATCAGGCAGGCGATAGTCCTCTTTCTAGACTCGCCGCCGAAAAAGATGCTAAAGAAAGAATCATAAAAAAATTAACTACCACTATCCAAAGAAGACTCATCGCCTTTTGGACAACAGAAGAAAAAAGCAAAGCAAAATGAAAATAAAACCCTATGAGATAGAAAAGTTTTTAACCCGTATCCCCAGCACAACGCGCGCGCTCGTGCTGTTTGGACCCGATGAGGGCGCGGTGCGTCTCAACGCAGAAAGAGCTGTCAAAAATATATTAGGCGAAAATGCTGACCCGTTTAACCTCCGTAGTTTAAGCGCAAAAGAATGCGCAAGCGAACCTGCCTTGTTGGCTAGAGAGGCGGGCAATTTATCTTTGGGCGGTGGGCGCGTTGTCGTCCGCGTGCGCGCCGCCGTAGATAACTGCACCAAAGCACTTGAGCAATTTTTGGCAGCAGAAAACGCGCAAGGGCTTGTCGTGATGGATAGCGGCAACTTAACACCGCGCTCTAGCTTGCGCGCTCTAGCAGAAAAAAATAAGCAGGTGGCAGCACTCGCTTGCTATGCGGACGACCCTCAAAAAATAGCCGCGCTTATACAGAAACGCTTAAAGGAAGCCGCGCTCGCCATTGAACGCGATGCGCTCATCACTTTAACCCAGAGGCTAGGCTCAGACCGCGCCGTCACAGAAAATGAGATTGAAAAGCTGATTCTTTATATGGGCTCAGCGAAAAAAATTCAGCTGGAAGATGTCTTTGCCGCGTCTGGCGATATGGCAACAATGAGTTTAGACGGACTCGCCGATTGCGCCGCGCTCGGTGAAATAAAATCTGCCTTGAGGCATTTTGATAAACTCATCGCCGCCGGCTACCAGCCTATCGTTATTCTTAATCATTTGAGCCGACACTTCCAAAAACTACGCTGGGTGCTAAATGAAAAAGACGGCAGAGGCGACCTCACTCAAAATATAGCAAGGCTATCGCCACCTATTCATTTTTCACGCAAGGAAAAATTTCTGCGCCAGTGTCGGATTTGGAACTTGAAACAAACCGCTCATGCGCTAGAGCTACTATGGCGCACGAACAAAGGGTTAAGGGGTCAAAGCCCCGCGAGCTTATGTTCCCACGCTCTTTTGTCTATTGGGCAACGCGCGCAGAAATTAGCTAAAATCTAATTTTTAAGGATTTTAATCTTTAAGGATTTTAATCCTTGAGGATTTTGTTGATAAGGTCTTCTATCTGCCCGACACGGCTAAAGCTAATTATCAGCTTGCCGCTTTCGTCTTTTGCGCTTTTTTGTAAATCAACCTTGAGACCTATTTTTTGTGAAAGCCTTTTAATAACCGCGCGCTCATCGGGAGAGAGGTAGGGAGTTTCAGGCAAAACTGATTTTGGAGTCTGTGCTGAGTCATACTGCTCTATTTGGCGAACCGTTAAGCTCTTTGCCAAAACTTCATCAGCTACCCCCTCGACATTATGCTGTTTGTCTAGCGACAATAAGGCGCGCCCTTGCCCCGCGCTTAATTTGCCTTCGCCTATCCATTGCTGAACCTTCGCGGGCAGTTTTAGCAAGCGAATGCTATTGACAACATAGGGGCGACTCTTGCCGACCCGCTCTCCTATTTCGCTGTGGCTGTGGTTGAACTGCGCGCTAAGCCGCTCAAAGCCCTTTGCCTCCTCTATCGGATTCAACTCCTCGCGCTGGAGATTTTCTATCAAACCTATCTGTAGAGCTTCGCTATCACTTATCTTGCGGATAATAACCGGTATCTGCCGCTCTTGCGCTAGCTGTGCCGCGCGAAACCGCCGCTCGCCAGCGACAATTTCATAGAAGTCCTCTACCGGACGCACCAAAATAGGCTGAAGCACACCTGACGACTTTATCGACTCGGCTAAATTTTGGAGCGCACCCTCATCAAAATGCGCGCGTGGCTGATAACGCCCGCGCCGCAATAAACCCAAAGGCAGCTTGGTAGAGGAAAAAGCATTCTCTTTTGTTTCGCCCGCACTTGTTTCATTCGCGTTTATTTCATTTGCGGCGGGATTGGGAAGCGCGCCGCCCGCATCGCGAATCAACGCAGCCAAACCCTTGCCTAGAGCCTTCTTTTTAACCGTCATTAAGCCGCCTCTTTTTTAATGCTTCTTTGTAGAATCTCCGCCGCAAGCGCAATATAAGCACGCGAACCCGCCGAGCGATGATCATACACCAGCGCAGGCAACCCGTGAGAAGGGGCTTCGCTTAAACGAACATTGCGCGGGATTATCGTTGTGAAAACTTTGTCGCCTAGCGTCTGGCGCACATCCTCTAGCACTTGGCTCGATAGATTATTGCGCGGGTCAAACATCGTTAAGAGAACGCCCTCTAAATAAAGGGCTGGGTTCAGCTCGGCTTTTATCTGCTCTATGGTTTGGAGAATTTGGCTCAAGCCCTCAAGGGCGAAAAATTCGCTTTGGAGCGGCACTATCACGCCATCACTACCCGCGAGGGCGTTTAAGGTCAGGAGATTCAAGCCCGGGGGGCAGTCAATTAAAATATAATCGTAATCGGCTTGGGCGAGGGAAACCAGCGCAGGTTTCAGCATAAAAGCCGGATTGGGCTTGTTGGGCAAGTCCCGCGCCAAAGTGAGAAGGTTTTCAGACGCAGGGATTATCTCTAAATTAGGTAGGCGCGTGGCGAGCGGCTTGGCTTCGTCTCCCTCAAACAGCTCTGCGGTGGAGTTCTCGCGATGCGCAAGCTCTATCCCCAGCCCAGTTGAAGCATTGCCTTGCGGGTCTAAGTCTAGCACGAGTATCTTTTGCTCGGTGGCGGCAAGCGCGGCGGCAAGATTTATCGCCGTGGTGGTTTTGCCCACACCTCCTTTTTGGTTGGCTATAGATAGAATACGGCAAGCACTCATTATTTCTCCTTAAAATGAATCATTTGGAAAACAAGTCGTTTGGAAAACGAATCATTTGGCTAATTTAAGTATAAAACGAATAAAAAATAAGGGCGTTAATATCTGCTCCTGTTTCACGTGAAACATTAGGAATTTAAGCAGAAGGCTTGACCCTCGATTTCACATGGAGCAGTAAAGCCGCTAGAGCTGTTGGCGTTATCCCCTCTATCCGCGCCGCTTGACCCAGAGAATAAGGGCGAATCGCCGATAACTTCTGCCGCGCCTCCATCGGCAAGCTCTTTAACTGGGAATAATCTAAGTCATCGGGCAGGGTCAGGTTTTCCTCACGCCGAAAGCGCGTAATATCCTGCGCCTGACGTGCCAAATAGCCTTGATAAAAAGCCTCCGTTTCTATCGCTTCGCGCACCCGACCTTTTATGCCGCCCAATTCGCTCCAAATTCCCTCTAGCTTCTGCCAATTTACATCTTGTAAAGTCAATAGCTCCGTTGCCGTGCGCCGCCTGCCGTCTTGGTTGATTTTTAGACCATAGCCAAAAGCCTCGTTCGGCGTCAGTGTTAAGCCGCGAGAAAGCGCACGTCCCCGCTCTAATTCCGCCTTATATCTACGCCACATGCGCGCGCGCGCTCGACCCACCAGCCCGTTTTTTATGCCCCATTCTGTCAAACGCTCATCGGCATTGCCCGCCCGCAAATTAAGGCGATATTCCGCCCGCGAAGTGAACATTCGGTAAGGCTCGCTGACCCCCTTTGTGATTAAGTCATCTATCAAAACGCCAATATAAGCTGTCGCCCTATCAAGCACTAGAGGGGAGTCGCTAGTCGCTGCGAGGCTCGCCTCCGCGGCGTTTGCGCCTGCCATTAGTCCTTGCGCCGCCGCTTCCTCATAGCCTGTCGTGCCGTTTATCTGCCCTGCAAAATATAACCCTTTTAGCCGCTTCGTCTCCAAAGTCGCCTTTAGCTCGCGTGGGTCAATATAATCATATTCAATCGCATAGCCCCAGCGCAGAACCTCCACTTTCTCCAACCCCGCTATCGTCCTCAAAAAAGCCTCCTGAACCGCCTCAGGCAGAGCCGTAGAAATGCCGTTGGGGTAAATCGTTATGTCGTCTATGCCCTCAGGCTCTAGGAAAATCTGGTGGCTCGGCGCCGAGCTGAAGCGGTTTATCTTGTCCTCTATGGAAGGGCAGTAGCGAGGTCCAACGCTCTCAATTTGACCCGAATAAATAGGCGAGGAAGACAGATTATCGGCAATGATGCGGTGGGTGCGCTCGTTTGTGCGCGTTAGGTGGCAGTCCATTATTCTAGCTTTTGTTTTGGCACTTATTGAAGCAGGGGAAGCAGGAGTCGCAAAAGACAAAAAGGACGGGTTCTCATCGCTCGGCTGGGGGGTGGTTTTGCTCCAGTCTATCGTGCGCCCGTCTAAACGAGGCGGTGTGCCTGTCTTGAGCCGACCCATCTTAAAGCCTAGCGCGTAAAGCCTGTTGGATAAGCCCAAAGCAGGCTTATCTCCCCACCTGCCCGCAGAATGACGCTTCGCTCCAATGTGAATCTCCCCCCTTAAAAAAGTGCCTGTGGTTAAAACAACCCTGCGCGCCATAAATCGACTGCCATCGGCTAGAATCACGCCCGATACCGCCTCTTTTTCAACGAGAATGTCTATAACTGCGCCCTCTGCTATCGTCAGGGCGGAATATTGCGAGAGAAAAAACCTGATAGCCCTTTTGTAAAGCGCGCGGTCGGTTTGGGCGCGGGGTCCCTGAACCGCCGCTCCCTTGCGCCGATTGAGAAGGCGATAGTGAAGCGATGCGCGGTCTGTCGCCCGCCCCATTATGCCGTCTAACGCGTCAATCTCGCGAACCAGATGTCCCTTGCCAACCCCGCCAATAGCCGGATTACACGACATCTCGCCCAGCTTCTCCTTCTTGTGCGTTATCAGGAGCGTGCTTGCCCCCTTGCGCGCCGATGCCGCCGCCGCCTCACAGCCCGCATGTCCGCCACCTATAATGATAACATCGTAGTTCATATAGGCTTATACCATTAAAACAAGCGCGCAATAAAGTGTTTCGGGTAAAAATTGTTTCACGTGAAACAATTTTCTTTAGGGATTATATACTTGACCCTCTTTTTTAATTATTTGACTCACTCTCATAAATTTGCTTAAATAAAAGTTGCGTTAAAAACACTGGAAAGCCCTTTTGTCGGGTTTTCTATTGAATAGAATACCTGATGGCTATGCCTACAGGGAATAAATAGATTCTTCCAGTGTGTTGACGCAAAAGCCCGACTTGTCGGGGAAATCAACAACACAATGGGGGAATATGAAAAAATTCATATCAATGTTTATGGCGAGTGTGATTATTATATCCGTCGCGGGTTGCGCTGGGAGGTCGGCTAGGCTAACGCAAATAAATAGTATCGGTGATGTGGAATTATCCTGTAAAATGCTGAGAAGTGAGCAGTATGGAATCCAAAATAGGGTGAGTGAGCTACGGGCGGAGCAATCAGGTGTAACGCCTTATAATGGTATGATAGCTCTTCTTGGGTTGTTTACATTTGGTCTTTTTTGGCTCGGGTTTGATTTCCGCACATCAGGTGCTATAGACACTGAGATAGCGGCTTATAATCAGCGTCATAATAACCTACTACAGATATACAATGAAAAAGATTGCTATAGAAATCGGTAATTAGAGCTTGGTTCAATATGTATATAATTCCCCTTTTTAGCTATTGCCAATCTAATGGTTTTTTGTTAAAATCATAATCTGTATTCATAAACACTTTTTGACTTTGTGGGGGAATTATTTTTGTTGACTCTTTTGGTGTAAAATGTGTAATAATGGAGATTCTTTTTGATTCTTGCGAATCAAATGATATAATAAACTTAAAATCATAAACGGAGGTTGTTATGAGCAAACAAAACCCTGAAAATATGAGGCTTGAAGACCTAGCGAAAACCATTGATCCTGATATGACAGAAAAAGACAAGGACGAACAACTAGCAACCACTATTTGGGGCAACTTACTTGAGAATGATACTATAACTATAGAAGATTGTCGGCGCACTGTAGAACAAGGCAACACAATTGCGTCTATTGATGTTGATTGATTATTCTTCCAACAATTTGTAATGGAGAAGAGTGGGAAATACGAATTGCCTGACGAGGCTGAAAGGGCTAACGAACAGCGTCAGATTAAATTCATGTTTGAGCGATTAGAGAAAAACCTTCAAGGGAATCTTCAACCACCGCCAAGGCTTGGGTTTATTAAAAAAATGCATGCCATTGCTTTGGAAGGTATTAATGGACCAATTGGCACATGGCGTCTTGAGAATGTCAGGATTAAGCGTTCAAGCCACGTGCCCCCTAAACACGAAGAAGTGCCAAGATTGATGGAAGAATTTGACCAAGAAGTTATTCGTATTTGGGGGCGTAGCCGTGCTCATGAAATTGCTGGTTATGTGATGTGGAGGATATGCTGGATACATCCTTTTGTTAATGGAAGTGGGCGAGTTGCAAGAGCATTGGCTCATTATGTGGCATGCTTAAAGTTAGGATTACGCCTACCTGGAAAAACTACCATCGCTCGCATAAAAGAACCCAAAAATAAAAAAGAATACTATAAAGTTTTAGGTGAGGCAGACACTCTTTTTTTAGAAAATAAAGAAATGCCCTGGCATCCTGTTGCCCAATTTATGGAAAAAATGCTTTATGAACAAATGACTGATAGCGACTAGTTATGTATATAATTCCCTTCACGTGAAACAGCTTTATTTTCCTATGCAGAATTGGGCGAAAAGCTCGTCTAACATCTCCTCTATATCAACCGCTCCGGTTATCCGCCCCAACGCAGATAAAGCTAAACGGATATCCTCTGCTATTAACTCAGGGGCGGCTTCCCCCCCCTCAAGGGTAGCTGGGAGGCGGGACAAGCATTCTACGCACTCCTCTAGCGCGCGGCGATGACGCTCGCGCGTTATCAAGGCAGACGAACCCAACCCACACAGCTCACTGACCCGAAGCATTAACCTTTTATTAAACTCATCAAAGGATTCGTCCAAATTGGTTAAAGAAACCTTAAACTCATAATTGCCCGAAAGCTCGCCCTTATCCTTTTTATTAACCATAACGATATCTCCCTCCTGACGGAAAGATAAAGCGCGGTCGTTCTCCTCCGACCGAACATCAGGCGCGAGAATAATCACCCGCAAATCTGCCTCGCGCGCGCACAACTCCGCGCGGCGCACACCCTCGCGCTCGATGCTGTCCCCGCTCTCGCGCAAACCAGCTAAATCACTCAAAATAACCGGGTAGCCGCCCAAGTCTAAACCCGCCTCTAAAACATCTCGTGTCGTTCCCGCATGGGGCGACACTATCGCCGCCTCGCGACCCACCAGTAAGTTAAATAAAGTGCTCTTGCCCGCGTTCGTCCCGCCGAGCAAGGCGATGAATGCTCCCTCACGCAACCGCTCGCCGTAAGGCTTGGATAACTCCGCGCTCATCTCTTTTCTCAACGCCGACACACGCGCAAGCAGCTCAACCTCCTGCTCTCCCGCCGTATCCTCAGGGAAATCTATTTGACCCTCCAGCTGCGCTAACAGCGATAACAAACCCGCGCGCCAGCTGTCGTATTTCTTGCGCGCCTCCCCGCCCATTTGACGCAGAGCCTGCTTGCGCTGAGCCTCCGTCTCCGCATCCACTAAATCCGCTAAACCCTCCAGCTCGGTTAAATCCGCCTTGCCGTTCAAAAATGCCCGCTTGGAGAATTCCCCCGCCTCCGCTTGACGCAAACCCAAAGCCTCGCACGCACGAACCATCGCTTGCCTTATCGCCCGCCCCCCGTGTAAATGAAATTCAACCACATCCTCTCCCGTCCAGCTATGCGGCGCACGGAAAAATATAACCAAACCCCTATCTATCACCTCTCCAGAAAACACAACCTCACGCAAACTCATCTCGCGCGCTCGAGGCGGCAGAACACGCGTTAAACGCCTCAGCCCGCCCAAAGCCTCCGCCCCCGACAAACGCAAAATCGACACACCTCCCCTGCCTTCCGCTGTGGCGAAACTATATATCGTGTCGGTGGTGGTTTTTTCGGGCATAATAATAAATAAATGAATCAGCTAAAAAATGCTACCAGCCTTTATCTAAGGCAACATAAAAATAATCCCGTCCAGTGGCGAATCTGGGGAAAACTAGCCCTTAGCGAAGCCAAGAATCAAAAGAAACCTATCTTGCTGTCTTCTGGATATGCCGCTTGCCACTGGTGCCACGTGATGGCGCACGAAAGTTTCGAAAATGAAACTATCGCTCAGCTCATCAACGAGAATTTTATTCCCATAAAAATAGACCGCGAGGAACGACCCGAGATAGACGCTCTCTATATGGAGGCTCTACAAAATTTAGGGCAACAAGGTGGGTGGCCGCTGACTATGTTTCTCGATGAGGACGCTAACCCCTTTTGGGGCGGGACCTACTTTCCCAACCCCGCACGAGGTGGCATGATCGGGTTTCAAGATGTGCTAAATGGAGTCGTGCGCCTGTGGCAAACCCAAAAACAAGAAGTTCATAAAAATCGCGATGCGCTTAAAGAAGCCGCGCTACAAAAACTAGAGCGCAAAAGACACGGAAGCATTCAAGCCAATTTGCCTAAACGTATGGCAGAGCAACTGCTCAAGGCTTTTGATTTACAAAAAGGCGGCATTCAAGGTGCGCCTAAATTTGCCAACCTGCCTATGCTGGAATTTCTGTGGGCAGAGGCGCTCGGCGGGGCGGCAACAGACCAAGCCGTGATAAAAACCTTGAACGCACTTTGCCTCGGTGGTATCTACGACCACATCGGCGGCGGTGTCGCACGCTATGCGGTTGATGAAAATTGGCACGTCCCTCATTTTGAAAAAATGCTCTACGACAACGCTATGCTAATTCATTTTTTAAGCGAAGTCTGGCGCGAAACAAAAGAGCCTCTATTCGCCGCACGCGTTGAGGAAACCATAAATTTTTTAGAAAGAGAAATGCTATTAGAAAATGGCTTCGCCGCCTCGTTAGATGCCGACTCTATCAACGAAAACGGAAGCAAGCAGGAGGGTGCTTTTTATACTTGGAAAACACAAGAAATCGAATCCCTATTAAAAGAAAAAGCACAAGCCTTTTCTCACGTTTATAATATCACGCCCGAAGGCAACTGGCGCGAGGAAAAAACAAACGTTCTATTCTTAACTCAATTCACTGATGACTGGAAAAAAGAAAAAGAGCTTCTATTCCAAAACAGACTTAAAAGGCAAGCACCGCAACGCGATGAAAAAATTATCGCAAGCTGGAACGGCTTTGCCATCGGTGCGCTCGCTCACGCGGCTTGGGTGTTTGATAATCAAACCGCGCTTAAAACTGCCCAAACAGCTTTTAGCGCGGTAGAAAATGCTTTAATAAAAGACGCGCGCCTCGTTCATAGTTTCTGTGATGGCTCACTTATCGCGCCCGCTCTGTTAGATGATCTCGCCTCTATGGCAGACGCCGCTTTGACGCTCTATCTCATAACGCAAGAAAAGAATTATCTCTCTCGCGCGCAGGAATGGGTAGAGCAAGCGCAAACCTATCACCAAGCGCAGGGAGGCGGGTTTCATCTGTGCGCCAAAGACGCAGAGGATATCCCCCTCGGCGCGGTCGGAAAAGATTGCCACGCAAACGATAATGTTATGCCCGCCGCTAATAGTCTGCTCGCGCAAGTTTGCCTAAAGCTCTTTGTTATTACCGGCAAGGAAAATTATAGCCGCATAACAGAAAATATTATGTTTGCTTTTGGTGGCGATGTCGTAAAAAATTACGCCGCGCACGCAAGCTGGCTTCATACTTTTCAGCGCGCACAAAAAATGATGCAAGTGGTGCTTATCGGCGATGATGGCTCGTTAGATGAAGCACTTAAAACTATCTCTCTGCCGCATATTCCTATTATCAAAATAAGAGAAGGGCAAGCACTCGAAAAAAACCACCCCAGCTTTGGTAAGAAAAAAGTCAATAACCTGCCAACCGCCTACATTTGCCTCGCCGATAAATGCTTGCCGCCGATAACCGATAAAGAAATTTTGATAAACACTCTAATAAAAGAGCGATAAAAATATAGGAGTTTTAATCCCTGAAATTTTAATTCTGGGAATTTAATCCCTAGAGGGAGGAGACACGCGCCTTAACTGCGCGCCATTGCCGCCGCCGCTGCTGCCACCGCTATGCGAACCATTGCCGCCCGACTGCGTGCGGTTTATCGCCACCCCTTGCGACTGCTTGCCCGATTGCATCGCCGCAAAAAATTCTTCATTCGTTTTGGTTTGACGCAACCTATCAAGCAAAAATTCTATCGCATCTGCCGCGCCCATCGGGTCTAAAATGCGCCGCAACACATTCGTTTTTTGTAAATTCTCTACAGAGGTTAAAAGCTCCTCTTTTCTCGTCCCTGAGCGCAATACATCAATCGCAGGAAAAACACGCTTGTCCGCTATCTTCCTATCAAGCATTATCTCGCTATTGCCCGTGCCCTTGAACTCCTCAAAAATAACCTCGTCCATACGACTGCCCGTGTCTATAAGCGCGGTCGCTATAATCGTTAGCGAACCACCTTCCTCTATATTACGTGCCGCTCCAAAAAAACGCTTCGGACGCTGTAAGGCATTCGCATCAACCCCGCCCGTCAAAACTTTACCCGAAGACGGCACCACCGTATTATAAGCCCGACCCAATCGCGTTAGACAATCTAATAAAATAACAACATCACGACCTACCTCAACCAGCCGCTTCGCTTTTTGGATAACCATCTCCGTTATTTGAACATGACGCGTCGCCGGCTCATCAAAAGTAGAAAATACTACCTCACCATCAACCGAACGCTGCATGTCCGTTACTTCCTCAGGACGCTCGTCTATCAGCAAAACAATAAGATAAACCTCAGGATGATTGTGCGTTATCGCATCGGCTATGTTTTGTAATAAAACCGTCTTACCCGTGCGCGGCGGCGCAACAATCAAAGCACGCTGACCCTTGCCTAAAGGTGAAACGATATCAATCACCCGCGCCAATAAATCTTTCTTCGAACTCTTCGCGCCCTCCATCACCAGCTTCTCCTCAGGGTGAAGCGGCGTTAGATTATCAAAATGAACTTTCCCATGCGGCTTATCATCTAAAGAAATAAAATTTACCTTGCTTAATTCGCCTAAAGAAAAATAACGCTCTCCCTCTTGCGGCGCCAACCACTCGCCTTCTACCGTGTCGCCCGTGCGCAGACCATAACGATGAATTTGTCCCGCTGAAACATAAACATCATCTGCCCCCGCTAGATAATTCGCCTCCGGCGAACGAACATAACCAAAGCCATCTTGTAAAACCTCAACCACCCCCGTGCCGATAATCGACTCGCCGCGCTTCGCCTGACTCTTCAGTATCTCAAGAATAAGCTCCTGACGACGCAAGGACGCAACATTCTCAACCGCTAAGCTGTCAGCAAGCTCTAAAAGCTCCTTCGGCGATTTGCGTTTTATCTCTTGTAAATTTTTCGCAGACAAGAATTTGCCTCTTTTGTAAATTGTTTGGAAAGTAAATTTGGAGAGCTATCATTCAATAGACAAGTAATGCCCTCAACTGATAACCATTTATACATACTTCCCTATCCTTTGGCAAGCGCTTTTTATTAAAAAGGCCTTAAAATAACTAAAAGAACAATGAAAATCACTAGGATAGGCGGGATTTCATTCGTTTTGCGAAAAAAATCGGCACTTTTCGGCGCAGAACCCGATAAAAAACCGCGCCGCCAACCCGCACACGCCCCATGATAACCCGATAATAACAAAACCAATAATAACTTCAACCAAAGCCATAAAGCCGTCCAATCACTTTGCCAGAAAAGAATTAAACCAAAAAACCACGCAGATAACATCGAGGGAGTCGCAATAATACTCAATAAACGCCGCTCCATCACGCAAAAAGTCCTCCACTGCTCGCTAGCCGCAACGCTCTGCGCGTGATAGACAAACAACCGCGGTAAATAAAACAATGCTGCCATCCAAAATATCACCGAAATAATATGAAACGACAAAACAAATTTATAAATAAAACTATCCATAAACATACCTAATAAATATCCGTGCAGACATCCTCATCGGGACATAATAAAACATCGCTCTCTAAACTCCTATGAACCAACCCATCTAGCGTCTCGATAAATTTAGGATGAGTCGAAAGAGTCGGAACACGAATATAATGCTCTATTCCAACCGACTCCGCAACTTGCCTAAACTCTATATCCAATTCCATTAAGGTTTCTATATGCTCTGAAACAAAACTAATCGGAATTATAATAAGCGTTTTCTTGCCGCCTTCACGCGCAACCCGTCTTATCTCCGCGCCGAGCTCCGGCTCTAACCACTTTAACCGACCAACACGGCTTTGATAAGCCAAACTCCATTGGCGCGAATTTAATCCCGCACGCTCGGCAATCAACCGCACCGATGCTTCCACCTGCTTTTGATAGGGGTCGCCTTGAGCAACCAAACGCTGAGGAATACTATGCGCCGAAAATAAAATATGACACCCCTTATCATTCGTTTTTTCCATCGCCTCTTTTAGTAAAAGGCTATGCGTATCAATAAATCCCGCTTCATTCCACCAGCAACAAATAGGATAGGTGGCAAACTTATCTTTAGATAACTTCTTCCATAAACTTAAAGAAGACTCTGTCGTCGTGGTTGAGTAATGAGGGTAAAGGGGTAAAAGAACAACCTTATCCGGTGTGAATTCTTTTAATTGCGCTAACGTTTCTTTAGAAAAAGGATGCCAATAACGCATCGCAATGAAAGTTTTTACTGACGGATATTTTTTCTGTAATGATTTCTCTAATGCTCGCGCCTGCGCCTTAGTGTTTTGTAATAAGGGAGAACCTCCGTTAGGATTATTTTTTATCCGCTTATAATTCTCCCTTGCTATTGGCGCGCGAAATTTAGCAATCAACCACGCCAAAGGATAGCGGATAAAAAAAGGTAGCCGAATAATATGGTAATCCGAAAAAAGGTTAAACAAAAAAGGACGAACATCCTTATTGGTTAAAGGTCCGCCTAAATTAAACAGAACAACCGCGAGCTTCATTTCTTTTTATAAGAACGCACGAATTGCGTTAAAGCTAAAACATTTTCAGGCGGGGTTTGTGGCACAATGCCGTGGCTTAAACCAAAAATAAGTCCTCCTTCTCCTAATTCGGTAAGTATTTCTTCCGCCGCTGCCAACATCGCAGGGCCACCTACCACAAGAAGCTGCGGGTCTAAGTTGCCTTGAACAGGCATAATTTTTTGTAAATTATCTCTTATCCACGAAAAAGAAAAATTAGAATCAATGCTAATCGCACTGACACCCGTTTCTTGCGCGTAAGGCAAACAAAGCTGACCGCTCGCGCGGGGAAAACCAATGATAGGAGTGTCAGGATAAACCAAACGAATCTTTTTAATAATCTGCGCTGTCGGGGCTATTACATATTCCTCAAATTGTCGCCAAGGTAAAACACCTGACCAAGAATCAAAAATTTGAATAACATCTGCACCAGCTTCTATCTGCTTTATTAAGTAATCACTCACCGCCTCTATTAAAATAGCAATCAGTTCATCAAAATGTTCCTTCTGAGAAAACATGAAATGTTTTGTCGTCTCTTGGTTAGGTTCGCTTTTGCCCGCCAACATATAACAGGCTAAAGTCCAAACTCCCCCTGAAAAACCAATTAATGCCTTATCTTGAGGGAGACTTTGCTTGAGCCCTTTTATCGTTTCATAAACCGGACTAAGTTTGGAAATATCACTGGATTTAGCTGTCTCTAAAAATTTAGGGAATGACAAAAATTCAAGACGAGGTCCAAACCCTTTTTCAAAATGAACTTTCTGCCCCAAAGCATAAGGAATAAGCAAAATATCAGCAAATAAAATTGCTCCATCTAAGTCAAAACGGCGCAGAGGTTGATGAACTGCTTCAATACAAAAACTAGGCGTTAAACAAAAACGAATGAAATCTTTCTCTTGTTCCCTTAATTTTAGGTATTCAGGAAGATAACGTCCTGCTTGCCTCATATACCAAACAGGTATGTGAGGGCTTTCTTTCTTTGATAGCGTTAGTAAAAGGGAATGACTCATCAATAAATAAATAGTTGTTGTTGTTTATTGTAGCTGTTAATTTTGGGGTTAAATCTCTTATAACATGAATAAAATGCTTTGACAATAAAGTGGATAACTTCTGAAATAACCTGATATTAAGCTTTATGTCTTGTTTTTAATTGTGGAAAAACTGTTATTAATAAAAATATGATTTTGTGGGTAAAGTGGTGGAAAATTGTGCGAAAGAGGCTTGATGAAATTAACAATGCCCTTTCATGCCTCTCTTATGCTGAATTATACAGGATTATTCTTTATAAATTATGCTAATTTTGACAACGATGGAAAAATTTCATTTACATCTCATATCAGATTCAACCGGAGAAACCCTCGCTACTATCGCGCGCGCCGTTTGGGCGCGGTTCGATCTCGTCGAGCCTCTAGAACATATTTATGCTCTCACTAGAACAAAAGCTCAAATAGAAGAAGCCCTCGTGCCTATCCAAAACCACGTTCAACAAAAAACACCTGTTTTAGTAATGTGCACTCTGGTCGATGACACGCTCACGCAATTTTTGGAAAAAAAATGCGCCGAAATTAAAGTCCCTTGTATCGCCGTGCTCGATGATATTGTCGCGCGGATTGATAGCTACTTAGGAGTCAAAATTGATAGAAAACCTTCACATCAATCGCCCGGCGGTCAGCATGCGATGGATAACGCTTACTTTAGACGCGTTCAAGCTCTCTCATGGACTCTCGCGCATGATGACGGGCAGCAACTCGAAACTATCGATGAAGCCGATATTATCCTGTTAGGACTCTCTCGCACTTCTAAAACGCCAACTTGTTTTTATCTCGCCCATCGCGGCGTTAAGGCAGGGAATATACCCCTTGTGCCTGATGTGCCGCTTGACATCGCGTGGGATAAATTGACAAAACCGCTCATCGTCGGCTTGACCTTGCGACCTACACGACTCGTCCAAGTGCGCCAACAACGATTCTCCAATAAAGAAAAAATTGGCGATTACACACACCCCGCTTCAGTTGCTAAAGAAGTGGAATTCGCAAATAAACTTTTTACAAAACTGGGTTGCCCGGTGATTGATGTAACCCAACATTCTATCGAAGAAAGCGCCGCTGCCATTTTGAATCTAAAACGAGAAAGAGATGAGGAAAATGATTAAAGAAAAAATTATTTTGGCATCACAAAGCGAATCGCGCGCACGTTTATTGAAAAATGCCGGTTTTGATAATATCCAACAAATACCCTCAGGCTTTGATGAAGCGAAAGTAAAAAAAAATTTTAAGGGTAGCCCACAAGAACTCGCACTGAAATTAGCAGCAGAGAAAGCACTTAAAGTTTCTAAAGATAATCCTAACGATTGGGTCATTGGCGCCGACCAAATTTTGCTTTTCCAAAATAAAACCTATGACAAAGCCTCATCGGTTGAAGAGGCACGCCAACTCTTTCTTGCTATGCGTGGTAAAGAGCACGCGCTCATCGGCGGGCATATCATCGCGAAGAACAACCAAATTCTTTGGCAACATCTTTCTTGCGTTCAGCTAACCTTGCGGCAGTTTAGCGACGAAGGACTAGAAAATTATATTCAACAGATGGGCAATAGATTACTACAAGCCGTAGGAGGCTATCAGTTAGAAGGAGCTGCCATTCAGTTCTTTGAAAAAATAGAAGGGGATTACTTCGCTATTTTAGGATTAGACCTCTTGCCTCTGCTTAAAGCCTTGCGCGAACAAGGCGCTATAAAAAAATGAACGCCAAAGCAAAAAGACTTGCGGTCATCGGCTCGCCCATCGCTCATTCTCTTTCTCCTATTATTCACCAGCACTGGCTCGATGAAAATCATATCTTACAAGGCTATGAAAAACTAGAAGTGAAACCCGCCGCGCTAGAAACTTTCTTGGACTCCTTGATTGAAAATAACTTTTTGGGAATCAACATAACGCTCCCGCATAAACAGCAATGCTACGCGATGGCTCAACGGAAGGGCTGGCATATTAGTCAAGCGGCTCATCTCGCGGGCTCGGTGAATATGCTAAGTGTTAAGGGGCAAAGGCTTTATGCGGACTCAAGTGATGGCGCAGGTTTTATGCGCGCTCTAAAAAATAAAGATGCATGGCAAAAACAAAAACCCGTTATGATTATTGGCGCAGGTGGCGCGGCTTTGGCTATCGCCGCCGCTTTGGTGGCAGAAGGCATAAGTAAAATTTTTATCCTCAACCGCACAGAAAAAAACGCGCAAGCACTCGCCAATAAAATAAACGGAGACATAGAAATAAAAAATTTTGATAATTATCAAAACGCGTTAAGTCAAATAGGGCTTTTGGTGCAAGCAACCTCTTTAGGGCTGGCAGGCACAGACGAACTCCCTTTTTCCTTTGAAGCGTTACACCCCCGCGCCCTCGTGATGGATATTGTCTATCGTCCGCTCAAAACGGAGTTCCTAAAAAATGCCGAAGCCCACGGCAATCAAATTATAGATGGCTTGGGAATGCTACTCTATCAAGCGCAAATCGCTTTCGAACACTGGTTTGATATTAAAGTTCAAGTCAATCAGGCGGTGCGAAAAAAGGTAGAGCGATTCTTGTGATTAAGGTTGTTATCACCGGCTCAATTGGTATGGGCAAAAGCACCACGGCGAAAATGTTTGTTGAACTCGCCGGCGAAAAGTGGCGGCTTTATGACGTGGATAAAGTGGTTCATCGGCTATACCAAAAAGGTGGCGATGCCGTTGCGCCGCTAAGCGACATTTTTCCCCAAGCCGTAAAGGAAAAGGCTATCCATCGCCCATCGCTTGCTAAGCTGGTGCTCGGCGATAAAGAGAAAATAGAAAAGTTAGAATCTATCGTTCACCCCTTAACACGAAAAGCCCAGCGTGAGTTTCTTGTTGAGGCAGAGAAAAATAATGTTGAAGGAATCGTTTTTGATATTCCGCTTTTCTTTGAAACCGGCGGCGACAAAACCGGCTTTATGGATTACATTATTGTCGTTCATAGCCCCGAAGAAATTCAACGCGAACGAATCCTCCAACGCGGAACAATGACCCTAGAACAACTAGAAGCGATTAAACAAAAACAAATGTCAAGTGAAGACAAATGTAAAAAAGCTCATTTTGTAGTTGAAACCAAAGAAGGATTAGGGCATGCTAGAATACAAGTTGAGAAAATTTTAGAAAAAATAAAAAAAGAGAAAACAAAATGACAAGACAAGTCGTGCTTGATACCGAAACAACCGGGCTAGATGTTGCGCGCAACCATCGCTTGATTGAAATTGGTTGCGTTGAACTTATTTCAGGCAGACGATCGAGTGAAATCTATCATAGCTATGTTAATCCCACGCGCTCTATTTCCGAAGGCGCTAAACAAGTTCACGGCATTACCGAAGAACAATTACGCCACGAACCAAAATTTGACGCGGTCGCTAAAAGTTTTTTAGATTTTATCGCCGATGCTGAACTCATTATTCATAATGCCGAATTTGACCTTGCTTTTATCAATATGGAACTAGCGCGAATTCAAAACCCCCCGCTTAAAAATAACGTCATCGATAGTTTAATTGTCGCGCGTAAGAAATTTCCCAACCAATCAAACACTCTCGATGCCCTGTGCCGCCGCTTTGGCATAGACCTTTCAAGCCGCGGGAAGCACTCCGCCTTACTAGACGCAACCCTATTGGCAGAAGTTTATATCGCCCTTACCTCTCCGCAACAAGCAGGCTTTGGACTAGATTCACAGGCAACTCCACCAAACCATGATGAGAAACCCACGCACGCACAGGTGAACAACCCAAACCCACTTTCTTCTAAACCGACCCCCGTGCCCGCCGCCGCCGCCGCCGCCACCGCTCCTGCCGCTCCCGCGCCTTCTCCTGCTCGGGCGCGGCTGTCTCAACAGGAAATTGAAGCCCATCAGCAAGCCCTCAAAAAAATAAAAACCCCACTTTGGAAAGAATTTGGTATAACTTAAAGAAGAGCTATACATAGAAGGGCTGTAAATTATGAATATGTTGTTTTTAGACATTTTACTCTTAGCACTCGCTATTTTTGCCGTGTGGAAGCTGCGTCAAATTTTAGGGCGACGCACCGGCTTCGAGCGGTCGGAAAAACTCGACACCGCCGCCGCCGCCGCCGCCGAACTCTTGCCTAAAGCGGCGCAGACAAACCCCGCACTTAAAAAACTTAACAGCGAACAAACAGACAAAGAACAAAATGAAATTACAGAGCAAGCCAAAAATGCGCTAGGGCTGATACATAAGGAAGATAAAAATTTCAACCCGAAAGATTTCTTTAAGGGCGCGCGACTCGCGTATAAAATGATTGTTGAAGCCTTCGCTAAAGGTGATATGAACGCGCTTAAAAATCTCGTGCGTAAAAATGTCGCCGAACGCTTCCAAGCCGAAGTAGAGCGCAGAAAACACAATCAACATAAAGTTCAAGCCAAAGTCCAAACGATTACAGCCGCTAGAATTGTCAAAGCCGTCTCCCCGCAAAATGAGGAGGAGGACGCTCAAATTACTATCGAAATGGAAAGCAACCAACTCGCTTGGACCGAAGATGAAGAAGGACGCATTATCGCCGGCGACCCCAACACGCCACGCCAGATGAAAGATATTTGGACCTTCGCTAAAAAATTGAATAGCCCTAACCCAAACTGGTTCTTAGTCGCCACAGGAAAATAAAATGAACCAGCGAACGGCAACCATCAGCCGCAACACAAAGGAAACAGAAATTTCTACTTCCATTAATCTCGATGGCATAGGGCAATATAAAATAAATACCGGCATCGGTTTCTTAGACCACATGCTACAGCAACTGGCGAAACACTCTTTGATTGATATTGAACTTCAAGCAAAAGGCGACCTGCACGTTGACCTCCATCACACAACAGAAGATTGCGGTATCGTTATCGGGCAAGCCGTTAAAAAAGCGCTCGGCTCAATGAAAGGCATTCATCGCTTCGGGGTGGCGACTATTCCGATGGACGAAACATGCACCCGCGCTACTTTGGATATATCAGGCAGACCCCACCTCGAGTGGAAAGTGCCCCTGCCGAACGGACAGCTAGGGCAAATGGATAACCAGCTCTTCCACGAATGGTTTCAAGCCTTCGCGAACCACTTGGGCGTGACGCTTCACGTGGAGGTTTTGTATGGCGTCAATACACATCATATTGTCGAATCTTGCTATAAGGCTTTGGCGCGCGCGCTACGGCAGGCGGTAGAAATAGATCCGCGGCAAAACGGAAACCTCCCCTCTACCAAAGGGCAAATATAATCTATGGCGGAAATTGTCGTTATTGATTATGGCGCCGGTAATGTCTATTCCGTTTTGCGCTCGCTTGAAGCCGTTAGCCAAAAGGATAAAATTATTCTTAGCGATAATCAAAATGAAATCCTTAACGCAAGCCATATTGTTTTGCCCGGCGTTGGCGCTTTTGGCGCATGCTTCCAAGCCCTGAAGGCGAAAACCAAAACCATAGATGCCCTACAAAAAGCCGTGAGAGAGCAAGGCAAACCCTTTTTAGGCATCTGTGTCGGTCATCAGCTGTTGGCGCAACGCGGGCTTGAATATGGCGAATCATCGGGGCTCGGTTGGGTTCAAGGCGAATGCGCGCCGCTCGCAAACACGCAAGACTTGCCCCTGCCTCATATCGGCTGGAATAACTTGAAGGAAGTATCCACCCACGAACTTTTTAATCCTATGGCAGAGCAAGATGTTTATTTTGTCAATTCATTCGCTTTGAGAGACGTGCCACCAGAATATATTGCCGCGCAATGCTTCTATGGCGAAAATTTTTGCGCCGCACTTCATTGCGATAATGTTATTGGAACGCAATTTCACCCCGAAAAAAGTCAGCAGGTGGGCTTGAGCTTCTTACACAGATTCATTCGGTGGAAAATATGATCCTCTTTCCCGCGATAGACTTAAAACAAGGGCAGTGCGTGCGCCTAGAAAAAGGCGATATGAATAAAGCGACCCTGTTTAATCCAAACCCTTTGGCGCAGCTTGATGTTTTCAAACAGCAGGGCTTTGACTGGCTTCATCTTATTGACCTTGATGGCGCGACCGAAAGTGGAGATAATAAAAAAGTGATTGAAACCATTCTCGCACAAAAAAAAATGAAAACCCAAATTGGCGGAGGTATCCGCTCCTTAAAACAGATAGACGCGTGGCTAGAAAAAGGGGCTGAGCGCATTATTCTAGGCACACTAGCTTTAACGCAACCTGAAATCGCTAAAGAGGCGTGCGCGCGCTACCCGAAAAAAATTATCATTGCCCTTGATGGCGTTGAAGGTTTTGTCGCGCTACAAGGATGGAAAAAAATAAGTGACGAAAAAATAATTGATGTTGCCCATCGCATTCAAGACTGGGGGGCGGCGGCTATTTTATTTACCGACATCGCGCGCGACGGGTTAAAAAAAGGAATCAACATTGAAGCAACGCTCGCTTTAAGTGAAGAGGTGGATATACCGATTATCGCTTCCGGCGGGCTTAAAGGAATGGACGACATCAAAATGCTGACCAAAAAAAATATACATAAAAAAATAGAAGGAGTCATTACCGGTCGCGCCCTATATGAAAATGCTTTCAATGCTACCACCGCGCTGACGTGGATTAAACAAAATGCTTAAAACAAGAATCATTCCCTGCTTAGACGTTAAAGATGGGCGCGTGGTAAAGGGCGTTAATTTTGTTAATCTTAAAGATGCCGGCGACCCTATTGAAATCGCCGCTAATTATCAGGCACAAGGCGCAGACGAATTATGCTTTTTAGATATTACCGCAAGCATTGAAAAACGCGAGACAATGATTGAAGTGATTAAAAAAGTTGCCACGCAATGTTTTATGCCTCTATCGGTTGGTGGCGGTGTGCGCGAGCTTGCTCAAGTCCAAAACCTGCTTGCGGCAGGGGCAGATAAAGTCGCTATCAATACAGCCGCTATCGAAAACCCTAACCTGATTGAAGCCGCGTCTAAAAAGTTCGGCGCGCAAGCTATTATCGCCGCGCTCGATGCGAAACAAATCGCGAAAAATAAATGGGAACTTTTCACGCATGGCGGAACAAAAGCAACCGGACTCGATGCTATCAACTACGCGCGCAAACTAACCGAGCTCGGCGCCGGCGAAATCCTCTTGACCTCAATGGATAGAGACGGAACCCAAAAGGGCTTCGATTGCGACTTGACCAAGGCGATTGCCGAAACCTGTCGCGTGCCCCTTATCGCGTCAGGCGGCGCGGGCAAGCTCGAACATTTTGCCGAAATTATCCAAAAAGGTAAGGCTTCCGCCGTTCTTGCCGCCTCGGTCTTCCATTTTGGCACCTTTTCTATCACTCAAGTTAAAAATTTCTTACAACAGAAAAGTATTCCAACACGATTACAAAATTGATACACTCTCCCTAGTTAGAGGGAGCACAGGAGAATTATGAGCGCAGAAATTCTAAATCAATTATTTGAGCTTATCCAAAAAAGAGCGCACGATGCGCCTGCCGACTCTTATACTGCCAGCTTGCTACGAGAAGGAAAAGAAAAAATATCGCGTAAAGTTGGTGAAGAAGCCCTTGAACTTGTCATCGCCGCGCTCGCGCAAGGGGAAGAAGAATTTATCAATGAAAGTGCCGACTTGCTCTACCACTGGCTTGTCTTATGTCAAGCAAGCGCTATCCCACCTGAAAAAATTTACCAGATGCTGAAACAGAGAATGGAAAATGCTTAAAGGGAAAAACCCCAAAATGAAAGATAACGGCGCGCACCCCTTTCGTCCGAAACCCCTTTCGCCGTGGCGTAAATTTACGTCTAAAGAATGGGAACAACTGCGCGCTAAAACACCCTTAACCCTTACCGAGCCCGAACTCGAAAATTTGCGCGGGCGCGGGGAAGTCGTCTCTTTGGAAGAGGTGCAACAAATTTACCTGCCTCTCGTGCGCTTTTTGAATCTTCATATTCAAGCATCGCAGTTTCTTTATCAAGCCACCAATGACTTTCTGAAAAAGCAAGCCAAAACACCTTATATTATAGGGTTGGCAGGGTCGGTCGCGGTGGGCAAAAGCACCACCGCGCGGATTCTTCAAGCTTTGCTAAAACAGACACACAAAAAAGTTGAAATTATCACTACCGATGGATTCCTCCACCCTAAAAAAACATTGGAAAAAAATAACCTAATGGAGCGTAAAGGATTCCCCGAAAGTTTTAACCAAGTTGCTTTGATGAAATTTATTTCGGCGATTAAATCAGGCTGCGCTAAAGTTCAAGTCCCGATTTATTCACACGAATCTTATGATATTGTGCCAAACAAAAAACTCACTATACAAACGCCTGATGTTCTCATCTTTGAAGGATTGAATGTCTTACAACTATCACGCCCCGACGTTTCGGTGCTGTCCGACTTCTTCGATTTTTCTATCTATTTAGATGCCAGCAAAGCTGCTTTACAAAAATGGTATATCGACCGATTTTTACAATTACGTGAAACCGCTTTCCAAGACCCTAAAGCCTATTTTCATCGCTACTCTTTTTTAAGTCAAAGCGAAGCAATTAAAATTGCTAAAGAGTTTTGGAATAAAATTAACCTTCCTAATCTACAGCAAAACATTTTACCAACCCGCGCGCGCGCGAACCTCGTTTTGTCTAAAGGAAATGACCACGCCATTAGAGAAGTTTGGTTTCGTAAATTATAATTATTCGCGCGCACCAAAATGCTGAATAACACGCGCCGCCCATAAAGCACCCAGCTGCCCGCCCTCTGCCACACCTAGCCCCGCACTAATGGCATACAAAAAGCCACCCGCAAAGGCATCGCCCGCGCCCGTGCTATCAACTAATTTCTTAATAGGCACCGCCTCAATGGCAGTGCTCTCGCCGCCTTCAAAAACCAGCGCGCCCTTTTCGCTCATCGTAATCGCCGCGAAGGAAAAATTCTGTGCCTTGACAGCCTCTTCTATTAATTGGAGATTGGGCGTTTGGTAAAAACTTTTAGCCTCAACCTCGTTGGCAATTAAAATATTCACTCGCTCACTCGTAAAGTTTTGTAGCGAATCAAAATGACGCTCCACGCACAAGCTGTCGGAAAGATTAAGCGCAACCAAACAGGAAGGAGACACCAGCTCCGCCGCCTTGATAGCCGCTTGTTGTGCCGCAGGGCTATCCCATAAATAACTTTCTAACAATAATATCTTTGTGCGCTCTAAACGCGCGGCTGATAAAGTTCCCTCGTCTAAAAAAGTGCTCGCGCCAAGCGCGGTTAGCATAGAGCGTTGCCCGTCTTGCGTGGTGAGACTCAAACACACACCGCTATCCGTTTTGTTTGTTTGACCGCCCAACCAGCGCACACGCTCTTTTTCTAAATCAGCAATATAGCGCGCACCCAATTCATCAGTGCCAACAAGACCAATAAAACCAGCGCGCGCACCAAAATGACTCGCCGCGACCAAACTATTTGCGGTCGCCCCGCCCGAAGCCGTGCGCTCTATCGGCAACCCCTGATAAAACGATTTTAATTCCTTGCTCTCTAGCAAAGTCATATTGCCTTTGGCAATGTTATGCGCGCGCAAAAAAGCATCATCTGTGTTTGCCGATAAATCAAGCAAAGCAGCACCCATGCCAATAATGTCAAACGACTCGTCCATCTCCGCTACCTATACAAGCTTTTCTTCAAATAAACAAATATCATTTACCGGACAGGTTTCGCATTTTGGCTTGCGCGCCACGCAAATATAACGCCCGTGCAAAATCAACCAATGATGCGCGCGCTGTAAAAATTTCTTAGGCGTGCGCTCTAATAAACTCTCCTCTATCTCTAAAACATTCTTGCCTTGCGCCAAACCCGTGCGCTTGCTGACACGAAAAATATGCGTATCCACCGCTATGGTCGGCTCGCCAAAAGCAATGTTGAGCAAAACGTTCGCCGTCTTGCGACCAACACCCGGCAAGGCTTCCAAAGCCTCGCGCGTGCGCGGCACCTTGCCGCCGTGCCTCTCT
This sequence comes from Alphaproteobacteria bacterium, assembly GCA_965209065.1. Taxonomy (GTDB): domain Bacteria; phylum Pseudomonadota; class Alphaproteobacteria; order JAPOUT01; genus CBDBUR01. The sequence goes on from OZ242373.1 coordinate 1,545,965, forward strand.
AACAACAAATGAGAAAGAGCAATCACATTCTTCGCCTTCGTGCGAAATAAACCAATCGTCTTAATATATTTTATCAACCCCGCCTCTCCAAGTGCCGCCATCGCTTCGGGCGTTTTGGCGTCCTTGAAAAGAGACTTCGTCGCCTTATTCACACCCTTATCGGTCGCTTGTGCTGACAGCACAATCGCCACGAGCAAAGTGAAGCGATTGACATAAGCCAGCTCGCCCTTCGGGTCGGGATTCGCCTTCGCGAGGCGGCTGTAAAAAGTATTGATTTGGCGCGCGGTTAAAAGGTTGGAATTCATTTTTTGTTTTTAATGCCCGTTTTTAATGTTAATGCTATTGCTCGCCCTTGCGGCTTGTTTATCATAGCAAGGAATGGAACAAGTGCAATATAAAAAGGAGGGCTTCTTAGAGGAGAAAGCGCTCGAATATGGTTTCGCGCCAACACCCTATGGCGAAGCTCTTGTCGTTTTTTATGGAAAATATCTCGTTGCTCTTGCTTTTGTGGAGAAAAACAAAAAACACACACTTGAAGATATGAAAACCAGACTCAAGGCGCCACTCAAAGCTTCAGGGCTTACGCTCAACGCAAAAAAAGCAGCCGATACTATTGAAAAAATAAAAAAGGGGCAACCCGTGCCAATGATTTTAATCGGCACGGACTTCTTTCATAAAGTGTGGCGGGCTTTGCTAAAAGTGCCCGCCGGGAAAATAACAAGCTATGGCGCTTTAGCGCACGCAGCGAAAAGCCCTAAAGCCGCGCAAGCTGTAGGCCAAGCAATGGGTAGAAATAAAATCGCTTGGCTCGTGCCATGCCATAGAGTTTTAAGAGGCACTGGTAAGCTCGGTGGCTATCGTTATGGTCTTGCCATAAAGCAGAAAATGCTTGAAGGCGAGGGCGCTTTATAGCTTTTTATGCCCTCTTCATCACCCCCTCTTCATCATAAGTATAAAAAAGAGGCTCTCCCGTTGCTATCTCCTTTTTGATAATCTCATCAGGTGATAAGTTCTCCAAAAACATTATCAGCGCGCGTAAAGAATTGCCGTGCGCTGCAACTAGAATATGCTTATCGTCTTGTTGATTCTCTTGCCAAATAGGCTGAATTTTTTGCTTGAAATAAGGCAACACCCGCTGCGCCGTATCGGCTAAACTCTCGCCTTCTGGCGGGCGCGTCTCATAGCTGCGCCGCCATTGATGAACTTGCTCCGCACCAAAGCGTTCGCGCGCTTCGTCTTTATTCAGACCCGATAAAGCACCGTAATCCCTCTCATTGAGCGCCCTGTCTCTTTGAGTCGGACAAGCCGCTTGCCCCATCTCGGCTAAAATAATCTCACAGGTGCGCTGCGCCCGCCCCAAAGCAGAAGTAAAAGCCCGCGCGAAGGTTATGTTTTTATTTTTTAATGCTTTGCCCGCCGCTTTTGCCTCCGCTTCGCCCTGCGCCGAAAGTGGCGGGTCGCGCCAGCCAGTGAAAAGATTCTTGGCATTCCACTCTGACTGCCCGTGCCGAACGAGAACCAACATCGCTAAGGGGCTAACCGCTTTTTATCAAGACCGACAACATCGCGCATCGTGTATAAACCTGCTGCCTGCGTGGTGCCCCATAAACAAGCCTCCACCGCACCTGCCGCGAATATCTGCCGCGAATGCGCGTGATGACTTAAAATAATACGCTCGCTCGCGCCGTCAAAATAAATATCATGCTCGCCGATAATGTCACTGCGCCTGCTGGAAATAATTTCTATATTCCGCTTTCCACTCGAATCCATCATCGCCGCCAACATTTTAGCCGTGCCCGAAGGGCTGTCCTTTTTGTCTCTGCGATGACGCTCGGTTATACTAATATCCCACGCTTCCTTATTCAACAAACGCGCGCCCTCCTCAACAAGAAAACCCAATATCGTTAAAGCAATACTCATATTGCTTGATTGAATAATCGGAATCTTTTTTGCCGCCGTGCTTATCGCTTTTTGCGTTTTCTCTCCGTGTCCGGTCGTGCCAACAACATAAACTGAACCCATCGCCGCTACCGCCGGTGCTAAAGTAAGCGATGCCTCAGGCAAAGAAAAATCAATAAGCGCCGTGCCTGAAGGGGCGGCACTAAAAGCAGCGTCAATGTCATCGGTTATCTCAATGCCCATAGGAGCTAAACCCACCAATGCCCCAATGTCTTTGCCGCAGTGCGTTGAACCGCGCGAGCTTATCGCGCCCACACAATTTATATCGCCACTTATATCTCCTCTGCGCGCGATGTGTTTAATCAACTCGCGCCCAACAAAACCCGAAGCACCCGCAATAATTACCGACAGCCCGCTAGATTTCTTTTTCTGTTTTGACATAAAGTTATTCTATCGGTTTTAACACAAAAAGCAAAACTACTTGCTCGCACCGCACCAGCAAGCCCTCTTCCCCTCAACGAGAGGACGCGCCAACCCCTTTTCTATTAGCGCTTTACCTAAATCTAAGCCGTCTGCCGTGCTGATGTCCGCGCCCGTGCGTCCGTAAATATGAGGCGCGCTGATGTTCCTTAAATAAATTTTACGATAAACACCCACTTGCTTGCCAATAAGCTGCTCGACATAGGCTTGCGCACGCCGCGCTAAATCGCGCTCCCCCTTACAAACCAAGCAACCCGCGCGCTTGCGCTTCTCTGGCGTATTGACCTTGCTTAAACGCACGCGCGCCGTTTTGGTTAAACCCGACCATAAATGCGCCTCGACCTCAAAAGTGTCGCCGTCAATCACACGCACCACCTCTGCCTCTAACGCGGCTTCAATAATAAGACGCTTGGTGGCAAGCGAACCCGCCTCCTGTTGCGCTTCGCTGTCGCGCCATAAATAACCCGCAACCAAACCGAGTAGGAAAATAAGCGGAATTAAAAATCCTACCTTGTTCATTTGAACTTCTCAAAAAAACCACTTAGCTTATCTAAAAAACCTTGTTGCGATGGCGCATTGCCCTTATTAAGACTCTCTCCAAAGGCTTTCAATAAACTTTTTTGCTTCTCATCTAAATTGACCGGCACTTCTACTTCTAAATCAATAAATAAATCTCCAGTGCCTGACTGATGTAAAGAGGGCAAGCCCTCGCCGCGCACCCTTAACCGCTTGCCCCACTGACTGCCCGCAGGCACTTTTATCTCAACCGATGTGCCATTCAATAAAGGCACCTTCACCGAACCACCAAGACAAGCCTCGATAATAGAAATCGGCACAGAGCAATATAAATCTTGCTCTATGTGGTCAAAAATTTTATGCGACTTAATGTGAACAAATAAAAATAAATCTCCCGAACGACCCGCACGAAAACCCGCATTCCCCTTGTCAGCTAAACGCATCTGCGCACCATCGTTAATGCCCTTGGGAATTTTAACCCGTAAAGTTTTTTTGCCGCGCGCCCTGCCTTGACCCGAACAAACCGAGCAAGGCTGAGTCATCACTTGACCCTCACCGCCACACGCCGAGCACGTTCTCTGTAAAGCAAAAAAACCACTCTGCTGATGAAGGACACCCGAACCGCCACACTGAACACAATTTTCTAACTTTGAACCCTTCGCCGCGCCCGAACCCGAACAAGTTTCACACGACTCCTCCGCGCTAAAAGTGAATTCTTTATTCGCACCGGTCGCAACTTCCTCTAAACTTATTTCTAAATCATAACGTAAGCTCTCACCTTGATGCCCATGCTGCGAACGACTCCTGCCGCCAGCACTACCCATAAAATTATTGAAAACATCACCAAAAATATCGGACATGGTAGAAGAAAAATCTCCAAACCCCGCACCGCCCGCACCCGCACCGCCGCCGCCCGCCCCCGCACCTGTTTGTCCCATGCCCGCCTCGTAGGCTTGGTGACCAAATCTATCATAAGCCGCACGCTGCTCGTCATCACTTAACACTTTGTAGGCGTGGCTTAACTCTTTGAACTTCGCTTCCGCTTCCTCATCATTAGGGTTGCGGTCGGGGTGATAGGTCATCGCCAACTTGCGATAAGCGCGCTTTAATGCCTCAGGCGATACATCACGCCCGACACCCAAAATTTCATAATAATCACCCGACACTTTGTTTCCGCTGTCCCCGTTTATCTACTTATCTTTTTTGTCTTCATCAACTTCTTCAAATTCAACATCCTCAACATTTTCATTCGCCTTATCATTGTTCGCCGCATTCGCCGCTTCGGGGGCATCTGTGCCGTTCGCCTGCTGGTTCTTATACAAAAATTCTCCTATCTTCATACTCGCTTGCGCCAGCGTTTGCGTTTTCGCCGCGATGTCGTCCTTGTCATCGCCCTCACGCGCCTCATCAACCGCCTTGAGCGCGGCTTCTATCGCCTCCTTGTCGGCAGCAGGGAGCTTGTCGCCCGCCTCCTCTAAACTTTTGCGCGTGGCATGCGCCATCGCCTCAGCTTGATTGCGCACATCGACCAACTCTTTTTTCTTCTTGTCCTCCTCCTCATATTCCTTTGCCTCCTTCATCATTCTTTCAATTTCGGTCTCGTCTAATCCGCCACTCGCTTCAATGCGAATCTTCTGCTCCTTGTTGGTCGCCTTATCCATCGCCGACACATGCACAATACCATTGGCATCTATATCAAAACTAACTTCAATTTGTGGCATACCGCGCGGCGCAGACGCAATGCCCTCTAAATTAAATTGACCGAGTAATTTATTGCCTTCTGCCATCTCACGCTCGCCTTGAAATACACGAATTGTAACCGCCGTTTGATTGTCCGCCGCCGTTGAAAATATCTGCGACTTCTTGGTCGGAATTGTCGTGTTGCGGTCAATTAAGCGCGTGAAAACACCACCCAAAGTTTCTATACCGAGCGATAGGGGGGTGACATCTAACAGCAGAACATCTTTTATATCGCCCTGTAAAACGCCCGCTTGAATGGCAGCACCCATCGCGACAACCTCATCAGGATTGACGCCGCTGTTTGGCTTCTTGCCAAAAACCTTTTCAACAAAAGCACGCACCTGAGGCGAACGCGTTTGCCCGCCAACTAAAATAATTTCGTCAATGTCGCGCGCGTTTAAGCCCGAATCCGCTATGGCTTTTTCACACGGCACACGCGTGCGCTCTACCAAAGCCTCCGTTAAACTTTCTAACTTGGCACGCGAAAGTTTTAACACCAGATGCTTGGGTCCCGACTGGTCAGCCGTGATAAAAGGTAAGTTGATTTCTGTCTCTTGCGCCGAGGATAACTCTATCTTTGCTTTCTCCGCCGCTTCTTTTAAGCGTTGTAAAGCAAGCCCATCAGAACGAATGTCTATGCCTTGACTTTTCTTAAACTCCTCCGCTAAATAACCTACCACGCAGGCATCAAAATCTTCCCCACCTAAAAAAGTATCGCCGCTGGTTGATTTAACCTCAAACACACCATCGCCCAATTCTAAAATGGAAATGTCAAACGTGCCGCCGCCTAAATCATAAACCGCGATGGTCTTGCCTTCCTGCTGCTTGTCTAAACCATAAGCCAGCGCGGCGGCGGTCGGCTCGTTGATGATGCGCTCTACTTCTAGCCCCGCAATTTTACCAGCATCCTTTGTTGCTTGTCGTTGCGAATCATTGAAGTAAGCCGGAACGGTGATAATCGCCTTTGATACCTTCTCGCCTAAATAACTTTCCGCCGTCTCTTTCATCTTTTGTAAAATGAAAGCCGAAATCTCCGCCGGCGAATAATCCTTGCCGTTCGCATTGACCCACGCATCATTCTGTGCGCTCTTTATAATTTTATAAGGAACCGCATCTATATCCTCTTTCGTTTTAGGGTCATCAAAACCGCGACCAATAAGGCGCTTAATCGCAAACAAAGTGTTATGCGGATTCGTTACCGCTTGACGCTTGGCGGGCAAACCCACCAGCCGCTCGTCCTTGTCGGTGAAAGCAACCATTGAGGGCGTGGTTCGCGTGCCCTCGCTGCTCTCTATCACGTGAGGTGTCGAGCCCTCCATTACCGCTACGCAGCTGTTGGTCGTGCCTAAGTCTATGCCGATAATTTTACTCATAGTTCTTTCCTTCCTTTCTTTATATGGGGATTACTCCCGCATTTTACAAGAGCAAAAATGCTCTTTTTAGCAATTTTTACCCCTTTTCCTCTTTTTCCTGCTCGCTAGAAGACCCCCGAGGGAGCGACCCCATTGGGGATTTTTCTGGCGACTCTTTCGGGCTGGCGACAGCCACACGCGCCGCGCGTAAAAGCCGCTCGCCAAACATATAACCCTCCTCTATGATTTGCGTTATCGTGCCTGCCGCCGCCGCGCTATCCTTGTCCTCAAACAAAGCCTCGTGAAAATTTGGGTCGAAAACACGACCCTTCGCCTCTATGCGCTTAATCCCATAACGCGCTAACATCTGCTCGCTAGAAGTCAAAATTAACGCTAATCCCTCCGCAACCGAACTATCCAGCTCCTTCTCCGACCAGCTCGCCTGCGCACGCCGAATGTCGTCCAATACCTTCAATAACTCGCGCGCGAAACCCTCTAGCGCACTATCGCGAACACGCTCGCGCTCGCGCTCCAAACGCTTGCGGTTGTTCTCCATCTCCGCCTGCAGCCGCAAAAGCTTCTCCTCTAAAGCTGCCACCGCATCAGCATCAGCATTACTAGAATCTTCCTCCGAAAAGGACTCTTTTTCCTCTTTATCCGCGCTAGACAAGTTATATTCCTCCTATGGCTTGGTTGAAAAAAAATAGCAGACTTATCATTGCCTCTCATAATGAGGGCAAGGTCAAAGAAATAGCTCAACACCTTGAACCTTACTACATAAATGTGGTCGCGGCGAAAAATTTCACCCCCCCCATTAGTGAAATCGAAGAGACCGGCAAAACCTTCGCCGAAAACGCCGCCCTCAAAGCGCAAGCCGCCGCGCGAGAAAGCGCGCTCTATGCCCTGAGCGACGACTCAGGACTTGAAGTCGATGCCCTCAATAAAAGACCCGGTATCTATTCCGCGCGCTATGCCGAGCGGCAAACGCAAAAAGGAAAAATTCGCGACTTTAACTGGGCATGCCATAAACTTTGGGGCGAACTGGGGCGCGAACTGGAGCGCGAACTGGAGAGTATCAAAAAGGAAGAAAAACCGAAACACTTTTACGCCTCTTTTATTTGCGTGCTTGCGCTCGCCGCTCCCAATGGAGAGATTAAACTTTTTGAAGGGAAGGTTGATGGCGAACTGGTTTATCCACCGCGCGGGCAAAACGGATTTGGATATGACCCCATCTTTCTGCCTTTAGGATATAGCGAAACTTTCGGGGAAATGCCGCCTGAAAAAAAACACGCCCTTTCTCATCGCGCGCGCGCTTTTGATAAATTCATTCAAGAAGAATTTTCCCCAAAATGAACCCCCTTGCTGTTTATATTCACTATCCCTTTTGCTTGAGCCTTTGCCCCTATTGCGATTTTAACGTCTATACCAAACGACTTCTCACTGAAGAAGAATTTTTAGAAGGCATTCAAGCCGAAATAGAATTGTTAGCAAAAAACACAAAAGCCAAAATAACAAGTATATTTTTCGGCGGCGGCACGCCGTCTCTTTTGAACCCACACGCTATTGAAAAAATTATTTTAACCCTCAATAAAAAATTTACCTTTGATGACGCCATAGAAATATCTTTAGAAGCCAACCCCGAAAATGCCGAAGGGAATTATTTGTTCGATATTATGTCGAGCGGTATCGCGAGACTTTCTTTAGGCGTTCAGGCTCTTAATGATGAAGACCTAACTTTTTTAGGAAGAAACCATAATAAAACACAAGCCATTCAAGCCATTGAACGCGCGCGCAACACGTTCAAAAATCTTTCTTTCGATTTAATTTATGCGCGTCCCACGCAAGCCGGCAAATCGCTTGCCGCTTGGCGCGAGGAATTGACGCAAGCTCTAACCCTCGCGCCGCAACATCTGTCCCTCTATTGCCTAGAGATAGCTCCGCGCACCGCCTTTTATAAAAAGCAGCAAAAAAAAGAAATGACACCCCTTGACCCAGAAAAAGTCGCGGAACTTTGGCTTTTAAGCCAAAGCCTGTGCGCCGACTTTGGACTGAAACGCTATGAAATTTCTAACTACGCGAAAGAGGGCTTTCAATCAAAACATAATTTAAGCTATTGGCTCTACCACGATTATATCGGCTTGGGGCCGGGCGCGCACGGACGCATAAAAACAAATGCCACGCTTACACCCAAAAATCCAAAGCTATGGTATCTATCAGCAAAACAAAATGACTTTAATAAACATTTTCAATGCCTCGCACTCACTGATGAAGAAAGACAAAAAGAAAAACTCATTATGGGACTACGACTAACACGCGGCATCAAAATGCGCGACATCGAGACGCGTGGCATCGAGACAAAAAGTTTTCCCCTCTCTCAAACAAAAATAAATCAACTCGTGCAGCTTGACTTGCTCAAACAAGAAAAAGGTATACTCAAAACCACCGACAAGGGCGCGCTGGTGCTAGATAACATTATTGCTGAATTACTCTAAATTCTTAAAATAGGAAGCATCAAAGGAATTTGGCGCGGGGGTAACAACATCGCGATGACGCCGCTTTATCTCGATGACCGCAAGACCGCGTTGCGCAACAGAACCGCGCAAGCGTTTGCCTTGCTTGTTTTTTAAATTCTTCCTAAAACGAAAAATACCATCAATCCCCGCAAACCCATCGGGTTGCGTTAGCTGCTCGTAAGTGAAAGGCGGGTCGCTCTGACTCGCAAGGGCGCGCACCAAACCTATCACATCATAACCTAAAGTTGCTAAACGCCGAGGCTGCCGACGATATTGCGCGCGCAGTCGCGATAATAAAATTGTCGCATTGTCTATCGCCGCCGCCGCAAACCGCGCTCCATTGAGCGGCAACTCTAAACTTAACTTCGGGTCGTCCCAAAGACCCGTGCCTAAAAAGAAAACCTGCTTGCTCGTAATGTCATAACTCGGCAGAAGCTGAACCAAGCCACGCAATAAATCACCCCCCTCAGCAAATAAAATCGCTTGATAGGGAACTTCCCCTAAAGCATCAATCTTTTTTAACCGCTGAATCTGCGCCTTCGCTTGCCCCAACCGAACCTGCGGCGGAGTCGACTCCTGCAAACTGCGAGTCGTCCTGCCGCGAACAAAACGAACCTTGCGCGACTTTGGTCCGCGCAAGCGCAACTCCGTTTGCGCCCGCGCAACCACACGCTCTAAACGCCTCATCTCTTGGTCGCGCGCTTTTTTGCGCCAGTTGTAATCCGCTAAACGCGCCGCCGGAACTTGCGCCGCTTGAATCGACGGCGGATAAGTCTCAATCGCACGAACATTTAACTCAAATTCCTCGCTCGTTTCAATTAGAGAGGCGCGCACCAAACTTCCATAAGCCGTGCGCGGTAAAAACGCCGCAACCGTTCGTACACCCAGCCGCTTCGCGTGAAATAAAATACGGCGAACCTGCTCGCGCGGCGAAAAACCAAAAAGATAAATGTTATCATTCACAATGCGCTCGTCCGAACTAAAGGCAACCACAGGAACGTTATGCGCTTTCGCTAAAGGCGTTATCGCCTCAACCGAACTCGAAAGCAGAGGTCCTAAAATAATATCCGCACCGCGCTCAACCGCACGCGCCATCGCATCTATCGCTCCTTGCCGCGTGCCTTTCGTGTCCTGCGGAATCAACACCAAACGCGTTTGACCACTATCAAATAAAGCCAACTGCGCCGCATCTGACAAAGAACGCGCCAACGCCCGCAAATCCCTATTTTGAGCACTCAAGGGAACCAAAAAACCAACCCGAATTAATTTGGTCGTCGGCGGATTCTGCGGAATAAAAACACTCTCTTTATTTACACCCGCGCAGGAAGCCAAAAAGAAAAAAATCAAACCATAAGCAATTTTTAGCATAAAATATCTATAATCCAACTTTTAGCCCCATGACAAGTAAAACTTAACAAGCTCAATAATGCCAAAAATAAATCTGCCCGATTTCCCCTATCAACCCGCGCTCTATGCCGCCGCTACGCCCATAGGAAACCTCGGCGATATCACCCTTAGAACCCTGCAAGCCCTTAGTCAAGCGCAACTCATCTTGGCGGAGGATACCCGACGGATAAGAAAACTCCTTACCCACTATGAAATCCACCCGCAGAAATTACTCTCCTTTCACGAGCACAGCACCATTACCGATAGACTGATTGAAAACATTAAAAGCATCATCAATGCCGAAGCCTTCGCGCTTCTCGTGAGCGATGCCGGCACCCCGCTTATATCCGACCCCGGCTTTGCCCTCATTAGAGTGCTGCGCGCGGAATCTATTCCCGTTTTGCCGCTGCCCGGTCCTTCTAGCCTCACCGCTATACTTTCGGTTGCTGCTTTGCCCTGCCATCGCTTCTGCTTCGGCGGGTTCTTGCCAAACAAAAGAGAGAAAAGAAAAAAATATCTTAACAGCTTTAACGCGCAAGACGGCTCTTTGATTTTTTTTGAGAGTCCTCAACGACTCATCAAAACGCTTGAGGATATGGCAGAGGTGTTTGGCGGCGAACGCAAACTTGTCATCGCGCGCGAAATGACAAAAAAATTTGAGGAAGTAAAAGAAGCCTCCATACAAGAAATGCTTGTGCTCTATCAGCATAAAACTATTAAAGGCGAAATTACGCTTATGGTTGCGCCAAAATGAAAAAATTCTCTAAAACAAAAAAACGCAAACACCAAAAAGCGGGCAACCTCGCTGAAGGGCTGGCGTGCCTCTGGCTTATACTACAAGGCTTTAGAATTGTCGCGCGCCGTTATCACCCGCCTTACCCAAGCCCCGCCGCCGGCGAAATAGATATTATTGCAAAACGAAAAAATTTGTTTATATTTGTTGAAGTCAAGTTTAGACACCAAAACCGAGAGGAGGCTATGTTTGCCGTGACGCAAAAACAACAGCAGCGTATCGCAACGAGCGCGCGCATTTTTCTCGCAAACCAACCAAGCCAAAATGTGATGGCGCGCTTTGATGCTGTTTTCTTTAGCTATAAAGACTTGCCGCTTTATATCAAAAATGCATGGCAAGTCGCCGCCTAATCCAGCAGGAGCAAAACGAATGAAAAAAATAGCGATACAAATTGATCCCCTCTCTTCACTTAATATAAAAGGTGATAGCTCTGTTGCGCTCGCCCTTGAGGCGCAGACACGCGGATTTGAAATAGCAACCTATCAACCCCAGAACCTCTTTGTGCGCGAAGGCGAAGTCTATGCCAAAATACAAAAAACTACTTTCAAAGAGAATGATGAAAATTACGCTATCATGGAAGCCCCCGAAAATAATCGCCTCGCTGAATTTGATTGCGTCTTAATGCGACAAGACCCCCCCTTTGATATGCATTACATCACCGCTACTTATTTTTTAGACTTAATCACAGATAAAACGCTCGTTATGAATAACCCGACCGCCGTTCGCTCGCACCCAGAAAAAATTCTGCCCCTACACTATAAACACCTTATGCCCCGCACCCTGATGAGCACGCTCCCGCACGAAATAAAAAGTTTTAGAGAAAAAATTGAAACCCCCATCATCTTAAAGCCGCTCTATGGCAATGGCGGGAAGGGCGTGGTTTTAATTGAGAAAAATAATAAAAATTTTGATACAATCATTGAAACGATGCTGCTGGCTTATGGAGGGACTCCTATCATCGCACAAGAATTTATCCAAGATGTCGCTTATGGCGATAAGCGTATTATTTTAATCGATGGCGAACCAGTCGCCGCCTTGAACCGCATTCCCGCGCAAGGCGATATTCGCGCTAACTTAGGCGCCGGCGCAAGCGGTCATCTAAGCGAACTCAACGCTGACGAAATAAAAATATGCCAAACCCTTGAAAAAATACTAAAAAAATCAGGCATTTTCTTTGCCGGCATTGATGTTATCGCCGGACGCTTAACCGAAATCAATATCACTTCACCCACCGGCATTAGACAAATTAAAGAGCTTGGCGGCGCTGATGTCGCGAAAATTTTCTGGGATAAGGCACTAGAAAAATTATGATGGCGAATACCAAAACAATCGCTTTTCAAGGCGTGCATGCGAGTATCGTTGAGGTTCAAGCCCAGCTAAGCAAAGGCTTGCCACGCTTTCCTATTGTCGGCTTGCCCGATAAAGCCGTTGCTGAATCACGTGAGCGCGTGCGCGCCGCGCTCCATAGTTTAGGGCTGGGAATGCCGCCTAAAATCGTCACCGTCAATTTAGCACCCGCCGACCTGCCCAAAGAAGGCAACCACTACGACTTGCCGATTGCTTTAGCTCTGCTCGCCGCAATGGAAATTATTCCTACAGCTCTTGTCGGACGCTTCTGCACACTCGGCGAACTTGGGCTTGACGCGTCTATCGCTCCTGTCGCCGGCACCTTGCCCGCGGCAATGAAAGCCTATGAAGAAAATTTAGGCATCATCTGTCCCAAAGCATGCGGACCACAAGCCGCTTGGTCGGGGTTAGGCACACGCGAAGAAGGACTCATTCTCGCGCCCGAAAGTTTATTACAGCTCATCAATCATTTTAAGGGCAACCAACTTCTTCTTTCTCCTAAACGCGGCGCCTTAGTTCAAAAAGGAGAAGCACTAAAAAGCAAAACCAACGACCTGAAAAACATTCGCGGACAAGAAACCGCAAAACGCGCGCTGGAAATCGCCGCCGCTGGCGGACATAATATGCTGATGACCGGACCGCCCGGGTCAGGTAAATCTCTGCTCGCTTCGTGCTTGCCCGAACTTTTACCCCCGCTCAATACACAAGAAGCACTTGAAGTTGGCGTTATCCAAAGCCTCTCTTTACAAACCGCATCGAACGACCTAACAACGCAAAGACCTTTTCGCGCACCCCATCACTCTGCCTCTCAAGCCGCAATGATAGGCGGGGGACCCAAAGCCAAACCCGGCGAAGTCTCCCTCGCCCATAATGGCGTGTTGTTTTTAGACGAATTCCCCGAGTTCCCGCGACAAGTGCTAGATAGTTTGCGCCAACCGATAGAAACCGGCGAAACCCTAGTCGCACGCGTGCGCGCGCACGTGACCTATCCGTCTCGCTTCCAACTCGTTGCCGCGATGAACCCATGTCGGTGCGGCTATGCTTATGATGTCGAACGCGGCTGTCGGAGACAACCAAAATGTATGAAAGAGTATCAATCTAAAATATCAGGACCTCTGATGGATAGAATAGAAATTTTTATTCACGTGCCTTCGGTTGAAGTAAGAGAATTATCCCTGCCGTCCGCTAAAGAAGGAAATGAGGAAGTCGCCAAAAGAATTGCCGCCGCGCGTGACATACAAACCCAACGTTTTAAGAAAGCCAAATACCCAATCAACGCCTACGCCAGCCAAGACGACTTCGAAACTTTTTTCAAACCCGAAAGCTCGGCGGAGGCAACGCTCATTCAAGCAGCAGAGAAATGGAAATTTTCAGCACGCGCTTACCACCGCACCTTGCGGGTCGCGCGCACCGTTGCCGACTTGATGGAAGATGAGATTATCGAACGCAACCACGTGCTTGAAGCCCTGTCGCTAAGACATATTACGCCCAATGTGGGTTTGCCCGCTTAAAGCGTGGGATTACCGATTTAAGTCAAAAGCCGCCAAAGCCGCCATATTCACTAAGTCCGAGGTCGAGCGCGTCATCTGCATAATCTGCACCGAATGCTCCAAGCCAACCAAAATAGGTCCAATCAGCGTGCTCTTGCCAAGTTCCTCCAACATTTTTGTCGAAATGCTCGCCGAGTGAATGGCAGGCATAATCAAAATGTTCGCCGCACCCGTGAGCCGCGAAAAACGGTAGGTCGCGCCGGTCTCGCCATTCAAAGCAACGTCTGCCGCAATCTCACCCTCATACTCAAAATCAACGCTCCGCGCGTCTAGAATTTTTACCGCCTCTTGCATCTGCTTGCTACGCTCGTCCTGACCATAACCAAAATTGGCGTAAGCCAAAAGAGCCACACGCGGCTCATAGCCTAAACGCCGCGCCGCGCGCGCCGCCTCTATCGCTATGTTCGCTATCTCCTCCGCGTTCGGCATCTCGTGAATAGACGTATCAGCAATGAATATCGTTCTGCCATCACTCGTCAAAAGCATCGAAATGCCAATCATCGTTCTATCGGGTAAAGGATCTATCACGCGCAACACGTCATTCATCGCCGCATTATAATTGCGCGTCCGTCCCGTTATCATCGCGTCCGCCTCTCCCAAAGCAAGCTTACACGCACTCAATACATTGCGGTCATACAATAAACGAACACAATCGCGCTCTAAAGAACCCCGCCGCTGTAAGCGCTGGTATAAATAAGCAGAATAATCTTTCGCATTCGGGTGATAGGGCGTGTTCTCCTCTATCGTTAAACTATCCATGTTCGGCAAGTGTAAGCCTGACATGGTCTTTTCAATATCAATGCGCCGACCAATCAAAATCGGCTCGCCCAAACCAAGCTCACGAAATGTTAAAGCCGCACGGATAACTTGCTCCTCCTCGCCCTCAGAAAAAATAACCCGCTTCGGATTCGCGCGCACATAACGCAAAATACTTTGAAAGGTGGAGGCAACAGGATTTTGTAAGGAGCTTAAACGCTCGTGATAAGCCTCCATATCCACGATAGACTTGCGCGCCGCACCCGAGGTCATCGCCGCTTGCGCCACCGCCGGCGGTATCGTGTGAATCAAGCGCGGGTCAAAGGGTGCGGGGATAATATAATCCTTGCCGAATTGTAAGCGCACTCCTTGATAGGCATGGGCAACTTCATCGGGAACGTCCGACCGCGCTAATTGCGCTAAAGCATAAGCCGCCGCTATCTTCATCTCCTGATTTATCTGACGCGCATGCACATCTAACGCACCGCGAAAAATATAAGGAAAACCCAAAACATTATTTACCTGATTTGGATAATCCGAACGCCCAGTCGCCATAATCGCATCATCTCTTATGGCGGAAACTTCCTCCGGCGTTATCTCAGGGTCGGGATTTGCAAGCGCGAAAATAATCGGCTGCGGGGCTAAATGCTTGATGAGCTCAACGCCAAAAGCACCTTGCTCCGATAAACCTAAAAGAATATCCGCACCACGCGCCGCTTCCTCTAAAGAATTTACTTTCTCTTGAGTCGCAAACTTCTCTTTCCATGGATTCATATTTTCATTACGACCCTGCGTGATAATGCCACGCCTATCTGCCATAATAATGTTCTCTCTTTTCATGCCAAGCGCCAAAGATAACTCCGCGCACGCAATGCCTGCCGAACCCGCACCATTGATAACCAAACGCGAAGTCGCAAACTCCCTGCCCGTTAAGTGAAGCGCGTTGATTAAACCCGCCGCAAAAATTATCGCCGTGCCGTGCTGGTCGTCGTGAAAAATAGGAATATCCATTATCTCACGCAACTTCTCTTCTATGATAAAACACTCGGGCGCTTTGATGTCCTCTAGGTTAATGCCGCCAAAGCTCTCTCCCAAATAACGAACGCAATTAATAAACGCATCGCAATCTTCCGTATCGACTTCTAAATCAATCGCATCAACACCCGCAAAACGCTTGAACAAAACCGCCTTGCCCTCCATCACAGGCTTTGCCGCCGCCGCACCCAAATTGCCTAAACCCAAAATAGCCGTGCCGTTCGAAATAACCGCAACCAAATTACCCCGCGCGGTGTAATCAAAAATTTTATTGCTGTCCTCGTAAATCGCGCGCACCGGCGCTGCAACCCCAGGCGAATAGGCAAGCGATAAATCTCGCTGAGTCGAAACCGGCTTCGTCGCAACAATCTCTATCTTGCCCGCACGACCCTCCTGATGAAAACGCAACGCCTCTTCATCGGTCAAATTTAACGATTTATCCTTACTTTTCATCATATCTACCTTACTATATAGTTAAGGTATAAACGCTTTATTAAGGAAAAAAATGCCAAACCAGCAGAAAATATTACCTGATTCTCAAGACGAGCCTCAAAACTCCAAAGAACTCCCCAAAGAACTTTTTGGCGAGCTCTCTCAATCTTCCCGGCAACCGCAACAAACGCAAAAAGATTTCCCGCAACAAGATAAAACCAAAAGTGCCATTGCTACCCCGATGATGGCGCAGTATCTCAAAATTAAACACGCCTATCCTAAAACCTTGCTCTTTTATCGTATGGGCGATTTCTACGAGCTGTTTTTTGATGATGCCATTAAAGCTGCCGCCTTGCTCGATATTACCCTCACCAAAAGAGGCAAACATCTCGGCAAAGATATTCCTATGTGCGGCGTTCCCGTTCATGCGGTTGATACCTATACCCATCGCCTCATTCGCGCCGGCGAGCATATCGCCATCTGCGAGCAGGTTGAAAATAAAACCCCTGAAAAACAAAATACCAAACTTATGCCACGTAGAGTCGTTCGTATCCTCACACAAGGAACGCTCACCGAAGATGCCCTCCTCGAACAACAGGAATACAATTACCTATTAAGTATCAACCCCAATAAAAAAAACCTTGACGCAAAATGGGGAATCGCGTGGGCGGATATTTCTACCGGGCGTTTTTGCGTGAAAAATGTCGCAACCATTCAAGACCTCAATGCCACTATCGCAAGACTCCAACCAAAAGAAATTCTCCTCTCTGAAACGCTCTTTGCTTCCTTGCCCCAAAAAATAAAAAATCTGCTCGAAACCTTTCCCCTGACAGAAGTTCCAAACGCCGCCTTCACAAACGAAAGCGCACAAAGCCGCCTGCGCGAAAATTTTGGCGAAGCACTCGCACAAGAAATAGGCAAAGAGAGCAAAGAAATGTTAGGTGCTGCCGGCGCTTTGCTCGACTATATCGAGATAACCCAAATGGAACAAACCACCCGACTATCGCCGCCGCATATCGAAAAAGATAGCACCTTTATGATGATGGACCCTTCCACCCGCGCCAACTTAGAACTCGTCCAGCCGTTAAGAGAAGCACAAAAAGAAGCTAGCCTATTCTCGGTTATCAATAAAACGCAAACTAGCTCAGGCGCACGACTCCTCGCAGAACGACTCCAATCTCCTTTAACCGACATCGTTCAAATTAATCATCGCTTAGATGAAATTGAATTTTTCTGCCAGCACGAAAGCCTCACGGCACGCATAAGCGCTTTATTAAAACAAACACCCGATATGGCGCGCGCGCTGGCACGACTTTCTTTTGGACGCGCGCTGCCTAAAGATTTAGCCGTCTTGCGCGATGGCTTAATCGCCACTAGAAAAATAACCGAACTTCTAACGCAAGAAAACACTTCCTCCTTGCCACACAATATCAAAATAGCACTCGGGCAACTCAATCAACCGAAACCCGAACTTTGTTTCAAACTAACCGATGCCCTTGAAACCAACTTGCCCGCGCACTTTAGAGACGGCGGCATCATTCGCGTCAATTATAGCCCTAGCCTAGACCAACAAAGACAAAACGCTAAAGAAAAACGTAACAATATCTCCTTGCTACAAAATACCTATGCCGAAAAAACAAAAGTCAAACAACTCAAAATAAAATATAATAATATATTAGGATTTTTTGTTGAAGTGTCCGCCGCACAAGGTAATAAACTTCTTGAAGCACCGCTCAATAAAATTTTTATTCATCGCCAAACCCTCGTGAATCATTTACGCTTCACAACAGAGGAACTCGCCAAACTCGCAAGCGATGAGCTTGAAAGTCAAGCCGCTTTCTTGGCTCAAGAAAAACTCCTCTGCGATGAACTCATTAACGAGGCATTGGAAAATTATCACGCGATACAAGAAGCCGCACTCGCTATCGCCACGCTTGATATTGCCACTAGCTACGCTACCCTAGCCCAAACCCTGCAGCTCCAACGCCCCACCATCGACGAAAGTGAAAACTTCGATATTGTCGCCGGCAGACATCTTGTCGTCGAACAGGCACTCAAAAAAAATCAAACATCCTTTATCCATAATGACTGCCGCCTCACCCCAGAGGAAAAAAATACAGAGAAAAAAAATATCTGGCTACTAACCGGTCCCAATATGGCAGGCAAAAGCACCTTCCTAAGACAAAATGCGATTATCGCTGTGATGGCGCACGCCGGCTTTTTTGTGCCCGCGCAAAAAGCGCATATCGGCGTCATCGATAGATTGTTTTCGCGCATCGGTGCGGCGGATAACCTCGCCTACGGACAATCTACTTTTATGGTCGAAATGGTTGAAACCGCCATCATCTTAACCCAAGCCACCAAAAAAAGTTTTGTCATTATTGATGAAGTGGGGCGCGGAACTTCCACCTTCGATGGGCTTGCCCTCGCGTGGGCTATCGTTGAGTTTATGTGCCAGAAACTTCAATGCCGCGCTTTGTTTGCTACACACTTCCACGAACTTACCTTGCTTGATAAAACGCTCACGCGCCTCGCCAATTACCACATGAAAACCGCCAGCGGACAGGAAAAAAATATTCATCTCCTTTATGAAGTTGGCGCGGGCGCGGCTTTACACTCTTATGGAATCCAAATCGCCAAACGCGCCGGCTTGCCCGAAGAAGTTGTCGCGCGCGCTAGCCTCTTGCTAGAGCAGCTGGAAAAACAAAAATCATCGAAAAATATCAAACAAACAATAGAGAAAAAGAAAATAAAAAGTGATGCGCAAGAACAAAAAGAAAGTGCTATAAAAGAAAAACTAAACGCCCTTGACCTTGAGGCATTAACGCCTCTTGAGGCTTTGGAAACACTTTTCCAAATGAAAACAATTTTGAAACAATGACCGCACAGCAACCATCGAAGAAAAAAATAAAACTCCTTATTGATAAAGAAAATTTAGATAGGGCACTCCACGCAACTCAAAAAAATCAACAAACTCTTACACAAATTGTCAGCACGGCGAGACAGGAAATACTAAATAGTGCGCACGATAATCTATTGCAAAAATTCTATCAAGGCACGCAGTGCGCAGAGGAAATTGCCCGCGCGGTTGATGTTTTAATGACAAGTTTATTTACTTATATCTCTCAAGAAGTTTTTCCCCGACCCAACCCAACGAAAGCAGAAAGACTAACCCTCCTTGCCATCGGCGGCTACGGGCAAGGAAAACTAGCCCCCTTCTCCGACATTGACCTCCTGTTTCTCCTGCCCGGTAAAAATACACAATGGGGAGAGCAAACCATAGAACTGATGCTAAAAATTCTATGGGATAGTGAATTCAAAATAGGGCATTCGGTTTTTAATGTGAAGCAAATTCCTAAACGCGCCAAAGAAGACCTCGTTTTCTGCACGAGCCTGCTAAACATAAAACATTTAAGTGGCGATGAAGAGCTGTTCTTAACACTCAAAAAACAAATAGAAAAAACAAAAAAAATAATCGGTGTACGCACCTTTGTGAAAGCAAAACTCACCGAGCGCGATATACGACACGAAAAAGAAGGACGCTCTCGATTTCTAGTTGAACCGAATATCAAAAATGGCAAGGGCGGCTTGCGCGACCTGCAAACACTATGGTGGCTCGTTAAGTTTTGCTATGGCGAGGATAGCAACATTTTTTCTAAAGAAGCCAATCAAAAACTATCGGCGTGTGAAAATTTTCTTTGGGAAGTGCGCTGCTATCTCCACTTTCTCTGCGGCGCACCACAGGAAAAATTAAGTTTTCAACATCAGCAAGCACTCACACAGGCTATGAATTTCCTCAACCCTAACGTAGGCGAAGAGCAAACCATCGAAGCGCTAGAAAAATTTATGAAAAACTATTTTCTTGTCGCTAAAGAAGCGGGTAGCCTCACTAGAATTTTATGCGCCGAGCTAGAAGCACAGCAAGCCAAACCCCAGCCGCGCATCAGTCGCCTGATTAAAAAAATTACCAAAACAACTAAAGACATTCAACTCACCGAAGATTTTCTATTGGAAAGGGGTAGGCTAAAAGCAACAACCGAAAATCTATTCACCCAAAAGCCCCTAATGATTTTGCGCTACTTCGAACTTGCCGCACTTCATCGCGTCAATTTTCATCCCTCTTCGCTTAATCAAATTAGAAATGCCTTGCCGCACCTCCCCAAAACCTTACGCCTAGATAAAAACGCAAATGAAATGTTTCTTAACATTTTAGCAAAACACCCTGACCCCGCTAGAATTTTACGCACGATGAACGAAACGGGGAACGAAACAGGATTCCTCGGCTGGTTCATTCCCGCCTTCGGCAACATCGTGGCGCAGATGCAGTTCAACCGCTATCACCACTACACAGTCGATGAACATATTATTCATGCTGTCGAACTGCTAGACCATTTGGAACAGGCAGGCATAAAAGAAATTAATCGCGCGCGCTTGCTCGCTAGACGGCTCGCAAAACAAAATTTGCGCGCCGTTTTGTATATCGCCATTTTTACCCACGA
Source organism: Alphaproteobacteria bacterium (assembly GCA_965209065.1). Classification (GTDB taxonomy): domain Bacteria; phylum Pseudomonadota; class Alphaproteobacteria; order JAPOUT01; genus CBDBUR01. The sequence goes on from OZ242373.1 coordinate 1,566,263, forward strand.
TATTGCTAAAGGGCAAAAGGGCGACCATTCCCAGCGCGGCGCGGAAGTGTGCTACGCGCTCGCAACACGCCTAGGGCTGACAGAAGAAAATGCACACCTCGCCGCTTGGCTCGTCGAAAATCACCTGCTTATGAGCGATTGCGCCCAAAAACGCGACCTCAATGACGATAAAACGATTAAAAATTTCGTCAAAAAAATACAAACCATAGAGCGACTGAAACTTCTCTTTCTACTAACCATCGTTGATATTCAAGCCGTTGGTCCCGGCACGTGGAACGGATGGAAAGCGCAACTGCTGAATAAACTTTATGAACTCGCTTTTGCTGAACTCAAAACGCCTTTCCGAATTCAGCACGCACAAAAAGCGCGAAGACAACGCAGAAAACTCGCCGCGCGCCTAACGTGGAGTGAAAAAGAAAAACGCGCCTACTTGAAACTTCACAAAAATACTTACTGGAATCATACAAGCGAGCAAACGCAAAAAACCCACGCCCTCTTATGGGAAACATGGCGAGAAAAAACACCCTTCGCTTTTCATGTGAAAAATAGCGAATCCCAAGCCCATAGCGAAATGACAATTATCACGCCCGACCACCCAGGACTCTTTTCTAGAATCGTCGGCGCGATTGTTATTAACAAAGGCATCATCACTGATGCTAGAATTTTTACCTCCGATAATGGCTTGGCGTTTGATAGTTTTTGGATTCAAAACCAAAATCAAGCCCCCTTAGACGAAACCCATAGTCAAAGATTGAAGGCAACAATAGAAAAAGTTCTTTTAGGAAAACTTCTCCCTTATGAAGAAATAACAAAAAAACAAAATGTTATTGCCTCTAAAGAAAACGTATTTAATATAAAGCCTAAAATTATTTTGGATAACGAACTCTCTGACGAGTGCAGCGTAATTGAAGTGGAATGCTTGAACAACCCCTATTTGATTTATGCTACCGCACAAAAAATGTTTAGAGAAGGGCTTATTCTATCTTCGGCGCATATTACCACTTATGGCGAACGCGCGGTGAATGTGTTTTATGTCAAAGATACTTTCTCGCAAAAAATTACCGACAAAGAAAAACAAACCTATCTTAAAAACGAATTATTGAAAGTGTGCGCGCAACTGGGTGATAAAGCTATTTCCAATAAATTACCTCAAAAACAAGCAGTAGAGGCATAACATTTCTGTTTTGAAAAATTCCGCCGTGATGGCTTTAGGCACGAGTATGAGCCGCGTCTTTGGACTCGCACGCGATGTGCTTTTGGCGCTTGTCTTGGGCGTGGGCGCGCAAGCCGATGCTTTTGTTATTGCTTTTCGCTTGCCTAACTTGTTTCGCCGACTCTTCGCCGAGGGTGCGTTCGCCGCTGGTTTTATTCCCGTCTATAGCTCTATGCGCGGAGAGGAACGCAAACACTTCGCCGCAGTTGTTCTATCCTTCATTAGCCTGTTCCTATTAGGGCTAACCATCATCGCCGAAATTTTTATGGAGGAACTCGTTTTTCTTTTGGCAGGAGGCTTTGATATTTCATCGGATAAATTCGCTCTTGCCGTTCTGTGCGCGCGCATTACCTTTCCCTATCTTGTCTTTATGTTTTTAACCGCCCTTTATGCTACCCTGCTTAATGTTGGCGGACGCTTCCTTGCTTCTAGCACCACGCCGATTTTGCTCAATATCGCGCTCATTATCGCATGCCTGACCCTTTGGCAATTTAACCAAAGTGAAAACGCCGCCTTTTATCTCTCGCTTGCTATCATCATTGCCGGCATCGCGCAAGTTGCTATGATAATCTTCGCCGCCGCGCGCGCGAACCTGCTCGTCTTGCCTAAAAAAATAACCATCACCCAGAAACTAAAAGAATTTTTTAATCTACTCCTACCCGCGCTCGCCGCCGGTGGAGTCGTCCAGCTCAATATCATTATCGGCACCCGAATCGCATCTTCACAAGAAAGCGCAGTCGCTCAATTATATTATGCCGAAAGACTCTATCAGTTGCCCCTCGCTATTATCGGTATCGCGCTAAGTCTCGCGCTCCTGCCCGCACTCGCCGCGCAAATCGAAAACAAAACACAAGTCCAAAATGCGCTCGCACGCGCGATGGAAGGCGCAATGCTATTAACCCTGCCCGCCGCCGCCGCCTTGGCGATAATCGCCGAACCCATCATCGCCGCCTTGTTCGAATATGGCGCGTTCAACGAAACAGCGCGCATCAACACCGCGCTCATTCTCGCCGCCTTCGCGCTCGGCTTGCCCGCCTTTGTCGCACAGAAAATTTTATCCACCGCATGCTTCGCTCACCACGACACCAAAACGCCACTCTACTTCTCCGCCTTAGCCCTCGTGGTGAATGTTTGCCTCGCGCTTTTATGGTTCCCCCTGTGGGGGGCAGCGGCAATCGCACTCGCAACCTCCCTAGCCGCATGGGCAAACGCGCTCGGCTTGTGGTTTGTCGCCGCACGACAAAAATGGATTGTAACCAAACCACTTTATAAAACATTCCTCGCCCAAGCCGCCGTTAGCGCGCTGATGGCAGGCGGACTCTTTACCATACAGAGCTTCTATCCCTTGCCTGAGCTATACCTAATAAGAATTTTCTATTTGGCAGCACTCGTGCTTATCGGTTTAGTGATTTATTTCTTTATTTGTCATATAGTCAAACTCGTTAATGTTAAAGAGATTAAAAAGGAATTTATATGAGCCAAGCAAAAAAACTTTTCTCCGCCGTGCAGCCAACCGGAGAATTACATTTAGGTAATTATCTCGGCGCGCTTAAAAATTTTGTGGCGCTCCAAAAAGAATATGAATGTATTTTCTCTATTGCCGACTTGCACGCGCTTACACAATGGGAAGGGCTTGCGAAAAAAGGCTTTGATAAATTGACAAACGATATTTACGCAACAACCGCAACTTTCCTCGCTTGTGGAATTGATGCAAAACAACATATTATTTTTAATCAATCAAAAGTAAGCACGCATGCCGAACTCGCTTGGGTGCTAACCTGTGTGGCGCGGTTCGGCTGGCTTAATCGTATGACTCAATTTAAGGAAAAAGCCGGCGGCAAACGCGATGAAAGCTCGGCAGGGCTTTTTACTTACCCCACCTTGATGGCGGCAGATATTTTAGCCTATCGCGCGCACGCCGTGCCTATCGGCGAAGACCAAAAGCAACATTTAGAGCTCGCGCGCGATATTGCACAGAAATTTAATACAGACACAAAACAAGATTTTTTTCCTCTGCCCGAACCGATTATTCCCAAAACAAGCGCGCGTGTTATGTCGTTGCGTGATGGCACAAAAAAAATGTCAAAATCCGAACCTTCTGAAATGAGTCGCATCAGTTTGACAGATGATGAAGATAGTATCGCTAAAAAAATTAAAAAAGCAAAAACCGATGCCGCACCCGTGCCAGATAATTTACAAGCACTTGAAGCACGCGCCGAAGCAGATAATCTCGTTGGCTTGCTCGCCGCCCTATCGCAGCAAACGAAAGAGGCGACCTTGAAACAATTTGCCGACCAACCTTTCGCGCAATTAAAGCAAGCGCTCACGCAACAGCTCATTGAAACTCTTTGTCCTATGGGCGAAAAAATTCATCAGTTTTATGAAGATAAACCTTTTCTCGATAAAGTGCTAAATGACGGCGCACAGCGCGCGCGCGCCATCGCCGAAAGTAATTTCGCCAAAGTCCGCGCTCTGCTAGGGCTTTTATAAATTATAACCACTTGTAATATATGCTATAATAATTACAGCAATCGAAACAAGAGGGAATTTTATGCCACAAGCGAAAACTAAAAAAATCGCGAAAAAGAAAAGTGTCAAAAAAACAAGCGTTAAGAACGCAAGCGTTAAAAAAACGAGCAGCAAAAAAGCCAGCGTTAAAAAAACACCCGATGAACGCTCTTTGCGTAAATATATCGGCAGACAAACTTCCGAAAATATTAAAGGCAAGTTGCTGGTCGTTATGGACGAAACTTCCGAGTCGCTTGCCGCTTTGCGCTTCGCCGGCGTGAGCGCTAAAAGACTCAACAGCAATGTTGCCCTCTTGCTTGCGGTCGAAACCGAAACCCAACGCCATTGGCTCGGGGTTGAAAGTATCATCAAGGAAGAAGCGCGCGCCCAAGCCATCGATAAAATGAGAACCCTCGCGAGCGAAATTACCGACTATAGCAATATCGTCCCTGATATTATTATCCGCGAAGGCGCGAAATTCGAAACCCTCGCGCAACTTGTCGAGGAAGATGACGAGATTACCTCCATCGTTATCGGCGTCGCCGATGACGACAATAGCCCTAAATCTGCCGCAACTATAGAAAAACTTCTTGCTGGCCATCTCGGGCTACCCGTTATTATCGTTCCTGAAACCCTATCCGAACGCATGCTTTTGCGTATCGCCCGCATTATGTAGCCGCCCGCTCATTTGTGGTATAATAGAAAAATGTTTATTCAAACAGAGACAACCCCTAACCCTAAAGTCATCAAGTTTTTGCCGCAGCTTGATAGGAAAACGAGCTGGCAAAGTGCCGAATGGAAAAATAGCACCGATAGCTCTAACCCTCATCACGCCGCCCACCCAATGAACCCGATGGCGCAAGCCTTGTTCCGCCTGCCTGCCGTCCAGTCTATTTTTGTCGGCGCTGATTTTGTCGCTGTTACCAAAAGCGAAGAGTTTAGCTGGGAACAAATTAAACCAGACGTCTTAGGCATCATTATGGATTTCTTTAGCACTACCCCAATCCAAGAAATAGATAAAACAAATGAGCTAGAAGGGTCCCCAGAAGAGTCTCCAGAAGAGAATCAGGTTGTTCAAAAAATAAAAGAAATTATCGCAACAAGAATTCAACCCGCAGTCGCTCAAGATGGCGGCGATATTCAACTCGCTTATTTTGAAAAAGGCGTTGCCTATCTCAATATGCGCGGTGCTTGCGCAGGATGCCCTTCTTCTACCATCACGCTCAAAAATGGCGTGGAAAATTTGTTACGCTACTATGTGCCCGAACTCGAACGCGTTGAAGCCATCGAGCAGTTTGAATAGGAGAGAGTAATAGGCAGCGATGCCCTATCTTATGAGGAGCAAAAAATATATACAACGATTGGCTATCGATAGCGCTTTACGACCCACGTCACTCGCGCTCCAACAAGGCGACAACATTATCGCGCGCACGCTTGACGACACCTATAGCGGCGCTGAAAACCTCGTTAGCGAAATAAAAAACTTTATTAAAAAAAATAATATGAACTTTAATACATTAGATGAAATTGTCGTTAGCGCCGGACCCGGTCCTTTTATCGGCTTGCGGGTTGGAATCGCCGCCGCTTTTGGAATTAGCCTTGCGGCAAAAAAACCTATAAAATCTATTTCAACTTTTCTAGCTCTTGCCTCTTTTGCCGAAACAAAAAATAATGAAAACATTATTATGGTTCATCAAAAGGCAAGGAAAAACTATCGCGCATTCCAAACGTTCGATGTCAAACTAAATCCCTTGTCGGAATTATCTTGCCTTGAGGACGAAGCCTTTGACACCCTATGCCAAAAACACGACAACATCTGCTTTGCACCCAGCACGCCACCCTCACCGTTAAGCAAACGACTCCTAACACTTACAGCTTTCGCTCAAGCCTACCCGCAACCCATTTATCCGCCATACGAAAGCACGTTGGAAACTAAAATAGCCTAATGAAACAAAAGAATAAAAATAACAGCATAGAGGAGCAAATTATTAACAATAACTTGCGAATCACAAAGCCGAGAAAAATTATCGCGCAGGTGCTTGAAAACGCAACCGACCACCCCGATGTTGCTGAAATTCACCGCCGCGCTCACGCCTTTGATAAAAACATTTCTATCGCGACAGTTTATCGCACCTTGCGGCTGCTCCATAACATCGGTGTGCTTGGGCGACATAACTTTAGTAGCGAAAGCAGCAATGGCAGCAAGGGGCGGTGGCGCTTTGACCCCAATGTGACCCACGACCACTACCACCTCATCGATGTGGAAACCGGCAAGGTTATCGAGTTTAAGAGCGAAGCCTTAGACGCTCTACAAAAAAATATCGCTAAAAAATATGGCTATACCCTACAAAGTCAAAAAATTGAACTTTATGGCGTGCCGCAACAACCAAAAAACGCTAAAATAAAAACAAGAAAAAATGCATAAACGTTTCTATATCAAAACCTACGGCTGCCAAATGAATGTCTATGACTCTGATGCTATCGCGCAAACGCTCACGCGCGCCGGCTGGCACGCGCAGGCAAGCCCCAAAGAAGCAGAGCTGATTATTCTTAATTCGTGCCATATCCGCCATAAAGCCGCCGAAAAAATTTATTCCGAAGTCGGACGCCTCAAGCAACTCAAGCAACAGGATAAACAGAAAATAATCGCCGTTGCCGGCTGTGTCGCTCAAGCCGAAGGCAAGGCGATGATTGAACGCGCACCCAATATCAGCCTTGTCTTTGGTCCCCAGCACTTCCACCAATTACCTCAAATGGTGCGAGACGCCCAAGCAGGTAAAAAAATTGTCGCAACAGAATTCGCAACAAAAGAAAAATTCGCCCAACTTAAAACCAATCACCCAAAACAAAATAAAGTCTCCGATTTTTTAACCATTCAAGAAGGGTGCGATAAGTTTTGCTCTTTTTGTGTCGTCCCTTATACGCGCGGCAGTGAAATTTCTCGCGCCCCGAAAGACATCATCGCCGAAACAAAGAAACGCACGCAAAACGGCGTGAAAGAAATAACCCTGCTAGGACAAAATGTAAATGCTTACCACCATCAAGGATGGGACTTGGCGGATTTGCTCGAGGCTTTGGCAGATATTGACGCGTTGAAAAGGATACGCTATACCACAAGCCACCCTTTAGATATGACGACCAAACTTATCTGCGCCCATCGCGATAACCCAAAACTGATGCCCTCGCTACATTTGCCCGTTCAATCTGGCGCGAATAAAATTTTACAAAAAATGAACCGCCGCCACACAAGAAAACAATACTTTGATATCATCACCGAATTGAAACAGACATGCCCCAATATAGCTCTTTCATCTGATTTTATCGTTGGCTTCCCAAGCGAAAATGAAGAAGATTTTTTACAAACACAAGACCTTGTCGAAAAAATAAAATTCGCGCAAGCCTATAGCTTTAAGTATAGCCCGCGACCCGGCACAAAAGCAGCCGATGAAATACAAATCAATGAGGATATAAAATCTCATCGCCTTGCTAGACTACAGAAAATTTTAGACGAACAGCAAGCAAACTTTCACAAAAGCAAAGAGCATAAGGTGATGGAAGTGCTAATGGAAAAAAATAATTTTGGAAAAACTATCTACGGACAAAATGTTTCTATTAAAAATGAAAACACCAATGAAAGCACCAATGAAAACATTAGGGGGGAACTCGTTGAAGTGAATATAACCCGCGCCACCCCCCACGGACTAGAAGGTGAGGCGCAAGGTCTATGAGTAAAGCGCAGGCAAAAATACAAACCGGCTGGTCTCCCCATTCACATCATGCGCCGAACGCGTCAAAGCAAAATGGCGCACAACTATCGCCGCGCTCAAAAGGGCAAGAAAAATACCTCAATGCGATGGGGAGTCATAATCTCGTTTTTGCCACAGGACCCGCAGGCACAGGCAAAACTTACCTTGCCGCCGCTTTCGCCGCTAGCGCGCTGATGAGCGGCGCGGTTAAAAAAATTATTATGTCCCGACCTGCGCTTGAGGCAGGCGAAAAATTAGGATTTCTACCCGGCGATATTAAAGAAAAAATAAATCCCTACTTGCGCCCGCTTTATGATGCGCTCGGTCAGGTGCTCGGTGATGAAGCCATGCAACGCTATATGCAAGCTGACCTCATTGAAATTGCGCCGCTTGCTTTTATGCGCGGCAGGCAGCTCGCCAATGCTTTCGTCATATTGGACGAAGCTCAAAATTGCACCGCCGCTCAAATGAAAATGTTCCTAACACGACTGGGCGAAGGCAGCACCTTTGTCATCTGTGGCGACAACCAGCAAAGCGATTTACCAAAACACTCCGATGAAGGCTTGCCTCAAGCGCTGAAAGTGCTCGCTGAATTAAGCTCGGTTGCTATCGTTCGGCTTGGGAAAGAAGATATTCAACGTAGCGCGCTTGTCGCAGATATTGTCGGCGCTTATGAAAAAGAAGAACAAAATGAATAAAAAGCGTGATAGAATATCATCTGCTATGATGCCAAACGCCTCTTCCTTTACGGTTCTTGTTGATATTGTCAAACAAAATGAAAACTGGAACACACAAGAAATCCAAAAAGCAAAGTGTGCCGCCCAATGCTCTATTCGCCACGTGGCGCAACATGCACGGGGAGACCTCCCACGGGGAGAACTCCCGCGGGGAGAGCCCCCGTCCTTAGCGCTCGTTTTTGCCGATAATGCTTTTGTCCAAAACCTCAATCAACGGTTTCGCTCTATTGATAAGCCCACCAATGTGCTTGCCTTTCCCGCAGGCGAAAAAACGCTTCTCGGCGATGTCATCATCGCGCGCGAAGTGCTTCTCCAAGAAGCGGAAGATAAAAATATATCTCCCGAACATCACGCCGCTCATCTCGCCGCACACGGCACGCTCCACCTCTTAGGCTTCGACCACCAAAATCAAAAAGACGCAAACATAATGGAGCAACTGGAAATTACCATATTGAAAACCCTAGGGATAGACAATCCCTACCAAGACGAGGAACAAAATCAGGAGAGGGAAAATGTCTGAAGCAGATGAAAAAGAAGGGCTGGGACGCTCTATACAAAAATTCTTTCGCCGACTGCGACTAAGACCCGCAACCGATATTCACCGCGATGACCTCGTCGAAGGTCTCAGCGATGAGGACAACCTCCATGCCGATAGCTTCAATGAAGACGAAAAACGCTTCTTGAAAAATATCCTATTCCTGCGCGCCACCTTTGTTGAAGATGTGATGGTGCGCCGCGCGCAGATTAGCGCTATCGACGTTACCGCAACCCTACAGGACGTTAAAACTGCTTTCGAGAAAACCGAACACTCAAGGCTGCCCGTCTATCGCGATACGCTAGATAGCCCTTTAGGCTTTCTACACATTAAAGATGTCTTCAAATGCCTCCTCCAAAATAAAACGGAGTTCTCTTTAGAAAAAATGATGCATTCCGCCTTGTTTGTGCCGCCGTCGATGAAGGTTGCCGACTTGCTTAATAAAATGCAAGCCCAGAAAATTCATATGGCACTCGTCATTGATGAGCACGGCGGAACCAACGGACTCGTGACCATCGAGGATTTGGTCGAGGAAATTGTTGGCGAAATTGAAGACGAACACCCCAAAGAGCCATCACAAGGCAAACGAAACTTCGTGCGCCGCCGCGACGGCTCCTTTGAAATTAAAGCCGATGCAAGCCTTGAAGAAGTTGAAAAACTTATCGGTAGAAATGTTGCCGAAGATAAACTCCACGCGCAAACCATAGGCGGATTTGCCGTTAGCCTTTTTGGAAAAGTGCCCGAAAAAGGCGAGCGCGTCAAAACCGACAAGGGCATTACCATTGAAGTGCGCTCGGTCGATTTACGCCGCGTTCATCAAGTAAGAATTTACGTTGGTTAAATGATATTTACTTTTTTTGCTTGGTTTGAAAAACAACCTGCCATTTTACTTTATGGCTTTGCTTGTTGTGTCGGTGCGCTCTTCGGTTGGTTAGCCTTAGCGCCTATTGGTTTTTTTCTCGTTTTTTTAATCTTTGTGCCGATGATGATATGGAGCATCAGTGTTGCGAAAAGTTCTTTCTGGTTAGGCTTTGGCTTTGGTTTTGGCTATAATTTGCTTGCTTTTTACTGGATTGCTTATGCTTTTTTTATTAGTCGCGTTCCTTTTTTAGCGCCGCTTGCTTTTATTGGCTTGCCGACTCTGTTTGGTTTTTATTGGGCTTGCGCTTTCTGGGCAAGTAAAAAATTTTGGGAAACCGGTTTAGAGCGTATTTTAAGTTTTACTTTCTTTTTAACCATTAGTTTTTGGGTGCAGAGCTTTTTATGGTCGGGCTTCCCATGGAATTTACCCGCACAAAGTTGGATAGAATCAAACGCGCTCGCGCAGAATTTTCACTGGCTCGGTATTTATGCAGCGAGCTTCATAATGATTTTTTGCTCCGCATGCTTTTCTATTTTTAGTGAAAACAATAAAAAACAAAAAATTATCTTACCAATTTTATCTTTAAGCATTTTATGTGGCTTATGGAGTTATGGCGCATGGCGTTTGGAGTCCGCAGATAATTTAATGACAAAAGAAGAAATTGTCATCATTCAACCCAACATTAAACAAGAACATAAATGGGATAGGCGGCGGGCGAGAAAAATTATTAACACCTATTTTGAACTCACCAAAAAAGGTATTGAGAAAATAGAAAATAAAAAAAATGCTATAATTATTTGGCCTGAAGCTGCTTTGCCGATTGATATTAAACGCGATAAAACAATGAGACGGCTTATCGCTAATCTGTTGCCCGAAAATATAAATTTGATTTCGGGTTTTGTTCATCTCACGCCACCTAAAGTGTTTAATTCTTTATTTGCACTCAATAGCGAAGGAAAAATAATTTATATTTATGATAAAAATCATCTCGTTCCTTTTGGGGAATATGTGCCGTTTCAGAGCCTCTTAGAATCTTTTGGCATAAGACAAATAACCGGTGGCACAGGAGGCTTTGGCGCAGGCACAACACGACCGCTCTTCCAAAATAAAATTCTACCGCTCATCTGTTTTGAAATATCTTTTCCGCGCGAAATAAGAGCAGATAAGCGTCCGCAGTGGATTGTCAATATCACCAATGACGGCTGGTATCAAACAACTCCCGGTCCCTACCAGCACTTCCAGTTGGCACGCATTCGCGCTATCGAATTTGGTCTGCCTGTTATTCGCGCCGCCAATACAGGCATCTCCGCCGTGATAGATCCTTACGGGCGCGTGATAAAAAAACAAAAACTTGAAACGCAAGGCTTTATCCATAGCACCATACCCATCACGCTTGAAAAAACTCCCTATGCTATCTATGGTGAGTGGCTCTTTATCGCTTTGTTGCTCGTCAATGGGCTCGGGCTGCTCGCGTTTTCTATATACAAGCAATAGTTGTTTTTTCCGTGAATACAACCTGAAGGAGTCTCAACTCTAAATGAATCGGTTGTTTTTTGGCTAAAAAGCAACCAGCTATATTATTATGGTTGTATAGTTATCCCTTCTGGGGAGATGAATAATGGTGAACAAAAATTATTTTAGTTTAGAAAATAAAAGCTATTACGGCTCAGAAAGTGCTGCCGAGTTAGATAGGGAACTCGGCTCAAGGATAAAACGCGCGCGCAAGGCTCAAAGCATTACGCAAAAAGAACTCGGCAGCCAGCTTGGCATTAGCTTTCAGCAAATACAGAAATATGAAAATGGAAAAAATCGCATTGGAGCGGGACGGCTTTCTCAAATCGCACATATTCTCAGGACGCCCACTTACGAACTGCTCGGCGAGCTGCCGCCCGATAGACCGCATCCTGAAGAGCAACCGCCCCATGCACTACGCGAAACCGAACCCGAGATGGTCTATAAGAGCTTGCAGTCTAAATACTTGAGCGAGGCAATCGATTTGCTCGCCGCTTTTGATAGCATTCCCAATCCTAAAGTGCGAGAGCAAATTATAGAGCTTGCACAAAGTTTCTGCGACCATTATAAAAAAAGATAATATAAAACCACAGGAGGGGAAATGAAACATAACCAACAAACGCGATGGCACTTCGCGAGCGAATCCGTATCGGAAGGACACCCCGATAAAATATGCGACCGCATCTCTGATGCTGTTTTAGATGGCTTTTTCCAAAAAGATAATCAAGCCCGATGCGCAGTTGAAACGCTCGTCACAACCAATAAAATTATTTTAGCAGGCGAAACAAGAAGCCAAAACCCTTTAGATGAAGATGAAATTGAAGACATTGCGAGAAAGGTCGTGCGTGATATTGGCTATGCCCAGCCGGGATTTCATTGGAAAGAACTTGATGTTGAAATTTTACTTCATGGGCAATCTGCTGATATTGCGCAAGGCGTTGATGAAGGCGGAAATAAAGATGAGGGCGCAGGCGATCAAGGTATTATGTTTGGCTATGCGTGTCGCGAAACCGAAGTGCTGATGCCCGCACCTATTTTTTACGCGCATAAAATTTTAAGATTGCTGACTGACGCGCGCAAAAAAAATAAAATTGAAGGATTAGAGCCCGATGCGAAAAGTCAAATTTCTATTATTTATGAAAATGGTGTGCCTCTCACCACTTCTTCTGTTTTGCTCTCCACGCAGCATAAAGATGGCTTGACGCCTGATGATGTGCGCGAACGCGTGCGACCTATCATTTTAGAAGCCTTGCCAGATGGCTGGATGTGCGATGAAAATAATTTTTATGTTAATCCCACAGGTAATTTTGTGATAGGAGGACCTGTCGGGGACGCCGGCTTGACAGGACGAAAAATTATCGTTGATACTTATGGCGGTGCCGCACCTCATGGCGGGGGCGCTTTTTCAGGGAAAGACCCCACCAAAGTGGATCGCTCCGCCGCTTATGCCGCGCGCTATCTCGCGAAAAATATCGTTGCGGCTGAACTCGCCGACAGATGCACCGTGCAGTTATCTTATGCTATCGGAATAGCACACCCGCTCTCGATTTATATTGACTTCCACGGAACAGGCAAATGCCCCGAAGTGCTTCTACAAGAAAAATTATCTTCGGTAATGGACTTGTCGCCAAAGGGCATTCGCACACACTTAAAGCTCAACAAACCCATCTATGAGCGCACCGCCGCTTACGGGCATTTCGGCAGAGAGCCTGATAGCGATGGCGGGTTCTCATGGGAAAAAACCGACCTCGCGGAAAAAATTGCAGCTCTTATCTAGCGAAAACCCCGCCATAAGAAAAAGCAAGCTCGCCGGACATTATCGCGCGCGCGCGTTAAAAGCCAAGTCAAGTGCGCAACTCAAAGAGCGCTTGCCTAAACTTCTCATTGAACCGCAGCAGCTTCTAGCACCCCAAACGCTTTTTCCTTTTCAACCCCAAGCGTTATGTTTAGAGATAGGCTTCGGCGGCGGTGAGTATCTGTTGGCGCAGAGCCACGCGCACCCCGAAATAGGTTTTATCGGGTGCGAACCCTATATCAATGGAATGGCAAAATTTCTAACCCAACTACCCGAAAAACAAAACAACATAAGGCTTTATGATGGCTCAGGGTTAGACCTCTTACCTCATTTTAAGCCGAGCAGTCTCCACAAGCTCGTTTTGCTCTACCCCGACCCGTGGCCAAAACGACGACACGCCAAACATCGCTTTATCCAAAAAGAAACCATCAACCTTCTAGCCCACATAATGTCGCAAAAGGCTCAAGTGCTTTTCGCGAGCGATGATAGCCAGCTCGCCGCGTGGGTGCTCGCGCATTTTACCGCCTATTCTAGCGCATTTACTTGGCAGAAAAACCTCACGCAAAAGCCTCAAAAACCCTTCTGGAGCCGCTATGAGGAAAAAGCGGTCCAACGAAAAAAAATACCCGTGCGTCTTGTTTTTACTAGAAAGTAGTGCTATAAAAAAACCTCGCCCGATTTTTCAATTATTTGGCGGCGGAGGTTCCCAAACTTTCGCCCCTTTAGTCTATAATATAGGGAAAAGGAAGCACCATGCCCATCGTAAGCGCGAATAGGTTAGAAATTGTGCGCGGAGCTGAAATGCTCGCGCGTGAGAAAGGCATTGAGCCTGATATCGTCATTGATGCTATCGCCGAAGCTATCGAGCGCGCCGCGCGGTTGCGCTATGGCGCCGAAAATAGAATCCAAGCCGAAATCGATAAAAAAACCGGCGAAGTGAAACTCTTGCGCTTGCGGGAAGTTGTCGAGGAGATTGACAATATCGAAGAGCAAGGACTGCAGATAACGCTAGAAAACGCTAAACAACTCCACGACGGCGCGCAAGTCGGCGATATGATAGCCGAAGATTTACCCCCCATAGAATTTGGACGAATCGCCGCTCAAGCCGCTAAACAAGTCATCACGCAGAAAGTGCGCGCCGCCGAGCGCGAAAAACAATATGAAGAGTATAAAGACAAAATCGGCGAAATTATCAATGGGGCTGTTAAGCGAATGGAATACGGACATGTTATCGTTGATTTAGGGCAAAGCGAAGCGGTGGTGCGCCACGAAGAACTTTTGCCGCGGGAACAATTTAGAGGCGGCGATAGAATTCGCGCTTACATCTATGATATTCGCCGTGAAAATAAAGGACCGCAGATATTTCTGTCGCGCCGCCACGGCGAGTTTATGGCGAAACTTTTCGCGCAGGAAGTGCCAGAAATTTATGATGGCGTGATTAAAATTATATCTGTCGCTCGCGACCCCGGCAGCCGCGCTAAAATTTCTGTCGCCTCTAGCGATTCTTCTATTGATCCTGTTGGCGCTTGTGTTGGTATGCGCGGCTCGCGTGTGCAGGCGGTCGTTAATGAACTTCAAGGGGAAAAAATAGATATTATTCGCTACTCCGAAGACCCCGCTGAATTTATTGTTAAGGCACTCGCGCCGGCGGAAGTTGTCAAGGTTGTTTTGGACGAGGAAAACGCACGCGTGGAAGCCGTTGTGCCTGATGACCAGCTCTCTCTGGCTATTGGACGGCGCGGACAAAATGTGCGCCTCGCGTCCCAACTCACCGGCTGGACAATCGATATTTTAACCGAAGCAGAAGAATCTCAAAGACGACAAAAAGAATTTACCGAAAACAGCACACTCTTTATGGAAGCACTCAATGTAGATGAGGTCATCGCGCAACTGCTTGCCTCTGAGGGATTCTCTTCTGTCGAGGAAGTTGCCTTCATCGATGAAGAGGAGCTCAAGCAAATTGAAGGCTTTGACGAAGAAACCGCGCAAGCACTACAAGAACGCGCGCGCGAATACCTCGAGGAACGCGCGCTCGCTTTGGAAAATGAAAGAAAAGAATTGGGCGTAGCAGACGAACTCGCCGCGCTTGAAGGTATAACGCCCGCCCAGCTTGTCGCCTTAGGCAAAAAAGATATTAAAACACTCGAAGACTTCGCCGACCTCGCAAGCGACGAGCTCACCGGGTGGAGCGAGCGAAAACAAGGAGAAACCACCAAACACGAAGGTATGTTCGATGATATCGGCGGCATAGACAACCAAAGCGCACAAGAACTCATCTTGCGCGCACGCGTTCAACTCGGGTGGATAGAGGAAAGCAGTGAGGAGGAAGAATCCCCAGAAGAAGTTGAGGGAGAAGTTGAGGGAGAAGCTGAAGGAGAATCTGGAGAGGAATCTGAAGAAACCCCCCAAGAGCAAGAAATAGCTTTAGAGGAGCAAAATGAAGAGGCTTAGAGATGGCAGAAAAAGACAATGTCGCTAACAAGCCTAAAACGGCATCTGGTGCTGGCACGGCTACGACAAAAACGAAAGAAAGCCCGTCGGGCAAGCCTCTGCGCTTATCCCCATCGGCAGGCACCGCCACCGGCGGCGGCGCGCGCTCGCGCGTAAAAAAACCCTCCATAAAAACCGTCGTTGTAAAAAAACGAAGCATTCTTAAAAAACCTGCCAGTGCAGGCGGCGGTGCGGTTGCCAAAAAACTTGAAACAAAAGGAACTAAGCCCGACGAGCCTCAAACGAAACGCAAAAAAAAGCCTATTAGTAAAGAGCCTCAACCCGGTAAAATGGTGCTGAGACCGCTCTCAGAAGAGCAGAAAAAAGCCAGAGCCGGCGCCCTAGACAAAGAAAAATATAGAAAAAAAGAAGAAGAAGAACGCGCTCAAATAGAAGCCATCGCTGAAAAAGAAAAAGAAGAGCAAGACAACAAAAAACGTGAAGAAGAAAAACAGCGTAAAATGGCTGAAGCGCTCAGAAAACAAAGGCAGGAAGAAGAGGCCGCACGCAAACGCGCCGAAGAAGAAACCGCAAAGCATTCTGACAAAACAACCGATAAGAAAAAAAGTCTGCGCCCACGCGCGGGGGAAAACAGACGACAAACCAAACTCACCATCTTTAACGCGCTTGACGAAACGGAAAAACAACAATCTCTTTCTGCTTTGCGCCGCAGACGACAAAAACAAAATCCTAAAATTAAATCTCAACCGCAAGAAAAAACACACATCACACGCGAAGTGATTATCCCTGAAGTTATTCCTGTTGTTGATTTAGCCACGCGTATGGCTGTGCGCACAAAAGATGTTATTCAATTTCTCTTTAGGGAAGATATCGTTGTTAAAGCTGGTGATATTATAGATGCCGACACAGCAGAGCTCGTTGTGGCTGAATTTGGGCATAAAGTAAAACGGGTCGCCGAAGCCGATGTTGAAGCCGCCATAGACCAAAGGCAAGACAAAGAAGAAAACCTAAAACCACGCCCGCCGGTCGTTACCATTATGGGACACGTCGATCATGGTAAAACCTCTTTGCTAGATGCGCTGCGCTCGGCTTCTGTGGTTGATGGCGAAGCCGGCGGTATTACCCAGCACATCGGCGCTTACCAAACGGAGCTTGATGGCGGACGCAAAATTACTTTCATCGATACGCCCGGTCACGCCGCTTTTACCGCAATGCGCGCGCGCGGCGCTAAAACAACCGACATCGTTGTTCTTGTTATCGCCGCCGATGACAGCGTGATGCCGCAGACAATCGAATCCATCGACCATGCCAAAGCGGCAAACACAGCTATTATTGTTGCGCTCAATAAAATAGACCTGCCTGCCGCTGACCCCGATAAAATTATGCAAACACTCCTACAGCATAATGTTATTTGCGAGCCGCTCGGCGGTGAAGTGCAGGCGATTCCTATATCTGCTAAAACCGGCGAAGGGCTAGACCAGCTGCGCGAAGCCATCACCCTGCAAGCCGATATTTTAGAACTCAAGGCAAATCCCGAACGACCCGCGCAAGGAGTCGTGATTGAAGCGCGCCTCGATAAAGGCGCAGGGAATCTCGCGACCATTCTCGTGCAACGCGGGACGCTCCATCAAGGCGATGTCTTTGTTGCCGGCACCGAGTGGGGCAGAGTGCGCCGAATGAAAACTTTTGACGGCAAGGACCTCAAAAACGCCACGCCGTCTAGCCCCGTGTGGATTACCGGCTTAAATAGCCCCGCGCGCGCCGGCGATTCCTTCGATTGCGTTGAAAGCGAAGCGCGCGCTAGAGAAATTGCCGAGTATCGCAAAAGACAAGAGCAGACAAAAACGCAAACCGGCGCGACCGCGCAATCCATAGAGCAAATGTTTTCTAAAAATTCAGGCAAACAAGAGCTTCATTATATTGTCAAAGCTGATGTGCAAGGCTCTGCCGATGCGATTAAACAGGCTTTGGAAAGCCTCAGCAGGGAAGACGCCGCCATCAATATCGCGCATGCCGGCGTTGGCGAGGTTAATCCTTCTGATGTGATGCTTGCTGAAACGGTCAAGGCTAAAATTTTAATGTTTAATGTCAAAGCCACCAATGAAGCACAAAAAATCGCAAAAGCCGCAAACATTCTTTTACATCAATTCAATGTCATTTACGCTTTGATTGATGAAGTCAAAACTCACATTATACAAGCCTTAGGTCCTGAACAAAAAGAAGTTCCTCTTGGCAACGCCGAAATTTTACAACTCTTTTCGGTCGGCAAGAAAAATATCGCCGCTGGCTGTCGTATTGATGAAGGGCAGGTCAAGAAAAATGCCCATGTTAGAATTAAACGACAAAATGTTATTATCCACGAGGGTATGATTGAAAGTTTAAGACACTTTAAGGAAAATGTTAGTCAAGTTGAAGCAGGTAAAGAGTGCGGCATTGTTTTGGAAAATCCACCAAAACTACAAACCGGCGATATTATTGAATGTTTTAACATCGAGCAAGTGGAAAGGCGATTAGAATAATGACCTTCGCTAAAAAAAACGAAGCACGCACCACCACCCCGCTCTCTCCGCTTTCATCACCAAACGAATTACCGAATGATTTATCCCGCCGACAAAGAAAAGTCGGTATGATTATTCATAAAGCCTTAAGCGATATTTTAATGAATGAGGGCTTCAAAGTAAGAATTAGTGAAGTGATACTCTCTAAAGACTTACGCTACGCTGATATTTATTTTGTGCCACATTCCCCAGAAATAAAAGGACAAGAAACAAAAGAGCCAAAAACAAAAGGACAAGAAGAAACGAATAACATCACGCTCAAAACCCTCAAAGCGAATCAAACAAGAATAAAACAAAAGCTCGCCGGGCGACTCTATCTAAAATATATGCCGCAAATAAGATTTCGCGAAGACACACACTTCCTCGCGGCACAAAAATTAGATGAGATTTTTAATTGAATAAAAACTTGAAGCACTCTTTTCGCCCGATACACGGCTGGCTCATTTTAGATAAACCGCAAGGAATATCTTCAGCCAAAGCTGTCGCGCGCGCGCGCCATTGCTTTAACGCAAAAAAAGCAGGACACGCCGGCACACTCGACCCCCTCGCCACAGGACTCCTGCCTATCGCGTTTGGTGAGGCAACCAAAACCATTCCCTTTCTAACCGACCAGACAAAAAGCTATGAATGGGAAATGACCTTCGGCAGTCAAACCGATACAGGCGATTCTCAAGGAAAGGTCGTCGCTCAAAGCAGCAACCGACCTAGCGCGGCAGAGCTTAAAGCTGTCTTGCCCGAATTCACCGGCACAATTTGGCAGACACCACCACAATTCTCTGCTCTCAAAATTAAAGGCGAAGCCGCATACAAAAAAGCGCGGCGCGGCGAAACCTTCTCCCTCCCGCCTCGCCAGAGGACAATAGACAAACTAGAACTCCTCGCGCTGGACGAAAAAAAGGCAAAATTCTTCACACAATGCCAAAAGGGCGTCTATATTAGAGCTCTCGCACAGGATATAGCACAAAAGCTAAATACCTGCGCGCACATCACAAGCCTTCGGCGAACCCACAAAGGTCCTTTTAGTCAAAAAGATGCATTAACACTTGCCAAGATTGAAGAAATAGTCCATAGTGATGACGAACATGTGCACCAAAGGCTCTTAGCTCTGCTTTTGCCCTTGGAGTGCGTGCTAGAGGGGCTTCCTAAAATTCCGATTGAAGCTCAGCAAGCGCAAAGCTTGAGACAGGGGCAGTCCATAATTTTGTATGAGCCCTTACAAACGCTCAAACACTTTTACCCTTGCCTCGCTTTCGAACGCAACAGGTTGGTCGCTCTGACTGAATTGCAGGATAAGACCCTCAAACCCAAAAAAATTTTTAACCTATAGGAGAAAAATAACGATGTCTATTATGAAAGACAAAAAGAGTCAGCTCATTCAGCAATTCGCGCAAAGCGAAAAAGATTGCGGCTCGCCTCAAGTGCAGGTCGCCGTGCTAAGCGAACGCATCAAAAATTTAACCGAGCATTTCAAAACCCACAAGAAGGACCAAAATTCTCGGCGCGGGCTGCTCAAAATGGTAGCGCAAAGACGCTCGCTTCTAGACTACTTGAATAGAAAGAAACCCGATGCCTATCAAAACACAATTAAAGAACTAGGATTGAGACGATAATGTTTAATATCATCAAAGAAACCGCCCAACTCGGCGACAAAACCATCACTTTAGAAACCGGTCGTATCGCACGCCAAGCCCTCGGCGCCGTGCTTGCGACCTACGGCGAAACAAGCGTCCTTGCGACCGCTACCGCCGAAAGAGAACCGAAACCCTCGCTGGGCTTCTTTCCCTTGACCGTCAATTATATTGAAAAAACATACGCCGCAGGTAAAATCCCCGGCGGCTACTTTAAGCGCGAAGGAAGACCGACCGAAAAAGAAACCCTCGTTTCTAGACTCATCGATAGACCCATTCGTCCGCTGTTTGATAAAAAGTTTAAGAACGAAACGCAAATTATCGCAACCGTCCTGTCGCACGATTTGGAAAATGATCCCGATATTGTCGCGATGATTGCCGCCTCCGCCGCTATTGCGGTCGCGCGCTTGCCCTTCGCCGAACCCATCGCCGCCGCGCGCGTGGGTTATGTTAATCAAAACTATGTGCTCAACCCAAGCTCTAGCCAGCTCGAGCAAAGCCAATTAAACTTGGTCGCCGCAGGCACAACCGACGCCATCTTAATGGTCGAAAGTGAAGCCCAGCAATTAAGCGAAGAAGTTATGTTAGGCGCGGTGATGTTCGCGCAATCGCAGTGGCAAGACGTTATCGGGGCTATTCAGCGTCTCGCCGACAAAGCCGACAAACCTAAAGTCGTCCTGCCTGCCGAAAGTGAGGACTCCGCCTATCAGGCTTTGAACCAAAATATGAGAACCGAATTCGCTGATGCTTATACCATCGCCGAAAAAACACAACGCCAAACCCAGCTCGGCTCTTTAAGAGATAAGGCAAAAGAAACCTTCGCCTCAGAAGAACAAGACATAAGCCAAGACCAAGTCGGCGATGCGGTCAAAAAAATTGAAAGCGAAATTTTACGCGGCGCAATTTTAGAAGGCAAGCCACGTATCGATGGACGCGCGCTTGACCAAGTGCGCGATATTGTTTGCGAAGTGGGTGTGCTACCACGCACGCACGGCTCGGCGCTTTTTACCAGAGGCGAAACGCAAGCTCTGGTGGTTACCACGCTCGGCACAGGCGAAGACGAACAATTTGTCGATGCTCTTGAAGGCACGTATCGCGAACGCTTTATGCTTCATTATAATTTTCCACCCTTCTCTGTTGGAGAGGTTGGACGTATGGGCGCAACAAGCCGGCGCGAAACCGGACACGGCAAGCTCGCTTGGCGCGCGCTTAGGGCTTGTATGCCTCCCGCCGAAGCCTTCCCCTACACAATGCGGGTTGTCTCGGAAATAACCGAATCCAATGGCTCTTCTTCTATGGCAAGCGTGTGCGGCGCTTCGCTCGCCTTGATGGACGCCGGCGTGCCGATGGTGGCACCCGTTGCCGGCATCGCGATGGGCTTGGTTAAAGAGGGTGAGCAATTTGCTATCCTCTCCGATATTTTGGGCGATGAAGACCACTTAGGCGATATGGACTTTAAGGTCGCCGGCACCGCTCAAGGCATTACCTCGCTACAGATGGATATTAAAATAAAGGGCATTACCGAAGAAATAATGCAAAAAGCCCTCGCGCAAGCGCAACAGGGGCGGCAGCATATTCTCGGCGAAATGGAAAAGGCTATCGGGCAAGCGCGCGATGAAGTCGGCGAACATGCCCCGCGCGTCAAAACCATTAGAATATCGCCCGATAAAATCCGCGAAGTGATTGGCACAGGCGGTAAGGTCGTGCGGGAAATTGTCGAAACCACAGGGGCTAAAGTCAATATAGAGGACGATGGCACGATTAAAGTTTCATCTGCCGATGGGGAAAGTATCCAAAAAGCAATAGACTGGATTAATTCTATCGCCGCTGAGCCTGAAGAAGGCGTCTTGTATGAAGGAACGGTCGTTAAAGTGATGGATTTTGGCGCCTTTGTCAATTTCTTCGGCAAACGCGATGGGCTCGTTCATATTTCGCAGCTGGCTGACAAGAGAATTGCTCGCGTTGAAGATATTGTGCGCGAAGGCGACAGAGTGCGCGTTAAGTGCATGGGAACTGATGATCGCGGGAAAGTGCGCCTAACAATGCGCGGTGTCGAGCAAAATAACCTTTCAGCCAATTAGAACTAGCTAGTGATAAGGCTTAGGAAGCGAAGGCTTAGGAAGCGTAACGCTTGAGGGCTAAAACGCCGTTTGTTCCTCCAAAACCAAAGCTGTTGGTCATAATACAATTAAGCGAAGCATTATCTTTGCGCTCTTGTAAAATAGGCAGGTCGCTAAATATCGGGTCAAGGTTTTCTATGTGGGCAGAAGGCGCAATAAAATTACCCTTCATCATTAGCAAACAATAAATAACTTCTTGGACTCCCGTTGCTCCCATAGAATGACCGGTTAAAGCCTTTGTCGCGCTTAAAGGCGGAAGTTTGTCGCCAAAAACTAATCGCAGGGCTTCCGCTTCCTTTTCATCGCCAATCGGCGTGGAGGTGGCGTGAGGGTTGATGTAATCTATGTCGCAATCTAAATTTTGTATGGCAAGTTTCATCGCGCGCGCCGCACCCTCAGGCGAAGGCTGAACCATATCCTTGCCGTCCGAAGTAGCACCAAAACCAACTATCTCTCCTAAAATGTTAGCACCACGCGCTTTGGCATGCTCTAATTCTTCCACAACCACCGCGCCCGCACCGCCGGCGATAACCAAACCATCTCTATCTTTGTCATAAGGACGCGAGGCAACTTGCGGGCGGTCATTGAAGCGAGAACTCATCGCTCCCATCGCGTCAAATAAAACCGATAGAGTCCAGTCTAAATCCTCGCCGCCACCAGCTAAAACAATGTCCTGCAAACCCCATTGAACCAGTTGCGCCGCATGTCCAATACAATGAACCGATGTCGCGCAAGCGGACGAAATAGAATAATTCACTCCCTTTATTTTTAACAGCATAGAAGGCGCCGCTACGTTCGTGCTTGACATGGCTTTGGGAACTGCTGTCGGTGAAACTTTGCGCACCCCGCGCTCTTTCGCAATGATAGCGTTCTCTACAATGGTGCGCGTAGAAGGACCGCCCGAACCCAAGACAATACCTGTGCGCTCGTTGCTTACCTCGTTTTCTTCAAGTCCCGCCTCTGCTATCGCTTGCTTGAGCGCAATGTAAGCCCACGCCGTGCCTTCGCCCATAAAACGACGAGTCTTGCGGTCAAGCGCCGCTTCAACATCACACTTCGGCCTGCCCCACACCTGCGAGCGAAACCCCATCGTCTGCTGCTCCGGCGATATATCAATCCCAGAACGACCATGATAAAGACTATCACTCACCTCTTGCGCACCAACACCAATGGTCGACACAATGCCCAAACCCGTAATGACAACTCGCTTCATTTATGCCTCCTCGTTAGACATCGTCTCAAAAAGACCAACTCGTAAATCTTCCGCTTGATAAATCTCTTCACCATCTACTTTCATAATACCATCACCGATGCCTAAAATGAGCCGCGATGTTAAAATACGCTTGAAATTAATATGGTAAGAAACGAGCTTCGCCTCAGGAAATACTTGCCCCGAAAATCGAACCTTGCCAACGCCTAAAGCTCGACCCTTGCCCTTCAAACCAGAATAACCAAGAAAAAATCCAACCAACTGCCAGAGCGCATCTAAACCCAAACAACCCGGCATAACCGGGTCACCATCAAAATGACAGGCAAAAAACCATAAATCGGGATTGATGTCTAACTCCGCTTTGATAAAACCCCTGCCAGAAGAACCGCCGGTGGCTGAAATTTCGGTAATGCGGTCAAACATCAGCATCGGCGGCAGCGGAAGACGCGGACCCCCTTCCCCAAAAAGGTTGCCGCGCGCACACCCTAGCAAACTCTCATAGTCGTAAGAACTCTGTCCTAATTGGCTTGTTTTTCCCATTTTTCCCATTTTTCCTACCCTCGCTTCCCTCGCGGGTAATCTATTATAGCTCAATTTTTTATGTAAAAAACAATTTTTATGCTATAGTAAATTATGACTATCGCTAGAACAAAAAAGCAAAAAGATGTCATCGCAATCCTACAGGATAGCGGAATGAGAATGACTAAACAGCGGCTCGGCTTAGTTGAACTATTGTGGCAAGCTGACAGTTTGGGAAAAGATAAAAATCAACATGTCTCCGCTGATAAGCTGTTCCGTCTCGCAAAACACGCAGGGCTGGGACTCTCTTTGGCAACCGTTTATAATACGCTCAATCGCTGGGCGGACATAGGCTTGCTTATGCGGGTTTATCCTGCCTTGTCTAAAGGTAACCCTGTGATTTATTTTGATACCAATACTTCACGCCACCACCACTTCTTTGATGAAGACGAAAATAAACTCTTGGATATTCATGACGATGCTATCGCCGTTCAAAATTTACCCATACCACCAAAAGGTAAAAAAATTAATAGCGTGGAAGTCTTTGTGCGTATCAACAAAAATCCTCTCGTTTAATACGAGGGCGCGCGCCATTGAGCGGGTTCTCCCTATCCCATTTTAATTTAATAAGGCGGCTTTCATTGCTTAAACCATCGTAAAGCAAAAGTTTGTTGAGTAAGGTGTCTCCCGCACCAGTTATTTGCTTGATAAGCTCTAGAGCTTGGAGAGAACCCAAAATACCACATAAAGCTCCCATCACACCGCTGTCGCAATTATCGGCATCGTCTTTTATTTCACCAACCAGACAACGCCACGAAGGAAAAGGTGTGCCGTCTGCCGCTTTATCAAAAGCACGAAAACTTGCCACCTGTCCGTTGAACGCGCCCACCGCCGCGCTCGTTAAATGCCGCTCAGCAAAAAAACAAACATCGTTGATTAAAAATCTTGTTTCAACATTATCCGTGCCATCGGCGATGAAATCATACTTCTCAAAAAGCCGCAAGGCATTATGCGCTTCTAATTTTTCTTCATAAGCAATGAGGTTAATCTCAGGGTTTAATTTATGTAATTGTTCTTTTGCTCTGTGCACTTTGGGCTTATCAATATCTGCCGTGCTATAAAGAATTTGTCTTTGTAAATTATCAAGCGAAACCTTATCATCATCTATGATGCCAATCGTGCCAACGCCCGCCGCCGCTAAATAAAATAAACAAGAAGCACCTAATCCGCCTGCGCCAACCATCAATACTTTCGATTGCTTTAACTTCGCTTGACCCTCTCCCCCAATTTGCTTTAATAAAATATGACGTAAATAACGCTTTTGTTCCAACGCGCTTAACATTAATGCGCTAAATCATCAAACAGAGAAGTTGATAAATAACGCTCAGCGAAAGAAGGCAGGATAGTAACAATGACTTTGTTTTTATTTTCCGCACGCTTGGCAATTTCTAAACTCGCGGCGACTGCCGCACCTGACGAAATGCCACCGGGAATACCCTCTACCGCCGCTAAACGCCGCGCCATCTTAAGAGCAGTCTCATTGCCAATTAAAATAACCTCGTCCATTAAACTCTTATCCATATTGTCAGGCACAAAGCCCGCGCCGATGCCTTGAATCTTATGCGGTCCCGCATCACCACCCGAAAGAACAGGACTATCCTCCGGCTCCACCGCTATCATCTTTAAGGTCGCCTTGCGCTTCTTTAGAACTCGTCCGCACCCGGTGAAAGTGCCTCCCGTGCCAACACCCGATACAATAATATCAACCTCACCTTGCGTATCACGCCAAATTTCCTCAGCCGTTGTCGCCTCGTGGATTTTCGGATTCGCCGGGTTGGAAAATTGCTGCGGCATCACCGCCGAAGGAAGCGTCTCGGATAAAGCCTGCGCGCGCGCTAACGCACCCTTCATGCCCTCCGTTGCCGGCGTGAGCTCTAACTCCGCCCCCAATAGCAAAAGCATCTTGCGCCGCTCAATAGACATACTCTCAGGCATACACAAAATAAGACGCAAACCCTTCGCCGCACACACAAAAGCCAAGGCAATGCCCGTGTTGCCCGAAGTCGGCTCTATGATTACGCTGTCAGGCTTGATTTTACCCTCACGCTCTAGAGCCTCTATCATCGCGAGACCTATCCTGTCCTTCACGCTCGACAGGGGGTTGAAAAATTCCAGCTTCGCTAGAAGCTGCGCTTCCAGCTTCTCCTCCGACATAAGCCGATTTAGCCGCACCAAAGGCGTTTCGCCAATTACCTCTAAAATGGAATTGTAAACCTTATCTCGCATAAAACGCTCCTCTGGATAGTGAAATTCCCCTAAATGGTGAAATCCCCCTAAATGGTGAAATCATTGGGCATGTCTTTTTGACGCTCACGGTTTAT
This sequence comes from Alphaproteobacteria bacterium, assembly GCA_965209065.1. Classification (GTDB taxonomy): domain Bacteria; phylum Pseudomonadota; class Alphaproteobacteria; order JAPOUT01; genus CBDBUR01. Next base: position 1,592,038 of record OZ242373.1, read on the forward strand.
TTTATCATCTTTTTTCGCGCGCGCGACTAATTCTTCAATGGTTATTTTCTCTAATGTTTTTATCATTTGGCGCGTAATTTCAGCGCATAAAGGGTCAATCACCCGCTTGCCTAAAAGTGAAAAAGAAGCCTCTTGCCTATCGTTTTCGTTGAGCGCTGTGAAAATGTCGGCAACCGATATGTTGCGCCGCTCGCGTGCTAAACGATAGCCGCCGTGCGGACCGCGCTGACCGGTTAAAATGTCCGCGCGCACCAGCTCTTGCATCATTCGCTCTAAATAACGCCGCGAAATGTTTTGTCGCTGCGTTAGCTCCGAGCCGTTCATCGGGTTGGGGCGCGTGTGAAGGGCGATGTCAAGCACCGCTTCTAACGCACATAAAACTTTTTTTGATAAATACACTCCCCTCTCCCTAGCCGGTGGAACCAAAACCAGAAGTGGAGCGCGTGGTTTCATTGAGCGTATCTTTTTCTACAAAATTTACTTGAACATAAGGCGCGATAATCATCTGCGCAATGCGCGCGCCTCTGGTGAGCTGCCACGCTTCCTTGCTTAAATTGATAAGAGCAACTTTAATCTCTCCGCGATAATCTTCGTCAATCGTGCCAACGCCGTTGGTAAGCGTGATGCCATGCTTGGTGGATAATCCCGAACGCGCCCTGATTTGAGCCTCATACCCTTTGGGCAAAGCAATCGCAAAACCTGTCGGGACAAGCACGCGCTCTAAAGGGTTGATGGTTTGCTCGCTCTTAATGGCGGCAGATAAATCCGCGCCCGACGCAAAAGCCGTCTGGTAATCGGGAAGAGGTAAGCCCGCCCCGTGAGCTAAACGTTTTATCTCAACTTGAATTGACATCAGACGCTAAACATTAAACGGCGTTAATTTTTCTTTTGTTAAAATGTGCTGGCAGTTGTTGGCAAATCTTTCTCGCCAATTCTGTTTTTGTCATCTTTGGTAAAGCCTGCTCGCCATTAGCACGCACGATTACCGCTTGGTTGAAGTCCGAACCAAAAACATCTTGAGATACATCATTTGCTATAATCCAATCACACGCCTTGCTTTTTAATTTGAGTCTAGCGTTTTCTATTAAATTTTCGGTCTCTGCCGCAAAACCAACCACAAGGCTGGGGCGGTGTGCGTGATGGGCGATAGAGGCTAAAATATCAGGGTTCTTTTCCCAAATAAAGTTAGGGGTAAAATTAGGGTCGCTTTCGTCCACCTGCTTTTTTATTTTTTGTGCGCTGGAACGAATACGCCAATCGCATACCGCCGCAACGCAAAACGCACCATCTATTTTATGGGTAGATAAAATTTTATCGCAAGCCTGCTTCATCTCCGCCGCCGTTTCTACTTTAAGCATGCGCGCGCCTTTCGGAGAAGAATGCGAAACACAACCCTCAACATAAAAAACATCAGCACCCAAAGCAACAAGAGCCTCCGCCAACGCAAAACCCTGCTTGCCCGATGAGTGATTGCTAATATAACGCACAGGGTCTATCTTTTCACGGGTCGCACCTGATGTGATAAGGAAAGCCTTGCCTTTTAAGAGCTGCTTGCGCTCCTCGTGGGGTGCGGTGCTATCTATTAAGGTGAGTGCATTATCGGCAATCGTTTTTATCGGCGGCAAACGACCCGAACCAAATTCACCACACGCCATCTCGCCAACATCAGGCTCTATGATGTGAACCCCATCGCGCTTGAGCAAGGCAACATTGCGCCGTGTCGCTTTGTGCGACCACATACGCCAATTCATCGCCGGCGCTAACATAATCGGCGTGTCGGTCGCTAATAATAAAGTCGTTGCTAAATCGTCCGCCAAACCTCCCGCCATCTTCGCAATGATGTTGGCAGTCGCCGGCGCGACCAAAAGCAAATCCGCACTGCGCGATAAAGCAATATGATCCATCTCCGCCTCAGAGCTCTCATCGAATAACTCACCGCGAACCTTGTTTCCCGAAAGACCCGCAAAAGATAGAGGCTGAATAAACTCTGTCGCAGATTTCGTCATCACGCAATCAACCGCAAAATGCCCGCGCTTTAGCTCGCGCACAAGGTCGAGACTCTTGTAAGCCGCGATGCCGCCGCCGATGATTAAAACGATGCGTCCCTTTTTTGCCATGTTGTGCTCCTAGCTTTATTCTACATAAAAAAAGAGTAATTTGGATAAAATTTCGTTAATAAAATAAAAGCGCCTACGCCCAAAATAAAACCCAAAATAAAATTAGGCAATAAACCCCATAAAAAGCGCGGTTTTTTAGGCTTTGAGACCTCCTCGCTGGGCGCGCTATTAGGAGAGGGCGAAGACAAGGCTAGGATTTCGTCAAGTAAATCAGGCCCGTTCTGCCACAGCCTCTGCCCTAACTTGAAAACTTGTCCCAAAACCCTGTCAGGCGCATATTCCCGCTTCATCCAATTTTCCACAATCGGCGAAGCTACCTGCCATATATTCAGCCGCGGATTAAGCGCGCGCGCTAACCCCTCCGCCGCGAGCATCGTCTTTTGTAAAAGCAAAAGCTGCGGTTGCGTCTCCATCTCAAAACTCGCTGCCGTCTCGAAAAGCTGCCACAAAAGCTGCGCCATCGATATGTCCGCCGCTGACTTATCCAAAATAGGCTCCCCTATCGCTCGCAAGGCTTGCGAAAATTGCGCGCAATCGGTGTCGCGCGGAACATAACCAACATCAATATGCTGCTGCGCCGCTAACTCATAATTGCCCTCTAAAAAAGCACGCAAAATCCACGCCATCGCACGCCGGTCGCGCTCGGGCAGGCGTGCCGTTATCCCAAAATCTATCGGCACGATTAAACCATCAGCGCGAACAAATAAATTGCCCGGATGAAAATCAGCATGAAAAAATCCATCATAAAGCGCGTGACTCAAAAAACCATGCAAAAGATTTTCGGCAAGCTCTGCCAAATTATGACCCGCTTGCGCTAACTTGTCCCGCTCGCTTATTTTGATGCCGTCAATCCACTCCATCGTTAAAATGTTTTGTCGCGTCCATTGCCACTCGGGCTTGGGAATATAAAAACCCTTTAGGTCTTTAGAATTTTTCCTAAGCTCAGACATAGATGCCGCCTCAAGACGTAAATCCATTTCTCGTTTTGTCGTTTGTTCTAAATTTTTAAGCGCAGCTAAAGGACGCAGGCGGCGCGCACTCGGCAAATAACGCTCAAGTTTTTTCCCCGCCCAGAATAAATCCGCCATATCTGCGTTGAACTTCTTTTCTATGTTGGGACGCAGAATTTTAACCGCATAATACTTGCCATCACGCCCGCGCGCTTTATGAACTTGCGCAATGCTCGCCGCGGCAATAGGCTCGCTGAAAGTTGTAAAAGGGTTATCGGGAAAAGCTTCGCCAATAATTTTTTGCGCCTGAGATTGCGGAAAGGGCGGCAGTCTATCGTGGAGATGACCTAAATCATCAACATAAGCCTTGTCTAAAATATCCACGCGCACCGCTAAAAATTGCCCTAGCTTAATATAGGTGGGACCCAGTTTAGAAAAAGCCATCGCTAAAGGCGCAGGCTGTTTGGCACTCGCGCGGTGACGCTTCGGCAAAATTAAACGCAAGGGCAAAGGAAGGGCTTGACTCAAAACAGAGGGTAAGCCCGCTCCCGTTCTGCCTAAAATCCAAAAACCACGCGCCAATTTTAAGCTATGACCTAAACCTTTTATCATTATATTTTATAAGCAGAATAAATCGTAACAACCCCCGCGCTTAAGGGCGTTAATTTAATTTTAGAAAAACCCGCCGCACTTAACATTTGCGCGAAAGTTTCAGGCGCAGGAAATTCTTTAATGCTTTGAATAAGATAATCATAAGGCGCTCTATCGCCCATTATGCTTTGGGCTAAAAAGGGAATACACCGATTAGAATAAAACTCATACAGCCCTTGTAGCGAAGGTTCAATTTGACTATTGAACTCTAAACATAAAAACTTACCACCATATTTTAGAACACGAAACATTTCACTTAACGCCGCCGAACGCGCTTTGATATTACGAATACCAAAACTTATCGTGCAACAATCCATACTATCACTCGCGAGAGGAAGGGCTTCTCCGTTAAGCCGAACAAGATGAAAACGCTGCCGAATGTTTTCTGATTCCTTGTTAAGCCGCGTTTGCGCTTGCGCTAACATCTGCGCGTTTTCATCACAAGAAAAAACCTCCAACAAGGTATTCGCTCTTAACGCCGCCAAACCAATATCACCCGAACCACCCGCAATATCAGCAAGGCGGTGCGCGGCACTTTGGTGCACTGCGCCTTTGGGAATTTTATCCACCAAAACCCTCTTCCATAAGCGGTGCGCACCCAGCGACATCAAGTCATTCATAAGGTCATAACGCGCGGCGGAACGCTCAAAAACTTCCGCGACTGATAAAAACTTTGCCATAAGGACAATATCGCATATATTTATTAAGAAAATATAGCAAATGCCCGAATTACCCGAAATAGAAAGCCTCAAACAAACCTTGAAACCTTATATTCAAGGCGAAACACTTCACCGCGCGCGCGTTCTAACACGCAACCTGCGCTTTCCCATACCTAAAAATTTCACGCGACAAGTCAAAAATCGAAAGGTGATAAAACTCAATAGACGCGGCAAGTATCTGCTGATTGAACTAGAGGGAGAACAAATTCTCCTCGTCCATTTAGGAATGAGCGGCAGTCTCGTTTTTCACCCAAAACATAATCCAAAAAAACATGATCATGTCCTCTTTCAATTTAGTAAGGGTATGCTCGTTTTTAACGACCCACGCCGATTTGGACTCATCGACGTTTTTCCAAAAGCGAAACTGACCGAGCACCCGCGCTTGAATAAACTCGGTGCCGAACCCCTCGACCCAAACTGGAAAGCAAAAGACCTCGCCGAAAAACTTCAACATCGCTCTAGCCCCATTAAAACTATCCTGTTTGACCAAAAACTCATCGCCGGGCTTGGCAATATCTATATCTGTGAAGCTCTCTTTGATGCCCGCATCCACCCCCAAAAATCCGCCAATCGCCTCAACCCAGACCAGTATCAAAAACTCCACCGCGCCATCAAAAATCAACTGCGCCGCGCCATTAAAGCCGGCGGAACGACCATCAAAGATTACCTCAACGCAAAAGGAAAAAAAGGAACTTTCCAACACCAATTTCGCGTTTATGCTAGAAAGGGAGAAAAATGCCCCCACCCCCAATGCTCCGCGCGCATCGCGCAAATAGTCCAAGCCCAACGCTCAACTTTCTATTGCCCTAAATGTCAAAAGTAGCTATACTGCCCTTATGGCAAATACTAAATCCGCTAAAAAAATGGGACGCGCGATTGTCCGCAAAACCGATATTAATCGGAGGCGCCGCTCGCAGATAAAAACCCTCGTCCGTTTTACCGTCGAGGCAATCGAAGAAGAAGACGGCGCACGCGCAGCTCTCGCATTCCAAAAAGTCCAGCCCCATATCCAAAGAGGTATCGCTAAAGGCATCTTTCATAGAAAAACCGCCGCGCGCAGAATCTCTAGGTTGGCAAAACAGGTCGCGAGCCTTAATCAGCAAACACCTCAAAACCCAAGCACCTAAAACTCACGACAAGTAAATAGACAGAAACTTTTCAAAACACGCAAGAGGGCTTTGTTGAAAAAAGTGATTCCCGAATCAAAATAAACACAATGATTCAAAAATGGTTTTAATGCCTTGCTAAAAAAAATGAACGTGGTAGGATGAAATAGTCTTAAGAGGCTCGCAACAGAACGGCTTTTTATACATAATAAAGATTAAAGATAAAATAAATAAAAGTTGAAGAACTCACTTCAGCTCGGGGGTAGGTGCGCGAAAAATTACACGAAAATGGAGCGAGAGGTTGGATAAGAAGCGAGAGGCGGCGCGAGACGGGAAATTGGATAAGGAATGAAACGGGAAGTTGGATAAGGAATGAGACGAGAAGTTGGATAAGGAATGAGACGAGAAGCGGTGCTAGACGAGAGGTCGGGCGGGAAAAGAAACTAGAGGTTGGTAGGAAACGAGACCAGAAGTTGGATAAGAAGCGAGACGAGAGGCGGGGTGAGAAGTGAGACGAGAGGATAGGCAAGAAATGAGACGAGAGGTCGGGTGAGAAACAGGTAGTAGAAAAATAAGTAACAGGGAACTTAAAACAAAATAAATAACAGGGGACTTAAAACAAAATGAAAAAGAGGGAAAAATAAATGGCAGTAGAAAATATAACACCGCAAGAATGCTGGCGGAAATTACAAGAAGACGAAAATAGCTTTTTGGTCGATGTCCGAACCGCTGCTGAATGGACCTATGTCGGTGTGCCTAATCTCACGCCCATCAATAAAGAACTCATTTGCGTTGAATGGCAACAAAACACCCCCATTAAACCACAAGACCCCAAGAAAACTTTCGTTAATACGGTCGACCATTATGTAAGACACTATCTCCCAATCACACAAAAAGAAAAGGCAACAGAAAGTAGCAATCTCTACTTCATTTGCCGCTCAGGACAACGCTCTTTAGCCGCCGCCCAAGAAATGCAAGCCCACGGATGGCGCTATTGCTATAACGTCGCCAATGGCTTCGAGGGACCCCTCGATGAAAATAAACATCGCGTCACCGCCGGGTGGAAAGTAGATAACCTGCCTTGGATACAAGGATAGAGCACTCGCATCAATTATAGGAACTCAACCACAATGACAAAAACAAACAAGGAAGATAGGCTATCACAACAAGCGCCCACCTGCTCGCTCGCCACCGCCCCCGCCCCTGTGTCTGCGCCTCCGCCCGCTTGGTCTCCGCAGGAAGTATGGCAAACGCTTGCTTTTCCTCTACGCAAAAAAATAGGCATCGGAAAATATAAACAATGGGTTGAGCCCTTGACATTCGGCTATTGGCAAGAAGGATGTATCGTTCTCTTCGCGCCCACGCCTTTCTATGCCAATCATGTGCGGGATAACTATGGCAATGTCATTAAACAATGCTGGAAACACGCCGCCGCGCAAAAAGGAATAGACCTCGTGCGCGTTGATATTCTAACGCAAGAAACAAAACAAGCAGGCATAAACAAAGAAAAAACTGAAACCGCAAACACACTAGAAACATCAAAGACATTAGAAAAAAAGTTTTATACCACGCCTCAAGAGGCCACGCCCCGAGGGGTCACGCCCCGAGGGGTCACGCCCCGAGGGGGGGCTGTGTATCAGGGGAACTTTTCATCTCCCCATGCCTCGTCCCTGATAGATCAAACACCTTTTAATGAAAGTATGGACTTTGAAAACTTCATCTGCGGCGAAGGCAACGGACTCGCCCATCAGCAAGCCATCGCCTATACCGAAAACTATATGAACGGCAAGACAAATACCATACAAATGCCACTTTTTATTTGTGGCGAAATCGGTCAAGGCAAAACCCACTTACTTCATGCGGTAGGCAGAAAATTACTCAAGCACAGCTCTAGCCGTATTATGAACCTATCCGCCGAGCGTTTTCGCAGCAACTTTGTGAATGCCTTGATGAAAAAGAAAATGGTCGAATTCAAAAAGGGCTTCCGCAATATCGATGTGCTGCTTATGGACGATATGCAATTCCTATCGGGGACTCAAACCCAAAATGAATTTTTACAGATACTCAACTTCATCCATAGCCAGCGCGGACTTTTGGTGATGGCTTCAACCACGCCGCCCGCGCAACTCGATAAATTAGAAGAACCCCTCCGCTCAAGGCTTAGCGGCGGGCTGGTTGTTGATATCTACCCCGCGGATAAACAACTGCGACAAGATATTATTCGCGCCAAACTAAGACAACATAATCCACCCTTACAATTTCCGCCCCAGTTGATTCAATTTCTAGCGGATAATATCACAAATAATATCCGTGAATTAGAAGGCGCACTCAATAGACTTGTCGCGCACACACGCCATCTAGGCAAAGCACCCGATAAAGACCACGTGCGCTTGATATTGCGCGACCTCTTACAAACGCCCGCACAACAGATTACCGTTAAAGATATTCAGAAAAAAACCGCCGAATATTTTGACATTCCCATAGAAGACCTATTGTCTCAACGCAGACAAAGAGCCATCGTGCGACCTCGACAAATCGCTATGTTTCTTGCTAAAGAACTGACCCCACGCTCCTTACCCGATATCGGTCAGCGCTTCGGCGGGCGCGACCACACAACCGTCCTACATGCCGTGCGCAAAGTAGAAGAACTATGCCAAGAACACATGAGTGTCGAAAAGGATGTCGCCAATATCAAAACTCTATGCCAAGCAATCAAAAAGAGAAAATCAACCCAATCAACTGCCCAATCAGCTACCTAATCAGCTGAAGAATAAAAATTCCGCCCTTGCCTTCCATAAGGCTTTGGTGTAAAATAATAAAATCGAATCGTTGCCGACAAAGGACAATTATGAAAATTACCGTAGAGCATAATAATTTTGACAAAGCCCTTTCTACCGCGCGCGCTATCGCAGGACAAAGCCGCTCCACCGTTCAAGTGTTAAGTCATGTGATGCTTGAAGCTGAAAATAATACCTGCACGCTCACCGCCACCGACCTAGATATGCAGGCGAAAACTTCCTTTCCTGCTATCGTCACGGAGGGCGGCAAAATAACCGTGCCAGCTCAATTATTATTCGGTATCGTCCATGCTTTGCCCGAAGGCTCGCAGATAGATTTAAGCCTTTGTGAGGACGGACAACTCTCCATCGTCGCCGGAAAGTCTAACTACCTCCTCAATACAATTCCCGCAAGCGACTTCCCCGAATTTGACGCAGGAAAATTTCCTCACATCTTCGACCTTCCCGTTGCCGCCTTGCGCTATTTAATCGAAAAAACACGCTTCGCTATCTCTGCTGACGAAACTCGATACTATCTCAACGGCATTTATTTTCACATCGCGCCCAATAGCGATAATAAATTACGCGCGGTCGCTACAGATGGCTATCGCCTCGCCCTATGTGATATTGACCTCCCCGAAGATGCCGGCAAAATACCGGGCATTATCGTTCCGCGTAAAACAATCAACGAACTACAAGGTTTTATCGAAAATAAAGAAGAAACCGTCAAAATGAAACTTTCTAAAACAATGGTTTGTTTCGAAAGCGAAGGCACGACCTTGACTTCTAAATTGATTGACGGATCTTTTCCCGACTATGTCCGCATTATCCCCGATAAAAATGATAAGGTCTTAGCCCTTGATAAAGACGAACTTAAAAATGCACTTAAAAGAGTCGCCGCGCTTTTTACGAATCCACCGCCAATGGCAACGCCCTTACTTAAACTAGGGCTAGAAAAAAATAAATTAATTCTTTCCGGCGTTATGTCAGGGCAGGGCTCTGCGCAGGAGGATATGGCTATCGATTATGGCGGCGAAAATATCGAAATCGGTTTCAACTCTAGTTATCTGTTAGATATTATTGAATGTGTTAGCGGGGAAGTGAAAATTAAAATGACAAGCGCGGATGTCGCCGCTGTGATAGAAGAAGAGGGAGAAAAACAAATAGGTCAATCTCTTTATGTATTGATGCCTATGCGCGTTTAACCAAACACTATTAAGCATCAGCAAACATTGGCAAAAACTACCCAAAACTATCAAGAGCTAAATGAATTATTTTGCAAATTTGAAAATAAAATCTGAACCCCTCGTTTCAACCCCGCCGCTTAGGGGGGCGTGGCTTGCGAGCCTCTATCTGAAAAATTTTCGTATCCACACGCAGCTTACTTTATCCGTTCCTTCGTGCGCACCTATTGTTTTAACGGGGCAAAACGGCGCGGGCAAAACCTCTTTGCTCGAAGCTGTCTCTTTATTAGCACCGGGTAGAGGACTGAGACAAGCCGCACCCAATCAAATAAAATTTGATAAAACAGATGAAAATGTATGGGCACTTGCTGCCGAGCTTAAAAAAAACGCCGCGCAAGGTATGGTGGCGGATAAAATAAATTTCATTTGTAAAACAGATGACAAAACGCAAAAAACACGAAGCCAACTTAAAATTAATAATCGCTCTGTTGCTGCCGTAGAATTGACAAAATGCGCTAGCTTGTTTTGGCTCACGCCTGCTATGGCAAGATTTTATAGCGAAGGAACAGAGCGCACACAACGCAGAAAATTTATGGATAGACTTGTTATGGGACTTGAACCCCAGCATGCGCAACACCTCACCAATTTTGAGCGACTTAAAAAACAGCGACTCATCGTTTTAGAAAATAATATCCCAAACAATTCCCCAAACAATTCCCAAAATAAATCCCAAAATAAATCATGGCTAGAAGTGCTTGAAGTGCAAATGGCGCAACAAGCCCTTTCGATAGCACGCACACGCCAAAGCGTTCTACAGGACTTAAATGATAAAATGGATAGGGTGGCGCCCGATAATTTTCCGCGCGGTTTTCTATCCGTGCTTGGTCCCTTTGAGAGCCAATGCCTAAAAGACAATGACGATGAGACGCTTGAAACCTACCAAACGCTTCTAGCACAAAATCGCGCGCGTGATAAAGTCGCCCAAAGGACAAGCCTCGGCACGCACCAGACAGACTTCGTGCTGTTTAATAAAACCCAGAACCAAACCGCGCAACAAAGCTCCACCGGCGAAATTAAAGCCCTGCTCGTTAGCTTGGTGATGGCTGCCGCTACCCTCGCGGCACAGACGAAAAATATCTCCAGTATTGTCCTGCTTGACGAGATTCCCGCGCACCTTGACGAAGCAAGGCGTTTTGCGCTATTTAATAAGATAATCCAAAGCCCAATGCAAATGTGGCTTACCGGCACCGATGCTAAAACGTTTGCACCGCTAAAAATGGATGCGCACTTTTTTGATATTCAACCCAATCAAGCGCGTCCGCGCTAATTCAGGCAAGCGCGCCCACGCTAATTCAGGCAAGCGCACCAACGCTAATTCAGGCAAGCGCGCCCACATTAATTCAGGAGTCATTATGGCAGCCGCAGCAAAAAAGAAAAAAATCGCCACGCAGAAATCTGCCCCGCAGAAAGCTGCCACGCAGAAAGCCGCACCGCAGCGAGCTGTCGCTGACAATAAAAGCTATAGCGCGGAGTCAATTAAAGTCTTAAAAGGACTAACCGCCGTGCGCCGCCGACCCGGTATGTATATCGGTGATACCGATGACGGCTCAGGACTTCATCACATGGTTTATGAGGTTGTGGATAATGCTATTGATGAAGCCTTAGCCGGCTTCTGCTCTGAAATTAACATTACCCTCAATGAAGACGGCTCGCTTACCGTGCGCGATAATGGACGCGGGATTCCTATTGATATGCATAAGGGCGAAGGTATGTCTGCCGCCGAAGTGATTATGACGCAGCTCCACGCCGGCGGTAAATTTGATGAAAGCTCTTATAAAATTTCAGGCGGATTACATGGCGTGGGCGTTTCGGTCGTTAATGCTTTGTCCGAATGGCTTCAAGCTCATATTTGGCGCGACAATAAAGAATATATGCTCCGTTTCCAAGATGGCAAGACAATAAAATCGCTTAGCGAGTGTAAGGGAAAAGATAAAAGCCAAACATCACTCGCGCATGGAACGCAAGTTACTTTTCTGCCTTCGCCCGAAGTTTTTTCTATGATAAAGTTTGATTATAACACGCTCCTCAAACGCTTTCGCGAACTCGCCTTCTTAAACGCTGGATTAAAAATAATCCTCAACGATAAACGCGCCAAAAAAGAAAAAAAAGAAGAGCTGTTCTATCAAGGCGGCGTTTCTGCTTTTGTTAAATATCTAGACCGAAATCGCAAGCCCTTGTTTGGCGAGCCTATTTTTTTCTCCGCCGAAAAAAATGGTATTAGCATTGAAGCCGCTTTGAGCTGGAATGATAGTTATCACGAAGAAGTCGTCTGCTTTACCAACACCATTCCCCAAAGTGATGGCGGCACCCATCTCGCCGGCTTGCGCGCCGCCTTGACTAGAACGCTTACCACCTTTGCCGCAAAAAATAGTAAAAATAGTAAAGAAAAACTATCCCTACAGGGTGAAGATATTCGCGAAGGCTTAACGTGCGTTCTATCGGTTAAAATTCCCGACCCTAAATTTTCTAGCCAGACAAAAGATAAACTCGTTTCTTCAGAAGTGCGCCCCATCGTTGAGGCTATCGCTAACGAGCAGTTGAACATTTGGTTTGATACAACGCCTAGTGCGGCAAAGCTCGTTGGCAATAAGGTGCTTGATGCCGCGCGTGCCCGCGATGCCGCGCGCAAAGCGCGAGAACTCGCAAGACGAAAAAATGCTTTGGATGTCGCGAACTTGCCCGGCAAGCTCGCCGATTGCCAAGAGCGCGACCCCGCGAAATCAGAGCTGTTTATCGTTGAGGGAGAATCCGCCGGCGGCTCCGCTAAACAAGCGCGCCACAGAAAATATCAAGCCGTCTTGCCCTTGCGCGGAAAAATCTTAAATGTAGAGCGCGCGCGCCTCGATAGAATGATTGCGTCAGAGCAAATCGGAACTTTAATTACCGCGCTCGGCACTGGCATTCGCGAAGACTGCCGCGCTGATAAAATTCGCTATCATAAAATTATTATTATGACCGATGCTGATGTTGATGGCGCGCACATTCGCACCTTACTCCTTACTTTCTTTTATCGTAATATGTTTGAGGTTATCAAACACGGCTATCTCTATATCGCCCAGCCGCCGCTTTATAAAGCGAAGCGTGGACCCTCTGAATTATACCTAAAAGATGAAGCTGGACTTCAAGCTCATCTGCTGGCGCAAGGCGTGGCACAGGCGGTCTTTGTTAGCGGTAAGCAGCAGCGCGCGGGCAAGGATTTAGCAAAACTCGCTAAAACCGGATTGGAAATAACCCATTTACTTCACGCAGCCCATAATGATGTTCCCGCTTATATCATAGAGCAAACCGCGCTTGCCGGGCTTTTGGATAAAATAACGCCCGCCAACCTGAAAAAGTTAGAAAAATTATTGTCGCGCTTTAAGGGAGCGGACGAAAGCGAATGGAAAGTTGTCGCCCCTAAAAAAACTAAAAATGAAATTCGCCTTAGTCACTTCACCGGGGGTGCTGAAGAAGAATTCATAATGGACGAAGCTTTCTTTAATCAGCCCACCGTTAAACAATTCCAAAAGATGATAAAAAAAGTGGAAGCCAAAGATTACATGGGGGAAGGGTTTCTCAAGGTCGTGTCAAATAAAAAGAACGAAAAAGCAGAAAACCAGCAAGATGAAGATGCTCCTAATCAATATGTTGTGCGCTCGCCGTCAGAGCTTTATCAGCACTTGATTCAGCTTGGGCGTAAAGGGCTCACTCTCCAACGCTATAAAGGACTAGGCGAAATGAACGCCGACCAATTATGGGAAACAACCCTAGACAAAGACGCAAGAACATTATTGCGCGTTGAAGTGGAAGAAGCGCAAGCCGCGAACGCTCTATTTGAGAATTTAATGGGCGATATTGTTGAGCCGCGCAGAAACTTCATCGAAAAAAACGCACTACAAGTCGTCAATTTAGACATATAAAAAAGCCCCCGCTAAATAGAATTAACGAGGGCTTTAATTTATTTTGCTTTTTATTCTTTATTCTGCCGCTGAAACGTTCTTCAAGGCATCGCTGTTCGTGTTGAAGTTAATCGTTTGAAGATATTGAATGCCTTCTTCGGCAATATCATCTCCAACCATTCTGTCACCTTCACTTTTGAGTTCCTCTAAATCGACATACATAGCGTAAAAGTCTTTCGTGCGGTCAGAGATGATGCCAGCATTCCACAAGGTTTTTGCCAAGACACGGAAAATGTTAGAACTTTCTTTCATATCCTCACGGCGCTTGTCGTCACCAAAGGCTTGGAGCATCTCTTCGTGAACTACTTTGACATCCAATCCAAGCGGCTTGTAAATAGGCGCCTTCTGCTCAGGATTAACCAGATTAAACAGAAGCACTTGGAAACAATGCACCGCCCAATCTTCAATGACATTGCGCTCGGCTTCGCTTAGTTTCGGTATCGTGCGGTCTGCCCAGATTTTGCCAAACTTATGGTGAAAAGCCTCATCGGTCATCACCAGCTGCATTAGCTTACGCATGAGAGGGTCGCTCGTTTTTTGATAAAAAGTAGCAAAAGCTCCCATCGCTAAGCCCTCAACCAGTAGCTGCATGCCAACGAGCTTCTTATAAACCTCCTTAGCATTGACAATCTCCACCAATAAAGTTGAAAGCGTTGGACCGCAGGGTAAAGGCGTGCCCCAACGTGCTTTAATATATTTGCTAAAGCCCGTTACATGACGCGCCTCTTCACGCGTTTGGTTCGCCGCGTATTCTTGCGCGCCCGGGTCTTTTAGAATATGACACAGACTCGCCGAAAGCGCGAGCGCACCCGCCTCGCCGTGTAAAATATTGCTTAATGACCAGCGCACACTCTCATTCGCGAGATAAATACGCTCCTTCTCATTCAAGTGCGAACAACAAGGCAACTGAAGCTCTAACGTGAGCTCTTCGGGCATCATATGTTCATTTTCCACGTCAAAAGACTCGTTAAAATCAATGTATTTGGCGTCAAGGGGATCCCAGAAGTGGTCGTGAGTCGCTGAAATTATCTTGTCAAAAGCCGTAGAACGTTTGTTATAACGGTCTACTTCAATCATTGCCTCAAAGTCGCTAGGGTCAACCGCCTCGTAAGCGGGGTCTTTAGTAATTTGCTCTGTCATTTTTAACCTCCATAAAAAGTTTGTGTATAGTTACGTTTTATAGTATATAGGTAAAAGAGTAAAGAATAAAGAATTACCTATTTTGTGGATAGAAAAACTATTCTTTTTTTATAATGATTTATTTGTGTTTGACCGCACATCGGGGGGGATTCAATGGTTAAGATACTGGAAAATATCGTCTTCAAGTTCAGAAGCATTATTCTGCTTGCGCTTTTATCCTTTACTATCTATGCGGGGTATCAGGCTACGGGGCTTCGCCTTGACGCGGGCTTCGATAAAAGACTGCCCCTAGGGCACGAATATATCCAGACCTTTACCCAATATAGAGATGTCTTGTTTGGCTCTAATCGCATTATTGTCGTTTTGGAAGCAAGGCAGGGAAACATCTGGGATGTGGATTTTTTCAAAAAATATAAACAACTCACCGACGAAGTTTTCTATATGCCGGGTGTCGCGCGCCATACCGTCACCTCCTTGTGGACGCCCAATACAAGATATTTAGAAATTACCGAAGAAGGTATCAATGCCGATGATGTTATCCCCGGCACTATCACTTTGGAGAGTATGGACGAAGCCGCGCTCGCTAAAATTGAGAATAATGTTATTCGCGGTAATTTTGTCGGGCGCTTGGTCGGAATCGATTTTAAGTCTGTGATGGTGCGCGCCGAGCTATTAGAGCTAGACCCAAAAACACTAAAACGACTCGATTACTTCGACCTCGCCGCTAAACTTGAAGAAAATATACGGGGTAAATTTGAGAACGAAAAATATAGAGTGCTTATTATCGGCTTTGCCAAACTCATCGGCGACATCGGCGATAAAGCCGGCGCTGATGTGTATGACGTGCCTGAAGATGCTCCCATCATTGAACGTGCACTAGATAAATATGGAGTCGTCCAGTTCTTTTTCACAACCGCCTTTTTATTAACCGCACTTGCTTTATATCTTTACGCGCGCTCGATGGTGCTGTCCTTAGTGACTTTGGCGTGTTCGCTCGTTTCGGTTATTTGGCAGTTCGGTATCCTACACTTCTTAGGATTTGGGCTAGACCCGCTTGCTATTCTTGTGCCCTTCTTGATATTTGCTATTGGCGTTAGCCATGGTGTGCAACAGATAAATCTCATCACAAAAGAGCTCGGCGAAAACAAAACAAGCGAGCAAGCCGCGCGTGCCTCTTTTTCAGGGCTGCTCGTGCCGGGATCTATGGCGCTCATCACCGACCTCGTCGGCTTTGGCACGCTTTATGTCATCGCCATTCCTATGATTAAAGAATTGGCAATTACCGCTTCTATTGGTGTTGCGCTCAAAATTGTTACCAACCTTATTATGCTACCTCTTTTGGTGAGCTACTTTAAGTTTAAGCCTAGCTTCGCCGTGCGCACCGCTAAAGCAAGAGAATTTCGGTTGAAAATTATGCACCTCTTAGGGTTTGTTGCTAATCCTAAAGTCGCACCTTTTGGATTAGCTATCGTCTCTGTTGTTTTTGTTGCCGCTATTTTCGCCAGTCAAGACCGCCATGTCGGCGCGCTTCACCCCGGCTCGCCCGAACTAAAGCCAGACGCGCGCTATAATCAAGATAGCCGCGAAATCGCATCTAAATTCGCGCTCGGACTCAATCTCTTGACCGTCGTTGTCGAGACCCCACGCGAATCTTGTATCAAATATCCTTACCTCAGCTATTTGGATAAACTCTCATGGCACATTGATAATATCGAAGGCGTTTCGCTTGTTTTATCTATCCCCTATGTCGTTAAGCAAACCGCCTCCGGCTGGAGCGAGGGAAACCTCAAATGGCAAGCCATTCCGCGTAATCGATACTCTTTGGTGCAAGCGGTCAATGTTATTCCCGCGCGCGGGTCGGGGCTTTATGCGCCTGATTGCTCTTTTATGACGCAACTCGTTTTCCTCAAAGACGCCAAAGCTAAAACTATCGAACGCGCCATCTCCGGCGTTAAAGAATTTAGAGAGAAAAATCCCTCACCCTTCCGCGATGTCGAAATAACTACCGAACAGCCTCTCCGCGATGTGCCACCCAATCTGCCAAAAAATATCACAATGGCTATCTATCGCGATACCGATAATAAACTTGTTATCACGTATGATTCCAACGTGACCTCCGCTGAAACCATCGTCTCTGATTTGCGCGCTAAAAATATACCTGTCACCGAACATCAAGACTTCGGCGTTAATATCCGTCTCGCTTCCGGTAATATGGGAGTGCAAGCTGCTATCAATGAGGAAGTTGAAAGGACTGAGCTCCCGATGTTGCTTTATGTCTATCTCGCTATTATTCTCCTCGTTTGGTTTACCTATCGCGATGCTCGCGCTTTGGTCGCTTGTTGCTTGCCGCTTTCTATGGCAACCTTCTTAGGCTATTGGTTTATGCAAACGCTAGAAATTGGGCTAACTATCTCTACCTTGCCGGTTATGGTTTTGGCGGTCGGCTTAGGAGTCGATTATGCCTTCTATATCTATAACCGAATTCAATTTCATCTTTCGCAAGGCGATGATATCACCATTAGCTATCGCAAGACGCTGGAAGAAACCGGCATGGCGGTCGTCTTTACCGCCATCACGATGGCTATTGGCGTTTCCACTTGGGCTTTCTCAGGTCTTAAGTTCCAAGCGGATATGGGCTTGCTCTTAACCTTTATGTTCTTAATCAATATGATTATGACAATTACCGCTCTGCCGTGCTTGGCGGTGGTGATGGATATGGTCTTCCCGCGCAAAAAAGCAGTGAGACCTCCCGCCGGCGCACTTTCCCACTAAAGAGGGCTCACTAAAGAGGGCTCTCTAGAGAGAGGCTCACTAAAGAGGGTTAAATAAATTACCCGAACGAAGTTTGTAAAATTTCTTCTAACTCACCGAGGGCTTGCCCGACACTTACGACTTTTATCGTCTTCATACCCAAAGCGCGCGCCGGCTTTAAGTTGATGCCTAAGTCATCTAAATAAACCGCATTGTGCGGTTCTATGTTGAGCGCATCACACGCCATTAAATAAATTTTAGGGTCGGGCTTTCTTATACCCACTTTAGAAGATTCCACAACATAATCAAACAAAGCCATCACCTGCCCCAGTTCGTTCTCCATTAGGGTTTCGGAATCTTGCTTGCGCACATTGTTCGTAATACAAGCCGTTTTTAATCCCAGCTTTTTACATTGCCTAAGTGCGGCTATCATTTGAGGCTCTAACGCACCGCGCAACAGCTCTATCACCTGCGACCCCGATACGCGATGCCCCAAAGCCTCGCTTTCAACCGCGAAAGCCTCATCAAATGCTTCCGCCGTTATCTTGGCACTTTCAAATTGCGCCCACGCATTATGCTCACTATTCGTGGTGTTCACCTTGCGTAAAAAATTTTCGGGTAAATTATTCTCACGCTCAAACCGCGCGAAGCTTAAAAAAGGGCTGGTCGTGAAAACACCGCCGAAATCCCACAATACCGCATGAATAGAACCGTTCATGCTTTCGTTCATACACCCTTATATAGCGCCTTGTCAATTTAATAATGACAATTTAACTTTAAGGGTTTTCCTTGAAAAGTTCTTGCATAAAAAAAACATCAAGCTTTTTACCAGTAAAAAAATCCTTTACATCATTAGGCATGGGGGCAGGCGTGGACGCAGGCACGGATGGAAAATTCCTCTCCTTAACATAAACAAGCATGATATCTTCTTCTGGGTTATGTAATTTCTTTTGCACCTCAAAAGTAGTGTTGGGGCAGAATAATATCTCTGCCGCATCACATCCTTCTTCCGCCAACGCCGCAATGTTTTTGCCCGTGCTGCTAGTAATAACAAGTAGGGCGGCGCAATCGCCTATTTCGGACAATGAAGCTTCACCTTCTTCTACTACGGTGTAGTCCGATGCAAATTTTTTAGAAACACTTGTAGAAAGAAAACCCGCATTCATTACCACATCTCCTTTTTGTATTTTTGCTAAATCTTTCTCTGCGGGCGTAAATCCGTGAAAAACAACCCCTTTATAATCAGGCAATTTGGAAATGCCTCTATAAAGATTTTGGCTTTCCGCTTGGCATTTTTTTATCTGGTTTTGTCTGCCGTAATTCTTTAACGATGCGTTAGCCAGCTGCTGTCCGCCGCGTTTTTTTGCGGTAATGTAAGTGCGAAAAGCAGGCGCGTCAAAAGCTGCCCAAGTATATCTTGCTATGGCATCTTTTTCTTTTTGAGTAAGAGGCGGATGCGGTTTTTGTGCTTCTCCTTTTCTTTTAATATCTTGTAAAATATAATCTGAATTCTCGTTTTCCCTTTTTTTATTATGCGCTTTCGTTTTGGCAATTTCTCGTGTATCAATTTTGGCTTGAGACTTCGGCGTACGCACAGGAGGCGGAGTGGTAGCGCGCCTCGCGCGAGGACTGACGCCTATTTCCACTTTCTGCTCCTTTGACCGCACGTTTTGTGGCTGAGGCGTAGGAGCTATTTGCTTTATGGAAGCAGATTGTGCTTTATCAATTCTAGACATCGCTAGCTATTATATTGAATTTTAGGCGCAAAATTCGCCACTCAATAAGGCGTGATAAAAAAGTGATAAATTTTGGCGCGCCCGAGAGGACTCGAACCCCTGACCTGCGGTTCCGTAGACCGCCGCTCTAATCCAACTGAGCTACGGGCGCTTGTGCCGATTATAAACCAAAAGCTTCGCGATAGGAAATAGATTGGTGTAAGCTCTTTGCTTCCCAAACCCCTCTGCCAATCGCGCGCGTTAAGCAATCAGCGAGCAAGCCGCCTATCTTCGTCAATGAAATATGCCGCATGGATTCTTCTATCACTTTTTTGCCTGTCGCAACAACAAAAACACTATCTCCGTCAAATAAAGTATGCGCCGGGCGACACGCCCGCGCTATGCCATCTTGCGCCATAATCGCTAGACGCTTCGCTTCGCCCGAAGTGATAATCGCGTTTGTTGCGCAAATCGCGATGACCGTGTTTGTTCCCACGCGCGGGTGGGCTTTGCTCTCGGCGAATATATCAAGCTCTTTTTTTGTCCTTTCTGCCGAACCCATTTCCCCGCCCATCTCTTCATCAAGCTCCAAAGCCGAAGCCCACAACTTGCCAGTGCGCGGGTCAATCACGCTGCCAAAAGAATTAACCGCAACCAAAGCGCCAACCTCAAAGCCCTCTTCCGTTATATAAGAAGCCGAGCCCAAACCTCCCTTGATAGAACCCGCGACCGCTCCATAGCCCGCGCCAAAATTGCCGAGCGGAAAAGAATCCTTGCTCGCACCCTCACAAGCCTTTTGCGCAAGCGCATAATAAGGCGCGGGTTCGCTACGCTTGCCCCAATCTTTGTTGCCGCTATTATTCAGGTCAAACAAAATTGCACCGCAGACAATCGGCGCGCTCGGCACATTCTCTAATCCCGCAAAACGAAATCCCCGCGCGCGCACACCAAGCCAATCAACCATTCCCGCGCCGCTCGCCAAACCATAAACCGAACCGCCCGATAAAAATAACCCATCTATCCTCTCAATGATATTTTCAGACTCCAAAACATCATGACCAATAACACCCGGCGCACCGCCACTCACATGACAGGCAGCCGTAGAACCTTCGTCAGGCAAAATAACGCTCACTCCCGAACGCAAATGCGCATCAAAAACTGAGCCGCAACTCAAACCCGATACATCGGTGATAAGATTCTTCGCGCCTACGCCCATTCTATTGTGTTATCCTCCTCCTATGGTGAAACTGATGAAACAAAAAGTAATTAACTCTAACATAAAAAGCAGCGCGCCTTATAAAAAATGGCGCGATAAAAAATGGCTTGCCGCTATCTTGGGGAGCGCGCTGCTTTTCGCTTGCGCCGATAAACCTCAAGCGGTTGTGAGCTCCGCCCACCCGCTCGCCACGCAAGCCGGCATTGAGATAATCAAAAAAGGCGGCAATGCCATCGACGCCGCTATCGCCACGCACCTCGTGCTAAGCCTTGTAGAGCCGCAATCTTCGGGTCTTGGTGGCGGCGGGTTTCTGCTCTCTTACAACAAAAAGAAAAACGCCATCACAAGTTGGGACGGCAGAGAAACTGCTCCGCGCGGCACAAAAGAAAACGTCTTTATGGATTCAGGTAAGCCGCAAAATTTTATATCTGCTGTTGTCGGCGGGCAATCGGTTGGCGTGCCGTCCGTGCTCGCGATGTTCGCACGTGCTCACAAACAAGAAGGCGCGCTTGCGTGGCACACGCTTTTTCAGCCGGCAATAAAACTCGCCCAGCAAGGGTTTCCCATTAGTCCGCGCCTTGCTTGGTGGTTGCAACGCGATGGCTTCCTTAAAAAAACCCACGCACGAAATCTATTCTTTGATGAAAATGGAAAACCGCGCAAGGAAGGAGACATTGTTAAAGTTCCCGCTTTCGCTCAAACCTTGAAAATAATCGCCCAAAAAGGAATCCAACCCTTTTATCAAGGTGCTATCGCTGATGATATTGTTAAAGCTGTGGGGGGTAAAAATAATTTTTCTAAAAAAGATTTGACACTTTATCAACCTAAAATAAGAAAAAATCTTTGTGGAACTTATCGCCAATATAAAATTTGCGCGATGCCACCACCTTCATCAGGTGCGCTAACACTATTACAGATGCTAACAATGTTGGAATCCTTTCCTCTTTCTCAATTAAAACCAAACAGCCTTGAAGCACGCCATCTCATCGCCGAAGCAAGCCGACTAGCTTATGCCGACCGCGCACGCTACATCGCTGACCCCGACTTCTTTGCTGTGCCACGAGAAAAACTTTTAAGTAAAAGGTATCTTAAAAAACGCGCCCAAAAAATAAAACGCAATAAAGCACTGAAAAAAATAACAGCAGGACGCCTGATGAACCCTCTGCCGCCCTCGCAGGACGAAAAACCCTTTCCCTCGACAACCCATTTGAGCGTCGTCGATAGGCAAGGGAATGGCGTCGCTCTAACCGCTTCTATCGAAGGACCTTTTGGTAGCCATATTTTTGTCAAAGAACGCGGGTTCTTTCTAAACAATGAACTAACCGATTTCTCCTTCCGCCCCGAGCGCAACGGACAAAAAATAGCCAATCGCGCGCAAGCCGGCAAACGACCCCTATCATCTATGACACCAACCCTCATCTTTACGCCAGAAGGAGAACTCTTTGCGGTGCTCGGCTCGCCGGGGGGCAGGCGCATCATCGCTTATGTCGCACTCACAACTATCGCGCTCATCGACTGGCAGATGACTATGCAAGAAGCCATCAACCTGCCACACCATACCGCATTAGGACTCGCTAATCGTAGCGGCGATGTCATAGAGCTTGAGCCAGAGCTAAAGCATTTGAAAACTCCGCTAGAAAAAATAGGTCATCGGGTGGTTGTCAAGCCGCTCATCTCGGGACTCCATGGCGTGAGAATAAAAAATAAAATCATAGACGGCGGCGCAGACCCACGCCGTGATGGCACCGCGATGGCAGCGCCCTAAGCATTCGGCGAGATATTCGGTAAGACATTCGGTAAGGTTAAGCAGAAACGCGTCCCCGTTTTGTCCGTATCGAGCAAAGACAACTCCCCGTTGAGCGCGCGCGCAAGCTCTTGCGCAATGGATAAACCCAAACCATATCCCCTGTCTCCCGAATTGACGAAAGGCATAAATAAATTACCGCGCACACGTAAGGGCAAGCCCTTGCCGTTATCTTCTAAAATAATTTGAACCTTCTCTTTGTCTTGCTGCGCGCTTAACGTGAGCTTGCTTGCCCCCGCTTCTGCCGCGTTTTTGCTTAAATTAAACAATATCCTAAATAAAAAATTGGAATCCGAATAAAGTTTGAGCGGTTTCGGTATATCAAAACGCCACGCACAACGTTGATATTGCGCACACACTTCCTGCTTGACCTCCTTCGCGAGAGGTAAGAAAGCAAACGAATGCTTTTCTGCTTGCGGTTTGTCAAAGCGGGTATAATTTAAATACTGCATACACAAAGCGATGGCGCGGTTTAAGGAAGTGGATAACCTACGAAATTTTTGCTTTTGTTTTTGTGACGCTTCTTGCCTCAAGCCGTCGGACAATAATTGCGCGTTGGAAAGAATGTTGCGAAGGTCGTGACTTATTTTATTCGTCGCTAAACCCACGCCCTCAAGACGAGATTTTTCCTGAAATTTCCTTTTGATGTTATCTTGCATTTCGGTTAAAGCGCTTTCCGCTTCCGATAGAGGATTATCTTTTTTATTGCGCACAACTCCTAACATCGCTTCGGGATTCTCACGAAAGCGATTAATGTTATCTACCAAACGGCTCAAAGGCACAGCGAAAAAATTACGAATAAGAAAAAATAAAATAATAGAAAAAATACCTATGATAAAAATACTTTGCGTAAAAAGCATACGAAATACATAGCGCAATTCTTTATGAATTGTATAGCTATTAATCCATACCTCTTTCTTTTTCTCAGATAATCCTTGCTGCGTGACTTTAATATATTTATGCTTGTTAGGTAAAAAGAAAATTTTACGCAAGCGCGGGAAAATAATAAAAAATGTTCCATTGGTTAAATCAACTTCATCGCTTTTTTCTTTGCCGTTTTCTTCTTGATTGCGCGGCTCGATTTTTTGATAGGGCGCAGATAAATGAAGTGCTAGCTGCGCGCGATGATAATCATTCAGCAAATAAAGCGAAAGTATTAAACCTGCCCCCACTCCCCCAAAGAGTAAAGGAAGACAAATTTTCAACATCTATGCGCTATCACCTCTTATTTTTTGGATTAACATTGGAAGAAGCGCAACCAAACCTAATAGGCAAAGCGCGATGATAATCTCCGGCGTTAGTAAGTCGCCTATGGACGGCACTTGCGCGCAATCCGCGTGCGGCGTTTTCGCTAAACAGCGCATGTAAATTTCTTGCTGGCGAACTAAAATAGATTCTAAACCATTACCAAAAAAGGCAAAGGCAAAAGTGCCCGGTATGATACCAATAAAAGTAGCACTCACATAAACCGGCAAGGATACACCCAAAAGCGCCGGCGCTAAATTCACTAACCAAAAAGGAAAAAGTGGCACCAGACGCAAAAATAATAAATAACTAAACGCATTCTTATTAAACCCTTGCCGTAATTTTTCTATCGAACCACTCGCCCGTGCGGCAAGGTTCTCACCTAAACTGGTTTTGGCAATGGCGAATAAAAGCACCGCACCGAAAGTCGCCGCCACCAAAGTGAGCGCGCCGCCCAACCAAACACCAAACAAGAACCCCCCCGCCATCGTTAGCACCGCGCCGCCCGGAACCGATAAAGCAACCGCGCCGGCATAAATTGCCATAAACAATAAAATCGCTTGCACAAAATGCCCATCCACAAAAGAAGCAAGCGCAACTCTGTTCTGCGCTAAAGCGTTCAACGTGAGGAGCGCGCCCCAGTCGCTCGTCAAGACCAGCACCATCAGCGCTAAAAGCACGCCGAGCAACCCAAAACGCAACCATTTCTTCTGTGATGCCGTTTCCATACCCCACTTTAAGACAGATTTCTATTGACGGGGGTTAAATTTTTATTTATCAATGAAATAAATAGGAGATAGCCAATGAAAAGGACTTTTCAACCCTCGCGCCTCGTGCGGAAAAAAAGACATGGGTTCAGAGCTAGACAAAAGACAAAATCAGGACGCGCCATCCTCTCGCGGCGGCGCGCTAAAGGACGTGTGCGGCTTTCTGCCTAAACTCCAGCCACTCACAAAAGGCGATTTCGCCAATGCCGCTAGGCACAGAAAAACAAGACGAAAGGTCTTTGCTCCCTCAATGATTATTCACGCGTATAAAGCTCACCATTATACTATAGGCGACACTATAAGCTTCGGCTTCGTCGTATCTAGAAAAGTCGGCAAGGCGTGGCAGCGCAACCTCATCAAAAGAAGATTACGCGCCCTCGCTCGCGAGCTTCTGCCTCACGAGACGCAACCTGCGTGGAATTATATCCTCATCGCTCATCCTTCTATCCTTTATCAGAAATATGATACCTTGAGACAAGAGTTCAAACAAACGCTTAGAAAGCTACTGAACAAGCTAGACAAGGAGAAAACGTAAATGCCCGACGAGCAAAAAAACTTTTTATTCGCTATCGCCCTTTCCCTTTTGGTTATTGTCGCTTGGGAACTTTTTTACACGCCTAGCTCTCAACCTTCCGTGAATAAAACAATTACAAATAAAACAGGCTTATCAGGCCAAACACAAAAAGCGATTACCGCACAAAAGCAACTTCCTAATCAATCTTCATACTTCAGACAAGAAGGTAGCAAAGGCGAAAAGCTAAAAATTAAAACCGATAGAGTGAAAGGCTCTCTACAAAAAAGAGGCACTTTGTTTAATGCTTTGTCGCTTAGCGATTATCGTCAAAGCCTTGATGAAAACGCACCGCCGGTTGAACTGCTTCAACCAAAACAATTTGACGTTTCTTTTGGTTGGTCTTCTCTCGATGGAGACATTATCAATGCCGACACAAACTGGCAGACAAAAGACAAAAGGCTTTCTAGCAATAAAAAAATTGTTTTCACCCACCAAGATAAAAAAACAGGACTATTCTTTGAACGTGAAGTTTCTATTGATGAAAATTATATGTTTCAAGTGAAAGATAGTATTGTTAATCAAGGACAAACCTCACAACAGATTTCAGCGTGGGCGCGCGCGCGGCGTAAAAATCACCCCGAAGGCTCAGGGTTTTATTTGCTCCACGAAGGACTCATCGGTTTCTTTTCCGATGACGGACTCGAAGAAATTGATTATGATGATTTAGAAGATGAAACCGAAATTAAGTTTCAGTCTCAAGAAGGTTGGCTCGGCTTCACCGATAAGTATTGGGCAGTAGTGCTGATTCCCAATCAAGCCTATGCCTTTCAAGCAATGTTCCAACACCAACCTATTGGGGCAGGGGCAGATGCTGTTTGGATAACGCAATATATTTCTCAAGGGCTTGTGCTTAAACCAAATGAAAAAATAAATTTTACCCAGCACTTTTTCGCCGGCGCAAAAGAAACAAGCCTAATTGACTCTTATGAGAAAAATCTACCCGTGAAACGATTCGACTTAATGATAGATTGGGGGTGGTTCTTTTTTATGACAAAACCTTTCTTTCTGTTGCTCGATTTCTTTTCTAAATTTAGCGGCAATTTTGGTGTCGCCATTCTAATCGTAACGGTTTTGGTTAAACTCGTTTTCTTTCCGCTTGCAAATAAATCTTATGAAACAATGGCGGTGATGCGTAAAGTGCAACCCGAACTAGAGCGCGTGCGCGCGCGCCATAAAGGCGATATGATGGCGCAGAATCGCGAAATCGCCGAGCTGTGGAAAAAGCACGAAGTGAAACCCCTGATGGGCTGTTTGCCAATGCTGCTACAAATTCCCGTCTTTTTCGCGCTTTATAAGGTGCTGTTTGTAACGATAGAAATGCGCCACGCACCCTTTTTTGGCTGGATAAACGACCTCTCTGCTGCCGACCCACTCTCTTTGTTTAATTTGTTTGGACTCCTCCCCATTCCTCTGCCTGATTTTTTAATCATCGGCATCTGGCCTCTATTGATGGGGGCTACGATGTTTGTCCAAATGAGACTCAACCCACCGCCGCCCGACCCCATACAGCGCAAAGTATTCGCGTGGGCGCCTCTTGTTATTATGCTATTGCTTGCGCGCTTCCCCGCAGGGCTGGTCATTTACGCCACTTGGAATACCGTCCTCTCCGCTTTACAGCAGGGGTTCATTATGAAACGGCAAGGCGTTAAAATAGACCTGCTTGCTAATTTAGGAATAAAAAATGAACCAAAACAAGAATAACGTCCAAAACAATTTAGGTGAAGAGCAAGCCGCTATTTTGGCGCAAGCCCTACCCTTTATGCAGGCTTATGATAATAAAATTATCGTCATTAAATATGGCGGCGCTGCTATGGAAGAAGATGCCGCGCATAATTTTGCCCACGATGTCGTCTTGCTGCGCCAGAGTGGTGTTAAACCGGTTATCGTCCATGGCGGCGGGAAGCACATCAACAGAATGTTAGAGCGGCTGGGTATCCAAAGCCAATTCCAAAATGGCTTGCGCGTCACCACGAAAGAAATGGCAGAGATTATTGAAATGGTGCTTGCTGGAAATATCAATAAAAAAATTGTTGATACTATCTCGCGCGCACATGGCAAGGCTGTTGGCTTGAGCGGGCGCGATGGCAACTTAATGCAAGTCAAAAAATATAATGACGATTTAGGATTCGTCGGCGTGCCTGATAAAATTGATAATAAAATTATTACCACGCTATTGAACGAAAATCTTATCCCCGTTATCGCACCGACCGCTTCGTCCGAAGAAGGGCAGGTTTATAATATCAATGCCGATGTTGCCGCCGGCGCTATTGCCGCCAGCTTGAAGGCAACAAGGTTGCTGATGATGACTGATGTTATTGGCTTAATGGAAGCTGATGGCTCGCTCATTCCTTCGTTGAGCACGGAAGATGCGAATGCTATTTTGGCAAGCGGCATCGCGACTGAGGGCATGCGCCCTAAAATTGAAACTTGTATTCAAGCCGTGCGGCAAGGCGTTGAGGCTGCTGTCATTTTAGATGGACGCAAACCACATGCGCTCTTATTAGAACTTTTTACGCCCCACGGCATCGGCACTATGATACAATAAAATTGGGATACAATAAAATTGGGACACAATAAAGAAATTAGGGGAAAAATAGGATACTTATGCGCGGGCTTTATTTTTTATTTATCGGATTCTTATTAGGATTTTTTTGGGTCTTGGTTTTACCTTCTAATGCCAATGCGCAACTCAAGTTATGTAATGAAACAAGCTATGTGCTTGATGCTGCATTCTCTCAAAAGAAAGTCAAAATATGGCAAACCTATGGATGGTTTCGCCTCTATCCCGGCTTTTGTCAAGTCGTTGTTGAAAAACGCCTGCGCCAAAAAGTTTATTATATTTACGCACGCTCCGCTCCAGAACATCGCGGTAGAATAAAAATCTTTGGCGGCACAACTATGTTCTGTGTTGGCACAAGGGGTAAAAAATTTCTCATTAAGGAAAGAATCCTTTGTCGCGAAAAAGACCATAGCAAAGTAGGGTTCGCTCGTATTGAAATCGAAAATAAAAACGGAAATTGGACTGAAGATTTTCAAGAGACAAAACCTTTCTTTAGCGCAAACCACGCAATGGTTGCCGGCGCACAGAGACTTTTGCGCGAAAATGGCTTAGAAATAGGCGATGTCGATGGCTTCTGGGGAAAGCTAACACAAAGAACCATACAAACCTTTCAACGATCTATCAATCAAAGACCTACTGGGGCTATTAGTCAAAAACTTTTTCAACAGCTCCTTGAGGGGTCAAAAAAAATGCTTGGTGTCCATTCAGGCTTTCGCTTATGTAATGAAACAAAATATCTAGTCTGGGCTTCTATCGGTTATCGCGCAGTGAATGCTATCGCCAATCGCGAAGGCAATTTTGGCGCGCCAAAGTTCGAATCCAAAGGCTGGATACGTGTCGAACCAAAATCATGCGCAATGTTGCTACGCGAAAAATTAGGACAACCACGCTATTATATCTACGCCGAAGCTGTTGACGAAAAAGGCGCAGTCGTTTATAAAAATTCAGGCGAACCACTCGTCTGGCTCGGAGATTTCCCTATGTGCTTAAGAAGACTACAATTCAAAATAACAAAAAGAACCCAATGTATTGAACGCGGCTTCCAAAGCGCAGGCTTTCGCCGTGTCGAAACAAGAGGCAGAGATGGCTGGACCGAATACTTATATGAAGGAGAAAAAAAATTATGAATAGCCAAGAAGCTGAAACCCTTATCAATGCCGCTTTTGAGGATAGAGCGGCGGTAGAAAAAAAAGACCTCGCGCCGGCGGTTGAATGGGCTCTCGCCGCGCTGGACAATGGCTCTTTGCGGGTCGCGCAAAAGAATAATAAAACAGAATGGGTCGTCAATGCTTGGCTCAAAAAAGCTATTCTGCTTTCTTTTGGGCTTTGTGAAAATCGCCGAATGGAAGGCGGCTGGGATAAAGTGCCCTCTAAATTTGAAAACTGGAGCGATGAAGATTTTCGCAACGCGAATTTTCGCGCCGTGCCGCGTTCTTATGTGCGGCGCGGTGCTTATATCGGTCAAAATGTTGTCTTGATGCCGAGCTTCGTCAATATCGGCGCTTATGTCGATGATGGCGTGATGGTCGATACATGGGCGACCGTTGGCTCGGCGGCGCAGATAGGAAAAAATGTTCATCTCTCAGGGGGCGCGGGTATCGGCGGCGTCCTCGAGCCGGTTCAAGCCGCGCCGGTTATTATTGAAGACGATTGCTTCATTGGCGCGCGTAGCGAAGTCGCAGAAGGGGTTATTGTTAGGCAAGGTTCGGTTTTAGCGATGGGTGTCTTTTTGACCGCCTCCACTAAAATTATTGACAGGCAAAGCGGTGAGATTTTTCAAGGCGAAGTGCCGCCCTATTCGGTTGTTGTGCCCGGTAGTATTAATAGTAGTGTGTCTGGTTCTAACCCGTCACCTAATTTATATTGCGCGGTTATTGTCAAGCGCGTTGATGAACGCACACGCGCTAAAACTTCCATCAACGAATTGTTAAGGCAGAGCGATGTCGGAATATAATCATGCTTTGGAAGATGCGGTCGCTTTAACGCAAGCGCTCATTCGCTGCGAGTCGGTTACGCCCGAAGACGATGGCGCATTAGATATTGTCGAAGCCTATTTGATGGCGCTTGGCTTTGAGTGCCATCGCCTTAAATTCGGCGCGGTGGATAATCTCTACGCGCGCTTTGGCGAGGCAAAACCGCTCTTATGTTTTGCCGGCCATACCGATGTTGTCCCAGTGGGTGATGAGGCAGGCTGGCTTCACCCGCCGTTTGAAGGCAAAATTGTTGAAGGTAAACTTTTCGGGCGCGGGGCGTCTGATATGAAAGGGGCTATCGCCGCTTTTCTTGCTGCGAGCGGGCTCTATCTCAAACATCATAAGCCCAGCGGCTCGCTGGCTTTTTTAATCACCGGCGATGAAGAAGCCGAAGCCATTGACGGCACACAAAAAGTTCTCAAGTGGATGAAAGAAAAAAATGAAGTCATTGATGATTGTTTGGTCGGAGAACCGAGTAATGTTCAAGCTATGGGCGAGGCGATTAAAATTGGCAGACGCGGCTCTATCAATATGGACTTGAAAGTTATCGGGCAACAAGGACACGCGGCGAACCCTCATTTGGCTGCCAATCCCATTCCAGTGATGACCGAAATTTTAACAAAACTTCATCACTATAAATTTGATGAAGGCAACGAAAATTTTGTTCCCTCAAACCTTGAGATTACTTCAATGGATGTGAATAATACCGCGCGCAATGTTATTCCCGCTTCGTGTGAGGCGAAGTTTAATATCCGTTATAATGTTTTACAAAACAGCAAGGGGTTAGAAAAAATCGTGCGCGCTATCGCTGATGATGTTGTGGCGAAGCAAAACAAAATAACCTATGAGCTGAAAAGTCAAAATAATGGTGATCCTTTTTTGACCAAACCTTGCGCTTTTTCTTCTTTGGTGCGTGATGTGGTGAAAACCCATACGGGCAAAACGCCTGAATTTGCCACAAACGGCGGCACTTCTGACGCGCGTTATATTAAAGACTACGCGCGGGTTGTCGAATTTGGGCTAACCACTGAGACCATTCATAAAACCAATGAATGTGCATCGGTCGAGGACATCAAAACGCTCACTAAAATATATTTTGATATTATCAAAAATTATTTTGATTAAAGTTTCTTCCAAAGTGCTTGCGCAAAATTAATATCTTTTTCTGTCATCGCGTAAATACGGCAAAGTTTTTTAATCGGAATGGCACGAATAATAGGCGATAGGCTGGCAATATCAACACCATCAATTCTAATTCCATCGTGCCGCCCACGCGTATTATTTGGCGGATAGGCGGTAATCTCGGCGGTGTCAATCACGCATTTATCGTTCTTCTCACGTAGTGCATGAAGATAATTTCCTAACCTCTCCGCGCCGTGCTCTTCTTTTTCTGCAAGCGCACCGACATCAAAACATTTATAAAAATTTCTATCGATTAAATTACCCGCTAAGGTTCGCAATTCTTCGGTCTTAGCCTTTTGCCTCATCTCGCCTAACGCATTCCACATCACAATATCATCTAAAGCCAAATAAGTTTCAACCGAGCGGTTTTCATAATAACGATAAAGCGGATGCTCCTTGGCTAAACCGCTCGCCGTAAGGCTTTGGCTAAGCGTAAATAAAATATCACTCAACATCATTTCCGCCGCGCGAATTGTCTTGTGCGTATAAACAGAACTATGTAAATGATAACGCGCTAACAAATACTCCTCAGCATTATGCTCACTTTTTTTATTCAAATTGAAATAACCCGCCGCAGAAACCTCCAAACAATCTAATAACCATTCGCTATCAAAGCCGCCCATGCCAACGCCGCACATATATTTATCGCGCTGCAGATAGTCAAGCCTATCGGCATCAAAAGCACTAGAAATAACCGCCTGATATAAATTATCCGTTTGCGGCTCGACCATCGCGATGACCTCGTTCAATAATCCCGCTTTTGTTAATGTCTCGTGTATCAATTTATCTTCTCGGATAATCGCAATCGTCCAGCTCTCATGCTTTTGCGCTTTGCCACAACGCGCTTCACACTTCTCAAAAGCATGGCTAAAAGCACCATGCCCAATATCGTGGAGAAGTGCCGCCCACGCTGTTGCGTTTGCCTTTCTTTCATCAAAACTTTTACCTAACTGCTGCTTCATTTTTGCTATCAGCACGCGCGCCATATAGAAAACACCAATCGAATGAGCAAAACGACTATGAGTCGCAGCAGGAAAAACAAAGTCGGCAAACCCTAATTGCTTGATGCGTCTTAATCGCTGAAAGGCTAAACCATTAATTAATTGCCAAGCAATGTCATCGGTTTCGTTCTCTTCGTTGAAATGAATGAGTCCGTGAATTGGGTCAAGAATGCGATGGGTTTTCTTCATTTTACTTTTTATCATTTATTTTGTGGATAGTCTATTTTTACTAAATATAATCCGCACGCGGGCGCAAGCGGAGGGCAAAGGCTTCTATCGGCGGCGGCTAAAATATCTTTCGCATGGGTGCTATCTAGCTTACCCTTGCCCGCCGCGACCAGCGCGCCAACCAGCGAACGCACTTGATGGTGTAAAAAAGAGCGCGCACTCGCGCGGATAATGACCCTCTCTCTATCCCGCTCAACCGAAAGCTGGTCTAAAGTTTTTATCGGGCTTTTCGCTTGGCACGCGGCTGCCCTAAACGTGGTGAAATTATGCTTGCCGATAAAAACCTCCGCCACCTCTGCCATCTTTTCCCACACCAGTGGCTGCGGCACATGCCACGCGCGACCCTTCATTAAAATAGCCGGCGTTGGGCGGTTGAGAATAATATAAAGATAATGACGCTTAAGCGCACTAAAGCGCGCGTGAAAGTCAGGCGATACCGCCTCTACCGATAAAACGCCGACCGCTCGATTGCGCGCGCGTAAATGAAAATTCAACGCCGCTTGAATCTCTTCTGTTGGCTTCTCTTGCATTAAATCAAAATGTGCCGCTTGTCCGAAAGCATGCACGCCGCTATCGGTTCTGCCCGCGCCGTAGATAACCACCTTCTCGCCGCAGTAAGCAAAGCAAGCCTCCTCCAAAGCTTGCTGGACGCTTGAGCCATTCTCTTGCGCCTGCCAACCACAAAAATCTGTGCCGTCATATTCTAACGTTAAGCAGTAGCGCGTCACGATTCTAACCTATCTCCCTTATGAAACTTAAACCCCAATAAAAAATCATGCGCCGACAAAGCCTTCTTGCCTTCCCGCTGTAACGCCAAAGGTTTTAGTGCCTTGTCGCCACACGCGATGACCCCCTGCCTGTCGTCTAGAATTTCACCCGCCGCACCCTTAGCTTCTACCAGCTCGGCGTCCAAAAGCCTTATCTTTTGCCCGCGATAGATGAACCAAGCGCCAGGCTTAGGCGATAGGGCGCGCACGTGGCATAATAATTTTTTCGCCGGGTGCGCCCAATCAAGCCCTTCGTCCGCCGCGCTCAACTTTTCGGCGAAAGTCGCACGGCTAGAATCCTGTGCGCGCGCCGTGAGCTTGCCGTCAGCATAAGCCTCTAGCGTTTGTAGCAAAAGCCTAGCACCTTGCGTGCTTGTGCCTTGCCTTAAATCAGCGGCGTTCATCGCGCCGATTTCAATTTCTTGCTGCGCTAGAATGTCGCCGTCATCAATGCCCTCGCCGAGCAGCATAATCGTGATGCCGGTCTTCTCGTCTCCCGCCCAAAGCGCGCGCTCTATCGGTGCCGCACCACGCCAGCGCGGCAAAAGACTGGGATGTAAGTTTAAGCAACCCAAGCGCGGTAAAGTTAAAAACCGCTTCGGCAAAATAACGCCAAAGCTGACAACAAGCACCGCGTCTAAATTAAGACTCTCAAACACTTCCCATTCCGCGTCATCTTTTAGATTTTGACATTCACGATAGGGCGTGTTGTTTTCTTCCGCCCAAAGCGCCACCGCGCTCTTTTTTAACTTTTTACCCCGACCCGTGCGACTCGGCGGCTTCGTCCAAATTTTCAGCAGCTGGTGGGAAGAATGTTTTAGACATTCTAAACTCGGTAAAGCGTAATCGGGAGTTCCCATAAAGGCAAGTCGTAAGCCCTCTTGCTTTTGAGCCATTAAAGCACCGCTTGTCGAGGCGTAGACCTTTCATCTGTAATTTGTTGCGGCACAACTTGTTGCGATGCAACCTGTTGCGATGTCGTTAGGGATTGCTTCTTTATTTTTTTCAATATCCGTTGACGCTTGAGCCTCGATAAATGATCTATAAATAAAATGCCTTCTAAATGATCCATCTCGTGCTGAATACAAGTTGCAAGAAGTCCATCGCATTCTAGCTCTTGCTTTTTTCCGTGATAGTCTAAAAAGCCAACACGGCAACGTGCGGGTCTATCCACGTCATCAAAAAACTCAGGCACAGAAAGGCAACCTTCGGTATAGGAAGCCAGCTCCTTCGAGTGCCACAAAATTTCAGGGTTGGCGAAATAATGAGGCTCCGCCTTGCCCTCACGTGCCGCCTCGCGCACTAAATCAATGACAATCACACGCTTGGCTACGCCAACTTGAATCGCCGCTAAGCCAATACCATTGGACGCATACATCGTCTCCAACATATCGTCCATTAAAATGCGAATCCCATCATCAACCGCTTTAATCGGCTTGGAAATTTGCCTTAAACGCTCATCGGGAACTCGAACTAGATTTCTTATTGCCATAACTTTAATATAAGCAATCTTGCGCGCTTTTCAAGTATCAAAGCTCTTTACCAATGTTTTGGGAAAAAATCATACTTTTTAGCTCAATGAGACTTTTTTCTATTCGGTCTAAACGCTCTAGCACTTCGCTTATATCCTCTGCTTCCATTATCGCTGATGATGTTATTGGATGCGTTTTTTCAACACTGCCAACGCCCGCATAGTGAATAAGGGTTTCTTTCGCTTGCCCTAAAAACGCCGCCGCTTTGCTAACCTGCGCTTCGGTCATTACCGACTGGTCTTTCCAAATGCTCTCTAGCCTTTCATCGCTTACGCCTAGCGCGAGAGCAAGCTGCTTCTTGTTTTTATTCTTCTCTTTTAATTTTGCGGCAAACCATTCTGTATCAAAAAATAGAGCCATTGTGCTACTCGGTTGTTTCCTCTTTCGCTGGTTCTTTCACTTTAGGCGGCAGAATAACACGACCGCGCCACTCGCCGGTCTCCAAGCTCATATGGTGCGGGCGGTGGAGAACACCATCTTTGTCTTCCGACCAAATCCCGCGCGGATTCTTATGACCCGAACGTCTTTTGCCGCGTCTCGAACCGCTTACTTTGCCTCTTGGAACTGCCATAAACAGAATATAACCCAAAGCCAACCGACAGGCAAGCCTATTTTTTGGGCTGCCACTTCTCTTCTCTGCCGCTAGAGGCAAAAGAAGCCGCGCGCGCCATAATAAACAACAAATCCGACAGGCGGTTCATATAGCGCAGAGTCGCTTGGTTGATTGTCTCTGCTGTCGTTAGCTTGGAAATTTCACGCTCGGCGCGGCGGGCTATCGTGCGCGCCAAATGTAAAGCCGCCACCGACCCGCTCCCCGCCGGCAAAATAAAAGAATCAAGCGCAGGCAAATCCTTATTCAACACGCCACTATATTCCTCCAGCTGTTCAATATCGCTCTCCTCGATTCTTAATGCCGCCTTCTCTAAATCGGGCTGGCACAAATCCGCACCTAAATTGAATAAATCATTCTGGACGCGCGCCAACATATTAACCAATGCCTCATTTTTACTATCTTGCGCAAGCAGGCTTCTCGCTAAGCCGACGGCGCTATTGGCTTCATCAACGCTCCCATAGGCTTCGATGCGCTGGTCGTGCTTGACGCGCCGCGAGCCGTCGCCTAACCCCGTTTTGCCCTTGTCGCCTGTCTTGGTTGTTATGGAAGTAAGCCGCACCATAACTTATTATAGCATTATACAAGCGATAAGGTATATATAAAGTATGAATAGATTTATTTCTCATAACCGCTTTGGCAAAAAAGCGCACCCCTTGTTGGACGCGCTCAACGCCTCTATTGACTTTGATAAAAGACTCTTCGC
This sequence comes from Alphaproteobacteria bacterium, assembly GCA_965209065.1. Lineage (GTDB taxonomy): Bacteria > Pseudomonadota > Alphaproteobacteria > JAPOUT01 > CBDBUR01. Next base: position 1,627,311 of record OZ242373.1, read on the forward strand.
GCAAGATATTCAAGGCTCTATCGTCCATGCGCAGATGCTTTCAAGCTGCGGCATTATCTCTAAAGACGAGGAAACTAAAATTATTGACGGGTTGAAAAAAATAGAACAGGACATTCGGCAAGGTAAATTCGATTTCAAGCGCGAACTTGAAGATATTCATATGAATATAGAAGCAACGCTCGCCGATTATATCGGCGCGGATACCGCAGGGAAACTTCATACGGCACGCTCGCGCAACGACCAAGTGGCACTAGACCTCAAGCTCTATGTGAGAAAAGAAATAGATGAGCTGATACCTTTGCTCCAAGCCTTACAAAAAAACCTAGCACAGCTTGCTTTAGAACATCACAACACTTTAATGCCCGGTTGGACTCATTTACAAATCGCGCAGGTGATTAGCTTCGGTCATCATTGCCTCGCTTATGTTGAAATGCTAGAGCGCGATAAAAGTAGATTGCTTGACGCACGCACGCGTCTCAATGAAAGCCCTTTGGGCGCTGCCGCTTTAGCCGGCACCTCCTTTCCCATTGACCGACACCAAACCGCAAAGGCTCTAGGTTTTGATAGACCCAGCGCGAACGCGCTTGACGCGGTCTCCGATAGGGATTTTGTTCTCGAAAGTTTAGCTTGCTTGTCTATCTGCGCCGTCCATTTGTCAAGGTTTGGCGAGGAGATAACCTTGTGGGCTTCGCCCGCGTTCGACTTCATTCGCTTGAGCGATGACTTCTCAACTGGCTCCTCCATTATGCCGCAAAAACGCAACCCCGATGCCGCTGAACTCGTGCGCGCCAAATCAGGCAGACTCTTCGGCGCTTTGATGGATATGCTCACAATGATGAAAGCCTTGCCGCTCGCTTATGCAAAAGATATGCAACAAGATAAGGAAGCCGTCTTTGGCGCTTTTGATGAAATAAAACTATGCTTGCTCGCGCTTGCCGCCTTGTTAGAAAACATCAACATCAATAAAGAAGCAATGGCAGAGATGGCGCAAAAAGGATACCCCACCGCAACCGATTTAGCCGACTGGCTCGTGCGCGAAAAATCTTTGCCCTTTCGGCAAGCGCACGCTTTGGCAGCCGCTTGCGTGCAACGCGCCGAAGAAAGCTCGGTGGGGTTGGAAGAGCTTAGCGAAGAAACTATGCTCTCTATTTCCGAGCATTTAACAAAAGACGCGCTGAAAGCTTTATCTTTAGATTACTCCGTTAAATCTAAAACTTCTTTTGGCGGCACCGCGCCTGAAAATGTTCGGCTTGCTGCAAAAAACTGGATAGAAAAATTATGAGACAAATAATTATTCTCCTGTTGATAACCTCTTTCTTTTTGAGCGCGTGCGGACGTGTGGGTCCGCTAGAGCCGCTACCAAAAGAAAGGGCAAAAGAAATGGCAAAAGAAAAGCAATGATGGGGAAAGCAATGACACCGCCTTGGCACTATCAAAACAACCAGCTTTATGTAGAAAATTGCGCTATCAAAGCGCTCGCCCAAGCTTGCCCGACGCCTTTTTATGTTTATTCCGCCGCTCAAGTGGAGGAAAATTTTCGGCAATTCCAAAAGCAAGCAGGCACGCGCGCGCATATTTGCTTTGCGGTAAAGGCAAATAGCAATCAAGCCATTTTGACTTTACTGGCACGATTAGGAGCGGGCGCAGATATTGTCTCTGAGGGCGAGGGTCGGCGCGCGCTTGCCGCAGGCATCGCACCGCAAAAAATATATTTTTCGGGCGCCGGCAAAACCAACCAAGAACTGCGCTTCGCTTTAGACGAAGGGCTAGGGCAAATTAACGTGGAATCAGAAGCAGAGCTCACGCGCTTGGCGCACCACGCCCGCACGATGAAAAAAACCGCACCGATTGCCCTGCGCGTTAATCCTGATATTAAAGCGGGCGCGCACGATAAAATTTCCACCGGCAAGAAGGGAGATAAATTTGGTATGGCGTTTGATGAAATTTTCACGCTCTATCAAAAAGCAAGCACCCAAGACTGCTTCAAGGTGAAGGGGCTGGCGATACATATTGGTAGCCAGATAACGCAGCAAAATATTTTCAATGAAGCGTGGCAAAAACTAGGCGCGCTTACAGAGAAATTACGCGCCCATTCAATGAAGGTTGAAACATTAGATTTAGGCGGCGGGCTTGGCATTAGCGCCGAGCGCTCGCTCGCACACGATATTACCGCTTACACCCAAGCGGCGTGCGCGCTGGGGCAAAAGTATCAGTGCGAAATTGTTCTCTCGCCCGGGCGCGCGATTGTTGGTATCGCGGGGGCTCTTATCACTTCGGTCATCGAAGAGAAAAAAGCAGAGGCGACAACCTTCCTTATTTTGGACGCCGCGATGAATGACCTCTTGCGCCCTGCTCTCTATGATGCCCATCACCCGGTTTTGCCTCAAACCGCCTCTAGAGGTGCGGCCTCTAAAGGTAAAAATATCAGCTATCAGCTGGTCGGTCCGGTGTGCGAATCAGGCGATAGGCTTGGGCGCGATGTGCTTCTACCGCAACAAAGCGAGGGAAATCTTCTCGCTATCATCGAGGCAGGCGCTTATGGCGCCGTTTTGTCATCAACCTATAATAGTCGCTTGCTTGTGCCAGAGGTTATCGTTCACAATGAAACCTTCGCTCTCGTGCGACCGCGCCAGTCCTATGAGACGCTCATCAAACAGGATAAAGTGCCAGAATGGATAAGGGAGAAGGGGAAAGGATAAAATGAATATTTTACATTGCGATACAATCGGTATGCGTTATGGCACAGGAGCTGAAATACTTCACGATATTTGCTTTGACCTCGCCAAAGGAGACTTCTGCTTTCTAACAGGACCTTCGGGTGCCGGCAAAACAACTCTATTAAGTTTGTTTTTTTTAGGACAATATCCCACGCGCGGTATTATTAAAATTTTCGGTAAAGATGTTTCGGACGAAAAAATAACCTCACGACAAGAGCGTGCGCAATTAAGACGGCGCATCGGAGTCGTCTTCCAAGATTTTCGCCTTATCAGCCACGCAACCGTTTATGAAAATGTGATGCTGCCCCTGCGCATTAAAGGACAAAAAGAAAAATCATTTCGTAAAGATGTGAAAGACCTGCTCGCTTGGGTTGGCTTGGGGGATAAGGAAAACGCTTACCCGCCAACGCTTTCGGGAGGAGAGCAGCAAAGAGTTGCTATCGCCCGCGCAGTTGCAGCACAGCCCGAGCTGCTCATCGCCGATGAACCCACCGGCAATGTCGACCCCGAAATGGCGGAGCGCTTGCTCCACCTCTTGACCGAGCTCAACCAACTCGGCACCGCCGTGCTTGTCGCAACCCACGATCCGAAACTCGCCGCGCAATATAAAGCGCGTATCGTCCATCTCCAACACGGACACCTCGTCGAGGAAACAGGAACTTACGGAGACACCAATGCCTAACCCCGGATTTAGCCTCGTTCGTATGCGCGCACCGATTATTCGCCCCTTAACCGGCGTGGCGATTATTATGTGCTATCTCGCGGCGGTGGCACTCGCGAGCGCCATCGGCGTTGGACGCTGGGCGCAGGCATGGCAAAATCAAGCCACCCTCAAGATGAGCCTCTATGTCCCCCCGATAGAAAATGACGCTGAAATTAAGTCGCACCATAAAAAAATAGAGCAGGTTTTAACCCTGCTCAACGCCGAAAAAGCCGTCGTCCAAGCGCGCCGCGTGCCCAAAGAAGAAATGTCCCATCTGCTTGCCCCGTGGATAGGAAAAGAAATAGACCTCACCTATATGCCGGTGATGGACTTAATCGATATCAATCTAAAAGCCGATGTTCCTTTAGATGAAGCTGCACTCAATAAAAAAATTCAGGCACTTCTTCCTAGCGCGGAACTGGAAAATCATCAGCAGTGGCATGTTGCGATAGCGCGCTGGGTTTTGCTAGTTCAAATTTTAGCCGGACTTATTTTGCTCGCGACCCTTGCTTGTATGACTGCGGTGATAAGCCTCGCTGCCCACGCAAGCATAGACGCCAACCGCTCGATTGTCGGTATCTTTCACCTGATAGGGGCTGAAGACCGCTTTGTGGTTAATGTGTTTAGAAAATACTTCATTCGGCTAGGCTTGCTCGCCGGTGTGATTGGCGCGGGGGCTGCCGCCCTTACCTTTTTTTTAGGCAAGCAGTTATGGCAGTTCATACCCGAATCCCTAAACCTATCGGCTATTGGTATTGAACTCCAGCCCATCGATTATAGCGCGCTTATGTTTATTCCAATACTCGCTTGTTTGATTGCCATTGCCTCATCTCGAAAACAAACCCTCAACCATTTAAGCAGGCTACCATAATGCGTTTTCTTTACTTATTGCTGTTCCACGCTATTTTTAATTTTACAACGGCTATCGCCGCGATTATTTGTTTCTTCGTGTCTTTTCTGTCAAAAAAGATTTTGGTTAAAACGATTCACAAAGGGTGCAATTCTCTCTTGTGGCTATTGAAAGTGATGGTCGGCGTTGATTATGAAATTCAAGGCATTGAAAATATTCCCCAAGAACCATGCTTGTTTGCTTCTAAACACCAATCAATGTGGGAAACGCTAATGCTCTATCGCTTTTTGCCGAATAGCGTGCCCATTGCTAAAAGAGAATTATTCCTCATTCCATTTTTTGGTTGGGCAATGCAAAGGGCGGACCTTATTTTTCTTGACCGCGGCGACAGCACGAAAGCCTTGCGCTCACTTATTAAAAAAAGCCAAGATCGCATTCAGCGAAAGATTTCCATTATTATTTTTCCCGAAGGCACAAGGCGACCTGTCGGCGCGCCACCTGATTATAAAATTGGCGTGGCGGCACTTTATAAATATCTTGATGTGCCTTGTGTGCCTATCGCATTGAACTCAGGAAAATTTTTGCCGCGCAGGTCTTTTGAGCGTTATCGCGGCACGATTCAAGTGCGCATCTTGCCACCCATTCCTGCGGGACTCAAGCGCGAAGAGTTTATGCCAACTCTACAAGAAGCAATAGAAACCGAAATGAAAAAAATTACTTAATTTTTTTCTCCGCCTCAATAATTAAAGCGCGGGTATCGCGTAATTTGCCGAAAAGCTCTTGAATAACATCGCCTTGATGGTTGTCAATCGCATCACGCAATAAAGTTAGCTCTTTGGTAAATCTATCTATCATCTCTAACACCGCCGCCTGATTGCCAAGCAACACATCGCGCCACATCAGCGGGTCGGACGAAGCAAGCCGCGTGAAATCCTTAAACCCGCCACCGCTATAATCAATAACTTCTTTGCGGTCAATGTCGGTTAGGTTTTGTGACGTTGCTATCATCGTCCAAGCAATAATGTGCGGCAAATGACTCGTCAAAGCCAACACCCTGTCGTGATGAGCCGCCTCCATGCGCACGACACTCGAGCCTAAAGCCTGCCAGAACTGCTCCACTTTATCCAAAGCCTTGCCGTAAGCCGCCTTATCATTGGCGTCATTTTGTAGCGGCGTTATAATACACCAGCGATTCTCAAAAAGCGTAGCGAACCCCGCGTCAATGCCCGAATGCTCCGTGCCCGCGATAGGGTGGGCAGGCACAAAAAAAATATTTTTATCCAAATGAGGCTTGATGTCTTCAATCGCCCGCACCTTGAACGAACCAACATCGCTGAGAATCGTGTTTTTTTTGAGATGAGGGACTATCTGCTTCGCAAGCGCGCCAAAAGTGCTCGGCGGCGAACATAACACCACGCAGTCAGCCTCTGCCACAGCTTCGGGCAGGCTGTCGCACATTTTATCCACAAGACCTAGCTCACGCGCGCGCTGCCTCGTTTGCGATGAAGGCGCGTAAGCAAGCACCCGCGCCGAAGACACCGCCTTTATTTTGCGCGCCAAAGAAGAACCGACCAACCCTAGCCCTATCAAAGCAATAGAAGAAAAAGGCAGGGCGGTCATGGCTGCTTTTCCTCAAGGGCGTGAAAAAGTTTTATCACTTTGCGATTCGTGCGCGCCGTGCCGAGGCTCATTCTTAAATAAGACTCTAAGCCGTATTCTTCCATTTGCCTTAACACAAAACCATTCTCTCCTAAAAAACGCCACGCCCTAGCCGCTTTGCTTTTGCTGCCAAAATCCAATAGTAAAAAATTAGCTTGCGCGTCTGTCGCGAGCAAAGGGGCGAGCGCCTGCTTCATCAAGCCAAGCCACTTTTTATTATGCGCTTGCGATTTTTTTATAAAGGCTTCATCTTTAAGCGCGGCAACCGCCGCTTTTAATGTTGGCGTTGGCACGTTAAAAGGTTGGCGAATGCGGTTGATGGCATCAGCAATGTTAGGCGGCATATAAGCCCAACCCAAGCGCACACTCGCGAGCCCGTAAATTTTAGAGAAAGTTCTTGTCATCACAACATTATCGCTTTGCTTGACAAGTTTAACGCCTGCATCGTAATCGTGCGCGGTCATATATTCGGCATAGGCAGAATCGATAACCAGTAAAATATCCGAGCGCAGTTTCGCGCGTAAAGTGTTGAGCTCATCAAAACTTAAATAAGTGCCTGTCGGGTTATTGGGATTGGCAAGAAGAACAATTTTCGTTTTGGCAGTCACTTTTTTTAGCAAGTCATCACACCTTGCGTGAAAGTTTTTTTCCACCGCGACAACCGGCACACCACCATTGGCACGAATGAGTGTCGGGTAAAGCGCGAAACCATATTTGGTATGAATGCCCTCGCCACCTTTATATAGGGCAAGCCGTGTCAATAATTGTAAAAGGTCATCGCTACCGCAACCGCAGATAATTTGATTCGCCGAAATTTTATGCTTCACCGCAAGGGCTTCGCGCAATTCTTGCGCCGAGCTTTCAGGGTAAAGGGAGAGCGCATCGCCTCGCGCCGCTTTTTTGAACGCGCGAACCGCTTTGGGACTCGTGCCTAAAGCCCCCTCGTTGGAAGAAAGTTTAATTGCGTGCTTGCGTCCGACAAAAGAACGCGCCCCGCCTTTATAAGGAGTGATTTTCAATAATTCTTTTGGCAATACAAATTTTTTCATTTATTTAACTGATATTTAATTGACATCTATTGGCGCGGCAAAGCAGCCTAAAAATTTTTCATCTTTTTTAACTTGCTCTTTTGTCATAAAGCCTCTTTTGATAATAAGTTTTTTATTTTTAAGCACAAGCGCGCGGTCATCTCCTGTTTCCTCAGGGGTAAGGCGCGCGAGAATATAAAGCGGGAAGGCTTTGTCCTTTTTGAGATAACTCCAGCGCGCGACAACATAAATGCCTTCGGGCATCTTTTGCCATAAAGTCGCAGGGCTATCGCACGGCACAAACCCAATCATCGCGCCTCTCCGCGAATTTACCCGCACATCTAACAGCGCAGTAAAAAGCGCTTTAGGCGTAGAGAAAACCTCAATAGAGCTACCTCCGCCCGCCCACGCCGCCGCGCTCGCAAGGGCAGCCGCCTGATGGCTCTTCGCCCACAAACCAAAGCGATGGGCTTGCTGTAAATTCAGCGATGCCGATATTATCTGCCGCCAAATATAAACAATAAGGCTCGGCGCCACGCGCCCGCGTTTGAGCAGCTTGCCGATTAAGCTCGCTTCGCGCGCAGGACGAAAGAGATTCTCACGCTGTCGCGTGTCCTCACGCCCCTGCGTGCGCTTGAGACCCGCTAAAGAGCGAACCAATCCTAGCCGCCGCTCTAAACCTCGATAGAGCTCCCCGTCTATCTTGTCTATTTCAGCCCGAATTTTATCCAATTCTTTTGTCATTACTTGCTATTCTTAATGGGCATTGGTTAAAAAAGAAAGACTATTATAATGACACAACACCAAATAGAACATTTTGACACGCCTTTGGCGCTCGATAGCGGGAAAAGCTTGCCGTCCTTTGATATTGCCTATCAAACTTACGGGCGTCTCAATGGCGACAAGAGCAATGCGGTTTTGGTCTGCCATGGGCTGACGCTCGACCAATACGCCGCCCAAGAACACCCCAGCACAGGCAAGCAAGGCTGGTGGGCAGATATGATAGGCGCGGGAAAGGCGCTCGATACCGATAGGCTTTTTGTTATTTGCTCTAATGTTATTGGCGGCTGTATGGGTTCGTCAGGACCCAATTCTCTTAACCCCCAAGGCGAAATTTATGGCTTGAGCTTCCCGACCGTCACGATTGCCGATATGGTGCGCGCGCAAGCCGCCTTGGTTGATAGGCTCGGTATAGAACAACTGCTTGCGGTTATCGGCGGCTCTATGGGAGGTATGCAGGTGCTGCAGTGGGCAAGCGTCTATCCCGATAGAATTTTTTCGGCGATTCCAATTGCGACATCACCGAGACACTCGGCGCAAAACATCGCTTTTCACGAAGTCGGGCGACAAGCGATTATGGCTGATGGCAACTGGGCGGGGGGAAAATATTATGAAGATAATCTCAAGCCGACCAAAGGGCTGTCGGTTGCGCGTATGGCGGCTCACATTACCTATATGTCGCAAGATGCGCTCGCGCAAAAATTTGGTCGCGACCTACAAGACCGCGATAAAATTACCTACGGCTTCGATGCCGATTTCCAAATAGAATCTTACTTGCGCCATCAGGGAATGACCTTTGTCGATAGGTTTGATGCCAATAGCTACTTATATATTACGCGCGCGATGGATTATTTCGACCTCGCGGAGGATTATGGCGGCAATCTTATTAAAGCATTTGAGAAAGTAGATGCTAGGTTTTGTGTTATTTCTTTTACCAGCGATTGGTTGTTTCCGACAAGTGAAAGTCGTCAAATTGTTCGCGCGCTCAATGGCAATGGCGTGGATGTGAGCTTTGTTGAAATATCAAGCGATAAAGGACACGACGCCTTTTTGCTAGATGAACCCGAAATGATGTCTGTCTTAAAAGGGTTTATGGATGCCTCCGCTAAAAATAAGGGAATATAAAATGACAAGACCTTCACCACCTCTGCCAAAACGTATAGATTTAGAAATCATCGCCGCTCAAGTGAAACGGGGGAGTCGCGTTTTGGATATAGGTTGCGGCAATGGCGCCCTACTCGCACTGCTAGAAGAAAAACGTAATGTGCGCGGTTGCGGTATCGAACTTAGCTCCAACGGCGTGAGCGCTTGTGTCGCGCGCGGGCTTAACGTTATTAAGGGCGATGCCGAAACCGAACTACAAACCTATCCCGATAAGGCTTTCGATTACGTTATTTTAAGCCATACCATTCAAGCAATGCACCAACCCGCTGCGGTGCTAGAACAGATGTTGCGTGTCGGGGAAGCGGCTATCATTTCTTTGCCGAATTTTGGCTTCTGGCGCGTGCGCTTTTACCTCTTGTTTTATGGACGTATGCCCCTATCTTCGCTTCTGCCCTATAGCTGGCACGATAGCCCCAACATTCACCTCTGCACGATAAAAGATTTTATCCTCTTGGTTAAAGAGATGAATCTAAACATTGTCCGTTTTCTGCCCCTGTCGGAGACGCGCATAAAAAAATGGCTGCGTTTTATATCTCTAGCGAATTGGCTTGCACCCCAAGCAATTTTTGTTCTAGAATCAAAAGAAAGGAGACCAAATGCTTGAAGTTTATCAATTCCCATGCTTGATGGATAACTACGGCTATCTTGTTCACGAGCCTAAGGAAAACAAAACCGCCGCGGTCGATACGCCCGACCCCGACAAAATAATGGAAGCTCTCGAGCATAAGGGCTGGCAGCTGGATTATATTTTTAATACCCACCACCACTTTGACCACACCGGCGGCAACACAGAGCTTAAAGAAAAAACTGGCTGCCAGATTATTGGACCCCAAGCTGAAGCCGATAAAATTCCCACTTTGGATAAAGCCATCGGGGAAAAGGACCGCGTGAAATTTGGCGCACAAGAAGCGCAGATTTTTGAAGTGCCCGGTCATACCTTGGGGCATATCGCTTATTATTTTGCCGAGTCGCAAATTATATTTGTCGGTGATACGCTTTTTGTTTTGGGCTGCGGACGCCTGTTTGAAGGCACGCCCCTCCAAATGTGGGCGTCTTTACAAAAGCTGATGGCGCTGCCCGATAACACCACCATCTATTGCGCGCACGAATATACCCAAGCCAACGCTCAATTTGCTTTGAGCGTTGAACCCAAAAATCAAGCGCTCGTTGAACGCGCCGCCGAAATTGACACGCTGCGCGCCGCAGGAAAACCAACCGTGCCAACAACGCTAAAGCAGGAAAAAGAAACCAACCCCTTTTTACGCCCGATGAGTGCCGAAATACAAAAAGAATTGAACCTCGTTGGCGCGCAAGAGGTTGATGTCTTTGCCGAAACACGTAAGCGCAAAGACAAAGCCTAAAGACGAAATTAAAAAGGACGGCGCGCGCGCATCGCGTCTGCTATGGTGCCGTCGTCCATATATTCTAACGCGCTACCCATCGGTAGCCCACGCGCAAGGCGAGTGAGCGCGATGTCTTTACCCGCAAGCCGCTCGGCGAGGTAGTGCGCGGTCGCCTGCCCTTCGAGAGTCGCGTTGGTTGCCAAAATAACCTCGCGGACAAAAGAGCCTTCAAGTCGTTTAAGCAATTTTTCTATAGTGAGATTTTCAGGTCCCACGCCTTCCAGCGCGTTGAGGACTCCGCCAAGAACATGATAAAGTCCGCGATGGGCACTCGCGCGCTCTAACGCCCACACATCTGTTGTCTCTTCCACCACGCATAGCATAGATTGCTCGCGCTTTGGATTGGCGCAGATAACACAAGGGCTTTTCGTTGAAAGCAAACAGCAAAGCTCGCAAAAAATAATCCGCTCTTTTAATTGCGATAGGGTTTCGCTAAGAGGATAAAGTAAATTTTCTTTATGAGAAAGCAAGTAAAGTGCCGCACGCCTTGCCGAGCGCGGTCCCATGTTCGGTAACCGCGATAAAAGCTCTATCAAAATATCTATTTGAGGGTCACGCACCTGAAAGGTATTAATCCCGCTCAATAATTTTAGCGCCGGGGAAGTGCGCTAAAACCTCATCAACTACATCTGGTTTTTTCATCGCTTGCGTTTCTTCTTGTTGGCTCTCTCGCTCTAAAGCCGCCGCGAGCTCTTGGACGCTTGGCAGGGTTTGCGCATGCGTGATACGCACGATAGCCATCTCCGCCGCTTTATAAACATCAGGCGCTAAACGTGCCTCCTCCAAACCCTTGAGCAACATCTGCCAAATGAGCGCAAGGCTTTCTAAAGATAAGGTTTCCGCCATCTGTGCGGCGCGCGCGCGCTCATTGCTTGCAAGCTGATAGTCCTCTTGGTGCGCGCCAGAAAGTTTGCGCTTTGTCAAAAAATGCGTTAAATCAGCGCAGTCGCTTAATATCAGTAGAGGGTCGGCGCCGTAATCAAACCGCTTCTGTAAATCTGCTAAAGCCGCGTCAGGCTTGCCGCTCACAATATGGTCAAACAAATCTAACAGTTCGGCGCGACCCGCTAAGCCTAACATCACTTTTACGCTCTCTTCTGTAATTTTATTGTCGCTTTCATTGCTATAGGCAATGGCTTGGTCTAAAAGCGAAAGCGCATCACGCGCCGAGCCCTCCGCCGCGCGCGCCAACAGAGGCAAAGCACTTTCCTCCGCTTTTATATTTTCTTTTTCTAATACGTGACTCAATAAATGATGCGTTTCTTCTAGCGTTAGTCGGCGCAAATCAAATCGCTGGCAACGCGATAAAATTGTAACCGGCACTTTACGAATTTCTGTTGTTGCGAAAATAAACATCACGTGGTCGGGCGGCTCTTCCAATGTCTTTAGCAAACCATTGAACGCCGCTGTCGAAAGCATATGCACTTCGTCAATAATATAAATTTTCTTGCGCGCCATCACCGGACGATAGGCTAAACTATCAATGATTTCGCGAATATCGGCAATGCCCGTGCGCGATGCCGCGTCAATCTCTATCACGTCAGGGTGACGCGACTCTAAAATATCACGACACTGGGGCGTTATCTCCGCCATCTCTATGCTCGTTTTCGCTTCGCCCTTTAGCGTGTAATTGAGTGCGCGCGCGATAATACGCGCACTGGTCGTTTTTCCAACGCCGCGCATACCAGTTAGCATAATCGCGTGCGGTATGCGATTGCGCTCAAAAGCATTGCCGAGAATACGCACCATCGCCTCCTGCCCGATAAGCTGGGTGAAATTTATCGGACGATACTTGCGCGCTAAAACTAAATAAGCCCCTTGCTTTTCGTCAGGCTCAAACAGCGCGCCCCCACTCTCTGCAGGGCTGCTCGCCAAATCATCTGCCAATAAATTGGATTGATCGCTCATTCTGTCTCCGAATTTATTTATTATAACCTATATTTTTCAAGCTAATTGTAGCAATATGATTCTATGAGCCAAGATTTAGCAAATATATTCGCAAATAGCCCTTTAGATAGGGCAACGCACCGCCGCCGCCAAGATAGCTGGCTAGAGCAAGCCGAGAAAGAGGGCTTCGTCTTGCCCCTATGGCGCGGGCAAATATTCGCGCCCTCGCCAAAAGAAATAGGCTTCTTGCGCGCGGGACTTGTTAAGCCGCTAAGCCAGATAGGGCACATTTTTCTAGGGCTAGACAAAAAAGATAAATCCTATTTCGCGTGCACTTTGGACGACCACAAAGAACCAACCGACCTCCTTGCGATGGGAGAGTTTTTAGATTTACGTGTGCTCGCCGCTCAAGTTTCTGCCGACGACATCGCTATCGCCGCGCAAGCCCGCGCCCTGAGCGAGTGGCATAAAAACCATATTTTCTGCTCTCGATGTGGTGCGCCAACCAGCGCCCTCGAGGCAGGGCATAAACGATTCTGTCAAGCATGCCAGATAGAGCATTTTCCGAGAACTGACCCCGTCGTCATTATGATGATAACGCTCGGTGAGCGCGCTTTCTTAGGACGGCAAGCAAGCTGGCCTAAAGGATTCTATTCCGCCTTAGCAGGATTTATCGAGCCCGGCGAAACCATCGAGGAAGCCGTTCAACGCGAAAGTTTTGAGGAAGCTAAAATTGAAATTGTCAAAACGGCTTATCACTCTACCCAGCCGTGGCCCTACCCCTATTCTTTGATGATTGGCTGCTTTGCCGAAGCGGCGAGCGAAGACTTCCAAGTCGATAAGGAAGAGATAGAAGCCGGCAGGTGGTTTGAGCGACAAGAGTTAAAAGAAATGTTGGAGGGGTCGCGCCAAACAGAATTTCATTTGCCCCCGCCGCTCGCGATTGCCCATCGTTTGATTCACGCCTTTGCTTTTGATACTTAACGTTTATATTTAGCCGCGCCGAAAAGCGCTCGCCGGATAAGTGCCTAACATATGCACTTTAGTAGAAAAAAACGTTAGCTCTTCCATCGCGCCAATAACATTTTCTTGCGCGGGGTGTCCTTCTATGTCGGCATAAAATTGTGTAACGGAAAAGGGCGGCTCTATTTGACCGCTTTCAAGTCTTATCATATTCACATTATGAGAAGCAAAACCCCCAAGCGCTTTATAAAGCGCAGCCGGAACATTGCGCACCCGAAAAATAAAACTCGTTATCCATTTCTTTTTTTCTATATCCGCTTTCTTTATTTCTAACGGCTTCTTGCGCAAAACAATAAAACGAGTAATGTTATGTTCATCATCTTCTACGTTTTCTTGGAATAATTTTAGACCATAAATTTTAGCCGCACCCAAAGGCGCTAAAGCCGCTTGGTTTTTATTCTTGTTCTCAGCAACTTCTTTCGCCGCGCCCGCCGTGTCGCTGGTGGCTATCGGAATTAAATTTAACTTGTGAATAATATCGCGACACTGCCCCAAAGCCATAATATGACTATAAACATAACGCAAATCTTTTAATTCAGCTTCAGGCAAGCCCAGCAAACAAAAACGAATATGCTCAAAATGCTCGTCAATGATAGACAAGCCCGACTCAGGTAAAAGATGTTGTATCGCCGCAACACGTCCGGCTAAAGTGTTTTCAATCGGTATCATCGCCAATTCAGCTTCGTTTCGTTGAACCCGCTCAAAAACATCTTCAAAAGTGGCGCACGGCAAAGCCTCCATCTTTTGCCCATAGCTCAAACAGGCAAGATGGGAATTCGCGCCCAGCTCGCCTTGAAAAGCTATCGTCTTTTTTGTTCCCGTCATCGATTCTTATCCTTCCATTTCTTTTCTAGCACGCTCTAAATCTTCAGGCGAATCAACCGAAATAGGCGGGTGCTTCGTCTTCGCCGCGACAATAACCATATTATTTTCAAGCGCACGTAATTGCTCTAGTTTCTCCCTTCGCTCTAAAGACGTGGGCGCGAGACTCGCAAACTCTAATAGCGCAGCCACGCGCCACGCGTAAATACCAATATGACCCCAAACAACGCCCGCGCCAAAAGGCAAGGCGTGCCGCGAAAAATATAAACAACGCGGATAATCTACCCGCTCATCGAGCGCTAACACCGCTTTTACTTGATTCTCGTCCGCTATTTGCGCCGCCGAACAGCGATGCACCAAAGTCGCGCAATCGCCATCGCTCGCCTCGAGCGCCGCCAAAACCAAACGCAAAGCATCTGCCTCTATGTTCGGCATGTCGCCTTGTAAATTTATCACAATGTCGTAACTGCTACCCTCTGCCTTTTTAGCCAGCGCGTTCAACGCCGCGATACACCTATCCGAACCCGAAGGCAAATCCGAGTCCGTCAAAACCGCGTCAAAACCTGCGCGCTGAACCTCATCGACAATCTCCGAATCACCCGCCGCCACGCATACCGGCGCGATATCCGCCTCAACCGCACGGCGCGCAACGTGCGTTATCATCGCCTCGCCACTAATGCGCGCGAGCGGTTTGTTCGGTAAACGAACCGACCGCAACCGCGCTGGTATCAAAATAATTGCTTTTGCCGCCACTCTTTTTCCATTGCACTTTTTTTTGTTTGACTATAAAGTAGCTACAACTTTACCACCTCCCGACATTCAAAAGGGAAATTTTTAGCAAAAGAGGGAATTTTGAATAGCTTTGAACTTAATAAAATACTAGGGGCTATATTGTTTGCTGTTCTGGTGGTGACGCTCGTGCGGCTTGGCACCGAGATGCTTTTCGCACCGCCTTCAACCGAAGGACTACCCGCACCCGAAGTTCAAGCTCAAACCCAAACAAAAAAATCTAGCGAACCTAAAGTGCCTCTCGCTACCTTAATAAAACAGGCAACCCTAGAACAAGGTAAGCGCGTTTCTAAAAAATGCGTGTCTTGCCATAGTTTCAACAAGGGGGGTAAAAATCAAATTGGTCCTAACTTATGGAACATCGTTAATCGGCAAAAGGCGAACGTTAGCGGGTTCAACTATTCCGCCGCGCTTAAAAAACAAAAAGATATATGGAACTATGAAGCCCTAGATGCTTTCTTACACAAGCCACGTCAATATGCACGAGGAACTTTAATGAGCTTCGCGGGATTGAGAAAACCAAAAGACCGCGCCGCCATCTTGCTCTATTTGCGCTCTCTCGCCGACAAACCTGCTAGACTTCCAAAATAATGAAACATTTTTTTGCAGCAGCCATGCTTGCTCTTTGCTGCCAAGTGGTTCTGCCTTTTTCCACGCCTTTTTCCGCCAAAGCAGAGCAGGCAGAGCAGAAAGGCTTGTCGCTTTTTGGTGCGCTAAAATATAGAGAAAACTTTAAGCACTTTGATTATGTTAATCTTCAAGCGCCACGCGGAGGCAAAATAAAACTTAGCGCGCTCGGTGGATTTGATAGCCTCAACCCCTTCATCATTAAAGGCAGACCCGCAACCCAACTCGGACTCATCTACGACACCTTGATGAAGGCAAGCCTTGATGAACCCGCTTCTCAATATGGACTCATCGCCACAAGCGTAGAAGTGAAGCCAACACAAATTATTTTCAATATAAACCAAGAAGCAAAATTCCACGATGGACGCCCCATTACGGCTGATGATGTCATCTGGAGTTTTAATGCTCTACGCGCCGCGCACCCCTTTTACAAAGCCTATTATGGCGATGTCGTTAAGGTAAAGAAAATAACAAAACATAAAGTTGCTTTCACGCATACAAAAAATAGCAATAAAGAGCTTCCGTTCATTTTGGGACAGCTGCCTATTTTGCCAAAGCATTACTGGCGCAATAAAAATTTTAATGAAACAACTCTCACGCCGCCGCTCGGCTCGGGTCCCTATCGCGTTTTTAAGGTGGAGGCGGGAAGCTCTGTCACCTATAAGCGCGTCGAAAACTACTGGGGAAAAAATTTACCCGTCCAGCGCGGACAGCATAATATCCAAACCATTACCGTAGAATACTTTGGCGATTTAACAGTCGCTTTTGAAGCCTTTAAGGCAAAGCAGATAGACTTTTACCCCGAGTCGCGCGCGGCTAACTGGGCGGTGGGCTATCGCGCGCTCGACAAAAAAAAGGGCTTTAAGCGCGAGCAGCTCCTTGACGCAAACCCCGCCGGTATGCAGGCTTTCGTGTTTAATATACGCCGCAAAAAATTCCAAGATAAGCGCGTGCGCCAAGCCTTCAACTATGCTTTTGATTTTGAGTGGAGCAATAAAAACTTTTTTCACCAAGCCTATCAGCGCACCGCCTCCTACTTTGAAGGCTCGGAGCTTGCCGCGCGCGGCGTGCCTAAGGGTGCTGCCCGCGCTCTGCTAAAGCCCTATCGCACCCAGCTTGACAAGCAACTTTTTACCAAGCCTTTCGCGAACCCCAAAACAAAGGGCGATGGCAACACCCGCATTCAATTACGCGAAGCAAGCCGCTTGCTAAAGCAAGCAGGCTATCAAGTAAAAAATAATCGCCTCGTTAAAGATGGAAGACCTTTAGAGGTTTCTTTTTTGCTCATTTCGCCGGCGTTTGAGAAAATTGTGCTGGCTTACAAACGCCAGCTAGAAAAATTAGGTATCCGCGCAAACATTGAACTGGTTGATGCTGCGCAATACCGCAACCGCTTACGCAGTTATGATTTTGATATTATTGTTCATACCTTTCCACAATCCCTGTCCCCCGGCAATGAGCAAAGAGATTTTTGGTCTTCCGCCGCGGCGAAACGAAAAGGCGGGCGCAACCTTATCGGCATTCAGCATAAAGTGGTTGATGCTCTTATTGAAAAAATAATTACTGCCAAAACACGAGAAGAATTAATTGCCGCAACCCAAGCCTTAGATTTTGTTCTGTTGAACGAATACTATGTCGTGCCGCAATGGTTTGTGCCCTATCATCGTATCGCTTACTGGCAGCCCTTGCGCCGCCCGCGCTCCTTGCCAAAATATCAGCTAGGCTTCCCCGAAATCTGGTGGGTGCAAAAATGAGACTCCTTTTTTTGTTAATCGTGTGTTTTGCTATGGAGGCTCAAGCGCGAATAGATCCCCAGATATTTCATGGACTTTCCGTCTTTGATGACCTGAAGTATCCCAAACAATTTAAGCACTTTGATTATGTCAATCCCTCTGCGGCGAAAGGCGGCGTGCTTGCCAATACGGGTGCGCCAATAAAAATTCCTAATGCCTCGCCTCTGTTTTTTGATAGCTTCAACGGCTATATTCTTAAAGGCAATGGGGCGCAAGGGTTAGAGCTGATTTTTGATAGCCTGATGGTAAGAGGCGCTGATGAACCCGATGCCGTTTATGGCCTTGTTGCTAAAGGCGTTGAGCTTAAACAAAAAGCGCGGCGCGCGGTTTTTCATTTGCGTAAACGAGCACGCTTCCACGATGGCACGAGACTCACTGCCGCTGACGTTGTTTTTTCTCTCAATCTGCTTAAAACAAAAGGACACCCGCTCATTGCCGCACAACTAAAAAACTTAAAAAAAGCGACCGCCCTATCGCCCGCCAAATTACTAATAGAAGTGGATGAAAAAGTTAAAAGTCAAACGCAAAGAATACATTTTTTAATTTTTGTTTCACAACTTCCTATTTTTTCTAAAACATTTTATACCAAAAATGATTTTTCTCAAACGACGCTGACACCGCCACTTGGTTCAGGCGTTTATAAAATCGAAAAATTTCAACAAGGAAAATTTATTAGCTACCGCCGTCAAAAAAATTATTGGGGCAAGCACCTGCCAGTTCATCGCGGCAGATGGAATTTTGATGTCCTGCGCTTCGAGTATTTTCGCGAGCGCACAAGCGAATTCGAAGCCTTTAAGGCAGGCGCTTATCACTTGCGCGAGGAATATACCTCTAAAGTTTGGGCGCGGCAATATAACTTTCCCGCGCTCAAAGAAGGCAAGGTGAAAAAACTTGTTTTGCCTGACAACACGCCTTCGGGCGCGCAAGGCTGGTTTATCAATATGCGCAAACCAAAATTCCAAGATATTCGTGTGCGCAAGGCGCTCAACTATGCTTTTGATTTTGAATGGACCAATCGCAACCAGTTTTACGGAATTTACAAACGCACCGAAAGTTTTTTTGAAAACTCTCCACTCAAAGCAAGCAGCACGCCAAGTTCAGCCGAGCAGGCTTTGCTTCGCCCCTATCGCACGCGCTTGCCTAAGGCAGTTTTTGGCGAAGCCGTGCGCGCCGTGCGCTCGGACGGCTCAGGGCAGGATAGGCGCAACCTAAGAAAGGCATCGCGCCTGCTAAACCAAGCGGGCTGGAAAATTGTCAAAGGCGCACGGCAGAAAAACGGCAAAAGGCTCACAATAGAATTTATGACCGACGCCCCCACTTTCGAGCGCATCATTCAACCTTTTATTAAAAATCTTAAATTGCTCGGCATTGAAGCGAGCCTGCGTATTGTCGATGCCGCGCAATATCAACAAAGACTCCGCAACTTTGAGTTTGATATGACAACGCGGCGTTTCACCATCGCGACCACGCCGGGCATAGAGCTGCGCAATTATTTTAGTGCCTCGGCTGCTTCTGTGCGCGGCGGATTAAATTTATCGGGAATCGCCCACCCCGCGGTTGATGCTTTGGTGGAAAAGGTCATCAACGCTAAAACGCGAAAGGAGCAAAGGCACGCCGCGCACGCGCTTGACCGCATCTTGCGCGCGCTTTATGTCTGGGTGCCGCAGTGGTTTAACGATAAACATCATATCGCCTATTGGGGAAATTTAGCGCGACCACAACAAAAGCCCCTTTATGCGCGTGGCATTTTAGACACCTGGTGGCACGAGCGCGGAGAAAATAAATGACTGCTTATATTATTCGCAGACTCGCTTTAATGATACCAACCATATTTGGCATTTTACTGATAAGTTTTGTTATCGCGCAATTTGCGCCGGGCGGACCTGTCGAGCGCATCATCGCGCAATTAACCGATAGCCAAACCTCTGCCACCTCACGTTTTTCTGGCGCTGGCGGCGAAACCTATCAGGCGCAGGGCAGCAGCGGCGAGAGTTTCTACCGCGGAGCGCAAGGCCTCGACCCCGAATTTATCAAGCAACTTGAAAAGCAATTCGGTTTTGATAAACCCGCGCACGAAAGATTTTTTTTAATGCTGTGGAATTACATTCGCTTTGATTTTGGTGAAAGTTATTATCGCGATGAAAAAGTGATTGATTTGATTATTGAGAAATTGCCGGTCTCTATTTCCTTAGGGCTTTGGACGACGCTCTTGGCTTACTTGATTTCTATTCCTTTGGGCATTGCTAAAGCCCGCCGTGCCGACAGCCTCTTTGATAGTTGGAGCTCTATGGTTATTGTTGTCGGATATGCTATTCCGAGTTTTCTATTTGCGATTTTACTGGTTGTTTTATTTGCCGGCGGTTCTTTCTTTAGTTTGTTTCCGCTGCGCGGGTTGGTTTCTGAAAACTGGGAGGAATTATCTTTTGCCGCGCAGGTGGTGGATTACTTCTGGCATCTTGTTTTACCCATTCTTGCGCTAACCATTGGCGCGTTCGCCACCACGAGCCTGCTAACGCGCAATTCTTTTTTAGATGAGATAGCCAAGCAATATGTGATTACCGCGCGCGCCAAGGGGCTGGGCGAGCGCCGCGTGCTTTATGGGCATGTGTTTCGCAACGCGATGTTGGTGATTATCGCCAGCTTTCCCGCCGCTTTTATCGGGGCTTTTTTCACCGGTGCCTTGCTGATAGAAACTATATTTTCTTTAGATGGGCTCGGGCTTCTGTCTTATAGCGCCATTGTTGATAGGGATTATCCGGTTGTGTTCGCGACTCTTTATATTTTTGGGCTGTTAGGACTTGTCATCGCTTTGATTTCAGACCTGACTTATAACTGGATTGACCCGCGCATTAACTTTGAGAGCCAAGCATGAAATGGTTGCGGTTTAATTTTTCTCCTTTAGCGCGCCGCCGCTGGAACATTTTTTGCGCGCACAAGAGAGGATTTATTTCTCTTATTGTTTTTCTTTGCCTCTTTGTGGTGACTCTATTTGCCGAAGTGATAGCAAACGATAAGCCCATCGCTATTTATTTTAAGGGGGAGTTATATGCGCCGGTGCTTTTTGTTTATCCCGAAACGCAATTTGGCGGAGAGTTTGCTACCCAAACCGATTATCGCGACCCTTATGTCGCAGAGCTTATCGCGCAAGACAAAAGCAGTTTTGTTCTTTGGCCGCTTGTGCGCTATAGCTACGATACGATTAATCTTAATCTCAAAACGCCCGCGCCCTCGCCGCCTGATAGCGAAAATCTGCTCGGCACAGACGACCAAGGACGCGATGTGCTCGCGCGTATTATTTATGGCTTTCGCATTTCGGTTCTATTCGGATTGATACTGACGATTTTTTCTTCCCTGATTGGCATTACCGCCGGTGCCGTGCAAGGATATTTGGGCGGCTGGACGGATTTAATTTTTCAACGCTTCATCGAAATATGGACAAGCGTGCCACAACTCTATCTGCTGATTATTGTCGCGAGTGTTATCACGCCGAGCTTTTGGGTTTTAATTTCTATTTTAATGTTGTTTAGCTGGGTTGCTTTGGTGGGTGTCGTGCGCGCTGAGTTTCTACGCGCGCGCAATTTTGAATACGTGATGGCAGCCAAAGCAATGGGGCTAACCCCCATAAGAATTATGTTTAAGCATCTCTTGCCGAATGCAACCATCGCCGCTTTGACTTTTATGCCGTTCATTCTCAACGCGTCCATTACCACTTTGACCTCTTTGGATTTTTTAGGATTTGGTTTGCCGCCCGGCTCGCCCTCTTTGGGCGAGCTGCTCGCGCAAGGCAAAAACAATATTCACGCGCCGTGGCTGGGGCTTGCGGGGTTTTTTAGCCTAGCGATAATGCTGTCCCTTCTCGTTTTTATTGGCGAAGCCGTGCGCGATGCCTTTGACCCTAGAAAGATAATCGCAAAAACAATCGCAAACCCTAGCGCGCACACCTGATGTCTAGCCTATTACACATAGACGATTTAACGATTCAATTTCGGCAAGGAGAGAGAAACTTCAATGTGGTTAAAAACATTTCCCTAGAAGTGCGCGCTGGGGAGAGTGTCGCACTTGTTGGTGCTTCGGGCTCGGGTAAATCGGTGAGCGCCTTATCGGTCTTACAGCTTTTGCCGCGCCAGCTTGCGCGTTATCCTAAAGGTAAAATTTTGTTTCGCACAGAAGATGTTTTACAAATGAAACCGCAACGTATCCGCCAGCTACGCGGCGATGATGTCGGTATGATTTTCCAAGAGCCTTTGAGCTCGCTTAATCCGCTTCACACCATAGAAGAGCAACTTGATGAAATGATTGCCACGCATCAAACCTTGAGTAAAGCAGCGCGGCACGCCTTGGTGAAAAAACTTTTTGCCGATGTCGGACTTGATTTTAGTGCGGCACGATTGAAAAATTTTCCGCACCAGCTATCCGGCGGTCAAAGACAAAGAGTGATGATTGCGATGGCAATTGCCAACAACCCTGATTTGCTCATCGCCGATGAACCAACCACGGCTTTAGATGTGACCGTTCAAGCTCAAATTCTCGCTTTGATTAAGGAGCTAAAACAAAAACACGATATGGCGTTGTTTTTGATAAGCCACGACCTAGACATCGTCCAGCAAATGACCGAGCGCGTTTATGTGATGAACCAAGGCGAAATAGTGGAATCGGGTTTGACAAAAGAAGTGTTTAACAACCCGCAGCATTCTTATACGGCGGCTTTAATAGCGGCAGAGCCTTCGGGCAAAGCACCCGAAGCAAAACCCAAAACCGGCGAAGCTCTGTTAGAAGCAGAGAGTGTAAAAGTGTTCTTTCCCATTAAGGCGGGTGTTTTTCGCAAAACCATCGGTCATGTGAAGGCGGTGAATGATATTTCTTTTAAGCTCTATCGCGGAAATTGCTTGGGGGTTGTAGGGGAATCGGGTTCGGGCAAAACCAGTTTAGGCTTGGCGATACTCAAGCTGATTAATGTTGAAGGCGCAGTTGTTTTTTTAGGCAAAAATATAAGCGAGATGAGTGCCAAAGAATTAAGAGCCGAACGCCCTAAAATGCAAATGGTGTTTCAAGATCCTTTTGGCTCGCTCTCGCCGAGAATGACCATAGGGGATATTATTACCGAGGGCGTGCGCGTGTTTGAAAAAGATGAACAAGATTATAGAAAACGCGCGGCGCAAGCACTACAAGAAGTGGGGTTAGAAAGCACGATGCAAGACCGCTATCCACACGAATTTTCAGGTGGGCAAAGGCAGCGTATCGCTATTGCGCGCGCTCTGGCTTTGCGTCCCGCTTTAATTGTTTTGGACGAGCCAACTTCGGGGCTCGACCGCGCCAATCAAAGCAAAATCATTGCCTTGCTACAGAAATTACAAGAAGAGCACAACCTCGCTTATATTTTTATTAGCCACGACTTGAAAATTGTTAAAATGCTCGCGCACGATATTATTGTTATGAAAAACGGGCAAGCGGTAGAGCAGGGCGCGGCGACTGATATTTTTAACGCGCCACAAGAACCCTATACAAAAGAACTGATGAAAGCCGCTTTTGAGAAAACTATTTTATAGCGGCAAAACTCTTTTTATCGCACGAATATCTCCCACAACTTTTTGGATGCGTTTTGTCGCTTGCGCTAGAGGCTCGTGCGCGACCGCCATATGAAAAGCATTGGCGTGTAGAATTCTATTTTCGTCAATCATAATACCCGTATGAGCGCGCCAAAAAACTAAATCACCGCGCTGTAGCGGCTCGGCGGCGTCTAGCGTTTCGCCCAAACTAGCCTCCTGCTCGCTGGAATTTCTAGGTGCGGGAATGCCCGCCAAAGATAGGGCTAGCTGTATCAAGGCAGAGCAATCAAGCCCCACGCAAGAAGAGCGCCCGCCCCAAAGATAGGGCGTGCCTTGAAGTGCCAGCGCGCGTTCAACAAAGTCAAAATTATTATTGAGGCTATCAAGCGGCGTTAAGTGCCTTTCGGGAATAAAGCCAAAAGCGGTTTTGACAAAACCTTCGCTTGCTTTTTCCTCTACCCGCACCCGCGCCGCCATAGGCAAGGGGCAGGTCGGGGTGGCTTTGGCACTCGCGCTTTGGTAAAGGCAAGAACGCCCCGCGCTGATGATATGAGTCGCACCAAAAGAAGAAGGGGCGGTATGGCAGCTTTCTACATAACCTTGATAGCCATCAATTTGGCACGTGCCAAACAGCCAGCCGTCTTGCTCTTTTTCTATTTGGAACGTTTCGCCAAATAATAATTCTGTTTCTAATTCGGTTTTCCCATCAGGCTTAGCGTAAAGTGCTGCCGCAGGTTTTATCACGCTAACGAGCATTAATCTCTTTTCTGTAATGATGTCCGCCAATGAAATAATGTATCGCCGCCCACAGAGTCATCATGGATACAATTAGCAGAGCATAACGCACAGAATCTTTGCCAGCAGTTTCAGATAATAAATCGCTAATAAAACCAACGAGCTGAGGTCCCGCGCCGAGTCCAATCAAGTTTAAGATAAAGAGTAAAATGGCAGCCATCATCGCGCGCAAGTGAAGCGGCGCGAGCGACTGAATCATCGCAAAAGTTGGTCCGAGATAAAAAGCACCCAAAACAGAAACCGGGGCGTAAGCTAACACCACATAAAGAAAATTGTCAGCAAGATAAAAAATGAAAATGAAAGGCAAAGCGCACATTTTTGCTACAGCCACAATCCAAGCGTTCCAGCGCTGATCTTTTTGAGCGAGCTTATCAGCAAGTCTGCCGCCTAACAAAGCACCCGCGCCGCCTAACACGCCCGCCATCAAAGCAAGCACCGTGCCCGATTGTGAAAGCGTTAAGCCATGCGAACGCACAAAATAAGAGGTAATCCATATAACGCCGCCATATCCAACGAAAGAAGTTAAAGTGCACCCCAAGGTTAAATGAAGAGTCGCTGGCGAAGCGAGCAGATGGCGAAAGCCCTTGGCAATGCCGCCGGTTTCAAGCGGCGCGCTTAATTGCTCGGAGTGACCGCGCGGCGGCTCAACCAAAGTGAAGCGCACGATAAGCGCGATAATCAAACCCGGTAGCCCGACAATCAAAAAGGCATAACGCCAGCCAACATATTCCGCGACAAAACCGCCGATTAAGAACCCAATCAAAACGCCAACATAAACCCCTAAAGCATAAATGCCTAAAGCGGTCGAGCGCTGTTGCGGGGGGTAGAGGTCGGCAATCATAGAGTGCGACGGCGGCGAGGAACCTGCCTCACCAACGCCAACACCAATGCGGCAGAGAGCAAGTTGTGTAAAACTTTGCGCAAAACCACAAAGAGCAGTCATTCCGCTCCAAACCGTAATCGCCAGCGCGATGATATTGCGCCGATTATTCTTATCAGCGAAAATCGCCACGGGTAAGCCTAAGGTTGCGTAAAATATAGCAAACGCAAAACCCGATAGAAATCCCATTTGGGTATCGCTTGCCATAAATTCGTTTTTAATAGGCTCAATCAAAACGCCCATAATCTGCCTATCCACGTGGGACGAGGTATAGACCAGCACCAAAACAAACAGAGCATAACGCCGATAGGCAGCACTGATGGTTGTTATTTGCTCACTCATAGATTTCCCCCAATTCTATGCTATAATGATACACTAATCTATAAGCAAAGGAGGAAAAATGTCATCATTTAATGGGCGCTGCTTATGTGGCGCGATTAGCTATCAGGCAAGCCAAGAGCCTGCGGTTTTGATGAAGTGCCATTGTCGCGACTGCCAATATATTTCAGGGGGAGAGGCGTCTGCCATCGCCGGCGTGCCTGAGGACACCATCAAAATATCAGGGAAGGCGAAAACCCTATCCCGCACCGCGAATTCGGGCAAGAAGGTTCATCGCAGTTTTTGTCCCGAGTGCGGCACACACATCTATAGCAAGGCAGAGACCGCGCCCAATGTAGTTTTTGTCAAGGCAGGCACAATGGATAAGGAAGCGTCAGCTAAACTCAAAACCGCCGTTGTTTTATGGGCGAGCAATGCGAATCCCTTTTGCGCGATTGATAAAGACGTGCAAACCTTCGATACCCAACCCTCATGAAATGCCCCTAATGGAAACGTATGATTATATTGTTATAGGTGGAGGCTCGGCGGGTTCGGTGCTTGCGAACCGCTTATCGGAAAGCCATAGTGTCGCCTTGCTAGAAGCCGGCCCGCCCGATAACAGCCCCTTTATCCATATGCCTTCGGGCTTAGCTTTTATAATGACGAACGCCACCTTGAACTGGTGCTTCGAGACCGAGCCACAGCGCGGGTTCAATGGCAGGCGGGGATACCAACCACGCGGCAAGACTCTCGGCGGGTCTTCTTCTATCAACGGTATGGTTTATATTCGCGGCGTGGCGGAGGATTATAATAAGTGGGAAGAAGAAGGCTGCACGGGCTGGGGCTTTGATAGTATGCTGCCCTATTTTAAGCGAAGCCAAAACCAAGAGCGCGGGGCAGATGCCCATCACGGCACAGGCGGCTTGTTAAATGTGGCTAACTTAACAAGTCCCTCTAAAGCGAACGAATGGTTTTTAGAAGCGGCAAGCAAATTACAATACCGAAACAATAAAGATTTCAACGGCGAATCTCAAGAAGGGATAGGATATTATCAAGTAACACAAAAGGGGGGCAGAAGATGTTCCGCCGCCGCCGCTTTTTTAAGAGCGGCAGAAAAACGCGATATCCTAAACATCATCACCAACGCTTACACAACAAAAATTCTTTTTGAGAATAAGAAAGCGGTCGGGGTAGAATTCATTCGCGATAAAAAAACAACCACGATTAAAGCAAGGCGAGAGATAATTCTATCGGCAGGTGCTTTTCAATCGCCGCAGTTGTTAATGCTGTCGGGCATAGGCGATGGCGCCGCACTTCAAGCTTTAGGGATTGACGTTCTCGTTGATAATAAACACGTCGGCAAAAATCTCCAAGACCACGTTGATTATCATTTTGTTTCTCTCACCAAGCCGACACAAGAATTATTTGGTGCGTCCTATGCTTCTTTTTGGCGCGGGCTTAAAGGGCTTTGGGATTATAATATCCATAAAAAAGGCGCGATGACTTCGGGCTTCGCTGAATCGGGCGGCTTTATTAAATCAAGCGCAGAAGAAGAGATACCCGATTTACAATGGCACTTTACCGTAGCACCAGTGATAAACCATGGGCGCACACGCCCTAACGGTTCGGGCTTTGCGCTTCATGTTTGCCTGTTGCGTCCAAAGTCTAGAGGCTCGGTGGCTCTAGGTTCGCGCGACCCGCACACACCCCCCCTGATAGACCCCGCTTTTCTAACCCACGCGGAAGACGTCCAAAAAATGATTAAGGGCTTTAGGCTCACCGAAAGCGTGATGAAGCAAGAACCCCTTGCCTCGTTTGCTAAAAAGCGTGTGCTACCCAAAAAAGACTGCCACACCGATGAAGATATTATTGAAGAGCTACGCGCCCATTGCGATACGATTTATCACCCAGTTGGCTCTTGTAAAATGGGCACCGGCGAGGATAGCGTTGTCACCCCAGAGCTGAAAGTGAAAGGGGTTGAGGGCTTGCGCGTGGTTGATGCTTCTATTATGCCTAACCTCATTGGCGGCAATACCAATGCGCCGACTATCGCTATTGCCGAAAAAGCAAGCGACCTGATTAAAAATAATAACCGCTAGCTTTCAACCCTTGTAGAATCCAAGCACGGCTATCTTTTGGGTCAATCACATTATCTATTTCTAATACTTGCGCCATAGATAGAGCCTTGCCGCGCTCGTAAAACTTCGCGAGGAGTTTGCCAAACAGAGCCTGCCTTACCTCTTCATCTTGTTCGGCTTCCAGCTCCTTGCGATAGCCTAGCCTCACCGCGCCCTCTAAACCCATTCCGCCAAACTCTCCGCTCGGCCACGCGACAGAAAAAAACGAAGCGTGAAAACTGCCCGCCGCCATCGCTTGCGCGCCTAGCCCATAACCCTTACGCAAGCAAATCATAAAAACCGGCGCATCAATGCTTGCCGCGGCGAGAATCATATCACCGGCATAACGCACCGCCGCTTCCTTTTCACTTTCAGGTCCGACCATAAAGCCTGGCGTGTCGCATAAAGAAAGCAGGGGCACATCAAACTGCTGGCATAACTTTAGAAACCAAGCCGCCTTCTCTGCCGCCGCCGCATCAATCGCGCCGCCTAAATGCATCGGGTTGTTGGCGATGAGTCCCAAAGGACACCCCGCAACTCTGCCAAAACCAACAACCATGCCTATCCCAAAATCTTTTTTAAGCTCAACGAAACTATTTTTATCCAATAGCAATTCTATCGCCGGTCTTATTTCATAAACGCGCTGGCGGTTCTCTGGCACAACCGCGCGGAGTTCTGTTTGATTATTTTCTTGCCACGTTTGAACGCTGCCTTGAAAGAAACTTAAAAGTTTTTTTGTTTGTTCAACCGCTTCCGCTTCGTCTGCAACAAGCAGGTCAATTACGCCATTTTGAGTTTGAACGTCACTACTGCCAATTTCTTGCGGAGAAAACTTTCCTAACCCACCGCCTTCAATCATCGCCGGTCCGCCCATGCCTACCCACGAACGCTCGGTCGCGATACGAATATCACTCGTGCCGAACAAAACCGCATTGCCCGCGAAACAATAGCCGTTATTAATTGCAATGCGCGGCTGCTTGTTGCTCGCCGCTTTGGCGTAGCTCGCGAAGGTTTTAATGTCTAAACCCGCAACAGAAATATCTGCCATATCGGTGTCGCCCGGTCTGCCGCCGCCGCCTTCGGTAAAAAAGATAATCGGTCTGTGCCAGTGCCACGCCAATTCTAAAATGCGGTCGGTCTTTTTATGGTTAAACGCCCCCTGCGTGCCCGCAAGCACCGTGTAGTCATAAGCCAAAATAGCCGCTTGGCTACGCTCTTCGCCAACCTGCGCGCGATTGATGGAGCCAAAACCGGCAATCAAGCCGTCCGCCGGCGTATTGTCGATAAGGTCTTCAAGTGTGCGCCTCTTGCGCTGGGCGGCAAGGGCAAAGGCGCCATATTCAATAAAACTATCCTCATCGCACAAATGGGCGATGTTCTCGCGCGCCGAGCGATAACCCAAAGTATGACGCTTGGCAACCGCCTCCGCCCGCGCCGAATCCAAAGTCTTGGCAAGGCGAGACTCGTATTCAGACAAATCCTTCCTATCACTAGCAGGGCTGGCAGTGTTTGCTTGATGAGAAGGGGCAGCTGCTTCGCTATCCGTTTCCCCATCTGCTTCAAGTTCTAAAATAGGCGCGTCCTCCTCCAGACTATCATTAAGCCGCGCGAACACTTTCGCCACAACACCCGCGCGGGAGGCGGTAATGGGGTGCTGCATTTTCATCGCCTCTACAATGCCCAGCTCTTGCCCTTGTTGAACCTTGTCCCCCGCTTTGACGTGAAGCTCTATCAACATACTTTTTAATGGCGCGGCGATAATCATTTTCCCCCTCCTGATGTATCTATTGTGATACCCATTTTATCAATAATAGTATATTATACGACTTCTATGAGAAACCACTTTATTCTTTTAAGCGCGGCGGTTTTGCTAAGCTCCTGTGCTTTATTCATTGAAGGAGACGAGGGCACACGTTTAGCCCCACCTTCTATCGTGCCGATTGTGTTAGAGGAATTGCCTCTGCCTTTTACCCACGCGTGGGCGGAAGGAGAGAGCTATCATCTTGTCGGCTCGGCGGCGATTGATGTTGATGAGGACGGCAAGTTTGAAGTTTTCATCGGCGGCGGGCTAGGGCAAGAAGATGTTCTGCTAGGATATGAAAAGGGAAAGGTCATCAACAAAATTAAAGGCACGGGGTTAGCGAGTCCAGAAAGCATGAATGCAACCTATGGCGCTACGGCGATAGATGTCGATAATAACGGCAAGGTGGATTTAATTGCGATGCGTAGCAAGGGTGTTACGATTTATTATAAAAACAAAAAGAATAAATTTGAAGCCGTGCGCTTACCGCTCAATTTGCCAAAGCATTCGGTTGCCTTGAACGCGACCCCCATTGATATTGAACGCGATGGCGATGTAGATTTATACATTAGCGTTTTTATCGATAGCAAACATTTTCGCTCTGTAACTTATAATGACTCAACCCATCGCCGTTATAATATTCTTTTGCGCAATGATGGCAACCGCCGCTGGAAAGATATTACGGATTCTGTCACGCGCGGGTTGCAAAATAGCTTTACCTCTGTTGCGGTTGATTTGAACGGCGATAAACTTCAAGATTTAGTCATCGCGCAAAACACAGGGCAAGTTGAAATTTTACAAAATAAAGGAAAAAGAAAAGGCAAGCAAACCTTCGCGCGCGTGCCGCTTGATACGGGTTATGGCTTTTGGATGGGTGCTGCCGTTGGCGATATTGATAATGATGGCGATGTGGATATGTTGTTTTCTAATTCGGGCAGCTCTATCACCGGCACTATTTTAATGGGCGATTTACAAGAGGGCATGCGCTTTAACGGGTCGTGGGGCTTGTTTCGCAATGACGGCAATTTTCAGTTTGTTGATATCTCTAAAGAAGGTGGCGTTGCCGATTTAGGATTCGGCTGGGGCGCGGTTTTTGAGGATATGAACTATGACGGCGCGCTCGATATGTTTGGCGCGCAGAATTATATTAACTGGCCCTTACATCGCTTCTATCGCATTGATGGGAAAGTGATGGTGAATGATGCGAAGAACCCGCCTCATTTTTATTTGAATCGCGGTGAAGCAGGGGAAAACCCCTACTTCGGACACACGCCGCTTTTGGTCGATTTTGATGGCGACGGCAAAAAAGACTTGTTTTGGATGAATGCCGATGGTCCGGCAAAAGCCTTTCTCAATAAAACCAAGGGCAATTATATTGCCGTTCAAGTGCCTGATAATGTGCTTTCTTTAGGGGCTATTGTTGAAGTTGCTTATGGCGGCAAGACCTATCGCCAGCAGATAACGAGCTCTCAAGGGCTAACGACCGACCAGCCGCCAGTGTTTGTTTTTGGGCTTGGAAAGTTAAAGGGGAAATTAAAAAAGGCTCAGTGGGTTCGGGTTCGTTGGTCAAACGGCAAAACCACAAGACGCAACAACCCTCCAGCGAACAAGGTGCTATTCCTTGCGCCCTAACAGCTTCTGCCCAAAAGAAGACACAAGCACGCTAAAACAAATAAAAGCCAAAAGCAAAGGCAGCCCCGTTCTAGGTGCGGTGTCGATTACCTTGCCGCTTAAAATCGGCGTGGTCAAAGAGCCCAGATTATAGCAGAACACCAAAGCCGCGTTGGCACTCGCGAGTGCAGCACCCTTAAAACGCTCGCCGAGCTCTGCCATCGCCATCGTGTAAATGCCAACCGATGTTCCGCCAAAAATATAAAGCATTAGAGAATAGACCACCAAAGCAAAGGTATCGATTGAATTGGTTAAGGTAAAAAACCCCGCCAAAAAAATCATCGAAAGAGTCGCAACACAAGCACAAATGACAAGAATAATGCGCCTGCCATAAATGTCGGCAATCATACCCAAAGGTATCTGGCACGATAAATTGCCAAGCGAAAAGGCAGTTAAAGTTATTACCGCAAGCGTTTCAGGCAAACCTAAACGCAAACTGTAAATCGGCATAAAGGTAACCACCACCACTTCTATCGCGCCATAAATAATACCGGCAAGCATCAAGGTGGGCGCCATAAAGAAAAATTTTATAAAACTTTCATGCGCTTCGTCTTCTTTATGATGAAAGGCTTCAGGTAAATCAAGCGCCCACAAAACCGGCACCACCGCAAAAAGTATCAACACCGCACACACCGCGAAAGGTAAAATCCCTTGCGTGCCGGCAATCAATAAAATAAAAGGACCAATAGAAAAACAGCCACCTAAAATAGTAACGTAAATGCCAATGATACGACCGCGTATATGCTCGGGCGCATAGTGATTTATCCACGCTTCGCTAATCGCAAACAAAACACCAAGTGCCGCACCATTGATAAAGCGCACGAAAAACCAAAAATTAATATCAGTTATCAATCCGTAAGCTAAACTCGCCGCCGCAGACAATAAACCCATCGCGCCTAAAAGAAGTGCGGTTCTCATTTTCGCCATCAGTGTAGGCACAAAAGGCATCACCAACATCGCCGCCAAAAAAGGCATCGCCGCATTGAGCCCGATTAAATATCCCTCTACTTGCAACCGCTCCATCGAAATAGAGAGCAGAGGCAACAGCCCGCCGAGTCCCAACGCCGCGGCAGCCGTGCAACCAATAGCCGCCACCATGCCGCGCTTGCGCATTTGAGGCGTTAAAACTTCCGTTGAGGACATTTAAGTTTATTGTGAAGCTGTGTTCGGCGCTAATTTGCTACGGACGAAAAAATAAATATAACCCGCCGTTGCACCGACTAGACATTGCATTATAAAACCACTCCAACCGCGCGTAGCAGCAATCGGCGTGATAGAGAAGAACAGAGCTTCAACAGTTAGCAAAACAACAAAAATACTAATAAATCCTGCTGAAGCATAAACAATTTCTTTATTGTTAGAAAAAATAGAAGGTCCCCATTTTATTGTAACTTCGGCACTTATCATAGAAAGCAGAAAGGCAAAGCCTAGTATCATCACCCACAAGGCGCGCCCATTTCCTAAACTGATAAAAGGCAACATCGCGAAGGCATCGCCAAAGCTGACCTTGAACCATGTGCCAAAACCAACGTCCGCCCCCATATTGCTCAATTCCGCCAAAACAAATTGCGCACCAACAAAAGTGCCGATAAAACTCAAGCTTATCCAAGCCAGAGCAAAGCAGATAATAGAACGAAGGATAGGATGCATAATAAATAGCTCGCTTTTTTGATTGAAACTTATTATTTTATACTATACTATAGATAAAGAAAAAACAACTAAAGAGGGATCAAAGAGGAAAAAGTGAGAAAATTTTTATTTACTTTAGCGCTCGCGCTTATGCTTGCTTTTGCGGGTGAAGCTCAGGCAGCCTCAAACTATCCAAACTATAAGGTGGAGGTTGTGGCGGAAGGGTTAGAGACTCCTTGGGCTCTAGCGCTCTTGCCGAGCGGCGATATGCTCGTGACCGAATTGAAAGGCAGCCTTAGATATATTAGACGCGGCAAGCTCGTTAAGAATCCCATTGCGGGTGTGCCAAAAGTGCTTTATGCCGGGCAGGGCGGCTTGATGGACGTGGTGCTTGACCCCAAGTTTAAGCGCAACCGCATTATCTATTTGTCTTATGCCGCCCCGGTGGGAGATAAAAACCAAACCACCGTGATGAAAGCAAAACTTCAAGGGGCGAGGCTTACGAATAAGAAAATTATTTTTCGTGCCAATCCGCTCAAGAAGCCGCCGGTTCATTATGGCGGTCGTATGGCATTTATGAAGGACGGCACCTTGCTCATTACGCTCGGTGATGGCTTTAATCTCAGGGAGGAAGCGCAAAATCCTAAAACGCATTTTGGCTCTATCGTCCGCATCAACACCGATGGCTCCGTGCCGAAGGACAACCCTTATGTTACCAACAAAAAGGGCAAACCCGAAATATGGACGATAGGTCATCGCAATGTGCAGGCGATTCTTGTCGATAGCAAAGGGCGCGTGTTCGCTAACGAACATGGTCCTCAAGGCGGCGATGAAGTGAATCTGGTTCAAAAAGGAAAAAATTATGGCTGGCCGGTCGTAACCTATGGTCTTGATTATAGCGGCGCGACTATCTCGCCGTGGAAAGAGAGAAAGGGATATGAAAGCCCTCTTCACCAATGGACGCCTTCTATAGGTCCTTCGAGTATGGCAATTTACGAAGCGCGCGCTTTTTCTAAATGGCGCGGGAGTTTGTTTGTGACGAGTCTCATCTTTGGCAGAGTAGAGCGGCTAACACTCAAAGGCGATAAGGTGGTTGCTAAAGAAAATTTGTTTGAGGAATTAGACGACCGCTTGCGTTATATTACAGTCGGCAAAAGGGGCGCGCTTTATCTTTTAGCTGAAACCAAAGGGCAAGTCTTAAAAATCACGCCTCAATAGCTTTTGCTTTATCTAAAACATTTTGATAAAGCCGGGCGGTCGCAACATCTATCATTTCGCCATCAACCGCAATAGCACCTGTCCCTTGCTTTTGCGCTTCCTTATAGGCTTGAACTATTTTTTGCGCACGTTCGATTTCTTTTTTGCTCGGCGTGAAAACTTTTATACAAGTCTCTAGCTGCGCGGGGTGAATTGCCATCTTGCCGTCAAAGCCCATCGCCGCTGCGTGGGTGCATGCCTTTTTCAACCCCTGATTATCCTTGAAATCAAAAAAAGGAGAATCAATCACATCAAGCGTCCCCACCGCAGCCGTAGCCACACGCGCAGCTGCCACCAGCTTAAAGCGCGGATAATAAAGCAAATCGCCTTGGTGGGGTAGCTCTAGCTTCATTCCCATAGAGGCGGCGAAATCGCCGGCGCCAAATATCAAAGCCTCTATGCGCTTGCTCGCTTTTGTAATCGCGCTGATGTTTTCAACGCCTTCTAGCGTTTCAATTAAAAGCTCCAAGCCTATCGGGGTTGTTCGCTTTAACTTTCTCTCTAGGACGCGGAGAGCCTTGTCTATTTTGATAACCTCCTGCGCGCAGCCCACCTTCGGCACGATAATGGAATCCAAATCATTCCCCGCCTCTTTGAGTAACGTGTCAATATCCTCTTGCCACCAAGGGCTGGCAAGTCCATTGATACGCACCGCGCGCACTTTCTCGCCCCAGTCGAGCTGCTGGAGCGCTAGAGCAACGCAATGGCGCGCGCGCGCTTTTTCGTTCGGCGCGACCGCATCTTCTAAATCGCAAAACACTTCATCAGCTTTAGAGGCAACCGCCTTTTCAATTCTCGCTCTATCCCCGCCGCCAACCGCAAGCACCGCGCGGCGCAACTTTTTTCTCTTGACTTTATCGCCCATGGCTTATAAATATCAGTTATGACTGCGCTAATCAAGGCAGAAGACCTTTGCTTATCCATAGGCAATAGGGATATTTTACAAAATGTCTCTCTCACAATAGGCGATAAAGGTTTTGTAACAATTATTGGTCCCAATGGCGCGGGCAAATCTGTTTTGCTCAAATGCCTGATGGGACTTATAAAAATTGATAGGGGCACAATATCGCATAAAGAAAACATCAAGCTGGGCTATATGCCGCAGGAGTTCAAAACAGAATATGTTTTGCCTCTCACCGCGCGCGAGTTCTTGTGGCTAAAACGTGGCGTGAATCAAGCCCAGCTAGAAGAAGTCAGTCACGATATAAAAATAGAATCTGTGTTAGATAAAATGCTCTATCAGCTTTCAAGCGGAGAGCGCCAGCGCATTTTGCTGGCTTATGCTTTGCTAGGGAATCCTGAACTGCTGATACTCGATGAGCCCGCGCAAAATTTAGATATTAGCAGCCAGCTTGAGCTTTATGCTCTGCTAGATAAAATTTATGCAAAAGGGGAGACTAGCATTTTAATGGTATCGCACGATTTACATTTTGTTATGTCTTCGACCAAGCATGTGGTTTGTTTGTTTCATCATATTTGTTGTTCGGGAGCGCCGCGGCAAGTAAGCGAAGACCCGCAATTTATTTCTCTGTTTGGCAAGCGCGCGCAAACCTTGCTTGCCACTTACCAGCACAACCATGATCATGATCACGGAGGGGAGCATCCCATAGAATGATGACGGATATAAACTTTTTTATTTTATTGGCGGGGTTAGGCATTGCTTTGAGTGCGACCTCGCTTGGTTGTTTTGTTGTGTGGCGTAAGATGGCTTACTTTGGCGATGCGATTTCCCATAGTGCTTTGCTAGGGGTGGCTTTAGGGTTTTTTTTAAGCGGGCTTGAGGCTCACCAAGATGAAGAGCATGCGGGACACGCAGAGCATGCCGAGCACGCGGGGCATGGTGCTTCTTTAGATATTGCTTTTGAGCAGCATTTAGGCATTTTGCTGGTTGCCTTTGCCTTTGCGGCTTTATTGATTTGGTTAAACACGCGCAAAACCTTGTCGTTAGATGTTTTGCTAGGCATTTTGTCTCACGCGGCTTTAGCCGTTGGTCTTATCGCGATGAGTTTTTTGGGTGGCGCAGAATTTGATTTTCACGACATTTTACTTGGCAAGATAGATAAGATAAACGCGCAAGATTTATTTTTGATTTATGCAACGGCGGCGGTTATTTTGGGCGTGCTTTATTGGCAAAGGCGCGCGCTGATGTTAATCACGTTGTCGGAGGATATTGCTAGAGCCGAAGGGTTTAGGGTTTTCTCGCTTAATCTTTTGTTTATGGCTTTGATGGCGCTTTTTGTTATGGTTGCGGCGCAGTTGATTGGTATTTTGCTGATTGCTTCTTTTTTAATTATACCGGCGGCGAGTGCGCGCCAGCTTGCGCGGGGCTATCGTCAAATGGTGATTTTATCTTGGATTTTAGGCTCTGCGGCAGTGTTTATCGGGTTTGGGCTTTCTGCTCTTTTTGTTTTGCCGATAGGCGCTGCGATTGTTTTTGCGTCGGTTTTAATTTTTGCTCTCCTCTTACCCTTCACGAGAAAAATAACGCTTTAGTTTTTTATAAAGGTGATATAATCACCGCAATAAAGGGGGAAAATAATGATTACTGCTGGCGATGATTATCCACTACACCAAACAGCCGATGCCATTGCCTTTGCCGGCACCGACCGCAACTTCTACGATAGATTTTTTTTCAACGGCTATAAGGACGATTTGTTTTTTGCGATAGCACTTGGGGTTTATCCTCAGCTAAACATAATGGATGCTGCTTTTTGCATTTCGCTTGACGGCATGCAACATAATCTGCGTTTTTCTAAAGCGATGCATTTAGATAGGCTTGGTATGAAGCTCGGCGCGTTTTCACTAGAGATAAAGAAACCTTTAGAGCTAACGCGCATTTGTATCGAAGACAATGACTCAGGCATTCGCGCCACGCTGGAGGCGCACGCGCGTCATCAGGCGGTCGAGGAGCCGCGCTTCACCAGACGCAATGGCGCGCGCGCTTTTATGGACTACACAAGGCTGACACAAAATATCACATGGCACGGAACGCTTAATGTGAAGGGCAAGACCATAGAGATTTCCTCTTGGCAAGGCACAAGAGACAGGAGCTGGGGGGTGCGTCCTGTGGGGGCGGCAGACCCGCAACCCAATATTCCACCGCTTGAGCCGCAGTTCTATTGGCTTTGGACGCCAAGTAATTTTGATAATCATAGTTTGTTTTTTCACACCAATGACGATGCTCTCGGCGGGGCGTGGAACAGACGCGCGGTGCTGGTCGATTTTGAGCAAAAAAGCCAAACGCACTTTGACTCTATCAAGTCAAAAATTGATTACGCCCCTAACACGCGAAGAATCAGCGGGGTTCATTTGGCGCTCGCCGATGAGCTTGAGGCGCAATTTGAGACAAAAACTCCCCTGTTTTATATGAACGGCTTGGGCTATACGCACCCCGAATGGGGACACGGCACCTATCACGGCGAGGAGGCTTTCGCCTATGATGAAATTGATATTAGTCAAGCAGAGCAGTTGCTCGCGCAGGGTGCTTTCCAAAATCTTCATATTCAAGCTTTGAGTGATGTTCAGCTCAAGATGAAAGGTAAAACGTTGCGCGGAGCAGGAGTCATCGAACAGCTATTTATCGGCGCGCATAAACCGAGCGGATGGGCGTGATGGTTTATCTCCCCGACCACCCCGAAAAATTTGACCTGAACTGGTTGGCAGACAAACTGAATCAACCCGAAGGCGCACAGCCTCAAGACTTATTGGTGGGATTTGATATAAAGCCCATCGGCACCGGGCAGGTTGGCGACAGCTATCGCTTAACGCTCGATTGGAAAGACGAAAGCGCAAAACCGAAAACGCTTGTTGCGAAATGTCCGGCACAAGACGAGAAGAGTCGCCAAACGGGCGCTCATCTACGCAATTATGCGATGGAGGTGCGCTGGTATGAAAATTACGCGCAGCACGCGAACATTCGCACGCCCTTTTGCTATTACACCGAAATTGACGACAAGCTAGAAAATTTTGTTTTGCTAATGGAAGATGTGGCGCCCGCGCAACAAGGCAACCAGCTAGAGGGGGGAAGCGTGGAGGAGATTGGTAAAATTCTCGCCGAAGCCGCGCACTTACACGGCTTCAAGTGGAATGACGCCAGCATAAAAAATATAGAGTGGCTTAACTACAACAAGGGCAATGAGGGTTTTGTCAAAACGCTTGTGCCGAGCATTTATCCCGAATGGTGCGAGCGTTATCAAGGACGTATCGATTCATCTATTTTAGAAATGGGAAAGGCATTTGTCGCGCGGCTAGAGGATTATCTCACCCCACGCGATAAACCGGTTTCGATTGTGCATACAGACTTGCGCCTAGACAATATATTATTCAGCGACAGCGCAGGACGCGCGATTGTGGTGGATTGGCAAACGGTCAATGCCGGAACGCCAATGGCAGATGTCGCCTATTGTATCGGCACGAGTTTCGCGCAGCCGCAAATGCGCGCGGATAATGAAAAGGCTTTGGTGGAAAATTACCTCAAGCAGCTAGAGCCTTACAGCAAGGGGGCTTATGCTTTTGAACAGGCGTGGGAGGACTATCGTTTTTCTGCCTTTTCTGGTTTTTTGATGGGCGTTATCGCGGCGATGTTGGTAGAGCGCACCGAGCGCGGTGACGAAATGTTCGCGGTGATGGCAGAGCGCGCAGGAGCGCAAGCCCTTCATTTAGATAGCTTGTCTCTATTATAATTTATAAACTTTATAGTTTATAAACACGCGCTGCAGTTTTATAAAAAAGCGCATCTTTTTCTTCTTCACTATAAGCGCGCGCAATTTTTTTCATTGCGTTCCAATAAATAGCGTAGCTCAAGGATAATCTATCTACCGGGAAATTGCTCTCAAACATACAGCGGTCAGCACCAAAACATTCTATCGTATGATGGTAATAGTTTTTCTGCTTTTCAATGAGTGCGTCCGAGCTTGGCGGCGCTTCTTGCTTATGAAAGTAAAAGCCGTTATCGCGCATCGCCAAACCACCAAGTTTAGCATAAACATTAGGGCAGGTAGCAAGCTCCGCCATATCTTTCTGCCACGCAGAAAAAACTTCTTCGCGCTTGTTCTTAAAACGCCCAACGCCGAGCGGTGTGCCGAAGTGGTCAATCACAAAAATAGTTTCAGGACAAGCGCGCGCCAGCGCAATAAAATCTTGGTTTTGGTGATGATAATGCCAGCTGTCATAACTTAAACCACGTTCGCCCAAACGGCGAACGCCCTGCCGAAAATTTTCTGTAGCAAAAAGCCCCGCAGGTTGCGAATTAAGAATAGACAGAGTTTCTTTTTGCGGGTCGTAAGCTCCTGCATGACGAATTCCCTTAAACAGCGCGCCGCCGATATTTTGATGAGCGTCTAAAATTTCATCTAAATGAGGCGAAGTTAAATCAGCAAAAGCAACAATGCCACAGATAAGCGCTTTGTTTGTCGCTTCCTTAGCACGCGCCGCCTGCTTAACAACATATTCAGTTTCTCCAACGGGACGTAAATAATCTTTGCCGTCCTGCCAGTAGCTGCTATTGCACTCAATAAACACGGTCTTGACAATGTTATGTCCCGAATCCGTGTCCCTCCATAAATCTTCTAAGCGGTAGGGGAAAGGTTTGTGTTCCCACAAGTGGTGGTGGGGGTCAATAATTTTGCGCTCAGGCTCAATGATGTCCTCCTGCACTTGGTCTAGCCATATTTGGTTATCAAGCATTGCGCGCCATCAAGCCGCCATCAACCGGAATAATCGCGCCAGTGATAAAACTCGCTGCGGGCAAAGCCAAAGATAAAGTCATATGAGCAACCTCTTCAGGCTTGCCATAGCGTCTTAATGCTGTGCGCCTTTTCGCGTAGATAACTTTATGCTCGTCGGGAATGGCTTGCGTGATGCCCGTCTCAATAGGACCGGGGCAAATACAATTACACGTAATGCCATCAGCCCCCAGCTCCACCGCAAGCGCGCGCGTGAGACCAATCACGCCATGTTTCGCAACCGCATAAGCGCTATTGCGCGCGGTCGCACCCAAGCCCTCGGTTGACGCGATATTGATAATGCGCGCGCTCGGACTACGCTTCAGGTGAGGCAAAGCCGCGCGGATAAGCCACTGGTGCGCGGTCAGCATTACATCAAGGCTCGTCTGCCACGAGGAGTCATAGTTTTCATCGGTGAAAGGCATAAAGGTGGAAAGCCCCGCGTTATTCACCACAATATCAATGCCGCCAAACTTTTTTATGGTCGCCTCCACTATTTTAGGGTGGGCGGTTTTGTCAGCAACATCAAATGCTAAAGGAAGAATTTTACCAGAGATGCCATCAGAAACGTCAATATCACTTGCGGCCTTGTCGCATGCACTTTGCGTTAAATCGGTTAGGACAACATTAGCACCCGAAGCACGAAACAGCCGCGCGGTCTCCAAGCCCATCCCGCTTGCCGCGCCGGTGATGATTGCCGTAAATCCTGCTATATCGCGCCCCTCTAGCATAGAATTATTATAAAATAGCACCCTTGCTTTGACAAGCCTGTGATGGTAAAATAGTGTTAGAATTAAAAATTCAGCAATAAAAGGAGGAACTAATGAATAGCAAACTTTCTACCACACTTCGGGGAACATTTTGGGTAGCGTTTTTACCCTTTATCCTCGCCGCGTGTGCTTCGGGCGAAGCACTGAACTTGAAATCGGAATGCACCTATTCCAATGGCGATGATGCGCCTCTTTGGACCTGTAATTCTAGTGTTGCGTTGGAATATAGCAACCTTAACGAGGTCGCTTGGGCGACGGGAGAATCGCGCAAGCTCAACGCGGGCAGAGGCTTACAGCAAAAAGCTGCCGTATTAGACGGCAGAGCGAAACTGCTAGAAAGAATCGTTGTGCGCGTGAAAAGCCTAATAGAAAAACATGCCGAAGGAAATAACGCTGATTTACAAATCAAACTATTCGTAGAGTCTTTTTCTGAAGGCACGTTAAAGGGTTCGCGCTCTTACACGCGCGCGATAGACCCCGGCGACGGACATATGTATGTCATTGTTGGCATTGAAAACGACCTGTTCAAGAAAAATATAGAAGAAAATGAAGAGTATCAGGATATGCTTAAAAAAATTGAGCTAGACAAGGCTGCAGGGGGCAAGGTTGCTGTTGAGGCTATTAAAGAAGACCTAAGCGATATTAGTAAAGTTGTTTTACAATAATTTAATAAGGGCGAAAGGATTTTTTGTTTCTTTTGCTTTGGGATGCTTTCTCGCTTCTTGCGCTTCGGTTAATCCTTCTGATCTTCAAAGGGCGCGTTTAAAATGTAACGAATTGCATCCGCCTATCAAGGAATCTATTAAAGAGTATTATTCTTGTGTTCAGAAAAGAGAGCCCTTTGGCGCGTGGCTTGAAAAAGGTAAGCGCGGAAAAAATGATGAAACAAAAAAACTTTCAGCGCCAAACGCCTCTACGCAATTCGAAAAAGAAATTAGTTTCATTAACCGCATGCCAGCCGAAGATGCTTCTTGGCTTTCGATGGAACTCGGGGTGCGCGCAATGGCAAAGGCAGAAATAGATTTATCTCGTTATTTATTCAACGATGCCGCTAAAAAAGTTGAAACCATTTACG
Organism: Alphaproteobacteria bacterium; assembly: GCA_965209065.1. Classification (GTDB taxonomy): domain Bacteria; phylum Pseudomonadota; class Alphaproteobacteria; order JAPOUT01; genus CBDBUR01. The sequence continues at coordinate 1,668,138 of OZ242373.1, forward strand.
GCGGTAGCAAGCAAGCAAAAAAAGCAAGAAAGGCTTTCTCGCATGAGGCAGAGAAACTTTTTATCGGTGAAAGCCATGAGCGCGCGATGGTTTTCTACTATTTGGGCTTGCTCGATTTAATCAAGGGCGATTATCAAAACGCGCGCGCCTCTTTTCGTGCGTCTCTGATACAAGATTCCATTGCGGGGAATAAAAAACATGAGCAAGATTTTTCAAGCGCCCTTTGGCTTCAAGGGTGGGCTTCGCGCTGCGTCGGCTCGAGGCAAGCGGACAGCTTGTTTCGCCAGTCTTATGCTATCACCAAAACGCAGGCACCACGCGCCGGAACGAACCTGCTCGTCGTGGCTGAAATTGGACGCGGGCCATTCAAGCTCGCACAGGGACGATACGGGCAAAGACTCGCTTACGGCACAGTTGAAAAGACTCCCATTGAAACCCAATTTCAACCGACCGCCTATGACCTCTATCTTGCCGATGATTTATACTTTCAAGCCACAACGAGAGGCAAGAGAACTTTTGATAATTATCTCGCCAATAAGGCTAAGAGCAAAAGGGCGGCTAAGAATGTTGCCAAAGGCGCTTTTATTGCCGGCGCCTATCTACTCGATGCGGCATCTCAGATGGATGATTCAAAAGCTGCCGGCGTGGTGGCGCTTGCAGGATTAGGCGCTTTAGCAGTCAGCGGCATTTCAGCAGGCATTGGTGCTGCAGTTAATCCTATGGCGGATATCCGCACGTTTAGAGGCATGCCCGAATCCATTTATGTCGGCAGTTTTAATGGCAATGGAGTGCAAACGCTGTCCGCGCTCAAAGGGGACAGAAAACTGACAAACCTGCTTACTTATGTGAAGAAAAATCAAAACGAGTTCGCTGTGGTTTATGCCAAGCCGCGCGGCACTTGTTCTATTCTATGGATAAAGGATATTAGTGATGGTTAGAAGAAGTTTTATTTTAGGTTTTGTTTTGTTTTTGTCTAGCTGTGCTACTGGCGGCGGTGGCGGCGGCATTTCGGTTAGAACCTTAAACCCCGAACAGGCAGGCGTTTTGCGTTGTTTAGGATTAGAGGCGCACGAAATCATTGCGCTTTCACGCGCGGCAGTGAAAGACATAGGAAAAAACTTTTTAGATAAGAACCCCGCACTCATACGCGAGGGCAGACCCTTGAGAGTTGTTGTGGATTCTGCTTTTTGGAAAAACGATGCGCAGCAGACCATTAACTTAAATATGATAGCCGACCAGTTAAGCATAGGATTACAAAGAGTCTCGGAAGGTAAGATGGCGTTTTTAAGCCGCGAGAATTTAGAAGCCGTAGAAATGGAGCGCGCGCTAAAACGAGACGGAAAAGTAGATAGGGGTGCGCTTGGGCTTGTGGATAAAATAGCGGGGGCGGATTATCGTATGATAGGTCGCATCACAGATCACAGTGCGGGAAAGCAAAGAGGCACCACCATAAGTTTGTGGCTCATCGATTTAGAAACCGGAGCAAGAGTGTGGGCGTGGCAATTCAATGTTATCAAGGAAGGAGATGATGAGAGCTTCTGTTAAAATTCTTTTGCCTTTTTTATTTCTATCCTCTTGCGTGGCTACCGCAGGGAGTGTGTCGCAACAAACGAGCATCGGCGTTGGTGAGACAGGCTTTATGCTTCTATCCAAGAAAGTGATAGAGGATATGCAAATATTTTTTTCTAAGCAGATTGTTTTTTCGGCACGCGAAGATTGTGCGGTGCGCGTTATGTTAGATTCGCAGAAGCTAGATAACGAAAGCACCGAGCGCATTGATTTCAACTTGCTTCAACAAGCCTTTGTCGAGCGGCTTGAGGACAAAAAGGCAAAGGAAAAATTAAGTTTGGTTGCGCGCAAATTGTCTTTCATTGATAGGGATAGGAATTTTTTGGCGGGCAGAGAAGGCTTGCCCTTTTGTAAAAAAAGCAATAGAGTAGGTGCAGATTATTTACTTGCCGGTAGAATTATATCTGATGATAAAATAAATGCAGACGATATTAGGCAACGACAAACGCTGATAAGTTTCTGGCTGCTGGATTTAGAAACCGGAGCGAAAGCGTGGGCATCTCAACCTTATATTTTCAAGAGCTATGGACAGAATGATGTTATTTACCGCTAGATGTTTTGTATGGGGTATCGCGCTGCTCGCACTAAGTTCGTGTGCCAGCATGGGTGATAGGTGCGCGAACACCTCGCCACCGAACTGGCTAAATAAAACCGCCTTTGAGCTTAATCTGCCAAGCACTTATTATTATGGCAAGGGGCAAGGCAAGACCCGCGCGGCTGCGCTCGCCGACGCGCAAGGGGAAATCGCTCTTCAGGTTTCGGCTAATATTTTTTCGCGCTCGGTCGTGCAGCAAACCAACGAGCGCGTGCGCGCTGAGGCGGTGAGCAAAGCCATCAGCGATGTTCAAGGCTCAGGCGTGGAGCCAATGTTTGAATGGCAAGCGCCTGATTGCTCTGTTTATGCTTTGTCGCGCGTTTCTAAAAAGGTTGCGGCAAGCTGGAAAACAGCGGCACAATCTTATTTAGTGCAGCGCCCGGGGTTGGGCTTCGTGCGCCGCGCGGCAGAAGAAACGAACGCCATCAGTTATGTAGAATTAAACAGCCCGCCCCTTTTAATTCAATGGCAAAATTCGCAGGGGGGTGCTTCAACCGGCAAGCAAGCACTGATAGAAAGTCAGGTTAGAAAAACTCTGCGCCAAAGCGGTATAAATATCGTTGGGGTTTCGGCGCGCGCGAAAGTTTTTATGAGCTTAACGTTAGAGGGCGAGGTGCTGGCTGCTACTTTGAGCAATCGGCAAGGTCGTGTGCTGGCTAAGTCGGCGCATTCTTTAGCGGAAAGTGTAAAGCGCGGCGGAACAAAACTCACCAAAGAAATTTTAGATGAATGGCTTGGAGATAGAACGCGCCAAAATTATCGTTAATTGGGTATTGTGCTTGCTTCAAGGCGAAGAATTGAGATTCCAATTATAATCAAAATATCCTTCAATTTTGGCTTTTTTGTTTAGGGCGGGGATATAAGAACGTATAAATTGAATAAGTTTTTTCTCGCCGCCAAAATCTTTTTCAAACCAGTCAAAAATTTTAGATAGTTGAATTTCCGATGAAGTTATTGTCAGCCCTTTGGTAGTGTTGAGTAGAAAGGCTTGCGTTTGCGCTTTTAGTTGTTGCTCTAGCTTCGTGGCGCGGTAAGGGCGGTTGAGTAAATCGGGGCAAGACAGGGAGGCGCAATTAATCGCAAAATGAATTCTCGACTCACCTAGGGGGCGCAAAATATCATGCTCTATTTGATGAAGCGTGTAATCGACACCATTGATTTGCCAGTGATGCACTTTCCAAACACTACGAAAGAGCTCGCCTTGATTGCGAATGCTTTCGCGCTCTTTTGTTTTGATGATGAGGTCAAGGGTCAGCAGGTTATAGGCGTTTATCCAAAAAGCCAATTTTTCTTTTCCGGTTAGCTTTTGAGGATTCACCTGTTGAAGTGCGCGCAGAGCTTTGGGGTGATTTTTATCTTTCGCCCAGCGGTCATAATCGATGAGGGAAGTTTTTATTCCTTCTTTCTCTCCCGCCACGACATATTTTGCGAGCAACCTAGCATAAGCGGGGTGATAGGTCTCGCTAGAATGAGCGGGTGTGCTTGTGCTAAAAATAGAGAAAATCATAAAGGCGAAAATAAAAAGTTTTTTGTTAATGGAATACATAGGGAACTATAGCAACTACAGCATCACAAGTAAATAGGGCAAATTATAATAATAGTAGATATATCTACCCATAACTAATATTATAATTTCGCGCAGGTATAATGAAATGCAGACAAACAACAAGGGGGGCTATTTATGAACAAGAGGATTGATAAAGAAATCACGAAAGAAAATCTCTGTGATTTATACAAGTTAGTTATATGTAGGCTAAAAGCACAAAGGGAACATCATACCCCTGAACAGCGTGAGGGATATGATATTAGAAAACCTTTTGCTGTTGCTTTGTGTCAGGGCGCAGCAATGCATTATCTTGGCAAGCCTAATATTAAGGGTGGAAAGAAATATAAAGGCGTAAAGGATTTTGATATATGGTGCTTTTATAAGAAAAATGATATTAGATTTCGGTTTAGTAGATCTAGATTAATAGATGAATATTGCAGCAAAGAATTCGGGGAAAGAAAAGTAGATATTCTTATGAGAGCGATTGATTATACTTCTAATCCTATACACTCTATTCAAAATTGGCTTAAAACAAGTGGCAATCAATCTCCCAGATACCTTTCACAAAAAGCAGTAATTTTAATTTGCCCCGAGATAAAACCTATTTGGTGTGAGGGTAAAGTTTATGGGCGGTTTTAGTTTCCTCGCAGTATTCCCAAACTTCAACGCGTAGTGGTATTAGATGAGAACGCGTTTTAATGTAATATTTTGCCAATGTAATACCTTTCTTTTTTGAATAATCTTTTAAGCAAAAAAATATTTTTCTGTAGTCATTTGGGGCAAGATGAAAATAATACATGGCTTCATTCCAAATAGTTATTTTAGAACTTGGGATGTCACCTTTACCCCTCCATGTGTGAGATTTACATTCAATAATAATTTTGTTTTTACAAGCGCCAAAATCAAATTTATGAGGTTTCTTTTTGTTTCCAACGCCAATTTGCAGTTCATAATTATTTATGAGCTTGATATTTTCTTGATTCTCAAAAAATTTTTTAATTGTTTGTTCAAAAGCCTTCCCAACATGAGCATTGCTGACAGCATCTTTCCGCTGAAAGTTGTCTGGATATTGGTATGCCATTATGTCTCTTCCTGTTGTTGAGCCATTTTGTGTAAGTTGATTGTAGCTTCTAGATGGCGGCTTAAAGGGCAGCCAGCCGATGGCAAGTAAAACTTTTGGCAAAAGGCTATATTTTCAATATACTATATGGCAGGAGGTAGGTTTATGGAAAATCTTATGCGACTACGTCAGATTTGCTTGATTGCGTCTGAGTTAGAGCCAACATTAGAGAAGCTCAGCGGTCTTTTGGGCGCGGCGGTTTGCTTTCGCGACCCGGAAGTCGCGCATTTTGGGTTGAAAAATGCCCTATTCGAATTTGGTGGCGATTTTTTGGAAGTTGTTAGCCCCTTTCGTTCTGAAAGTGCGGGCGCGCGTTTTCTACAGCGACAAGGAGACGGCGGCTATATGATTTTGCTGCAATGCGCCGATGGGCAAGCGGTGCGCGAAGCGATTACAGGACAAGGGGTGCGCTCGGTGTGGGCGGTCAATGGCGCGCGCGGCTACGAGGACGTTATCGCAACGCACTTTCATCCACGAGATGTTGGCGGCGCGATTTTATCTATTGATAGTATGGGAGAGGAGGACTGGCGCCGGGCTCGGTCGCGCTGGGTTTGGGGCGGCGATGACTGGCAAGACAAGCCTGCTCCTGAAAATGGTTTGGGCGCTTTTGCCGCAGTAGAGATGAGCGCGCATGACCCCGCCGAGCTTGCGGCGCGCTGGTCGCGTTTGCTTGACCTGCCTTCAACAAGAGCGGCTGATGGGGCGATTGAAATTTCGCTTGCGGGAGCGGCGATGCGTTTTGTGTCTTCGCAAGGGAGTCGCCCCGATGGTCCGAGTGCTATCAAGTTTCATTCTAGCGATGAAGCGCGCGCGGCTTTTTATCAGCGCGCCGAAGCTCAAGGGTTGCCGATTGTAGAAAACAGAGTTCATCTTGCCGGCATAGACTTCCAAGCGTGAATTAGGGTTAGGTTTATGATAAATTTTTTATATCATTGTATAACTTTATTAGATGTTCGTGCGACATATCTAGGATAGGTTCATACATAAAAGAATTTATATGTATGTTTTCAGGAGTCATCAAGTCTACCTGATTAAGCAACTTTACGGCTTCAGTTGAATCGTAGCCGAACTTCTCTTTGTATTTTGTTATTAGCCTATTGGTTTGGTAATCATTAATATCTTTCAAAACATTTTCTCCGAGCTTATTTATTATAAATTGCTCTGCTTTGAGTCTAATAGCAATAGACAAAACAATTTTGTCTTCTAATGAGTGTGGTGAAGAGTTTTCTTCAGAAATTTTTTCTGCTTCTTCATATATTGAATCTATTACAGGCTTATCGCATAACTCACTACTTATTTTTTCGAGTTTTAACACCTCTTCAATTATGTTTTTTAAACTATCTATTGTTGTTGCATTGCCTTCTTTTATATGTAAAAGGGAGGTTAATTTTTCTTTCTTGTCTTTGAGGTTGCAATAGTCAGCTAAATTTCTAACAAAGGGTATAGATGCTATGAGTATTTTTCTTTCGTGGAGGCGATTTTTCCAATCGTTAAAAGGGTTTTCCCCATATTTTTCTTTTTCTAGCTTTAGCTTTCCATTTTTTTTGTATGTATGTAGCCTAAAGTCTTTTTTAAGTTTGAATCTGCTACTTACAGTTCTGTAGAAATCAAAATTATGTGTTAAAATAATTTGGTAGAAATAATCTACTTTTGTTATATCTTTTAAATATTCAATAATAGCATATTTATTTTTATAATCGAATGAATCAGCGATGTCGTCTATAACAAATAAAGTTTCCTGCTCTTGTCTTCTACGGGCTTCAATTTCAAATATTATATTTAAGATATAAAGGGCTCTCTTTTCTCCAGCGCTAAGAACTTCATTTGCTAATTTTGTTCTTGTTACCTCCCTATGATTTTTTGATTGGTTATCTTTAAAAAGAAATTGAATTTCAGGAGTTGAGATATTTAATTTAGTGTCTTCTAGATTACCTATTTTGATGCTAAAGGGAACATCAAAGCGCTCGTTAAAAATTTTGATAACGCCTTCCCATGCTGTTTCTTGATTTTTAGCTGTTTCTCGAATTTTGTCCATCTCAGATTTGCATTTTTCATATTCATCCATTAAGGAGTCGAGTTTATCTTTTTCTTTTGCGAGATAGGCAACCCATATTTTACGCTTTAGGCTATCTGGCTCGCGTAGAAATTCATTTATAATATGAGGAAATTTAGTTATATGATCTGTAAAATTTCTAAGGTCTTGATTTTTATTTAATCTCCTTTCGAGCGCGGCAACATCGCATTTTTCCCTTAACTCAATGAAAAACTGATCTTTTTGCTCTTTTATGTAGCTGTTAAGGTCTTCGTCCTTTTCTATTTTTGTGTCATCACTTGTTAGGATTTTGTTTTTGGCTTCGAACCAATTGTGTTTTTTAAGATTTTTTTTAATTTCTTCTGCATTGTAGGGGTTAAAATTTGTTTGGAAAAATTTTGATTTTTCGATTAATTCTTCATATGCTTTTGCATAATCATCTAAATATTTTTTCATTTCTTCATCATTTTGGATTGCGTCTATTGCCTTAGGGTTAAAGATTTCGCTGTATTTTATTGTTGCAAGAGATTCGCTTTCACCCCCTCTTTCTATTTCTAGTTTGATGTTCTCTAAATTTTTATACAGATGATTTGTATTTTTAAGATCTTGCGATAAAGTGTTTTTAACGTCTTCTGTTTTTATTTTAGAGCATTTACTTAAGGCTGTAAAAAGTTCTCCTTCTTTTAATTGGAGGGCATTACGAGTTTTTCTATACTGGGCTTCTAATTTTGGCTTTACTAATAGGGTAGATATTTTATCGGAGGTATATTTGCCGTCATAGGATTTTATTACAAATATTTTATTAGCCTCTAGAGAGATTTTTTCACCCTGTCTTTCTCGAGAGATTTCTTTTTTACTCCGTCTTTCTGGGAAAATGCGATCTTCAACTTCTTCACCTTCACTATGCATTTGGAATGTGTCTGCAAAAGAGGTTTTCATTTCACCATTTCGAGCATAGATTATAAATGTTCTTCTTATATCTTCTGGTTTGCTTTTGCTGCTTTGTTGAGTAAAATTGAAGCAATGCTCTAGCGAATCAATTCCATAGCAATTTTCCATTTTGACGTTTAATTTCATTTTTATTCCTATTACCTAATTGATAAGTGTGTGAGTATTCTAAATGGGGGCTGTTCGCTAATTTTTCAAGTACTTTTAAGGTTTTCCTGTGGATAAGTATAAAGTAAAACGCCTCTATTCGCCGTGAGAACTACCCTTTAGGCATTTTTCCTTGAGCCGTGATATATTTATCATTATGAATGAATAGGGAAAATCATTCTATAATGGGGTAGCTAACCGCAAGAGTTATTAAAATTATGGCAAAAGAATTCAGCAAAATGCTCAAAGTTACGCGCAAAGGCGCGGTGGCGACAGTTCGTCTTCAACGCGAGGACGGCAGAAATGCTCTGTCAGCGGAAATAATGCAAGGCTTGACGACCATTGCTCATAAACTTAAATCCGATACAAAAATTCATGCGGTTATTCTCTCGGGCGACCCCGTGTTTAGCGCGGGCGCCGACCTTAAGGATAGGGCGCTGACCACACATAAGCTCAGCCAAATCGAACGGCGGCAAGCGCTCTTGCTGGGTCCGGATATGTGCGCGGCTTGGGCGGCGTTGGAGCAAGTGACCATCGCGGCAATCGAAGGATTTTGTATCGGCGGCGGCGTGGCGCTGAGCGTGGCGTGCGATTGGCGCGTGATGTCGTCCAATGCCTATATGCGCTTGCCTGAAATACCGCTTGGTATGAATATGAGTTGGCAATCGAACCCGCGCATCACGGCTCTTATTGGTCCGTCGCGCGCGAAGCAGCTGGTTATTCTGGGAGAATCCGTTTTCGGCGAAGAGGCAGAGAGATGGGGCTTGATTGATAAATGTGTTGCGCCCGGCACGGCGATGGCAGAAGCGCGGTCGCTTGCGGCAAAAGTTGTTGCCTTGCCGCCGGTGGCTGTGCGTGTTTCCAAGCAGGCGATAAATGCGAGCGCGCATGCGTTAGATTATGCGACCTCTTTTATGGACCGCGAGCAATATGCTTTGTTGTCGGGTTCATCTGACAATAAAGAAGCTGTGGTTGCTTTTTTAGAGAAGCGTCCGCCAAAATTCACAGGCAATTAGTTAGTTTGAAGATGATGCTTTGGAGCCAGCTCTCCCGCCGCACCCGCATTACGACAACAGATTAGATTGATTTTACTTCCTTAAAAAAAATAATTATAATAGGGGATAATTATGATGGAAATCAATTATACCAAACGCGACAAAGCAATTCAATGCGAAAACATTCTATGCGATATTAAAAAGCAAGGATACACGCTTTTGAAAAATTGTAGAGCATCTGTTGTCGAGCTTGTTGCTGGATTAGGCGAAGTGATTAAAACAACAGAGGTTAAGATTAAGTTGAATAGCGAAGCGTTGGTAACATCGGCAAAGCCTTTATCACCACATACAGATCATCACAAAGCTGATTTAATTTTCTGGCATTGTATTGAACAAACAAATCAAGGGGGAGAAACCTTGTTAGTAGATGCTAAAGAAATTTATTCAAATCTAGATATGAGTAATAAAAGAGCTTTGCGTGAAATTTATTTTTATGAACACAAAATTTTCCCAAATGATCCAAATAAATACCCAATGATTTCGGGAGCGTGGGGTAAAGAACTTTTTTATTATACATATTGGTTACGCGATGAAAGGTTGTGTCCCCTAAAGAAAAATGCGTTAGAAAAATTTCACCAGATGAGCTTAAAAAAACTTCGTCCTGTAAAACTACGTAAAAATGATGTGCTCATTATTGATAATAAAAGAATTTTGCATGGTCGTCATGCAATCACAGGGTCTAAGAATCGTCATTTAAGACGTTATTGGATAACAACTAAAATAAAATAAAAGGAGGTCTTATGACTAGCATTTATCACAAACAAATTGATGAAGATCGTATAGCGTTCTTGGTCAACAAAAAAATTGATCCAGATATAGCTTCAATTAATCTTGAGATGGTTAAAATGAAACTCGCCGAGCCAGAAGAAGGAAAAGGATGGACAGAAGAGCAGGGGAATGTTGCCGAAATTGAATATAAGCGTTATTTAACTCTTTGTCGTAAATATCCAGCTCCAGCTTACTCTATTGTTCCAAATAATGTAATAGATGAGATGTGGCATTATCACATATTGGATACGCGTGCATATGTCAAAGACAGCGATTCAATTTTTGGCGGCTACTTTCACCATTTCCCTTATTTTGGTATGCGGGGCGAAGAAGACGAAAAAAACTTAAAGTCTGCTTTTGAGAAAACTAAAAATCTTTATGAGAAAGAATTTGGTGAATCGATGGTAAGAAGCGAACACCAAAAGTGTTGGCATGATTGTGAAAACAGATGTCATAATGCATGTAGTTCGATAGAAGTGGTGCTTAAAGAAAAATAAATGTAAGGCTTTAGCTGTAGGGTTTAACTGCCTTGTAGCTAAAGCCCTTTATTTCCGTGTGGCGTGAAGACCCCATCTACCGCCGCGAGACCTGCCCGCTCGATATTTTTCCCTAAGAGATTTCAGCGCGAGTGAAAGCAAGAAAACATTGGGGCTTTTTACCAACGGATGGGTTTGCTTACTTATTCATGGGGCTTATTCACGGGGGTCAAAGCGTGATTATATTTAGTAAATAGACTGGAGATAATGTTATGCATACAAGCCACCCGTTTTATCGCAAGGCTTTTGAGAACTATCTGCGCAAAGGCACACCAATCGAGCTCTTTTTCAAACGAGAACAAGAGCGTCGGACAAGCCATTATATTTGGCGCACGCAGGGAGACGACAAGGTTCGCGCAAGCCATGCCGCAAATGACGGCAAGATATTCGCTTGGGATAGTCCTCCACCCACAGGTCACCCCGGCGAAGATTTTGGCTGTCGCTGCGTGGCGGAAGATTATACTCCGAATGTTTCTGAATATATGAATATCACGCTAAGTGGTGTCTCAGATTCGGGTTCCTCATGGTCAGATGAGGATTTATTCAATCATTATCGCCGCGGAAAAGGCAACCCTCTCATTTTACGTGAAATAGGTCTTCTGGGAGCAGTTGTTGACCATTACATGAATAGTTTAGGCACCGCAGAAAGACTTAAAGGGCAGATTGCTGAAATAGCACGTAGAAGTATTGGAGGATCTTTTCAAAATAGCTTCAATAATAGTTATGATTTTGGTGCTGTTCGAAAAAATTTGGGCGGAGGAGTGGTTGCAGGAGTTTATTCGGGTGATTCTCGTGAAGATAAAGGTGTGTTGTATTTATCAGGAGACATAGATTTCGAATTTAGCGATAGTTTTGAAGATGCTGTTGATTATTTTAATTTATTACCAGATGATATTTTTGGAGCTATTGAACTTTCAGACGCAAAGGTTTATGAAATTACCGATAAATGGAGCGGACGTTTTGAAGGAGAAGTTAATATAATTCGTTCCCGTAGCAATTTTAAATCAGACGACGTTTGATAATATTTACTTGATATTTTTTAAAATTTTGAATAATACTATTTAGATGATTTTTAAGAGGAAACAAAATGGGCATAGCACTATATAGACTTTACTTGTTTTACGAATGGGGTTTGTGGATACTAGTTGCTTGGATCATCTTTTTTGTGCTTTTGTATTCTACGCTTAAATTAATTGCTCGTTATAAACCTCATTGGAATGTTTATTTCTCTAAGATGAGAATGGTTTTTTATCTAAGCGCCATATATATTGCCACCATACCTTTTGCCGCTTGGGGCTTTTATTACTCTACGGGAGTATCTCAACTCTACCGACATTATAAGCTTTGCGCTGAATTTCCTAATGGAGTTTTATTAGGGCGCACCTCTTTTCTTGTGAAAGACAAGGTGTTTTATCTATTTGAACCAAACCCGTCTAAAATTTTTCTTTCGCTAAAGTTGCCCGGCGGCGCTATATTGACGCGAGATAATATTACAGAATTGCATTTTTCTAAAACAACAATTTACGGCGCGACTGCAAAGTCTTATTATGATTATGTAGATCGCACAAAGCATTATTTTGCCTATCGCTCTGATGTTGGTTTTGTCCGTGAGGAGGATAATCCAACGCTTTATGCAAAATTGAAAAGGGAAGCAGGGGCGTTGATAAAAGTGCCAGAGCCAAAGGAGCGTGATTATCAACGCCCATTTTGGCAACGCTATGTCAATAAATATGCTGCTACAACCTATTATGGTTTAGCTGGCGACAAGACTTATAAACGCGAGACCTGCCCGCTCGATATTTTTCCTTGAGAGATTTCAGTGCGCGAGTGAAAGCGAGAAAGGTTGGAACTTTTTATGGAGAAATTTATGTTGATCCTTCAGTTAGCAAATTTTAAGGTAAACAGATGTTATTATCGTTTGTAATAAAGCTATTTTTTGTTTATGTTTTTGTTGTTCCAATTATTTTAATTGGTATATTTGCTCTTTTCATTATTTTTTTAATTGGACGTAAAATTGCTCTTTATTATCAGCGATCAATTTTTATTGAGTTGCCAAAGGTCCGCCGCTATTTTTATAAGAGTGCCGCCTATACTTTGATTTTGCCTTTTTTCTTAGTCGTTGTTCTTCACATTTTACTTATACCTGTTGCTTATCAAGATGCTCGTGTTTGTGTTAAGCTTCCTAACGGTCTATTAATTGGATGGCACTCCTATATTGACACAAAGGAAATCATTACTCCAATCAATGGACGAATGTGGACTCACGTAGCATTGAAATTGCCCGACGGCACTATTTTAATTAGCGGCAATAGAACCTTCCATTTTACCAAAAGCACGGTTTATGGAAATGTAGACCCGTTGGTTAGGCAGCCATCTCGGCATAAATTCGGATTAAAAAATACAAAATCGGGATATTACTATCAAAAATTTGCTTATCGCAATGATGTTGGTTTAGTTTTTGCAAAGGAAAATCGAAAGCTTTATGAAAAACTTATCAAAGAAGCTGGGCAGCCCATCCAAGCACCGCTATGGCTGACTTACGGTGATGACTCAAAGGGGTATAGCGGAAAATATGTTAGCACAAATTTAGCTGGAGCTTTTTTTGCGATGCGTAAAGACCCTACCTACCGCCGCGAGAGCTGCCCGCTAGATATTTTTCCTTAAAGTTTTTATTTTATTTGTAGCTGGGCTTGATGAAGTGGGAGGCGGTCGGCAAGCACTCTAGCGGAGCTTCGCGGCACCCTGCTCCCTCGCCCCACACAAGAGAACGCGCGATTTCATAGCTTTTTAGCGCTATTTATGCCCTATAAACATCACTTTTCCCTCATTCCGCTACCGCGGCGCGCCACCTTGCTCCCTCACCCGCCTCATCTCTAATAAACTCCGTATCACGTAAAATTAACCCTTTCCTAACCCTTATCCACTCCTATTGGGAACGCATTATATTATATTTAAGGAGTTTGACTTTATGGGGAAAACATCGTATAAATGTAAGGCTATGGATTTGGGCTTGAAAAAACTGGCGTTTGTTGTTACGGAGGGGAAAAATGACAATAAACCTATTGACTTTAACCCGCTTTCTTTGCAGCAAAAGGGCGCTATTCCGCACGACCTCATCCTCCAGCCAAAAAAATCAATGATGATACCAAACATGTTTGATTTAAAATTTGGGCAAGGTATTAGGATTATATCTCATCCCTCTAGATTGATATTTGAAGAAAATTTTGATGATTCTAGTGAAGTAAAAATAAAAGATATTGCGCTTAAATGCTTGCCAAAGGGAGAATATACTAGAATTGATATTCATTTAAGCAGTCAAATTGATAGCAAAAAGGATTTCAAGAAATTTATTTCTAAAAAACTAGGGGGGTGGATGAAGCACGGAACAGCTAATCCTAATGTAGAAATTGAATTTTCATATGATATGAAGGGCAAACTTATGAAGTTGAATATTAAATTCATTCAGAACAAAGCTGCTCAAGGAGGCAAGTTTGACTTGTCCGCGGAAATTCATTACAAAGTTAGTAAAAAAGATTCTTATAATCGCGTAAAGGATATAATAGAAAATTATGAACAAGATGTTGATGTGTATAAAGATATCATTGAAAAAAACATTGTAAAGGGACTCCAAGCATAATGAACAATTTAGCCTCTGATTTGCTTTATTATAATATTGAAGAAAAAACTCCATATTATAAGCCGCCTTCTTTTAGTGAGGGCAGGCAATATATTGCTATACAGACTATAGAAAAGTTATATAAACAATCCGATGATGATGAGTTGCTAAATGAAATTCTCAAAGATTTTGACGAGATTGAAGAATATGCGGCTGAAGAAGGATTTGAACCTCCCTCTATAAAAGTTAAAGCGCGAACCGAAGAAATGTTAAAAACAATCTACAGAATTTTGCCAGTGCGTTATATTATTTATCCGTTAGAAGGAAAAAATCTTGCAATAGAAGTAACCGTTAAGCATGGGAGAGGTATATTGATAATTTTTGAAGATGATGGCGGGGTTGTGTGTTTTGTGTCTATGGATGGAAATAATCGCCGCGCGCGCTATGATATCGCTGATCACTTCCCAAAAGGTTTTATTTACGAAGCACTCAGGGAACTTAGGCAAGATTAGTGTCATCTGCTCCTTTACCTTCTCTAGCTGAGACAGAAAAGCTTGGAAGGGGCGTGTTTTCTAAACAGCACGTGAAAAAAGCCCAGCAAGGGACTATTCCGCATCGTATTTTTTTAGGGAAATCAGGTTGTAAGGAAATTTCAGTAGATCGTCTTAGTCATAGTTCTAAAGATGAAATGGTTAGAATTGGGAGCCTATCAACTCGCCCCTTTTTTGGTTGGGCTGTTTTGCTAGTTAAGGACGCAAATAAAGATAATGTGCGCCGAGTGAAAGCTACCCCCACTACTTCCAACCCTTATCACGCTGATATTGAATTACTTGATTTAGGCGAAGGCGAAGCCAAGGATATTCAGACACAGCATGCTAAAGAATTAGCTGATTATTCTCAATGGTGTCCAAAATAATCAAAAGCGATATAGAAGAGTTTGCCATAGGACCTGCTAAAGCAGTAGGGCTTCACTATCCCTATAACACCATATGCGAATATAGCAAGGGCGCGCTCTAAAAACTAGCGCCGCCGCGGCGCTATTCTGCGGTGTTGTTTTTTTGGAATAGGCAAGCGTAGGTAATATAGCCGCTCGCCCAAATTACCGCGAGCACTCCCGGATAAAAAGAAAAGAAAGCCAAAAGATTCGTGATGGGACCACCAAAAGCCAGCCCGCGGCTGTCCGCAAAGAAAGGGTCAAACGTAGCGCCTATAATAAAAGACCAAGCCGTGATGATAAAAGCAAGCGCAAGCCTTTTATGCATTTTCTCTGTCGTCGGCACGAGCGGCAGCAGCACCGCGACTATCCATAGCGCAAGCCCATTTATGATGCCCTCTAAATGAGCCATGCGCCACGCATCATAAGTGCCGGGCATCTTTAACTCTATCTTTCCCGGTATAGGCCAGAGTTTAATCTCTCCGACTAAGAAGAACAAAAAGCCAAAGCCTAAAATACACCCGACCAAGAGAGCTAAAGCACCATGACCGATAAGCCAGCGGCGATAGGTTTGAGGCGAGGCAGCTAAGATTTTACTCATGCGGCTTGTCCTTTGTATGTTTCAAAAGGCGTTGGAATTTCCGGGTGGCTGGTATCAATCAAAGGGATAAAGTCGATGCTATTCTTTTGACCTTCCTTGAGCCCTTTTTGATAGCCCTCAATCCAATTTTTAACCCACTTCGAGTCCTTTTCGCGCGATGGGTTGTGCCAAGGCAAAAGCCCACGCAAGCTAGTCGGCACGCTGTGCGATAGAAAGCGCAACACAAGCCACCAAACCCGCAAGCGAGACAAGGGACGAGACCAGCGCTTATCCTTTTTCAACATTATCATATAACCTCTGCGCGATAAGAGCGCGACATGCAAGCCGCCGTGTAGAACGCCAAACGCGCGCCGAAACCAATTAGGCGTCGTCGCTTGATAAACGCGATAGGCGACATTCTTATGCTCGGTTTCTTCCACCATGTGCCACAAGATAAATGAAGCTACCCGACTATCGGAGCCGCCAAAAAGACTACGGCGCTGACCAATCAGCCAGCGGGTTACCGCGAGAGTCATCGTCTCAAATCCCGCCGTATAGGCGAGCTTCTTTTGTAAGCTCCAGTTTTTGTTCATGTGGTTGAATTGCCGCTCCATTTCTTCTTCTAGCAGAGCGAGTTCGGGGTAGCCGTTCTTTTTCAGCAGGTCGTTATAGCGGCGGTGCGTTTTATAGTGCTGCGCCTCTTGCGCGCAAAAAGCCATCGCCTCGGCGCGCACGGCGGGGTCAGAGATTTTAGGTAAGGCTTCCTGAATGCTCTTGATTAAAAAGGGTTCGAGATAGGGCATGGTCAAGGAAGCGCCATTAGCCATATGACTCCACTCGGGCTTGCTCGGGTTCCAGCGCGGCTTGATGTCATCGCTGAACTCAAACGGAATATGCCTAACCGTTATATCATCGGGTGAACGCATTGCTTGCCTCCTTTGACTTTTAGTCTTAAAAAATAGTCTAGCAAGCATTTTTGGAGGGGTCAAGCTACCGCTCAAAGCCCTTTACGTCGGACACAGGCAGGCTAGAATATCTACGAGGAGATGACCGCAAGCAACCGTCTCGCCCTAGAGCCCGAAACCAAAAAACGACCGCGCAAAAAAAGACGAGAAAGATGAGAAATAGATTCGAATAATATGCTCTACTATTCTTTTTGGTTTTATAAAAAAACGATTATTTGTCAATAACTTAAAAAATTAAAACTTGACAACTGCTAAAAAACACCCTATCTTATGCTTAATAGTACCCGCCACGCCTCTTTACAATGCGCACCCCGGCGGGTCATTTTTATGGGAATGGTTTTATGAAATTTGAAAAACCCGCTACTTCTATTGAGCAGCAAATTTATGTGCTACAGCAGCGCGGGTTGGTAATTGATGATAATAGCAGGGCTGCCCATTACTTAAAGCATATCGGCTATTATCATCTTAGACCCTATTGGGAGCATTTTACTGATCAGCCTAAAAAGTTTAGAGATAAAACGAACTTTGAACAAGTACTCGAACTTTATTCGTTTGATAGGAATTTACGCCTTTTAATTCTTGATGCCATTGAGAGAGTTGAAGTTTCTTTACGCTCTTCTTGGGTATACTGCATAGCCAATAAATATAATTCTCATGGCTATCTTGAGCAGGATATTTTTAAGAAAAACCGACATCCAAAATTATACGAAGAATTAAAAGAGGACATCAAACGTTCAAAGGAAAAATTCATATTACATTATAAAAATAAATATACAAACCCATCTGATATTCCCATATGGATGGTGTCTGAGATAATTTCATTCGGGCAGCTTTCGAAGTGGATAAAAAATTTGAAATCTAGACAAGACAGACAAAAAATTGCTTATCCTTATAAAATAGATGAGGTTCTTTTAACGTCTTCTATACATTATTTGACTCCTATTAGAAATATTTGTGCGCATCACAGCCGCCTATGGGATAGACGTTTTGACATAAGAATGAAAATACCAAAAAATGTTCCGCCAAAACTCAAGGAAGCGCTAAACTACGAAGAAAGTAAAAGCCCTCAAAAAATATATAATGCTTTAGTTATGTTGTCTTACTTTATGGATATAATAAGTTCTCAATCAAAATGGCGCAAAAATTTAATAGATTTAATTAAAAATACGCCTTTAGCAAAACCTAGCATTATGGGTTTTCCAACAGATTGGCAAAAATATGGAATTTGGAAATAATTACTATGCCTAACATCGTATCAGTAAAATATAAACAAACAGGAGAAAGCACAAAGATTAATGAAATGGGTATGCATGAATCCATCAATGAAAATATATTTTTTGATTCTGTAAAAGAGTGGCGCGAGGGTTACTTTGTTGAATACCTGCCCCCCGTAATAAGTCAAAGTTTCGCAACGCTGTCCCTTGTGTTTATGGTGGATTTGAGCCAAAACGAAAGGCTTGCCTTGACGAGAAAGGAGCTAGAAATATGGCTCAAACGCTATCCCGTCCCGATGATGATTTTTGCGTATGATAAAAAAGAAAACCCATTGTTGTTAAACAACGACACCACCTCCTTATTTGCATGGATTAACCCTGATACAAATCAAATAATTCAGTCTTGGGACAGCGCCGACCAAAATCGCTTTTTGGAAAAACACCCCAACAAAAGGGACTGGCTAGAAATTTATCACGATGTTTCCTATAGAACTCCAGAGGAGGTGAAAATGAGCGCTGATGCTTGTGTAAAACAAAGACAGAAAGAAAATTCTTCATTAAAAATTGTTATATTTTTATGGGTTGTTTTTATCCCCACAGCATGGGTTGTCATTCAATTTTTAGGTCCCTATTGGCTTGCGGTCGCCACTACTATTTATGCTTTGTGGAAAATAACAAAAAATGGCTTACTTGTTTTCGGATATAAAAAGCATTCAGCAACCGAGAAAGAAAAATTGGAAAAAGAAGAAAAAATGAAGCATTACTATTATCATTGTGAGAGAAATCCTGAAGCATTTGAAGAACTTAAAATAGAAAATTCCAAAAGAGATGCGGAAAAGGAAACTAAAAAAGAATTTCAAAGCTTGAAAAATAAAAATGGCGTCTCATTCAAAACTTAAAACCATCGGCAACGCCAATCTACTCAAGCGCCCCTACAAAGTAGGCGTTTTCTGCTCCACCAAATCCGCCGCCGAATAAGAAAGTCAATGCGAAGCAATTTTAATAGAGTGATTAAGGCGAAAGTAAAAATAGCTGTTAAAAAGAATATTAAGTATAAAGAAATAAATGTCTTCGGAAAAAATATAGAGAGCAACAAAAGTAGAAAAACGAACCATTAAATAAATCAATAGGAAGCAGAAAGTGAGCTGAATAGTTATAGGCACACTGATACAAATAAAGCGTTCAATAAGGTTTTTGTTATCACCTTGCCTATTGGTATTATAAATGAGAATTAGACCAAAGAATGCAAAGCCTAAATAAGTAATATCTGTTGCGATATCCCACCAGTTATAAATTGATGTATTATATGTTATTGAAACGATAAAAGATGTTGCCAAGAGCTGGCTGATGAGCAACAGCATAAATAAGTAATAAAAACGCTCCTTTGTGGATACTTCTCCTGCTTTAAGTCTTCTTGCGAGTTTTCTGTCATTGAATAAATTCATAATGTTTGATGCTCCTATTCACCGCTCATCTTCTCCGAACAATATCTAACGGGGAATAAACAATTTTGCTATCTTGCTTTTTCATAATACCCTATTATACTATAAGCAGGAGGGATACATTAAATG